>NZ_LMJY01000022.1 GCF_001421325.1 Novosphingobium sp. Leaf2 | reverse complement strand
GGCGCCGCGTAGCCACCAGGTTTGACCGCAACATCAAGACCTTCATGGCAACCATCGCCATCGCCGCCTTCGTCATATGGTGGCTCTAATGAGTCCGGACCCTAGTACTCTCCTCTCATGACGGCTGCGGTGAGGTAGAGACGAATGATCCATGCCTGAATGACCCCAGCGATTAGGGCAACAAAGAATAGGACCAACGCGATCATGAGCCGTCTGTCACGCGTCACCACTTCCTCCTTTTGATTGTCTGAATAAGGCTATGGCTTTCGGCGTCGGCTTTCACCAAAATTGAGCCATTGTCTCGACCGACCGGCGTGCCCAAACTCAGGTCGCAGATGGGCTTGTCCCGCGCCCTCTTACACGAAACTATACGGATCGATGTCGATGTTCACCCGCACGCCGCGCGGGAATTGCAGCGGCTCCAGCCATGCCCGCAAGGTCTTCTGCAATTCGGCGGAGCGGCGTGCATTGATCAGCAGGCGGAAGCGGTGGCGGCCGCGCAGCAGCGCCATCGGCGCGGGGGCGGGGCCGAGCACCAGCATGTCCGGCAGGTCCGGCGCGGTGCCGCCGATCGCGCGGGCCGCCGCCAGCGCCTCGGCCTGGTCCTCGGAGCTGACGATGATCGCCGCCCAGCGCCCGAACGGCGGGGCGCCCGCATCGCGGCGCGCTTCGGTTTCGGCGGCGTAGAACGCATCGCGGTCGCCGTCAGCCAACGCGGCGATCACGGCGGCTTCGGGGTGGCGGGTCTGGATCATCACCTCGCCCGGCTTCTCGCCGCGACCGGCACGACCCGCGACTTGCGCGATCTGCTGATAGGTGCGCTCGCCCGCGCGCAAGTCTCCGCCTTCAAGGCCCAGGTCGGCATCCACCACCCCTACCAGCGTCAGTTCAGGGAAGTGATAGCCCTTGGTCACCAGCTGCGTGCCGATGATGATGTCTATTGCGCGGCCCTCGGCCATCGCCACGAACTCGCCGATCGCGGCGGGCGTGTTCATCGTGTCCGACGTGACCAGTGCGGTGCGCGCCTCGGGCAGGATTTCCGCCACTTCGTCCGCGATCCGCTCCACCCCCGGGCCGCAGGCGACGAGGCAATCGCCCGTCCCGCAGTCCGGACAGGCATCGGGCACCGGCGTTTCGTGGCCGCAGTGATGGCACGCCAGCCGGCGGCTGAAGCGGTGTTCCACCAGCCACGCGGTGCAGTTGGGGCACTGAAAGCGATAGCCGCAGTGCCGGCACAGCGTGAGCGGCGCATAGCCACGCCGGTTGAGGAACAGAAGGGACTGCTCTCCCTTGGCCAGCCGTTCCTTCATCGCATCGACCAGGCGCGGGGCCAGCCAGCGCCCGCGTTCCGGCGCCTGTTCGCGCAAGTCCAGGATCGTGATGTCGGGCAGTTGCGCGCCGCCAAAGCGCGCGGGCAGTTCGATCTTGCGATAGACGCCGGCCTCGGCCAGCTGCATTGATTCCAGCGCCGGGGTGGCGCTTGCCAGCACGACGGGAATGCTTTCGAACTTGGCGCGCATCACCGCCACGTCGCGCGCGTTGTACCGCACCCCGTCATCCTGCTTGAACGAGACTTCGTGCGCCTCGTCCACCACGATCAGGCCAAGGTCGGCATACGGCAGGAACAGCGCCGAACGGGCACCGACCACCACTTGCGCATCGCCCATCACGATAGCCCGCCATGCCCGCCGCCGCTCGCTGGATTTGAGCGAGGAATGCCACAGCAGCGGCGGCACGCCGAAGCGATGCTCGAAGCGGCGCAGGAAGTTTTCGGTCAGCGCGATTTCCGGTAGCAGCACCAGCACCTGCCGCCCTTGCCGCAAGGCCTGGGCCATGCCTTCGAAATAGCATTCCGTCTTGCCCGAGCCGGTCACACCGTCCAGCAGGAACGGGGCGAACTGCCTTTCGCGTACCGCCTCCACGAACATGTCCGCAGCCTCTTGCTGATCAACGTTGAGGCGCGGCTGCGCGAAGTCCGGCAGGGCGGGGGGATACGGCTTGTGCAGGTCTACCGTTACCGGTTCGAGCAGCCCGGCATTGACCATCCCGCGCAGCACCCCGTCGGAAACGCCGGCAAGCTCTGCCAGTTCGCGGATGGACCCCTGCTCGCCCTGAAGGGCATCGAGCGCTGCAGCGCGCTGCGGTGTCAGCCGGGAAGGCTCTGCGCCGGTCAGGCGGTATTCCGTGGCCGTGCCGCCGCCGCGCAGCGCGGAGATGCTGCCTAGCGCCATGCGGGCAACCGAGGATAGCGGCGCGCAGTAGTATTCGGCGGTCCATTCGATCAAACGGCGCAGCTTTTCGGCGATCGGCGGCACCGGCATCACTTCCAGCACGCTGCGCAATTTCGCGTCAGGCACTTCCTGCGTGTTCAGGCGTTGGGGCTCCCAGACGATGCCGAGTATCTGGCGCGGGCCTAAGGGAGCAACGACGATCGATCCGAATTCGATCGTCATCCCTGCCGGGACGCGATAGTCGAGGACGCCAAGAGCGGCGTTGAAGACGAGGAGTCGGACGCGTTGCATGTGGCGTGCATATAGGCGCGCTTGAACAGGGTCGTGAAGGAGGTGGCGATGGAATATCGGGGGCAGATGCCGAAACTGCATACAAATGCGTTCGGGCGCAGGGCCGTATTGCTGAGTATGCTGGTGGCTGGATCGCTGGCTTTGCCGGGGTGCACCACGATGGGAATGCCGCGTACTGGCGCCGGCGGACAGGCAGACGCTGTTGACCGCCTGCTAATGCTCGCTAGCCAGCGCGCGTTCGCCAAGCTGACTCAGCCGGACGGTTTCTGGGACAGTACGGTAGCGCGCATCAATTTGCCGGTGCTTTTCGCGCGCCCCGGCTCCGGCGCAGAAAAGCTCCTGAAATCAAATCTTTTCCGTGAAAGCCTGCAGCACAAACTGAACAATTTCGCCGAAGGCGGCGCGCGCGCTGCGGCGCCGCTTGTCTACCAGTCTGTGCGGGCCCTGAAAGTTACGGACGGTTCGGCGGTTCTGCGTGGCGGCAACACGGCGGCCACTACGCTTTTGCGCACGACGATGGCCTCGTCCCTGGTCAATGCGATGATCCCGGAACTGACCCGCCTCATGCAGGAGGAAAAGGACCCGGTCGTCTCCTCTGCCGTGGCGGCGCTCAAGGGCGTGACGATCACCGATGCGGCGCATGCGCTCGCCCTGGATGCGGACAACGCCATCTGGTACGAGATCGGCGCGGAGGAAGCGGCCATCCGCAAGGATCCGGCCAGCACCAACGACCCCGCACTTACCGCTGCATTGCAGGCGGTCCCCGCCAGCTGATGTTACGCACGGGTTGTCGGATCGATGGCCGGCAACCCAGCGCTGGCCGTGCCCGGCGGGCTTGCCTATAGGCGGGGCAAGATTCGCAAACGCACATCCTGCCGGCTACAAGGAGCGATCCGCCATGAAGTTTTTCGCCGATACCGCTGAAATTGCTGACATCAAGGAGCTGGCGGATGCCGGCCTGCTTGACGGGGTGACCACCAATCCATCGCTGATCGCCAAGTCTGGCCGCGACTTCATGGAAGTCACGAAGGAGATCTGCGGTATCGTGGATGGCCCGGTCAGCGCCGAGGTCGTCGCGCTCGACCATAAAGGCATGATGCGGGAGGCCGAAATCCTGCGCAAGATTGCGGACAACGTGTGCATCAAAGTGCCGCTCACCATTGATGGCCTCAAGACCTGCCGCAAGCTGACCGGGGATGGTTCGATGGTGAACGTCACGCTGTGCTTCTCGGCAAACCAGGCGCTGCTCGCCGCCAAGGCCGGCGCCACGTTCGTCTCGCCGTTTGTCGGTCGCCACGACGATAACGGGTTCGACGGGATGGACCTTATTCGCGATATCCGTTTGATTTTCGACAATTATGCCTTTGAAACCGAAATTCTGGTCGCGTCCGTGCGCCATTCGATCCATGTGCTGGAAGCCGCGCGTATCGGCGCCGATGTGATGACCGCGCCGCCGGCCGTCATCAAGGGCCTGTTCAAGCACGTGCTGACCGAAAAGGGGATCGAAGGCTTCCTGGCGGACTGGGCCAAGACCGGCCAGTCGATCTGAATGGACGATGCAGGCTCAAACGGGGATCGCACGATCGCGCCATCCCCGTTTGAGCCTGCCGCCACGATGCGCTAATCGCCAGTCATGTCCGACGAATCTCCCGCAGACCGCTTCAAATCCGTGCTGGCCGGCACGTCTCGCGCTATCGCGCAGGACAAGGAGGTCGAGGTCAACTGGACTTCCGACGCACCCAGCTCCACCGGCAACACGTTTCGCGTGCCCATGCCTAGCCGCAGCATCCCGGCCAATCAGGCCAGCCAGGCGCGCGGCTTTGCCGACAGTTTCGCCCTGAAGCTGCGCCATCATGACGAGCGGCTGCACATGCGCCGCGCGCCGTCCGAGCCCACCGCCCGCTCCGCCTTCGATGCGATCGAGATGGTGCGCTATGAGGCGATCGGCGCGAATGCTTATGCGGGGATGCGCGGCAATCTGGATGCCGCACTCCTCACCCGCATTGGTACAGACCCGATCACCAAGGCCGAAACGCCTGACGCCGTGCCCGTGCCCGCCGCTTTGGCGCTGCTGCTGCGCGAAAGGCTGACAGGCCAGGAAATTCCCGAGGCGGCCCGCGCGGGCGTTGCGATGGTGCGCAACTGGATCGAGCGCAAGGCGGGCGCGGATTTCGACGCGCTGGCGCAATCGCTGGACGACCAGCAGGCGTTTCAGGCGCTCTCGCTCGACATGCTCCAGCACCTTGAACTCACCCGCACCGAGGAACTGCCGCAGGATCCTGACGACGCCGACGACATGGACGGCGATGAGGAAACCGAGGAGCAGGAAGACGGCGGCGAGCAGGGGCAGGACCAGCAGCAGCCTGCGGAAATGGCCGCTGAACCTTCCCAGGGTCAGGACGAGGGCGACAGCGAGGCTGACGGCGAAACCTCGGACGACATGCAGGAGGGCGAGGAAGGCCAGGAGGGTGACGATGGCATGTTGCCAGTGCGTCCCAACCGCCCGTGGACCGACATCCCTGACAGCTTCGATTACAAGGTTTTCACCGAAGCCTTCGACGAAGTGGTGGCCGCCAACGACTTGTGCGACGAGGAGGAGCTGACCCGGCTGCGGGCCTATCTGGACGCGCAGCTCAAAGGTCTGCAGGGCATCGTCACCCGGCTGGCAAACCGCCTGCAACGCCGGTTGATGGCCCAGCAGAACCGCTCCTGGGATTTCGACCAGGAGGAGGGGCTGCTGGATGCCGCCAGACTGGCGCGCGTGGTGGTATCGCCCGGCCAGTCGCTCTCCTACAAGATCGAACGCGATGTGGAGTTCAAGGACACCGTCGTCACCCTGCTGCTCGACAATTCGGGCTCGATGCGCGGGCGCCCCATTTCCATCGCCGCGATCAGCGCCGACGTGCTGGCCCGCACGCTGGAGCGTTGCGGCGTCAAGGTGGAAATCCTGGGCTTCACCACGCGTGCGTGGAAAGGCGGCCAGAGCCGTGAGGCGTGGCTGGCGGGCGGCAAGCCTGCGCAGCCCGGTCGCCTCAACGATTTGCGCCATATCATTTACAAGAAGGCGGACGAGCCCTGGCGGCGTGCGCGCAAGAACCTTGGCCTGATGATGCGTGAAGGTCTGCTCAAGGAAAATATCGACGGTGAGGCGCTGCTGTGGGCGCATAACCGGATGCTGGCCAGGCAGGAGGATCGCCGCATCCTGATGGTGATTTCCGACGGTGCGCCGGTGGACGATTCCACTTTGTCGGTGAATTCCGCCGGGTATCTCGAAGCGCATCTGCGCCGGGTGATCGAGTGGATCGAGAGCAAGTCTCCGGTGCAACTGGTCGCCATCGGCATTGGCCACGATGTGACGCGGTACTATCGCCGCGCGGTGACGATCATGGACGCCGAACAGCTTGGCGGAACGATGATCGAGCAGCTGGCCGGATTGTTCGAAGAAGAGGGACGCGGCTGAGCGCGGCTGCCCGCGGCTGTGCGCGCACGGCGCTTGACTGCATCGCTCCCCTGCTTATGCCGCCCGCATGACTGACGCGCCACGCCTTGTGCTGTTCAACAGCCTGACCCGCCAGCTCGAACCGTTCGAGCCCGTCCATACCGGCGAAGCGCGCGTCTATACCTGCGGGCCGACGGTCTACAATTACCCCCACATCGGCAACATGCGTGCCTACATATTCGCAGACGTGCTGGGCCGCGTGCTGACGCACCAGGGCTATGCGCTCACGCATGTGATCAACATCACCGATGTCGGCCATCTGACGGACGATGCCGACACGGGCGAGGACAAGATGGAAAGGATAGCACGCGCGCAGGCGCAATCCATCTGGGAGATCGCCGATCATTACACGCAAGCGTACTGGGCCGATATATCGGCGCTGAACATCCGGCAGCCGGCGCAATGGTCTGTCGCTACGAAGTATGTGCCACAGATGATTGAATTTGCTCAAAAGATTGCAGACCGGCACTGCTACGAACTGGATAGCGGCCTGTATTTCGATGTGTCCACCGTGTCCGATTACGGCCGCCTCGCGCGCGCCGTGACGGACGAGGGGGAAGGGCGCATTGAGGCGGTTGCGGGCAAGCGCAACGCCGCTGACTTCGCGATCTGGCGCAAGACCCCGCCGGGCGAGACCCGCCAGATGGAATGGGATTCGCCGTGGGGGCGCGGGGCGCCGGGATGGCATCTGGAATGCTCGGTGATGAGCGGCGACCTGCTGGGCTTTCCGTTCGATATCCACACTGGCGGCATTGATCACCGGGAAATCCATCATCCCAACGAGATCGCGCAGAACCAGGCTTTCTGCTGCACCAATGGTCTCGACACGCCTGCAAATTCCGGCGCCAAGGTGTGGATGCACAATAATTTTCTGGTCGAACGCTCCGGCAAAATGAGCAAGTCTTCGGGCGAGTTCCTGCGCTTGCAGCTATTGATCGACAAGGGCTTTCACCCGCTCGCCTACCGCATGATGTGCCTGCAGGCGCATTATCGCAGCGAGTTGGAGTTCAGCTGGGAAGGCCTGGCAGCCGCGCTGGTTCGCCTCAAGCGCATGATCATCGTGACCGAACGCCTTGCCGATACGCCGCCTGGAGAGGGCGTGCACCCCAAGCTCGCCCCGATGCTCGAAACGTTCGAGACGGCGATTGCCGAGGATCTCAACACGGCTGTCGCGCTTACTGCGCTGGAAGATGTGTTGGCGGCGAAGAAGGTGGATGCGGGCGCCAAGCGCGCCGTTATCGGGCGCATGGACGCCGTACTGGGGCTTGACCTGTTCGGCACCCGGCGCGTCGACTTGCGCATGCGGCCCAAGTCCGTGCTGCTTGAGGAAGCGGAGATCGAAGACATTCTCCAGCGCCGCAAGCAGGCGCGCGCCGACAAGGATTTTGCCACGTCGGATGCTTTGCGCGAACAGCTTGCCGCCCAAGGCGTTGAAGTGATGGATGGCGATCCGCTCGGCTGGGAATGGAAGCCGGGCTGATCGCCGCAAGTTTCACCGCCGGAGTTTGCGATGACCGTTGCCGTTCTGAATGCCGATGCTCGCCCGTGGCTTGAAGGCAAGCTGCCTGCCGGGCTGGAGCCGCTGTGGTTCGCCGACCAGCAAGACCTGATGCGTATTGCCCCGCGGGCCGACATCGCATGGCTAGACATGATCGGCGCTGCGAACGCGCGCGAAGCGGTAAGTGCGATGCCCAACCTTGCCTGGTATTGCGCCATGTCATCGGGCGTGGACAGTCTGCCGCTGGATCTGTTTCGCGCGCGCGGGGTAACGCTCACCAACGGCTCGGGCATTCATGCGCAGAGCGTTGCCGAGTTCGCGGTGATGGGCATGCTGACGATGGCCAAGGGCTGGCGCACCGTCGTTCGCGCGCAGGACCGGTACGAATGGCTGAGCCAGCCGCCGGGTACGCGTGAACTGCTGGGCGCGCAGGTGCTGGTGATCGGGGCGGGGGAGATCGGCAGCCGCATCGCCGAACTGCTGCGCGTGTTCGGTGCGGTGGTCACCTTAGCCCGCAAACACTCTCAGCCCGGAGAACTGGGGCAGAACGAATGGCAGGGCGCGCTGGCCCGGTTCGACTGGGTGATCCTGATCGTGCCCTCCACGCCGCAAACTGCCGGCATGTTCGGCGCCGCGCAATTCGCCGCCATGAAGCGCGGGAGCGTGCTCCTCAATTTCGCGCGGGGCACCGTAATCGATCAGGACGCGCTGCTGGATGCGATCGACAGTGGCCATCTTGGCGGCGCTTTCCTGGACGTGACCACGCCCGAACCGCTGCCGCCCGAGCATCCGCTTTGGTCGCGCGACAACGTGCATATCTCGATGCACCTTTCCGGCCGTGCGCAGGATGCTTTGTTTGCGCGTGGCGCGGCGCGATTCCTGGGCAATCTGGAGCGGTTTATGTCTGGCGCGCCGTTGGAGCACACCGTGGATCTTTCCGCCGGTTATTAAGCGATCGTCGCCGTTGCCGACACGCTTGGCAACGGGCTATCGTATTCATCAGGGCATTGCGGCTGTGAAAACGCCTAAGCCTCGAAGGATGGCGCGTGGCATAAGGGGACGGGATCATGGCTGACGGCAATAAGCGCAAGGCTTCCGACGTATTCATCGCGTGCCTGGAGCAGGAAGGCGTCGAATATGTGTTCGGCGTTCCGGGTGAGGAGAACCTGGACTTCCTCGATTCGCTGTCACGATCCAGCCAGATCAAACTCATCCTGACGCGGCACGAGCAGGGGGCGGGTTTTATGGCCGCCACATACGGTCGGCATACGGGGAAGGCCGGCGTGTGCCTGTCCACTCTGGGGCCAGGGGCGACCAACCTGGTCACGGCGGCAGCGTATGCCACGCTGGGTGGCATGCCGATGCTGATGATCACCGGGCAAAAGCCGATCAAAAAATCGAAGCAGGGCCGTTTCCAGATTCTCGACGTGGTCTCGATGATGCACCCCATCACCAAGTACGCGCATCAGATGGCCTCCTCGGACAACATACCCAGCCGCGTGCGCGAAGCGTTCCGTCTGGCCGAGGAGGAAAAGCCGGGCGCCACGCATATCGAACTGCCCGAGGACATCGCCGAAGAGCGCACCGATTCGCAGCCTATTGCCCGCTCTTTGGTTCGCCGCCCCGCTGCCGACGCCAAATCCATCGTGCAGGCGGTGGATGCCCTACATGCCGCCAAGCGGCCGTTGCTGGTGATCGGTGCCGGTGCCAACCGCAAGATGACCAGCAAGATGCTGGGCGAGTTCGTCGAGAAGACCGGCATTCCGTTCCTCACCACCCAGCTTGGCAAGGGCGTGATCGACGAAGACCATCCCCGGTTCCTGGGCTGCGCGGCGCTGTCCTCTGGCGATTTCGTGCACCGTGCGATCGAGCATGCGGATTGCATCATCAATATCGGCCACGATGTGATCGAAAAGCCGCCTTTCTTTATGCACAACGATGGCGAGCGGCCCGATCGCGTGGTCATCCACGTCTCTACCAAGACGGCGGAAGTCGATCCGGTCTACTTTCCGCATATCGAGGTCATCGGCGATATCGCCAACGCGGTGTGGCAGATGAAGGAGGCGGTGACTGCGTCGCCCTTCTGGAACTTCGATGCGATGCTGGGCTATCGCGCGGCGGAGGTGGAACACACCGCGCGCCTTGCAGCCGATCAGCGGTTCCCGATATTCCCGCCCCACGCCGTCCAGCAGGTGCGCGATTGCATGCCCGATGACGGTATCGTGTGCCTGGACAACGGCGTGTACAAACTGTGGTTCGCGCGCGGGTACTGTGCACGCAAACCGAACACCGTCCTGCTCGACAATGCGCTGGCGACCATGGGCGCGGGGCTGCCGTCGGCCATGGCGAGCGCGATGGTGTACCCGGATCGCAAGGTGCTGGCGGTGTGCGGCGACGGCGGGTTCATGATGAACAGCCAGGAAATGGAAACGGCGGTGCGCTTGGGCCTGAACCTGACGGTGCTGATCCTGAACGACAATGCCTACGGCATGATCCGGTGGAAGCAGGCCAACATGGGCTTTGCCGACTTCGGGTTGACGTATGGCAATCCCGATTTCGTGCAGTATGCGAAGGCTTATGGCGCCAATGGCTATCGGGTGGAAAGCGCGTCGCACCTGGCGGAACTGCTCGCCCATTGCCGGGATACGCCCGGCGTTCATCTGATCGACTGCCCGGTAGACTACTCCGAAAACGACCACATTCTGAACACCGAGATCAAGGAACTGTCCCGGGCCTTGTGATTGCCGGCAGGCGGCGTCAGGGATTAGCGTCCCGGACGCCGCGCGCGAGGGTCAGGCCTCTTCCAGAACCAGCAATTCGATCTCGACCGTGAGGCGCGGGGCGGGCAGCACGATGTGCTCCATCGCCGTGACGACCGCGTCGGCAACCAGATGGCGCGGCACTGTGAATTCGTGATCGGGCAATGCAGCGATGAACGTTTCGCCGTCCGTGATCGCTTCGAGACCGTCAAAGGCCAGCACCATGGCGTGCCGGGCGCCGGAAAACGTGGCGCTCAGCCAGGGTCGTTCACCGTGACGCTGAAACTGGGCTTGTGGTCCGGCCAGTTGCAGAACCTCGCGCAGCACTCTCAGCCAAGGCGTGCTTCGGGGGTGCCGACGCAACATGACGGGAAGGGGCGATGCGAGGGAAGGCGTCGTTTGCAGCAGGGCTTTAGCGGGCATGGCAGGTTCCTGCACTTTGACCGTCGCGATATGCGGACATGAAATGATCGACCCTGGCGGTCGTCTCCTCGCGTGGCATGCGCCCGTTGCGCAGGTCTGCGACGAATCGCGGGTCCTGTGCAGCGAGCCTGCCGAACTTGGTCCATGGCATTTCCGTATCGCGCAAAAAGCGTTCAATGCGACGTAAAAGCATCCAGGGAGGTCCTTTCTTGGAAAGTGGCGACGTTGACCGCACGTTCAGCATGTGTTCCCGTCGAAATCCTACTTGTCTAGGAAATTTCCTACGCCTATGGATTACAATATGGAAATTGACGCGCACCGCAGCAGGCTGCTCGAACTGGCCGACGCCCATCAGGTCAGCTTGTCCAGGCTATCCCAAATGTTGGGGAAAAACCCCAGTTATCTCCAGCAGTTCGTACGCAAGGGGAGCCCTCGCAAGCTTGAGGAAGGGGACCGTGGCATGCTGGCGCGGTTCTTTGGCGTGGACGAGTACGAGCTGGGGAAGGTGCAGGATAATTCCTACACCAAATCGAAGCAATCTGGGTCCGCGCCATGGATTGATATTCCGCGACTGGCAGTTGGCGCCTCTGCCGGACCGGGGGCGGAGCCTGACGGTGAACTAGTGTTCGATTCCATCCGTTTTTCCTGGCGCTGGCTGCGCGCGATGGGGCTCCAGCCCGACAGGTTGTCCACGATCGTGGTAGCCGGCGATTCGATGGAGCCCACGTTGCGCCACGGCGATGAAATCCTGGTGGACCGGGTGCCCCGAACATGGCGTGACGGCATCCACGTGGTGCGGCTGGGCGACAGTTTGCTCGTCAAGCGGCTGGACACATCGCGGCCCGGCACGCTCATGCTCATCAGCGACAACCCGGCTTATCCGCCGGTCGAGATCGCTGCGGCCGATGTTGAAGTCATTGGCCGGGTGGTCTGGAAGGGCGGCCGGATCTGATCGTCCTGCCGGTTGCATTCGCCCGTCCGTGCAGCCATTTGGGAGCGATGACGCAAACCAGCGAACCGCAAAGCAAGCCCATGCGTGTGGGCATCCTTCCCGTCACGCCGCTCCAGCAGAACTGTTCCCTGCTATGGTGCACCAAAACGATGCGCGGGGCTTTGGTCGATCCGGGCGGAGACTTGCCCAAGCTGCGGCAGGCACTGGAGAAAAGCGGCGTCACCCTGGAAAAGATCCTCGTCACCCACGGACATCTGGACCATTGCGGCCAGGCCGGCGTGCTCGCCAAGGAGATGGGCGTGCCGATCGAGGGACCGCACGAGGAAGACCGGTTCTGGATCGCGCAGTTGACTGACGATGGGCCGCGCTGGAACATGGAAGCGCACACCTTCGAGCCTGACCGCTGGCTGGAAGACGGCGACACGATCACCGTCGGCAACCTTGTGTTGGACGTTGTGCATTGTCCAGGCCACACGCCGGGGCACGTCATCTTCCATCACACCCCCAGCCGTTTCGCCATGGTCGGCGATGTGCTGTTCAAGGGCGGGATTGGCCGCTGGGACTTTCCGCGTGGCAATCTTGAGGATCTGGTGAATTCCATTACCCGTAAGCTCTGGCCGCTGGGTGATGATGTGACGTTCGTGCCCGGCCACGGCCCGATCAGTACGTTCGGGCAGGAACGGCGGACCAATCCGTATGTCAGCGATGAGGCGATCGGGCGCGGATTGCCAGTCTGAAATCCTTACAGTCGGCCAAGCGCAATCAGTACCGCCACGCCTGACAGCCCCAGCAACGCCAATACCGTGACAATAAATCCGCCGGCACGCAGGGCCGATGGCTTCTCAAGATCCATGCCGAAAGCGTGAGCGATGCGGGCCAGCAGGTAGATCGCGCCGGCAATGGCCAGCCATTGTCCACCTTTGCCAGACATTTCGATCACGGCGATCAGGATCAGGATGAAGGGCGTATTCTCTACGTAGTTGGCCTGGGCACGCATCCGGCGCAACAGCACGGCGTTTTCCCCATCGCCGTGGAGGATCTTTTCGCTCATGCGCACCTTGGCGATGCGCAACCCCAGCCAGAAGTTCAGCACTGCCGCAGCTGCAGCCAGGCTCAAGGTCGTTTGCAGAATCATCCGGTTTCGCTCCTAAGTGTGCGCGGGGTCATGACGCACGGAGTAACGGGTTGCAACTCGCGACAAATGGGGTATAGGCGCGCCTTCGCAAGCCGCCGTGTCCTTCACCGGTCATCGGCGGCGTTTTTGACCCAAACGTATTCCAGGAACAGGTGCCGAAATGGCTGTCCCTAAAAGAAAAACCTCCCCGTCTCGCCGCGGCATGCGCCGTAGCCATGACTCGCTGACCGTCGCTGCATTCCATGAGTGTGGTAACTGCGGCGAACTCAAGCGTCCGCACAACCTGTGCAACGCATGCGGCCACTACAACGGCCGTGAGATCGTCGCCGTAGAAGCCTGATACCAGGCACGCGTAACACATTCGGAGAGTGCCCATGAGCTTGCCACGTATCGCCGTTGACGCGATGGGTGGCGACGAGGGCGTGCGCGTCATGATCGAGGGCGCCGCGCTTGCGCGCCGCCAGCATGACCGATTCAAGTTCCTGCTGGTGGGTGACGAAGCGCGGATCAAGGCCGCGCTCGACAATCACCCCAACTTGCGGGCCAGCTCCGAAATCCTGCACAGCGATGGTGTCATCAGCGGCGAGGACAAGCCCAGCCAGGCGCTTCGCCGGGCTAAGGGCACGTCCATGGGCCGCGCCATCGAGGCCGTCAAAGCGGGAGACGCGGGCGCAGCAGTCAGCGCCGGCAACACTGGCGCGCTGATGGCGATCGCCAAGGTGTCGCTACGCACGCTGCCCGGTATCGACCGACCCGCGCTGGCGGCATTACTGCCCACGCTTGGCGACAACGATGTCGTCATGCTCGACCTTGGCGCCAATACAGAGTGCGACAGCCGCAACCTGGTGCAGTTCGCAATCATGGGCGCGGCCTATGCGCGCGTTGCGTCCGGGCACGAACAGCCCCGCGTGCGGCTGCTCAACATCGGCAGCGAAGAGATCAAGGGCACGGACGAACTGCGCGAAGCGGCGGCGATCCTCAAGGGCGCGGCGGCTGACCTTTCGATGTCGTTCGATGGCTTCACCGAAGCGGACAAGATCTGCCGCGGCGACATCGACGTGGTGGTGACGGACGGGTTTTCCGGCAACATCGCCCTCAAGGCAGTGGAGGGCACGGCACGGTTCGTGGCGGACCTGCTGCGGCGCGGTTTCACCAGTTCGCTGCGCTCCAAGATCGGGTTCCTGATCTCCAAGCCGGCGACCGAACTGCTCAAGCATCACCTGGACCCGAACAACCATAACGGCGCGGTTTTTCTGGGGCTGAACGGCATTGTCGTCAAAAGCCACGGCAATGCCAACGCGGCCGGCGTCGCCAATGCCGTGGCCGTCACCGCGCGACTTCTTGAGGCTAACGTGACCGAGCGTATTTCCGCTGACCTTGCCCGCCTTGGCGGCGCGGCCTGGCGCATGCCTAACGTCCAGGAAGAGCGCGCCTGATGTTACGCTCCGTCCTGATCGGAACCGGCTCGGCGCTGCCGCGCACGGCGGTGAGCAACGCCGACCTCGCGCAGCGCGTGAACACCACCGACGAATGGATCGTCGAGCGGACCGGCATTCGCAATCGCCACATCGCCGAAGCGGACGAGACGACCGCAACGCTGGCAACCAATGCGGGGCGCCACGCTCTGGACGCGGCCGGCATCGATGCCGCGTCGATCGACCTTATCGTGCTGGCCACCGCTACCCCTGACCAGACCTTTCCCGCCAGCGCGACGATCGTGCAAAGCGCGCTGGGTTGCCGGGCCGGCGGCATCGCGTTCGACGTGGCGGCTGTGTGTTCCGGGTTCCTGTATGCCGTGGGCGTCGCCGATTCGATGCTGCGCACCGGCATGGCGAAACGGGCGCTGGTGATCGGCGCGGAAACGTTCAGTCGCATCCTCGACTGGGAAGATCGCGGTACCTGCGTCCTGTTCGGGGACGGCGCCGGCGCCATCGTGCTGGAAGCGCAGGAGCAGGAAGGCGATCTCCAGCGCGGCATTCTCGCAACGCGCCTGCATGCCGATGGCGCACACAACCAGTTGCTGTTCGTCGACGGGGGCCCGTCCACCACTGGCACCGTGGGTAAGCTGCGCATGAAGGGCCGCGAGGTGTTCCGCCACGCCGTTGTCAATCTGGCCGAGGTGTTACGCGAAGTGCTTGGCGAAGCTGGCTTTTCTTCGGATGATCTTGACTGGCTGGTGCCACATCAGGCCAATGCCCGCATTCTGGATGCCACGGCCCGGAAGCTGAACCTGCCACCCGAAAAGGTCATCGTCACGGTTGACCGGCACGCCAACACGTCCGCTGCATCCGTGCCGCTGGCGCTGGATCAGGCCGTTCGTGACGGGCGCATCAAGCGCGGTGATCTGGTCATGCTGGAAGCGATGGGCGGCGGGTTCACCTGGGGCGCAAGTTTGCTCCGAATCTGATTGGTAGATACCTACTAGTTTTTACGTGCATTATTGAACTCACCATTGATTTCTGCACCGTTTCCAATATGATCGCCGTTCCAGCGCATATAGGGGATGCGGGTCAGATGCGCTCCATAGATACATTGACGAGGGCGGAGATCGCGGAAGCGATCCATCGCAAACTTGGGATTTCCCGGTCGGAATCGCTTGGGATGGTGGAGGATATTCTCCAGCATATGTGCCAAGCGCTCAGCAACGGGGAAAACGTCAAGATTTCCGGCTTTGGTACGTTTCTGCTGCGTGACAAGGGCGAGCGGGTGGGGCGCAACCCGAAAACCGGTGTAGAAGTGCCCATTACCCCGCGCCGGGTAATGACGTTTCGCGCCAGCCAGATGCTGAAGGACCGTATCGCGGCCAACTAACGGCATCGCCTATGGAAAGGCCGCCATGACCGACACGCCAACGCCTTTAACCGACGTAGAGCACACGCTGTTCGACGACGGCAAGGATCCGCATGCGCTGCGCACGATCGGCGAGGTATCCAAGGCGTTTGGCCTCAAGGCGCATGTGCTGCGCTATTGGGAAGAACAGTTTCCAGCCCTGCAGCCGATCAAGCGCAGCGGTAATCGTCGCTACTATCGCCCGCAAGACGTGGCCCTGATCGGCGAGATCGATCGCCTGGTGCATGGCGCCGGCTATACACTGCGCGGCGCGGCTAAGGCGATCGCTGACGCAGCGCCGACCGCTCCGAGCAGGGTCGGTGCAGCGCGGCCTGAGGATCGCTCCAGCAGCCCCGACAGCGCCGATATGATGGCGCGGTTGACCGCGATACGCGACCGCCTGGCTGACGCGCTGGCTGCTGCCTGACGGCGCCTTTGCCCTTGCCCCGCGAGGTCTCCGGGAAAAAATCCGAAGCGCTCCGGGAAGGCGGTTGACAGCCTACTGGCGCTGGCTTAGTGGCGGCGCTCCCAAGCGGACGCAACCGCAAGAACGCGGGTGTAGCTCAGTTGGTTAGAGTGCCGGCCTGTCACGCCGGAGGTCGCGGGTTCGAGCCCCGTCACTCGCGCCACTTGGGAATTTCCTGTTCACACAGGACGCATAACGCTCGGGAAACCGGGCGGAAGCAGGGCTTTCCTGCTTCACATCAATCGCTGCGCGGGTGTAGCTCAGTTGGTTAGAGTGCCGGCCTGTCACGCCGGAGGTCGCGGGTTCGAGCCCCGTCACTCGCGCCATTTCCGATCCGGGAATGGTCCAGCAGCGATACGAAAAAGCCGGGTTCGTCCCGGCTTTTTTCATGTCAACGTCAGTTCACCGGCTGATCTTCGCGGGGCATGCGCCACCGGCCTGTTTCCATCCACATCAGGAACCGGCGCAACGGCATGATCCACACGATGCCCAGCACCAAGTACACCGGCATCTGCGCCAGCCCAGGCCAGCGCCCGATCAGCGACGGCACGATGTTGGCGATGGCGATCGCATAGACGCCCAGCGCGAACACCAGACCAAGAACGCCAAGAGGAATGCGCAGGGTTGGCGCTTGTCGCATTGCAGTCCTCTCAGGCGTGATAAATGCGCGTAGGCGTAACGACGGACGCCAGCGTCCGGTCGTGCGCTTCAACGGGAAGGTTGGCGGCCAACTGGCAATCCCAGGCAAGACCGATAGCTACCGCATCGGGATGCGCGGCCAGCCACCGGTCATAATGGCCGCCGCCCTGGCCAAGCCTGTGTCCGGAGCTTGTAAACGCGAGTAGCGGCACGACCAGCACTGATGGGTTCGCCAAAGCCGCGTCCGGTTTTGGCTGCAGCGCGCGCCAGGGGCCGGGTTCCAGCGCATCATCGTCCCACGGGTTGTCCCAGAGCCGGAACGTCATGAGCCCGCCACGCGTATCGAAGAACGGCAACGCCACCCGCCTGCCGTTCTCCGACAGCCAGCGCGCCCAGCCCAGTGGAGAAGCTTCGAAACCCGTGGGATAATAAAGTCCAACCACAGCGCCCTGCGGCATCTGCTCGGCCACCGGAGCCGGCGGCCGGTTCAGCATCAGCGCGCGCAAGCCTGCGGGCAGGCCCTCGACATGTTCGGCCCGCAATTGCCGGAAAGACCGGCGCAGCGCAGCCTTGGCATCCGAGAATGGCGCAGTGGCCGGTGAAATGGGGGGTGACGGGTCCACCATGGGTCGTTTCCTAGAAATCCTCTGACGCGTTGACGTCAGGTGGGAACCATGTGCTTCGGACCAGGATCCGGGCAGGGACAGCCCCCAATGGATTTGCTTATAGCCTCAGGGATGTTCGAACGGCACGTGCCGGGCAGATCCCGTCATCCCCTATCTAGGCCTTTGCCGCGTCAGTCTCAAGCCGTTGCGCCAAACTTTCGACGGACCGGGCGATTTTTTCCAGTCTGGTGGCGACAGCGCCGGCATCGTCGGCGGGAGCGGCTCTGGTCCTGAGGTCGTGCAGTTCGTCCGCCATCATCAGCGCGGCGAACAGCAGCATCCGTCCCTCCGTCTGCCCCTGGGCACCCGCGGCGAGGACTTTTTCGTGGATGAGGGCGGCCAGGTCCTTCACATGGGCTTCTTCGCCGTCCGCACAGGCCAGCATGAAATCACGGCCACCGATCGGGAATGTGACGTTACCCATTACCCGCGCCCGGCCAGCAGATCATCGAGTTCACTCAGCGATTGCGCCACGCTGCGCTTGAGATTTTCGTGCCGCTGCGCGAGCTGCGGGTCTTGTACCGGCTGTGGTGTTTTCCCGCTGGCGGCGCGATCCAGCAGGGTGGGCAGGACCGCGTCGATCCGCGACAGGGCCGCCTCGATCCGGTCGAGCGCGGTCAGGACTTCGGACTTTTCCATTGCTCGGGCCTGCGCGCATTGTCACAAGCTTGCAAGCATTTGCGCCCTATTGTTCACAGGTCACTGGCGGGTCGCGCTCGCACCACCGTGAAACGAACTGGCCAGTCACCAATCCCGTCGTGAACTTGACGCCGCGCCCCCTCTGCCTAAAGGGGGTCGCGAAAAGACGAATCGTCAAGCCGTCCGCGCATTACCCGGAGTTTTTCATGACACTTGCACCCGACCGTCTCGCGCCGATGGCAAACGCCATCCGGGCGCTGTCGATGGACGCGGTCCAGGCGGCTAACAGCGGCCACCCCGGAATGCCGATGGGCATGGCCGACGTGGCGACGGTGCTGTTCTCGAAGTTTCTCAAGTTCGATCCGGCTGCGCCGCAATGGCCGGACCGCGACCGTTTCGTGCTGTCCGCCGGGCACGGTTCGATGCTGCTGTATTCGGTGCTGCACCTGACCGGCTATGCCAGCCCGACGCTGGACGATATCCGCGCCTTCCGCCAGCTGGGTTCGGTGTGCGCGGGGCATCCTGAGAATTTCCTGATCGAGGGGGTGGAATGCACCACCGGCCCGCTGGGTCAGGGCCTGGCGATGGCTGTCGGCATGGCGATGGCCGAACGTCATCTCAACGCCACGTTCGGTGACGAACTGGTCGATCACCATACCTGGGTAATCGCTGGTGACGGATGCCTGATGGAAGGCGTCAACCACGAAGCGATCGGGCTGGCCGGCACGCTCAAGCTGGGCCGTCTCAAGGTGCTGTGGGACGACAATCACATCACCATCGACGGTGATACCGCGCTGTCCACCTCCGAAGACATTGCCGCACGCTATCGGGCCTCTGGCTGGGATGTGTTCGCGTGCGATGGGCACGACTTTGCCGATATCGAGCGCGCGCTGGGCGAAGCGGCGGCGTCGGACAGGCCGTCGCTGGTCGCCTGCCGCACCGTGATCGGGCAGGGCGCGCCCAACAAGGCGGGCAGCCACGATGTGCATGGCTCGCCGCTGGGCGCCGATGAGATCGCCGCTGCGCGCAAGAACCTGGGCTGGACCGCCGCGCCCTTCGAAATTCCTGAAGACATCGCAGACGACTGGCACCTGATCGGCAAGCGCGCCACGGCAGAGCGCCGCGAATGGGAAGCACGGCTTGCAGCCAGCAGTCACAGCGCCGAGTTCGAGCGCCGTATGGCCGGCCAGCTTCCCGCTGGTGATGACGTCGCCCAGGCCTTCGAAAAGTGGCTGGCCGAAAGCGCTACGCTTGCTACCCGTAAAGCCTCGGAAAATGCGCTCAATGTGCTGGCGCCGCTGGTGCCCGAACTGATCGGCGGATCGGCGGACCTTACAGGCTCGAATAACACCAAGGCGAAGTGCCAGCAGTCTTTCACGCCTGACAACTATGCCGGCAGCTACGTCCATTACGGCATTCGCGAGTTCGGCATGGCGGCGGCAATGAACGGTCTGGCCCTGCACGGCGGCGTAATCCCGTATGGCGGCACGTTCCTGATCTTTTCCGATTATTGCCGCAATGCGATCCGCCTGTCTGCCTTGCAGCATGCCCGCGTCGTGTACGTGCTGACGCATGACAGCATCGGCCTTGGCGAAGATGGCCCGACCCACCAGCCGGTCGAGCATGTCATGTCCTTGCGGCTGATCCCCAATCTCAACGTGTTCCGCCCCGCGGATGTTATCGAGACGGCGGAGTGCTGGCAGATCGCGCTGAATGCGCGGGAAACGCCTTCGGTGCTGGCGCTGACCCGCCAGAACCTGCCGCAGCTGCGCAACGCGGGCGAGATGCTTTCGGCGCGCGGGGCCTACACGCTGCGCGCCGCGGAAGGCACGCGCACGGTGATCCTGATCGCAACCGGCTCGGAAGTCGAACTGGCCGTCAAGGTGCGTGACGCGCTGCAGGCGCAGGGGATCGGCGCCGATGTGGTATCGATGCCGTGCATGGAACTGTTCGCCCAGCAGGACGAGGCTTACCAGCGCGACGTTCTGCCCAACGATCCCGCGATCCTGCGCGTGTCGATCGAGGCTGGTGTGACGCATGGCTGGGAACGCTACACCGCGGGCAGCCTAGGCGGCGGGCTGAATGTCGGCCTGGACCGGTTCGGCGCATCGGCGCCGGCGCCGGCGCTGTTTGAAAAATTCGGCTTTACCGTCGAGGCGATCGTGCCGAAAATTCTGGAAAAGCTGAACACCTAACGGAGGAGATGAATATGGCGACCAAGGTTGCGATCAACGGTTTCGGACGTATCGGGCGCAATGTGGCCCGCGCCATTCTTGAGCGGACGGACCACGACCTCGAACTCGTTTCGATCAACGACCTTGCCAGCGCCAAGGCCAACGCCCTCCTGTTTCAGCGTGACAGCGTTCATGGCCCTTACGCCGGATCGGTTGCAGTCGATGGCGACGATCTCGTCGTCGACGGCAAGCGCATCAAGGTGACGGCAGAGCGCGATCCGGCCAACCTGCCGCACGCCGCGCAGGGCATCGACATCGTTCTGGAATGCACCGGCTTCTTCACCGACAAGGCCAGCGCGTCCAAGCACATCGAGGCAGGCGCCAAGCGCGTGCTGATCTCGGCTCCGGCCAAGGGCGTGGACCTCACAGTGGTTTACGGCGTCAACCATGACAAGCTTTCAGCTGAGCATCTGGTCGTGTCGAACGCATCGTGCACCACCAACTGCCTGGCGCCGTTCGCCAAGGTGCTCCATGAAAAGATCGGCATCGAGCGCGGTCTGATGACGACGATCCACTCGTACACCAACGACCAGAAGATCCTCGACCAGATCCATTCCGATCCGCGCCGCGCCCGGGCCGCTGCGATGAACATGATCCCTACCAGCACCGGCGCCGCCGTGGCCGTGGGCCTGGTTCTGCCGGACTTGAAGGGCAAGCTGGACGGTTCGTCGATCCGCGTGCCCACGCCGAACGTGTCGGTCGTTGACCTGACGTTCGTGCCCAAGCGCGACACCACCACCGAAGAAGTCAATGCGCTGCTGAAGGCCGCTGCCGAAGGCGAACTGAAGGGCGTGTTGGGCTATACCGACGAACCGCTGGTTTCGATCGACTTCAACCACGATGCGCACTCGTCCACCATCGACAGCCTCGAAACCTCGGTGCTGGAAGGCAAGCTGGTGCGCGTGCTGTCGTGGTACGACAACGAGTGGGGCTTCTCCAACCGCATGATCGATACCGCAGGCGTCATGGGCGGTCTGCTCTAACGGGCATGGCGACGGGCCGCCTGATCGGCATCGCGCGGCGGCAACGGTCGCGTGCGCCGATGGAAGAACTGCGGTCCGTCGCCGTCACCACTGCTGCGGGAGTCCAGGGGGATTTTCGCGGCGTGGTGCGACCCGGCGGCAAAGGTCGGCGACAGATTTCGCTGCTGGAAATCGAAAGCTGGCAAGCAGCGCTTGCCGGAATCGAGATTTGCGGGGGGCTGTTCGGGTTCGAAACGCCGGCTTGGCACGCACGGCGCGCTAACCTGCTGGTCGAAGGTCTGCGATTCCCGCGAGAGACGGGATACGTGATTGCGATCGGGCATTCGCTGCGCATCGTCGTCACGATGGAATGCGACCCGTGCAGCCGCAT
The DNA here is from genome assembly GCF_001421325.1 of Novosphingobium sp. Leaf2. Classification (GTDB taxonomy): domain Bacteria; phylum Pseudomonadota; class Alphaproteobacteria; order Sphingomonadales; family Sphingomonadaceae; genus Novosphingobium. Next base: position 109,008 of record NZ_LMJY01000022.1, on the reverse strand, counting down.
GGAAGACGTGGCACAAGGCCTCAAAGGCGCGCTGTTGCCGGACTGGCGGGGCGGTTTGCTGGGGACTGTGCTGGAGGATGGGCATATCGCCCTGGGTGATGAGATAAGGATCGAAAGATGAGCGCTTTCAAGACCCTGGACGATCTTGGCGATGTGACCGGCAAAGTGGCCCTGGTCCGCGTCGATCTCAACCTGCCGATGCAGGATGGTGCCGTCACCGACGATACCCGCATCCGGGCGGCGGCGCCCACCATCCTCGAACTGTCGGAAAAGGGCGCGAAAGTGCTGCTGCTGGCGCACTTCGGCCGTCCCAAAGGCGAACGGGTATCCACCCAGTCCTTGTCGATGGTCGTCGGCGCGGTGGAGAAGACGCTGGGCAAAGAAGTGATGTTCGTGCCCGAAATCGCAGGGCCCGTGGTCGCCCAGTCGATCGGCATCCTGCGCGCCGGCGACATAGCGATCCTGGAGAATACCCGGTTCTGGAAGGGCGAGGAAAAGAACGACCCCGAACTGGCACAGGCGATGGCCGCCAACGCGGACTTTTACGTGAACGACGCATTTTCCGCCGCCCATCGCGCCCATGCCACCACCGAGGGCCTGGCGCGGGTGCTTCCGGCTTATGCCGGGCGCTCGATGCAGGCGGAACTGGAAGCGCTGGAAAAGGCGCTTGGCACGCCGGAAAAGCCGGTTGCCGCCGTCGTTGGCGGGGCGAAGGTGTCCTCCAAGCTGGACGTGCTTACGCATCTGGTGAAGCAGGTTGATCATCTGATCATCGGCGGCGGCATGGCCAACACGTTTCTGGCGGCCAAGGGCGTGGATGTGGGCAAATCACTGTGCGAACATGACCTGACCGAGACCGCAAACGCCATTCTGGCGACCGCCGAGGCGTGCGGCTGCACCGTGCATTTGCCGTACGACGTCGTCGTCTCCAAGGAATTCGCGGCCAACCCGCCGTCCCTGCGCACCTGCAACGTGCACGAAGTGGCCGCTGACGAGATGATCCTGGACGCCGGCCCGAGCGCTGCGGAAACGCTGGGCGACGTGCTGAAGACCTGCCGCACGCTGGTGTGGAACGGTCCATTGGGCGCGTTTGAGATGGAGCCGTTTGATGCCGCCACAGTGGCGCTGGCCAGAACGGCTGCAGCGCTGACGGTTGAAGGTTCGCTGGTATCGGTAGCGGGTGGAGGCGATACGGTCGCCGCGCTCAATCATGCCGGGGCGGCACAAGATTTCACTTACATTTCAACCGCTGGCGGGGCATTCCTGGAATGGATGGAAGGCCGTGAACTGCCAGGCGTCGCAGCGCTCTCGGCCTGATCGGAACCACGCTGCAGATATCCGGCAGGCTTGAAGGGAAGGGGCGCATGACTGACACTGACCATGCGCCGCCGCCCTGGCAGGGCCGCTACGTGACGCTGGACGGCATGCGCGGCATCGCTGCGCTAGCTGTCGCGCTGTTTCACTACAACATCACCCAGGCCCCGCACGGCTATGTTGCGGTGGACTTTTTCTTTGCCCTCTCAGGCTTCGTGCTGTGCCGCACGTATCTGCCGCGATGGCAGGCCGGGTTGACCGTCGGCCGGTTCATGAAGCTGCGGATCGTGCGGCTGTATCCGCTGTTCCTCTGCGGCATCGTCGTTACCACGCTTTCGGCCATATCCAACCGCTGGACGGGCAAGGGCGACATCTATGCTTTCGGCAAGATCGTCGGTTCATTGCCGTTCAATCTTCTGATGCTGCCATCGCCGCTCACCCGCACGCTGTTTCCGATGAACGTGCCAGCGTGGTCGTTGTTTTTTGAGATCGTCGCCAATCTGCTCCTGGTGCTGGTGTTGTTTCGCTTGCCACGGGCAGGATTGCTGGCGCTTTCTATCGGTGCAGCCTGCATCTTTGCGCCAGCTGTCATCGCGCATGATGACGGCAATCTGGGTGCGGTGTGGGATCAGGCCTGGATCTCGCTGGTCCGCACCGTCATGTCGTTCACAGCAGGCGTACTGCTGGCGCGGCTGCCGGTGAAGGAGGTGCGCCACGCGGGACTGCTGGGGGTGTTCTGCCTGGGTGCGATCGGCGCCGTGCTGCTTGCTGATCCGGCGTTTGTTCCTGCTACATGGTACGACCTGCTGTGCAGTTTCCTGATCGCGCCGGGACTTGTGTGGCTGGGTGCGCGGTGCGAGCCTTCGCGGCTCCTGGCGCCATTCGCCTGGTTTCTGGGCGAAGTATCGTACGCGGTTTATGCCGTGCACTGGGCGCTGATGGAGCCGATGCGATACTTCAAGGACGACTTGCATTTTAACCCGGTCGTGATGGCGGCGGTATATCTTGGCTGCTGCGTGCTGCTGGGATGGCTGTGCGTGCGGCTGGTGGACATTCCGATGCGCCGCCGTCTCAATGTCCTGCTTCACGCGGGCGCGAGGCCGGTGCCGCCACGAGGATTGCCAAGTTGAAGCGCGCCGCCGTTGCGAACCATCGGGGCGCGGCGTAGGCACGAACGGCTACCGAAATACTGAGGAGGAGAAACCATGCAGCATTCGGAAATGACCGCCAAAGTGGCGGATGGAGACGGATTTATCGCAGCGCTCGACCAGAGCGGCGGATCGACGCCCAAGGCGTTGATGGGCTACGGCATCCAGGAAGGCGCCTGGTCGAACGACGAGGAAATGTTCGGCCTGATCCACGAGATGCGCGCGCGCATCATCTCGTCGCCGGTGTTCACCGGCAAGAAGGTGCTGGGCGCGATCCTGTTCGAGCGCACGATGGACGGCGAAGTCAACGGCGTGCCAACCCCGCAGGCGCTGATCGCCAAGGGTGTGGTGCCGTTCATCAAGATCGACAAGGGTCTCGAAGACGAAGCCAACGGCGTGCAGCTGATGAAGCCGATGCCGACGCTTGACGAATTGCTGTCGCGTTCCAAGGATCTGGGCGTGTTCGGCACCAAGGAACGCTCGGTGATCAATTCGGCCAATGCCGAGGGGATCGAGGCAGTGGTCAAGCAGCAGTTCGAGATCGGCGCGCAGGTCATCTCGCACGGCATGATGCCGATTATCGAGCCCGAAGTGAACATCAAGAGCGAGACGCGCGCTGCGTGCGACACGTTGCTGCTGGCATCGATCCTGAAGCATCTAGACGCGCTGCCCGATGGCCAGCAGGTCATGCTCAAGCTGTCGCTGCCGGTGGTGCCGGGCACGTTTGATCCGCTGGTGGAGCATCCCAAGGTGCTGCGCGTGGTCGCGCTTTCAGGCGGCTATTCGCGGGCCGAAGCCTGCGCCGAGCTGGCGAAGAACAAGGGTATCATCGCCAGCTTCAGCCGCGCGCTTCTGTCCGACCTGCGCGCGCAGATGAGCGATGAGGAGTTCGACGCCGCACTGGGCGAAGCGATCGACGCGATCTACAAGGGCTCGACGCAGAAAACCGCCGCCGCGGTTTGAGCGCAGTATCGCCGTGAATGCGAAGGCGGCATCCCTCTGGGTGCCGCCTTTCGTGTTTGGGGTGCTTCAATAGCCGCCAGTGAAGCGGAAGCCGAACCGATAGCGGGTCGGATCGATTGCGCCCTGATTGCTGGCACCGGCCATCTTGTCGGGGCGAATATCGACCAGTTCGAGCGTGCCATCGGCGATATGCGCGGGTTTGCCTGAGGTCAGTTCAAGCACACCGCCTCTCCCGCTATCCTGCCGAACGCGCAGCCGCACTTGCCCTGCCCATACGCAGCGGGCGTTCATCGGGCAGCGGCTGTCTTCCAGTACCGCCAGCGGGGTGATGCGCGGGCCGCCTACCGTCACCGACTGCCCCAGCGCGGCATAGAAGAGCGGTGCCTCGCCTTGCGGGGCGTCGTTGCGCACAGTCGAGTCAGACGGGGGCAGCGGCGCTTCACCGACCGTCGGCTGCGGATAAGACGGCTCTGAAACGCCCCGCGGCGGATCGGCGGCCGGGATGATCGTGCAGCCGGCCAGGGCGGACACGGCGACAAGCGTGGCAATGATCTTCATGGAAGTCACAGACACGCTCGCACCTGAATGCGCGCGGAACGCTTGGCCTGCGCGCGCCGCCCGGCTAGAGGAAGCGCCATGACCGACCAAAACGACATTCCGCGCGAACCGACCCGTCTGTATCTGATCTCGCCGCTGGACGTGGGCGGCGCTTTTCCCGACCGTCTCGCCCGCGCGCTTGATGCCGGCGAGGTTGCGGCGTTCCAGTTTCGCGTCAAGGATATCGACCAGCACGAAGCCGCGCGGCTGGCGGAGCCGTTGCAGCGCATCTGCGCCGAGCGTGACGTTGCCTTCATCGTCAACGATTCCATCAGCCTGGCCAAGCGGCTGGGCGCAGATGGCGTGCATCTGGGGCAGGGCGATGGCACCGTGGAAGAGGCCCGCCAGGCGCTGGGCCGCGACACGCAAGTGGGGATAACCTGCCACGCCAGCCGGCATCTGGCGATGGAAGCAGGCGACGCCGGGGCGGACTATGTGGCGTTCGGCGCGTTCTTTCCCAGCACCACCAAGGATACCAAGCATGTGGCAGGCCTGGATCTGCTGGAATGGTGGCAATCCATATTCGAGATCCCCTGCGTGGCGATCGGCGGGGTCACCCCCGCCAACTGCCGGGACCTGGCCATTGCAGGCGCGGATTTTCTCGCCGTGTCGGGCGCGGTGTGGAACGGCGACGAAGCGGCGGCGATACGCGCGTTTCATGAAGCTCTCGCCGCTGACTGAGCGTTAATCCGCCGCTCACGTCGGCACGTTAGGTTCGGAGCGGTATTCCCCAGATCAAGGACGACCTCGCCATGACTATGCGCGCCATCAGCACTTTTGTCGGCCTCGTAATCGCCGGCACGATCATGGCTCCTGCAGTGCATGCGGAATCCGATCCGGGCAAGAAAGCGTGCGTGCAGGAAGCGCGCCGGCTTTGTCCATCCGAAATGAAATCGATGAGCCGCAAAAAAGTGGAAGCCTGCATGATCGTCAAGATCGAGCAGACTTCTCCCCAATGTCATGCCGCGATGCTGCGGATCAAGGCGCAGCGCGAGGCTGCGGTCAAACGCTAAGGTCTTCGCGGCTTCCATATAGCGCGCGGTTTTCAGTGCCGATGCGCACGTATAGCATCGCCGCGTTCAACACGGTGAACAGCACCGCGATCCACACCAGCCCAAACACCAGCGGCAGCACGGCGATCTCTGCGGTCACCACCGTGTAGTTGGGATGGCGCAGAAACTTGAAGGGCCCCTTCTTCACCAACGGCAGGCTCCGGGTGACGATGATGCGGGTCGTCCAGCGTGGGCCGAGCGTTGCCAGAACCCACACGCGCAATAGCTGCAGGACGGCGAAGACGGCCAACAGTGGAAGATTGACGGGCCTGTCACCCACGGTGAACCACAGCGCCGCCAGCCAGGTCGCATGCATGGCGACCATCACCGGGTAGTGTCGCGCGCCCGCTTCCCACGCCCCGTCGGCCAGCAGACGCGCCGTATTGCGCCGGTCTATCACCAGTTCCGCCAGGCGCTGGGCGGTAACGAACGCCATGATGACATAAGGCCAGTTCATGCCGCGCACCGTAGCGTCAAAGAGGATGCGGTGAAACCCGGCCCCAGCGCGCTAAGGATGGACAAGGTTGGCAGACCGGCCTTGCGATACCGGTCCAGCACGAACAGCACGGTGGGGGCGGACATGTTGCCATGATCGCGAAGCACCTCCCGCTCGACAGACAGTGCCCCTTGTTCGAGCGAGAGCGCGCCCTCGATCGCATCGACGACGCGCGCGCCGCCCGGATGGCAGATGAACCGGTTCACGTCCTCGATCTCGATATCTTGCGGGGCCAGCATCTCGGTCATCGCCTGGCGCATTTCTCGCCGTGCGAAGACCGGGATCGCACGGTTCAGCACGACACCAAGCCCGGTCGGCTCCGCCTGCCAGCCCATGATGTCCAGCGTGTCATTCCAGGTCTTCTCGGCGGTACCGTGGATCTGGACGAAGCCTTCGTCGCCGCTGCGCAGGACACACGCCGCTGCGCCGTCACCGAACAAGGCGGTGGAAATGATATCCGCCTTGTCCGCGTTGTCAGTCCGCAACGCGAGACTGCACAGTTCCACTGCCACCAGCAGCACCGTGGACCCCGGCGTCGCCCGGGCCAGTTTGGTGGCAAGGCCCAACCCCGATGCCCCCCCTGCGCAGCCCAAGCCGAACACCGGGACGCGCACCACGTCGGTGCGGAACGGCAGCCGCGCCATCGCCCGCGCTTCCAGGCTGGGGGTGGCGATGCCGGTGGACGAGATCGTCACGATCGTGTCCACATCCTCCGGTCGCACTTGCGCCTCGGTCAAGGCGCGCTCGGCCGCTGCCACGAACAAGTCGAGCGCGACATCGAGGTATGCGGCCGCACGTTCGGGAAAACTGCGCGGGCTGCGATACCACTCTACTGGCATTGCCAGCTGGCGATGGCGTATCCCGGCATTGGCAAAAACGGTGGAGAGCCGTTCGAAATCGGCAAAATTACTGCCGATCAGGTCGCGCGCGGTAGTGAGTGCTTCTTCCTGCGAGATTACGTGCGGGGGCGTTTCAGTCGCCAGGGAGAGAATAGACACCGGATTCATGAGGTACCGCCTGACGTGACCGGCGGACCGGTGAAAAAAGTTCTGCTACGCAACGATCTGCGCAATAGCGGGTTCCTTGCGCCAGTACGACAGCGCGAAGGTAACGGGAAACTCGGTGACGACACGCGTTGATGGCAGCGACCGCCTGAACCCGGGCCGAACGCAAGACGCCAGCCTGGGCGAATGGACCGGCTTCGTGCTGATGTGCCTGGGCATGTTCATGGCGATTCTCGATATCCAGATCGTGGCCACCTCCTTGCCGGCGATCCAGGGCGCGTTGCGGATCGCGCCGGACCAGATGGTGTGGGTGCAAACGGCCTATCTCACCGCCGAAATCATCGCCATCCCGCTGACCGGGTACTTCACCGCCCGCCTTGGCATGCGCTGGCTATTCGTGATCGCGGTGAGCGTGTTCACCCTGGCCTCGCTCGGCTGCGCGATGAGCGGCAATTTCCATGAGTTGGTCGGTTGGCGGATCGTCCAGGGGTTTGCCGGCGGTACGTTGATCCCCGCCGTTTTCGCCGCTGTGTTCCTGCTGTTTCCACCCCGCTCGCAAGCGCTGGCGACGACCATTGCGGGGGTTGCGGCAGTGATGGCGCCCACGGTGGGCCCGATCGTGGGCGGCTGGATCACGCAATCGTACTCATGGCACTGGCTTTTTCGCATCAACATCGCCCCCGGCGTGCTGGCGGCAATAGGCGTCGCGATCTGTCTGCGCGGCACCAAGGCAGAGCGGCACGAGGGCAGGGCGATCGACGTGCTGGCGCTCACCCTTCTGGCTGTAGGGCTGACCGCGTTGCAGGTCGGGCTGCAGGACGCACCGTCGAAGGGATGGGGCTCGTCGTGGGTCGCAGGGCTGCTGCTCCTGTTCGCCGTGTGCCTGGCCGCGTTCGTCTGGCGCACGCTGGTGTCCCGCGCGCCGCTGGTGGAACTGCGCTGCTTTGCCGACCGCAACTTCGCGATCGGCTGCGCGCTCAGCTTCGTGCTGGGCTTCGGCTTGTTCGGGTCGACCTATCTCATGCCTGTGTTTCTCGGCCTGGTCCGTGACCATGGCCCGCTGCGCATTGGCGAGATCATGCTCGTCACCGGCGTTGCGCAACTGCTGACAGCGCCGCTGGCCGTTTATGCCGAGCGCCGTTTCGATGCGCGTCTGCTCACTGCATTCGGTTTCGTCCTGTTCGCGGCCGGCCTCCTGCTCAGCACTCGCCAGACGCTGCAGACCGACTTTGCCGAAATGATGGTGCCCCAGATCATGCGCGGGGTGGCGATCATGTTCTGCCTGCTCCCGCCCACCCGCATGGCGCTGGGCCGGTTGCCTGAACCGCTGGTGGCGGACGGCAGCGGCCTGTTCAACCTGATGCGTAACCTGGGGGGCGCGATCGGGCTGGCGCTGATCAACACCACCATCTTCGCCCGCGCGGCTACGCAGAGCACAGCGATCGCCGCAAAACTGCGCGCAGGAGACGTAACGACAGCCGTCAGCATCGGCATCCCCAGGGATGCGTTCCTCGAACAACGCGGCCAGCCGATAGACGACTTCACCGTCGAGATGATCCGCCCCCTGGTCCAGAAAGCCGCCCTGGTGCCTGCCATCAACGCCGCGTGGCTGCTATGCGGCGTGCTGACGGCGCTAGCGGTTGTGATACTGGTGTTTGTGAAGCGCCGGGCGTTGGAGCAGTCGGAGAGCTGATTACGGTCGCTGACCGTAGCGATTTGCGCCTTTGGTTCCCTCGCCCGACAGCAATGCAACGAGCCACGCGAGTGCGGCGATATAGAGCATGTTGTTCAGCAACAGGACAAAGAACAGCCGCGTGTCAGGCGTGGGTTGAGCAAACAGTTTCGGCATCGCCACAAGGCCAAATGCGACAAACGGAAGCGGCATTATGCCCCACCATCCAGCCTTGTCACAGTCATGAAGCCGGCGGGTGACCGCTGCGGCGAGCAGCACTGTTACCTTGGAAAATATGACCGCCATGACGCCAACCAAAACCACCATATTGGGCATCAATTCCGGATGACGCCCCCTTATGGTTATCGCGTAACTCGTCGGACTACGCTCAACGTGCGCCATCTCGGGGTGTTCGGACGCAAATTGCTGCATTTTAGTGAGGCTTTCCAAAATTTCGGGAAGCATCGCGCCGATTAATGCTATCATCGAAAGCGCTATTACGCAGCCTGCAAACAGCCAAAACTGGTCGCGCTTTTCCCGCCCGGAATATTGCGTCAGCCGCCCCAGATTTTGCCGCACAGCGTGAAAAATCACCGTTGATCCCCGGAATCGATGAACAGGATCTTGGATAATCGAAACGGATCGTGGCGGACAGGGTGGGATTCGAACCCACGGTGAGCTTCCACCCACGGCGGTTTTCAAGACCGCTGCCTTAAACCACTCGGCCACCTGTCCGCGCGATGACGCGCATAGCCAAATGTGGCGGGGACGCAAGAGGGGGCCGCGCGGGAAAGTGTCGGGTGAAGGGGGCCTCGCATGCGGCGATTGTCCCCCGGCGGGTGCCGGCGGGCATATGCAACCGGTTGGGATTGTGCGAAGTTCACCCGTGATGACCATTCGTTCCGCGCTGCGCACCTTGCGATTTCCCGTTCTTGCCGCTGCCCTCGTGGCGGTGCCGATGCCCGCCATGCAGGTGTCCGCCCAGGCCGAAAGCTTTCCCGATTACCTGCAGGAAGTGGCCGCGCACGCCCGGGCGGCGCGGGTCAGCGAAAATGCGATCACCAGCGTTCTGGCGGGTCTGACCCCCAACCAGCGGGTGATCGACCTGGACAACACGCAGCCCGGCAGTCGTGGCGGACCGCCGGCGCTGGCCCCCTACATCGCCCAGCATGTCGCCCCGTCGATCGTGGCGCGCGGGCGGGCGCAGTATACTGGCCTGGGGTCGCTATTGCCCCAGATCGAGCGGCGCTATGGCGTTCCCGGGCCGATCCTGCTGGCGATCTGGGGACATGAGACCAACTACGGCAGCTACGTCGGCGATTTCGACCTGGCGCGCTCGCTGGCGACGCTGGCGTGGGAAGGCCGGCGCCGGGATCTGTTCGAGGGCGAGCTGATCGCCTTGATGAAGATGGTGGATCGCGGCGTCCCGCGTTCGCAGTTGAAGGGCAGCTGGGCGGGTGCGTTCGGGTATCCGCAGTTCCTCCCCAGCGTCTATCTGCGCCTTGCCGTAGATGGTGACGGGGACGGGCGCGCGAACATCTTTTCCAGCCCGGCAGATACCGTGGCATCCATCGCCAATTACTTTCGCGATGCCGGGTGGCGTCCCGGCCAGCCCTGGGGCGTACGCGCGGCGGTGCCCGCCGGCTTCAACGTGCCGGCGTATGCCAGCAAACTGTCTTCGCCCACATGCCCGCAGGTGCATGCCCGCCATTCTCAATGGAAGACCATATCGCAATGGCGCGCGCTCGGCGTGACGCCGCTGGGCGCCGTCGGCGGAGATGTGCTGACGTCCCTGTTCCAACCGGATGGGCCGGGAACACCGGCTTATCTGTTAACCGGTAATTATCGGGTCATCCTGCAATACAATTGCTCGAACTACTACGCCATGTCCGTGGGGTTGCTTGCAGATGAGATTGCCCGTTAACCGTATCGCGCCCTTCGCAGCGCTGTGTATCCTGAGCTCTGGCGCGGTGTTTGCCGCAGAGCGTGTGCCTGCGCCATCCCCGCCCCCGACTGGTCCTGCTGCGGATTATCCGATGGTGGTGGGTGAGCCCTTCACCATCGGCAGTACCGTTTGGACCCCGGCAGACCAGCTCAATTATGATGCGGTGGGTAACGCCATCGTCGGGCAGGGCACGGGCGTGACCGCCGCACACAAGACGCTGCCCTTGCCTAGCTACATCGAGGTTACCTCGCTCGATACCGGCCACACGATCCTCGTTCGCGTGGAGCGACGCGGGCCGATGACCAACGATGCGCTGGTCGAACTGTCGCCAGATGCCGCGCTGCAACTGGGGATCGCACCCGGCGCCAAAAACACGCAAGTTCGCGTGCGCCGCGTCAATCCGCCCGAGCAGGAGCGGGCGCTGCTGCGCGCCGGCGGTCGCGCGCCCGAACGCATGGCGACACCGGAAGGGCTCCTCAAGGTGCTGCGTCGCAAGGCTGCCGATCAGTCGCCACTGCTCCCTGCGCCGGCTAACAATCAAGCGGCGCCACGGCCCGCCATGCCTTCGCCGCCGTCTCAAACGGCCAGCGTGACAAGGCCGATCCCCCCCGCTCCCGTTACGACCAAGCCTGCCAGGCCTGCGCCCACACCTGTGCGCCATAGCGAACCCGCGCCGCCTTCGCCCGCCGCCAAGCCGGCACCGGCGCCGGTTGCCAAGGCACCCAAGCCAGCGGCCCCCAAGCCCGCCCCAGCGCCTGCAGCGGATCCCGCGAAAGGCAACTTTACCGTCCAGGTCGCGGCGTTCTCGTCCGACGCCTCGGCGCGTAAGGTCGCCAAGGCGTTGGGTGGCAGCGTATCGCAATCCGGCAAGTTCTGGCGGGTGCGGCTGGGTGCGTTCACAAACCGTGCACAAGCTTCCGCAGCGCTGGAGAAGGCCAGGCGCGCAGGGTATAGCGACGCGCGAATCCTCCGCGCGGACTGAGCTTCACGGTCGTTCCCGCGCGGTGCCAGGCGCAAACGCGCGGGAGAGTACTGAGTTGAAGTTGTTTTCCAAAGTCCTGTCGCTGGCCGTGCTGATCGCGCTGCCAGCTGCAATGGCAAGCGGCGCGCCGTCGCCAGCGATCCGCATACCGGCACCGCCGGCCCAGCTTGCCACGATCCCGGTCAGCCTGCTCGTCGATCTCGGGTCGGGGCAGGTGCTGGAGCAGCGTCACCCCGACACGCCGTTCCTGCCGGCCTCGGTGACGAAGGTGATGACCGCCTATGTCGCATTCGAGGAAATCGGTGCAGGCCGCCTGAGCCTCGACCGCCAGTTTTCCGAGCGTCCCGAAACGCAGAAGGAATGGTTCGCCAAAGGCACCAACATGTACATCACCGTCAAGGATCGCCCGACCACGCGCGATCTTCTGCACGGGATCATGACCGCGTCCGCCAACGACGCCGCGATCGTGCTGGGCGAGGGCTATGCTGGCAGCGTCCAGGGGTGGGCCGCGAAGATGAACGATGCGGCGCGCCGTCTTGGGATGACGCGCAGCCACTACAACACGCCCAACGGCTGGATGGACGAAGGCCACACCTACGTCACGGCCAGCGATCTGGTGCGTCTGGCAGACGCGATGATCACGCGCTATCCCGACCTCTATCGTGAGTTTTCCGGCCACAAGCACTGGTTCTGGCGCGACGTCGCGATGCGCAGCCATGACCCGACGGTGGGCGTGGTGCCTGGCGCTGACGGTATTAAGACCGGCTATACGCGCGAAGCGGGCTACAACTTCCTGGGAACCGCGGAGCGCGGGGGGCGTCGCCTGGTGATGGTGCTCGCCGGCTCGCCGCTGCCCAAGGTGCGCGATGAAGCGGCAAAGGCGCTGTTGGAATGGGGCTTTGCGGCGTGGGACACGCGCCACTTGTTCGACCAGGGGCAAACTGTCTTGCAGGCGCGGGTACAGGGCGGGGACGCGCGCACCCTGCCGCTCGTCGCCAACCGCGAAGTGCATGCCACGATCCCGCGCGGCAGCCATCCCGGCATCACCTTGGCGGTGCATTATCGCGGCCCTATCGCGGCGCCGATCCGCAAGGGTGATCAGGTGGGCGAGCTTGAAATCCAGGTTGCCGGCCTCGCACCCGGCCGGGTGCCGCTTTATGCCGGGCGCGACGTGGGGAAAGCCGGAAAGCTGGACAGGCTTCGCAACGGCCTTATCAACCTGTTCTCATGAGCAGGGGGCACTTCATCGCGCTCGAAGGCGGGGAGGGGGCGGGCAAATCGACGCAGGCCCGCTTGCTTGCGGATGCCTTGCGCAATCGTGAGATCGAAGTCGTGACGACCCGCGAACCGGGCGGAACCGCGGGGGCGGAAGCGATCCGCAGCCTTTTGTTGGACGGCGTAGCGGGCGATGGCGGCGAAAGCTGGAACCCGCGTGCCGAAGCGCTGCTGTTCGCCGCTGCCCGGTCAGACCATGTGCACCGGCTGATCCGACCCGCACTGGCGCGCGGCGCCTGGGTGATCTGCGACCGGTATCTCGATTCAAGCCGCGCGTATCAAGGCGGCGGCAGCGGCTTGTCCGACGCTGACCTGCTTGAACTGCATCGCATCGGCAGCGAGGATCTGCTGCCCGACCTGACGCTGCTGCTGGATGTTTCACCGGATGTTGCGATGGAGCGACTGGCAAGGCGTGATAGCGGCGGCGCAGACCGTATCGGCGGGCGCAGCGCCGCGTATCATGCCCGCGTGGCCGAGGGGTTTTTACGCTTTGCGCAGGCCGAGCCAGCCCGCTTCAGCCGCGTTGATGGCGATGGCGATGCGCAAGCCACGCATGCCCTCGTGCTTACCGCTGTTGCGCCTTTACTGACGTGAACGCATCCACCGCCTTCATTGGCCAGGATGCCGCGTGGGCGGAATGGTGCGCCGCTGTCGGCTCCGAACGGATGCACCATGCCTGGCTGCTTGCCGGCGCCAAGGGGCTTGGCAAGCGGGCCTTCGCGCGGGCAGCTGCGGCGGAACTGGTGCGCGCCACGGGAGCCCCAGCACCGGACGTGTTGTCGCACCCGGATATCCATATCCTGGACGCGCAACCCGCCAACGACGACGAGGCGAAGAAGAAGGCGGAAGGCCGACCTTACCAGACCAAGCGCAACATCAGTGTCGATCAGATTCGCGGCATAATACGGCGCTTGGCCACCAAGCCCACGCTGGGCGATCGGCGGGCGATCATCGTCGATCCTGCGGACCATCTGGAAAAGGGTGCCGTAAACGCCCTGCTCAAGGTTCTGGAAGAGCCGCCGGCGGGCACGTATTTCCTGCTGATAGCGGATCAGCCCGGCCGCCTGTTGCCCACTGTCCGTTCGCGCTGTCGCATCCTGCGTCTTGCACCGCTGGATGCCGAGACGCTTGATGCGGTAATCCGGCGCGACATTCCCGCCGCGGACGTCGCGACCCGCACAGCAGCCATCGCTGCTGCGCATGGGGCGCCTGGTATCGCTCTCGATTTCGTCGAGCACGATCTGCGCGCCATGCATGATCTGATGCAGCGCATACTCGCTCAGGGCGATGCGCAGTTTTATTTACGCGGGGCCCTTGCAGACGCCATCGGCGCGCGCCCTTCTCGTGATCGGCAAACCGCCGTGCTGGAACTGGCAAGGGCCGTGCTGGTCCATGCCCTGCCCACCGCCCCGCGCGATCAACAGGGACGCATCATCGACGCGCATGGCAAGCTGGCCGAATTGTCCGGGCAAGCCGCAACCTTCAATTTCGATGCAGGGCTGCTCATTATGGAAATTGGCGGCTTGCTGGCATCCGCTGCCGCCCCTAGAGAAACCAGACGCTAGACCTGCCAGCCAACTATCGGAAAGCGCGACGCCACATGGGCGAGCCCTATTATATCACTACCGCCATCAGTTACCCCAATGGACGACCCCATATCGGGCACGCCTACGAAGCGATCGCCGCCGACGTCATCGCTCGCTTCAAAAAGGCCGAAGGCTACGACGTTCGCTTCCAGACCGGCACGGACGAGCATGGTCTGAAGATGGCCCAAAAGGCCCGCGAACTCGGCACCACGCCTGCGGCCTTGGCTGACGAGATGTCTGCGTATTTCAAAGATATGTGCGACGCATTGAACATCGATTATGACGTGTTCATTCGCACCACCGAGCCGCGCCACCATGCCGCCACGCAGGATTTGTGGCGGCGAATGGAGGCTGCGGGCGACTTGTACCTTGACCGGTACGAAGGATGGTACTCGGTTCGCGACGAGGCCTATTACGACGAAAGCGAACTGACCACGGGGGAGGACGGGACCAAGCGCTCGCCCCAAGGCACACCTGTGGAATGGACCGTCGAGGAATCCTGGTTCTTCCGGCTTTCCAGGTACCAGGACAAGTTGCTCGATCTCTACAGTTCCCACGATTTCATCCGCCCTGAAAGCCGACGCAACGAGATTCAGCGGTTCGTCGAAGGTGGTTTGCGCGACCTCTCCATTTCTCGCACCAGCTTTGATTGGGGCGTCAAAGTGCCCACGACCCAAGGCGCGGATGATCGCCACGTCATGTACGTGTGGGTCGATGCCTTGACCAATTACCTGACGGGACTTGGTTTTCCCGATAAGGACGATGCCTTCGCGAAGTTCTGGCCCGCTGACGTTCATCTGATCGGCAAGGACATCGTGCGCTTTCACGCGGTCTACTGGCCGGCCTTCCTGATGAGCGCCGGGCTGGCCGTGCCCAAGCAGGTGTTCGGGCATGGATTTCTGCTCAACCGGGGGCAGAAGGAGTCGAAATCGCTGGGCAACGTGACCGATCCGATCGGATTGTCCGAAACCTTCGGCGTAGATGCCCTGCGCTATTTCCTGATGCGCGAAGTTGCGTTCGGGCAGGACGGGTCATGGTCTGCAGACGCGATCGTGGTGCGCACAAACGCCGAGCTGGCAAACAGCTTCGGCAATCTGGCGCAACGCAGTTTGTCCATGATTTTCAAAAATATAGGCGGCGAACTCAAGGTGATTTCCCAGATCGCCACTGCGGACGCCGCGCTGTTGTCCGTGGTAGCGCAAGGCATTGCGGATCTTCGCACGGCGTTTGCCAACTTCGATTTCAGCAATGGCTTGGAAGCATGGATGAGGGCGGTCTTCGCCTGCAACCAGTATGTCGATGAACAAGCGCCATGGGCCCTGCGCAAGACAGACCCGGCGCGGATGGAGACCGTGCTGATCACGCTCTTCCGCGCCGTTCGCGATCTTGCGCTTGCCGTGCGCCCGGTGGTGCCGACCGCGATGGACAAGTTGCTCGACCAGATGGGGCAGCCGGCAGATAAACGCGATTTTTCAGCGCTTTCAGATCGTGCGTGGTATGAAGCGCTCGTCTCATCCGGATTTAGAGTCGAGCAGCCGGTGGGCGTATTTCCGCGCCTGGAAATGCCGGAAGGCGCGATGGCCTGATGCTGATCGATTCGCATTGCCATCTGGAATACGAAGGCCTGGTGGACGATCAGGCCGCCGTGCTTGATCGGGCGCGCGCAGCAGGCGTCAAAGGCTTTCTGAACATATCGACCCGGCAACGCGAATGGGCGAACGTGATCGCCACCGCAGAGCGGGAACACGATGTCTGGGCCTCGGTCGGCATCCACCCGCATGAAGCCGACCAGCATGCCGACCTGGGCGAGGGCGCATTGCTGGATGCCGCCGCCCACCCACGCGTAATCGCGATCGGCGAAACCGGCCTGGACTATTACTACGACAAGTCCGACCGTGACGTGCAGCAGGCCTTGTTCCGCACGCACATCGCAGCGTCGCGGCGCACCGGCCTGCCCATCATCATCCACACGCGCAACGCCGAAGATGACACCGCACGTATTCTGGCAGACGAGTTGGCGAAGGGGCACTTTCCTGCGCTGATCCACTGCTTCACCGCCAGCGCGCAGTTCGCCCGGACGGTCCTTGATCTGGGACTGACTATCAGCATCTCGGGCATTGTGACATTCAAGAATGCCAAGGACTTGCAAGGCATTGTTGCAACGATTCCTGCCAATCGCCTCTTGGTCGAAACAGACTCGCCGTTCCTTGCGCCAGTCCCGCATCGCGGCCGGACCTGCGAGCCGGCGTTCACGGCAGACACAGCCCGCTTTGTGGCCAACCTGCGCGGGGTAAGCATCGAGCAACTTGCGCAGGGCACCACGCGCAATTTCTTCACGCTGTTTTCAAAGGCGAAGCCGGCGTGAAGGTCACCATCCTTGGCAGCGGAACATCCACCGGCGTGCCTCGTCTCGGCGGCGAGGATGGGGGTGCGGACTGGGGTTTTTGCGACCCGGGGAACCCCCGCAATCGCCGTAGCCGGGTGTCCATCCTCGTGGAAAGCGACGCTGGTGCGCGCATTCTCGTAGACACGCCAACGGATTTGCGCGCCCAATTCCTGGCAAATGACATTCACCGCATCGACGCCGTGTTCTGGACCCATGATCATGCCGATCACTGCCACGGTATCGATGATCTGCGACCGCTGCGCTATGGCCGCGCCGGTCCGATACCCGGCTTCGCGGAAGCAGAAACCGTTCGCCGACTGCGGCAGCGTTTTGGGTATGTGTTCGCGGGTCAGTATGGCTATCCGACGCTGATTTCGCTCGAAAACCTCGATACCTTGCGGCTGTGCGAAGGGTTTCGGATCGGCCATGTGCAGATGCCGCACGGACCGGTGGAATCGACTGGATTTAGGTTCGATAACGACGGAAAATCAGTTGGTTACGCCACGGACTTTAGTCAGATAACGACGGCCATGATCGATCTGTTCTATGGCTGCGATGTGATGATAGTGGATTGTCTGCGCCGCGAACCGCATCCAACGCATGCGCATCTGGCGATGGCGCTGGAGCTTGTGGAAACGTGCGGTGTACGAAATGCAGTGCTGACGCATCTGGACAAGAGCATGGATTATGCAACGCTTAGCGCGCAAGTGCCGCCGCACGTAAGCGTTGGCTATGATGGGCTGGTGATCGCGGCATGATGACGCAAGGCACGATGATCGTTTCGATCATAGCCATCGTAGGATGGCTGATCTTGGTTCTGCGCAATCGAAACATCCGGCAAATGGGAACGACCAAGGCGATCAAACTGATGGCGATCTGGGCCGCGATCATCATCGCTACGGCTGTGATCGTACATCTGCTGATCAAGACCATCGCCGGGTGAACGCAGTCTCGCATCACACTGGCCTGACGCCACTTTACATAATCTTCATTATCGATCGTACATGACTGAAGTATCGGTAACCCCAATCGCCCGTCTCCTGTCCATCATGGCGCGGCTGCGTGATCCCCAGACCGGCTGCGAATGGGATCGCGCGCAGACGTTTTCGTCGATTGCGCCCTATACGATCGAGGAGGCCTACGAGGTCGCGGACGCGATAGCCCATGATGACATGGCGGCGTTGCGTGACGAGCTTGGCGATCTGCTCCTCCAAGTGGTGTTTCACGCCCGTATCGCGCAGGAATCTGGCCACTTTACCTTCGACGATGTTGCCGATGCCATTTCCAGCAAGCTGGAGCGTCGCCATCCGCACATCTTCGGAGACGATACCTCTGGTGACCCCCAAGCCGAGCGATGGGAAGCTTTGAAGGCCAAGGAGCGCGCGGCGAACGGCGCAACAAGCGCGATGGACGGCGTGGCAATGTCATTGCCTGCGTTGATGCGGGCGGAAAAGTTGCAGAAGCGCGCCGCCCGCGTCGGGTTTGATTGGCCCGAACCCAGCGGCGCTGCGGCAAAGGTTCTCGAAGAGATCGAAGAGCTCGCTCAGGCCGGCCCGGACGACAAACTTGAAGAAGCGGGCGATCTACTGTTTGCCGCCGTCAATCTGGTGCGCCTGAACGGCCTGGCCCCGGAAGATGCCCTGCGCGCCGCCAACGCAAAGTTCGAGCGTCGCTTCCGCGCTATGGAGGCGATTGCCGCCGGGCAAGGCAGTCAATTCGCGGCGCTGTCATTGGACGAGCAGGAAGCACATTGGCAGGCGGTCAAACGAGCGGAAAAAACCTCGGACGGCTGATTTCAACCGCCCGATCGTCACATCACAGTGACCCGAACCGTCCGAATTCACGCTGTGACAAGCGGACGTCCAGCCTCAACTCGGGGCCATTTTGGCCGGTCCCTGCGTCCTTTTCGGAAATCACTTCGCCGCGTGCGTGAAGGAATGCAAGGCGCTGTCCGTCCGCTGCCGGGATGACGAACGTGTGCACTTTGGCATCCTGCGTCAGCGTGCGGCTCGCCAGGTCCAACAGCGCCTCGCAACCCTCACCTGTCAACGCGGAAACCGCCGCGATCGTTTCATCGTGGCGATGCGCCATCGCGTCTTTCAGCAACTGCGCCTGATCGGGTGGCAGGATGTCCCATTTGTTCCACACCTCGATGATCGGGATGGGCTTGGTATCGCTGCCCTCCCCCTCTTCCAAGGTTTCGCCATCTGCGCTGGCAACGCCAAGATCGGCCAGCACGGCCAGAACCTGCCGTTTTTGCGAATCCGTATCCGGATTGGCGATGTCTCGGACATGCACGATCACATCGGCGGCGGTAACTTCCTCCAGCGTGGCGCGAAATGCGGCGACCAGCTGCGTCGGCAGGTCGGAAATGAAACCCACGGTGTCCGACAGGATCGCCTTTTCCAGCCCCGGCAACCGTATTGCCCGCATGGTCGGATCCAGCGTGGCGAACAGCAGGTTTTCCGCCATCACGTTCGCGCCGGTCAGGCGATTGAACAGTGTGGACTTGCCCGCGTTGGTATACCCCACGAGCGCGATGACCGGCCACGGCGCCTTTTCGCGCCGATCCCGATGAAGACCGCGCGTGCGGCGCACCTGTTCCAGTTCCCGGCGGATCTTGGCCATGCGATCGCGAATGAGGCGACGGTCCGCCTCAATCTGTGTTTCGCCCGGACCGCCCAGGAACCCGAAGCCGCCGCGCTGGCGTTCAAGGTGCGTCCAGCTGCGCACGAGCCGACCGGCCTGGTAATCAAGGTGCGCCAGCTCAACCTGCAGGCGCCCTTCCGCCGTGGCCGCGCGTTCACCGAAGATTTCCAGGATCAGTCCGGTGCGGTCGATGACCTTGCGCTTCAGCTTGTCTTCGAGATTGCGCTGCTGGATCGCGGTCAGCGAGCCATCGACGATGACCAGTTCTGCCTCGTTCTGCTCACACGCGGTTGCAATGTTCTGGATCTGGCCTTCACCGAACAGCGTGCCGGCGCGCGGTTCACGGATGACAATGGCGAGCGCGTCGACCACTTCGAGGCCGATCGCCAGCGCCAGACCGCGCGCTTCTTCTAGCCGCGCCTCGGTATCAAGGTCGCGGCGGCCACGCATTTGCGGATAAGCGACGAGGGCCCGCGCGCCGCGCGTGACCTCGCCTGTTGTTTCATCGTTCAAGTCGTTCAGCTTCTCTCTTTAATCGTCGGCGTCTTCATGCGCCTGAAGGTCGACCGGAGTCACGGGCTGAATCGTCGAGACGGCGTGCTTGTAGGCCAGTTGCACATAGCCTTCCCGCTCCAGCAGCATACAGAACAGGTCATACGCGGCGACCCGGCCCTGGAGCATTACGCCGTTGATCAGGAACATCGTGACCTGAACGGCGGCGCTGCGGATGCTGGACAGGAAAACGTCCTGCAAGACACGGGTTTTCTTGGGATTTTCGGGGCCGTTGGTGAACTGGCGCGCATCGACCGGGGTCGAGGGCATGATCGTGGAAATCGCATGCTTGTACACGAGCTGCGATTGGCCATCCCGGCGCAACAGGATCGAGAAGTTATCGAACCAGGTGACGATGCCCTGCAGCTTGACGCCCTTGACCAGGAACATGGTCACCGGAGTCTTGTTCTTGCGCAGCAGATTGAGGAACTGATCCTGCAGGTTCTGGACCCCACCCTTACCCGACGGCGCTGGCGTTGCCGGGGCGGCATGAACAACCGGTTCCGGCGCGGGTGGCGGCGTGGGCTTTGGACGCGCAGTGAGGGTACGACCGGCCATATCGATGCTCCTTCTTTTTGGCGGCCACTTATGCGGTCCGCATTCTGGCCGCGGTAAACCCGAAGCCGTTGTCGATTCGAAATCTACCTCTTTGCTGCAATGCAGTAAACGGACATTTTGTAGCGACCGTGTTGCATATACCGAAACTTAGAGAGGTTCATCCAGGTCTTCACCCTCGCGGCGTTCGGACATGCCGAGCAGTTTCAGTTTACGATGCAGCGCTGAGCGCTCCATGCCGATGAAAGCGGCGGTCTTGGAAATGTTGCCGGAAAACCGGCGGATCTGGACGCGCAGGTACTCCCGCTCGAAGCTTTCGCGCGCTTCGCGCAGCGGCGCGCTCATCATCACGGTCGCCCCGCCTTCACCGCCGCCACGGCTGTTGAAAATTTCCGGAGGCAGCATGTCGGCCTCGATCCGGGCCAGCTTTTCGCGCGGCGCCATGATGACGGTGCGCTCGACAACATTACGCAACTGGCGCACGTTTCCGGGCCATTCGTAAGCCTGAAGCGCTGTCATCGCATCGATACTGACCTGGGGCGGCGCGACCCCTTGCTCGTTCGCATAGCGCGCGAAAAAGTGGTCGACGAGCGCGGGAATGTCCTCGCGCCGTTCCCGTAGCGCCGGGATGGTGACGGGCACCACGTTGAGCCGATAGAACAAGTCTTCGCGGAAACGCCGCTCGGCAATCTCCTTCTCCAGATCGCGAGAGGTGGACGACACCACCCGCACGTCTACCCGGATCTGCCGCGTGCCACCTACGCGGACGAAGGCCTGGTCGGTCAGCACCCGCAGGATGCGCGCCTGCGTTGATAGCGGCATGTCCGCCACTTCATCGAAATACAGCGTGCCGCTGTCCGCCGTTTCCAGCAGACCGGCGCGGATCAGAGCACCATCGGCTTCCTCGCCGAACAGTTCCTGTTCGAAGCGTTCGGGCGTGATCCGCGCCGAGTTGACGCTGACGAAGGCGTTGTTGGCGCGCGGGCTCCACGCGTGAAGTAGACGGGCCGCCACCTCCTTGCCCGAACCCGCAGGGCCCGTGATCAGCAGACGGCTGCCGGTGTTAGCCACGCGCTTCAAGGTGCCGCGCACCTGGTTGATCGCGCCGCTCGAGCCGGTGAACTCCTCGCTGATGCCGAGTGCCTGGCCTTGCTTGAGCTGCTGGTTCTCGCGCCGCAACCGTTCCGTCTCGGTCGCCCGCGCAACGAGATGCAGCAGCTTTTCGGCCTCGAACGGCTTTTCGATGAAATCCACCGCGCCGCGGCTGATCGCGGCGACGGCGGTGTCGATATTGCCATGCCCGGAAAAGATTATGACCGGCAATTCCGGTTCGCGCGCCTTGATGGCGTCGAGCACCTCAAGCCCGTCCATCGGACTGCCGTGGAGCCACACGTCAAGCAGCACAAGCGAGGGGCGCCGCGCGTCGACGGCTGCGATCGCGGCGCCGCTGTCGCCAGCGGTACGGCAATCGTACCCTTCGTCGCTCAGCACGCCAGCGACCAGTTCGCGAATGTCGCGTTCGTCATCGACGATCAGAATGTCGAGAGCCATGGACCTGTCTTCTTCGTCTGGTGGGAATGGGTTTGGAAAGCAGCGGCGATCATTGTGCCGCTTCGGGTTTGCGCGTTTGTGCCTCGTTGCTCATGGGATTGTGAGCGAAGCGCATCGTCACTGTGGTGCCGCCACCTTGCGCGGGCGTGAACGTCATCTCGCCGCCGTGTTCCTCGATGATCTTGTTGACTATCGCCAGGCCAAGGCCGGTGCCTTTTTCGCGCGTGGTGACATATGGTTCGATCAACCGCTCCTTGTCCTGCGACAGGCCGATGCCGTTGTCCCTCACCGACACCAGGATCGCGCGGTCGTCCTCACGCACCTCGACGTGGATTGCCCCGCGATATTCAGGGGCGCTCTCGCCGCGCGATTCAGCCTCCTTGGCCTTGGCTTCGATGGCCTCGACCGCGTTCTTGAGGACGTTGGTCATGGCCTGGCCGAACTGATGGCGATCGCAGTCGATCATCTCCACATCCGTGTCGCTGGCAAAGCTGAAGGCGATGTCAGGGCGCGCCACTTCCTGCAGAAACAGCGCCTGGCGGGTGAGTGAAACCGGGTCTTCGGCGCGAAACACCGGCTTGGGCAGACGCGCGAACGAAGAGAATTCATCCACCATCTTGCGAAGTTCACCCACCTGCCGAATGATCGTGCGGGTGAGGTCCTGGAACAACTCCGGATTGTCGGTGATCTGCTTGAGATAGCGACGGCTGAGGCGCTCGGTCGCGAGCTGGATCGGAGTGAGCGGGTTCTTGATTTCATGGGCGATGCGCCGGGCGACGTCGGACCAGGCAGCGGTGCGCTGATCGAGCAACTGGCGCGTGATGTCCTCAAACGTGATGACGTGGCCGGTGGCGTCGCGACTGGTCTTGACCGCAAGCGTGAGCAGATCGTTGCCGCGATTGTACTGGACGATCCCCCCGGCCGAGCCTTGTTCCAGCATGACGGCGATGGCCGGTGCGAGGTCTGCGATCGGCAGACCTTCGGGCGGGCTTTCGCGCCGGTCGGTGAGCAGCTTTTGTGCTGTGCTGTTCATCAGCAGGATGCGCCCCTGCGCGTCGAGCGAGATGATGCCGGAAGTCACCGAACCCAGCACCGCTTCGATGAAGGCGCTGCGTTCGTGCAGCTGTGCGTTGGCGCCCAACAGCGCCTGCGTCTGCTTGTCGATCTGCGCTGTCATGCGGTTGAACGCGCGGTTGAGCAGGCCGATCTCGTCGGAACCGGTGCGCCCTTCGATGCGCAGGGCGTAATTGCCTGCGCCCACACTGCGTGCAGCGTCGACCAGCTCATAAAGCGGCGCCACCTGTCGGTCGGCAAACCGCAGCGCGAACCACACCGCCAGGCCGACCAGCGCCAGAGATGCCACGAACAGCGCCACATTGAAGCGCAACTGCAGCACCCGCGCCCGGCTGGTCAGAACTTCATAGGCCTGGACGATGTTTTCCGCACGCTGCCCCTGCCCCAGCGACAGCAGGTCGGAACTTCGGATGACCAGCAGGTAGACACCGGACGATCGATCGATCGGCGCGGCTGATACGATGCGATTGTCCTTGGCGGTGGCGACATAGGGCTCGCCCTCACCAAGCCGAGTCAACACTTCGCGACTGATGCGGTTGTTTTCGGATTTGCCGTCCGGGTCGACGATAATCGGCGTGCGCTGATTGCCCTTGCCGTCGACCTGGATGATCGCCGCGACGCTGAGGTTGCGGCGCACCACCTGATACGACAGGAACGCCTGAAATTCGCGGCTGGCGACTGGATAAGCGGCGAGATATTCTGCCGAATTCTGGGCCATCGCTACGGATTCGTAGCCGACGTCGCGCAAGGTCTGCTCGTAGTATCCGCGCGCCAGCTTGTTGGCGTTTTCCAGAAGGCCGCGCGAACTGTCGGAGAACCAGAACTCCACACCGGACTGGAACAGCCAGGATGCGAATACCACCACCAGCAGCGTGGGAATCGCCGAAATCACGGAGAAGAAGAACACCAGCCGCACGTGCATCTGGCCGGTTCCGCCGATCGTTTCGGCCGCGCGTCGCAACGCGATGTGGCGACCCAGCAACACCAGGATCGACATCGCCGGAACCAGCGTGCCAACCAGCAGGCTTGCGGTGACGTTGGAGGGCAACAGCTCGCCACGATTACCGCTGGAGGTCAGCGCCACCACCGTGATCGCTGACATGATGACGAAAGCCGCCACCGAAACGACCGCCATGACCGCGAAAAAGTTCGCACGGCGCGCAGCAAGCTGCATCCGCCGCCACCAGCGTGGCCATACCCGCTTTCGAACCACGCCATCCATCATCGTTGCGTCTCTACCACAGCACTGTGGCTATGCTGCAAGAGGAAATCCACGAGCGCACGTCTATGAACGACGAGCGAAGTCTTCGGGATCGAGCGCAAGTTCGCCCAAGCGCTTGCGCAAGGTGTTGCGATTTATCCCCAGCGCCTGCGCGGCGCGCAGTTGATTGCCGGCGGTATCGCGCAAAACTTCGGCAAACAGCGGGCGCTCGAACGCAGCCATCGCGCTGTCGTAGATGGTGCCGTTGGCCGGTCTGTGCGTGGCAAGCCAGTGCGCTACCGCGCCCGCAATGTCGCCGGGTGCGCCGTCGGCATTTGCCTGGGTGTCGGTTGTCAGGAGCGGGGTGATGGTATCGACGTCTATCACGTCCTCGCGCGCCAGCAGCGCCAGCCGGTAAATGAAATTCTTGAGTTCGCGCACGTTCCCCCGCCACGGTTGCGCCGCCAGAAGATCGGAGCCTTCGCGGGTCAAGCGGCGCCTTGGAAGCCCTTCGTTAGCCGCGTGCTGCAGGAAATGGCGGGCCAACGCGTCGATATCATCGGGTCGGTCACGCAGCGGTGGCATGTGGATGGGCACCACGTTGAGCCGATAATATAGATCTTCGCGGAACCGGCCCGCAGCGATTTCGGGCTCCAGATCCTTGTTGGTGGCCGCGATGATGCGGGTATCGAGCCGGATCTCGTCGCGTCCACCCACCCGGCGCACCGTACCCGATTGCAGCGCGCGCAGCAGCCGGGTCTGCGCCTGCATCGGCATGTCGCCGATCTCGTCAAGGAACAGGGTGCCACCTGCCGCCTGCTCGAACTTGCCGACATGGCGCGCGACCGCACCGGTAAAGGCGCCCTTTTCGTGACCGAACAGCTCGCTTTCGATCAGCTCGGCAGGAATTGCGGCCGTGTTTACGGCGATGAACGCCCCTGCCTGGCGATGCCCTAGCTGATGGATCGCTTCTGCCACCAGTTCCTTGCCGGTGCCGGATTCGCCCAGGATCAGCACTGTAAGGTCGTTGCGCAGCACACGGGTGATCATGCGGAAGACCGACTGCATCGCCGCGCTGCGCCCGACCAGCGGCAGCCCCTGCCCCAGCGGTTCGCCGCCGTCTGCGCCCGCGTCCTGCGTAGCGCCGGCTGCTTGCCGCACGGTGCGGGCCAGTTCGTCGATGTCGAAAGGTTTTGGGAAGTATTCGAACGCCCCGGTGTCCGTCGCCCGCACCGCTGTATCTAGGGTGTTTTGCGCTGACAGGATCACGATCGGCATAGCGGGATGACGCGTACGCACCCGCCCGATCGTCTCGATCCCGTCGCCGTCGGGCAGCATCACATCGGTGACCAGCGCCGAAAAACTGCGGCTTTCCAGCTCCCGGTCGCGCTGCGCGATCGACGTGCAGTGGGTTACCGCAAAACCTTCATGCTCCAGCGCCGCGGTGATGACGATGGCGATGGACATATCGTCCTCGACCAGCAGTACACCTGTCATATCGACACTTTCTTCGCGCGTGGGCGCGGCTGCGGGGCCAGCGGCAGGTGAATGCGAAAGTGCGTCATGCCCGTATCGTCGTTGCGCTCATGTGTGATCCGCCCCTTCATGTCGCGCACCAGCTTGCGTACCAGCGGCAACCCAAGGCCCTGACCGGCCTTCTTACTGGTCACGAAGGGCTCGAAAATATGGTCGCGCATCCCCGGATCGATCCCCGGCCCATTGTCGCTGACGCGCACTTCGATCGGCAGGCGCAGCGGCGCGCCGTCGTCGCCGGTCTGCAACTGGAGACCGCTGGCAAAGCGGGTGCGGATCACCACGCGCGGATCGCGCGCCTCTTGCGACGCTTCCACTGCGTTGGACAACAGGTTGATCATCACCTGCACCAGCCCGTCCGGGCTGCCCAGCACTGGCGGCAGCGAGGGGTCGAATTCCTCGATCAGCTTGAAGCGGCGGCCATTTCCGCCATTGGCGGCATCCAGCACGTCGATCGCCCGCCGCGCAGCCTGGTGCAGGTTGCACGGCTCGACCGGGGGCGTAGTGCGTCCGCTCAGCTTTTGCATGCGCTCGATCAGCGCAGCGATGCGGTCCACCTCGCCAGTGATAAGGTCGGTCAGCGCGCGGTCTCGCGCGTCCACCTTACGGCCCAGCAGCTGCGCCGCGCCGCGAATGCCGGCCAGCGGATTCTTGATCTCGTGGGCCATGATCTCGGGGCCGCGCAGCACGGCGTTGTCCGGCCCTCCCGCGTCGTCGCCAAGCGCGTCGGTGGCGCTGTTGTCATGGATGGTCACCACTTGCCAGCCCGGCGCGTCGGCCACCGGCGCGACGTTGATGTCGATCCGCCGCACGCCCATGCCCTTGATCTGAACGACGACTTCGCGCGCGGACACCGGGGTGTCGGAGTGCGACAGGCGCTCCAGCAGGCGCGGATCGGAAATCGCCAGAATGTCGCGCAGGCGCTTGCCGGTCATGCGCCGGGCGGATTGTCCGAAGAACTGCTCGGCGGCCTGGTTGAGCGCCGCGATGGTGCGGCCCGATTCCAGCAATATCACCGCATTGGGCAGGCTGGCCAGCAGCCGCGACGCATCCGGAATGTCAGCCGCGACCGGGGAGTTCATGCCGCCTGCAGCTGCCCGCCGCGGGTGTCGCAATAGGGGGCATAGAATTCCGCAAGCTGGCGCAGCACCTCGTCAGGATCGGAAATGAAGTTCACCTTGTTGCGGAATTCCGCCGACCCGCGAACGCCCTTGATGTACCAGCCCAAGTGCTTGCGCGCCATGCGCACCCCCGTATCCGCGCCGTAATGCGCCAGCATATCCTCATAGTGACGGCGAATGATGGCGTACTGCTCGGCAATGGTGGGATCGGCGGCCACCGGTTGGCCGCGCCACCACTGCATGACCTGCGCCAGAAACCAGGGTCGGCCGTACGATCCGCGCCCGATCATCACCCCGTCCGCGCCCGATTGTTCAAGCGCCTGGGCGGCATCGTCCACCGTGCAGATGTCGCCGTTGACGATGACCGGGATCGATACCGCATCCTTGACGCTGCGCACGAACGCCCAGTCCGCCTCGCCCTTGTACATCTGGTTGCGGGTGCGGCCGTGGACGGTAATCATCTGCGCGCCCAGATCCTGCGCGATGCGAGCAAGTTCCGGCGCGTTCAGGCTATCGTGGCACCAGCCCATGCGCATCTTGACGGTGACGGGCACCTTTACCGCCTTTACCGTCGCCTCGATCAGCCGGGTGGCGAGCGGGATCTGCCGCATCAACGCCGAGCCTGCATCGCCGTTGACGACCTTGCGCACCGGACAGCCCATGTTGATGTCAATGATCGCAGCGCCCCGATCTTCCACCAACTTGGCCGCTTCGGCCATCTGGTCAGGCTCGCAGCCCACCAGTTGCATCGAGACGGGATCTTCCATCTGATCCCACATCGCCTTCTGCAGCGATACGCGCGTTTCGCGGATGGCAGCGGGGCTGGCGATCATCTCGGTGACGTTCAGGCCCGAACCGAAGCCGCGCACCATCCGCCGGAACGGCAGGTCCGACACGCCCGTCATCGGCGCCAGGATGACCGGACAATCGATCGTAACGGGACCGACATGGATGGGCTTCAAGGCCGGCGGGGTGGGTAGTGATGCCATGGTTGCGTCAATACTGCCTAAAAAACAGGCAGCGCATAGTGGATTGCCCTTGGCTCGGCAAGCGATTACCGGCCTGTCGCATGTCGCAAATCGTGTCAAAGCCCACAAATCCGGCGACCGCCGCGCTTATCGTCGCTGCTGGGCAAGGCCTGCGCGCCGGGCAGGCGGTGCCCAAACAGTTTGCACTGTGGCGCGGCAAGCCGGTGGTCCGCCATTCCGCAGAGGCGCTGGCGGCGGCTGGCTGCGATCCGATCCTGGTGGTCATTCCCGAAGGTTCGGAAGGACTGGCCCGAGAGGCGCTAGCCGGCATCGCCGTGCGATTGACGGTAGGGGGCGCAAGCCGTCAGGAGTCCGTGCGGCTCGGGCTGGAGGCGCTCGCCGCCGATGCGCCGGAGCGCGTGTTGATCCATGACGCCGCGCGGCCCTTAATACCCGCCGCCGTCATCGCAAGGTTGCATCGCGCGCTGGACGATTACGCAGCGGCCATACCGGTGCTGGCGGTCGTCGACAGTCTTGCACATGCGTCGGGCGCCTTAATGGGCCAGCCCGCCCGGCGCGAAGACCTGCGGCGGGTGCAGACCCCGCAAGCTTTTCGGTTCGCGCCCATCCTTGCCGCGCATCGCGCGTGGCAAAGTGCCAGCAATGCCGGGGACGACGCGCAGGTCGCGCAGGCTGCGGGCATGGACGTCGCGCTCGTCGAAGGGGACGAAACCTTGCACAAGCTGACCTATGCCGCCGATTTCGCCCCTGCCCGGCCGCCCATCCGGATCGGCACTGGTTATGACGTCCATCGGCTCGAAGCAGGCGAGGTGTTGTGGCTGTGCGGGGTTCGCATCGCCCACACGCACGGCCTGTCCGGCCATAGCGACGCTGATGTGGCGATTCATGCGCTGGTGGATGCGCTGCTCGGCGCGATCGGTGCCGGCGACATCGGCCAGCATTTCCCGCCCAGTGATCCCCAATGGAAAGGCGCCGCGTCCGACCGTTTTCTGGCGCATGCAGCCATGCTGGTGGCGCAGGCCGGCTATGCGCTGGCGAACGCGGACGTTACGATCATCTGCGAGGCGCCGAAGATCGGCCCGCACCGCGAAGCCATGCGCGCGCGCCTGGCCCAGATCCTGGGCGTTGACATCGCCAGCATCAGCGTCAAGGCAACGACTACCGAGAGGCTGGGCTTCACCGGCCGCGCCGAGGGGATCGCGGCGCAGGCCGCCGTAAGCCTCGTTCTCACCTGACAAGCGTGCGGCAAGGAGCTTTATCTATGCGTGCATTTTCACAAGCCACCGCTTTCGTCTTCGCGCTTTTGCCCACAGCGGCGATGGCTGCCGAGCCCGTCTGCCTGACCAAGGCGGAAGCCACGTCGCTGGTGGCTTACGCGCTGCCCCAAGCGATCAACGGCACCGCCAAGCGCTGTGCCGCATCTTTGCCAGCGACCGCATTCCTGCGCACGCGCGGACCCGCGCTGGCTGCGCGCTATGCGGGGCAAAAGGATCGCTACTGGCCGCGCGCCAAGCCCGCTCTGTTGCGCACCCTGGCAGCGCAGGATGCCGGATCGGCCCGCACGATGGCGTCCCTGCCCGACGAATCGCTGCGCCAGATCGCGGACGTTTTCGTGGAAGGTTTCGTCTCGCAGCGGATCGCCGTGCGCTCGTGCAAGTCACTGGACCTTGCGATCGACCTTCTGTCCCCCCTTCCCCCAGAAAACACCGCCGGCCTTATCGCGCTCACACTGGATGTGGCGGGCTCCGCCGACCCCCGGTTCGGCAAGATCACCCTTTGCCAGGATTGAGGATCACCATGGCCACCGACATGTCGTTTCCCGAAGACCTGGCGGCGCTCGCCGGGCGAGTCATCGCCGAAAACAAGGCTATCGGGCGCACCGTGGCGCTGGCGGAAAGCTGTACCGGCGGGCTGGTGTGTGCTGCGCTCACAGAAATTCCCGGCTCCTCGGCGGTGCTGGATCGCGGTTTCGTGACCTACTCAAACGAAGCCAAGCAGGAAATGCTGGGCGTTCACCCGGACCTGATCGATTCGTTCGGTGCAGTGTCCGCCGCCACGGCTTGGGGCATGGCGCAAGGCGCGATCAAGCACAGCCGCGCCGATATTGCGGTCGCGATCAGCGGTATCGCCGGGCCCGATGGCGGCACGGAACTGAAGCCGGTAGGGACGGTGGTATTCGCGTGCGCCCTGCGCGGGCAAGACGTGGTCCAGGCCGAGCAGAAATTGCTGGACGGTCGTACGCGCTCCGAAATCCGCCATCAGGCGGCGATCATCGCCCTGGAACTGCTGCTGCCCTGACGTTCGCCGGTCCACGCCGCTTAGCCAGCCGGCGCGGTCCCATATAATTCCGACGCGCGCGTTTCAAACGCGGCCACCATCTTGCGGAAAGCCTTGTCAAAATACTGGCCCGCAAGCCGCTCGAACAATACGTTGCGGAAGGTGAACTTCACGTCGAATTCGATATCGCAGCTATGCGCGTCTACCGGATGGAAGGTCCAGCGATTGTCGAGGTCGCGCATCGGTCCATCGACGTAGGCCACCCGGATTTCCGAAGGCCGGGTCTTTTCGACGCGCGAGGTGAACTTTTCGCGCAGCGCCTTGAAGCCCACGAGCATGTCGGCGATCATTTCGTGGCCGTCATCGGACTTTACCCGGGTAGCGACAACCCAGGGCAGAAACTCCTGATACCGGCCGACATCGGCGACGAGGTCGAACATCTGTTCCGCGCTGTATGGCAGGCGGCGCGTTTCGTGGATACCCGGCATGTCAGACCTTGGCGTGCTGCTTTCGGGCGAGCAACGCTTCACGCGCCGCGCGCATCTGCGCAAAATCGTCTCCGGCATGGTAGCTGGAACGGGTCAGCGGCGAAGAGGCAACCTGCAGGAACCCCTTGGCGCGCGCGATGGCACCATAGGCCTTGAAGGCCTGCGGGGTGACGAATTCCTTCACCTCGGCATGCTTGGGGGTGGGACGCAGATACTGGCCCATCGTCAGGAAATCGATATCCGCGCAGCGCATGTCGTCCATGACCTGGTGCACTTCCAGGCGTTCCTCCCCCAGCCCCAGCATGATGCCGGACTTGGTGAAGATCGACGGATCGTGGCGCTTCACTTCCTCAAGCAGCCGCAGCGATGCGTAATAGCGCGCACCGGGACGAATGGTGGGATACAGGCGGGGCACGGTTTCGAGGTTGTGGTTGTAAACGTCAGGCCGGGCCGCAACGATCGCTTCGACCGCGCGCTGCATCTTGTTGCGAAAGTCCGGCGTCAGGATCTCGATCGTGGTGGCAGGCGTCGCCTTGCGCAATTCCTCGATCACCTTGACGAATTGCGAGGCGCCGCCGTCCGGCAGGTCGTCCCGGTCCACCGAGGTGATGACGATGTGTTCCAGCCCGGTCTTCAGCGCCAGTTCGGCAACGTTGGCAGGCTCTGCCGGGTCGACCCGCCCGGGCATGCCGGTCTTGACGTTGCAGAACGCACAGGCCCGCGTGCAGGTATCGCCCAAGATCATCACCGTGGCGTGCTTCTTGGTCCAGCACTCGCCGATGTTGGGACATGCGGCTTCCTCACACACAGTGTTGAGCTTGAGATCGCGCATCAACTGGCGCGTCTCGCCATAGCCCTTGCTGGTAGGCGCCTTGACGCGAATCCAGTCGGGCTTGCGCTGGCGGGCTGGCGTGCCCTCTGGTGCGGGCACGGAAGACAGATCGTTCATGACGCCCAGATAGTCACACCAACGCCACCTTGCCAGCACGAATATCCCGATTAAGGGAATGACGCATCTTCCCGCGTAGAAGGACCTGACCATGACAGACGTGCTTGATACCCTGCTTGATGGCTACCGCCGGTTTCGCAACACCGGGTGGACCCCGCATCGCGAACGCTGGGCGCAGTTGGGCCAAGGCCAGGAACCGCAAGTGATGGTCATCGCCTGCTCGGACAGCCGCGTCGACCCAACCCAGATCTTCGACGTCGATCCGGGCACGATCTTCGTGGTGCGCAACGTGGCCGCGCTGGTGCCGCCTTTCGAAACCACGCCCGGCCTTCACGGTGTTTCCGCGGCGCTGGAGTTTGCGGTGCAGGTTCTCAAGGTGAAGGAAATCGTGGTTATGGGCCACGGTCTGTGCGGCGGCTGCAAGGCTGCCTTGACGCAGGACCTGAAAGGCACGGAACCGGGCCAGGGCGGTTTTATCGCTGACTGGATTTCGATGCTGGACGATGCTCGCAAGCCCGTAGCCCATGAACACGGCACCACTGGCCGCGATGCGGAACGGGCGATGGAACTCGCCGCCGTCAAGGTCAGCCTGGAAAACCTGATGACCTTCCCGTGCGTGCGCAGCAAGGTCGCCAGCGGAGACCTCACTTTGCGCGGGGCGTTCTTCGCCATTTCCGATGGCGTGCTGCATCTGCTGAACGACGCCAGCGGCGAGTTTGCGCCTGTTTCCTAAAACACGCGCGTGAAACAAAAGGGGCGACGGTTTCCCGTCGCCCCGATCATTGCTTATCGCACTGAAAGCGGTCAGTTGGCGGGTGCAGCCGGCGCAGCGGCGGCAGCCGGGGCGGACTTGCTCTTGGCATAGGCCGACCACAGCTTGGCCACCGGCTGGCGGGTGCCGTTGACTTTGGCGAAGTTCGCCTCGGCATCGGCGTACTTGCCCTGCATCGCCTGCGCCATGCCAAGCCGCAGCGCCACCTTGTTTGCGTCGACGCCGGGCATCGACATGGCCTTGGTGTAGAATGCCTCGGCCTTGGCCGGCTGGTCGTAGCTCAGGAACACGTCGCCAGCGCCAACCACCGTCGCGCCGGTGGCGCCCGGCTTGTTCGCATCACGCTCGGTCGAGGCCAGCGAAGCCTTGTCGCTCGCGACGCGGCTTTCGGTATTGGCCTTGTCCGGCACGTCGGACGCGCTCAGCTTGCCCTTGGCAATACCGTCGTTGGTGACCTTGGTCGCCTCACCCGGGAACGCGCGCGGATCCACGTTGTCGAGATATTCCAGATAGTCCTGCTTGTCCTTCATCGCACCGGTCAGGAACATCAGGCGCATGAGGTCGAGGTTCTGGTCACGCGGCAGCGATGACAGCTGGCGTACGACTGCGATGGAAGTGTTCCAGGTCGAGGGATAGTACTGCGCCAGCATCGCGGCATATTCGGTCGACGGGGCCAGCTGCTTGGCGCTGTACGCTTCCTGCAGCGCGTTGCGCAGCGCCGTTTCCGAAGGCGCCGTGCCCCTGGCCTGTGCCGCAGTGATTTCGTCCTTAGTCATCTGCATGGCAGCGCCGGCGTTACCCGAACGCTTGTATGCATCCGCAAGCACGGCATCGAGTTGCCCCGTCGAATCGACATAGGCGGCGTCCTTGGCTGCCTTGAGATACTTCGCCGCGTTGGCGAAATCCTTCAGCTGATACGCGGTAAGGCCGGCATCGTAGTTGACCGCGCCAACATTGGCGGCGGTCAGCTTGCCGCTGTCCAGCATCATCTGATTGCCGCGCTGCTTGAAAGCCAGATCGTTAGACAAAATGCCGTAGTTGCGCATGAACGAGCCCAGGGCGCTCTTGTCGTCAGGCGTGCTTGCCGCGGCTTCCGCAGCGGTGAACGTGGCCTTGGCATCGCCGCCGACGGCCGCATCGAAGGTCTGCTTTGCGGCGGCGCGATCGGCATCGGTCGCCTTGGGCGGCAGCTTTGCGGTGGCTTCGGTCATCGCCTTTTCGATCGGTCCGGCAACCTTCACGAACGCGGGGGAATACGCGCCGCCAGCTGCAGCCTTTTCCTTCTTGGCGGCCATGGCAGGGGTGGCGACGACCGCCAGACCGCTGGACAGCGCCACGGCAAGGGCGATACGGGAAACAAGGAATTTGCGAGCCATTACGGCATCTCCTCTCAAGACACACAAAGTCCCGCAACTGCGCGGGACCCCAGGAAACAAAAACGGACGCCGGTTTGACGGGGATTTGAACCCTTGGCAACCTCGCCCTAAAGATTGCTTTGCGCCACTTAACGCGCATTGAACGCAATTCACCGCATGCATTCAGGTTCCCGACCGGACCTGTGATCCGTAAATGTGGAAAAGGGCGCATAGCGAAGGTGCCCGGGCACGGTTCCGGTGGCCTTTCGCGGCGGCATGTCCTAGGGCAGTCCATCCTTCCTTTTCCGTAGAAAAAGCGACACGAACCGCGTGAGCGACGACACCAGCGATATCAAGCCGATCGGCCCCGAGGGCGAATACACCCGGATCGACATCGTCGACGAGATGAAGACCAGCTATCTCGATTACGCGATGAGCGTGATCGTCAGCCGCGCGCTGCCTGACGTGCGCGATGGGCTGAAGCCGGTGCATCGCCGCATTCTCTACGCCAGCCAGGAAGGCGGCTTCGTGGCTGGCCGGCCCTATCGCAAGTCCGCCAAGATCGTCGGCGACGTGATGGGCAATTATCACCCGCACGGCGACAGCGCGATCTACGATGCGCTGGCCCGCATGACGCAGGACTGGTCGCTGCGCGTTCCCCTAATCGATGGTCAGGGCAACTTCGGCTCGATGGACCCCGATCCGCCAGCGTCCATGCGCTACACCGAAGCGCGTCTGGCCCGCGTGGCCAATTCCCTGCTCGACGATCTCGACAAGGATACCGTCGATTTTGCGGACAACTACGATGGTTCGCGCCGCGAGCCGACCGTGCTGCCCGCGCGCTTCCCCAACATTCTCGTCAACGGCGCGGGCGGCATCGCTGTTGGCATGGCCACCAACATCCCGCCTCACAACCTGGGCGAGGTGATCGACGGCTGCTTTGCCATGATGGACAATCCCGCGATCACGTCGGAAGAATTGTTCGAGATCATTCCCGGTCCGGATTTTCCCACCGCACCGCTCATCCTGGGGCAAAGCGGCGCGCGCAGCGCCGCGCTGACCGGGCGCGGCTCGATCATCCAGCGCTGCCGCTCGCATGTGGAGGAAGGACGCGGTTCACGCAGCGGCTATCGCTCTATCGTGCTGACTTCGATGCCCTTCCAGGTCGGCAAGAACGGCCTGGTGGAAAAGATCGCCGAGGCCGCGAAGGACAAGCGGATCGAAGGCGTCTCCGACATTCGCGACGAATCCAGCCGCGAAGGCGTGCGCGTCGTCATCGACCTCAAGCGCGATGCCTCGCCTGAAGTGGTGCTCAACCAACTGTGGCGCAGCACCCCGGCGCAATCCAATTTCCCGGCCAACATGCTGGCGATCCGGGGCGGCCGCCCGGAAATCATGGCCCTGCGCGATATTCTGCAGGCGTTCATCCAGTTTCGCGAACAGGTCATCACCCGGCGCACCAAGTTTGAACTGAACAAGGCGCGAGACCGGGCCCATATCCTGCTCGGCCTCGTCGTCGCCGTCTCGAACATGGACGAGGTGGTGCGCATCATCCGCGGCGCCTCCAACCCCGGCGAGGCGCGTGCGCGGCTGCTGGCCAAGGAATGGCCGATCGGCGACATCGCGCAGTACATTCGCCTGGTCGAGGCGATCGAGCCCGAGGCGGAAGCAGCGGGCGGCATCTATCGCTTGTCCGAAGTGCAGGTGAAGGCCATCCTCGACCTGCGCCTGCATCGCCTGACCGCTCTGGGCCGTGACGAGATCGGCGACGAACTCAAGCAACTCGCCGTCGCGATCGAGGAATACCTGTCGATCCTGGCGGATCGGGTGAAGCTGTTCACGGTCATGCGCGAAGAACTGCAGGCCGTACGCGATGCCTACGCCACCCCGCGCCTGTCCGAAATCGTCGCCGCGTTCGATGGCATCGACGACGAGGACCTGATCGAGCGGGAGGACATGGTCGTCACCGTCACGATGGACGGCTACATCAAGCGCACCCCGCTCTCCACCTTCCGCGCGCAGAACCGAGGTGGCAAGGGCCGCGCCGGCATGGCGACCAAGGAAGAAGACGCGGTGACGACGATGTTCGTCACGTCCACCCACAATCCGGTGCTGTTCTTCTCCACTGCCGGCAAGGTCTATCGTCTAAAGGTCTACAAGCTACCCGAGGGCGGGCCGACCACGCGCGGTCGCCCGATCGTCAACCTCCTGCCCGCGCTGGACAAGGACGAGACGATCCAGACCGTGCTCGCCCTGCCCGAAGACGAGACGACGTGGAGCGACCTGTCGGTGGTGTTCGCCACCGCCAAGGGCAACGTGCGTCGC
This sequence comes from Novosphingobium sp. Leaf2, assembly GCF_001421325.1. Taxonomy (GTDB): domain Bacteria; phylum Pseudomonadota; class Alphaproteobacteria; order Sphingomonadales; family Sphingomonadaceae; genus Novosphingobium. Next base: position 73,197 of record NZ_LMJY01000022.1, on the reverse strand, counting down.
AACGCGATGGATTCGTTCGCCAACGTGCCCAGCAACGGCAAGTTCGCCATGCGCTTCGACGATGGCAGCGATGACCACCTGATCGGCGTCGCCCTGCTCGATGGCGGCGATGATGTGCTACTCGCCACCCGCCAGGGCAAGGCGATCCGCTTTGCCGGTGACGACGTGCGTGAGTTCACCAGCCGCACCTCCACCGGTGTGCGCGGCATGACCTTGAAGGACGGGGACGAGGTGATCTCGCTCTCGATTCTGCACCGCGTGGGCACCGACGCTGACGAGCGCGAGCAGTACCTGCGTTTTGCGCCCTGGAAGGGTGAGAAGGAGGGCGATCCCTCGCTTCCCGGCGATCGCATGGCAGAGCTGGCCGAGCGCGAGCAGTTCATCCTGACGGTCTGCGCCAACGGCTATGGCAAGCTCTCGTCCGCGTACGAATACCGACGCACCGGGCGCGGCGGCCAGGGCATCACCAATATCGACAACATCGGCCGCAACGGGCCGGTTGTTGCTAGCTTCCCGGCCACCCGCGCGCAGCAGCTCATGCTGGTCACCGACCAGGCCAAGCTCATCCGCCTGCCGCTATCGTCCCTGCGCGTGATCGGGCGTGGATCGGCGGGCGTGCGCCTGTTCAGCGTTGCCAACAACGAACACGTGGTCAGCGCCGTGCGGCTCGACGAGGAGCCCGAAATCGACGCTGCGGATGTTGCCGTGGCTGTCGAGGTGGAAGCGCCAGAGGCCGACACCCCGGATACTGGCGAATGACCGACCGGCCACTCGTCGCCTACAAGATCCTGACCGGCGAGCAACTGGCCCGGCTGCTCGCCGAAGGGGCTTTCGCCGGCGCGCCAGTGGACGTGGCGGACGGCTACGTCCACTTGTCCACTGCCGATCAGGTGCAAGCCACGCTGGACAAGCATTTCGCCGGGCAGGACAACCTGCACCTTGCCGCGATCGATCTTGCGGCGCTTGGTGCGGCGGTGAAATGGGAAGTCTCGCGCGGCGGGGCGCTGTTCCCCCACGTCTATGCGGACCTGCCGCTATCCGCCGTCATCGCGTACGGTCCGGTGGAATACCATGCGGACACTACGCTGTTACTGCCGGTCGCGGGATAAAGGCGCGCTTCGCCGACCCTAATCGTATTCGCGCGCGGCCAGTTCGGCGATAACACCGATCGTCAGCAGCAGGTGGCCGATATAGAACAGCGGCCAGGTGCCGATTTCTGCCGCATGCGTGCTGTCGCCCGATGCCGCGATCGCCAGCACTTCGCTTAAGGCGATCAGGCCGGCGCCCAGGCCCACCCGCCAGCGCGGGAAGGTGCTGATCCACGCCGACGCGGCCATGCCGCCCAGCGCCAGACCCATGAACACTGGCACGCCAACCCCGGCCCGGTCTGCCGCGACGAATAGCAGCACCGGCGTTCCCAGAAACAAAGCCGCTGCGGCCACGCGGCTGGCGCTGTCCATGATCACGCGCCGATGCCGAAGGAACAGGCCCAGCCCGATCAGATAGCCCAGCAGCCTGGCATTCAGGCCGATCAGCGGACTGTAATCGGCAAACGCGGACCCGACGGCGGCCAGCACCAGCATCCCCGCCAGTGGCCGTGCGTCCGGATCGCTGCGGCCGACCAGCGCGTAGGCGGCCAGCATCAGCAGCGGCGCGGCGCGAAGCACCATGCGATAGACCTCCGGCGTATCCTCGCCCCACACGAAAGCGCAAGCGACCGCCAGCACGACGCTGACCAGCAGCAGGGGACGTTTTTCAGGCAGCGCCGGGTATGGCATCGGATCTCCGTTCTATCGGCAAGGCTATGGCAGGTGCGGCAGGGCTTTTCCATGCCCCAGTTACAGGCTAGGCCGCATCACCATGACCCATGACATCCATATTATCGGCGGCGGCCTGGCCGGCAGCGAAGCCGCCTGGCAGCTTGGCCGCCGCGGCTTTCGCGTGCGCCTGTCCGAAATGCGCGGCACGGGCGAGCGCAGCCCGGCCCACCAGGGCGATGGCTTGGCTGAACTGGTCTGCTCCAACTCGTTCCGTTCGGACGATCACGAAAAGAACGCGGTGGGTCTGCTCCATCATGAAATGCGCCTGTGCGATTCCCTCATCATGGGCGCGGCGGCGAAAGCACAGGTGCCGGCAGGCTCCGCGCTGGCGGTGGACCGGGATGTTTTTTCCGCCGAAGTCGAAGCGCGACTGACCGCCCTGCCCAATGTCGAGGTCGTGCGTGAACGGATCGACGCACTGCCGCAAAGCGGCGCGGTAATCGTGGCCACCGGGCCGCTGACGGCGCAGGCTTTGGCCGGCTCCATCGGCCAGGCGACCGGTGCGGACAGTCTGGCGTTCTTCGATGCGATCGCGCCCATCGTCTATCGCGACAGCATCGACATGGACGTGTGCTGGATGGCTTCGCGGTGGGACAAGGGCGAGACCAAGGATTACATCAACTGTCCGATGGATAAGGACCAGTACCTGGCCTTCCACGCCGGACTGGTCTCCGGCGAAAAGACGGCGTTCAAGGAATGGGAGGCCAACACGCCCTATTTCGACGGCTGCATGCCGATCGAGGTGATGGCCGAACGCGGCGTGGATACCCTGCGATTCGGGCCGATGAAGCCGGTTGGCCTCGATAATCCCCGCACCGGGCGTTGGCCCTATGCCGTGGTGCAACTGCGGCAGGACAACAAGCTGGGCACGATCTGGAACATGGTGGGCTTCCAGACCAAGCTCAAGCACGCCGAGCAGATGCGCCTGTTCCGCACGATTCCAGGGCTTGAGAATGCCGAATTTGCGCGGCTGGGCGGCCTGCATCGCAACACGTTCCTCAATTCCCCGGTGCTGCTCGATCGCACGCTGCGCTTGAAGACGGCGCCGCATGTCCGCTTTGCCGGACAGATCACCGGCTGCGAAGGCTATGTGGAGAGCGCGGCGATCGGTCTGCTCGCCGGGCTGATGGCCGGCGCCGAACTTTCCGGTCGGACGTTCGAGGCACCGCCGCGAACGACGGCGATGGGCGCGCTGCTGTCACACATCACCGGCGATGCGGAGGCTGAAACCTATCAGCCGATGAACGTCAACTTCGGCCTGTTCCCGCCGCTGCACGACGTAAAGAAAAAGCAGCGCAAAGAGGCCTACACCGGGCGCGCCAAGCAGGACATCGCGCCGTGGATCAGCGAACTGGCCCCGACCTAATCAGATCAGCAACGGCATTTTGATTTCGGCTTAGGAGGCGGCGCAGTCTTGCGGAATTCCGCGGGCGTCAGGAACCCGTCGCGGTCTGCGTCCGCCTCGCTGAACTTATCGACCGTGGCGACCGCCCATTCCTCGAACGTCAGCAGATTGTTGCCGTCCTTGTCCAGCTTGCGAAAGCCATCGGCACGGGTGGACAGCATCTCGTTGCGCGAAATGCGTCCGTCCCGATCGCGGTCGTACCGGCCGAAGCGCCGCTGTTCGCGGTTGAGTTCGGTCGCTTCCGGCGGGGCCGGCCCCACCGCGTCGGCAACATCTGCGCTGGGCAAGGTGGTGGGCGATGGCACGGTAGCGACTGGCGGCGGCGCGGCAGATTCCACCTCCGCCCGGCTTTGCCACCAGAACAGGCCGACACCCAACAGAACAAAGACGGCGAGCCCGCCCAGCAGAAAGCGATTCATTCCGCTGCCTTACGGACTCCCACGCCCTCCACGGAAATTACAACGCTGTAAGCCTAGAAGCCCAGCAGCCCCAAACGCATCGCCTTGAGCACGGCTGCGGGGGATGTAGCCGCAGCGTCCTGCCCCTTGGCGAGCCGGCGGGCGGCCAGGCCTTCCAGGACGAGGAGCGGGCGTAGCGGCCTTGACAGCCGCATCCCGCCACGGCGCGCAGCGTGCGCCAAGCCCTGCGCCGTCTGGCGTTCCTCCGCATGGCCCAAGCGCATCGCCAGATCGCTCAACGCCCAGGACCGCGCGGTAAGCGCCGCCACATCGCGCTCAGCGCTGCGATCCAGAACGTCAGCCAGGGTTGCAAATGCATGCGCCCTGCCCTCCGCCATGGTTTCCATGGCCGAGCCGGGCAAGGGGGCGGCGCCGGTCAAGGCCTCCCAGCCGTCGACAAGCGGCACCAGCCCGGCATGCGCATCGTTCCAGCTTTTCAGAAAGGCCAGCAGGGGTTCGCCATCGGGCCAACTGGCAGCGGGCTGGGCCAGCGATTCGCGCCACCATGCCAGCCGCAATTGCGCCATCATCGGCTCACGCGATTGTCGCAACAGGTGGGCCAGCCGCGCATCGAGCGCCAGCAAGGCCAGCGTAGGCCGGCGCGCGCGCGCGGGCGCGTAGGCCAGGGCCAGCCGCGACACCGTAGGCAGCGATTGGATGAGGATGTCCTCGTTCGAGACGAGGCCTTGGAGCGCGGGAGGCTGCGAAGCGGGAGACTGGGTCACCGGCGCTTCCCTAAACCACCCGGTCCACCATGCAAGCGGGGAGAAGACCGCAGTAGAGGGGCGGCAGCGCGGCCACCGCCCCAAGCCTTCAGATCAGCGATACGTGACCTTCTTCACGGCAGCCACGATGCGGCTGGCATCGATCAGCGCCGCTTTCTCCAGGTTGGCTGCATAGGGCAGCGGTACGTCTTCGTTGCAGACCCGTACGACCGGCGCATCGAGATCGTCGAAGCCGTAATCCATGCAGATCGCAGCGATTTCCGACGCGATGGAGCAGGTCGGCCAGCCTTCTTCAGCCACCACGACGCGGTTGGTCTTGGCAAGGCTGGCAAGCACCGTTTCCTTGTCCAACGGGCGCAAGGTACGAAGATCGATCACTTCGGCCTCGATCCCCTCACCCGCCAGCGTTTCGGCGGCTTCCAGCGCCAGACCGACGCCGATCGAGTAGGACACGATGGTCACGTCCTTGCCTTCGCGCATGATCCGCGCCTTGCCGATCGGCAGGACGTGATCGTCAAGTTCCGGCAGCTCGAACGAGCGACCGTAGATCAGCTCGTTTTCCAGGAACACGACCGGATCCTCGGAACGGATCGCAGCCTTGAGCAGACCCTTGGCATCAGATGCGTCATACGGCGCGATCACCACCAGACCCGGAACGCTGGCGTACCAAGGCCCGTAGTTCTGCGAGTGCTGCGCGCCGACGCGCGAAGCCGCCCCGTTGGGGCCGCGGAACACGACCGGGCAGCGCATCTGGCCGCCGGACATATAATTGGTCTTGGCCGCCGAGTTGATGATATGATCGATCGCCTGCATGGCGAAGTTGAACGTCATGAACTCCACGATCGGGCGAAGGCCGCCCATCGCTGCACCCGTGCCGATGCCGGCAAAGCCGTATTCGGTGATCGGGGTGTCGATGACACGAGTGGGCCCGAACTCCGCGAGCAGGCCCTGGGTCACCTTATATGCGCCCTGATACTCGGCCACTTCCTCGCCCATCACGAACACGCGGCTGTCGCGGCGCATTTCCTCGGCCATCGCGTCGCGCAGCGCGTCACGCACGGTAGAGGTCTTCATGTTGGTGCCGTGCGGGACTTCGGGATCGCGCGCGGTCTTGATGTCGCTGTGCAAATTGGCGGTGCCGCTTTCGGCGGGCTTCTTGTCCTCGGCAGGCTTTTCGCCGGACTTGCGAGCCTCGTCTACGGTTTCGGTCTTGGGCGATTCAGCGGGCTGCTGCGCCGATGACGCGTCCTCTCCCTCCCCGGCGAGGATCGCGATCACGGTGCCGACTTTCACGCCGTCAGTGCCTTCGGCGACGAGGATCTTGCCGACGGTGCCTTCATCGATGGATTCGAATTCCATCGTGGCCTTGTCGGTCTCGATCTCGGCGAGGATATCGCCCGATGCGACCGTGTCGCCTTCCTTTACCAGCCAGCGGGCCAGCTTGCCTTCTTCCATGGTGGGCGAAAGAGCCGGCATCTTCAGTTCGATCGCCATCTCAGTACGTCTCCACCAGCACGTCGGTATACAATTCGGGCGCTGAGGGTTCCGGCGAATTTTCCGCGAAGTCAGCGGCCTGGGCAACGTGCGCACGCACGCGCTTGTCCAGTTCCTTGAGCGAGTCCTCGGTCACGCCCATACCCATCAGTTCGGCCTTGGCATGCTCGATCGGATCGCGCTTGTCGCGCACGCCCTGCACTTCCTCACGGCTGCGATACTTGGCGGGATCGGACATCGAGTGGCCACGATAGCGGTAGGTGTTGAGTTCCATCAGCACCGGCCCGTTGCCGCCGCGCACATGTTCCAGCGCGATTTCGGCGGCCTTGCGCACTTCCAGCAGGTCCATGCCGTCAACCTGCATGCCGGGAATGCGGAACGCGGTGCCCCGGCGGTGGAAGTGGGTTTCCGCCGAAGAACGGCTGACCGCCGTGCCCATGGCATACTGGTTGTTCTCGATCACGAAAATGATCGGCAGCTTCCACAGCGAGGCCATGTTGAAGCTTTCGTACACCTGCCCCTGGTTGGCCGCGCCATCGCCGAAGTAGGCCATCGCGACGCCGCCGTCTTCCCTATACTTGTGCGCGAAGGCAAGGCCCGCGCCCAGCGAGACCTGCGCGCCGACGATGCCGTGGCCACCGTAGAAGCGATGCTCCACGCTGAACATGTGCATCGAGCCGCCCTTGCCCTTGGAGATGCCGGCTTCGCGGCCAGTCAGTTCAGCCATGATGACCTTGGGGTCGATGCCGTAGGCAAGCATGTGGCCGTGGTCGCGGTAGCCGGTGATGACCGAGTCCTTGGACCCGTCCAGCGCCGATTGCAGACCCACGGCAACCGCTTCCTGCCCGATGTACAGGTGACAGAACCCCCCGATAAGGCCCAGGCCATACAACTGTCCGGCTTTTTCCTCGAAACGGCGGATCAGCAGCATCTGTTCGTAAAGACGCAGCAGTTCCTCTTTCGATGGCGCATAACGCTTGTCCGCGTCGAGCGCCTTTTGCAGGCTGTGCAGGGCGAAATCGTCATCTGCGGCGGTGGCGACGGGATTGTCGCCGGCCGGGGCATCTGTCTTTGCTTTAGGCAACGGGTGCTCCCCATCGTTGGTGCGGTCGTTTCAGGGGGTCGTATAGAAAGGCCCGGCGAAAAGCGAAAGCGCCGACGCCGAAAATTGCCGCCCCGGAAACAAAAATTATTACGGAACGAACGAAACGAGCACGGATCGCTGCCCCGAGCCTTGCGGCTCAGCGGATCTGCATCACCATTTCATCAGGTCGCGCGACGTTGAGATGGCTACGAACCAGTTCTCCGGCAAGGTCCGGGTCCATCTTGCGCGGATCGAGCAATGCAACGCGGTTCTTGAGCCGTTCGCGCTCAACCTTCAGATCTTCCAGCTTGGCCTGGCGCTGTTCAAGCAGGCGCTGGTTTTCGCCCCAGGCGAGCAGACCGCTGGGTCCGGCAACGCACCACAAGCCCATCAGCAGGAGGACGGCCAGGGCCAACCCCTGCACAAGGTGATGCTTAGGCATTGTTGCTGATCTGTGCCCGGTTTGCATGCGCGTATATGCACCATACCTGAATCCCGGATTCAAGCCTAAAACTCAACGATATCACGGCATTTGCGACAGTCGGAGACGCACAGCGGCATTTAAGTCCTTTATCAGGTCAGCCGAGGGAACACGCCGCGCGCCCGTGTGTTAAAAGCGCCCGGCAAATGAGGGCGAACAGGCGGTTTCGCTGCAGGTGCTTCCCTGCTAGGCGCTGCACCCTATGTTGACCCTACGTGACATCACCGTGCGCCTTGGTGGCCGCACCATTATCGACGGCGCTTCGGCGACTTTGCCGCAGAATGGCAAGATCGGCCTGATCGGTCGCAACGGCGCTGGCAAGTCCACCCTCGTCAAGACCATCATCGGCGAACTCGATCCTGATGGCGGCTCGGTGGAGATGCCGCGCCGCGCGCGCCTGGGCTACATCGCGCAGGAAGCGCCCAGCGGCACGCGCACCCCGTTCGAAGCCGTCGTCGAGGCCGATACAGAGCGAACTGAACTGCTGGCCGAGGCCGAAACGTGCACCGACCCCAACCGGCTCGGAGACCTGCACGAGCGGCTGATCGCGATTGACGCGTATACCGCGCCGGCCCGCGCCGCCCGGATTCTGGTGGGCTTGGGTTTCGACGAGGAGATGCAGGGCCGCCCGCTCGACAGTTACTCGGGCGGCTGGAAAATGCGCGTGGCACTGGCCGCGCTGCTGTTTTCCGAGCCCGACGTGATGCTGCTCGACGAACCATCGAACCACCTCGATCTGGAAGCCACGCTCTGGCTGGAAAATTTCCTCAAGGGGTATCCCAAGACGCTGCTGGTGATCAGCCACGAACGTGATCTGCTTAACACCGTGGTCGATCATATCCTGCACCTGCAGGTCGGCAAGCTGACCCTGTACCCCGGGGACTACGACAGTTTTGAGCGCCTGCGGGCCGAACGCGCGGCGCAGGCCGCCGCCGCGCGCGCCAGCCAGGATGCCCAGCGCAAGAAGCTGGCCGATTACGTGGCGCGCAATTCCGCCCGCGCGTCGACCGCCAAGCAGGCGCAATCGCGCGCCAAGATGCTGGCCAAGATGCAGCCGATCGCGGCGATGGCCGAAGACCCGTCGCTCAGCTTCGATTTTCCCAGCCCCGATGAACTGCGCCCGCCGCTGGTGACGCTGGACTTGGCCGCGGTGGGTTACGAAGCGGAAAAGCCGATCCTGCGGCGGCTGAACTTGCGCATCGACCCCGAAGACCGGATCGCCCTGCTGGGACGCAATGGCAACGGCAAGACCACGCTGGCACGATTGCTGGCCCGCCAGCTGGCGCCGATGGAAGGCTCGCTCACCTTCTCGCCTAAGATCCGGATCGGCTATTTCACGCAGTATCAGGTGGAAGAACTGCCCGCCGATTCCACCCCGCTGGAACTGATGACCCGTGCGATGGAGGGCAAGACCCCGCTTGCCGTGCGGGGCCAGCTGGGCCGCTTCGGCTTCTCGGGCAACCGCGCAACGGCAACCACCGGCACTTTGTCGGGCGGCGAACGCGCGCGGCTGGCGCTGGCGCTGGTGACGCGCGATGCCCCGCACATGCTGATCCTCGACGAGCCGACCAACCACCTTGACGTCGATGCGCGCGAGGCGCTGGTGCAGGCCCTCAACCAGTTCGACGGCGCGGTGATCCTGGTCAGCCACGATCGCCATATGGTCGAACTGGTGGCGGATCGCCTTGTCCTGGTGGACGGGGGACTGGCCGAGAATTACGACGGATCGATTGAGGACTACATCGATTTCGTGCTGGGCCGCAACCAGCCCAAGCCGGACCTCGCCGCCAAGGCCGGCGCACCGATGCCTAAAAAATCCGGCGCAGTCGCGCGCGAGGAACTCAAAGCCTTGCGCAAGAAGGTCACCGAGGCGGACACCCGCATGAAGCGCCTGCAAACGCAGTTGGGCGCACTGAGCGAGGCCCTCGCCAATCCCGCCAGCGCCAAGGGTGAATTCAAGGGCGTCGCCATCGGCGAGCTTGGCCGTCGCCATGAAGCGCTCACCGCCGATTTGGAACAGGCCGAAACCGAGTGGCTCGAAGTCCATGAAGTGCTCGAAACCCTGATGGGCCGGGGCAAGTGAGCGTCGCCTTCCGCCGGGAAAGCGACGAGGAGCATCTGGAGCCCAAGTTCGAGGTGCCGATCCCGCCGGGCCCGAACCTGGTTACGCCGCGCGGTATGGAGATCATCGGCGAGCGGATCGCGGCGCTGGAAGGTGCGTTGGAAAATGCGGTGGATGAAGCGGCTGCAAATTCAGCAAAGCGCGACTTGCGATACTGGCGCGCCCGGCTTTCTACCGCAGACGTGCAGACCCCGGCATCGTGCGAGACCGTTCACTTCGGCTGCAAGGTTGCTTTCACGCTGAACGGCAAGGCGCGCGAGATCACCATCGTCGGACATGACGAAGCCGATCCGGCAAACGGACTGCTGGCGTTCACCGCTCCGCTTGCCCGCGCGATGATGGGTGCATCACCGGGCGACATCGTGGATTTCAATGGTCGTGAAGACGCCATCGCAATCGTGGCGATACGTCCGGCCTGACGTTCTCTCGGCCTGACCTCACCCCGGGTCGCCGGGGCGAGGATAGCGGCGTCGATCAGTACTTCTTGGGCTTCTTGTGGAACGGCTTGCCGCCGCCGCCAGGACCATCTTGACGCGGGCCAGTAGGCCGGGCGCGGTAGGGCGCCTCGCCCCGAGTTTCGCCCCGCGTTTCACCATCGCCACGCGGTGCGCCTTCGAAGCGCTGTCCCCCGCCTGAACCGGCGTTGGCATGCGGGCGACGGCCCCTGCCCTGCGGCCCTTCGCGATCACGGCTACGGCCTTTGGCGACATCGCGCGGGGTGTCTGGCGCACGCTCGATCAGAATGGTCGCTTCGTACTCACCGTCCTCGCGCGCGGTGCGCTGCACGGCGCTGGCGAACTGTTCTGCCTGCGCGGCGGGGATCTGGAAGTAGGTCTGGTCGCTGTTGATGCGGATCTGGCCCACGGCATCGCGGGTCACATGGCCACGGCGACACAGCACCGGCAGGATCCACCGTGCTTCGGCGCGTTGCGAGCGGCCCACGTCCATGCGGAACCACACCACATCGTCGAAGCCGGGGCGTTCACGCTTTTCGCGGCCCGCCGGCGTGTTGCCCAGCAATTCCTCCGGCTGCGGCATCGCCGCGCGGTGCGCCTGGACGAGTGCGGCAGCGATATCTTCGGGGCTGACTTTTTCCAGCACGACACGGGCGATCTCGCGATCCTCCTCGTCGGCCTCGACCGGGGCCAGCAGCTTTTCCATCAGGCGTCCGCGATCTTGCGCGCGGATTTCTTCGGGTCCGGGTGCTTCGCCCCATTCGGCCTCGATCCGGGCGCCGCGCAGCATCATTTCCACCCGGCGACGACGCGGATAGGGCACGAGCAGCACGGCGGTGCCCTTCTTGCCCGCGCGCCCGGTACGGCCCGAACGGTGCTGCAAGGTTTCGGCGTCGCGCGGAATTTCGACGTGGACGACGAGGCTGAGCGACGGCAGATCGATACCGCGCGCAGCAACGTCCGTTGCGACGCACACCCTGGCGCGGCGATCACGCAGCGCCTGCAGCGCATTGTTGCGCTCGTTCTGCGAATGCTCGCCCGACAGCGCGACAGCGGAAAAGCCGCGCTCCACCAGGGTTGCGTGCAAGTGCTTCACGTTATCGCGGGTGGCGCAGAACAGGATCGCGGTTTCCGCATCGTAGAAGCGCAGCAGGTTCACCGCTGCATGTTCGATGTCGGACGGGGCGACCGTGACGGCCTTGTAGGCGATATCGCCGTGGCCGCGATTTTCACCGACCGTGGAGATGCGCAACGAATTGCGCTGATACCGCTGTGCCAGTGCCTCGATCGGGCGGGGCATCGTGGCCGAGAACAGCAGCGTACGCCGGCCTTCCGGCGTGGCGTCGAGGATTTCCTCAAGGTCTTCGCGAAAGCCCATGTCGAGCATTTCGTCCGCCTCATCGAGCACCACGGCGCGCAGGGCTGACAGGTCGAGCTTGCCGCGTTCCAGATGGTCGCGCAATCGTCCGGGCGTGCCCACGACGATCGTTGCGCCGCGCTCAAGCAGGCGGCGTTCCTTGACCGGGTCCATGCCGCCAACACACGTCACGATGCGCGCCCCGGTGTTGGCATACAGCCACTCAAGCTCGCGGCTGACCTGCTGGGCCAGTTCGCGCGTCGGCGCGATCGCCAGCGCCATGGGGCTTTGCGAGTGGGCCAAGGCATTGTCGGCCAGCAGTTCGTTGCCGATGGCCAGGCCAAACGCAACTGTCTTGCCCGAACCGGTCTGCGCCGACACAACCAGGTCGCGGCCATAGGCCTCCGACTCGGTGACGGCGGTCTGCACCGCGGTGAGCGTTTCATAGCCGTGGGCGGTCAGCGCCTCGGCGAGAGGCTGGGGAATCTGGGGAAAAGTCATGATAGGGTCAACAAGTCCTGCCGCATGAACGCGGCTTTTCAAAGAGCAACAAAATGGCTGCGCGGGCACCTGCGGGTGCACCAGTTGCGTGGCCCATAGACCAAAGCGCACAAATATGCGCGCACCAATTTCATGTTCGTTGAACAGGCTCGCACGACTGCAGCGCTGGCCCTAGTCGCGTGCCCACCAAAGTCAGCGCAAGCCACCCCAGGGCTGGCGAGGCGCGGCGGTCGCACTGGCAGGTTTTTCGGGAAGCAGTTCGAAACGCGGCTCGAAGCCGAGCAGGACGTACATGTCCCGCTCCAAATAGGGTGCGGCGTCCCCGGCACTCATATCCACGCGGGCGCACTCTCCCAGCCCCGGCAGACTGGTTCGGAAAAGCCCTTTGCGTGAAGCAGTCAAGCGCATGATGTCCCCCTTGGAAGCGGCCGGCGCGGCTGCGGAAGCGCCCGCTAACGACCCTGCTCCTGGTGATCAAGCTGGGTAGGAAGTTGTCACATTGTCGCAAGATTTGCAAGCGAGCAACGTTTCAGTCGTCGAGCCCGAAGAGTTCGCAAAAGACAACGGCCTGCCACCGCATTGATGCCAGAAAAGCTCCAGAAAAGCTAATGGCGCAGATGCGAGCGTCGCGTCTTGGAGGGGAGAAAGTGGTGCGCCCGACGGGATTCGAACCCATGGCCCCCAGATTAGGAATCTGGTGCTCTATCCGGCTGAGCTACGGGCGCACGCCGGGGCTTGTTAGCGGGTGCACTCCGGCTTGGCAATCGGAGCGCGGCGCATCAATTCGCCTGGTCTGGCGGCACGATCGGCAACGGTAGCGGCGCCACCGCGATACCTTCTTCCAGCAGTTCCTGCGCCTCGGCGATCGTGGCCTGCCCGTGGATCGCTTCGGCCTCACGTTCACCGTAATGCATGGCCCGCGCATCATCTACGAAGCGCTCGCCCACATAGCGAGAAGATTGCAGCACTTTGGCTTGCAGCGTGGCCAGCACCTTTATCATTTCCACCGCCTGGGGCGGCAACGGCGCATTGGCCACCGGCGTGCTGGGCATGGGGTCTCCTGGAGCCGCGCCTGTCGCCTTGTCACGCGTGGATCGCTGCGGTGCGCCAAGCTGGTTGCCTTTGCGGGCGAGCCGGGGTGCCTGCACCGCCTTGGCCACATCGGCGGCCCCGCAATGCGGACACGTCACCAGGCCGCGCTCTTGCTGACGCACGAAATCGTCCGAAGACTTGAACCAGCCCTCGAATCGATGAAGAGCATCTTGGCATTGCAGGTCGTAGACGATCATGTCGCCGCTATGCTGCGATATGGCGACGGTTGGCAAGGCTGGGCAGTTGTGCCCGTACCGCCTGCGTACGCTCTGGGTCGATATCAACGAAAGCGACATCCGACGTCCCGCCGTCGTCCACGCCGCCCATGTCGAGCAGCACGTCTCCCCACGGGTCCACCGCCAGGGAGTGCCCATAGGTTTCGCGGCCATCGTCATGCCGGCCAACTTGCGCCGCGCTCAGCACGTAGGCACTGGATTCCACCGCGCGGGCGCGCTGCAGCAGATGCCAGTGCGCCCGCCCGGTGGGCACCGTGAACGCCGCCGGGATGGCGATCACGTCGCATTTCCCCGCCCCCAAGGCCTCGAAAAGCGCGGGAAACCGGATATCATAGCAGATCGCCAGCCCAAGCCGCCCCAGCGGGGTATCCACCGTCACGACCTCCTCGCCCGGCGTGTAGGCATTGGATTCCCGCCAGCTTTCGCCGCTCGCCAGATCCACGTCGAACATGTGAAGCTTGTCATAGCGGGCGCGGATTTCGCCGTGATCGTCAATTACGAAAGCGCGGTTGGCCCATTTGCCGTCGTCCCGCGCAATCGCCAGCGATCCCAGATGCACCCATATGCCTTCGCGCTGCGCTGCCGCGCATACCGCCGCCAGCACCAGATCCTGCGCCTCGGGCCGGATCGAGCGCCTGGCCCGCTTACGGTCACGATCCAGCAGCCCGGACATTTCGGGTGTGAACAGCATGGCTGCGCCTCCTGCCCGCGCTTGCGCCGCAGCATTCACGATCGCATCCGCATTGGCCTGTGGATCGATCCCGGTTGTCATCTGGAACAGCGCCGCGCGGGGCATCGTCAAACCCCGCTCACAGCCCGAGCACGGGGTCGAGCTTGCCGGCACGGTCCAAGGCGTTGATATCGTCGAAACCGCCGTAGGGCTTGTCGTCGATCAACACTTGCGGAACGGTTGCAGCGCCGGGCACGCGGCTCAGCATTTCGGCGCGCTTGGGGCCGCCCATGGTGATATCGTGTTCATCATAGGACAGGCCTTTCTTGTCGAGCAACGACTTGGCCGCCACGCAATACGGGCAACCCCACTTAGTATAGATCTCGATTTTCGGCTGGCTCATGCCCGGCTCCTTGGGATGCGGTTTTTACGTTTTCGCAGCCTCTTGAAAGGCTGTTGCAGTTTCATATCTAGGGATGCAAGCCATGGCCCGCCAAGGGGGTGGCTCGAAAACGGGGTGCTGATTTGCAGGCCCCGTCCAAACGAAGATTGCTCATAGGAGGATTTTTGTCATGAACCGTATCGACTTTTCGCCCTACCGCCGCACGATGGTCGGCTTTGATCGCCTGTTCGACATGATCGAAAATCAGGCGCGCGTCACCACCGGCGACAAGTACCCGCCGTTCAACATCGAACGGCGCGGCCAGGATGCCTATCGCATCACGCTGGCCGTGGCCGGCTTCAAGTCTGGCGACATCGATATCACCGCGCAGGCCAACCTGCTGGTCGTCAGGGGCGCTAAGCCCGATGAGGCCGCCGATGGGGAAATGCTGCATGTCGGCATCGCCCAGCGCGGGTTCGAACGTCGTTTCGAACTGGCTGACTACGTACGCGTCGAAGGTGCCGATCTTGCCGATGGCCTTCTCGTGATCGACCTCGTGCGCGAGGTGCCCGAAGCGATGAAGCCCAAGAAGATCGCCGTTGGCGGCAACAAGCTGACCGTCGTCGAAAGCTCTGGTAACGAAGACACCAGCGCTGCGGCGTAAGGTCATGCCAGCGCTGCTGGCGAAATAGTTGGGGCGGTCCGGTTATCCGGGCCGCCCTTTTTGGCATCCACGCTGGACGTCTTCAGCGGCCTAGACCAGCCGCGCCTGCTGCAGCGCGGCGGCGATGAAGCCGGCAAACAAGGGGTGCGGTTCGAACGGGCGCGACTTGAGTTCGGGGTGGAACTGAACCCCGACGAACCACGGATGATCCGGCCGCTCAACGATCTCGGGCAACAGGCCGTCGGGCGACATGCCGGAGAAAATCAGCCCGTTGCCTTCCAGTGCATCACGGTAGGCAGCATTAACTTCATAGCGATGGCGATGGCGCTCGCTGATTTCACTGGTGCCGTAAATGGCCGCCACGTGGCTGTTAGGCGACAGGGCCGCGGGATAAGCGCCGACGCGCATGGTGCCGCCAAGATCGCCGCCTTCCGCGCGGGTCTGCAGGCCATCCTGCGTCATCCATTCAGTGATGATGCCCACGACCGGTTCTTCGGTAGGGCCAAATTCGGTGGAACTGGCCTTGGCAATGCCGGCCGAGCGCGCACCCTCGATGCAGGCCATCTGCATGCCCAGACAAATACCGAAGAACGGCACGTTGCGTTCCCGGGCAAAGCGGACCGAGGCAATCTTGCCTTCGGTCCCGCGTTCACCAAACCCGCCGGGCACGAGGATACCGTGCATGGGTTCGAGCGCGGCGGCGATCTCGGAATGTTCCTTCTCGAAGATCTCGGCATCGATCCAGCGCACGTTGACCTTCACGCGGTTGGCCATGCCGCCGTGGACCAGCGCTTCGTTCAGCGATTTGTAAGCGTCCTGCAGGCCGACATACTTGCCCACGACCCCGATGGTAACCTCGCCTTCGGGGTTCTGGTAGCGGTCGGTAATGTCGTCCCAGCGGCTGAGTTCGGGCGCCTTGGCGGCTTCGGCCATGCCGAAGTGATGCAGCACCTCGGCGTCCAGCCCCTCGCGGTGATACTGCAGCGGCACGGCGTAGATGTTGGGGGCGTCGAGCGCCTGGATGACAGCCTGCGGGCGCACGTTGCAGAACAGCGCGATCTTGCGCCGTTCGCTTTCCGGCAATTCGCGGTCGCACCGGCACAGCAGGATGTCAGGCTGGATGCCTAGCCCGGTCAGTTCGCGCACCGAGTGCTGAGTGGGCTTGGTCTTCAATTCGCCCGCAGCGGCGATGTACGGCACCAGCGTGACGTGCACGAAGCAGGTGCGCTCACGGCCCAGTTCGTTGCGCAGCTGGCGCATGGCCTCGACGAACGGCAGGCCCTCGATGTCGCCCACAGTCCCGCCGATTTCGCACAGCACGAAGTCCAGATCCTCGGTTTCCGCCAGCGCGAAGTCCTTGATTGCATCGGTAACGTGGGGGATGACCTGCACCGTCGCGCCCAGGTAATCGCCGCGCCGTTCCTTGGCGATGATGCCCTGGTAGATGCGGCCCGACGTGATGTTGTCCGCCTTGCGGCCCGACACGCCGGTAAACCGCTCGTAATGCCCCAGGTCCAGGTCAGTTTCGGCGCCATCGTCGGTCACGAAGACCTCGCCGTGCTGGTACGGGCTCATCGTACCGGGATCGACGTTGAGGTACGGATCGAACTTGCGGATGCGGACCTTGTAGCCGCGAGCCTGGAGCAACGCCGCCAGGCTTGCGGCCATGAGTCCCTTGCCAAGCGAGGAGACCACGCCGCCGGTGATAAAAATGTGCCGCGCCATGGGAGTTGAGCCTTAAATTGCATGGGGGCCCTCAGGCAAGAGCCCGGAGCCTCATTCCACAGATCAAACATGAAAATGCCGCCTGACAGCGCCAGACGGCATCCCGATTACGATAGGACGCGAAAAATCGCGCCCGGCGGATTACTGCTTGGCAGCACCCGAAAGCGGGTCCGCCGGTGCGGGCGTGGCGCCGGGCGCAGCCGAAGGCGCCGGAGCCGCCTGATTCGCGGCGGCACCGCCAAGGGGATCCGCCGGCTGCGCAGGAACCGGTGCAACCGGCGCGGTCTGGCGCTGCAGCGATGTATCGATATCCCGGCCCGAGGTTTCGTGGACGGCCATGGCCGCCAGAATGATGCTGAGCACCACGAAGATCGTGGCCAGAACCGAGGTGGCGCGCGTCAGGAAGCTGGCCGCGCCGCGCGCCGACATCAGTCCGGAGGGACTGCCACCGACGCCGAGGCCGCCGCCTTCGGACTTTTGCACCAGGATCACGCCCACCAGCATAGCGGCAACCAGCGCCTGCACCACGGTCAGGAAAAGGAACATCTTCGTTTCAGCCTTCCGGCAGGGACACGCGTCCCCGCATCGTTCGCCGGGCAGATAAGCGCAACAACGCAGTCGCGCAACCCGGCAGCGTCATCGCCGCAACCCGCTGGGGCTTTGGATCAGGTATTGAGCGAGGCAGCCGCGCCTACGATGGCGAGGAAGCTCTCCGCCGTCAGGCTTGCCCCGCCCACCAGCGCGCCGCCCACATCCGGCACCGCGAGCAGTTCTGCCGCATTGTCAGCCTTGACCGAGCCGCCATACAGGATGCGCACGTCCGCCCCGCCTTCGCCGTAGATGCCGACGAGCCGGTTGCGAATAGCCGCGTGCATTGCCGCCACGTCGGCGATGGAGGGAACCCGCCCGGTACCGATGGCCCATACCGGTTCATACGCGACGGACAGCTTTTCCGGCGCACCGTCGAAATGCGGGCACGAACCGTCAAGCTGCGCGGATACCACCGCTTCGGCGTTGCCAGCATCGCGCTGTGCTTCGGTTTCGCCAACGCACAGGATCACCGCAAGGCCTGCCGCCAGAGCCGCTTCGGCCTTGGCCTTTACGTCTGCGTCGGTCTCACCGTGATATTCGCGGCGTTCGGAATGGCCCACGATGGTGAAATCGGCGCCGGCGTCCTTGAGCATGGGGGCGGAAATATCGCCGGTGAACGCACCGCTTTCCTTGGCATGGCAATCCTGGCCGCCCACACCGATGAGTTCCACCGCATCCCGAACCCGGTACAGCAGCGTTGCCGGCGGCGCGACGGCCACCTGCACTTTGGGAAAGCGCGCGGCTGCCCGGTCCATCGCCCGCGCTTCGGCCAGCATCCCGCGCGTGCCGTTCATTTTCCAATTCCCGACGATGTAAGGTAATCCGGCCATTTCAATCCCTCGATCAATGCTGGCGAACCTTTGAGGACTCCCCTGCGGATCCTCACGGATTACCCGCGGCAATTGCCCCGCCCCGGGAATCAGGTCGTCTGTGTTGCCGCGCAGCTAGGCCACCTGGGCAGGCCTTGTCAAAACGCGAGCTTATCTAATCGCGGCTTTCCCACCGGTTACAGCCGCGTCCGCCGTCGGAATTGCCCGGCGGCGATGCAAGCGGCATTGCAGGAAAGGCCAAGCGCCCCTAAAGCCGCCTCCGTTTACGGGTGCGGCTGCGGTCGTCCCCGTGGTATTCTGGCTAATCGCTGATCGGCACGGTGCATGCTCAATTTCTTTCGTTCGTTTCTGAAGTCCCGGATCGGGGCCATCGTCGGCCTTGTGGTGCTGGGCGTGATCGCGCTCGCGTTTGCCAGCGGCGATATCGCCGGCATCCATAGCGGCGGCACCGTCGATGCCAGTACGGCAGTAGCCACGGTCGGCAACCAGAGCGTCACGGCGGATCAGCTCGATCAGGGCGCCAAGCGCGCGCTGGAGCGCGTGAAGCAGCAAACACCGACCGCCACGATGAAGCAACTGCTGTCCGAAGGCGGGCTGGAGCAGGTTCTCAACAGCCTGATCGATGCCGCCGCCTTTCAGGTCTACGGAACCAAGAACGGCGTCGCCATCAGCGATCGGCTAGTCGACAGCGAATTGACGCAGATCCCCGCGTTTCAGGGTGTCGATGGCAAGTTCGACCAGAACGCATTCCGCCAGGCCCTGGCGCAGCAGCGGATTTCCGAAGAATCGCTGCGCGACGATATCCGCAAGAATCTGGTGGCTCAGCAACTGGTGGTGCCTGCGCAGATCGGCGCGGTCATGTCGAAGTTTGCCGCCACTCGCTATGCCTCGCTGCTGGAGGAAACCCGCAGCGGAACGGTGATTGCGCTGCCGTCCATCATGTTTGCGCCATCGCGCGCGCCTACTGACGCCGAACTGGCCGCCTTCTACAAGGCGAACGCCGCGCAGTTCACCCGCCCCGAACGCCGCACTGTCCGCTATGCCGTGTTCAGCGCGGACAAGCTGCCCGCCCCCGCCGCGCCGACCGACGCGGAAATCGCGGCGCGCTATCAGGCCAACAAGGCGGCTTATGCCGAGCAGGACAATCGGCGCATCACCCAGCTGATCGTGCCGACGCAGGCCGCAGCGCAGGCCGTGGTCGCCGAAGTGGCCAAGGGCAAGTCGCTCGAAGCCGCAGCGCAGGAAAAGGGCCTTGCAGCGGCAAAGCTGGAATTCTTCAGCCGCGACCAGCTTTCCGGCCAGTTCTCCCCCGCAGTCGCCCAGGCGGTGTTCGCAGCCCCCGTCGGCACGCTGGCCGCCCCGCAAAAGAGCGTTCTGGGCTGGCACGTGATCCGCGTTGACGAGGAGCAGAAAAAGCCCGCGCGCTCGCTGGAGCAGGCGAAGGCAGAGCTTTCCACGCAGATTGCCGCCGACAAGAAGCGCAAGGCGTTCTCTGATACGCTGGCCAAAATCGACGAGCAGTTTTCCAATGGCGCCAGCCTCGTCGAAGTCGCAAAGTCGCTGGGTGGAACTATCCAGCAGACGCAGCCGCTGACCGCTGATGGCCGGGTTTACATGAAGCCCGGCGAGGCGGCGCCTGCCGAACTGCGCCCGCTGCTGACCACCGCGTTTGGGATGGAGCAGGAGAAGCCGCAGGTCGCCGAGGCGGAGCGTGGCAAGACGTTTGTGGTCTATGACGTGACCGACATCCAGCCTTCCGCCCCTGCCCCGTTCGCGCAGATCAAGGACGACGTGAAGCTGGCGTGGTCGCTTGATGCCGGCGCGACGGCGGCCAAGGCTGCCGCGCTCAAGGTGCAGGCCGCGATCCGCAAGGGTCAATCGGTGGAACAGGCGATGGCCGCGTCGGGCAAGACGCTACCCGCGCCGCAGCAGGTCGCCATGTCCCGCCCGACACTGTCCGCCGCCCTACAGGCCGGGCGGCAGGTGCCGCCGCCGGTATCGCTGATGTTCCACATGGCAAAGGGGACGGTTAAAGTGCAGTCGGCAGCGGGCGAGCGTGGCTGGTTTGTTGTGCTGCTGAAGGACGTGGTGCCCGGCAAGGTCGATTCTGCGCAGCTGATCGGCACCGCGCAGCGTGAACTGGGTCAGCAGCTTGGCCAGTCCTATGCCACTGCACTGGGCGCTGCGATGCGCAAGGACGTGGGCGTGAAGCGCCATGGCGCTGCCATCAACGCCGTGCGCGACCAGCTCGCCGGCGTTCCCGCCGCGGACTGAGCGGCAGCAGGACGCACGACATGGAGCGCGAGTTCGATCGGTCATCGGCGCTTGAGCAGCTTGCTTCGGGCAAACCCGCGCTGGTCTGGCGCACCTTTGTGGCTGACACGCAAACGCCGGTAGGCGCCGCGCTCAAGCTGTTCGAGGACGGTCGCGGCGATTTCTTGCTGGAGTCGGTTGAAGGCGGCGAAACGCGCGGGCGCTACAGCCTGATCGGCCTCGATCCCGATCTGGTGTTCCGCGCCTCTGGAACCGCAAGCGAGATCAACCGGCGCTGGCAGCATGACTGCGATGCGTTCACCCCGCTGGACGGCGATGGGCTGACGGAACTGCGCGCGCTGGTGGAAAGCTGCCATTGCGACGTGCCCGCCGCACTGCCACGCGCGCTCGCCTGCGTGGTCGGCTATTTCGGGTACGAGACGATCGGCCTGGTCGAGAAACTGCCGCGCGCGCCGCAAAGCCCTCTCGAACTGCCGGACATGCTGTTCGTCCGTCCATCGGTGGTGCTGATATTCGATCGCTTGTCTGATGAGCTGTTCTGCGTGGCCCCGGTATGGTCCGCAGGCCGCGGTGCTGCCGAAGCGATCGATCTGGCCGCCGAACGCATCGACGAAACCCTGCGCCGCCTTGCATCGCCTGCACCCGCCCCGGCGCAAACCATCGCTCTGCCCGTTCCCGTGCAGACGCCGGTAGTTGCACCGCAGGACTACGAAGCGATGGTCCTGCGCGCCAAATCCTACATCGAGGCGGGCGACATTTTTCAGGTGGTGCTGGCCCAGCGCTTCACCTGCGATTTCCCGCTGCCGCCGATCGCACTGTATCGTGCGTTGCGGCGCGTGAACCCCTCACCCTTCCTGTATTTCCTTGATCTGCCGGGCTTTGCGCTGATCGGCTCCAGCCCGGAAATCCTTGTGCGGGTGCGTGATGGCGAGGTCACCATCCGCCCCATCGCCGGCACCCGCCCGCGCGGCAAGACCGCAGCCGAGGACAAAGCCAACGAGCTCAGCCTCCTGGCCGATCCCAAGGAGCGCGCCGAACACCTGATGCTGCTGGATCTTGGCCGCAACGACGTGGGCCGCGTGGCTGCCGCCGGCACCGTGACGGTAACGGACAGCTACACGGTGGAGCGCTACAGCCACGTCATGCACATCGTGTCGAACGTGGTGGGCACGCTGGACACCGCACGCGGCGATGCGATCGACGCGGTGCTGGCAGGCTTTCCGGCGGGTACCGTTTCCGGCGCACCCAAAGTGCGCGCCTGCGAGGTGATCGCGGAACTGGAGCCGGAAACGCGCGGTCCTTACGCGGGCGGCGTAGGGTATTTCGCGCCGGACGGATCGGTGGACAGCTGCATCGTCCTGCGCACCGGGCTGCTCAAGGACGGCGTGCTGCATGTGCAGGCGGGCGCGGGCATCGTGGCGGATAGCGATCCTGCCTATGAGCAGCGCGAGTGCGAAGCCAAGAGCGGCGCGCTTTTCGCCGCCGCGCGCGAAGCGTTGCGGGTGGCGGCGGAGTCGACATTCGGGCAATGACGAGTGGTTTTGCGCCACCGGCGTTCAAGATCGGTCTTGTCGCCGCCGTCGGTGCCTTGCTGGTTGCGGCCTGTTCGTCCGACGCGGTGCCCAAAACCGCCGCGCCGCCGCCGCCCGCCTGCGAAGGCGCGCGGTTCGAGGGCGTGAGCTTTACCCACTGCACCGCGATCCCCGGACGCCATACCATCCATACCGTGTTGGGGCCTAACAAAGGCAAACCTTATCGCAGCATGTCGCAACTGGCGCTTGATCGCCCGGCTAGAAGCCGCAAGGTGGCCTTCGCCATCAACGGCGGCATGTTCGACCCGGCGGGATATCCCATCGGCTACTACGTGGAGGAGGGGAAGAAGCGCCACCCGCTTAACACCCAAACCGGCTGGGGCAATTTCCACCTGATGCCGAACGGGGTGTTCTATGGCGATGCGGCTGGAAACTGGCATGTCGCCACCACGCAGGACTTTGCCAAAGGTGTTACGAACCGTCCCGATTTCGGCACGCAATCCGGACCGATGCTGGTCATCGGCGGCAAACTGCACCCGCAGATCGACGCTAACGGCGCCTCGCTCAAGCTACGCAACGGCGTTGGCGTCGATGCCAAAGGGCACGCGCACTTCGTGATTTCGGACGAGCCGGTATCCTTCGGCAAGCTCGCGCGGTATTTTCGCGATGTGCTGAATTGCCCCGATGCGCTGTTTCTTGATGGCAGTGTGTCCTCCTTGTGGGACCCGGAACATGGCCGTGTGGACGGTGGGCCACCGCTCGGCCCCTTGATCGTGGTCGAGAAAAGCGCAAAGGCAGGCGGATGATCCTCGTCATCGACAATTACGACAGCTTTACCTGGAACCTGGTCCACTACGTCATGGAACTGGGCGCTGCAGTCAAAGTCGTGCGCAACGATGCGCTTACCGCTGCGCAAGCCATCGCCAGCGGGGCCAGCGGCCTGCTGATTTCGCCAGGCCCGTGCACCCCGAACGAGGCCGGGATCAGCCTTGATCTTGTCGCGGCGGCAGCGGACGCGAAAATCCCGCTACTGGGCGTATGTCTGGGGCATCAGGCGATCGGCCAGCATTTCGGCGGCAAAGTGGTACGCGGCGGCCTGATGCACGGCAAGACCTCCCCGGTCAGCCACGATGGCAGCGGCGTGTTCGCAGGCCTCCCCTCGCCTTTCACGGCCACGCGGTATCACTCGCTGATCGTCACCGAGATTCCCGAGGTACTTACGGTGAACGCGCATTCGGACGATGGCCATGTCATGGGCTTTCGCCACGCCAGCCTGCCGATCCACGGGGTGCAGTTTCACCCCGAAAGCATCGCCACCCAGCACGGCCACGCCATGCTGGCGAATTTCCTGAAGGTTTGCGGCGTAAACGCGCATCTGCCGGAACGCCTTGGCGCATGACGCTGCCCGACCCGCTGCATCCCATCGCGGAGGCTGACGCGCAGGCGGCGTTCGGCGCGATCCTGGATGGCGACATACCCGAGCCCGAGATCGCGACGTTTCTTGTCGCACTCGCCGAACGCGGCGAAACCGCCAGCGAAATCGCCGGCGCTGCCCGCGCCATGCGTGAACGCATGATCAGCGTGAAAGCGCCGGATAACGCCATAGATGTATGCGGCACCGGCGGCGATGGCTTTCACACGCTGAACGTGTCCACCGCCGTCTCGCTCGTCGTGGCGGCAGCCGGCGTACCCGTGGCCAAGCACGGCAACCGCGCCGCAAGCTCCAAGGCCGGCGCTGCCGACACGCTGGAAGCGCTTGGCCTCGATCTGGACCGGGCGGTCGAAACCGCGGAGTCCACGCTGGCGGATATCGGCATCGGATTTCTGTTCGCTGCCCGTCACCATCCCACGATGGGCCGGTTGATGCCGCTGCGCAAATCGCTGGGGCGGCGCACGATCTTCAACCTGATGGGCCCGCTCGCCAATCCGGCGTTGGTCTCCCGCCAGCTGGTCGGCATCGCCCGGCCCGCGTATGTGCCGATTTATGCCGACGCACTGCTGCGCCTTGGCACCGATCATTCGATGGTCGTCTCCGGTGATGAAGGCCTGGACGAGCTGAGCCTGGCCGGCGGCAATGAAGTGGCGGACATTCACGGTTCCGAACTGTCGATGCGCCGCGTATCACCGCAAGATGCCGGCTTGCCCGTCGCTCCGGTTGAAGCCATCCGGGGCGGTGATCCGGCCTACAACGCGCGCGCCTTGTACGACCTGCTGATGGGTGAGCCGGGCAGCTACCGCGACGCCGTGCTGTTCAACGCTGCCGGTGCGCTGCTGATTGCCGGCGAAGTGCAAACCTGGGCCGAGGGCGTGGACGAGGCGGCGGAAACGATCGACAAGGGCCTGGCGAAGTCCCTGCTCGATTGCTGGATCGCGACAACGCGTGCCTGACGGAGATATGATGTCCGACAAACTCACCGAGATCTGCCATACCAAGCGCGAAGAAGTGACCGCGCGCAAAGCACATGCGACGATCAACGATTTGGACGCGCTGGCCGCTGGCTGCTCGCCCCCACGCGGCTTCGAAGCCGCGCTGCGTACTGCGGCTCAGCAAGGCTTCGCGCTGATCGCAGAAATCAAGAAAGCATCGCCCTCCAAAGGCTTGATCCGCGATGATTTTCATCCTGCTGCTCACGCTGTCGCGTACCAAAGCGGCGGCGCGGCCTGCCTATCTATCCTGACGGACGCGCCGTATTTCCAGGGCCATGAGGACTATTTCGTCGCCGCGCGCGCAGCTTGCACCCTGCCCGCGATCCGTAAGGATTTCATCGTCGATCCCTGGCAGGTCGCGGAATCGCGCAGCATCGGCGCTGACGCGATCCTGATCATCGTTGCCGCGCTGGATGATGGCGCGATGGCGGAAATCGAAGCGGCGGCGGTGGAACGCGGCATGGACTGCCTCATCGAAGTTCATGACGAACGCGAAATGGAACGCGCGGCCCGCCTGAAATCACGGCTGATCGGCGTCAACAACCGCGATCTCAAGCGCTTCGTCACCGATATTGACAACACCCGTCGCCTGGCCCCGCTGGCGCCCGATGGGACCTTGCTCGTCAGCGAAAGCGGCATCAACACGCACGCGGATCTGCAGCGCCTGTCTACCGACGGCGTACGGACTTTCCTCGTCGGCGAAAGCCTGATGCGCCAGCCCGATATCGCAGCGGCGACCCGCGCGCTGCTGACCGGCGGTTGAGCTGACAGAAAGGAGCCGTTTTCATGGCCCAATCCCTCACCCACATCGATAGTGACGGCTCGGCCCGGATGATCGATGTCGGCAACAAGGCGCAAACCCAGCGCGTGGCGGTGGCCGCCGGGCGCATCACGATGACGCCTGCCGCGCTGGCCGCAATCAAAGCCGGCGATGCCCCGAAGGGCGATGTTCTGGGCGCCGCCCGCATTGCCGGTATCATGGCCGCCAAGCGTACCGCAGACCTCATCCCGATGTGTCATCCGCTTGCGATTGACGCCTCCAACATCGCCTTCACGCTGGGCGATGACTGGATTCAGGTCGTGGCCACAGCCTCGCTGACCGGTCGGACCGGAGTGGAAATGGAAGCGCTCACGGCAGCGTCCGTAGCCCTGCTCACGATCTACGATATGGCCAAGGCGCTCGACAAGGGCATGGTGATCGCAGACATCCGGCTGGTCGAAAAGCGCGGTGGCAAATCGGGACACTGGGTCGCAGCAGGCTGGGACGGATAATGGGAACATTGTCCGGCAATCCCTTGCTTTCGCTGGAAGATGCCCAGCAGCGGTTGCTTGATCTGACAACCCCGCTACCGATCGAGCATGTGGATATAGACCGCGCGTTCAACCGCTATCTTGCCCAGCCGCTTATCGCTTCACGCACCCAACCCGCCGCCGATTTGTCGGCGATGGATGGCTATGCAGTCCACGCTGACGACCTTCAGGGGCCTTGGCGTGTGGTAGGCGAAAGTGCGGCGGGACATGCCTTTGAAGGCATTTTCGGCATGGGTGAGGCCATCCGCATATCAACCGGCGCGGTACTGCCCGAAGGGGCGGACGCGGTGATCCTGCAGGAAGACCTGGCCCGCAACGGCAATGATCTCGTGCTCACCGGCACGCCGCCCGACCCTGCGGACAAGCACATCAGGCGTCGCGGCATGGATTTCGCGCACGGTACGACGGTGCTGTCCGCAGGCACGCACCTCGGCGCCGCCCAGGTCGGGCTGGGGTTGGCTGCCGGGCATCGTCACATCGCCGTGCGCCGCCGGGCGCGGATCTGCATCATCGATAGCGGCGACGAACTGGCGATCGACCCGCTGGCCTGTGCGCCGCATCAGATCCCCGCCAGTAACGGCATCATGCTCGGCGCGATGGCCCGCACGCTCGATGTGGACGTGCAGCGGCTTGGGCCTGTGCCCGATACGCTGGATAGCCTCCTCGCTGCATTCGACGCAGCCGCTGACGCCGACCTCATCGTAACCAGCGGCGGTGCCTCGGGAGGCGATCATGATCTCGTGCGCCCTGCCCTGGACGTGTGGGGCGCGCAAATCGACTTCTGGCGGATTGCCATCCGGCCCGGCAAACCCCTGCTGGTCGCAACGCGCGATCATCAGGGGCGGCGGCAGGTGGTGATCGGTCTGCCCGGCAATCCGGTATCGGGCTTTGTGACGGGCTACTTTTTCATGCTACCCGCCATTCGCGCTTTGCTGGGCGCGGCAACGCCGCGTCCCGCAAGCCTGCAATCGCGCCTCGCGGCCCCTGTGAAAACCAACGGGAACCGGCGGCAGTTCATACGCGCGTATTGGAACGGCGTAGATGTCGTTCCCCATCCCCAACAGGACAGCGGGGCACTGCTGTCGCTTTCACAAAGCAATGTGCTGATTGATCGTCCAGCGCATGCCCCAGCTGGCGCACCGGGTGACACGGTATCCATCTTCCTGCTCCAAAATGGCGGTATTGCTTGAATGTTGCTTGATTGGTTGCTTGATTGTTCTCTCAATGTTCACTAAAAGAACATCACAAGCCACGCGAAAAGGCAGTGAACAATGTTGACGCGCAAGCAGCACGAATTGCTTCGGTTCATCCAGGCCCGTCTCGAAGACAGCGGTATTTCGCCCAGCTTCGAGGAAATGAAGGATGCGCTGGATCTGAAATCCAAGTCCGGCGTGCATCGCCTAATTTCAGCGCTGGAAGAACGCGGGTTCATCCGCCGACTGCCTAATCGGGCGCGCGCGCTTGAAGTGCTGCGCCAGCCAGATGATGCCGGGCCAACGCGCGTGCCCGCAACTGTCAGCGTGATTGACGCACCGGCGGCTGCGCGCCCCGTCGCGCGAAGCATACCGCCGGCTAACGATGTAATCGAGATTCCGCTGCATGGGCGTATCGCCGCCGGTGTGCCTATCGAAGCGCTTGAAGGACAGTCGATGCTGCCGGTGCCTGCTGCCCTCCTGGGATCGGGCGAACATTATGCTTTGGAGGTGTCGGGGGACTCGATGGTGGAAGCGGGCATTCTCGATGGCGACTTCGCGCTCGTCAAACGCACCAATACCGCCCGCGATGGCGAGATTGTTGTGGCACTCGTGCGCGGTGAAGAAGCGACGCTCAAGTACCTGCGCCGCGAAAATGGCCTTATCCGTCTCGACCCGGCAAATGCGGCGTATGAGCCGCAGATATACGCGGCGGATGACGTGGAAGTCCAAGGAAAGCTGGCCGGGCTCTTGCGTCGCTATCACTAGGTGATCTGGAGGCGCACCTCGCGACGTAAGACGCCCGCTGCAGCCTCTTCGCATATCCTAGACGCGGGTATGCGGAAGCTAGGGTGATGGTTGTTTCGTTAGTTTAATTTACGCAGGCTCGCAGAGGTAAGTGGATTGCGTCGAGCTTCATGCGAAAGCGGCTGCTTTTCTCAGTAGTTGATATGCCTCCACAACATCCTGCAGGCGTGATGCATGTCCATGGTCACCACCGTTTTGATCGGGGTGATACTTACGCAAAAGTCGCGTATAGCGCAGTCGAAGGGATTTACGGTCCACCTCAGCGTCAAGACCCAGCACGGTAAGTGCGCGCTGTTCGCCGGGCGTGAACCGGACATTCGTAGAACTGTTTTGCGCGCGGCGCTCTCGGGCATGGGCGCGGGCGCGGGCCATGATCGCTTCAAGCGGGTCGGCAAATTCCGTCCAGCGCGGTGCGGCGTCCACGGATGCATCAGGGCGGAATGCGCGGGTCTGGGTTTCCCAGCCGTATAAGGGGGACTGGGCGCGCAGAATTTCCTCGGCCTCCATCCCGTCGAAATAATCGTATCCGGCGTTGAAGTCGCGGATGTGGTCGAGGCAGAACCAGCGGTAATCGCCCGGTCCATCGAAGCCGGACGGACGGGCACCCGGCGCGCGAAACTCTCCGGCCTCATCGCATCCGGGCCAGTTGCAGGTGCGTCCTTGCGCTTCGAAGCGGCCATGAAATCTATGTTGTGTCACCCGCTTCAAGATGGGAGAAGGATCGTCTAAATGGAAGTCATGACCGGACCACTCGAACACGAAATGCGGCAATTGCTGACCGCTGCCTTTGCGCCCACGTCGCTGGATGTCATCAACGACTCCGCCACGCACCGTGGTCATAGCGGTGATGACGGCAGCGGCGAATCGCATTTCACCATCGTGATCGAAAGCGATCGCTTCGCCGGCATGGCGCGGCTGCAGCGCCAGCGCCACGTCAACGCCGCGCTTGGCGACATTCCTGGCAAACGCGTCCACGCGCTGGCGATCAAGGCGCGCGCGCCGGGCGAATAGCGTGCAGTGATGACGCCAGCGCCATCACTGCACGACCGTCCATGTTTTATGGCCATCGTGGTTGCCCTTTAGGGCGTGCCAGCCTAAATGCGCGCTCCATGCTCACACCGCTGATCTTTGCCGTGCCCAAGGGGCGCATTCTCGACGAGGCGCTCCCCTTGATGGCGCGCGCTGGGGTCGTACCGGATGCGGAGTTTCACGACAAGAAAAGCCGGGCACTCTCGTTCGCGTGCGAAGGTACGGACATGCGCCTCATCCGGGTGCGCGCGTTCGACGTGGCGACATTCGTGGCGCACGGCGCGGCGCAAGTTGGCATCGTGGGGTCAGACGTGGTAGAGGAATTCGCCTACTCCGACCTCTACGCGCCGGTAGACCTGGATATCGGCCACTGCCGGCTGTCCGTTGCAGAGCCTGCAGGCAAGATCGACGGCGCTCTGCCATCCCACCTTCGGATCGCCAGCAAATATCCCAACCTTACCCGGCGCCACTTCGAAAAGCTGGGCGTTCAGGCCGAAGTCGTGAAGCTGAACGGGGCAATGGAGCTTGCCCCCTCACTTGGCCTTTCCAGCCGTATTGTCGATCTGGTTTCCACCGGTCGTACGCTGCAGGAAAACGGTCTGGTGGAAAGCAGCCGCATTCTGGATGTATCGGCGCGGCTGATCGTGAACCGTGCCGCTCTCAAGACTGACGAGCGGGTGGCGCGGTTGGTCGATGCGTTTCGCGCGCTGGTGTCAGAACGCAAGGCCGCCGCCTGATGCTGCGCCTGTCAAGCGGTGACCCTGGCTTCATGCAGGCCTTTGCGCGTGTCGTTGCAGATCGGCGCGAAAGCGCTGTCGATGTCGCGAAAGACGTCGCCGCAATCCTGCAATCGGTGCGCACCCGCGGCGATGCGGTGCTGGCCGAACTGACCGCTCGTTTCGATAGCCATGATCTGGACAACACCGGCTGGAGCATCGAACTGGGTGAATGCCGCAAGGCATTCGACGCGCTCACTCCCGAACTGCGTAACGCGCTGGAGCTCGCCGCGGATCGTATCCGGGCCTACCACGCGGCGCAGCTGCCCGAAAATCGGGATTATACCGACGCCGTGGGCGTAAGGTTGGGGGCGACATGGACAGCGGTGGATGCCGCCGGCCTGTATGTCCCCGGTGGCCGTGCTGCCTACCCCTCCTCCCTTCTGATGAACGCCATTCCGGCCAAAGTTGCCGGCGTGGAAAGGCTGGTCGTCGTCACGCCTACGCCGAACGGCGACGTCAATCCGCTGGTGCTGGCAGCCGCGCACCTTGCGGGCGTTGACGAAGTATGGCGCGTGGGCGGTGCCCATGCCGTGGCCGCGCTTGCTTATGGCACCCAGCGCATCGCGCCGGTCGATGTGGTCACCGGGCCCGGCAACGCGTGGGTGGCGGAAGCCAAGCGGCAGCTGTTCGGCGTGGTGGGCATCGACATGGTGGCTGGCCCCAGCGAGATTCTGGTCATCGCCGATGCCGCCAACGATCCGCGGCGCATCGCCGCTGACCTGCTCAGTCAGGCCGAGCACGACCCGACTTCGCAATCCATCCTGATCACCGACGACGCGGCGTTTGCCGATGCGGTTGCCGAGGCTGTGGAATGTGAACTGGCTGCGCTGGCCACCGCCGAAACGGCCCGCACCAGCTGGAACGACAACGGTGTCATCATCGACGTTGCGAGCTTCGAGGAGGCCCCGGCCCTGGCTAACGCGCTGGCCGCCGAGCATGTCGAGATCGCCACCGACGATCCCGAAGCATTGATGCGTCGCATCCGCCATGCAGGCTCGGTATTCCTGGGCCGCATGACGCCTGAGGCGGTTGGCGATTATGTGGCCGGACCGAACCACGTCCTGCCCACAGGGCGGCGGGCGCGGTTTTCATCCGGCCTTTCCGTGCTCGACTTCATGAAACGCACCAGTTTCATCCAGCTCGACCAGGCAGCGCTTGAGGCCATTGGCCCTGCCGCGATCGCCCTTGCCGATGCAGAAGGGCTTCCTGCGCATGCGCGCTCCATCTCCGTAAGGCTCGGCCAGTAATGTCAAATTCCAAGCAGAAGCGTGCAGCCGCGCGTCTTGCCGCCGTTCAGGCGCTCTACCAGTTCGACATGGAAGGCACGCCACTGGCTTCCCTGCTTGACGAATTCCACCGCCACCGCCTCGGCATGGAAATCGACGACGCCCAGTTCGCCGAAGCTGAAGTGGCGTTTTTCGACGACGTAGTGAAGGGCACCATTGCCCGGCGTGACGAGATCGATGCGCTGGTGGCGAGCAAGCTGAGCGAAGGCTGGTCCCTGCCCCGTCTGGACAAGACGATGCTGCAGATCTTGCGTGCGGGAACGTACGAATTGCTGGCCCGCGCTGACGTGCCCACCGGCGCTGCGATCAGCGAATATCTTGACGTCTGCCACGCCTTTTTCGACGCACGTGAGGCCAAGTTCCTTAACGGCGTGCTGGATTCGGTGGCGAAAACGGTCCGCTGAGGGCATGGTGGGGGGGATGAGCGGCGAACACGCTTTCATCCACGCCCTGAGGGCGATTGCTACAAACCCCGCCGCGCGCGGGCTTGACGATGATGCGGCGGTGCTGACGATTGGCGGCGAAAGGCTGGTGATCACGCTCGATACCATCGTGGAAGGCGTGCATTACCTGCCAGACGATGCTCCTGCAGACGTAGCGTGGAAGCTGGTGGCCGTGAACGTATCGGACCTTTCCGCCAAGGGCGCAGCGCCGCTGGGGTGCTTGTATTCACATGCACTTGGCCCCGATGGGTGGGACGCGGACTTCCTGACGGGGCTTGACGCGGCATGCCGCCATTTCGGCATTCCCCTGCTGGGCGGGGACACCGTGCGCATGCCGCATGGGGCGCCGCGCAGCTTTTCGCTTACCGCTTTTGGCCAGGGCGCGCCGGACTGCCCGGTGCCGTCCCGCATGGGGTCCAGGGCAGGCGATCAGGTTTGGGCCAGCGGCACCATCGGCGACGCTGGCGCGGGCCTTGCCTCAGCACACGGAACACTTGCCGGGGATGCGGCGGATCTCGCCACACTGGCCACGCGTTACCGCAGGCCGATGCCGGTGCCGCAGTTGGGCATCGCATTGGCGGCTCTGGTCACCGCGATGATGGATGTCTCCGACGGGCTACTGGTGGATGCCCAGCGCATGGCCGAGGCTAGCGCAGTGGGGATCGTCATCGAACTTGCCCGCGTGCCGCTCTCTGGGGCGCTGGTCTCGGTTTGCGGCGATACCCAGGCTACGCGGTTGGCTGCGGTAACTGCCGGCGATGATTACGAATTGCTGTTCACCGCGCCCATCGCGAACGCCGCAAACATTCGCGAAGTGGCTGCACGCTCCGGCCATCCGGTATCCATGATCGGGACGGTGCAGGATGACGGCGGGCTGATCCTGACAGCCGATGGACAAACGATCCCGCTCCCTGAAAGCCTGGGCTACCAACACTAAGTTATTTTGCGTTGCAGCGCAGTCGGATACAGTCAATGACGCAACTGCGAAGCGCCTATCCGAAGTAGGGCGTTCACAACCCCCAATGATACGCTTGCCAGGCACCCCTTCCCTCTATAGCTTTTCTGGTATCGAGCGGGAAAACCCGTCGCAATAACAATAATAATGGGAAGGGGACGTATTCGTGAACTCGATCACGATCGCAATCGCCTTGGGGCTGCTGGCTATCGTCTATGGCGTGGTTACCAGCAGGCAGGTATTGAGTGCGCCGGCGGGCAATGCGCAGATGCAGGAAATCGCTGCCGCCATTCAGGAAGGCGCGCAGGCCTATCTGAAGCGGCAGTATTCCACCATCGCCGTTGTCGGCGTCATCGTTGCCGTGATCCTGGCGTTCACGCTGGGGACCATTTCGGCCATCGGGTTCGTGGCCGGCGCGGTGCTGTCCGGCGTCGCCGGGTTCATCGGCATGAACATATCGGTGCGGGCCAACGTGCGCACGGCGGCAGCGGCGCAAAAGGGGCTGCAGGACGGGCTGACGCTGGCGTTCCGGTCCGGCGCGATCACCGGGATGCTGGTGGCGGGGCTGGCCCTCCTCGCGATCGCGGTGTTTTACTGGTATCTGACAGGGCCCGGCGGGCATACCGTGGGCGGGGCTGACCGGACGGTAGTGGAGGCGCTGACGGCGCTAGCCTTCGGCGCGTCCCTCATCTCAATCTTCGCGCGGCTTGGCGGCGGCATCTTCACCAAGGCGGCGGACGTTGGC
The DNA here is from genome assembly GCF_001421325.1 of Novosphingobium sp. Leaf2. Classification (GTDB taxonomy): domain Bacteria; phylum Pseudomonadota; class Alphaproteobacteria; order Sphingomonadales; family Sphingomonadaceae; genus Novosphingobium. The sequence goes on along the minus strand of NZ_LMJY01000022.1, from coordinate 40,324 downwards.
GCGGACCTGGTGGGCAAGGTGGAGGCTGGCATTCCCGAGGATGACCCACGCAATCCCGCGGTGATCGCCGACAATGTGGGCGATAACGTCGGCGATTGCGCCGGCATGGCCGCCGACCTGTTCGAGACTTACGTGGTCACGGTAGGCGCCACCATGATCCTCACGGCCCTGCTGCTGAAAGGCGCCGACAACCTGACCGCGATGATGGGCCTGCCGCTGTTGATCGGCGGCGTGTGCATAGTCACCTCCATCATCGGCACCTATTTCGTGCGGCTGGGTAGCGGGACGAACATCATGGGGGCGATGTACAAGGGCTTTCTGGTGACAGCCGTCCTGTCCATCCCGGCGATCTGGTTTGCGGTGCATTACGCGCTGGGCGACATGGATGGCGCAATCGGGCGTGACGGGCTTACCGGGCGCACGTTGTTCTATTGCGCGCTGGTGGGGCTGGCGATCACCGGGCTGATCATCTGGATCACCGAGTATTACACCGGCACCAATTATCGTCCGGTCCGCTCGATCGCCAAAGCCTCCGTGACCGGGCACGGCACCAATGTGATCCAGGGCCTGGCGATCAGTCTGGAGGCGACCGCTCTGCCCACGCTGGTCATCGTTGCCGGCATCGTCATCGCCTACCAGCTCGCCGGGTTGCTGGGGATCGCCTATGCGGCAACTGCCATGCTGGCGCTGGCAGGCATGGTCGTCGCGCTCGATGCCTACGGGCCGGTTACCGACAACGCTGGCGGCATCGCGGAAATGGCCGGGCTGGATGAGGCGGTGCGGCTGAAAACCGATGCACTGGATGCGGTGGGCAACACCACCAAGGCAGTGACCAAGGGCTATGCCATTGGCTCTGCTGGCCTGGCGGCACTGGTGCTGTTTGCCGCCTACACCACCGATCTGCGTGAGTTTTTCCCGGACCTGCAGGTGAACTTCAGTCTGGAAAATCCGTACGTTATCGTCGGCCTGCTGCTCGGCGCCCTGCTGCCTTACCTGTTTGCGGCGATGGGCATGACAGCTGTGGGCCGCGCCGCCGGGGACGTGGTCGTCGACGTGCGCGAGCAGTTCCGCGAGAAGCCGGGCATCATGACGTACGAAGAGAAGCCGGACTATGCCCGCACGGTGGACCTGGTGACCAAGGCCGCGATCAAGGAAATGATCGTGCCTTCACTGCTGCCGGTGCTGGCGCCGATCGCGGTGTATTTCGTCATCACTTTCGTGGCGGGCCGCGAAAACGGGTTCGCGGCGCTGGGTGCGCTGCTGCTGGGGGTGATCGTCAGCGGGCTGTTTGTGGCGCTGTCGATGACATCGGGCGGCGGGGCCTGGGATAACGCCAAAAAGTTCATCGAGGATGGCAATCACGGCGGCAAGGGATCCGAAGCGCACAAGGCGGCCGTAACCGGCGATACCGTGGGCGATCCGTACAAGGATACTGCCGGCCCGGCGGTCAATCCGATGATCAAGATCACCAACATCGTCGCGCTGCTGCTGCTGGCAGTGCTGGCGGCGGGGTAGATTTCGAAGCCTTGCCTTGCCTGTCGTTAGCACTTCTTTGATGGATCGGTTCTACAGATCGCCTACGATCTGCAGACTTATTCATGAACCGGGAAAGCGCTTCTTTTGGCAGGCAAGGCGAACGGCCACTACCGCGCCCCGGCGCATGATGATGCCGGTGAGCTGTCAGCGGCAGCCGCCGGAACGCTGACCTGCGTGCCGTGGCAGGCTATGGCCGCGCAAGTACCGGCATGGGATGCGCTTACCCAGGTTGTGAGCGAGCCCAACCCGTTCTTCGAAAGCTGGTATCTGCTGCCCTCGCTGCGTCATCTTGGCGATGCCTCGATCCATATTCTGCGCTTCGAACAGGATGGGAAGCTGGCCGGGCTGATGCCGATCGTGCGTGCGCGGCGGTATTATCGCTGGCCGGTTCCGCAATTGTCCAGCTGGCTGCATGCGAACTGTTTTTGCGGGGTTCCCTTGGTGACCAGGGGCGCAGAGGCGGCGTTCTGGCGGGCGGCGCTGGCTTGGGGGGACGACCATGCAGGAACAGGCTTGTTCCTGCATCTGCGGGGCATCGTGCTGGACGGTCCGGTCCACGCTGCTTTGCGCGTCGTTGCGAAGGACCAGGGACGGCAGGTGGAACTGGTCCACGCGGAAGAACGCGCGATGCTCGCCTCCGACCTGTCGCCGGACGCGTATCTGGAAGCCTCGCTGAACGGCAAGAAGCGCAAGGAATTGCGGCGTCAGGCCAATCGTCTGGCGGAAGAAGGCGCCGTTGCCTTCACCCGCTCTACCGACGATGCGGACATCGCACCGTGGAGCGAGGCCTTTCTGACGCTGGAAGCGGCGGGCTGGAAAGGCAAGGCTGGCTCTGCGCTGGCGAGCGCGCCGGGCACTGCCGACATGTTTCGCGAAACGCTGGCGGGCGCAGCCGCGCGCGGTCGGCTGGAGCGTCTGACGCTGACGCTGGACGATCGCCCCATCGCCATGCTGGCAACGTTCCTGACGCCGCCCGGCGCCTATTCGTACAAGACCGCGTTCGATGAGAATTTCGCGCGGTTTTCGCCCGGCGTTCTTCTTCAGCGCGAAAACCTCAAGGTGCTGGAGCGGTCGGACATCGCGTGGAGCGATAGCTGCGCCAGCGCCGACCACCCGATGATCGATCATCTGTGGCGCGAGCGCCGGGCCATCGGGCGGCTCTCCGTCGCCATCGGCGGAACGGTGCGTCGCGCTGCTTTCCGCCAGTTCGTTCGCGCCGAAACCAACCGCCATCCCGCCGGATCCCCGCCATGAACGCCCACTCCACGCCCGCCTCGCCCAACGTATTCCCGAATGCTGCCCGGCAGGCTTTTGAACAGGCTTATCCCGAGGTTCCCCACAAGCTTGTCCACGCGCTGGGCGACCATCCGCTGATGACGTTGGACGCGCTGGCAAGCCTGGCGGAATCGCTTCCCGCACAATCGGTGGAATACAATGCCAGCGACCAGCCGCTGGGGGTCGACAAGAAACCTGCCGCAACCGGTATCCCGATCGGCGAGACCATCTGCACCATCGAGACGTCGCGGTCCTGGGCCGTGCTCAAGAACGTGGAGCAGGACCCGGCTTATGCTGCTTTGCTGGCGCAGTTGCTGGAGGAAATCCGCCCGGTGATCGAGCGTAAGACCGGACGCATGATGAAGACGCAGGCGTTCGTGTTCATCACCAGCGCGGGCGGGGTTACGCCCTACCACTTCGATCCCGAGCACAACATCCTGATGCAAGTGCGCGGCAACAAGGTAATGACCCAGTTTCCGGCCGGCGATCCCACTTACGCACCCGATCAGGTCCACGAAACCTACCACACCGGTGGCGGACGCGAGCTGCGCTGGCGCGACGATCTGCTGACGGGTGGCAAAGAGTTCGCGCTGGGCCCCGGCGAGGCGGTCTACGTGCCGGTCATGGCCCCCCATTTCGTGCGCAATGGCACGGCGCCGTCGGTATCGTTCTCGATCACCTGGAGGTCCGAATGGAGCTTTGCCGAAGCGGATGCGCGCGCGTTCAATGGGCTGCTGCGCAAGCTGGGCCTGCATCCCAAAGCGCCCGGACGCTGGCCCGCCACAAACCGCGCCAAGGCGCTGGGCTGGCGCATTGCACGCAAGCTGGGCTTTACGCGCTAGAGACGCCGCCCGGGCTCATGGGTGATAGAAGTCGTAGATCGTCTGCGCCACCGTGGCGCTGACGCCGGGTGCGCGTTGCAGATCCTCAAGGCTGGCGGCGCGCACTTTTCCGGCAGTGCCAAAGTGCAGCAGCAGCGCGCGTTTACGAGCCGGGCCGATGCCGGGAATCTCGTCTAGCGGGCTGGCGCTGATCGCCCGGCTGCGCTTGGCGCGGTGCGCGCCGATCGCGAAGCGGTGGACCTCGTCGCGCAGGCGCTGCAGGTGGAACAGCACGGGCGAATTGACCGGCAGCATCTTTTCGCGGCCATCGGGAAAGTGGAACACCTCGCGCCCCTCGCGGCCGTGATGCGGGCCCTTGGCGATGGCGATCAGCGGCACGTCTTCTATGCCCAGTTCCTCCAGTGCGTCTTTAACCGCGTTCATCTGCCCCTTGCCGCCGTCGATCAGTACCAAGTCCGGCCAGGTTCCCCCCTGCCGTTCCGGGTCTTCCTCCTGCACCCGCCCGAAGCGGCGGGTCATCACTTCGCGCATCATCGCGTAATCGTCATCGGTTTGCGCGGACTTGATGTTGAACTTGCGATACTGGTTCTTGATGAAGCCTTCCGGCCCCGCCACGACCATCGCCCCCAGCGCCTTGGTGCCGGAGATATGGCTGTTGTCGTAAACCTCGATGCGCTGCGGCACGTCGGGCAGTTCGAGAAATTCGGCGATTTCACGCAGCACTTTGGCTTGGCTGCCACGCTCGGCAAGCCGGCGATCGAGCGCTTCCACCGCGTTGCGGGTGGCCTGTGCGATCAGGCGGCGGCGGCTGCCACGCTGGGGGACGGACAGCTCGACCTTGCCGCCCGCGCCTTCGCGCAGCGCCTCGCAGATGAGATCCGCTTCGGGCAATTCGCGGTCCACCAGTATGCAGCGGGCCGGCGGCACTTCCTCGTAGAACTGGGCGAGGAAACTTTGCATGACCTCCTCCTCACTGAGCCCTTCGGTGTGGGTGGGGAAGAAGGCGCGGTGGCCCCAGTTCTGGCCGCCCCGGATGAAGAAGGCCTGCACACCCACTTGCCCGCCCTTGCTGGCCATCGCGAAGATGTCGGCGTTATCGAGCCCCTCGGCGTTTATCGCCTGGCTGCCCTGGATAAACGTGGCGGCGCGCAACCGGTCGCGCAGCATGGCGGCGCGTTCGAAATCAAGGTCTTGCGCGGCCTGCGCCATCTGCACCTCGATCTTGCGCTGCACGGCGCTGGAGCGCCCGCCCAGAAAGTCCTTCGCCTCCTGCACCAGCTCCGCATAGGCGCCTTCCTCGATCCGCCCGACGCACGGCGCCGAACAGCGCTTGATCTGGTAGAGCAGGCACGGCCGGTCGCGCCGGGAAAAGAAGCTGTCAGTGCAGCTGCGCAGCAGGAACAGCTTTTGCAACGCGTTCACCGTGGTGTTGACGGAGCCGGCGCTGGCGAACGGGCCATAGTAATCGCCCTTGGCCTTGCGCGCGCCGCGGTGCTTCATGATCCGCGGAAAGGCATGATCGGCGCGCAGCAGGATGAAGGGGAACGATTTGTCGTCGCGCAGCAGCACGTTGTAAGCGGGGCGATAGCGCTTGATGAGTTGCGCTTCGAGCAGCAGCGCCTCGGCCTCGGAATTGGTGGTGACGATCGTCATCGAGCGGGTCTGGCTGACCATCCGCTGCAGGCGGCCCGGCAGGCGTTCCCACTGGGTATAGTTGGCGACGCGGTTCTTCAGCGCGCGCGCCTTGCCCACATAGAGCACCTCGCCGCGCGCATCATGCATGCGGTAAACGCCGGGCTTGGGCGGCAAGGTTCGCACCGTGTCGCGGATCACGGTCACGCCGGCCTGAAGGTCGGGCTGGTCGGAGCCGCGAATGGTCGTGGTCGCCCGGTCCTCGTTGAACCGTTCGAGCCCTTGGGGATTATCGGGAGTGCCGGCAGGTGTTCGCGCCATGTTCGTGCAGATAGGGCATCGCGCGGCGGATCGGTAGACCCGGACCGCCGCTATCCGCAGAACATCGCGATCAGAACCCGTTGCCTCAGAACACCTTGCGCAAGTCTATGCCCAGCACCCGGCCTTGCGGCGTGCGATAGGCCGGCTGGTAGGCCAGCGGGGTGAGCCCGTTCTGGTCAGTCACCCGCTGGCGGGAATCGAGCAGGTTGTTGGCGACCAGTGAAAGGCGCGCACCCTTCAGGAATGGCATCTTGGCAACCAGCGCCTCGTTGCGGCCCAGATCGGCGAACAGGCGCAGCGATACGTCGAACGTGCTGCCGAACCGCAGGTTCTGGCTGGTGCCGTTGACGCGTGCGGGCGATTCCCACTCGGCCTTCAGCCGCAGGCCATAGCCGTTCTTGAACAGACCGCCTTCCGCCTCGATGGCATGACGCGGCACGCCGCCCGCGGCGATCGCATCCCCGTTCAACTGGTCAAGGACCGGGACGCCCGGTGCGATGCTGACCGTGTCGGTGAAACGCCAGGTGTGATAGACGGACAAGTTCCAGCGACTGCCCCGGCCACCAGGGCCGCCCGGCCCGCCGCCCGGTGGACCACCCATGCCAGGGCCGCCCATGCCGCCACCCGGTCCGCGTCCACCGCCAAGCCCGGCGGTGTGGATGCCGCTTCCGCCCGGTCCGTTTCTGTCCCGGGAAGACGAAGGCGGCGGTGGAGGTGGCGGCGGTTCGTCAGCACCTGGTGGCGGCGGCGGCATGCCACCAGCCGGCGCGCCGTCCGTCGTGCAAAACCGCGCGCGCATCGTCGCCAGCTTGTCGGGATCAATCTTGCCATCCGGTCCCAACAGCCGCTCGCGCATGCGTTCAGGCAGACTGGCTACATCAGGTGGGCCGCTGGTATTGGCGCAAAGCGCCGCCCGTATCGCTTCGAAGCGCTGCGGATCCATCGGACCGCGCTGGCCCTGCGCCTCGCCGCTGCCCGGCGCACCGCCATCGGCAGAGCAGGCACGCTGTTTGAACGCGGCGAGTTTGGCAGGGTCGAGCTTGCCGTCAGCGCCCATCATCCGCTGGCGCAGGCCTTCGGGCAGCGTCGCAGGATCGGGGTCTGCAGCACCGGGTGCGCACAATTGCTGGCGCAGCGCGGCGAAGCGGGCAGGATCGAAATGGCGACGTTCGCCTTGCGGGCCAGCACCCGGAACGCCGGTTGGCTGCCCTTCCGTGGCGGCGCCCGGCATCGGGCCGTTAGGGCCGGTTACGGGGGCAACAGGCGTGTCCGCATTACGCGCCATGCGCATGATCGAAGCGCCACCGCCACGCCCGGATCCTTCGGCAGCCGTCGATGCACTTGAACCAAGGCTGCCGGAAATGTTGAAGCCCCACCGCAACGACGATGTGCGCACATCGCTGAACGTCACCGCCCGCTGGTCGATGGCCAGCAGGTTCCCCGCATCGTCGCGCGTCACGCGATCCGCAAACGCGGATTCGATGGCGGATGTAAGGAGCGGGAACGATTGCGTGACATTGCTCGAATGATTGCGAAAATATTCGACCAGGATGTTGGACCGCTGGAAGAATGGCAGCTTCCATTGCGCGGATATTTTCCAGTCGCGCTGGGTTTCTGCCTTGAGGTTGGGGTTGCCGCCGCTGGTCGTCGTCACCAGCGCGGTCACGCCCTTATTGAAGTCGTAGACCGGCACGTTGTAAGTCAGGATCGTTGGCGATGATAGCTGCGACAGCTTGGGCGCCGCCTGCGCAACGATGTAGCTGGCCTGGAAGGTCAGCGTGCTGGTGGGAGACCAAGTGGTGCCCACGCTCCAGTTCGTCAGCGTGCCGAAATCGGAAAGTTGGTCGAGCCCGGCGCTGAGATTCAAAGTGATGTCGCCAACCGCGCCCAGGAAATCGTCCGCCTTGCTGGTGAGCGGGAGGGCCAGATTGACGCCGCCCTGCACGTCGCCCCGCGTCAGCGAGACCGAACCCAGCGTATTGCGCGAATTCTCGTTCCACGTCTGGTCGTAGATGTAGCCGCCCTTGACGGTAAGGTTCGCATCGCCCGCCGGCATCCGGAACGGCTTGCCGGTCAACGTGGCCAGGTTGGAAATGCTCAGTTCGCGGTTGCGGGCAACGTCAACCCCGGCACTGGCCACGGTGGGAAGTGCGCCGGCGATGTCCAGTTGGCCCGCCGCCGCAGCCGCCACCAGCTGTTCGGTGTCCCGGCGCCGGTCGGTGCGGGTGATCGCGTCGGTGTAGACCGGGTTGGAGGTGGCGTTGAACTGCCACTGGCCGAACATGGTGTTGTAGCCAAAGCCACCCTCCACCGTATTGGTCAGCGTGCGGCTGGCCAGCGGATCGGGCAGCGTGCGGCGCAGCGTGGTGCCATCGTATCCCAGCGACACGGTATCCAGCCCCGAAAGCGCCGTGGTGAGTGAGCGGGTATAGCCGCCCGTGGCGGTGATGGAGCCGCCCAGACCCTTCTCGCCCAGCCCCTGCGTCATCGAGCCTTCCAGCGTCAGCTCGGAATCGTCAGGCAGCAGCGAGCGATATTGCCCCGGATTGAGGTCGCTCGCCACTTGCGACACACGCGACGGATCCTGCGTGATGTCACGCTCCGCCTCGGTGAGCATGCTGGTATTGTCCAGCTTGCCGTTGATATTAAAGCGGCGCGGGCCGGCGATTTTGAACAGACCGCCCTGCAATTCGTAATTGTCATAGCCGCCGCGCGTGGGCCGGTTGTATTCGCCCGCGGCGGTGACGGCGTTGAACTTGTCCTTCAGGATGATGTTCACCACGCGCTGGTCCGGCGAATACCCGAAGCGCAGCGCCACTTCTTCGGGCAGCACTTCGACGCGACGGATCGCTTCCGGCGGAATGCCGCGCATTTCGCGGAAGCTGGCAATGCGCTGGCCGTTCAGCAGGATCACCGGCGAGCCGCTGCCGCGCCCGCGACCGCTGCCCGTCTCCGGCGAAATCGCATCGAGCAATTCCTCGATCGAACTTACACCGTAGGATGCGATATCCTCTTCGGTGAAGACCGCGACCGGCGGCTGCGGCGCATCGATTTCGCCCACGATGCGCGGCGCAGTCACGATGATGTCGCTGCCCTTGACCGTGATCGGCGGCGTCTCCGCCTTGCCGGCGTTCGCCGCGTCCGCGCGCTGTGCCTCGGCAGCGGACGCGACGCCGGGTGCCGAAAGGCAGGCAACAAGGCTGATCAAAGGTAAGGAACGCAAGCTGCAATCTCCGCCAAGGGTGCATCTGTGTGTAAAGTTATGCCGTTCCCCTGACCGCGCTATTGCAGGTGCACATTGCGGGCAGCAACCCGTGGCAGGGTATCATTTTGTCGCAGTCAAGTTGCCCGCAGATGAACCGCCAAGGCTTCCCTTCGCAGCGCGGTATCGTTATGGGCGCAGCCGGGAAAAGCGTAGCAGCGGGCATCGTCGTCAATGGCGAAAGAAGAACTCCTGGAATTGCGGGGCCGGGTGGTAGAACTGCTGCCTAACGCCATGTTCCGGGTCGAACTGGAAAATGGTCATGAAATCCTTGGCCATACGGCCGGGAAAATGCGCAAGAACCGCATTCGGGTTCTGGTCGGCGACGAGGTGCTAGTGGAGCTTACCCCATACGATCTTACCAAGGGCCGCGTGACGTATCGGTTCATGCCCGGGCGCAGCGGCCCTGCGCCGCGCTGACATGGCCGTTTTAGCGTGATCACAAAACCATCACCGCCGCTGATCCTGGCGTCCGCCAGCCCGCGCCGCCATGAACTGCTGGGCCGGCTGGGGCTGTCGGACTTTTCCGTCAACGCTGCTGATATTGACGAGACACCCGCCGCGCGGGAAACGCCGCGCGACTATGCCCGCCGCATGGCGCGCGAAAAGGCACTGGCGCTGCCTGCGGGTGAGACGTTCGTGCTGGCGGGCGACACCGTGGTCGCCGTGGGCCGGCGGATACTGCCCAAGGCAGAGGACGAGGCAACCGCCAGAACGTGCCTCAGCCTGCTATCCGGACGCCGCCACCGCGTGCTGTCCGCAATCGCCTTGCGCGCGCCAGATGGTACTTTGCGCGAACGCCTGAGTGAAACGGTGGTGCGCTTCAAACAAATGTCCACGCGTGAACTGGACGCGTACATCGCGGGCGGCGAATGGGAAGGCAAAGCCGGCGGCTATGCCATCCAGGGCAGCGCCGAAGGGCTGATTGCGTGGATTTCGGGCAGCCATTCGGGCGTGGTGGGCCTGCCTCTGTTCGAAACCCGGGCCTTGCTACAATCGGCGGGTTTCCCGCTTGGCTGACGCCGCCAATGGCTGGTTCATCGAAGACGGCATCGGCGAGAGCCGCGCCGTCCTGATGCGCAAGGGTCGGGTGGCGGCTGCCCGGCTGGTCTGGACGGGCGCCGTGCAGGCCGGCGAAGTGGCCGACGCCGTGCTGGTGGCCAAACGTTCCGGCGCGTCACGCGGCACCGTGCGTTTCCGGTCTGGCGAGGAAGCGCTGGTCGATGGGCTGCCGCCGTCAGCCAGTGAAGGGGCGCCCTTGCGGGTGATCGTCACGCGCGCGTCGATCGCCGAGACGGGGCGGCTCAAGCAGGCCCAGACGCGCGCCTGCGATCTGCCGGTCAGGCCTGCGCCGACTTTGGCGGAAAACCTGCGCCATGATGGCTTTCCGGTACAGGTGGTGCGGCGGTTTCCTGACGACCCGTGGCCCGAGATCATGGCCGAGGCGGCGGACGGCGTGATCGATTTCGATGGCGGCACGCTGATCGTGACGCCCACCCCGGCCATGACCCTGATCGACATCGACGGCACGTTGTCTCCGCGCGCCCTGGCGCTGGCGGCGGTGCCCGCAATCGCGCAAGCCGTAGCCCGGCTGGACCTTGCCGGATCTATAGGCATCGATTTCCCTTCTCTGGAGAGCAAGGCAGATCGCCGCGCGGTGGACGAGGCGCTGGCAAAGGCGGTGGAGCGCTGGCCCCATCAACGCACCGCGATGAACGGCTTCGGGTTCGTGCAGCTGGTCGCCCGGCTCGATCGTCCCTCGCTAATCCAGCGGGTGCGCGCTGCGCCCGCCAGCGCGGCCGCCCGGCTGCTGCTGCGTCAGGCCGAAGCGGTGGCGCAGCCCGGCACGCTGCTGCTCATCGCCCATCCCGCCGTCCGCGCCGCCATGAAAACCGAATGGCTTGAGGAACTGCGCCGGCGTACCGGCCGCGACGTGCAGTGGCAGGAAGATCGCCGCCTTGCGCTCATGAGTGCAAGCGCGCAGGCTGTAGCGTCATAACGAGATTTCCCATGACCCGATCCGAACGCAAGTGCCCCATCTGCGGCAAACCCAGCACACCTGATCATACACCGTTCTGCTCAAAGCGGTGCCGCGACCGCGATCTGCTGCAGTGGCTGGGGGATGGCTACGCCCTGCCCGGCCCCAGCGCTCCGCCAGACTACCCGGACAATCCACAGGACGATTGAAATGGGTGGGTCATTTTGGGGTTGCCAAGGCTGGCCCGCTTCGCCATAGGCCCGCCACCAACCGCTCGCCGGTCCGCCTGGACCCGCAGCCGATACGATGCCCGGGTAGCTCAGTTGGTAGAGCACGTGACTGAAAATCACGGTGTCGGCGGTTCGAATCCGTCCCCGGGCACCACTCGTTGGTTCCTCCTTAAATGCCGTGTCGCCGCATCTTCAGCCTTAGTGGTTTCGCATAAGCTCCGGCGAGCAGCCCGCTTTGCGTCATCCTCGGTTTTTGGCGCATTGAAATCATACTATCCGTTCGTAGCGAATTCCCGCGACAGCATGATGACCGCAGAAACACAGCAGCAATAGGCGCAGGATCCGCAACAAAATCCGCGTGAACAGGTTTGCCAAACGGCGGTAGCCTTTGGTCTCAAATTGTCGCAGACAGCTGCTGACAGCTTGCGGGCTGGCAACTTTGCTTCGATAGGCCACAGTTCGACCTAAAGGTGTGCAATTTTGGAAATGACCTCAACCAGGGCCATTCGCTGGCGGCGCGAACGGCTCCTGCCTCTGATGCTGATGGCGACGATTCCGTTGGCTGCCTGTTCCGGCAAACAGGACACGGATCAGTCAAAGAACAAGACCGCGCAAGTGGGCTACATCGTGGCCGACCAGTCCTCCGTTCCGGTGGCGGTGACGCTCAACGGCAGGACGGTCGCGTTTGAGAAGTCCGAGGTGCGGCCCCAGGTTTCCGGCGTGATCCTGCGCCGTTTCTTCACCGAGGGCGGTCTCGTCAAGGCCGGACAACCGCTGTTCGAAATCGATCCGCGTCTGTACCGGGCCCAGGTCAACCAGGCGCAGGCGAACCTTGCCAGCGCCAAGGCTACGGCGGACGCGGCGATCGTGAAGGCCAACCGCTATCGCCCGCTGGCCGAAATGGAAGCCGTGGCCAAGCAGGACTATACCGATGCGCTGGCGCAGGCCCGGGTCGCCAAAGCTGCCATCGCTCAGAATGCGGCAACGCTGGACACCGCGAAGATTAACCTGCGCTTCACCACGGTGCCCGCCCCGATCAGTGGCCGCATCGGGCGTCAGCTGTTCACCGTGGGCGCACTGGCCAGCGCCAGCCAGACCGATCCGCTCGCGGTGATCCAGCGGCTTGACCCAATCTATGTCGATATGCAGCAATCAGCGGCGGACTTGACCAACCTGCGCCGACAACTGGCCGCAGGCGGGGTCGATCCGGGCAGCACGCAAGTTCATCTGACGCTCGATGGCGGCAATCGCTATCCACAGGCCGGCGTCGTCCAGTTTTCCGAAGTGACCGTCGATCAAACCACCGGCACGGTGACCCTGCGCGCCAGGTTCCCCAATCCTAACGGTCTGCTGCTGCCTGGCATGTTCGTCACCGCCAGCTTCGATCAGGCGACTGACCCCAACGCGTTCCTGATCCCGCAGAACGCCGTCCAGCGCGATTTCGATGGCTCGGCCTATGTCATGCTCGTCGGCCCTGACAACAAGGCGATGCGGCGCAAGGTTACCGCCGATCGCACGTACCAGATCTACGCCGTGGTCACGGCGGGCCTGAAGAACGGCGACAAGGTCATCACCCAGGGCCTGAACGGTCTGCGTCAGGGCGCCGCGATCAAACCTGTCGCCAGCACCGCGCCGCAGAAAATCGCGCCGCCCAGGGATGGCGACAGCAAGCAGGGCGCCGCCGGCGCGCCTGCCAACAAGGGCGGTTGATCGCGCATGTCGCGTATATTCATCGATCGTCCGATCTTCGCGTGGGTTCTGGCGATCATCGTCATGCTGGCGGGCCTCGGCGCGCTCAATTTCCTGCCTAACGAGCAATATCCCGATATTGCACCCACCCAGGTCAACATTCGCGCGACGTATCAGGGCGCGTCCGCCCAGACGATCGAGAATTCGGTGACCCAGATCATCGAGCAGCAGCTGACCGGGATCGATGGACTGATCTACTTCAGCTCCACCTCCAGCAACCGTGGGCAGGCCACGATCAGCGCGGTGTTCGCCAAGGGCACCGACCCCGACATCGCGCAAGTCCAGGTCCAGAACAAGGTCCAGTCCGCGATCCCGCGCCTGCCGCAAGCCGTGCAGAGCCAGGGCGTAACGGTCACCAAGTCGAACCCGGACCAACTGCTGCTGGTGGGGGTGTATGACCAGACCGACACGCGGTCCAATCAGGACGTTTCCGATTATCTGACCTCAAACATCCAGGATCCGCTTTCGCGCGTGCAGGGCGTGGGTGACGTGAACGTGTTCGGTGCGCCGCACGCGATGCGCATCTGGCTCGATCCGCGCAAGCTGGCAGCCGTGGCGCTGATGCCGAGCGATGTCACATCTGCCATTCAGTCCCAGAACACCGAAGTGGCTGCCGGCGAAATCGGAGGTCTGCCCGCTGCCGACAAGCAGGCGATCAACGCGGTGGTGACCGCCGGATCGCGCCTGCAGACGGCCGACCAGTTCCGGCAGATCGTGGTGAAAACCAACACCGACGGCTCTACCGTAACGATCGGCGATGTCGCGCGCGTCGAAATCGGCGCGGACAACTACAGCACGATCAGCCGCGTGAACGGTCATCCGGGCGCTGGTATCTCGGTGTCGCTTTCGCCCGGCGCTGATGCTCTGGCCACTGCCGAAGCAGTCAAGGCGCGGATGCAGGATCTGGCGAAGGACCTGCCGGACGGGCTGGCCTACAGCTACGCAAGCGATTCCACCGACTTCATCAAGCTTTCGGTAGAAGAAGTGGAAAAGGCCCTGCTCGAGGCGATCGTGCTGGTCGTCATCGTGATGTTCGTGTTCCTGCAAAGCTGGCGCGCCACTTTGATCCCCGCGATCGCGGTGCCGGTGGTGCTGCTCGGCACGTTCGCGGTATTCTATGTCGTCGGGTTTTCGATCAACACGCTGACGCTGTTCGGGCTGGTGCTCGCCATCGGTCTGCTGGTCGACGACGCCATCGTCGTGGTCGAAAACGTGGAGCGGTTGCTTGAGGAAAATCCGGGCATGAGCGCCCGCGATGCCACTATCAAGTCGATGGAGGAAATCCAGGTCGCGCTGGTGGCCATCGCCCTCGTACTGTCGGCGGTGTTCCTGCCGATGGCATTCTTTGGCGGTTCTACCGGTGTGATTTACCGGCAATTCTCTCTGACAATCGTGACCGCGATGGTGCTTTCGGTGCTGGTGGCGCTTATCCTCAGCCCTGCGCTTACCGCTACCCTCCTGAAGCCCAAGGTGCCCGAAGACGAGCGAAAGCCCAGTTGGATCGAGCGGCGCCTGCCGTGGCTTGCGCGGGGTTGGGAAAAATTCCACGTCTGGTTCAATGGCACGTTCGAGCGTACGACCGACGCTTACGTTCGCCGGGTGCAGGGCACCGTAGACCACAAGTGGCGTTGGCTCGGCCTTTTCGTGGTGACCTGCGCCATCACGTTCGTCCTTTTCCAGCGCCTGCCCAGCGGCTTCCTGCCCAATGAGGACCAGGGCAACGTCATCGTGCAGTGGCGCCTTCCCGCCGGCACGCCCCGATCGCGCACGGAAGAGGTACAACGCGCCGTCGAAAAGTATTTCATGACGTACGAGAAGAACAACGTCGCCGGAATGTTCACTTTGTCCGGTGGCGGTCAGGGTGCTTCGGGTCAGAACAGCGGCCAGGCGTTCATCACCTTGTCTGACTGGAGCGTGCGCACGGATAAAGCTAACAGTGCACAAGCCATCGTGCAGCGCGCTACGGGGGCATTCCGCAGCTTGCGCGATGCGCAGATCTTCGTGCTGATCCCCGGCGCGGTGCGCGGCTTGAGCAGTTCGTCCGGGTTCACCATGGAATTGCAGAACGCCACCGGCCTCAGCACCCAAAAGTTCGCCGACGCGCGCGAAAAGCTGCTCGCGGACGCGGCCGCAAACCCGCAACTCTCCGGCGTGCGCCTCAGCAACCTGCCGGATGTGTCCACCCTCAAGATCGACACCGACACCCGGGCATTGACTGCGTATGGCCTCACCGCCGCCAACGTCAATTCAACGCTGTCGACGGCATGGGGCGGCAACTACGTGAACGACTTCATCGATAACGGCCGCGTGAAACGGGTCTATGTGCAGGGCGATGCGCCTTTCCGGTCTCGCCCGGAGGATCTGGCGCAATGGTTCGTGCGCGGCTCCAACGGGCAGATGTCGCCTTTCTCCGCGTTTTCGACCATCGGCTGGTCTACCGCTCCCAGTTCAACCTCGCGCTTCAACGGCCTGCCCGCGTTCGAATACTCGGGCGACGCGGCATCGGGCGTCAGCTCGGGCACGGCAATGACCGAGATGGAACGACTGGCCTCCAAGATACCCGGCGTCAGTGTGGCCTGGGCCGGATCGTCGTATCAGGAGCGTTTGTCCTCCGGTCAGGGACCGGTGCTGTATGCCCTTTCCCTGCTGGTGGTGTTCCTGTGCCTTGCCGCCTTGTACGAAAGCTGGTCGATCCCGGTGGCGGTGATCCTGATCATTCCGCTGGGTCTGCTGGGCGCCATCGTTTTCGTGACCCTGCGCGGGCTGGAAAACGACGTCTATCTGCAGATTGGCCTGCTCACCACCATGGGACTAGCAGCGAAGAACGCGATCCTGATGATCGAATTTGCCGAGCAGGCCGAGCGGCAAGGCAAGCGCGTAATCGATGCCGCGCTGGAAGCGGCCAAGATCCGCCTGCGCCCGATCCTGATGACCAGCTTTGCATTCATCTTCGGCGTGCTGCCGCTGGCGCTGGCGACCGGCGCGGGCGCCAACAGCCGCGTGGCCATCGGCACCGCGGTAGTCGGCGGGATGCTGACCGCCACGCTGCTGGCGATTTTCTACATTCCACTGTTCTTCGTGCTTGTGCGCCGAGGCGTGCGCGATGGTCTAGCAAAGGTGCACGAACGGATCGGTCAGCGCCGCCGCAAGGCCGGACGGACGAGCGGAGAAACCACATGAAGCGCGTGATGCTTGCCCTGCCGGTACTCCCGGCGCTGGCACTGGGCGCATGCTCCCTCGCCCCGAAGTATGTCCGGCCCGCGCCGCCGGTTGCCGCTTCGTGGCCGGCCGGCGACGCCTATCTGGTGCAAAGCGAAGCCGCCCTGCCCGCGGTCTCCTACCGCGATATTTTCCGCGATGCACGGCTGCAGGCGCTGATAGAGCAAGCCCTGATCAACAACCGCGACTTGCGCGTGGCGGCGGCGAATCTGGCGGCAGCCCGGGCGCAAGTACGCGTGACACGGGCGAACCAGTTCCCTGAAATCGGGATCAGCGGCTCTGCCACCCGCACCGATCGCGGCAGTACGAACAGTGGCACATCAGGCTCGACCAGCGGGTGGAGCTATTCCGCCCAAGGTGGCGTATCAAGCTTCGAGCTGGATTTGTTCGGCAGGCTGGCAAACGCGACCGCAGCCGATCGCAATACCGCGCTGGCCACCGAGGCGGCAGCGCGCACAGTGCGGCTGGGCCTCGTTGCGGACCTTGCTCTGGCATGGGCCACGTACGCGTCTGACCGCGATCTGATGGCCATCGCCGAAGCCACCGTGACCAATGCGCAAGGGATCGTGCGGCTCACCTCCGCCCGGCTCAAGGGCGGGGTCGCGCCGCGCACGGACTTGCGCCAGGCCGAGCAGATTTTGGAAATCGCGCTCGGCGACGTGGCGCGGCAGAAAACGGCACTGGCGCAGGACGTGAACGCCATTCGCCTGCTGGTGGGGGCAGATTTCGACACCGCGCTGCTGCCGCAAAGCACCGCGCAAGTCACGCAAGGCCTTGGCGTTCTGCCGGCTGGCACGAGTTCGCTGGTTTTGCTGCGCCGGCCTGACGTGGTGGAAGCCGAATACCAACTGCGCGCGGCCAACGCCGATATCGGTGTTGCACGCGCGCAGCTTTTTCCCACCATCTCGCTCACCGGACTGCTCGGTCTGGCGAGCAACACGCTGTCATCCCTGTTTACGGGCGGCGCATTCACCTCGACCGTGGGCGCGGACGCCAGCTGGTCGATCTTCAACGCAGGCGGCAAAGTCGCTGCGGTCGATGTGTCCAAGGCCCGCCGCGATGCCGCGCTGGGAACGTACGAAAAAGCGATCCAGACCGCGTTTCAGGAAGTGTCCGACGCGCTGGCGGATCAAGGCACCTTGGCCGAGCGGCTGCGCGCCGCGCAGGCGAATACCGCCGCCGCGCAGGATTCCGCGCAACTGACCGAAGCGTCATACCGGGGCGGCATCGCCAGTTCGCTGGACAATCTTGATGCCCAGCGCAGCCTGTATTCTGCCCGGCAGTCCGAAGTTGCCGTGCGTCTCCAGCAGGCGAGCAACCGCATCACCTTGTACCGGGTGCTTGGCGGCGATCAGGCGACAGCACCGGCAAACTAAGCCCGAACGACGAGACGTGATCTGCCTGCAGAATGCGCCATATATGGCGATCTACGAATGTTTCGATTCCTTTACCGCGTTTGAATACTATCTGGATGACAGAGGCCTGGCCCTGGAACCAGCTGTTCGAATGCTGATTTCCGAATATTGCAAATACGCCCTTGACCGGACATGGTATTACTATCCCGATGCTCTACCGGCTAAAGCGCTTTCGCCGGAACAGCGAGATTCTAACGGTCATATAGACCGCAAGCTCTCATTCCCGCGGGAGGACATCTATCCCGATGGCCAGCTCACCGGTCAGGTTTGTCAGGAAGTCTGTGGAGCCGGTGCCGCATTCGTCTTCGCCACACGGGCTTTCCATAACGTCGAAGGCGCACCGTTCCACCTTTATTGCGATCATTTCGTCCGGGCGCGTGAGCGCACTGGTGATCGAACCCTCACACTGACACTCGACGGCGGGAGACATGTCGTGCCGGGGTCAGCCTTGTACGCCTGAGGCGCAGGATTTTGCCCGAAATTCGGCTCAGCATCGTGGGCTGCGACGCCGTACAGCCTCACGCAAGCACCGCCGACCGGATCGATTACGGCATTCCAGCCAATGGCCGGGTCGTACTGGCTTGGGACTAGGCGAATGAACCCAGAAGATGACTCCGGCGCGGTTGGGACGCAGGTCACGAAGACAACGCTGGGACCGATGACGCAGCGGCACGACTTGGGAACGCAGCGCGTGGCATTGCTCAATATCGACATGGGATCGCATCGAAGACCGACCTGTCGCTTTCGACCTTGGTCAATGACATACATGGCCAAAAGTCGTGAACCACGAGATGGCCTATTGAAGCGGGGAAAAGACCTTTGGGCGCTCGCGTACGGTCAATCCATCACGCACTATCGCCATCTTTTTCAGCGGTGCCTGGCTCGGCCATCTTACGATGTCGCTCTGCCAGAATGGCCGCGGGGCTGACATGGGCCAGGGCCGCCTGGATCTTGTTCTTCCACCCGGAAACAATATGAGCGTCGCCTTTCATCATCGCGCTCCAACCGTTTCTGGCGACGTCGGCGGGATCGCTTTTGTTGTCAGCCGCCCCCACGCTGGTATCGAGCATGTGCGCGCGATCGAAGAACTCGGTCTCGACCGGGCCGGGCATAAGCGTAGTGATGGTTACACCCTTGGCCTGCCTTATCTCATCGCGTAGCGCATCGGCAAAGCTGTCAACGAACGCTTTGGTGCCATTGTAGACAGCCTGGAAGCTCCCGGGGATGAAGCCGGCGATAGACCCGGTGATCAGTACTTTACCGTCATTGCGTGCCACCATGTCGTTGAGCACGCCCTGCAACAGATACAACGTACCGGTGATGTTGGTATCGATGACCCGGCGCCAATCCGCCACGTCCTGTTCCAGAAAGCCATGCCCCAACCCTCGCCCGGCATTCGCGCAGAGCACATCTACGCAACGCCCGCCAGCAGCGGCAAACAGGGCATCAACGCCCTGCAGCGTCGACAGATCGGCCTGCAACGTATCGACCGCTACGCCGTGACGCCGAAAGTCCTGCGCCGCTGCCTCGATCAGGTCTTCGTCGGCAACGACGAGAAGGTCATAGCCATTTTCCGCAGCAATGCTGGCCAGTTCGAAGCCGATGCCGGTGGAGGCACCGGTTACAATCGCAAATGGGTTGTTCACGCCGCCCTCCTATTCAGCTGCAATGGCGGTATCGGTGAAGCCAGGCTTGAGTACGACCTTGGTGACTTCGTTCTGGTTATCGTGGAACATCTTGTAGCCCTTGGGCGCATCTTCCAGGCCCATCCGGTGCGAGATCAGGAATGTCGTGTCGATCTTCCCTTCGACGATCGCATTGAGCAAGGCCGGCATATAATGCTGCACGCTGGTCTGTCCGGTCTTGAGCGTCAGACCCTTCTCCATGAAAGCCCCTAGCGGGAACTTGTCGACTATCCCGCCGTAGACAGCGGGCATCGATACGCGGCCACCCTTCCGACACGCGACTATGGCCTGACGGATCGAATGGATGCGATCCGTCCCCAGCATCAGGGACGCCTTGATCTGGTCCACCACGTTATCCACGAAAAAGCCGTGCGCTTCGAGGCCAACTGCGTCGATCACTGCATCGGGCCCGATCCCGCCAGTCATCTCCACCAGCGCTTCATACGTTTTGGTCTCTTCGAAATTGATCGTCTCGGCCCCAAACCTTTTGGCCAGTTCCAACCGGTGCGGGAAATGGTCGATCGCAATCACGCGTGCGGCTCCCATCAGGAACGCCGATTGTACCGCAAACAGTCCGACCGGTCCGCAGCCCCAGACCGCGACCGTGTCCCCAGGCTCGATATCCGCATTCTCGGCAGCCTGCCAGCCAGTGGGAAGAATATCAGACAGAAACAGAACTTCTTCGTCGTCGAGCCCATCTGGAATAACAATGGGCCCCACGTCGGAGAACGGCACGCGCACGTATTCCGCCTGGCCGCCGGCATACCCGCCGGTCAGATGACTGTAGCCGAACAGCCCGGACATCGGCTGACCATACAGCTCCATACCGATGTCCTGGTTGTCGGCCGGATTGCCGTTGTCACAGGCGGAATACTGGTGTTTGCCACAATGGTAGCAACTGCCGCACGCAATGGTGAACGGCACGACCACCCTCTGCCCCTTGGCGAGCGTAGATTGCGCGCCGGTCTCAACAACTTCACCCATGAACTCATGGCCCAAGATGTCGCCCGCTTTCATGGTCGGAATATAGCCGTCGTAGAGGTGCAAGTCGGAGCCGCAGATGGCGGTTGCCGTGATCTTGATGATCGCGTCGCGTGGATTGAGGATTTCGGGATCATCGACGGTATCGACGCGCACGTCGTGCTTGCCGTGCCAGGTAAGAGCGCGCATCAGGCTTTTTCCTCTTCAAGTTGCTTGCGGGTTCGCGACGAGGTCGCGATTTCACCCGCTTCCATCAGTTGCTTGAAACGCCGAAGGTCGCGGCGGGCCTGGATGGCGGGCTCGCGCTGAAACATTTTGGCGATCAGCTTGCCGACCAGGCCTGCGGGCGGATCATACACGATCGTGGCGGTAACTATCGTGCCGCGGTCCCCGGCGTCTCGAAACGCGATGCGGCCACTGTTGGGCACATCCGCATTTTCCGCAGATGCCCAGGCGATGAGTTCGCCCTCCCGCTCTTCGATAATGTCGGCATCCCATTCGACGGAGGTGCCGGCGGGCCCCTTGACCACCCAATGCGACCGTGTAGGCGAAAGGACGTCGACCCGCTCAACATTATCCATGAAGGTGGGTAATTGTGCGAAGTCACGCCAATAGGCGTAAAGCTCTGCACGGGGGCGGTTGATCGTTACAGTTCTACCGATCAGCGTTTCCCCCTTTATTTGCTCCCCTGTACCATTATCGGCGTCACGTGTCGCTTGCGATTTATCCGTAATGATTGGCGAATCGTCTTTAACGGTTGCCATTAATGCTCTCCATGTATTGGATAATTACCGGGTCTGTATTTACAAGACGGCAATTTATAGGAAGGGGGAACACCCCAGACATCAAGCCGTCGCCGGTGAATATCGCAAGTTAACTCTACTGAAGACTGGCGGTTACCTTTTGCCATGTACCGCCAAAGCTACCACCCGAGGCGGGCATCTCACGCGCCCTTGGCGCGCTGCTCCTCAGGATAATCTTCCGGCGTAACCGTGCTGCCCAACGCGCGATCCTTCAGTTTTGCCGGCTTTTGCGCGCTTTCGTTTTGCTTGTGCGGGTCGAATGAGTCCGGGCGCGCGTCACCCATCGGGCCGCGGGGGGTTTCAGGATCGCTGTTCGACATGGCTGTTTCCTTGATTTGGACAAACCGGGACGCGCATGGCGCCGCGTTCACATCAAGGAATCTTCCGGCAACGGTGTGCGTTCCGTGAAGGCAATCGAAGGTAACTTTCCGACCCTCCCGGTATCCCTTATCGAAATGCCCAGCGCAGCGTGCCCGCGACGCCGAGGGTGCCCGCCCGCACCAAAGAGGCGCGCATGGGTGAGGACGAAAGGCCATGCAGGTCGCGCGCCCAGCGCGGCAGCAGATCCACCCCGGCCTCCCCTGCAAGCCTGCCTGGGATGGCAGCGAAGCGATCGGATACGGGAGGACGCAAGATCATGTCGGCAACCTCGCGCGTGCGCGCATCCACGCTTAACGCCGGGCGCATCGTCGCGATCAGGCGATCCGCCTCCCTCACCGTGCGCGGCAGCGGCTGTGCACCCAAGGCGCCGCCTATCGCTGCCATTTCCGCGATGTACCGGTCCTGGTCGGCGCGCGACATCCAAGGCTCGCCATAGCGGATCCAGGCCGCCAGGAAGCTACGCACTTCGGTGACGTGCACCCACGCCAGCAGCGCCGGGTCGTTCGCGGCATACGGCGTGCTATCCGGCAGCCGCCCATGAACGCGATCATGAACCGACCGTACGCGTGCGATCAAAGCCTCAGCTTCCACCCGGTCTGCGTAGGTGGTGGTAGCGATGAAACGCGCGGTTCGCCGCAGCCGGCCATGCATGTCGGCTCGGAAATTGGAATGGTCCCACACGCCGGCCAATACCCTTGGATGGAGCATCTGCATCAACAGGCTGGCTATGCCGCCGGCCATCATTGCGGTGACATCGCCATGAACCCGCCAGGCGACCGATGTTGGCGCGAACATGGCATCGCCGCTTCTGACGACCGGCGCCTCGCCCCGCTCGCGCGCGTTAAACATGTCTACGACATGCTGGCGAATCGCGCGCTTTAGCGGGTTTGCTGTCGTGCTTCTTTCGCTCATGCGGCTTCAACGTGCCGCCATCGCGATGGCTCCTGCGCGGGTGTTACTGGCGGATAGGTGTTAGCGCGGCAACTATCCGATGCGCGCGGCTTGGATCTCTTTTTCGAACGGCGCGCGCACCCGCCTCAGGCTCAAGTTGTCCCACGCGATTAAGCCGCGATCGGCAAAGCCGTGGAGCCACCCTTCCATCGGCCAAATGCCCCACTTTTCCTGAAACTTGCGGGCATTGCGCAAGATGTCTTCAAAATGCTGCAAGGGGGGGTCGAATGTTTCGTGGTGCTGGTGAAATGCCCCCGGCCCGCCCATGAACAACAGGGGCAGCCCCGTTTCCCGCGCCCGAAAACCGAAATCGGTATCTTCGGCGCCGTACCCCGTGAACGCCTCGTCGAAACCGCCAAGGACGTGGTAACGCTGGCGGCGTATGGCGAACACCAGCGACCAGAACAGGCCGGCATTGGCTTCCCGGCGCAAACCCTCGGTTGGAAAACGCCGTGCCGGATGGCCCGAGGATCGCGCCAGCAGATCAGCCTCTCGCCAGTCACCGCGCGCATCGTCTGGTCCGAGATAGAGAACCTGCGCACAGATCAACGCATCCTCAGCCTCAAGCGCCGCCCCGATGGCGCCCACCAGACCGCGCATCGGAATGCAATCGACATCCAGAAACAGCAGCATGTCGCCCGTCGCCCGGCGCGCAGCAGCGTTACGGGCAGCGGCCAAAGGTAACCCCGCAGCCGCCATTTGCACGATTTGAAACGGAAACGGCAGGCTCTCGATATGGATGGGCGGATCGCTGCCCATGTCCACCACGATCAGCTCTCGCGGCGCGATACGGCTTCGTCGCAGGCCTTCGACCAATTGCGCAAGATGCCCGGCCCGGTTGCGCACGATTGTGAGAACGCTGACGCTCACGCGGTCCGGCGCCACAGATCGAGGCGATAGCGCGGGCGGCGCTCCATGATGTCCACAGTGACCGTAGGGCTCAAAGCCGAATGCAGCTTCGAGACGGCCTCATCCCCGCTTTGCGGATAATCCGTCTTGCCCGTCCAATGCACCAGCACAATGCGGCCGCCAGGGACCAAATGACCCTTGATCCATGTAGCAGCGGCTTTGATATCAAGGTCCGCCCAGTAATACGCCACTTCGGACAGCACGATGAGATCGAACATGCGATCCGGTGCGCTCGCCGGAAACCGCATGTTTGCAAACGCAACATGCGGTATATGGACGCAGCGACGGCGCGCCGCGCGCAGGGCCGTGCCGCTGACATCGATGGCCCAAAGCGAGGCGCACAACGGGGCCAGTCTGGCGGTAAGTGTGCCCTTGGCACAGCCGACTTCGAAGCCGGCGGTGTATGTCCGGTCATTCAGCACCTGCACGGTATGCGCATACTTGGCTTGCTCGTAAGGACTGGTTTCCAGATCCCAAGGATCCGGGGTACCTTGGAACATGGCCTCGAAATAGTCCGGTGGCAGGCTGGATCGACTACGGCTCATGGAAACCGCCGCACATACACGGTGTCGTGCGCCGGCATCCGCTGTTGTTCGGCCGAAAGGCGAAAACCGGGACCATGCGACGCCGTCAACTGGCTGCGATGCGCGCGCAAGGCATGGCGGCGTTTGCCAGCAGGCATGCTGCGGGATCGCACCGCGCGAAACCGGCGGGCGAGCGGCATGTGTGCCCACACGCAGAATTCCGCCACCTTCACACGCCGCCTGGCGCAACCCTGCACGGCGTAGGCCAGCTGGGCCGCTACGGCATGATCGCAGTGCGGTTCGTGCAAGGCGGTGACGGCGATCACGTCGACGCGCAGACGACGACACAGCGCCGCCAGCTTTGCCACGGCGCGCCCAAAATCGAAACTGCCCGGTACGAAGGGCGCTGCGTCCTTCCATCCCAGGTGAAGCGGGCGATGTTTGCGGCTACCGGTCAGGCGGAACACGGCACAGGCAGCTTCGCGATGGCGCACGGCGATAATGTGGCCCGCCGGTTTGTCGTGCGAGCCTGACCCGTCCGTGAGGTACACCACCGCAGCCAGGCACCCGTTGGCTGCGCTCTGCGCGATAAGCGCACCTGCGCCCAGCGTTTCGTCGTCCGGGTGCGGCGCCAGCACCAGCCAGCGGAGGAAACGCCAAGGGCGCGCGGTGAGCAAAGCCGCTACCATAAAAGATCGCCTTCGCCCCAGGCGTCGTGATCCAGCCAGGTCAGGGCGGCCTGATCCCGCGAATAGTCCGGCCCACTCTGCCGCAGATAGAGCGACAAATCGCGGATGATCTTGTCAATACGCTGGCCGTCCATGGCACTGCGTGTCCCGATCATGCGCGCGGCCAGTTCCATGACGTCCAGCCCCGCTCGCTCCACCACGCCGCGCGTCAGGCGGGCGAACGCAGGCCCGTCGATGGAA
Organism: Novosphingobium sp. Leaf2; assembly: GCF_001421325.1. Lineage (GTDB taxonomy): Bacteria > Pseudomonadota > Alphaproteobacteria > Sphingomonadales > Sphingomonadaceae > Novosphingobium. The sequence goes on along the minus strand of NZ_LMJY01000022.1, from coordinate 15,702 downwards.
TCATTCGCCGCGCGCGCCGCACATTCGCGCACCCACAAGTACGCCGTGCGCGCAGCGACGACGCACTTGGCGAATTTGGCCCTCTGCAACGGATCGGTGCGCGCCACCTCGGACATGGCTGCCCGCGTCTCGGTAAGCAGCGCTTCGATGCCGCCCAGTTGCACAGCCGCAAAGCGCCACGCCCCGGTGGTGAAGCGCGGTTCGCGATCGTAGTCTCCGGGATGTCCCAGAAGATCATCGGCGCGAACGTCCACTCCGGTCAGATCATACACCCCGCTGATGCTTGCCCGCATGCCCCGGACCCGCCAGCCTGACAGGTCGGCGCGGGCGGCATCGTTGGCGTCCACCAGGACCAGCTGGCGATCACCAGCCGCCGGCCTGGCGGTGACGATCGCGCGTGCCAGCCCCCCCGCGCCACTGGCAAAACTCTTTGCGCCCCTCAGCGCGTGGCCCCCACCCAGTTTGACGTCTATCGAAACGCCGGGCGCCGGCTCGGTGGCCCATACGCCGTAAAAGGCACCGGCATCCAGCTCGCCGGCAAGCTGCGCCGCTTGTGCCGGCGAACCATACCACGCGAACAGCGCCAACGCGTTGACGTGGCCCTCGAACAGCCGGCCCACGCTCAGATCCGCGCGCCCGATGATCCGCAACACGTCCATCAGCGCTTGGCAACGCTGCGCGGCATCGGCAAATGCCATACCGCCACTGGCCGGTGCGGCGAAATCACGATGGAGGCCGGCTGCGGCCAGGCAGCGCATGCTCTCCTGCGGAAATACCGGCGCGGCGTCGTAGCGCGCGCCAAGCTCTGTCAGACGATCAGCAATGGCTGCCGCGCGCGCGACCGAACTTTGCGGATGATGGCGATGAGAAAGTGGAGACAGGCTCATGCGCAATGCTTCCGTGGTGGTGCGGGGTTGCTCACGAGCAGCGCCAGCCACCGCGCGACCTTGCCTGCTGCGTCGCGGTCCTGCAGCGGGCGACGGGCTGCAGGCGGCAAGGCCAGCGCGTCGTCGAGAATGCGGTTCCAGAACACCCCGGCGGGCCACTCGGGAAGCACGATGGCAGCGTTCAGCGCCTTAAGGCCACACGCGGTAGCATGCTGCTCACCAAAAGGGCGCTCTTCCGGTATGCACACGAACGGCCGGTCGCCCGCCATCACCGCATTGACCAGACCATCGCCTGCCGCGCCGATCACGATGGCGGCGCCGGCAATGTCTGCTTCGGGCGCCGGCACCCATCCTGCGAACACAAGGTTGGACGGTATATCTGCTGGCGCGGTAGCGGGCCCGATCACGCGCCACGTCCAAGCGGGACAGGCCCGCGCCGCCTCCGCGATCCGCGCCCCGTCACCCCCACGACCACCGCGCCCAAATACGACGAGAACAGATCGCTCGGCCGGTTTGCTCACCGGGGGCGCGCAGGCAATGCCCTGAGCGTACAGTGTTTTTTCGCGCACCCAGTCAGGCGTGCTCTCAGTTTCGAAGGCAGGATGGAACGGCGCCAGCAGCCCGGTTGCGCCGCGAAATGCCTCGCCATGCGCCACATCCCCCCGTTCCCCGGCAAGGCGCACATAGACCGTGGGCACCGATGCAAGCCGTGCCAGCATCGCTACTTCGGCGGAAACATCGACCACCATCAGCGCGGGGCGTTCCTGCGCGATCCAACCGGCGATGCGCGCTACGCGTGAACGCACACCGTCATGGTCCACCGGCGCATAATGCAGCGCGTTGGGCCGGGAGGATGTGCAGTCTATGCCGTCAAACGCGCCGGAAGCCGGTCGGTCGTCGGCAAGATCGATCCCGGCATCGCCGATGTTGGTGCCCAGCAGCACGATACGGCGATCGCTCGCCGCCGCAATTGCATTTGCCCGCCTGCGATGGCCCGCGCCGTGATGATGGACATAGTAGCCGATGGGCCTGCCGCTCACCGCTTCTCCTCCAGCACCATGTCACACGGCATCGCAGGCAGCAGAGGTTCCTCGCGGGCAATTCTGGCTTGTCCATCGGGCTGACTTCGCAGCCGCCGGCGCCAGATGGCCCGCTCCCGCCAATGCTCATAGCTCGGCGCGCAAGGAGCGGTGCCCTTATCGGCTAGTTCGTGCATCTCCTGCATGGCCGCCGCCATCCCCCCGTCCGCCCGCCCTTCGCGGCGCGGCGACACATGCGTGAATACGTCCACAGGATGCGCCAGCCTGCCCCCGCACGCGACGGCAGCAGCCACCAGCGCGCGATCCTCGCCCGTCCGTCGCAGCGGCACCCCACCGCATTGCCGGTAAAGGCTGGCGCGGATCGCAAGGGATGCGCCGGTATGATCGCCGTGGCGCGGTGGCGGGTTCCAGGGCACCGGGTCGAGATCATCCTCGATAGCGCGAACGGCTTGCCAGTAGGCGTCCCAGGTTCTGCACAAGGCGGTGACGGTGTCCGGAACAGGTTCGCTGCGATCGATCACAATGCGCCCGCCAACAAGATCAGCGCCCCGCGCAAAGGCGCGGCCGATAGCCTCAAGCCACTGCGTGGGCGGACGCGTATCGGCATCGGTGCTGACGAGGACTCCGGTTGCAGCTGACCCCAGAACGGCTAGCCCGGCGTCCATGGCTAACCGTCGCGCCGATCCGGCATGCGCAAGCGCAGGCGGAAACGTGACATCGCTGACACGGATATCCAGGCGACCCGAGTATGCCGAACGCGCCTCGATGATTACTGCACGGCTGTCGTCCGTGGTATTGTTGAGCGCGATTGCCACCGGGATCGTGCCTGGCACAGATTGTTGCGCAAGTGCCGCCAGCAGCACCGGCAGGCGCTGCGCCTCGTCGCGGGCGGGAATGCACACGCATATATCCATGACGACCGGCGACGTTGCTGCGAAGTGCCCCTCAGCCATGCAGCGCCGTCACCGCCAGGGCGGTGTCAGCCAGATCGGCATTCGTCGCGATCTGGCGGTGATACAGCGCCTCGTAACCATCGATCATGCGCTGCGCATCACACGCGGCTTCCGCTCGGAGACGGCAATCCCATCGGTTTAAAGACACCGCCGCCAGCCCCCCCGCCGCCAGCGAGGCGGCGTCATCAGGAATGGCAAGGACGCCGCAACTGTCATCCAGAATTTCCGGGATCGCACCACGCGCAAACGCCGCCACCGGCACCCCGCAGGCCAACGCCTCTGCAACGACAAGGCCATAGGGCTCATCCCACATCGGGGTGCACAAAAAGGCGCGCGCCCCACCGACCAGCCGCGCGAGATCGCCATGATCGAGATGGCCGACATGGATGGCATCGCTGCCAAGATGGGGCTGGATGCAGGACTGAAAATAGTCATGGTCAAGGATCGGTCCGGCAATGCGCAGTGGCATGCCTATCAACCGCGCCGCCTCAAGCGCCAGGTGAAGGCCTTTTTCGGGTACGATCCGGCCATACCAGACCAGATAGGGGTCGATGTCAGGCTCAGGGTGAAAAGCGAACTGGTTCAGATCGATCCCGTTGAGGATCACCTGGTCTACGGATGCGACGTGAGCCCACAGGTCGGCAACGGAGCGGGAGACTGCGGCGAAGCTGTGGTTCGGGGCCGAACATAAGCGCACACCGCTTTCCAGCCAGCAGAACGGCGGCGTGTGCAAGGTGGTGACCATCGGCATCGGCAGAGTGTCGGCCATGGACACAGGTAGATAATGCAGCGAGTTGTTATGGATCACGTCGAAGTCTCGACTACGCAGACCCTTCATCAACGTCAGGTAAGCGTGATGCTCCTTGAAGAAGGCAGCGTCATGCGCTTCGGCCAAACCCACCTTGGCCAATGCCGTCGCCTCGCAGATCGGCTCCACGCCAAGCGTCTTTTCCGATAACGAAGAGGCGAATACCGTTACCTCGTGGCCGCGCTCCCGCAAGCTTCGCGCCAGCAGATGCGTATGCATTTCCAAACCGCCCGCGAACGGCTGGGCGATCGGATATTTGAGATGCGCGATGATGCCGATCCGCAAAGCGTGCGAGCCTGACGAACGCACCGAAGGCAATCCGGTGCCGGCACCCGGATACACACTTCTGCTCAAGGCGCTGCCACGGTGAACCGCCTGGCACGCAAAAGGAAGATCGTCTTCGCGCGGCACGACTCGCGCCATAAGCGGCGCTAGTGCACCACTATCGAATTTTATGAAGTCGGTAGCCACGCCACCCGCAGGCCTGGCCGTTCGCGACGTAAATCCGGTTGGCGTTTTTGCCATGCGCATCCTCGTGTACTGATCAGTCGAGGAACTTGGCCGGCTCGTTCGTGTTGCGTCGGATCGTCAACCCGTTAACCTGCGTCAGAACGATTTATTCATGGCAGTTTGTCGCATGCCCGGTCGTCGGTTTGGTTGGAGTACATACCACATCCCACCGACGCACCGCCCGCGAGATGTTATATTGTGTTTTCCAAATCAACGCACGTGCACGCATTGACATTGTAGCGTCATCGCATTCGTGCCCACCCCATCTAGGGATGCCTAGCGGTCAATCTTTCCGTTACGAAGGTCCGAAGGGAAAGCCCAGCCGCTGAAATTCGGTGCCTATTCGGCACGCGATACTTCCTCAGGCGTTTCCCTCAGCCTTTAGTTGTGTTTAAGTTCATGATTTATAATAATTATTATGGTGAGCCCTGCTGGGTTCGAACCAGCGACCTACTGATTAAAAGTTCAGCGCAATTGAGTAATTCTGAGCCAATCAGGGTAATCAAGCGGCTCCCGGCCACGTAAAACCGCGACATCTAGTCATTCAGCGTCAATCAGCGGTTGCAGAGGATAGCGACCGTACGGTGCTCGACGCGGTGCTTACAGGAGATGTCGTTTGGCCGTACTCAATCTTACAGAAGCCAGGATCAGAGATCTACCCCTTGGTTCCGGTATCCACCGGGACGAGCAGGTGAAGGGTCTGATGGTGATCTGCCACAAGACCACTCGCTCCTACGCCGTCCAAGGCGATGTCCGCCGGAACGGCCGCCACATTAGGACGGTGCGGGCAAAGATCGATCGGTGCGATCGGATCGGACTGCGCGAGGCGCGCAACAAGGCGAAGTCGCTGATGTCTCAGATCCAGTCGGGCATCGATCCGACGGAGGGCCCAGCCGAGACGGGGATCACCCTGGAGCGGGCACTTAACGCCCACCTCGAAGAGAAGCCCCATCGCCCGCGTACGGAGGAGGGCTATCGGTACCACCTGGATCACTATCTCAAGCACTGGCGGAAGCGGGCCGTGGCGGACATATCGCGCCAGATGGTTCGGGACCTCTATGCCGACCTGAAGCGCAAGCACGGGGAGACCACTGCGGCGAGCGTGATGCGGACACTGCGGGCGGTCGTGAATACGGCCATGAGGATCGATGAGACTCTCGGCAGCAATCCGGTTGCCGCGCTGCACGTTCCTTCGACGAAGCGCCGTAAGGTAGCGCCGCTCGACCTGGCGGCGTGGTGGACGGACGTGGACCAGATAAGTCCAATGCGCCGGGACCTGCATCTGGCCATGCTGCTGACCGGCGCTCGCCGGTCATCGATCCTCAACGTGCGGCGGCGAGACGTCGATCTCAAGGCGGGCATCCTTACCCTGACCCACATGAAGACGAGCGACGAGGCCATGCACGTCCCTATCGGGACGGAACTGGCGGCGGTCCTTGCAGCGCGAATGGAGGCTGATCGACCGCTCGGCAGCGAATGGCTATGGCCGTCGGCAGGTAGCAAGACCGGCCACGTCATGGAGCCTCGTGAGGATGGCCTTCCGAGCCCACATGAATACCGCCATCACGCGCGGACGCTCTACATCGCCGCGGGCGTCCCATACGCGGAGAGCGCCCTGCTCCTCGGTCAGAAGCTGCCGGGCGCTTCCGGTGGATACGTCCACGCCGAGCACCTCGTCGAGCAGCTTCGCCCGCACGCGCAGTCCTTGGAGGACCTTGTCTTCGCCGCTCAAGCTACCTTCACCGAATTGCCAAACGGGCAGGCAGTGGACCCGATGGGCTTTGTCTTGGTCAAGGCTGCGCCGGACTGATGGGCCAGACGGCGGCAATCCAGAGCTAATCGGGGACTGAAGTCCCACCTGAAGGTCGGGTGCGCGCGCGCGTCCGGCCTTTCTTTTTGCGCTCAGGAGCCTCCAAGTGTCCACATCGATCGACCTCGAAGCCCTTCGTGCGGTTATCCGCGAGGAGCTGTCTCGCCCGGCCAGTCCCTGGTTGGACTCCGATGCGGCAGCAGCGTACCTGGGCTCGACCGCAGGAACCCTAAAGAACTGGCGGGCATCGGGCAAAGGCCCGCGCTACCATGTCGTGCAAGATCGGCTGATCCGTTACCACGTCGACAATCTCGACGACTTCGTCCGCGGCTGACTCAGCCCGCAGGCAAACTTTTTTCTAGCTGTCCGCTGGTCCTCAACTTCGCGTTCAGAAGGGCATGCTACGCCATACCCATACAGGCGTCTTGGTGGTCCCGCCAAGCGCGGCACGACTACGGGACGCAGCACCTATGCTCGATGAATTCCTGACGGCCGCGGAGACGGCCATACTCCTAGACAAGACAGAAGGCACCCTTCGGTGGATGCGGTGCAAGGGCAAGGGTCCGGCTTACGCGAAGAAGGGCAAGTTCGTCCTGTACGCGCGTTCGGAGATCGGTGCCTATCTCAAAGAAAAGGAAAGGGGCGCATCCGGCACGACTCGGATGCGCCCCTGAGTGGGCTTGGGAATGGGATTGGGACCGCCCGAAATGACAGACAGCGTATCAACCCATTGCACTAGGAATTGAGTGTGTCTGACAATATAGCGAATACGCTTGAAGTGAGTTCTTCGCCGCCAGTATTCCTCCAGCTAGAGCCTCTAATCGATGCGGGGTTCGAACTGATCCCGCTCAATGGCAAACTGCCCACCGGCTATTGGCGGAAGCAGCAGCCGATGAGCGGCGATGGGGCTAAGCTGCGTCTAGAGGGCGCGGCAGGCAATGTCGGAGTAAGGCTCGGTGCGAATGACGTGGTCCTAGACGTAGACCCCCGTAACTTCGAGGGACCGAACAGACTGCAACTCCTTCAGAATGATCTTGGGATCGACCTGGCGAATTTTCCCACGGTGCTCACTGGCGCTGGAGGTTACCACATCTACATGCGGTTACCCGAAGGCGCGCAGGTTACAGGCGTCGTGCACGGCTACCCTGGCATGGACGTAAAGAAGCACGGCGGATACGTCGTGGCACCGGGGTCTATACATCCTGAGACCGGCCTGACGTACGAGTGGGATCCTCTCGGCGTTCCTCTCGGCCGCGAGGCACCGATGATCCCCGACGCCCTCCTGAAGCTCCTGACGCGCTCGGTTGACCACGAGGGGTCTGAGCTTGGCGTTCTAACGCCGGAGGAGCTTGCAGTAGTGCTCAATTGCCTCCCAATCGAAGACTACGCGAGCAACGAGGACTGGCTGCGTGTCGCCATGGCATCTCACCATGCAACCGGGGGCCAAGCGCAGGCTGAATTCGACGACTGGTCGAACGGTGATTTCCGCTACCTAGGTGATCGGGAAAAGAACGCGGCAAGGTGGCGTAGCTTCCGCTCCGACAGCAAGGGTGGCCGTATCACCGCGGGCACGCTTGCCGTCGAGCTGCGGAAGCACGGGCACGATGTAGAGGCCGCTAGACTGAGCGCTCTGCTCGACTTTCCCGACGGCGCCGAGGAAATGACCGTTTGCCTGCCCATGCAAGTGGACGCAGTGAAGGCTAAGCGTCAGGCGAATGCCGCGAAGGCCAGGCAGGCGAAGGCCGAGAAAGGGGCGCAGCGCAAGCTGAGACAGGCAGCAGACGCAGACGCGTACGCACGGTTCCTGAACGGCTCTTTCGTCTACAGCCTGGCCGACAGCAAGTGGTTCAACGTGGAATCCGGCGAGCGGTATTTTGCCGGTAACATGGAGGTCGTGCATGGGCCAGGGTGGGCGCGGTCTGGCGGTCGCGGCTCTCTGGTGCAGGCTATATCCAGGGGCAAGAGCGGCATCGAAATCCCCGACGTCTACATGGCTGCGGCGTTCCCCGGAAAGCCTCGGATCGTGAAAGCGGAACTGGGAAGCGGTCACAGCGCCGACATGCTCAACACCTGGTACGACACGACGCTCGCGCCTCAGGAGGGCGACCATGCTTGGTTCCGAGAGGAGGTGCGCAGGTGGTTTCCCGACGATGAGCGTCAGCAGGAAATCCTGCTCGACGAACTGGCGCTGAGGGTCATCGAGCCAGGCAGGAAAATCAGGCATGCCCTAGTCATCGAGAGCGTGCAGGGCGTGGGCAAGGGCCAGCTCAAGGGCGGATTTGAAACCCTGTTTGGATGGGGCAACTGCGGCGTTTTCGGGATCACGCAGATGAAGGACAAGTTTGACCGCTGGAAGGTCGGCGCTGCGAACCTGTTCGGGGAAGAGATTGGCTTCAACAAGTGGTCCGATGCTAAGGAAGCATACGAGAGCATGAAGACCGCGATCACCGACGACTACATAGCAATTAGGCCCATGAACGGCGAAAGCGAACTCAAGGTGCCTAATGGCACGAACTACATCGTCAATCGCAATCCTGACATGAAGTTCTACATTCCGGCGGGCGGTGACGACGACGACGAGCGGCGCATCTGCTACCTGCGTCCGACGCCAGCTACGATCGACGAGAAAGGGCCTATCTTCCAGCGACTGAAACGGCATTACTCCAGCAAGGAGGACATGGCCGCAGTAGCTTGGTGGCTAATCAACGTATGGTCCGCAGACAGACGGGTCTACGAGGAAGAGGGCATCGATCTGGCTGGCGTAGGTCACGTCAGCTACGACAGCGACCCGCCGATGACGGATGCAAAGCGGAGCATAATCCGAGAGGGATTGGAGGCCGACCACGGCGCCCCCGTGAATTTCAGTGGCCTGTCGCGGGTCATCGGGGATCTCGGCTCGCTCTTTACCTCGTCGGATGTCCTGGCGCTCGTTAGGACGAATGGCCTCGACCAGTTCGATGCCAAGGACGGGAAGCTCGTCGACGCCGTCAGCAAGTGGCTCAAGGCGGAAGGTTTCAAACGCACCCGCAATACGAACGGAGCGGGCTTCACGATCTACTCGCCACCCACTGACGAATGGTCCGTGCGGAAGCCTGCCGAACGAGAGAAAGCCTATCTCGCAAACAAGACGGGGCCTGACTGCTAGGCAAGACGGGGCTTCTAACTACGTCTATCGGATATAGCGTTGCCTAATGCTTTCTTATAGCCAAAGCCCTGTTACGCTGCTGAAAGCCGAATAGAACGTATTAGAAAACATGAAATCTGAGCAATGTATGAGCCCCCCCTGTCGTATTGCCATTTCGGACCCTGTCTTGACCGACCCTGGTCGAGACAGGGCGGCTCGGCGAAGGGACTTCCAGTCCTCGCAGACTAAGCTGACTTCCTCTGTGTCCGTCCCGAAAACGCGCCCGCGCGCGTAGGGCCTAAATTGAAGAAGCCCGCTCAACAGCAAAATAAGCTGGAGCGGGCTTCTAGAATAGGGTGCGGGGTTCGAACCCGCGGTACGCCGCGAGGCGCACGTCCGAGTATCAATCGGGTGCCTTAAACCAACTCAGCCAACCCTCCATATCCGCAGTATCGCTACTGTGGGGAAACCAGATTGTAGGCACAGCCGACCGAGAGATCAATAGCCTGCGTTTTGTCGGCCTACTGATTGCATGTTCGATGGGGCGGTCCTCTAAGCACTTGTGAATGCGGCGCTCTTTCGGAACAATGAGCATCAAACACCTCACTGGACACCGGACAGAGCGTCTGCAATCACCCGATGTTATGAGATGGAGGGATGGTTGCGAGGAGACATCGACAACACTCAACCGGTTTGCCTGGATGGCTCTCCATCAGCAAAGCTGCGGGTTGTCTACTCAGTGCGTCGCATCCCAGAGCAGCTTGTGCAATTCGGGACGGTGAGCGTAGACTACGGGACCGTCGCAGTATGGCGACCGTTTGATCCTGACGATATCGGACCCGACGCGGCTTGGAAATCCATTGCATGGCGCAATGTCTACAGGGTGCATGTGCCTAGATATCCAATCCCTGAGCGCCCCAAGTATGTGGAATACGCCATCGACGATACCCAAATCGGCGATGTTCGCGCCAAGCTGCCGATAGCGAAGCTTGAATTAAACTCCCGTCTGAAGGAGCACTTACGCAAGCTCTGAGGACAGCGCTGGTTTTGCCCGCGCGGGCGAGCAGCGCATGTGTGAGCCATGGCTGGATCACCGAAAAAACGAGCGAAGCGCCTTGGGCTTGACCCCTTGGACGAACCCGGCTTCGGCAAATCCGTGGCGCCGGAGAGGCCCGCGCTGACCATGGAGCCGCACAACAAGGCGAAGCTGTCCGCGGAGAACCGGGCCCTGGTGCAGGTCGCCCTTCTGGACGGCTACCCACTGGCCGCGATCGCCCGCGCCCTGTCGGTTTCCGTGCCGACCCTCAAGCGGCTCATGGCGGACGATCCTGACCTCCAGGCCGAGGTCGAGGCGCAGCGGTCATTCGAGGAGACCGAGCTCCGAGACATCCTGATGGAGCTGGCCCGCAAGGGCGACACGGTCGCCGCGATCTTCCTGGCGAAGGCACGCCACGGCTGGCGTGACCGCGACGACGCGAGGCTCAAGGTCGAGAGCCCGGGTGGCGGCGTCCTGCTGCTGCCCGCCGCTACGACCCTCGACCAGTGGGAGGCCGCCGCGGCGGCTCAGCAGTCAATCTATCGAGAGCGGCCCGCCGAGGGGCCCGTAGAACGCGAGATGCGCACCCGTACCGACCTTGGCGACGGGATGGCTATGCAGCGACTATTTCCGGGCGACCTGCCGAGCTAGGCGACCGCCTTCACCTCTGCGAATAGGCGCGTCAGCTCTACGTCGCTGAGCTTGGCGGCGCGGATGGCGGCGGCTAGGATATCCATCGCCGCCGGGCGCGCATCGACCGGGAAGACCCTGACCTTAGCGGTGCGCTTCGGCGCCTTCCCGAAGAGGCTGCACATCGCCTTCACCGCGCCAACGGCCGGGTGGTTCGAAGGAACGCCTGCATCAGCGCCGACGCCGTAGTAAGTACCGCCGAGCTTTTCGACGCGGCGCTTGGTGTCAGTGCCGGTGAGATTGGTCTGCCGGAGTTGGTCGTAAGTCTTGAAGGTAAGGCCGTTGTAGCCGGCGAACTTGCAGAACGCGACCTTCCAGTCCCCAGGGTCATCCTGGAATGCGACCCACTCTACGGCGTGCGAGCAGCCGTTCCCAATGGCGTCGCGTATGGTCGACTGCTTGGTCGCGAGACCGGGTGCATCTTTCGCGAACCGGAACGTGTTATCTCGAAGCTCCTCGCGTGTGTCGATCAGGGCAGGCATGGTCATGGGGCAATCTCCAGTATCAGGCAATCGCCTTCTGGATCATTTAGATCACAAGGTCAAACTCAAATGATTCAGACGTTTCCGATTCGGTCCTCTGATCGGTGATTGATGGGTAGGATCACCCGAAAGGTTTCAAAAGCAGTGGCTTAGCGGCCAAGCATGCAATTGGGCACTGGTCCGGGCACCGAAACTCCCCTCATTCGGCTCGCCGCCACCCTTTCCATTTCGCATCTTTGGACTTGATCCGGTTGATGACAGTCTGGGGCGAGACGTCATGAACTTCTGCTGCGGCGCGGATGCTGCGGTGCTGCTGGCCTTCGATGACCACGGTAGTGGAATTGGTGTATCTGGGGACCGTCTCATCGGCATAGCGATTGCGCAGTGCTCGACTGATCTGGTCTGCCTTCAGGCTGTATCCCCGGTCGACATATCGAAGCATTTTCCGAATCACCTCAAGTGTGACGGGCTGGCCAGCTGCAATGAGATCGTTTGCGTAATTTCTGATAAGCGTGGTGCGGTTCCAGAAACCTGATGGAATCTGGACTTGTCCCCGGTATCTGACACCTCGCTGTTTTCTCAGCCATTCCGGGTAGTCGTCTCTTCCTTGGTCCATTGGACACTTTTGATCATCAGTGCCTGCTGGTAGTCAAGTAGTTGTAGCCGAGTGGGCTTTTGCCCTTATTGGAGCTGGTCGTCCGATCTTGGACAGAGAAGGGAAGACCAAATGACCTACGATGCAATCGCACGACTGGCAGACCCTGACGCGCTGGGGCGTGCCGCTCTTGAGGGCGGCTCGGTGAACGTGGTGGTGACCGTGCCGGTCGAGGCGTTCGCCTCGGCCTACCGCCTCCTGCGGCCGATCATGGACGACGGCGCGCCGCACCTTGAGGCGTGGCTGACCGAGGAGGGGCGCAGCGAGGAGGAGCTGAGGCTGCTTTGCGGGCTCCTTTGCACGGTCGAGGACAACCTGCCAATGGACGACGCCCACCGCCTCAAGCGGCTGGAGACGACCGGGCTTGACCAGTACCTCGACGAGTTTGCTCTTCGACGCTTCCGCAGGATGCTTCGGGCCGATGCGACGGGCGGTGTCGATGCACTATTCTCTGCAGTGGGCGACCTCGACGCACTGAAGTCGCTCGCTCAGAACACCCTGAGCCAACTCAACAGCAAGGCAGCTCTCACCTAACCGAAGATTGGCTGGTCGGAGGGGCAGAAGTCCATCCGACCCAGCGCCTTAGCCCGGTCGCTTGTCTAGGAGCACCGCGCCACGCACCGGCACTGGTCATCCGGGATCACTCGGGGCCGCAACGTTGGTCCAGATCGCCGCCACCTTAGCCCAACTAAAACTCGTGTCTTCCACCGGGGCTCGTGCGCCTCGGCCTTAGTCCGCGATGGCGGACGTTCTGGGCTGCGCCCGGGCATGGTCGAGTCCACGAGCTTCAGGCGAGATGCTTTGAACCTTGAGGAGAATACCATGCCCGCACCGCGCGCCAAGCTTGGCTCGAACTGGCTGAGCCCCACCGACATCCGATCGACGATCACCCGCATCCAGCAGAACCGCACCAGGCACGCCAGCATTCTGACCAGGATCGGCGAGCAGGTCGAGTCGCACAGGGCAAGCGTGGAGCGCTCCCTCCGCGGCCTCGACGCCAGGGATCGCACGTCGGTAATCAACAAGTCGGTGAGCGGCCACCGCGCCGACCTGATCCGGGAGACCGCCGAGCCCCGTAAGCTGCTCACCCGAGAGCTGGAGCAGCTTCGCCAGTCGGTCCAATCCGCTTCCACTCACTACCGCTCGCCGGTCCAGATGCTCACCCGTGAGACCCTGGGCTCGGAGCGGCGCAGCCGCATCATGCAGCAGATCGCGGGCTCTGGCCCCGCCGAGCTCGCCAGCCTCGCCGAGTACGCCGCCGCGCAGAAGGACAAGGATCTCGGCGCCGCCCTCTGCGGTCGCGTGGCCGACCTCCCTCGCGCCGAGCGCCCTTTCTCTGCGGGTGAACTGGCCGACGTGATGTGCGGCGAGCTTCACCGGGAGCTGTCACAGGCCATGGTCGAGGCGGAGCGCCGCGTCCTAGAGGCCCTGGAAGATGAGCAGATCGCCACGACCGGCAAGGGCAACGCCCAGAGGTCGCTGGAGATCGCAATGCTGAAGAAGCACGAGCGGGAGATCGGCGCATACGCGCCCGACCACGGCGTTGAAGACGACGAGGAGGTCGCAGAATGAGGCTATCCAGCGAGCCAGCGTCAGTCGACGCAAGGCGCCGCGAACTCCGGCACCTCCTCGCGGCTCGACAGATCGTGTTCCCTGCCATGGCCTACGGTTTGCTCGGCTTTGATCCGAACGGTCTGGGCATTGAAGACCAGATCGTCATCACGGCTGACCTGGAGGCGCTCGGTTATAGCCGTCGGCTCAGAAGGCGCCCCTACTCCCACGCCCACACGATGGCCTGGTGGTATCGGGATGAGTACTGGCCCGAGGACGAAAACCTGGCGAAGCCGTATGCGGGCATCGCACTGCTGCCCGACCCAGACCTGGAAGACTGGCTCACGGAATGATCGAAGCCCCCAAGTCGCTACTTGCGGCTTGGGGGCTTTGCCTTCTGATGTGGGATCAGTTGTCCGGTTGCCCCAATCCCATTCGGGAAGAAGGGCTTGGTGGCCGGAGCTCCACATCGGGCACTGGATGAGGCACCGGACTACGGGATCAATGCATCGATTTCGGCTTGCAGATTCGCTACCCGCACTGCCAGTTCGCTCGCACGGGGAAACCTGACCTCGTTCAGCAGGCGCGACGCCACGCGCTCGTCCACCTCATCGACTATCTTCGACCGGCAGCGAATGCCAGACGTGTAGAGGACCTGCACTATCTGGATCAAACCTGTGAAGCGGTCGCCGATGCCCGTCGGACCTTCGAGCCCGTATCCGAGAGCGGCGAGACGCGCCCTGTCGAGACCGTAGAACTCCTCGACCAGAGGTGGACGCGCTGCGCCTTTCTGACCGGGCTCACGCATCCGGTGGACCTCATAACGGACCATGACATCGCGGTCTTTCCTGATGCCGGTAACTGCTGCTGAAAGTTCTTTCATGCGGGCCATAGAACCTGCTTGTTCCGATCGCTGAACCGGCAGAGCGGACTAGCAGCCCGCCGTCAGCGCGCTCGTCAGCGCATCGCAGAGTTCGTCGAGCATTGGCAGTTCCGGCACCACGGCGTCGAGCCCGATGAGGCCCTGGCTTTGGACGCGAGCTCGACGGTGCTCCATGAACAGTGCCACCCAAAGCTCCAACGCCGTGCCGCTCCACTCTCCGCACCGCATGGCCGTCGCCCGCATCCGGTCAGCGAAGGCGAACGGATCGCCCAGCCCTGCCTTTCGCGCCAGTTCGAACCCGTCGATGACGTACGCCATTCGCTCGGACGCTACCCAGGTCAGCCCGCCGCGCAGCGCAGGCCAATCCACCTCAGCCGCGCGCGAGGCTAGATGTGCGGCGAGCAGGGCCGCGTGGTCATTTTCGCCGGGTCCGAACATGGCCTTGGCAAGATTGCCGATCTCCTCGAAGCGGACAAACGATCCCTTCGGCAGTCGCCGCAGCCCCGCCCGTACCTTCTTCGTCCCCTCGCTATCGCCGCGAGTGTGGCGTACCGCCCTGTCACCGAGCGACGGCAGCGGCTCGCCCGGTGCCCCGCCGAACCAGAGGAACGGTCCGAGCCGCAGCGTCTTCGGGTCTACGAAGACCCACACGACGCAGCCTCCGGGCTTGGCCGCGAGTGCAAGCTGGACGTCAACGTGAGCACGGGCGCCACCGGTAGTGGACGCCTTGAGTTGGACATGGCGCAGGACGCCATTCGCGTCGATCACGATGTCGTAGCCGAACGCGTCGAACTCGGACCGCAGGACCTCGAAGGGCATGGCTAGTTCGAGCAGAAGGCTGCGTGAGAGCTCGGCGAGGAACGCGTGCTCGATCACCTTCTCGCGCAGCACCGAGTGCTCAGGGGCCCACAGATGGAACATGCTGCGACGTTGCGCACACAATCCACGGTGTCAATCTGAATAGGGACTATAGTCCCTAGAGATTATAGTCCCGCCGGGCTCCAACCTGGTCGATGGACTGGAACGCGATCGTCGGAGCAAACGTGCGGAGGCTGCGGGTGGCGTGCGACCTCACCCAAGAGCAGCTCGCGCACGATTCAGATATCGATGTCACCTACCTGCGTGGGATCGAGGCCAGTCGGCGAAATCCATCGGTCGCAGTAATTGGCCGTTTGGCTAGGGTCCGGACCCATAAACAGGATTCCCAGCAGCGCCGGGATATGATTCACCATCCTCCAGCAAGGAGGTATGGCGGATGGCGGATTTCTTCTGG
>NZ_LMJY01000021.1 GCF_001421325.1 Novosphingobium sp. Leaf2 | reverse complement strand
CCAGAAGAAATCCGCCATCCGCCATACCTCCTTGCTGGAGGATGGTGAATCATATCCCGGCGCTGCTGGGAATCCTGTTTATGGGTCCGGACCCTAGATTTCGATCTGCGAGCCCAGTTCGACCACGCGGTTGGTGGGCAGGTTGAAGAATTCCATCGGGGTTGCCGAATTGCGGATCATCAGCGCGAACAGCTTTTCGCGCCAGATCGCCATGCCGGGGCGTTCGGCCGCGATAAGGGTCTGCCGGCTGAGGAAGTAGCTGGTGTCCATCTTGCCGATCGGCGCGCCGCACTGGGTTACGGTGCGCAGCATCGCGGGAATGTCCATGTCCTCCATGAAACCGTGGCGCAGGCGGATGCGGTAGAAGCCCGAGCCATGGTCGAAAATCTCGATCCGCCCTTCGTCCGGCAGATGCGGCACGGCCTCTGCCTTCACGGTGAGGATGATGACGCGTTCGTGCAGGACCTTGTTGTGCTTCACGTTGTGCAGCAGCGCGGGCGGCACGCCGTCGATCGAGGAGGACAGGAAAACCGCCGTGCCGCTCACCCGGCGCACCGAATTGGCTGCTGACGCGATGAACACGTTGAAGTCCATGGCCCCATCGGCAAGGTAGCGCCGCATGATCTTGCGCCCGGTCGACCATGTGGTGAGCAGCAGGAACACCACCGCCGCCACCAGCAGCGGAAACCACCCTCCGTCGGGGATCTTGGTGGCGTTGGACAGGAAATAGGCCCCGTCGATCAGCAGGAACGTGCCGGTAACCGCGCCTGCCACCAACGGTGGCCAGCGCCAGACGCTGAACGTGAGCACGCCCATCATGCACGCGGTGATCACCATCGTGCCGGTCACCGCAATGCCATAGGCGGCGGCCAGGCTGCTGGAACTGCGGAACGAAATCACCAGCAGGATTACCAGGATCAGCAGCATCCAGTTGACCACGGGCACGTAAACCTGGCCCGCAGTGGAGGCACTGGTATGGCGGATGCTGAGGCGCGGCAGGAAGCCAAGCTGAACGGCCTGGCGGGTAACCGAGAATGCACCCGAAATAACCGCCTGGCTGGCAATGATGGTGGCCATCGTCGCCAGGATGACCAGCGGCAGGCGCGCCCATCCCGGCGCCATCAGGAAGAACGGATTCTGCGCTGCCTGCGGGTTGTCGATCAGCAGCGCGCCCTGGCCCATGTAGTTCAGCATCAGGCAGGGCAGGGCGGCGTAGAGCCAAGCCATGCTGATCGCCTTGCGCCCGAAGTGCCCCATGTCCGCATACAGCGCCTCGGCGCCGGTGACGGCGAGAACCACCGACCCCAGCGCCAGGAAGGCCAGCTTGGGATCGATCAGGAAGAAGCGCACCGCCCACATCGGGTTCACGATCCCCACGATCTCGGGGTGATGCAGGATGTTGGCAACGCCCAGCACCGCCAGCACGAGAAAGTAGACCACCATGACCGGCCCGAAAAACGTGCCGACCTTTTCCGTGCCCTGCTTCTGGATGACGAACAGGGCGACGAGAATGACTATCGAGATCGGCAGGACGAGTTCGCCGAGCGAGCTTTCCACCACGGTCAGCCCCTCCACTGCGGACAGCACCGAGATTGCCGGCGTGATGATCGCATCGCCATAGAAGAGCGCGGTCGCGATCACGCCAAGCATGGCGATCCACGGCGTCCAGCGGGTTTCCCCCAGCGATCGGGCGATGAGGGCCAGCAGTGCCATCGAGCCGCCTTCGCCATCGTTGTCCGCGCGCATGACGATCAACACATACTTCAGCGTCACGATGAGCATCATCGTCCAGAAGATGAGCGACAAGACACCGAAAATGTGCGGTCCGTCCACGGCCAGCGGGTGATGGCCCACGAAGCTTTCCTTCAGCGCATAAAGCGGCGAGGTGCCGATATCGCCGAACACCACACCCAGCGCGCCTAGCGCAAGGGTGGGCAATCGCCCGTGAGGCGCGTGCGGATTGTGGGGGTCTGCGCCCGATTCGTCAGTGGTCAAAACGTGTCCCGTCATCCGCCTCGTTGCCCCATGCCACACCCGCACGTTCGATCTCCATGCGAGGAAACCGCTTTCTCCATAGGAATCGCATAGAATTGTTAATGACAGGGCGCCAGCGCCCGGATTTTCCTACGCAATCTCAATGTGGAGCGGCGTGAACCGCTCTCGAATTCCTATCCGCATATGCGTAATTACCCGGCCCGAAAGCGGAGTTTTCGGCGATGCGCAAATGGTATGAAACGCTATGGGCCCGGATCGGCTTGCGCCTGACAGGGCTTGTGATCCTGGGCGCAGCCTGGTTCACCGGGAAGGCTGCCTACGTTCAAGTCCATTCGCGCGCATCTGGCCCCGCAAGGCTTGGCGATCTCGCATTGTGCGCAGCGGTTGTGGCCCTGCTGATCGTTGGCAACGCCTTGCTGACGATGGGGGCGGGGCTTTGGAAGCAGGTGGAGATTCCCTCGCGATGGTCAGCGGTGCAGGTGGAGGCCCGGCAATTCGAGGTATTGCTCTCCCGCAAAGACGCGTAGCGGCTAAAGGGCATAAGAAAGTGCTGGATCAATCCTCGCAACGCGGCGTTTGCTGATCCATAGACTCAGCTCATGACAGTGATCGCCGCCTACCTCTACCGCAACGGAACACGCGTGCGCGAAATCGCGATCGACGAAAAGGTCGATTGCGCGCAGGACAAGTCCGAGTTCATCTGGATCGGCGTGGCCAATCCTACGGACGAGGAAATGGCCACTCTCCAGCGCACGTGGGACCTGCACCCGCTTGCGGTGGAAGATGCGATCAACGCCGACCAGCTTCCCAAGGTTGATATCTATGGCGACCAGATCTTCGTTGTCGCCCGCACGGCGCACTTGCACGACGGCGCCATAGAATACGGCGAGACGGCGATCTTCGTGGGCCACAGCCATATCATCAGCGTACGGCACGGGTCGGGCCGGGCGCACAAGAAGCTGCGCCACGACCTTGAAGCCGTGCCTGCGCAGTTGCGCGCCGGGGTGGACTACGTACTCCACGCTATTCTCGATTTCATCGTCGATGGGTATCTGCCCATCGTCGAGGCGATCGAGGAGGAAGTGCTGGAAATGGAACAGCACACTGTCGACAACTTTCTGGGCCGTGATGAAATCACCCGCATCTTCAACCTGCGTCGCCAACTGATCCGTTTCCAGCGCGTGCTGATCCCGATGAATGAGGTGGCGAACAAGTTCGTCCGCAACGAGATGCCGTGCATAGATGCCGACGCGCGGCCCTATTTCAGCGACGTGCGCGATCACGTGCGCCGGGTGCAGACGATGGTCGAAGACCTGCGCGAAGTGCTCAACTCCGTGTTCGAGTTCAGCAATCTGCTCGAACAGCAGCGGACGGGTGTGATTACCCGGCAG
Source organism: Novosphingobium sp. Leaf2 (assembly GCF_001421325.1). Lineage (GTDB taxonomy): Bacteria > Pseudomonadota > Alphaproteobacteria > Sphingomonadales > Sphingomonadaceae > Novosphingobium. The sequence goes on along the minus strand of NZ_LMJY01000021.1, from coordinate 141,092 downwards.
CTGGCGGCCTGGGCCGCCATCCTGGCCGTGCCGACCGCCGTAGCCGGCATTTACGGCATGAATTTCGAGCATATGCCCGAATTGAAGACCAAGTACGGGTACTATGTCGTGCTGGCTGTCATCCTGATGATCTGTGCCGCGCTTTATGCCCGGTTCAAAAAGCTGCGGTGGCTGTGATCGTCTGGATCATGGTTGAGCGTGGTTCATCGCAGCATCAACTTCCCGGCAGTCTGACCTTCTTGCCGATGGATACCTATCTGGCGCCGCGAATGCATTTCGTTCAATGTTACCCGGAGTTTCCTGCATGACCGTAAAAGCTTTCGGCGCGCCCGCCGCAGACCGCCCGCTTGAGCCCTTGGACATCCCGCGGCGCGAAGCCGGTCCGCACGATGTTGCGATCGACATCGCCTATTGCGGTGTGTGTCATTCGGACTTGCATCAAGTGCGTTCGGAATGGGACGGCACGATTTATCCGTGCGTCCCCGGGCACGAAATCGTCGGCCACGTAACAAGCGTCGGCAGTGACGTAACCAAGTTCAAGGTGGGCGATGTGGTTGGCGTTGGCTGCATGGTCGACAGCTGCCAGCACTGCGCTTCGTGTGACGAGGGGCTGGAGCAGTATTGCGAAAACGGCTTCGTCGGCACCTACAATGGCAAGACCGACGATGCGCCGGGCCATACCTTCGGCGGCTATTCGCAGTCCATCGTCGTGAATGACAAATTCGTTTTGAAGGTCACGCATCCCCAGGATCAGCTCGCGGCGGTGGCGCCTTTGCTGTGCGCGGGCATCACCACCTACTCGCCGCTGCGCCACTGGAACGTGGGGCCGGGCAAGAAGGTCGGTATCGTCGGCATCGGCGGGCTGGGCCACATGGGCGTCAAGCTTGCGCATGCCATGGGCGCTCACGTGGTCGCGTTCACCACATCGGAAAGCAAGCGCGAAGACGCCAAGGCCCTTGGTGCCGACGAGGTGATCGTGTCGCGCAACGAGGACGAGATGGCAGCCCATGCCAACAGCTTCGACTTCATTCTCAATACCGTGGCGGCAAGCCACAATCTCGATGCGTTCACCATGCTGCTCAAGCGTGATGGCACGATGACCCTGGTGGGCGTGCCCGAGCATCCCCACCCCTCACCCAACATCGGGGCGCTGATCTTCAAGCGCCGCGCGATCGCCGGATCGCTGATCGGCGGCATCGCGGAGACGCAGGAGATGCTCGATTTCTGTGCCGAGAAGGGTGTGGTCGCCGATATCGAAATGATCCGCATCCAGGACATTGAGACCGCGTACGAGCGGATGCAGCGCAGTGATGTCAAGTATCGCTTCGTGATCGACAACGCCACGCTGGACGCCTGAGCATGCCAGCACCGCCGGTTCACCGCCGGCGGTGCTGCGCCAACCACTCGACCGGTACATGCACGCCCCAGATCGGCCGCGACATCCGCAAATTTGCCTAGCGCCAGTTAAACAGGCGGCAAGGTTGCCTGCATAGGGATGAACTCCGCAGCCATCCCATCAAGAGAAAGGGCGCATGCCATGGATGTCGTTCCGTTCCCTGCTGGTGTCACCGGTTCCTACGCAGCGGCGATGGAGAGACTGGTGGGCGCGGTGCAAGACTTGTCGGCAGCGCGTGATCTTGCCGGCGTGGCCGCCGTCATCCGCGATGCGGCGCGCAGCTTGACCGGCGCAGACGGAGCTACCTTCGTGCTGCGCGACGGTGACGAGTGCTATTACGTCGAGGAAGATGCGATCGAGCCGTTGTGGAAAGGCAGGCGCTTTCCGATGCACGCATGCGTCAGCGGCTGGGCGATGCTGAATGCGCGCAGCGTGGTGATACCCGACATCTACGCCGATCCGCGCGTGCCGGTGGAAGCTTACCGCCCCACGTTCGTGAAAAGCCTGGCGATGATGCCGATCCGCCGCGCGGCGCCGATCGGGGCCATCGGCAATTACTGGTCGGAGCACCATGTTCCTTCGCCGCAGGAATTGTCGATCCTGCAGGCGCTGGCCGACACGACCTCGGTCGCGTTGGAAAATGCCGAATTGTATATGCGTCTGCGTGGCGCTGTGCAGACGCTGCAGGCGCAAAAACACCGCATCAGCGAACAACATGCCAGCCTGGGCGTGTTCACCCGCGCGCTCGCCCATGACTTGCGCGAGCCGGTGCGCACGCTGATCGCGTTTTCAGACTTGTTGCGCCCCGACAACGAAGAAGAAGCGGCGCCAGCGACCGCACCGGCATCGGAGCAAAGTCGCGACACCTACCTGCGCTACATCGGCGAATCCGCCGAGCGGATGGGCGCGCTGATCGATTCTGTGGCGCAGTATACCCGGCTCGATGCGCCCGAACGGTTCGCGCATATGCCTTGCAGGGTGGCGGACGTGATCGTCGAAGTGCGCGAAAATCTGGCGAGGATCATTGCGGAGCGGAAGGCTAAGGTCGTGCATGGAGCACTGCCTGAATTGGTCGCCGATCCCGTCCATCTACGTCAGCTGTTTCAGAACCTGATTGCCAACGCCATCCTGCACAACGCGCCGGGGCTGACGGTTACGATCGATTTTTCAGGCGGTGTGCAAGGTGCGTCCGGGACGTTTCGCGTCAGCGACGACGGCGTGGGCATTCCCGAAGACCAGCGGGAGCATATTTTCCAGCCCTTTCGCCGGCTGGTCCACCGGAACGATGCTTCCGGGCTGGGGTTGGCGATATGCCGCCGCATTGTGACGCTGTATGGTGGCCGGATAGAATGCCAATCTGCACCCGGCGCAGGTGCGACGTTCTTTTTCTCTATGCCCGATGCAGAGGGGCTCCCAGGCTCCGGCGATGGCAGGCTCGAAGGCGGAATTTTGCAGAACGAAAACGCTCGCGAGGTTGCTACCGTGCTCATCGTCGATGACCGTGAGGCCGATCTGGAGTTGACGGAAATAGCGCTCTTTCGCCGACCAGGCCTGCGCTGCAACCTGCGTAGCGTGCGCGACGGGCGCGAAGCGCAGCGGCTTTTGTCTGAGCCCGGGCACGATGTCGATCTGATCCTTCTGGACATCAACATGCCTGATGTCGACGGGTTCAGCCTGCTCAGCCAGATCCGGGATGATCAGGCTTTGGAGCAACTGCCGGTCATCATGTGCAGCGGCTCGGATCACGAACCGGATCAGCGCCGTTCGGCGGAACTGGGCGCAGCCGGATATCTGCTCAAGCCGCCCCGGTTCGCGAGCTTTCGCGATATCCTGGCAGGACAGCCAGGATTGTGCCTTCTGGACGACGGGGATGGCCTGACCCTGATGCGCCGCTGCGCCTGAGCTGGATTTTTGGCGATGCCGCAGCAAGATGTTGCAGGAAAAACGGCACGGCTATCCCTCTTCACGCAATCACCTGTGACACTTTACCGGTTGGCGCTGGTAAAGTGTCACGCATGATTAATCGGATTTTGGAGCCTGTGGAGGATTCACATCGCGAATCCGATGTGCTTAATATGTTCCGTGTTTCAGCCCGATCTCTTCATCCATGAAAAGCCTGCCGGCGAAGGCGCGATTTCCCGTCGGATCAATCAGGTTAAGCGGCATGCCAAAGCCGCTCTGCCGGTAGCATCGGGGCCGTCGCCGCTGGCGGGGGAGGAGCTGGACCTGCCAGGGATCCTTGAAAGACTGGCGGGCGTGTCGGCCCGGCCCCGGTACACCTACATGGTTCTCACGCTGATAGCCCGGGCAGCCGGCCAGTCAGACAGCGCCGGTCCGTATGTTCGTGAAGCCGGCGCGCTTATCCCTGTGCGCGACTGGCTCACCGCAGCACTGATGCCGATGGCACAGCGGGATGCACGACGTCGTGCGGTCGTTGCCGAAGTTCGCGCCGATCTGGAGCACCACCATTGTCTGCCCCAGGATCCGGATCAGGCAGAGCGCGCGATCAATGACAAGGTGCGCACGCGGTTGCTTCACTCAGGGCGCACGAACGTAAGTCGAGCGGTTTCGGATCTGGTGCGCGCCGGGCTGGTGCGGCGCCACTATCAGGGTTTTCGTGTCGATCACGAAAACCGGGGGGCACAACGCGAGGCGGTCTATACCATCACCCCAGCCGTGCGCCGCGTGCTCGGCCAAGTTGGCTGACTGCAGTTCGGGTGGTGCTGATCGGGTGCGGTAACGGGGCCGCGCCCCGGCGATCGTTCCATACAGAGACCGCGTCCTTACCCGGCCTTGCCGGCCAGTGTTCAACCTTGGTAAATTCCAGCAGGGTTGCCGGTCACGCCCGCATCGACCTCGTATAGCGCTCCGTCGAATGCCGATGCCGGCAGGCCCGTCGATGCCGATGTCACGAACATCCTGTCGAGGCCTGCACCCCCAAATGCGATGTTGGTGACACGCTTGGCCGGAAGCGTGATCATGCGGTTTCGCGTGCCGTCGGGGGCGAAGCGGGAGATACACCCGCCGTCCCAGTGCGCGCACCACAGATAGCCTTCCGCGTCGGTGGTCATCCCGTCCGGATAACCATCCGCCTCGGAGAAGCGGACGAATTCCACGCGCTCCCCCACGCCGCCATCCGTCAGCGCGAAGCGGTAGATGACCCGGCGACCGGTATCGGCATGGTACAGCCAGTTGCGACAGGGGGAGAAGGCGGGGCCGTTGGGCACGGTGTAATCGCTGTCAATCACCTGCCATTCGCCGCCAGGGGAGAGGCGATAGAGCGAGCCGGTCACGGCCTCCTCGGCCATGTCCATGGTGCCGCACCAGATCGCGCCGTGGCGGTCGGCCTTGCCGTCGTTCATCCGGTTGCCGGGCAGGTGCGGCTCGGGATCGGCGCGATCGCCAACCATCAGCGGGTCCAGCGCGATGGCCGCCACACCGTCGCGAAAGCCGCCGATGAGGCCGCCCGAAGCGCGCTCGGCAACCCACCCCAGCGGTGCCGGCATGTCCCAGCGGGTGATCGCATTGTCCGCCAGGTTCAGGCGGTTAAGGGCAGGGGCGAGAATATCGACCCAGTAAAAGGCCCCGTCGCGGGCGCTCCACAGCGCGCCTTCGCCCAGGGTATCGCGCACGTTGCGCTCGATCTTGCGCCAGAGCGGCATCGGTGTCTCTCCCTAGGTTTGGGTTGGAGCCCCCACCCGGCCCCCCGGTCGGACAGGAGCGCGAAAGACCGGGTGGGGAACGGGCCGGCGTGGTTCAGGACGCCGGCCCGGATATCGTGGTGCCGGTGTACTTCTAGTGATTGTCGCGCGGCAGGCCCATCGTCTGGGCGATGCGCTGATATTTCTCGGCGCCTTCCAGGATCGCGCCAGTGTCCATCTGGCCCACGAGCGCGCGCTGGATTTCCTGCCACGGCGTTTGCGAGGCAGGGTAAGGATAGCCGCCCTTGGCTTCCAGGGCGGCGCGGCGCCGGGCGATTTCCGCGTCGGAGACCAGCACGTCGACGGTGCCCTTCTTGAGGTCCATGCGCACCCGGTCGCCTGTCTGGAGCAGCGCCAGCCCGCCCATCGCCGCCGCCTCGGGCGAAGCATTGAGGATCGAAGGGCTGCCCGATGTGCCTGACTGGCGCCCGTCCCCGATGCAGGGCAGGGCGTGGATGCCCTCGGTGATAAGGTACGAAGGCGGACGCATGTTCACCACTTCCGCGGCGCCCGGGTAGCCGATCGGACCGGCGCCGCGCATGAACAGCATGGTCTGCGGCGTGATGCCGACAGTGGGGTCATCGATGCGGTGGTGGTAGTCCTCGGGGCCGTCAAACACCACGGCCGGGCCTTCGAAGGCGTCGGGATCGTCAGGGTTGGAGAGGTAGCGTTCGCGGAACTCGGGGGAGATCACGCTGGTCTTCATGATCGCCGCGTCGAACAGATTGCCCGACAGCACCAGGAACCCGGCATCCTCGACGAGAGGCTGATCGAAGGTCTTGATGACCTTGTCGTCCTCGATCGTGGCATCGCGGCAGTTGTCGCCGATGGTCTTGCCGTTGACCGTCATCGCGCCTTCCTTGATCAGCCCCTGGCCGATCAGCTGCGCGACCACGGCGGGCACGCCGCCCGCCCGGTAGTAGTCCTCGCCAAGATATTCCCCGGCCGGCTGCAGGTTCACCAGCAGCGGGATCTTGTGGCCGAGCCGTTCCCAGTCCTTGAGCGGCAGGTCTACGCCGATGTGGCGGGCGATCGCGGCAAGGTGGATCGGGGCATTGGTCGAGCCGCCGATCGCGGAGTTGACGACGATCGCATTGTGGAAAGCATCCAGCGTCAGGATATCCGAGGGCTTGAGATCCTCATGCACCATCTCGACGATGCGCTTGCCGGTACGCCACGCACATTCCTGGCGGTCCCGATACGGCGCAGGGATCGCAGCGGACGCGGGCAGCATCATGCCCAGCGCCTCGGCGAGTGAATTCATCGTCGTTGCAGTGCCCATGGTGTTGCAATAGCCGGTCGACGGCGCCGACGAGGCGACGAGCTTGATGAAGCCTTCCGCGTCGAGTTCGCCCGCCGCCATCATCTGGCGACCCTTCCACACGATCGTGCCCGACCCAGTCCGCTCGCCCTTGTGCCAGCCATTGAGCATCGGACCGACCGACAATGCGATCGCAGGGATGTTCACCGTCGCCGCCGCCATCAGCAACGCCGGGGTGGTCTTGTCGCAGCCGGTGGTCAGCACGACGCCGTCAAGCGGGTAGCCGTAGATCGCCTCGACCAGCGCCAGATAGGCGAGGTTGCGGTCGAGCCCGGCGGTGGGGCGCTTGCCGGTCTCCTGGATCGGGTGGACCGGGAACTCCAGCGCGATGCCGCCCTGTTCGCGGATGCCTTCGCGGATGCGCTCGGCCAGGACGAGGTGGTGACGGTTGCAGGGCGAAAGGTCGCTGCCGGTCTGGGCGATGCCGATGATCGGCTTGCCCGAACGCAGCTCTTCCAGGCTGAGGCCGAAATTCAGGTATCGCTCAAGGTAGAGCGAGGTCATGTCGATGTTGTCAGGATTGTCGAACCAGGCGCGCGAGCGCAGCTTGGACGGAGTATTTTCGGTCATGGAGCGGTTCGTTTCGTTCAGGTCAGCGCGGCGAGGTCGTCACGCGGTAAATCATGACATGCCGGTAGGGCTTGCCGGGATCGACGCGGGTGGATGGGAAGTCGGGGTGGTTCGGGCCATCGGGGAACTTCTGCGGTTCCAGCGCGATGCCGTCACCCATGCGGTAGAGGTGGCCCTGCTTGCCGACAAGCGTGCCATCGAGGAAATTGCCGGAGTAGAACTGCACGCCGGGCTCGGTGCTGAGCACTTCCAGAACGCGGCCCGAAACGGGGTCCTCCAGGCGTGCGGAGAGTCTGGGCGTGCTGGTCTGGCCCTTATCGAGCGCGAAGTTGTGATCGAAGCCGCGGCCGTAGACGATCTGCTGGTCGCGCCCGTTGCGCAGGCCCACGGCCACCGCCTTGGGTTTGGTGAAATCGAACGGGCCACCGGCGACGGCGCGCAGTTCCCCGGTCGGGATCAGCTTGTCGTCCACGGGGGTGTAGCGGCTGGCCGGAATGGTCAGGACGTTCGTCGTCGCGTCGCGCTCGGACCCTTCGCCCGCCATGTTGAACAGGGCGTGGTTTGTAAGGTTGAGTACCGTCGGCTTGTCGGTCGTGGCGTCGAACACGATCTGCAGGTTGCCGCTTTCGTCCAGCGAGTAGGTCGCCGTCACCTTGACCGTGCCGGGATAGCCCGAATCGCCGTCAGGGCTGACGAGCGAGAACACCGCCTTGGCGACCTTGCCGGACTTGACCGATTCCAGCTTCCAGTTCTGAACGTCAAAGCCCTTGCCGCCGCCGTGAAGCGACTGGCCATGGTCGTTCTGAGGCAACTGGTAGGTCTTGCCGTCAAGCGTGAACTTGCCGCCGGCAATGCGGTTGCCGTAGCGACCGATGGTCGCGCCCCAGAAGTTCGGCTTCTTCTCGAAGGCGGCGAGATCGCCGTAGGCAACCAGAACGTCGGCGACCTTGCCGTTACGGTCCGGCGCCATCAGCTTCCACAGCGTTGCACCGTACGTAAGGATCGTCGCAGAAACGCCGTTAGCGGCTTTCAGCGTCACCGCTTGCACCTCGGTGCCGTCGGAGCGCGTACCGGCGGAAGCCTGCGTGGCATCTGCGGCAAGCGCAGGATGTGCTGAAAGCGCGCAGGCTAGGGCGGATATCGCCACTGCCGTCATAAAGCCTTTGTCCACGTTCCTCATTCCCTGGCTCCCACTTGTTTTTCCGGGTTCGTTTCTGTGCGCGTCGCGCCGACGCAAACCATTGACGATGTCATGGCAGGCATATAGTCCGACAAATAGAAAGAGCGCAAGCCGGTTTGCCACAGGCCGACGGCTTTGACTTTATGAGAGGAATGTCATGCCCCCAGTGGTCTCATCCCGAGACGCCCCCGTGGCTCATGTGCAAACGGACGGCGTGCGCTACGGCCCCGCGCTCACGCTGCTCGCCAGCCTGTTCTTCATGTGGGGGTTCATAACGGTCATCAACGGAACGCTGTTGCCGCATCTGCGCAGCGTGTTCGAACTGAGCTATTTTCAGGCGGCGCTGATCGAATCCGTCTGGTTCATCGCCTACTTCTTCGCTTCCATCCCGTCTGCACTTTTGATCGAGCGGATCGGCTACAAGAAGTCGCTGGTCACCGGCCTACTAGTCATGGCCGGCGGGTCGTTGGGCATGATTTTGGCAGCGTCCATCTTTTCCTACGGCGTTACACTTGTGATGCTATTCGTAATCGCTAGCGGCATCACCCTTTTGCAGGTGGCAGCCAACCCTTACGTGGCCGTAATCGGCAAGCCTGAGACCGCTTCGGCGCGCCTCAACTTAGTACAGGCGATGAACTCGGCAGGTACATGGCTCGCGCCGCTGTTTGGAGGCTATCTGATTCTGGGTCGCAGCAAGGGGGGAACCGCGCAGGCTGGCACGGTGCTCACAGAAGCCGAGCGTTTGGCCGATGCGCAATCAGTGATCCTCCCCTACCTGCTGGTCGCCGCAGTGCTGGTAGTTCTTGCCATCGTCATCGCCCGCTTTCCGTTGCCCGCGATCGGCGCCGCTACCCAACGCGTCAAAATCCATGCGCCCCGGACCGGCTCACTCTTTTCGCGTTTCTGGAACCATCCGCTGTGGGCGCATCGCAACTTGACGCTGGGCGTGGTTGCTATTTTCATCTATCTTATCGCAGAGATCGGCGTAGGCAACCTGTTCGTCAATTTCGTCAGCCGCCCTGAAATCGGTAATATGACCCCCGAAAGAGCCAGCCGCTATCTTACGCTGCTTTGGGGCGGGATGATGGTCGGTCGCTTTTTCGGCTCGGCGGTAATGGCGAAGGTCGATGCCGCGAAGGTACTGGCGGTGTTCTCAATCGGCGCCTTCATGGTGATGGGTGTGACAATCTTCACCACCGGGCCAGTGGCGATGTGGTCGCTCATCCTCGTTGGCCTGTTTCATTCGATCATGTTCCCGACGATCTTCACCCTCGCCATCCGCGGCCTTGGCCCGTTGACTGAAGAAGGGTCGGGTCTGCTGGTGATGGCCATCGCCGGCGGCGCTCTTGTCGCTGTGCAAGGCTGGATCGCCGACAACTACGGCCTCCAGACCTCGTTCCTGCTGACGGCGGCATGCGAGGTCTACATCCTGTTCTACGCGCTGTGGGGTAGCAAGGTGACCAACCCTGCGCCGGATCCGAAACCGTTTTTGGACTGAGCGCACGCGTTTGCAATAAACAAAAGCCCTGACGAGCGATCGTCAGGGCTTTTTGATTTGACGGCACAAGACCCGGCGACACGCCAGGCGTCGCTATTCTTCCATCGAGCTGCGCGTATCCTCAAGCGCCAGATCGACCAGCACGTTCATCGCTTCGGCCGCGCCGGCCGCATCCCCGCTCGCGATCGCATCGTAGACCCGTACATGGTCGGGGATCGGGTTGCGCGGCAAGGCGCGCGCGCGTTGCTTGAACTGGGTGGTCCAGTTCACCGCTGCACCGATGGAGGCGCTCAGCACCAGCAGGGCATCGTTGCGGGTGGCATGGAGAATCGCCTTGTGAAAGTCCCGATCTGCGGCGCGCCCGGCCTCGGTGGTGAGGGTATAGCGGCGCATCGCGGTAAGGGCGTCCTTCATCGCCTTGAGGTCCGCCTTGTCGCGGCGCTGGGCGGCGAGGCGTGCGGCGGCAGGCTCGACGATGGCGCGCAGTTCGAACAGGCTGCGCACGAATTCGATGTCCGGCTCGCCAGCGAAAGCCCAGCCCAGCACTTCGGGGTCGAGCAGGTTCCAGCGGTCGCGCGGCAGCACACGGGTGCCGGCCTTGGGACGGCTTGCGACGAGGCCCTTGGCGGTGAGCACCTGGATCGCCTCGCGGTAGGCGCTGCGTGAGACCTGCAGTTCCTCGGCGAAGGCGACTTCCCCCGACAGGATGTCTCCGGGTAGATATTTGCCGGACAAGATTGCAGTGCCCAGTTTATGGGCGATCGCGCCGTGGAGCCTGCGCCCAGGCCCGCGGGCTTCGTCGTCTTGCTTGGCGCTCGCATCGCCATTGATGTAATCGGCTTCTTGCACGGGTTTTCGATCCTCCGAAGGCGAAACTAACAGTCCTTTGCGCGGGAAGGAACGACAAACATTGCCTTTCCGCTTTACCGCTAATATGTCGGAGTAAATCAGGAGACCCAGATGACCGAATTCCGCTCCATCGTCGCGTCCACCGGCGAACCGCATGGCGAGCCCCTTGCCGTCAGCACGGCCGCCGATGTCGCCGCGGCCTGCGCCGCCGCCGCCGCAGCTTTCGACACATATCGCGCGACCAATCGCGAAGAGCGCGCCGCGTTCCTGGAACGCATCGCCGACGAGATCCTTGCCATCGGCGATTCGCTGCTTGACGCCTACACCACCGAAAGCGGCCTGCCGCGTGGCCGCAGCGAAGGCGAGCGCGGTCGCACGATGGGCCAGCTTCGCCTGTTCGCCGATTACGTCCGCAAAGGCCTGTGGCAGCAGCTGCGTATCGACCCGGCCCTGCCCGAGCGCGCGCCCCCCCGCCCGGACCTGCGCCTGCGCATGATCCCTGTCGGCCCAGTCGCCGTGTTCGGCGCTTCGAACTTCCCGCTCGCCTTCTCCACAGCCGGCGGGGACACGGCCTCGGCACTCGCGGCCGGTTGCCCGGTCGTGGTCAAGGGCCACCCGGCCCATCCGATAACCGGCAGCCTCGTCGCCGCGGCGATCAGCAAGGCGGTGAAGGACTCCGGCCTGCCGGAGGGCGTGTTCCAGCATCTCGCAGGCCCCTCGAACGAACTCGGCGCCGCGCTTGTGCAGGACCCGCGCATCATGGCGGTGGGCTTCACCGGTTCGCGCGCGGGCGGCCTTGCTTTGGCCAAGCTGGCGCAGGCCCGCGAAGTGCCGATCCCAGTCTATGCCGAAATGTCGAGCATCAACCCGGTCCTGCTGCTCCCCGAAGCTCTGAAAGCGCGCGGTGCGGCGCTGGGCACCGCGTTCGTCGGCTCGCTCACCATGGGCGCTGGCCAGTTCTGCACCAACCCCGGCCTGATCCTCGCCATAGAGGGTGACGGCCTGGACGCCTTCATCGCCGCCGCCTCCGGCGCGGTGGCGGAGGGCAAGCCGCAGACGATGCTGACCACCGGCATTGCGTCCGCCTATGCCAAGGGCGTCGAAACGCTCGCGGGCCTCCCCGGCGTCGAGACGATCGCGAAGGGCGAGGATGGCAGCCACACCACCGGCGGCGCCGTGCTGTTCCAGACAACCGCGGCGCAGTTCCTGGCCGACAAGGAGGCCGGCAACGAAGTGTTCGGCGCCGCATCGATCGTGGTGCGCGCCAAGGATGAAGCCGAACTGCTGACCCTGCTCGAAGGCCTCGAAGGCCAGCTCACCGCGACGCTGCACATGGACGATGCGGACGAAGGCACCGCAGCGCGACTGCTGCCCGTACTGGAGCGCAAGGTCGGCCGCATCCTCGCCAACGGTTGGCCGACCGGCGTCGAAGTGTGCCACGCGATGGTCCACGGCGGCCCGTTCCCCTCGACCTCCGATCCCCGCACCACCTCGGTCGGCAGCATGGCGATCGACCGCTTCCTGCGTCCGGTCAGCTATCAGAACCTGGCGCAGGGCGTGCTTCCGCCCGAGTTGCGCGACGATGCTTTCGGTGACGGCGTGCCGCGCCTGATCGACGGCACGCTTACTCTCAACTGATCCCCAGCCAATCCCCGCGGCGCGTCCCCAGAAGGCGCGCTGCGGCAGGGAGAGATCCATGACTTACCTTCGTTTGCTTCAGCACCGCAGCGCCGACGGCGTACGCTCTGTCATCCTTGCCGAGGGCGATGCCGCTCACATCCTTCCGGGAGTCACCTCGACCCGCGAACTCGCGCTTCGCGCCATCGCCGAGGGCGTGACGCTGGCCGACGCCGCGAAGGCCTGCGGGCAGGGGGACGCCATCGATATTGCCGCTGCGTTCGCCGCCGGCAACCTGCTCGCCCCGATCGACCACGACGATTCGGCGCACCTGCTGATGACCGGCACGGGCCTCACCCACCTCGGCTCGGCCGAGGGCCGCGACAAGATGCACCAGGCCGCGTCCTCGGGCAGCAATCTGACCGACTCGATGCGCATGTTCCTCGAAGGCCTGGAGGGCGGCAAGCCGGCCGCCGGCACCGAAGGCCAGCAGCCTGAATGGTTCTACAAGGGCGACGGCCAGCTGCTCGTCGGCCCCGGTGAAGCGCTGGTCATGCCCGCTTTCGCCAAGGACGGCGGTGAGGAACCCGAACTGGCGGGCATCTACCTGATCGGCGAGGATGGCACCGCCTATCGCCTGGGCCTCGCGCTCGCCAACGAGTTTTCCGACCATGTGACGGAGCGCCACAATTACCTGTGGCTCGCCCACTCGAAGCTGCGCCAGGCTGCGCTCGGCCCGGAATTGCTGCTGGGTACCCCGCCGCAGAAGATCGAGGGCACCAGCAAGGTGGTTCGCGGCGGCGAGACGATCTGGGAAAAGCCCTTCCTCTCTGGCGAGGACAACATGTCGCACACGTTCGCCAACCTGGAGCACCACCACTTCAAGTATGACCTGTTCCGTCGTCCGGGCGACGTGCACGTTCACTTCTTCGGCACCGCGACCCTGTCGTTCAGTGACGGCGTGACGGCCGAGGAGGGCGACGTGTTCGAAATTGCCGCCGCGCCCTTCACCCTGCCGGTATCGAACCCGCTGGCCCGCGCCGCCGCTTCGCCGGAAGCGACGACCACCGTGAAGTCGCTCTGAACATGGATCCGATCCGCATCGCCATCGTTGGCATCGGCAAGATCGCGCGGGACCAGCACATCCCCGCGATCAACGGCAACGCGGCGTTCAGCCTTGCCGCCACCGTCAGCCCGCACAACAAGGGCCCGGAGGGCATCCCCCACTTCGATACCCTCGACGACCTCATCGCACACGGCCCGGCGGTCGACGCCGTGGCCCTCTGCACGCCGCCGCAGGTGCGCTACGACCTGGCCGCGCTGGCGCTCGCCAAGGGCATGCATGTATTCCTGGAAAAGCCGCCAGGCGCGACGCTGGCCGAAGTCGCCGCGCTGGAAAGCCGTGCCGAAAAGGTGGGCGTGACCCTGTTCGCTTCGTGGCATTCGCGCTTTGCGGCCGGCGTCAGCCCGGCCCGTGCATGGCTCGCCGAACGCACCGTCAGCAGCGCGTCGATCGTCTGGCGCGAGGACGTGCGCGTCTGGCATCCGGGCCAGGCGTGGATCTGGGAGCCGGGCGGGCTGGGCGTATTCGATCCGGGCATCAACGCGCTCTCGATCGTGACCCACATCCTGCCGCGCCCGATCTTTCTCCAGTCCGCAACGCTGGAGATTCCCGCTAACCGCGCCGCCCCGATCGCCGCCGACATCCAGTTTCGCGACACCGCCGGTGCCCCGATCCACATGGATCTCGACTGGCGGCAGACCGGCCCACAGTCATGGGACATCATCGTCGAGACCGACGCCGGCACGCTGAAGCTCTCGCAAGGCGGCGCTGTACTGGCCCTGCCGAGCGGCACCCAGCGCAACGAGGACCTCGAATATCCGGGCCTCTACGCCCGCTTCGCGAACCTCATCCGGGGCGGACGCAGCGATGCCGACATCGCGCCGCTTCGCCTCGTCGCCGACGCATTCCTGCGCGGCAATCGCCAGATGGTCGACGCATTCCACGACTGATGATCCCAGGGAGGGGACAGGACATGATCAAAGCAATTTGTCGGACCACGCTGACCATGCTGATGGCGGCGACGGCGCTGACCGGCACGGCGCAGGCCGACACTAACGGTCAGCCCACCACCGCCACGATCGAGGCCGACAAACCCGGCCCGGTCTACCACAAGGAAGTGTTTACCCAGTTTGCCGAGCATCTCGGTACGGGGATTTACGGCGGCCTATGGGTCGGCAAGAACAGCAAGATCGCGAACACCAACGGCTTCCGCAACGACGTCGTGCAGGCCCTGCGCAATCTCTCGGTGCCGGTGGTCCGCTGGCCCGGCGGCTGCTTCGCCGATGAGTACAACTGGCGTGAGGGTATCGGCCCGCAGAACAAGCGGCCGGTCAAGATCAACACGCATTGGGGCGGTGTGACCGAGCCCAACACCGTCGGCACGCACGAGTTCTTCGAGCTGATCCGCCAGATCGGCGCACAAGCCTACATCGCGGGCAACGTCGGCAACGGCACGCCGCGGGAAATGGCCGAATGGGTCGAATACATGACCGCCCCCGCCGGTTCGCTGGCCGACGAGCGCGCCCGGAACGGCCGCAAGGAGCCCTGGACGATCCAGTACTTCGGCATCGGCAACGAGCTGTGGGGCTGCGGCGGCAACATGCGCCCTGAGTTCGCCGCCGACGAAACCCGCCGCTACGCCACCTTCATAAAGCCGCCTGCCGGCACAAAGATCCTGAAGGTCGCCGCCGGCGCCAACGTCGACGACTTCAACTGGACCGAGACGATGATGCGCGTCGCCGCTCCCCAACTCGACGGCGTTTCGCTGCATTATTACACGCTGCCTGAAGGTGGCTGGCCACCCAAGGCGGACCCGGTGAACTTCGACGAGCATGGCTGGGCCGATACGCTCTACGAGGCCCGCCGCATGGATGAGCTGATCACCAGGCACAGCGCGATCATGGACAAGTACGACCCCGAAAAGCGGGTCTTTCTGGCGGTGGACGAATGGGGCACCTGGTTCGCCCAGGATCCGGGCACGCACCCCGGTTTCCTGCGCCAGCAGAACACCCTGCGAGACGCGCTGGTGGCCTCGACCCACCTGGACATCTTCGCCAGGCATGCCGACCGCGTGCGGATGACGGCCATCGCCCAGATGGTCAATGTGCTGCAGGCGATGATTCTGGCCGACGGCAACAGGATGGTGCTCACGCCCACCTACCACGTCTTCGAGATGTACAAGCCGTGGCAGGATGCCACCGTGCTGCCCATCGAGATCAAGTCCCCCTGGTATGCCAAGGACGCGTTCACGATGCCGGCGGTTAGCGGCTCGGCGGTGAAGGGCAAGGACGGCAAGATCCATGTCGGCCTGTCGAACCTTGATCCCAACCAGCCCAATACGGTGACCATCACGCTCGATGGCGTTTCTGCGTCGGGCGTTACCGGCCGGGTGCTCACCGCGCCGGCGATCAATTCGCACAACACCTTCGACGCGCCCGACGTGGTCAAGCCTGTCGCCTTCACCGGTGCGAACGTGCAGGGCGGCACACTCGTCGTCACGCTGCCGGCAAAGTCCGTCGTCGTGCTGGAACTGTCATGAAAGGCTGGTTTCTAGTCCTTGCTGCGCTCGGATTTTCCGGCGCAGCAAACGCGCGGAACGCGTCGCCGCCGCTCAACGCCCAGCTGAACGGCGACCTCACGGTCCACGATCCGGTGATCATCCGCGAGGGCGACACCTATTACGTGTTCAGCACTGTAGGCAAATACGTTGGCATCAAGACCTCCCGTGACCTGAAGACCTGGACCGACGCGGGCGCGGTGTTTTCCCAAATACCGGCGTGGGCGAAGGAAGCCGTTCCCGGGACAGAGGGCATCTGGGCGCCGGACATCAGCTATGTGAACGGCGAGTACCGGCTGTATTATTCGGTCTCGACGTTCGGTTCGAACCGGTCCGCCATCGGCCTTGCGACCAGCCCCACACTGGGCGCGAAGGCAAAGTGGAAGGACCATGGCCTCGTCGTCATGTCCACCAAAGAGGACGATTTCAACGCGATCGACCCGAACCTGGTAGTCGATGCGCAGGGCCGCCAGTGGCTGGCGCTCGGCAGCTTCTGGAGCGGTATCAAGCTTTTCCCGCTTGATCCGAAAACCGGAAAGCCCGCGCCCGGAACCGAGCCCTACGCGATCGCCCGCCGCCTCGCTCCGGCCGGCGGACCCGCGCCGATCGAGGCACCGTTCATCATCCCGCACGCAGGCTGGTACTACCTGCTGGCGTCCTACGACTACTGCTGCAAGGGTGTGAACAGCACCTACTACACAGTGGTCGGCCGCGCGAAGAAGATTACCGGCCCTTACCTCGGCAGGGATGGCACCGACATGATGCAAGGGGGCGGCAGCATTTTCCTGCGCGCCGACCTTCAGGAGCAGCAGCGCTTCCGCGGGCCTGGCCACGCTGGTGCCTTCACAGACAAGGATGGCCAGACCTACGTCGTTTACCACGCCTACGACAAGCAGGATAACGGCGCACCGAAGCTGCGGATCGCGCCAGTCCGCTGGGACGCCGAAGGCTGGCCCGTGGCGCAATACTGAAACCCGCCTGACAGCGTCCCGGCTTTGTGCCGGGGCGCTCTTTTTCAGGCAGACCAAACCGGCGCCCGAGCGCTACCGGGACCGACATGAACACCGGAGAGGATGACATGACGATGCTTCTATCGCGCCGCACTTTCGCCGCCACGGCTTCGCTGCTGCCGCTCGCCTGCACCAACCCCGTCAACGCTCTCGGCACCGCGCCGACACCGAGCGGCCCCCGCCCGGCAAACCCGATCAACCCCCTGGTGCGCCAGCGCGCCGACACCCAGATCTTCCGCCACGACGACGGCTTCTACTACATGATGGGCTCGGTCCCCGAATACGACCGCCTGGCGCTGCGCCGGGCGAAGACCATCGCCGGCCTCGCCACCGCCCAGGAGCGCGTGCTCTGGCGGCATCAGGCCAGTGGGCCGATGTCGGGCTTCCTGTGGGCGCCGGAATTGCACCTCGTCGACGGGCGCTGGATCGTCTACTTCGCGGCCGGGCCGAGTGGCGGAGGCGAGGACGTGTTCCGCATCCGCACGTTCGCCGTCGTGTGCGACGGGCCCGACCCGATTACCGGCAACTGGTCCGTCCTCGGCCAGTTCCAGACGCCGTGGGACAGCTTCAATCTCGATTCTACCATCTTTACGCATCGCGGCGTGCGCTACTTCTCGTGGGCCCAGCGTGAGCCGGGGATCGACACCAATTCCAACATCTACATCGCTCCCATGAAGGACGCGCTGACTCTTGCCGGCGCGCCCGCGCGGCTGACGGTGCCGACGCTCCCCTGGGAAGTGCGCGGCTACAAGGTCAACGAGGGGCCGGCATTCATCGTCAAGAACGGGCGCCTGTTCATGAGCTACTCGGCCAGCGCCACCGACGCGCGCTATTGCCTTGGCCTGCTGAGCGTGGACGAGACCGCCAACATCATGGACCCGCGCGCCTGGACCAAGTGGCAGCAGCCGGTCTTCGCCACTTGCCGGGAAACCTCGGTCTACGGGCCGGGGCACAACAGCTTCACCGTGGACGAGCAGGGCAACGACATCCTCGTATACCACGGCCGCGATTACGAGGCGATCGAAGGCGACCCGCTTTACAACCCCGACCGACACACCCGCGTTCAACGCCTGTATTTTGGCGTGGACGGCAACCCGGACTTTGGCGTGCCGGTGGGCAATGGTCCGCTGCCCGAGCGTTTCGCCCCCGCCGTTCGCCAGGGTGAGAACCTGGTCCTTGACGGCACCCGCCTCAAGGTCGGTTCCGGCCCGATCGCGCAGAGCCAGTTCCGCTCCTGGCCGGCGGAAGACGGCAGTGTGCAGCTCTCGCCCATCATGGAGCCCGACCAATGCCTGATCGCCGCTGCCGACGGGTCCGTCGCTCTGGCGCCACGCGCCGCCGCGGGCGCGGCTTCGGGGGCCGATCGCTTCCGCCGCGAGGCCACGAAAGCCGGTGCGGTGCGCTTCGTGTCGCAGGCGTTTGCGGGCAAGGCATTGGCGCATTTCTCCGACAACGTTAGCCTCGCCGGCGCCGCCGATCCGGCCAGCGCATGGTTTCCGGATTGAACTGGAATATGCCGTTACATCGCCGGAAACCGGAGAATTTCGGGCGATGTTGCGGCGGATCTGCAACACCTGAGAAAGGTTTGTGACAGCACCTGTGTTTTTCCTCTTGCATCGCATTAGTCCGACTAATAACTAGCCAGAGTAATTCGAGGGGCATGGTATCGACCAGCCCCGTCTGGGAGGGTTGATATCATGGCACTCAAGCCATTAGCATTCTGCACCGCATCCGTTTTCGCCCTCGGTCTGGCAACGATGGCCCATGCTCAGGACACCGGCGCCTCCGAGGCGCCGGCTGCGGATGAGGCATCCCCTGAAGATATCATCGTCACGGGCGTTCGCGCATCGCTGGCGAGCGCGCAGCGGATTAAGGAGAACTCGGTCCAGATCGTCGATTCGATCGTCGCCCAGGACATCGGCAAGCTGCCTGACAACACCGTGGCCGACGCGCTTCAGCGCGTGACCGGCGTCCAGGTCACGCGTGCCGCAGGTGAAGCGGGCACCGTGCTGATCCGCGGCCTGCCCAACACCGCCACGCTCATCAACGGTCGTGAAGCCTTCACCGGCACCGCTCGCGGCGTTGCCCTGGCAGACATTCCGGCCGAATTGCTAGCCGGCGTCGACGTCTACAAGACCAGCACCCCCGATCTTGTCGAAGGCGGCGTTGCCGGGATCATCGACGTGCGCTTGCGCCGTCCGTTCGACTTCACGGGCTTCGAGGTCGCCGGCGGCGGCCGCGCCGTTTACTCCGACCAGGCCGACAAGTGGAGCTACCTGGGCAGCGGCCTCGTGAGCAACCGCTGGGAAACCCCGATCGGCGAGATCGGCCTGATGCTGGCGGCGTCGTACAACCGTCGCCGCTTCGAGGACAACACCGCGTTCGACTTCGTGTCGAACCCGATCGCCAGCCCTGCCACCGGCGCCCAGATCGGCGTGCCCGACACCGTGGGCGGCCTGTACACGCAGGGCGATCGCAGGCGCATGGCCTATAACGGCTCGTTCCAGTGGCGCCCGGCCTCGAACCTCGAAATCTATGTCGACGGGATCTATACGCAGTACAAAAACCGCTACGATACCGACTTCTTCGTCGGCCTGCCCAAGGCCGGCAACGTCACTTCGGTTACGCCCGACGCTGACTACCCAAGCCTCGCCAGTGGCGTGACCGTGCGCGATGCGTACACCATCACCAGCAACCAGGCTTACAAGGACAAGACCACCACCTACCAGATCAACGGTGGCCTGAAGTACGACGCCGACGACCACACGACCCTGACGAGCGAGCTGACGTACAACCGCAGCAAGCTCGCCAACCGCAACATGATCGTCGATACCTCGTTCAACGCCCCCACGGCGGTGTACCAGTTTGACGTGGGCGGCACCCCCAACGTTGATATCCAGGGGGTAGACCTCACCAATCCGGCCAACTTCACGCTGCGCACGCTGTTCGACAACCACAGCGTCGCGCTCAGCAAGCAGTGGGCCTGGCGCGCGGACGTCGAGCACCGCTTCGATGACGGCTTCCTGTCGGCGCTCAAGGTCGGCGTGCGGTACACCAACCGCCATGTGGACTCGCAGGCAACCGCGTCGATCCCGCTCGCGGCGACCAACCCGGTTCTCGTCAGCACCCTGCCCACGGACTTCTGGGACTTGTCGCCCAACGGCCTCGTCGGCGGCAGGGCAGGGATCGGCTCGTTCCTCGACGCCAGCGGCGATTACCTGCTGAACAACAGCGACACCGTGCGCGGATGGTTCGGCCAGGCGGCCGGCGATCGTCCCTACGAGCCCAACCTCGCCTTCGCCGATGTCGAGAAGACCTACGCCTTCTATGGCCAGGCGGCCTACCGCTTCGACATCGGCGCGATACCGGTGGACGGCGTGGTGGGCGCGCGCGTGGTCAACACCGTGCAGAACCTGTCCGGCAACGGCGTGGAGAGCAAGCAGAACTACGTCAACGTCCTGCCCAGCATCAACATCCGCTTCGGCCTCTCCGACAAGCTGAAGCTGCGTCTGGCAGCGGGCAAGACGATTACGCGCCCGAACTTCGCCGATCTCAACCCGCTCGTCACGTATGTGCCCAGCGGCTCGACCGGCAACCAGGGCTATGCCGGCACCGGCAGCGGCGGCAACCCCAACTTGGGGCCGATCAAATCGGATGCGTACGATGCCACGCTGGAATACTACATCAGCCGCAACACCTCGCTCACCGCCGCAGCATTCTATCGCAAGTTCGACGGCTACATCCAGACGTACTCGGCGCCCGAGCAGTATCAGGGTCAGACCTGGCTGGTGAACCGTCCGCGCGGCGTGAAGGGCACGCTCAAGGGTGTCGAGCTGGCCTACCAGCAGTTCTTCGACTTCCTGCCGGGCGCGCTCAGCGGGCTGGGCGCACAAGTCAACGGCACTTACATCGAAGGCGAAAACGACGATCCGATCAACGGCGGCAAGCAGCGCCTCGTCAACGTGTCCAAGTATTCGTACAACGTCGTGGCCATCTACGAGAAGTACGGCATTTCGGCGCGCCTGGCGTACAACTGGCGTTCCAGCTTCGTCGACAGCTACAACTCGGGCGGCGTCCAGGCGAGTTCCATCGTTGCTGATCCCACCGGCCAGCTCGATTTCTCCGCCAGTTACGACGTGACGCCGGCGATCACGGTCACCTTCGATGCCACCAACATCACCGATCGTACCTACCAGGACCGGTTCAAGGGCCTGAACGCCAACGGAGACTATTCCAGCACCCCGCGTGATACGCGCACGTACGACCGCACTTTCGAAGTCGGCGCGCGCTTCAAGTTCTGATCGTGCCCAAAACGGCAGGGCCACAGCGGTATTGCCATTCCGCTGTGGCCCTGGACAGGCGGCCGGGTCTTTCCGGGTGCGCGTTCTCTCCCAACACCTTGAGGCCCAACGCCCTGGGGCCGGCCGCCTGAACCGATTATCGTCGTCCCCGGTCCGCCCGGGTGCGGCTTCGTCCTGAAGGGGTGACGATGCGCCCGAAGCACCGGATGATCCTTGCCGCCGTGGCGCTGCTTGCAACGGCCGCGTCGCCGCCGGCTCCGGCGCCATCGGTGCATGCGCCGGCCCTCGACATCCCCGCCATCGCCAAGGCTCGCTTCGGCAACGATGCGCCGTGGTACGAGGCGCGCATTCCCTTCTTCGAATCCGCCGACCCGCAGATCGACGCCGTCTACTATTACCGCTGGGGCCTGTTCCGGGCACACCAGCGCGATCTTGGGGCGCAAGGATACATCACCACCGAGTTCGCCGACGACGTGGACTGGCAGCGCCATCCCTACGCCAGTCTCAACGACGCGAGCGGCTTCCACATCGCCGAGGGACGCTGGCTGAACGACCGCCGTTTCACCGACGACTACATCAATTTCATGTACGAGGGCGGCAACGACCGTCACTTCACTGACTACATGGCGGACTCGGTCTGGGGGCGCTACCTGGTCGATGGTGATCGCGAGGCCGTCCTCGCCCATCGCAAGACCATGCGCCACATCTATCGCCTGTGGGACGAGAAGTTCGACTTTGACAAGGGCCTGTACTTCGTCGAACCGCTGCTGGACGCAACCGAGTACACCGTCTCGTCAATCGACGCTTCGGGCGGCAAGGACGGCTTCCGGGGCGGCGACGCCTTCCGCCCATCGGTGAACAGCTACATGTTCGCCAACGCCCGCGCGCTTTCGCGTATCGCCGAGATGGCCGGCGATACGGTCACGGCGGAGGAATACGCCGCCCGCGCCGACGCGCTGCGCACGCGTGTGCTGGCGGACTTGTGGAACCCTGACCTGGGCCACTTCACTGACCGCCACCAGCTGACCAACGCGTACGTCCGGTACTGGCAACCGATCCGCAACCGCGAACTGGTCGGATATCTGCCGTGGATGTTCGACCTCGTGCCCGACGAGGCGAAGTATGCGCAGGCGTGGGCACACCTGCTCAACCCTGCTTCGCTCGCCGGCAAGGCCGGGATGCGCACGGTCGAAAAGAATTACGAATACTACATGCGCCAGTACCGCTACCTGAGCACCGCGCGCGAGTGCCAGTGGAACGGCCCGATCTGGCCCTACCAGACCACGCAGATCCTGATCGGCATGGCCAACCTGCTCGACCATTACGACGCGCGCGGGTCCGTCACCCGCAGCGACTGGATGCGCGAACTGCGCCTTTACACCCAGCTGCACTTCCAGGGGGGCAAGCTCGACCTTGAGGAGGACTACGACCCCGAGACCGGCAAGCCCATCGTCGGTCTCGCGCGCAGTCATCATTACTTCCACTCCGGCTACGTCGACCTGATCCTGACCGGCCTGGTTGGTATCCGCCCGCGCGCCGACGACGTGCTGGAGGTCAATCCGCTGCTCCCGGCCGCCGGCGATCTGCAGGCGCTGGCCTGGTTCCGCGCCGAGCGGGTGCCGTATCATGGCCACCAAGTCTCGGTGACCTGGGACGCGGATGGCTCGCACTACGGCGCGGGCAGGGGTCTCACCATCGCGGTGGACGGCCGCGAAGTCGCGCGGAAGGCGCAGCTAGGCCGCGTCGCCGTGTCGTTGGCGCGCAAGGCCAATGTGCCGATTGTGCGCGAGGAGAACGTCGCGGTCCAGCTGGTGCGCGGCGGCTATCCCCGGCCCGACGCATCCTCGGGCATCGACGCCGAGAAACTGCACGACGGCATCGATGGCCGCATGTGGTTCTACCCGGAGCTGCCGAACGGGTGGGATTCCGCCGTGTCCTCGAAGCCGCAGTGGTATACGGTAGACTTCGGCAAAACGGTCACGCTGGCCCGCGCCGAACTTGCCTTTTTCGCGGATGACAGGACGTTCGAGGCGCCGCGCACTGTTTTCGTTGAGGTGTTCCAGGGTGGCCGGTGGCGCAAGGTGGCGGCAAATACCGCGCCACTCGCCAACGGAATCACCGAGCTGGGGTGGCCCGCCGTGCAGGCCGACCGTATCCGCGTGACCATGGCGCCCACCGCGAACCGCGCCATCCGCCTCGCCGAATTCAAAGCCTTCGCGCGCTGAACCTGCCTGGGATGTTGGCTATGAGGCTAAGGACAGCCTGCCAGTGGAGGTCGGGCGGAAGGGTGACGGGTCCATATTTTGAACCAGCATTCAATTATCGCATCATTATATATGCGATAATATTCCTTATGTTAAGAATTGTGATTGGTACCGCGTGGCTGCGGATTGCAGAACATCGATATTCGATGACGTCCCGATGTGAATCGCGAAGGACATATCTCACTATCCCAGTCGCGGCCCGCCAAGGCCGTCTACACCTGGGCGCGACTATAGTGACGTTTTCGCGCCGCGGCTGATCGACGCGGGACCCCTGATTGTGGCCTTGGAGCATCGTTGGACCTCATCTCACGTTGCACACCTTGCGCCATGAATCCCTCCAAAATCCTCTGTCCAACAAAGATCGCGCAGGTCTCCGCGTCTGCGCGCAGCTTACTTTCGTTTTCAAATTTTTCCACGACTGCCGTTGACATTTAAATGATGCGTATCATATATAAATATGATAGCTATCATGAATTCGGCGATGGAAAGAGCGACACGATGAGCCAAATTCCTGCAGTTCTGATCACCGGTGCCTCCACAGGCATTGGCGCTACGTATGCCGACCGCTTCGCGCGGCGTGGCCATGACCTCGTGCTGGTCGCGCGCGATGCGGCGCGGATGGAGGCGCTTGCGGTGCGCCTGCGCGAAGAAACCGGCGTGGTGATCGATATTCTTCCGGCCGATCTCACCGAAGCTGCCGATCTTGCCAAGGTCGAGGGCAGGCTGCGTAACGATGCGCGCATTGGTATCCTGGTCAACAACGCCGGAACAGCGATCGGCGGAACCTTCGTCGATCAGAGCGTCGCAGACATGACCAAGCTGGTGACGCTTAACGCAACGGCACTTTTGCGGCTTGCCAAAGCTATCGCTCCGCGGCTTGCGGAGATTGGCGAAGGGGCGATCGTCAACATCGGCTCAGTGGTCGGCACTGCGCCGGAATTCGGCCTGACGGTGTATGGTGCCACCAAGGCGTTCGTCCTGTTCCTGTCGCAGGGGCTCGCGCAGGAACTCGGACCGAAGGGCGTCTATGTCCAGGCGGTGCTTCCGGCCACGACCCGCACCGAGATCTGGGATCATGTCGGCGCCGACATCGCCGCCATGAGCAATGTCATGGAAGTAGGCGACCTGGTGGACGCCGCCCTGATCGGCTTCGACCGTCGCGAACCGGTAACCATCCCGCCGCTGCACGATGCCGGCCAGTGGGATGCGTTCGATGGCGCGCGCATGGCCATGCTGGGCAACATCGTCAATGCACAGCCAACCGAGCGTTATCGCACGCCCGCCTGAGCAGCACGCAATAACCAAACCCATGCCGCAACAGCGGTCACCAGACAGGTGCATCATGACCAACACTACGCTTTTCGATCCCTACACACTCGGTGCCATCCCGCTTTCAAACCGCATCGTCATGGCGCCGCTGACGCGTAACCGCGCCGGTGCCGGCTTCGTGCCCGGTGAACTGACCGCCGAGTATTACGCTCAGCGTGCTTCCGCCGGACTGATCGTTTCCGAGGCAACCCAGATATCGCAGCAGGGTCAGGGCTATCAGGACACGCCCGGCATCTATACCCGCGAGCAGATAGAAGGCTGGCGCAAGGTGACCGCCGCCGTCCACGAAAAAGGCGGCCGCATCGTCCTGCAGCTGTGGCATGTCGGCCGCATCAGCCATGTCGACCTCCAGCCCGGCGGCGGACAACCGGTCGCGCCTTCGGCCATCCGCGCCGAGAGCCAGACCTTTGTCAACAACGCCTTCGTCGATGTGTCCGAGCCCCACGCATTGGGGATCGATGAACTGCCCGGCATCGTCGACGACTTTCGTCAGGCTGCCGCCAACGCGATCGAGGCCGGTTTCGACGGGGTCGAGGTGCACGGCGCCAACGGCTATCTCCTTGAGCAGTTCGCCAAGGACGGCGCCAATGTCCGCACCGACGCCTATGGCGGCTCGATGGAAAACCGTGCGCGCCTGATGCTGGAAGTCACCGCTGCGGTGGCGCGGGAAATCGGAGCCGAGCGCACCGGCGTACGCATTTCGCCGGTCTCACCCGCCAATGGCATTTCCTGCAGCGACCCCCAGGCGCAGTACGACTATATCGTCGATCATCTCGATGCTCTAGGCATTGCCTATCTCCACGTTGTGGAGGGTGCGACCGGTGGGCCGCGGGACGTAGCGCCGTTCGACTACGGATCGCTCCGCCGCCGCTTCTCGAAGACCTACATAGCCAACAATGGCTTCGATCTCGACCTGGCGACTTCGCATCTGGCTAATGGGGAGGCCGACCTGATCGCCTTCGGACGCCCGTTTATCGCCAATCCGGATCTTGTGGAGCGGCTGCAAAACGGCGCACCGCTAGCAGAGATCGATCCGGCCACGCTCTACGGCGGCGGTGCTGCGGGTTACACGGATTATCCCCGTTCCACCGAGACGTCCGACAGCTAAGCCTTCAAGGGGGCTGCATCCTGTTGCGGCCCCCTGTGATGCCGATCACCATCCGCCCTGACATGCCCAAAGCCGCGCTCCAGATCGAGAAAAAGCCATGCCGACTGCACTGCACGCACCGAAAACTGCATTCGTGACCGGCGCTTCAAGCGGCATCGGCAAGGCGGCGGCACTGGCCCTTGCCCGGGCTGGCTATCGGGTGGTCGGCACCAGCCGCAAAGTGGACTCGGGCGAGGTGCGCGACGGCATTCGGATGATCGCGTGCGACGTGACATCGGACGCCTCCGTTGTCGCGCAGTGGCCACCGCGCACGCCGAACTCGGTCGCATCGAACTGCTGGTAAACAATGCCGGTTATGCCATCTCTGGCGCGGCGGAGGAAAGCTCGATCGAGCAGGTTAGCGCTCTGTTCGACACCAACTTTCTGGGCGTGGTTCGGGTGACGAACGCAATCCTTCCCCTCATGCGCCAACAGGGCGGCGGGCGGATCCTGAATATCGGCTCGGTCGTGGGGCTGATACCCGGTCCGTTCGGTGCCCATTACACGGCAAGCAAGCACGCTATCGAGGGGTATTCGGAATCGCTGGACCATGAGGTGCGGCCGTTCGGTATCCGCGTCGCGGTGATCGAGCCTACTTCCATCGAAGCCAATTCACCACGCGGCGACTTGCCCGTCGCGGCCTACAGCCAGACATTCCCCCGCTACTAGGCCGCGTTCAACACGGCTATGGCGACCGGCGATACGGCAGAAGCCGTCGCCAAGACAATCGTCGGCGCGGCACAGACCAGAAAGCCGCAGTTGCGCTACCCGTCGGGCAAGGCAGCGCGGCAAACTGCCTTTCCGCGACGCTTTCTGCCACGCGCGCTGTTTGACCGCACGCTGCGCAAGCAGTTCAATATCGCCTAGCACCGCCGATCGTGCAAGGCGCGTGAACCGGGCGCACCTTGCATGATCCCGCCTGTGCGCCCTACCAACCGATGGAAATCGAGCCCCGCACGGCCAGGTCCACCCGCTGGAACCGGTCTTCGGCGGAGACTTCACCGCCCATCGTAAAGCCTGACGAGCCGCCGATGGCCCTCAACCGCGCGAACCAACCGCTGGAGGCATCGTCGCCGGTCACGGTGAAGTCCTGCCCGCCGGTGAAGTGCGCGGTGGTGGCACCAAGGCCGCCCTTGACGATCTCGCGCCAGCCACCCTCGGTCTCGACGCGGAACCAGTTCTGGTCCTGCGCACGCATACCCAGGAAATCCACGCCCACCGTCAGGCTGGGGTTCACCGCCAGCTCGTCGCTGGTACGTGCGTTGACCGTGAGGTCCAGCGCCTGACCTCCGGTTTCGGTGTAGCCATCTTCCTTCAGGCGCACGTAGTCCATCGTCACGCCGGGGCGGAAGAAGAAGAACTGGGAGCCGCCTTCATAGCCCAAGCCGCCCGCCGCCGTCGTGAAAGTGCCGTTCCACTTGGCGTCCATAGTGCGGGTCACCGTTTCGGTGCCGATGACGCCCGCGAATGTACGCGCGCCCTTGAAGTCCGCCTTGCCGAACGATCCGCGCGCGAAGGCGCTGAGCGGGCCGAACTTGGCGCGCCAGTGCGCGGCGATTTCGAAGGCGTTGGAATCGACGTTGGTGATGTCGCCGTTCTTGTGGTTGTTCCACAGGTAGGCGAAGGTTCCGCCAAAGCGGCCCGCCTTGGTCTCGTACTCGCCGGTGGCCGACCAGGCATAGCCGTTGAGCTTGTAGGCCGCGCTTTCGCCGGTCTTGCGGTCGCTGCCCCACACCGCCATGTTGAGCGTGGTGGTGAAGCGGCCGCTGCGGGCGATCGGTCCTTGCGGATCCTGCATCTGGCGCGCCAGGGCACGGGCGCCCAGGCTGATGCCTTCGAAGGCGCCGCCCGCGTGGTCTGGCAGAAGCTGGCCCACCGCACCACGGAACTGGTCGCCGTTGGTGATGCCCAGAAACACGTCGGCAATCTTCTTGTCCTTGCCCAGCACCTGGAACACCGCGTCGTACGCCGCCGCGCCCGAGCGGTTGAGGCCCAGTTCTTTGACCGTGCGGCGCGACACGTCGACGACGATCGTGTTGGCGGCGGCCTGCTTGTCCAGCTCGGCCTTGAACATGTAGGGCACCAGATCGGTCGCGGTGGCCAGCGTATCGCGGCCGGTCAGGGTGCCGGCGGTGAGCACCTGGTAGCTGCCCGCCGCAGTGGAAACGTCGGCCAGGCGGATCGCCAGCTTGGCGCCTTGCGCAAAGCTGGCATTGCCCGCAACGGTGTAGGCCGAGCCCGCCCCCGCCGCCTTGTCCAGCGTGACGACGACCACGCCGGCTGCGCCTACATCCAGCGCGCCGATAGCGGCGGGCCGGGCGATGTCGAGCGTGCCGCCCGTTACCTTTACCGCCAGGGTGGCGGCATTGGCGAGCATGCCGCTGAAGCGCGCCGTGCCCGCAAGGGTCAGCGCGTCCGCCCCGCCGCCAAAGTCGACCGCGCCGGAATAGACGCTGGTGCCGGTAAGCGACATCGCGTCGTTGCCCGTACCAAAGCTGACCGCCCCGGTCTGCGCCGCATCGCCGGATAGCGAGAGCGTGTTGGCGCCGCCGCCGAAGCTGACGTTGCCGGCCACCGTGCCGTCGGCCAGGTCGAGCACGTCGTTGCCTGCGCCCAGCCTCACGTCGCCGACGATCGCGGGTGCGGCCACGCCCGAGGCGACGGCGGTCTGCCGGATCGTGGCCCCGCCGATCGCATTGGCAAGATCGATGGCGATGTTGCGGCCTTCGCCGGCCTTGGTGCCGGTGGCCGAAATGGTTCCGGCGTTCTCGACCAGACCCAGCGTTCCGCTGGCATCGACGATGGCGATGGCCGTGCCCTTCTCGCCCGCAACAGCCTTGATCGTGCCGCTGTTCCTGAGCGTGGGCAGGCTGCCGCCCTGATCGATCCGCACGGCAGTGGCGATCGCCCCGGCGGGCGATGCCGTGCCGGTGCCCGCGGTGATGGTTCCGGTGTTCTGCAGCACGGGCGTCGTCGCGCCCGCGCCAATGCGCAGCGCCGTGGCGCTGGTGTCTATCGCGGTGGCGCTCACGGTGCCCGAAATGCCGATGCCGTTGGCGATGGTCACGCCGCCGCCCCGTCCGCCGACGACGAGGCCATTGGCGTTGACCCCCTTGTAAACGCCCTGCCCCTCGATCGAACCGTCAACGATCAGGCCGAACCTGCTGGCGGTGCCGCTGACCGGGCCGATGGCGATGGCATGGTCGGTAGCGCCGATCTGCGTCGCGGCGGCAGACCCGTAGGAGACGACCTTGGCGTTACCTTCCTTGGCGTCCTCGATGCCGTCAGCGTCGGAATCGGGCTTGGCGGCATCGGCCTTGGGCGCAACCGCAAGGATGATGCCCCCCGTCACGTTGCCCTCGACGATCAGCGCGGAGCCGCCCTGCAGCAGATCGTCGGCATCAAGCTTGGACGGGTCTGCGGGCGCAGTGGCGTAGCGGTAGCCGGTGGCCGCAATAGTGCCCTGCACGACCATCGCGCCGTTGACGTCGCCTGCAAAGCGCGCGCCGATGGCGTCCCTGCCCTGCGCGCCGACGGAGCCGGCAAGGCGCACGTTACCGTCGATCCGCTGGACCGAAACGCCCACGGTGCGGTCCCCCACCACGGTAGTGGTGCCATCGTGCGTGAAAGCGCCGGTCAGGGTGCCGCCAAGCGCGATCCCGGTCGAATCGTTGCCCTCCACGGTGATCGTGCCGCTCTGGGTCAGCTTGCCGATATGATCGCCCTGGGTGCGGATGCCGAAGCGGTTGGACCCCAACGCGAAAGGACCGTCAAGGTCGCCGTCCTTGTCGGTATCGGTGGGGGTGTAAGGCTCGTCGATGACGATCGTGCCGGTGTTGACGATATCGCCGCTGATGCCGGCAAGGGCATTGATGCCCACCGCGCCGTCCGCGTTGGTGACGGTCAGGGTGCCGGCATTGGTGACCGCGTGGTTGCTGTCCTGCGTGATCGCGATGCCGGTAGTCAGGGTAACGCCGCCGTCCTTGGTGACGGTGATCGCATCGGCCGCGCCGTTCTTTATGGTGGATGTTTTCAGCGGGGTGGTCCGCTTGGTGGTCACGTCCTCGGCGTGCGCGGCGGCAGTGATGGCGAACAGGGCGGTAGTGGTCAGCAAGGTCTTGGAAAGCGTCTTGGCAGACAGGTAACGCGGCATCGTGATCCCCTCAGGTCGGTAATGACCTCACAGACGGAGACCTTCGGGGGCAGCCTTGAAAAAAGTCCGGCGGCGTTGCTGCTGAGAATGGCCGCAGGTCAGAACCGCGCGTCGAGCCCCAGGCGCACGGTGCGTGGGCGCAGCGGGGTCACCTGCTCGCGCGCGGTGCCAAACGGCGTGCCCAGCGAGAAGCGGTTGCCGCGCGCGTTGGTGAGGTTGTCCATCGACAGCGTCACCCCGTAGCGTGCCGTGCCGATGCGCAGGTCCGCGCCGCTGTCCAGATAATCCCCTTGCCACTGGCCCAGCTGCGGCCCGATGCCGAGCCGCGACTTGCCCACATAACCGGCCCAGGCATTGGCGGTCAGGTGCACCGCGTCCGTAAACTGATGGTTCCAGCCAAGCCCGACGCGGCCGGAAAACCGGGCGATGTTGGGCACCTGCATCGAGCGGGCGAGGGTGGCGTCCAGCAGGTCGGTGCTGGCCAGCTGGCTTACGGGAAAGGCGCGGGCGACAAGCGCGAGCAGTTCGCCGGGCGGCATGTCCACCCTGCTCTGGTTCCACGTTGCGCCGGCCTCGATGCGCAGCCCGGTGGCAAGCTGGACGCCGCCGGTCAGGCTCGCCGACCACACCCGGCCATCGCCGATGTTGGCGGTGCTGGGCAAGCCGGAATTGTCGATGAAATCGGCCTGAATGTCGCGCCAGCGGGTATAGGACACGCTGGCGGAGACGTCGAACGTGCCCGCGCCCGGTCGTCCGTGCCGCACGCCGAACTCCCAGGTGCTGGTATGGTCGCCCTTGAAACGGCGCACGAAATCGCTCTCGATCGCCAGGCCGCCAGGCCGGAACCCCTCCTGATACCGCATATACAGCGCGGTGCTGTCCAGCAGTTCGGCGTTTAGCGCGATGGCCGGCAGGAACGTCGTGGCGGTTCGGTCGGCGGTCACTGCAGCGCGCGCGAAGGCAACGGCGGCGGCCACGTCCTCGCCGGCACCGCCCAGTTGCGAATGGGTCACCCTGCCGCCGACCGTCGCGGTCAGGCCTGGGCGCAGGCGGAGACTACCTTCGGCATAGAGCGTGAATTCGTCGATGGTATTGCGCACGCCGGTGGCGGCGGCGGTGGTCAGCCCGGTTTCGAAACGGCGCGAAAGCACGGTGGCATTGTGCGTATAGCTGACGCCCACGATCCATCCAAAACCGCCACGCTCAGGCTGCCATACGCGCGTTTCGTGGGCGATCATGCGGGTGCGGTTCTCCTGCAGGAACAGGCGCGGGCTGTCAGCATCGAGGCTGGCGTCGTAGCGCTCCGCCAGATGCTGGCGCACCGCGCCGGTGGTGGAGCGTATCTGAATGGCGCCGATGGAGCCCGCAATCACCAGCTGCCCCATCGCGTAGTCGGCGTTGGATCCCTCGCGCACCCGCGCGTCGCTGCTGAGCGGCGGCTCGCCGTCACGCGTGGCGTACTGACTGTCGCGCGCGTAGGTGGACTGGCCCAGCGCGATGAGATC
The DNA here is from genome assembly GCF_001421325.1 of Novosphingobium sp. Leaf2. GTDB lineage: Bacteria > Pseudomonadota > Alphaproteobacteria > Sphingomonadales > Sphingomonadaceae > Novosphingobium. Next base: position 109,631 of record NZ_LMJY01000021.1, on the reverse strand, counting down.
GACCGTCCAGTCCGGCGCCAGTCGCGCCCGCACGCTGGCCCGCCCGCTCAGAATGCGGGTGCGGTTGACGTCGTTTCGCCCCAGCAGCGGCTTGTCGATGTAGCCGCCAAGGCTGGTCGCATCGATGTTGGCGCGCACGGCAACGCTTTGCGTCACCGGCAGGTTGATCGTCGCCGCCGCGTCCCCACCCGGCGCGCCGCCCTGCGTCAGCGCGGCGCCTAGCATGATCGCCCCGCTGCTTTCGCCCAGCACCGGCGGGTTGGGGACCAGACGGATGATACCGCCCAATGATCCCGCACCGTACAGCGTGCCCTGTGGCCCCTCCAGCACTTCCACGCGCGCCATGTCGGACAAGCGCAGGTCAGGGTCCGGCGCATTGTAGGTCAGCCGCAGGTCGCCCAGATACTGCCCCACGGTCGCCTGGGTCGGCCCGGTGAAGCTGCTGTCGGCGATGCCGCGAATGAACAGCTTGTTGCGGCCCGAACCCAAGTGGGTGGAGGTGACGGTGGCGATGCGCTGGGTGATCTTCTCGGTCCCGCCGATGCCGCCTGCTTCCAGCGCGGCGCGATCCAGGATCGAGACCTGCCCCGGCACCTGCCCAAGCCGCAGGTCACGCTTGGAAGCGATGACGACGATCGGATCGGCGGCTGGCTGTGGCGGCGGCGGAGCCGATGTGGTCCGCACGGGCACGTGTCGCGGGGTAGCCATGCTACGCGGCACCGCCTCGATGCGCCAGGCGCCCGGCGCTACCGCGATCGCGCGGCCCCCTGCCGCGCGGGCAAGGCGGCGCACCGCCTCCGCCGGGGCCATGCGCCCGCGCACCGCCGGCACCGCGCGGTTGGCCACTTGCGCATCGGCCACGATGATGCTCGATCCGGTCTGGCGCGCCAATTCGATCGCCACCTCGCCCGCCCGACCCGCACGCGTCGCAACCGCGTTCTCACCCGCAAGCGCGGGAGCTGGCAAGGCCAGTGGCAGGGCCGTTGCGGCCGCAGCAATCAGAACGCCACGGTGCATCGCTCAGGGAGCCCCGATCACCCAGCGCTGGCCCTGCGCGTGCACCGACAGCCCCAGTAGCGGTCCGATGGCGGTGGGATCCTTGCGCAGTGGCGCGACGAGGATCGAGCCGGACACGGCGCCGGCGCTACCGGGCGCGGCGGCATAGGCGATCCCGGTGACGCGCCGCAGCTGGGCGGCGACATCCGCCAGCGAGGCCGTCTCGAACGTTAGCCGTCCCTCGCGCCATTCGCCGACTTGCGCGGTGGCCACTTTCGAGACCGTGAGGGCAGAGGTCCCTGCCGCGCGCCGCAGCACTTCGCCGGGTGAGACGCGCACGTCCGCGCCGCCGGGATCGAACTGGACCGCGCCTTCGGCCACCGCCACGCTGAGCGCGCCGCCGGCATCGTGGCGCACGTCGAACACGGTGCCGACATCGACAAGCTTCTGATCCCCCACGGCAACCTCGAAGGGGTGGGACGCATCGTGGCGGACGGTGAACAGCGCCTGGCCTTCATCGAGCCGGGCGAACCGGGCGTCCTGATGATCCAGCACCAGGCTGGTGCCGCCGGCGATATCGACGCGCGTGCCCGGATCGAGCGCGATCGTGCGCGTTTCCCCCGGCGCGGTGTGGACGGTGTACAGCGCACGGCTCTGACCCTGGAACAGCGACAACGCGCCCACCAACGCCAGCGACGCCGCGATGGCGCCGCCCAGCCAGCGGCGCCGGGCGGGCCGGTGCTCCGGCGCCGCATCGTCATTGGCGGGCCCTGCAACGGCAATCACATGGGCCGCCTGCGCCACAGCGGCGGTCACGTCCTCATACGCTCGCGCGTGGGCAGGGTCGGCTTCCAGCCAGAGCATGAACGCCTCCCAGTCGGCGAACGCGGGATCGCCTGCGCGCACCGCCCAGTCGAGGGCCTGTTCCCGAATTGCACCGTCAGTCGCCATTACGCGCTCCTTCTGCGGCGAAGACGGAGTCGTTCGTGCGCAGCCTCATGTCTCGCGCTCCTTCCAGTCGGCAAGGGCGCGGTACGCCACCCGCAACTCGCTTTCCACGGTGCTGAGGCTCAGGCCCAGCTCTGCCGCAACGCTCTTTTGCGGCGCACCATCGATGCGGTGGCGGCGAAAGATCGCCGCCGTGCGCGGGCCCAGCCCGTCCAGCAACGCCAGCACGCTTGCCGCCTCCTGCGCCGCGCCAACGCGCCGCTCCGCCGAGGGTTCGGCCGACACGCCGGGCGGGTCTCCGGCGTTGGCATGGGTCCAGTCCCGGTCCCGCGCGCCGGCCTGTTTCACGGAGCGGAAGCGGTCGATCATCAGCAGGTCGGCGGTGCGGAACAGGTACGACAGCGGCGCGGCGATGGGGCCGGGCGCGCGCGCCCTGATCTTCAGCCACACCTCCTGCACCAGATCCTCCGCCGCATCCCCGGCGCCGCGCGCGCGCAGGAAACGCACCAGCGTCTCCCGGTTTTCGAGAAAAGCCGCTTCAAGTCCGGCGCTGGTGGGTGGTGCTGTCACTGGATGATGGGTTCGCGTGTGTCGCCAGCGCAGATATACCTTAGCGCGACGGCGGGGAAGTACCCGGGTCAGCCACAGCCACAGCCAGGCCAGTGCGCCAACGCGGACATCTGGCCGCATGGTGGGCCAGTCTCGCCACGCCAAGGGCTTCAGCTTTTCGATAATATCGAACAACTACCTCGATCTTATCCGGATATTCCTGTGTCGCTTTGTGCCCTAACTCTTGGTCCAGCCAATCGAAACCTGCTTTACCCACGGAAGGAAAACCCCATGCCTACTGCCACCCCGACCCCCGGCAAAACGCTTATCTCGCCCAGCGATCACATGCTCATCCTCATCGACTTTCAGTCGCAGATGGCGTTCGCGACGAAGTCGATCGACACCACCCAGCTGCGCAACAATGCCGCGCTCGTCAGCCATGCCGCCAAGTCGTTCGGCGTACCGACCATACTGACCACGGTTGCGGAGAAGAGCTTCTCCGGCCCGATGTTCGACGAGATCGTCGAGGCGTTCGACCATCAGCCCATGCTCGATCGCACGTCGATGAACACGTGGGAGGATGCAGCGGTTATCGACCAGGTCAATCGCATCGGCAAGGAGCGGATCGTGTTCGCCGGCCTGTGGACCAGCGTTTGCATCGTCGGTCCGGTCGCCTCCGCGATCGACCAGGGTTTCGATGCTTATTTCATCGCCGACGCCTGCGGTGACATCTCCGCCGAAGCGCATGAGCGCGCGGTGCAGCGGATGATCCAGCTTGGGGCCAAGCCGATGACGTCGCTGCAGTATCTGCTTGAACTTCAGCGTGACTGGGCCCGCACCGAAACCTACGATTCCACCACCGGCATCGCCCGGAAGCTGGGCGGCGCATACGGGCTGGGCGTCACCTACGCCAAGACCATGTTCGGCGCTTCCGAAGGTGGTCACGGCTGATCATCCTTTCCCGCACCAGCAGCAGCATTCAATCTATCCATCCATACTCACCCTAACGGAGTACCGACCATGACCAGCGGCTTCATCACCACCACAGACGGCACCGACATCTTTTTCAAGGACTGGGGTCCAAAGGACGCCCAACCGATCGTTTTCCATCATGGCTGGCCGCTGTCCTCGGACGACTGGGACGCACAGATGCTGTTCTTCCTTGGCCACGGCTACCGTGTCGTTGCGCACGATCGGCGCGGCCACGGACGTTCGGCGCAGGTCGATACGGGCCATGACATGGACCACTATGCGGCGGACGCTTCGGCGGTCGCAGAGCATCTGGACCTGAAGAACGCGGTGCACATCGGCCATTCCACCGGTGGCGGCGAAGTTGCCCGTTATGTCGCGCAGTACGGCCAGCCACAAGGCCGGGTCGCCAAGGCGGTGCTGGTGAGCGCGGTGCCGCCGATCATGGTCAAGACCGAACGCTATCCCGGCGGTCTGCCGATGTCGGTGTTCGATGGCTTGCGCGCCGCGCTGGCCGCCAATCGCGCGCAGTTCTTCCGTGATCTTGCTGCCGGTCCCTTCTACGGCTTCAACCGTCCCGGCGCGACGGTCATCGAGCCGGTGATCGACAACTGGTGGCGGCAGGGGATGACCGGCAGCGCGCTGGCCCACTACGAAGGCATCAAGGCGTTTTCGGAGACCGATCAGACCGATGACCTGAAGGCCATCACCGTTCCCACGCTGGTGATGCAGGGCGATGACGACCAGATCGTGCCATACACCAACGCGGTGGAACTGCAGGCTGCGCTGCTGCCGAACGCGACCAAGAAGGTCTACACGGGCTACTCGCACGGCATGCTTACCGTAAACGCGGAGGTCCTCAACGCCGATCTGCTCGCGTTCATTCGCGCCTGATCGGTCCCCCTGTCCTGACGCTTGAGGAGCACCTTGCGATGAAACCCTATCTGATCGCGCTTGCCGCCGGCCTTCTGGTCGGCGGGATCTACAGTCTGCTTGGCGTCAAGTCGCCCGCCCCGCCCGCGATCGCGCTGATCGGCCTGCTCGGGATACTGCTTGGCGAGCAGGTGGTGCCGATCGTGCGCAGTGTGATCGCCGGCGAGACGGTGGCGACCGCGATCGCCACCACCTGCACCGAGCCCGTGCTCGGCCGCCTGCCGGGCGACACGTCCGCCACCGCGCGCCCGCGCGACGCATGACCTGCCCCCTGCCCGCCGCCACAAGGAACATGCTATGACCGACCTCATCCTCGTTAACGCGAAAGTAACCACCCTCGACCGCGAGAACCCGCAGGCGCAGGCCATCGCCATCAGGGATGGCACATTCCTGGCGGTGGGCAGCGAGCAGGACGTGCGCGCCGCCGCCGTGCCACACGCTACAGTCATCGACGCCAAGGGCCGCCGCATCATTCCCGGCCTGATCGACAGCCACATGCACATCATCCGGGGCGGGCTGAACTATAACATGGAGCTGCGCTGGGACGGTGTGCCCAGCCTGGCTGACGCGATGGCGATGCTCAAGCGCCAGGTCGATAACACCCCCGCCCCGCAATGGGTGCGCGTCGTCGGCGGCTTCACCGAACACCAGTTCGCGGAAAAACGCTTGCCCACGATCGCCGAACTCAACGCGGTCGCGCCCGATACGCCGGTGTTCATCCTCCACCTGTACGACCGCGCGCTGTTGAACGCGGCGGCCCTGCGCGTGGTGGGCTACACCAAGGACACCCCCAACCCGCCCGGCGGCGAGATCGTGCGCGACGCAGCAGGCAACCCCACCGGGCTGCTGCTGGCGCAGCCCAACGCCACCATCTTGTATTCCACGCTCGCCAAAGGACCCAAGCTGCCGCCGGAATATCAGCTTAATTCCACGCGCCACTTCATGCGCGAAATGAACGCGCTGGGCGTTACCGGCGTGATCGACGCGGGCGGCGGGTTCCAGAACTATCCCGACGATTACACCATCATCGAGAAGCTGCACGCCGATGGCCACCTGACCTTGCGGATCAGCTACAACCTGTTCACGCAAAAACCCAAGGAGGAGCTTGCCGACTTTCAAGGGTGGGTAAAGCAGGTCAGCCCCGGACAGGGCGATGACACCTATCGCCACAACGGCGCGGGGGAGATGCTGGTCTATTCCGCTGCAGACTTCGAGGATTTCCGCGTCGAACGCCCGGACATGCCGCCCAGCATGGAAGGCGATCTTGAGCCAGTCATCCGCCTGCTGGCCGAGCATAAATGGCCCTGGCGCCTCCACGCGACGTATGACCAGACGATCGGGCGCGCCCTCGACGTGTACGAGAAAGTCGCCAGGGACATTCCGTTCGACGGGATCAACTGGTTCTTCGATCATGCCGAGACGATCAGCGACCGCAACATAGACCGCATCGCCGCGTTGGGGGGCGGGATCGCTATCCAGCACCGCATGGCCTATCAGGGCGAATACTTCGTCGAACGCTATGGCGCGAAGGCAGCCGAGCGCACCCCGCCCATCGCCAAGATGCTGGCGGCCGGGCTCCATGTGGGTGCCGGCACAGATGCCACGCGCGTCGCCAGTTACAACCCCTGGGTGTCGCTCAACTGGCTGGTAACGGGCCGGACGGTCGGCGGACTTGGCCTGTATCCGGGCGCAAACCGCGTAAGCCGCGAAAAGGCGCTGGCGATGTGGACGCACGAAAACACCTGGTTTTCCAGCGAGGTCGGCAAGAAAGGGCAAATCAAAGCGGGCCAGCTTGCTGACGTGGCGGTCCTTTCGGATGACTATTTCACCGTGCCCGAACGCGACATTCCGCACCTTCGCTCGGTGCTGACGGTGCTTGGCGGCAAAGTAGTGTTCGGCGAGGGCGATTATGCGCCGCTTGCGCCGGCGCTGCCCAAACCGATGCCGGACTGGTCGCCGGTCGCAACATTCGGCGGCTACCACCGCACGCCCGAAGCCTCGGCCAAGCTTGCCGATGCCTGCGGCTGTGCCAGCGGCTGCGCGGTTCACGGCCACGACCATGCCGCAGCGCTGGGCCGCGATGTGCCGGTTGCCGATGTGCAAAGCTTTTGGGGCGCATTCGGCTGCGGCTGCTGGGCCGTCTGATTTATCCTCATCACGAAAGGAATGACCATGACCAGAATGTTCGCCCTGCTGCTCGCCACCACGATGGCGACAGCTGCACCCGCCACCGCCCAGGCCGGGCAGGCCGCCCAGACAACGCCCGATTATTCGGTCGGCCCACAATACGATACGACCCATGTGTACGTGCCGCAGCAGCAATACGATGCGTTTATGCAAAGCTTTGTCGCCACCTTCGGCGGCAAGCTTAGCCCGCAGGGCCAGTTCCAGGTTACCCCGACGCCGAGCAAGACCAAATCGCAGCTTGCGCTGACCCCGGCGGGCACCGTGTCCGGTTTCGGCTTTCTGACGCCGATCCCCTATCCCTTTGGGCACGAGCGCACCGGCTACCTCGTCAGCGATATGGATGCGGCTGTCGCCGCTGCCCGCAAGCACGGCGCGGTGCGGCTCATCACCACCTTTCCCGATCCGATCGGGCGCGATGTCGTGGTGCAGTGGCCGGGCGGCGTGAACATGCAGTTCTACTGGCACACCAGCAAGCCCAGCTATCCCGCCTTGCAGACCGTGCCCGAAAACCGCGTCTACCTGACCAGCGATGCCGCAAGCGCCTTTCTCAAAAGCTGGAGCGGCTATGCCCATGCCAAAGTGCTGGACGATCGCACCAGGGACGGCGCTGACATCGGTGAGCCGGGCAAGACGTACCGCCGGGTGCTGCTCCGCTCGGGCTATGGCGACATGCATGTGATCGTGTCGGACGGGCAAGTCCCGTGGCCTTACGGGCACGAGCTGACCGGCTATACCGTCGCCAACCTTGCCCAGACGCTTGAAAAGGCAAAGGCGGCAGGCGTCGAAACGCTGGTGGCGGCGCATACTGCAGGCGATCGCCAGTCCGCGATGGTCCGCTTTCCCGGCGGCTATATCGCCGAAATTCACGCACCTGTGAAACCCTGATCATGGACTTGCGCAATGACCCTCGCCTTGTCGACGCCATTCTGGATTGGCGCTGGACAGGCTTTATCGCCCGCCTCGCCTTGTGCGGCGCCTACCTGCTGGGCGGCATCGTCAAGGCGAGCGACTGGCAAGCGGCGGTTGCCGAGCAGGCGCATTTCGGGATGCATCCGCCGATGGTCTGGGCGGCGCTGACGATCGCGATCGAGATCACCGGACCGCTGTTGATCCTGTCCGGGCGACTGGTGTGGCTGGGGGCCGGGATGCTGGGCATCTTTACGCTGCTGGCCGCGATCACCGCCAACGCTTTCTGGACCATGCCTGCGGGGCAGGAACGGTTCATGGCCACCAACGCCTTCTTTGAGCATCTCGGCCTTATCGGCGGCTTCGTTCTTGCGGCATTGGTGGCGGAGGGTGAACAGCGTCGAAAGGCCACGCGGCGTGCGTAGCCTTGCACTTCTGGCGGTCTGTGTCGCCGTCCCGGCGGCGGCCCAGACCGAGCCCCAGGCCGAACCTGGGGCCGCGCCTGCCACAGCGACGGAAGCGTGGCAGGCGCCCACCCTGACGATCACCCGCTACGATGAACACTGGACGCAACTGGCCGATCCGGCACAGCGAGACGCGCATTGGACGGACCCGTTCAAATACATCCCGCTCCAAAGCGATGCCTACCTCACCACCGGCATCGAACTTCGCGCCCGAAGCGAGAATTACCGGCACAATCTGTGGGGCAGTGCCCCGGCCCCGAATGACAGCTACCTGTGGCTGCGCGCGATGCCGTATGCGGATCTGCATATCGGCACCGGCGCCATCGGCGTGCGCGGCTTCGTGCAGCCAATCGTGGCCTATGCCGTGGGCGTCGCGCCTGCCGCCGGTCCGGTAGACCAGACTGGCGTCGATCTGCTGCAGGGTTTCGTCGATGTGCGCATCGGCGCAGCGGACACCGGCAGCACGACGAGCGCGGGCGCAACCCTGCGCGTTGGCCGGCAGATGCTGTCGCTGGGGTCCGAGCGTCTCGTCGGCACGCGCTATGGGCCGAACGTGCCGCTCGCCTTCGACGGGGTACGCGCCCTGTTATCCCTGCGGGGTGCGGCAATCACCGTGCTGGCGGTGCATCCGGTGCAGTCAGGCACCCGCAGCTTTGACAATACCCGCTCGCGCACCAGATCGCTGCGCGGCGCCTACATGACTGTGCCAGCGATCGGCGCCGGCTCCGGCCTTGACCTTTATTACCTGGACTACCGTAATACGGCCGCAACGTTCGGCGGGCTGACGGGGCGCGAAGTGCGCCGCAGCGTCGGTGCCCGTGTTTTCGGCCATGCCGCCAACTGGCACTGGAATGTCGAGGGTATCGTGCAGTTCGGCCGATTCGCGGGGCAAAGGATCGGGGCCTGGACGCTCGGCACCGAGATTGGCCGTGCGTTTCCCAAAGCGCCGCTGGCCCCGGACGCGGTTCTGCGCATCAATGTCGTCAGCGGCGATACGCGGCCCGGTGACGGACGTCTGGGGACGTTCAACGCCTTGTTTCCCAAGGGCAAGTATTTTGGCGAACTGTCGCCGGTCGGGCCGACCAACATCATCAACGTCAATCCGCGTGTCGCGATGGCGCTTTCGCCGAAAGTCTCGGCCAGTCTCGCCGGGATGGCCTACTGGCGCTATGCGCGCAGCGACGGGGTGTATGACATCCCCGGCAATCTGATCCGCGCGCCCGGCACCGCCACCGCGCGCTTCATCGGCAAGGAAGCCGAAGCCACGCTCGCCTGGCAGACGATGCCCGAGCTGGAACTGTCTACCTCTTTCTCCGTCTTCGCGCCCGGCGGCTTCATTCGCCAGACCGGCCCCGCCAAGACAATCACGATGCTCGGGTTCGAGAGCAATTTCCGGTTTTGACAAAGGACTGCAAACCATGAACGCCACGCCTTCATCGTTCGATCCGCGGGTACCGCTGATGCTGACCCTCTCCGTCGCCACCGGTCTGGTCGATGCGATCAGCGTGCTTGGGCTGGGCAAGGTTTTCACCGCCAACATGACCGGCAACGTTGTGTTTCTGGGGTTCGCCGCAGCCGGCACGCCCAACTTCCACGCGCTGTCCTACATCGTCGCGATCGCCGCTTTCCTCCTTGGCGCGCTGGTCGCCGGCCGCACCGGCAAGGCGCATGCCTCCCGGCCGCTGCGCCGCTGGCTGTTGATCGCGGCGCTGGTCGAGGCAGGTCTGCTCTGGATCGCCGCGCTCGTCGCGATCGGCTTCGATGTCGCGACCCAGTCCCCAGACGTTCGGCTGTATGCGATCATCGCGCTGACCGCCGTCACCATGGGCTTTCGCAACGCCACGATCCGCCAGCTCAAGATACCCGACCTGACGACCACCGTGCTCACCTTGACGCTGACCGGCCTGGCGGCGGATTCCGGTCTGGCGGGCGGTGACAATCCCAACGCAGGGCGCCGGATCGCGGCAGTAGTGGCAATTTTCGCAGGGGCTGCAATCGGCGCCGTGTTCGTCTCGCGCTGGGGCCTGTCGACGGCGCTTATCCTTGCCGGCGCGCTCGTTCTCACCGGCACGATAGCCTGCGCGCTCCACCCTGCAGCTAAGCGTCCTGCAGGCGCCTGAAGCAGACGCAACGCGACCCCGCCCCGTTCAAAGCAGGGACGCCCGGCGTTATTTTCCCATCTGGGGTTGGCACGGCAGGTTGTCCGCCGTCCAGTCGATATCGTACGTCGCGGGCACGGGTATGGGTGCTTTGGGCGGGGCGCTCTCGCCACTCGGGTCATACGTGATCCAGGCCATGCTGTTATCGAACCTGGCGATGCGGTCATTGTCATGCCGGGCGACGGCGGCGTCCACTTCCTTCTGCTCGGTGCGCGAGCCGCGGACCATGCGCAAGGCCCCGTCGCGCAATTCGAAGGCGCGGTAATAGTGACGGCCGAACATGCGCGTGTCGATATCGTCCTTGAACGACCACTGCCCCGGTTTGGTGGTCGTGGGCAAGCGCACGGTGGTGACGCGGCAGTCGAAGTTCGGTTTGTCGTAGAACGGCAGATCCTGGGCCTGCTCGGCCGCGCGCAGGCGCCTTTCCGGCGGGCTGAAGCCGCCGCCGGCCAATGCCAGCGCTTTCGATCCACGGCCCTGGTCTTCCCAGTTGATCGTGCCGGTGCCAACGATCATCAGCACGCTGGCCTGTGCCTTCTGGTCATACCGCCACTTCACATCCTCGATCGTCTGCCAGGTATCGCCGATCGCATTCTGGCGGAAGGCGGCGAGCATCTGTGCCGGCGTCACGGCGGACAACTGCACATCCTCTTGCAAGCCCTCGATCCCGCGTTTGATCGTGGTGCTAGTGATCCTGGCCGGCTTGTCGAAGCCCTGCCGGGCATCGAACTCGAACAGGGTCAACCCGTCGGGCCGCGTGGCGGGCTTCCAGGCCAGATGTTCCAGTCCGCTGCCCTGCCCGGTCAGCGGCAGCACCCATTCATACGGCACGATCGGCTCGACCACCGGACCCGCCACCGGAGGCAGCGTGCCATCCAGCCAATAGCGTTTGCCATCAATCACCGCCCGCACCAGCACGTGATCGAACATGCGCGGACTGGGCAGCCGCTCGTCCATTCCGTCGTCCCCGCCGCTGTTGTTGACGAGCACGGGCTGCCCCTCGATCCCCATCTCGCCCAGCAGGGCCAGCAGCAGCGCGGTCTTTGCCTTGCAATCGCCGTAGCGGCGCTGCCACGTATCCTGCGCCGTGGCGGGTGTGAGATTGCCGCCGTTAAGCCCGACGTAGATGTAACGCACGTCCTGCTGGACCAGCTTGAGCGCGGCGGCGGCCCGTTCGAGCGCTAGCGGATTGGCGGCCATGATGCGCGCGGCCTCCTGCTTAAGCGGCGAGCTGGCCCCCAGGCTGGCCGCGCGCACGAACAGCGGCGCGAAACGCCGGGATATGGACTGCCAATCGCCAAAGCTGCTGTATTCCACCACCCGCTGCCATTGATAGCGCGGCGGGGCATCCTTGGCCGGCGTCAGCGCGGGCGGATTATCGAACCGGTAATCCACCGCCTCGGCGCCCTGCTGCGCCACTTTCATCATATCCGCGGTCATCTTGACAGCCGGCTTGTAGCCTTGCTCCCAACTGAGCCGCAGGTGATAGCGGCCCGGCGCGGGCGCACCGCCCAGAACCAGCAGTCCGGCATCGTCCTTGCCCAGTGTGGGATCGCTCGTGTGCAGCGTGGCTGCGAATTCCAGCTCATCACCCACCCGCAGGTCCGGCACCCGCAGCACGGCGGTCAGATTGCCGTCAAGCCGCGCGGCCTCCAACTGGTCTTCGCGCCGCAGGATTTCGAATGCGGCCTTCTGCAAAACGTCGATCACTTCGCCGTCGCGGTAGATCTTGATAACGTGCACTTGCGGTGAACCGGCGGCCGGGTTCCAGGCCAGCGACAGATTGCCGATCTGCAAGGCGTTGGGATGGAGTATCTTCACCCGGAACGCCGAGTATTGCTGCTGGCCTTTTCCATCGAGATGCACTTCGACATCCTGCTGGCGGAAAAATACCGCCCCCGCCGCATCAGCGGGAACCGGCAAGGGTTGCGATGGCACCACCCATTTCGGGGCCGGCCCGCGCAGCACCTGATTACTGTCCGCATGAACGACCCCTGCGGCGAGCAGCGTCGCCAAACACACACCAACAGCAAGCCGCACGTCATTCCCCCTGAGCCCGCGCCATAATGTCTGCAGCTGCGGGATTAGCAAGCGTTTGCTGTCGTGGCTGCCCCCCGCTTTTGCGAAAAGCCTAAGATCCACCGACGGTCGGTGGAGCGCATTCAGACCATGTTGGACGGCAGCTCGATAGCGCCCTAAGGTTCGCCAGGATAAAAGGAGGGCGATGCATGGGCGGCTTCACGGACACGAATGTCGGCAAGCAGGCCGGCAAATGTTTTGTCGTGACGGGCGCCAATGCCGGGCTGGGCTATCGCACGTCGCTGGTGCTGGCGCGCCAGGGTGCGCGGGTAGTGCTGGCCTGCCGTGATGAGACCAAAGCGATGGCGGCGATGGCGAACATCCGCGCGCACGTGCATGGCGCCGATCTTGGCTTCCTGCCGCTTGACCAGGCCGATCTCGATAGCGTGAAGCGCGCGGCGCAGATCGTGAATGACGAGCCGCATATCGATGTACTGGTGAACAACGCCGGGGTGATGATGCCGCCGCTATCGCGCACCGCACAAGGATACGAACTGCAGTTCGGCGTCAATCATCTGGGATGTTTTGCGCTGACAGGGCTTATCCTGGCCAAGCTTGCCGAACGGCCTGGTTCGCGCGTGGTCGTCACCAGCAGCATTGCCCACAAGTCCGGGCGGATCGACTGGGACGACATCAATGCCGATCGGCACTATGGCAGATATGTCCGCTATGCCGCCAGCAAGTTCGCCAATGCGGCGTTTCTGGTGGAACTGGACCGGCGGCTGCGCGCGGCGGGATCGCCAGTCACCGCGGTCGGTTGCCATCCGGGTATCGCCTCCACCGAATTGATGCGGCATCTGGGGTTCGAGGCGCTGTTGTTTGCGGTCGCCAAGCCGTTCATCAACACCGCCGCGATGGGCGCATGGCCGACCTTGCACGCTGCTGCCGGGCCGGTAACGCCGGGGGGGTATTATGGTCCAACGGGTATTGGCGAATGGCGCGGGCCTTCGGGTCCGGCCAAACTCAGCCAGGCGGCGCGCGATCCTGCTATCGGAAAACGGCTATGGGACATGTCAGTGGCGATGACCGGAATTGATCCGTCGACTATGTTGACATCATAAACAGGAGATAAAAGCGATGCTGACCGTCCATCATCTGGGCATTTCGCAGTCCGACCGGATCGTCTGGCTTTGTGAGGAACTGGGCATAGATTACGCGCTCAAACACTACGAGCGCGACCCTCAGAGCCGGCTTGCACCTGCCGATTACAAGGCGCTGTCGCCATCAGGCACCGCCCCTGTCATCACCGACGGCGATCTGGTGCTGGGCGAATCCGCAGCGATCATCGAATACATCATCGCAACGTATGGTGGAGGCCGGCTCAGCATCGCGCCGGGTCAACCGCACTACACCGATTATCTCTACTGGTTCCATTTCGCCAACGGCTCGTTCATGCCGGCAGGGATGCTCAGCCTGGTGGCACACATGACCGGCACGGACCTCGGCGCGCTGGGCGCGCGCCTGGACAATGCCTACGATCAAGTCGAAGCACGGCTGGGCGAAGCACCCTATCTGGCCGGGCCGCACTTCACTGCGGCGGACATCCTGACGCTGTTCCCGTTGACGACGATGCGCGTATTTGCGCCCCGTGACATGGCGCCCTACCCGAATATCCTGGCGTATCTGCAGCGTATCGGCGAGCGCCCGGCATTCCAGCGCGCCATGGCGAAAGCCGATCCGGAGTTTGCAATTCCATTGACGTGATGAGAACGGCGCGGGCGCCGCGGGTATTTGCGCGACGGCCCGCTGCCTGGCGCGTGCTCAGTGGCCCGATCCGCCGCCCGACAGTTCCTTGGCGATGGCGCCGACCATGTCTTTTGCATCGCCGAACAGCATCTGCGTGTTGGCGTTGTAGTAGATCGGATTGTCGATGCCCGCGAAGCCGGCGTTCATCGAGCGCTTGATGATGAACACCGAGCGGGCGCGGTCCGCCTCAATGATCGGCATGCCGGCGATCGCGCTGCCCGGATCGTCGCGCGCGGACGGGTTGATCGTGTCGTTCGCACCGATGATCAGTGCGATGTCCGTTTGCGGCATGTCCGGGTTGATGTCGTCCAGTTCGACCAGTTGTTCGTAAGGGACGTTGGCTTCGGCCAGCAGCACGTTCATGTGGCCGGGCATGCGGCCCGCCACGGGGTGGATCGCAAATTTCACGTCCACGCCTTTTTTGGTCAGCGCCTGATACAGCTCGCTGACCTTGTGCTGCGCCTGGCTCACCGCCATGCCGTATCCGGGAATGACGACGACGCTGGAGGCGTTTTCCATCTGCAGCGCCGCTTCCTCGGCCGAGGCGGAGCGTACGACGCGGTCGTCCTTCCCGCCCGCGCTGCTGGCCGCCACGGCGCCGAAGCCGCCGAACATCACGTTGGCGAAGCTGCGGTTCATCGCCTTGCACATCACCAGCGCCAGGATGAAGCCCGATGCGCCGTCCAGCGCGCCCGCCACGATCAGCAGCTTGTTGCCCAACGCAAAGCCCATCGCCGATGCGGCAAGCCCGGCATAACTGTTCAGCAGCGCGATCACAGTGGGCATGTCCGCGCCGCCGATCGGGATGACCAGCAGCACGCCGAACAGCAGCGCCAGCCCCACGAACACCGGGAACAGATACGTCTGCGTGGGATCGAGCGCGAGGGTGGCCGCGACCGCGACGGTTGCCAGTGCGACCAGGCCATTGACGATGCGCTGGCCGGGAAACACGATGGCTCTGGTCGGCAGGATTTCCTGCAGCTTGCCGAAAGCGACGACCGATGCTGTGCACGTAAGGAAGCCCAGCAGCATTTCGAACATCAGCGCCCACAGAACGAAGCCGCCGGCAAACTGCGGCTGGGCGTGCTTGTAGAACTCAGCCGCGCCGATCAGGCCGACGGCCAGCGCGCCAAAGGCGTGGGACATGGCCGTGCGCTGCGGGATCGCTGTCATGGGCATCAGCAGCGCCATCGGTATGCCGACGGCACAACCCGCGATCATCGCGATGATGATCAGGTGGTAATCGACCACCTCATGCTGGACGAGCGCGCCGACGATGGCGATGGCCATGCCGATCTCGCCCGCGCGCACGCCGCGCCGCGCTGTGCTGGGGTGGCTCATCCACATCAGGGACAGGATGAAAAGGGCCGATGCGGCGATGGCGGCGAAGGGAATGAATGCGTCCACGGCGATCAGCTCCCCTTCCGCTTGAACATCTTGAGCATGCGGTCGGTGATCATGAAGCCGGACACCAGGTTCACCGTCGCGCAGAACACGGCGATGAACCCCAGCGTCTTGGCGAGCGGGGTCGCCCCCGCCCCACCGGTGACGGCGATGGCCCCCACGATCACCACAGCGGCGATCGCGTTGGTCAGCGACATCAGCGGCGAATGCAGCAGCGGCGATACTTTCTTGATCAGCTGGAAGCCCAGAAAGGCCGCCATGATGAAGACGAACAGATAGTCTGGATTGAGCGCGGTCATGTATGTGTCCCCCCGCAGGATCGTCAGGCGGCGATTGGCTGGGCGAAGCGCGGATGCACGATCCGACCGTCCCGCGTCAGCAGCGTGGCTTCGACAAGGGCATCCTCCGCCGGCATCGCCAGCGTGTTGGCGCCCTTGTCCCAGAATGCCTCGATGAAATTGTAGCAGTTGCGCGCGAAAAGGTTGGACGCATCCACTGCCATGCGCGATGCACCATCGGTAAGGCCGATAATAATCACGCCGTGCCGCTCGACCATATCGCCTGCAACGACACCTTCGACATTGCCGCCATTTTCAGCGGCGAGATCGACGATCACCGATCCCGGCTTCATCGCGGCGATCTGCGCGTCGCTGACAAGGCACGGCGCCGCGCGACCGGGGATCAGCGCGGTGGTGATGACGATGTCCTGATTGGTGATATGGCCAGAGACCAGCGCGGCCTGGCGCTGGCGGTAGGCTTCGCTCATCTCGCCGGCATAGCCGCCGCTCGCCGCAGTAATCTCGTCGCCTTCGCCGATCTCCTCGAAGATCGGCTTGGCGCCGAGCGACTGGATCTGTTCGCGCGTTTCGGGCCGCACGTCGGTGGCGGAGACGATAGCGCCGAGCCGGCGGGCGGTGGCGATGGCCTGCAAGCCGGCAACGCCCACGCCCATGACGAACGCCTTGGCCGCAGGAATGGAACCGGCAGCGGTGGTCATCATCGGCAGGCAGCGGTTGAGCTGGGTGGCAGCACGCACAACCGCGTGATAGCCGGCGAGGTTAGCCTGGCTGGAAAGGATATCCATCGCCTGCGCGCGGGTCGTGCGTGGCAGCAGTTCCAGCGCCATCGCCGCGATGCCAAGGTCGGCATAGGCGGCCAGACGCGCCGGATCGGCATAGGGCGCAAGGCCGCCGATCAGCCTGGTGCCGGCCCGGATGCCGGCAATGTCAGCGGGCGCGGGCGGACGAACGGTCAGGATGGCATCAGCGGCAAGCGCCTGGTCGCGCGAAACGATCGTTGCACCCTGCGCCGTGTACGCATCGTCGGGAAAACCGGCGCGCTGTCCCGCACCGGCTTCGACCAGTATCGCAACGCCCAGCTTCGTAAAGCGTGTGACCGCCGACGGC
Source organism: Novosphingobium sp. Leaf2 (assembly GCF_001421325.1). Classification (GTDB taxonomy): domain Bacteria; phylum Pseudomonadota; class Alphaproteobacteria; order Sphingomonadales; family Sphingomonadaceae; genus Novosphingobium. Next base: position 92,885 of record NZ_LMJY01000021.1, on the reverse strand, counting down.
GTGGTCGCAACGCGATGCTCGCCAGGCGTGAATTCCCTTAAAATGCCGATTTTCACTGCATCTTCCCCAAACGACGGCTGTCGTCACCGCGCTGCGGTTCCAACAGGCTCGGCTTTGCTCCAGCCCTTTAATAGGCCCATTATCCATTATAATCCCCCGAGGTAAAGTCTGATAAGTGATAGGGCGACCATTAACATGCATGTAATTCGTCGATCGCTGCTGCGATGCCATTTTGCTTCGAAAGCGGCTATGGACGCATTCCCGCCAGTTCGAAGGAGCACGATGAGCATTCGCAAGCACAATTCCCGAGAAGGTCTGGTCAACGCGGCTGTGGCAAGGCTGCGGGAAATGATCCTCGCGCAGCCGCCGGAGGCCCAGATCGGCTCCCTGCCCGATCTCGCCAAGGTATTGGGCGTGGGGATCGTCACCGTACAACAGGCGGCGCGTGTGCTGGAGCACGAAGGCTTTCTGCAGGTTCGCAGGGGGCCCGGCGGCGGCTATTACGGCACGCGTCCGGCTGCGGAAGGGCTGAGCCGCGCCATTTCCGGGTTCCTGGCGCTGCACCATTCGGCGCACCCCGAGGCGATCGACATCATCACCTTGCTGGATTGCGAACTCATGGCCGCCGCCGCGCGCGGCACTGACGAAGCGCTGCTGGGACAGCTGGCGGCGCTCGCCGAATCGATCGGCGAGCGCAACACGGCACGCCAGCGCGGCGATTTCGATCAACGTATGCTCGATATTCTGTACTTGCTGGTGGATCGCCCCCTGATGGAGCTGTTATCGCGCGTTGCCGTCCATCATTACGCCGAATATCCGCGCGGCCCTGTCTATGGCGGGAAAGAGGGCACGCTGCGCTGGCAGCGGGAGCGGCGCGCGATCATCGCCGCCATTCTGGATGGCGACCCGGAACGCGCCCGGTTCGAAGCCCAGCGCCGGCGCCGCGAGATCATGCAGCGGCTCGACGCGTCCATCTGATTGCCCGGTCAGGCCAGCGCCAGCATGCTGGTGAGGATATGGCGGACCAGATCCGCCTGTCCGCGCGATCCGGTCTTTGCGTAGATCTTCTTGGAATAGTTGCGCGCCGTCTCGATTGTGAGGCCCAGATCGGCGGCAGCTTGCGCGATCGACTGCCCCTGCGCAATTGCCCATGCCAGCCGCGCTTCGCTGGGCAAAAGGCCGAACAGATCCACCAGCTGGGTGCATCGGTCCGCATGTGACCAGCGATCCGCTTTGACATAGACGATGGCTATCGGCGACGCGCTGGTGGACGGCGAGCGGTTCCGGATCGGCCGCACCAACATGTCGATCAGCGGATCGCGGCTGAGCGTGATCGCGCGCGGTCTGGCCTCGGGGTCCTCGGCAAAGCGTCTGACCAAGGCGGTCAGTTCGCGATCCGCCGCCGGCGATGCCGGGGTCAGCCGGTCATACCGCCCCCGCCGCAGGGCATGCGATCGCTGAAACAACCGGCCCATGCCCGCACTGGAGTCAACGATACGGCAACGCCCGTCAAGCGTGGCCCAACCGTAATCGAGTGGCCTGTACGCTTCGGATGAAAGCGCCGGGTCGAAGCGTTGCCGCTCCAGCGCCACGAACGTGCGCAACGCCACGCGCACATGCGACGCCAAGTCCGTCAGCAATGCACTCACCACCGCCCAGCTTGTCTCGCGACCGCCGATGCAGCACAGCCACGCATCCAGCCCGCCACGCTCCGCAATCCGCATGATCCGACCCTCAAGTTGGGCCTCCAGCGCGCGGGGTTGGTCGAGCATTTCTTGCAGCGCATAAACCCTGTCTTCGCGCATCTGGCGACCCGGCGCGCGATCAGCATCGGCAGCATCGCGCAGAAGGCGCTGCACGGGCGGCGGGAGCAAATTGCCGGAAAACAGCTGAACCAGCGTGTTTTCGCCGATCGGGCGCAGCAGCAGGGCTGCATGGTGTGCACCCGTGCGCGCCCGCAGATTGTCGAGAAAGCCCGCCCACAAGGGCTGGTCGAACACCCCCTGGTGCAATGCTGTGAGGAGAGTGCTGTCGTCCGGCCGCATGACATTAACCTAAACCCTACCATATGGGAGGTCCAGTATCGGAAACGTTTCTGCTACCGGACCCGGCGTGATTTAGGAGAGACGAGTGGTCAACGCACAGACTCTGACGCACCTCGAACGACTGGAGGCCGAGAGCATCCATATCCTGCGCGAGGTCGTGGCCGAGGCGGACAAGCCGGTGATGCTGTATTCGGTCGGCAAGGATTCGGCCGTCATGCTGCATCTGGCGCGAAAGGCCTTTTATCCCTCGCCGCCGCCCTTCCCGCTGCTGCACGTCGATACCACCTGGAAGTTCCAGGAAATGTACAAGCTGCGCGACAGGATGGCCGCCGAGAGCGGGATGGAACTGCTGGTCTATCGCAACCAGGAAGCGATGGACCGGGGCATCAACCCGTTCGATCATGGCGCGCTGCACACCGACATGTGGAAGACCGAAGGGTTGAAGCAGGCGCTCAACCTCTACGGCTTTGACGCAGCGTTTGGCGGAGCCCGGCGTGACGAGGAAAAGAGCCGGGCCAAGGAGCGCATCTTCTCGTTTCGCACCGCCTCGCACGGTTGGGACCCCAAGAACCAGCGGCCCGAATTGTGGAACCTCTACAATGCCCGAAAGGCCAAGGGCGAGAGCATTCGCGTGTTCCCGATCAGTAACTGGACCGAGCTGGACATCTGGCAGTACATCCACCTGAACGATGTGCCGATCGTACCGCTGTATTTCGCCGCCAAGCGCCCGACGGTGGAGCGCGACGGGATGTTGCTGATGGTGGACGACGACCGCTTTCCGCTGGCGCCGGGCGAAGTGCCCGTGGAACGTTCGATCCGCTTCCGCACTCTGGGCTGCTATCCGTTGACCGGCGCGGTAGAAAGCGAGGCGGCGACCTTGCCGCAGGTTATCCAGGAAATGCTGCTGACCACGACGTCGGAGCGGCAGGGCCGCGCGATCGACAAGGACGCGGGCGGCGCGGGCATGGAAAAGAAGAAGCAGGAGGGATATTTCTGAGCTCGAAACAGGTCGTGGGCCGCTTTTTTAGGTCCTGAACCTTCAGGTGGATGCTTTGCGCAGACCCCGGCTTTCGATCCAGATCCCGCAAATTCCGGCAGCGCCGGCATGACGGAACCATAACAATGACCGACCTTGTAACCGATCCCATCTACAAGACCGACGCCCTCATCGCCGAGGATATCGACGCCTACCTGGATGTGCACCAGCACAAGACGATGCTGCGCTTCATCACCTGCGGGTCGGTGGACGATGGCAAGTCCACGCTGATCGGGCGGCTGCTGTATGACAGCAAGATGATCTTCGAGGATCAGCTGGAAGCCTTGCAGGCGGACAGCAAGCGGGTGGGCACGCAAGGGCAGGAGATCGACTTCGCACTGCTGGTCGATGGCCTGGCCGCAGAGCGCGAGCAGGGCATCACCATCGACGTCGCCTATCGCTTCTTCACCACCGAAAAGCGAAAGTTCATAGTGGCCGATACCCCGGGCCATGAACAGTATACCCGCAACATGGTGACCGGCGCATCCACCGCGGACCTTGCCGTCATCCTCATCGATGCGCGCAAAGGCGTGCTGGTCCAGACCCGCCGCCACAGCTATCTGGCGCACCTGATCGGGATCAAAAACATCGTGCTGGCCATCAACAAGATGGACCTGGTCGATTATGATCAGTCGGTTTATGACGCGATCCTGAAGGATTACACCGCCTTCGCGCATTCGATCGGCATCACATCCTTCACGCCGATCCCGATTTCGGGGTTCAAGGGCGACAATATCACCGCGCACAGCGAACATACCCCGTGGTACACCGGCCCCACCCTGATGGCACATCTGGAGACCGTGGAGGTCGATCAGGTGTCCGACCAGGAAAAGCCGTTGCGCATGGCGGTGCAGTGGGTCAACCGTCCCAATCTCGACTTCCGGGGCTTTTCCGGGCAGATCGCTGCTGGCGTGGTCCGGGTCGGCGATGCGGTGCGGGTGCTGCCTTCGGGCAAGACCAGCACCGTCAGCCGCATCGTCACGCTTGATGGCGATCTGGAACAGGCGGTCGCCGGCCAATCCGTCACGCTGTGCTTTGCCGACGAGGTCGATTGCTCGCGCGGTGACGTAATCGCCGCCAGCGACAGTCCGCCGCAGGTCGCCGATCAATTCGAGACGACCATCGTGTGGATGGCGGATGAGGAGATGCTGCCCGGCCGCGCGTACTGGCTCAAGATCGGTACTCAAACGGTCAGCGCCACCGTGCAGCAGCCCAAATACCAGATCAACGTCAACACGATGGAACAGCTGGCGGCCAAGACGCTGGATCTCAACGCCATCGGTGTCGCCAACCTGTCTACCGACAGGCAGATCGTGTTCGAGCCTTATGCGCAGAACCGGACCCTTGGCGGCTTCATCCTGATCGACAAGATCACCAACGCGACGGTCGCGGCTGGCATGCTGCACTTCAGCCTGCGCCGCGCCCAGAACGTCCACTGGCAGGCCACCGACGTCTCGCGTGAGCATCATGCGCTGATGAAGCATCAAAAGCCCGCTGTGCTATGGTTCACCGGGCTTTCGGGCGCGGGCAAATCGACCATCGCCAACCTGGTCGAAAAGCGGCTGGCGCGGATGAACCGCCATACGTTCCTGCTCGATGGCGACAATGTGCGCCATGGCTTGAACAAAGATCTGGGCTTCACCGACGCCGACCGGGTCGAGAATATCCGCCGTGTGGGCGAGGTGGCAAAGCTGATGACCGACGCCGGCCTGATCGTGATCACCGCGTTCATCTCGCCCTTCCGTTCGGAGCGTGAGATGGTCCGCCAGATGATGCAGCCCGGCGAGTTCATCGAGGTGCATATCGACACCCCACTCGCCGATGCGGAGGCGCGCGACGTGAAGGGCCTCTACAAGAAGGCGCGGTCGGGCCAGCTCAAGAACTTCACCGGCATCGACAGTCCCTACGAAGCCCCGCTGGACCCGGAAATCCGCATCGACACGGCTGGCATGACACCGGACGAGGCCGCTGACGCGATCGTTGCCAGGCTGATCCCGTGAGCGCGCCTGCCGATGCCATCGCAATTAGCGATGCCGCGCTTGCGGCCCATCTTGCGCATGTAGCAGGGCGCATCCTGATCGACGTGCGCGATGCCGGCCTGTTCAGCCCGAAAGCGCTGGGCAAGGCTGGAGATCAGACGGCCAACCAGTTCTTGTGCCACGCCCTGCGCGAGGCTCGTCCGCATGATGGCCTGCTGTCCGAGGAGGAAAAAGACAACGCCGAGCGGTTGGCCAAGTCACGCGTGTGGATCGTGGATCCGGTCGACGGCACGCGCGAATATGGCGAGGCGCGGGTCGACTGGGCGGTGCATGTGGGGCTGGCGATCGATGGCGTGGCGGCGATCGGCGCGGTGGCGCTGCCTGGCTTCGAGGGCGGCATCGTGCTGCGTTCAGACCAACCGGTGCCGGTGCCACCCGCGCCGCCGCAGTTGCGCATGGTAGTGTCGCGCACCAGGCCTGCGCCGGAAGCGATCGCCGTGGCCGAAAAGCTGGGCGCGCAACTGGTGCCGATGGGGTCTGCCGGTGCAAAGGCGATGGCGGTCATCCTGGGTCAGGCCGACATTTACCTGCATTCGGGCGGCCAGTATGAATGGGATTCGATGGCCCCGGTTGCAGTGGCGCTGGCGCATGGCCTGCATTGTTCGCGCATCGACGGCGCGCCTCTGGTCTACAATCAGGCTAACGTGTACCTGCCCGACCTGCTGATCTGCCGGCAGGAACACGCGCCTGAAGTGCTGGCGTTGATCGCCGAAGTCCCGCCAACGCTCCAGCGTCCGGGCGCGGGGTCCTGATCGGCTGCCCGCGCGCTCAGGTCTTTTGAAACCGCCGGTCCGGCACCAGCCACATGACGATGACGGTGAGATAAAGTGCCAGTGCGATCCATCGGCTGACGAACGCCAGCGGGACCGCCATCCCATACAGGACCAGGCTGAGCCAGCCCTTGCGATCGGCGCCAAGTGCAAGAGCTACTGCCGAGTTACGGCCATTTGCGGCGATGATGGCGCGTTCGGTCAAACTGTATCCAACCGCCGCCATGCCCAGCACGATGCCATAAGCGGCGGTAGGGCCGGCAGCGAACATGCTTTCATCCAGCCACCGGATCACGAAGGGGACGAGGCTGAGCCAGAACAGCAGGAACAGGTTGGCCCATAGCACCGCGCCGCTGACCTTTTCGGTGGCATGGATCAAGTGGTGATGGTTGTTCCAGTACAGCCCGACATTGATGAAGCTAAGGGCGTAAGCCAGCAGCACTGGCGCGCTACCTGCCAGATCGCGCAGGCTTCCCCCGGAAGGCACCTTCAGTTCCAGCACCATGATGGTGATTATGATGGCGACCACGCCGTCGGTAAAAGCTGCCAGTCGTCCGGGGTTCATCGCCCCCGTCTACCGCGAAATCGACGCGCGGCCAACGGGGGCATGCGCTTTAGATAGAGGCCAACCGGCGGTGCGACTGGGGCATTGTGTACGCGGCGAACAGCGCCTCAAAATGTTCGCGGTTGCTGACCACCCCACCTGCGTTGCGGGTGCGGATGGGATCCTCGCTGAACCGCACGATGGCGTTGGTCAGGGCGAAGCGGTTGCCGGCCTTGAAGGTCATTCCGGCGCCGTTGCGGGCGTGATCTGCCGCACCGCCGCTGTCCGGCACAATCACCGGCGTGCCGCTGGCGCGCGCTTCTGCGCCTACCATGCAGAACGTTTCGGCCTCGCAGCCGTGTACGACCGCGTCGGCGCTCGCCAGGATCGCGGCGAATGCGTCACGGTTGCGCTCAGGCTCGAACAGCCGAACGTGAGGATTGCCGCCGATCGCGGCGCGGATCGCCCGCTTTTCGCGGCCCTCCCCGAAAAGCACGAGACCCACTGGCGAGCGCAGGCTGGCCGCAGCGGCGGCATCCACCACCATCGGCCAGCGCTTTTCCGGAGCCAGCCGCCCGGCAGCGACGAGCAGGCACGCGGTCTCGTCCAGCCCGCACAGGGCAAGCAGTCGGGCGCGCAGCTGCGGATCGCGCCGGTCAGGCGTGAACACGCTGGTCTCCACGCCGAGGGGATGGACTTGCACGCCGGCAACGCCACCTTCGCGCAACCGCGCCGCAAGGTCGTGGTTCGCGCAGATCGTCATGTCGAATGCCCCGCCAAGCTGGCGAAGATGGTCCCAGTACCGCTCGAACCCGCGATCGATGTACGAGCGCGACAGCACCGGCATGAACCAGCGGTAGGCATAAGCCGACAGCGGGTCCGCGTGCATGACCAGACTGCGCCGCGCGCTACCCTGCCAGCGCGCCACCATCGAGGGGCTCCGCCAGGGCGAGGACACTTCCACAACGTCGGGGTGCTCGGCGTCGAGCGCGGCATGCAGCGCTGGCTCATCCGCGAAGTAGCCGTACTTGCGATCCAGTGGAAAGCGCGGGCTCGGCAGGGTCACGATGCGCGCGCCCGGGCCGCGCTCGATCGTCTCGTGCTTCTCGCCCGGCACGATCACCACGATTTCGTGGCCCAGCTGCGGGCCGAGCAGCAGCTTCTGCTCGATATACGTACGCACACCGCCACCGTGGGGGCTGTAGAAAGCGCAAACGTCGACGATCTTCAAAGGATCAGCCCTTCACTTTCAGCGGGCTCATGCCAAGACCGCTGCGGTAATTCATGACGATGGAAATCGGCGTTGGGCCGGAACCAGCGGTAATCGCCACCCTGGCGGCCTTGGGCTTGCTCCACCCCAGTCGCGGATTGCCGGAAAAGCCTATCCCATCGATGGTCCAGCTGAACTTGCGTTTGCCATCGCGCGAATGGAGTAGGGATACCGCATAGGTGCCGGGCCCGGGCACCCGCACGCACAACCGCACGTTGCCGGTTTGCGGCACGGGTTCTTCCACCCGGCGAAACACCTTTCCAGCGCCGACCAGCGCGTTGTCGTCGGCCAGGAAATCATCGTCGTTGGCGGGATAGACCTCGAGCCTCAGGTTGCCCTGACGGTCCTTCAGACCCAGCACATTGACGAGCAGGGACGGCCCATGCTCGTCACGTCGGCATTGCGCTTCCTTCTTCCCCAACTCGGGCGAGGACGGGATCGTCGCCGCAAAGACCGAAGAGGAGGCGATTAGGCCTGCCGCCAGCAGGCATGGGATATGCCAGCGCATGGTCATACCCGCACCGCGCGGCGCAGCAGGTCGGAGACCACCAGCGCCAAGCCTACGAGCAGGTGCACCAGCAGGATCGCCGAGGCCATCATCGTCATCAGCGCGCCGATGTCCGTCTCGTGGCCGAGCGTGAAGACGGCGACGCCGGCAAACACCACGTCCTTGTTGGGGATGAACGGCAGGCGCGAAATCAGCAGGCGCAAGGTGGCAAGTAGCAACCAGGCGTTCACCGGCACGCCGGGCAGCACCATGTGCCACAGCACGGCGGACAGCACCGTGGTGGCGACGATACGGCCAAGGTGCATGCCCGTTATGAAGGTCAGGGTTTCCCGGTCCAGCGAAAATATCCGCCGGCGAAACGCCATCGCCACCATCGACGTGGCCAGCACCACGCACAACGACAGCAGCACCGCCCGGTTTTCCAGCCCGACGTGGATCGAACCAAGCATCGGCCACAGCGCGATGAGCAGGAGCAGTGTCACTCCGTTGCCGGCCATGGCGGACAGGATGGACACGTCCTTGATCGCGCCGAAGGGCGCCGCCGTCATCTCCGCACGCCGCCGGGCCCAGGTGTAGAAATAGGCCTCACCCAGATACCCCAGCAGCAGTTCGTTGCACACCAGCTTGCGCAGCAGCGCGGCAAAGCCTTCTATGGGAAGCCGCCACAGCCGATGATAGATCACCCACTCACTGGCAGGGCCGGCAAGATAGCTGACCGCGAATACCACCCAGAATGCGGCGTCGCGCGGGACCATGGCCAGGACTTTGGCCATGTTCATGCCGCGCAGCTCCAGCACAACGCCCAGCCCGATCAGCGCCGAGAACAGTACCGGCAGCAACGCCGTGCGCCGCTTCCACGATACCGTGTCCTGCGCGCGCAACAGAATTGCAGGCCCATCCACCGATGGCGCGGCGGCGATAGCCGTTGCCGCTGTTGGGGGTGCTCTGTGGATCACTACCGTTTCCTTGAAACTTGAATGACGTGCGGGCCGTGCATGATCAGCGCAGCGTGGGAGAAGCCATCATCACCCGCATCTGGCGGGCTGAAGCGATCGCGCGGCGCATCGCGGCAACATACGCGCCCGCTGCGGCCTCGATCGTGTAGCGCGCGGCGTAGTTGCGCTGCGCGGCGTCCAGATGGGGCAATTCGTCCGCGTGGGCGATCTCGTGTGCCATGCCCGCCACATCGCCCACCGGGATCAACCGGCCGCGCGCGCCGTGGCCGATCAGCTCGCCCATGCTGCACGAGCAGTCCGTGGCGATGACGTTCAGGCCGGCCGTGATGGCTTCCAGCACGACCGCGGGCACGCCTTCGTAATTGGAGGAGAGCAACAGGCAGTCGGCATCGCGCAGATAGGCATCAGGATCGAGGACATGGCCGACGAAAGTCACCTGATCGTCCAGCGCGAAGCGGCGCACCAGCGCCTGCAGCTTGGGCCGTTCCGGCCCATCGCCGACGATGGCCAGCGTATCGCCAGGGCGAAAGCCCGCCGCGAACGCCTGGACCAGCATCGGCAGGTTCTTTTGCGGAACCAGACGACCCAGCGCCAGAAACCGGTAGCCGCGCCGCTCTGCCTGAACGCGCGGGATGGCGGCGAGGTTCTCGAACCGACTTCGCGTCATCGCCGGATCATGGATCGTGACCACCCGGTGCGCGCCAACGGTCATCGCCTGCATGATTTCGCCGTGCATGGGTTCTGCCAGCGCCACGAACCGCTCGAAGATCATGCCCTGCGCGCGAAGCCAGACGCTGTAGCACGCTCGCGCGATCCACGGCGTGTCGCGGCGAAGCAGATCGTTGCTGACCTTGATGACGACCGGCGGGCACCGGTCACCCAGCAGCAGCCGCATCGCTGCACATACCACCGCGTAAGTGTTTCCGGGGCAGAAGATCACGTCTGCCCGCTCGCGCGAAAGGTACCGCGCGAAGCACCACATCATCCACACGGTCTCGAACCGTGCGGTCGGAACGGCGCTAGGGTAGAGTTTGTAGAAAAGCGATGCGGACGCACGGCCCCGGTCCGGTCCCTCGTCGCGGCCCAGCACGATGGTCACCGCGTGGCCGCTGCGCTGCCAGTGCTCCGCCAGATTGAGAGCCACACGCTCTACCCCACCGGGCTCGAAGCTATGTATGGGTATCGCAATCCGCAAAGGCTCTGTCATATCCCTGTGACTCCGGGCCCTGCCAGGACCCGCACCGCGATATCGTGCCTTGGTTACATTTTTATTCCGTCAGGTCAGCGTATCTGCCCGGAGTGTGCGTAGCCGCGAACGCGTGCAGCGTGGCATCGGCGCTTTTCAGGATGGAGGGCTTGGTCACATCGCCCGGATGCATCGCCAGTCGCAGCGTGCGCAGCGGTTGTAACGCGGTGCGCGCCAAGGCGGCGAACGCCAGCGAGGAAGCGGTGCGCATCGTACTGCGCGATGCCCAGGTCACCACCGGCCCTTTCGCCAGCGGCGTGTCCTCGTGGCCGGGCTGCCAGACGCGGAAATGATCCTCCGCCAGCGCGAAGCCGCATTCGCCCAGCGCCTGCATCGCGCCCGGTCCATAAAGCCAGGCCGGCGCGATGAATCCGGCTGCCGGCCGCCCGATCACGTCCTCCACCAAAGCCTTGCCATCGCGCATGCGCTGCAGCGCGTCGGCGTAGGAGAGCCCGAGGAACTCACCCTCCCCCGCCGTCATGTGCCGCGCCTTCAGGCTGGCAGCGCCCTGATGATCGGAGGTGTCACGATGGTACCACCCATGGACGAACATCTCGATCCCGCAGTCCGCCCAGGCGCGCAGGCGCGCCTGAAACGCCGATGCGTTGGACAGTGGCGCTTGTCCCCAATGGTCGGGCACCACCAGCATCGCATAGCGCGAAGGCCCGAGCCGCCGTGTGATAAGGTCGGCCAGACGATCCACCTCGCCTTCGAAGCGGGGCGACACGTCGTGAATGGAGGCAAGCAGGCGTCTGTCAGAAGTTCGCATCGATACCGATCCTGATTGAGCGCGGCCGCATCGGCGTTTGCTGCAGCCCTTGCGTGACCGAAAAAGGGTTACCGTAAGAGAACGTGTTGGCCCGCGTGTTGAGCAGATTGTCGACATCGATCGACAGGCCCCAGCCGCGAAAGCCTAGGCGCGCACCGGTGGACGCATCGTAATACCGGCCCTGACCCAGCGCAAACGGCCCGCTGATCGCAAGTTTGGAATAGCCCACATAGCGCACCGCAGCGTCCAGCGTCAGCTTTGCCCACGCATACTGCCGATCGAACTTGGCGGCTACCCGCCAGCCCAGATCGGCGATGTTAGGCAGATCGCGATCGGTTTCCTCACCGTATTGGGCCGAAGGACTGGTCAGTTCGCTCGAATTGAGGAAACCTGCCGCCTCTACAGAAAAGAAATCGTCCGGATGCCAGGCCAGCGACGCGGCCAGATTCTCGACCCGGCCCGAACCGATGTTGGCGATGTATGGCAAACCGTCCAGCCCGACGAGATCGGCCTGCACATCGCGCCATAAGGCCAGCGATGCGGCCAGACTGCCGGACAGGCGCGCGCCTTTCTCCATGCCGAAGCGCAGGCCCACTTCCATGGTGCTGATCCGGTCGGAACCAAACCGCTCGGCGCTTTGCGAGTTTGACGAGCCGGTGACCTGCAACTGCCCTGGACGGTAGCCCTGCTGGAACCGGCCGTAAATAAGCAGACCGGGCCGCGGCGTCCACGAGAGCCCGGCGGACGGCAGCACGCGCGCCTGGGTACTGGCCGGCTCCTCGCCTTCCGGCACCTTCTGACCGATGAATTCGCTGGTCTGGTGTACGTAGCTCACCCGGCCGCCCAAGGTCATGACAAGATTGCGCGACACGGGAATCCCCGCTTCTCCAAATCCGGCGACGTCGAGGGTGGAATTGGAGATGCTGGTGAGCAACGCCGTCGATCCGGGGTCACCCAGGCGGCGCACGACGCGGTCCTGGTTGTCTACCAGGCTGATGCCCGCGATCCACGTTCCCGAACCGCCAAGACTGCCCGATACGCGGGTTTCGTGAGAGAGCAGGCGCACCTTGATGTCTTCGGTAAACTCCACCGGGGGGGCGCCCGAAGTCATCGGCGTGGCATCGAAGGTGGTCTTGATGTCATGGTTGGCATAGCCGGTGGCGGACACCAGCTGGACATCGTCCCAGCCGCGCCGGACCGTAACGTCCGCAAGCCGGTAATCGTTGTCGAACGGCTGAGCGATGGCGGAACGCCGCACCAGATCGGGCTCGCCCTTCAAAGTATATTGCCCGTCGCGGGAGTCGATGTCCTGGGTCAGGGCGGTAACATCGACCGTCCAGTCCGTATCCGGCTTCCAGCGCAAAAGCGCGCGAAAACCGGTCTTTTCGTTGCGGTTGATATCGTGCAGCGCGCGCTCGGCATCGTCGATGTAGCCGCCGTCGGTGCTCTTGTAGGCGACGGCCCGCACGGCCAGCGTGTCGTTCACCAGCGGAAGGTTCACCGTCAGCGCGCCGTCACCGCCGGGTTCGCCTTCCTGCGTCAGTCGCAACCCGGCCGAGGCGCTGATCTGGGTGGATTGCAGATCGGGTTCATTGGGCACCAGCCGGATGATGCCGCCAAGCGTGCCCGCGCCGTACAGCGTGCCTTGCGGCCCTTCCAGCACCTCCACGCGGCCAACGTCGTACAACGCGAGGTCAGGGTCAGGCGCGCTGTAGATCAGGCGCGTTTCGCCAAAGTATTGGCTGATGGTGCCCTGACCAGGCCCATTGAAGCTGCTGTCCGCGATGCCGCGGATGAATACCTTGTTGCGCCCCGGCCCCAGATTTGTGGACGACAGCTGCGGCAATTTGCCCAGAATGAAAGCGGTGCCTTGCCCCCCTGCCCGCGCCAGTTCCACCCGGTCCGGTTCCACCACCGAGATGCTGGCCGGATACGTCGCCAGGCCCAGCCGCTGCTTGGTGGCGATCACGATGATGTCCGGGCCTTGCCTGGGCGGAAGGGGCTGTTGCGGGATGGCAGCGCGCGCGACTGCTACCGGCGCGGGTGCAGGCGCGCGCGGAGCCGGCACGCTTTTGCGGACCAAACGGACTGTGCGGGCATCAACAAATACAAAGGCATAGCCGCTCCCTTTCAGAAGCGCCTGAAGTGCATCGGACACGTCATAGCGGCCATTGATGCCCTTGGTGCGCACAGCTTCGAGGCCGGGCTCGGTAATCGCGATGGAAATGTTCGCCTGTTCTGAAAACGCGATCAGCGCATCGGACAGCCGGCCACCCTGCACTGTGAACTGCTGGTCCGATCGCGCTTGAGCAGATGTTCCAAAGGCCAGGCAGGCAAACGCAAGAAGCCATCCCCCCGTCCGGCATTTACCGCGAAATCGACCATCCATCGGCTGTTGCCGCCACCTTCAAACCCAGCAGAACGCCGACTCGCTTCTGCAGGGTAGCGGCATCGCCATCAAGCTGAATAACGCCCGAAAAGCGACGGTCGGAAAGGTCCGGTCCCAATTCGATGGCGATCCCGCGCGCGCGGGTGATGTCGGCGGTGACTTCCATCAGCGGCGCATCGCGATAAACCAGCCTGCCGCGGGTCCAGCCACCGATATCGCTGACAGCCTTGGCCCCCTCGACAATGCCGCTTTCGCTCGCGTCCAGAGTATCCCCGGCGGTTAGCCGCAGCCGGTTGACGCCATTTTCAAAGCGCACCCCGCCTTCCGCCACTTCGACCCGCAGCGCGCTTTTCGCCCGACGCACGTTGAACACGGTTCCCTCGTCCACGATCCGCTGGTCACCCACAGTGAGGGTGAAGGGCTGCTGGGCATCGTGATGCACAGTGAACTGCGCTTCGCCCGCCTTGAGTTCAGCCACGCGCGTATCGTTCTTGTCCAGCTCGATCGTGCTGCCGCCATTGAGCATGATGCGCGTGCCATCGGACAACGTCAGCGTGCGCATTTCGCCAGGCGCGGTGCTGACCGCATAGTCGCTGTTGAGGCCGCCGGTTCCCACCCAGCTGCCAAACGCGACGAGCGCGGCAGCAGCAGCCATCCCCGGCCACTTCCAGCGCCGGGCGCGGCTGGGCTGGATCGGGGTGAACCACGTAAACGCAGGCTCCTGGCTGCTGCGAGCAAGTTCGGCCACGGGATCGAGCGCCTGATCGGCATCGTACACCGCTTCGTACATGTCATTATGGCGCGGATCGGCTTCCAGCCAGCGGGCGAAACCGTCCCAGTCGGCATCTCCGCCGCTGCTCAGTTGCAGGTGCCAGGCGATCGCTTCTGCGCGCATGGTATTCTCAGCGAGCCCTGTCATCGGTGCCTCCTGTCCGGCCGGTTGCGCCCGGATCAAGCCGGCTGCGGATCTCCAGCACCGCACTGTAGGCACGCTGCAGATGTTTTTCGACGGCGCTCAGACTGATGCCCAGTTCGTTGGCGATCGCCTTTTGGGACACCCCCTCAACCCGGTACTGGCGAAACACGTGCGCTGTGCGTTCGGGCAGTTCCTCAAGCCGGGCTTCAACCCGGGCCAGGTGATCGCGGGCCAGCAGCGAGGTTTCCGGGTCGGGCGCAAGGTCGGCCATCTCCGTGTCCGGCCCTGCCGCCCCGGCCGGCGCATCAAGCCAGTGCGCATCGCGCGATTGTTGGCGCAGTTCGGTCCGGCGGCGGGTGTGCGCCATGTTGTTCAGCATCTGATACAGGTACGCGCGCGGCGCGCGCACGGGACCGGTTACACTGGCCTGCACCCGCAGATACAGATCCTGCAGCAGGTCTTCCGCATCCGCCTCGCCGATCCGGCGCGCCAGCAGGAAGCGGCGCAGTTCGATCCGCATCGACAGACACAACTGGCGCAATCCGGCGTCGGCAGGCACTTCCTGACCGTCCGACGTCATTGCGCGTCCACCTTGTGCAAATCCGGTCTCCTTCCCCAGCAGGAGCAGGTCTGTACGAGATTGCAGAGGGCGTGTCATGGCCGTCTCACGCTATACCGGAAGTATTGCGGGGACATGGCTGCGCGCGCGTCCAGGTTGGGGCGGTGATCGGGGTAGTGAATGTCTGCATCGGTGCCGCCGCCCTGTGAATGGCCCGGCGAAAGCGCGGGTCAATGGTATGACTCCTTCGGCCGTGAATACCCGCACAAAGTTTTTTGAAGTGCGGATCGAGACACCGCGCGGCGTCTCATGATCGGAAATGGCGGGAGTATCTTCATGAAGCGTCTACACATCACGACCCTCGGCGTCGTAGCGGCAATCCTGGCTCTCAACGTGCCGCTGCCATCGCCGGCGGCCGATCTGGCCCCAGCGCCGATATCCAGGATCGCCACGCAGCCCACTAATACGCTGTCGGTCATGACCTACAATGTCGAGGGCCTGCCGTTTCCCGCGGCATTCGGGCGCCCCGGCAAACTGGCGCAAATCGGCCAGCGGCTGGGCGCGCTGCGAGAAACCGGACAACAGCCACACGTGGTGCTGCTGCAGGAAGCGTTCATCGGACAAGCCAAGGCGATCGCGCGCGCGGCCGGCTATACCTATGTTGCATGGGGCCCGAAGGCGGGAGACATGGCCAACGATCCTTCGTTGGCGGGCAAATCATTCGCCGCGCAGGATTCCTGGCTGAAGGGCGAAGGCGTGGGCAAGTGGGTAGATAGCGGCCTGGTGATCCTGTCCGACTATCCCATCGTCCAGACCCGCCGGATGGCGTTTCCCGCCGACATGTGTGCCGGTTACGACTGCCTGGCGTCCAAGGGGGTGCTGCTGACATGGATCCAGGTTCCGGGCCATTCCCAACCCATCGCCATTGCCGATACGCACCTCAATTCGCGCGCGGCAACCGGGGTGGAGATCGCCCGTGCCGACACTGCCTACATGCGCCAGATCGCGACCGCGCGCGATTACATCCACGCCAACGTCGCGCCCGGCACGGACGTGATCTTCGGCGGTGACTTCAACATAGGGCACGATCCGCAGCGCATCGCTGCCGTTGCAGCCGATGGCGGCATCGTCAACGGCGGCGTGGAAGCTACCCAGCTTGCCGCCTCGCGCAGCGATAGCGCGGTAAACGAAGGGCTCGCTGTGGTTCGCAAACGCGCGAAGGACAAGCAGTTCTTCCGGGCAGGCGCAGGCAGCGAATTGTCGTTGCAGAACATCGTGGTGCCGGTCGGCTTTCAGGACAACGGAACGCCTTTGTCCGATCATACGCCGTATATCGCGGACTACACCCTAGGCTAAGCCAGCGCCAGGATGCGCCGGGCCTGCACCAGATGCGGGCGGTCGATCATCCGGCCGTCCAGCTTCAGGGCACCGACGCCGGGGTTCGCCGCAAACGCGTCCACGACCGCGCGGGCGCGGGCAAGCTCCTGCGGGGTGGGCGTGAAGCCTCGATTGATGGCATCGACCTGGGCGGGGTGGATCGCCATCATCCCGGTAAACCCGTCCCGCCGGGCGCGCGCCACATACCCGGCAAGCGCATCGGGCGCATCGATGCGGGGAAATACCGTCTCGATCGCCGGCAAACCGGCAGCATGGGCGCCGAACAGCGTCAAGCTGCGCACCATTTCGTATGGCGCGGTGTAGCTGCCGTCCGCCTCGCGCGAGGTCATCGCGCCGATGGCGGCGGGCAGATCCTCCGCCCCCCAGGTCAGGCCAGCAAGATGGTCCGCAACGGCGGCATATGTGCCCAGTTGAAAGATCGCGGCAGGCGTCTCGGTCGCGATAGGCAGGATTGGCGGCAAAGCCTGCCCACCGCCGCGCTCGATCAGCGCCGTGACGCTGGCCGAGCCTTCGGCTTTTGGCAGCACCAGTCCGTCAGGCTGGGCGGGTAACGCCGCCGCAAGGTCGTGCGCGGTCTCGGTGCCGTCCAGCGGATTGACCCGAACAAAAGCGGGTATCGTGCGATCCTGCCCAAGCCACGCGGCTATCGCATCGCGGGCGAACGCTTTCTTTTCCGGAGCGACGGAGTCTTCAAGGTCGAGGATCAGCGCATCAGCGCCACTGGCGGCGGCCATTGCAAACCGCTCTGGGCGGTCACCCGGCACGAACAGCAGCGAGCGCAACTTCACGCCATGGTGCCCTTCACCAGCGCCATGCGCAGACACTGGCACACCACTTCGTCACGCTGGTTGAGCAAGCGATGCGCAAACGTGACGATGCCAGCGCCAGGACGCGAGCCGCTGGGCCGCAGCGCCTCGATCGTGGTTTCCGCCCGCAGGGTATCGCCAATGAACACCGGCGCAGGCATCACCAGCTTGTCATACCCCAGGTTGGCGATGAGCGTGCCCAGCGTGGTGTCGCCGACGGACAGCCCCACCATCAGCGCGAAGGTAAAAGTGCCGTTGACCAGGATCTGGCCGAACTCACTGGCCTTGGCCGCCTCTATATCGAGGTGGAGAGGCTGGGGATTGTGCGTCATCGTGCTGAACAGCAGATTGTCGGTTTCCGTCACCGTGCGCCGGATTTCGTGAACCAGCGTCTCGCCTATGGTCCACTTATCGAAGGGCTTGCCGGCCATCAGGCTTCCTCCTGCCGCTCGATCCGCACGAGTAGTGCGCCATCGCTGACTTGCGCGTCCTGCACGGCGTTCAGCACCGTGATGGTGCCGTCGAACGGCGCTACCAGCGTGTGTTCCATCTTCATGGCTTCCAGGGTTAGCAGCTTCTGCCCCTTGGTCACCGTCTGCCCGGCGGTTACGCTAACCGCGATGATGCGTCCGGGCATCGGCGAGAGGATCGCGCCGTCACCGCCTTCCGCGCCGGCGGGGCCGGATGCGCGCCAGCCGCTGACGCGCCAGACCTGCCCGGCCTGCGCCACCAGCACGTCGTGCAACGGTTCTTCGTCCGACGCGGCATCGGGATCGAAGCGGATGGACACCGCCTCTCCGTCCAGCAGGAAGCGCGCCTCCTGCCGCCGCGGGGCGTTCAGACGAAAGCCGGTAAGCGGTCCGCCCGCCACCAGCGCGGCCGCCGCATCCGCCAGCGCATCGTCGCTGGGTATTGGCGGCGGCATCAACGCATCGCCGGCCCGCGCGATCAGGCCGGTGTCGAGCCGTGCGGCGGCAAAATCGGGATGCTCCAGCGCTTTTACCAGAAAGCCGGCATTGGTCTTGAGCGGCCAGATTGCGGTATCGTCCAGCGCCGTGGCCAGCGTCACGCGTGCGTCTTCGCGGGTTTCGCCATGCGCTATCACCTTGGCGATCATCGGATCGTAGAACGGCGAGATTTCCGCACCTGTAACAACGCCCGTATCAATGCGGCAGCCTTTGCCCGGTTCGAAAACCTCCAGCGTGCCGATGGAGGGCAGAAAACCTTTTGCCGGATCTTCCGCATAAAGCCGCGCTTCCATGGCCCAGCCGTTGATGGACAAGTCTGCCTGCGCTTTGGGCAAAGGTTCGCCGGCGGCGACACGCAATTGCCACTCCACCAGATCCTGCCCGGTGATCGCCTCGGTCACCGGATGCTCCACCTGCAGCCGGGTGTTCATTTCCATGAACCAGATCCGATCGGCGCGCAGGCCTTCCGACCCGTCAGCGATAAATTCGATTGTGCCCGCGCCGACGTAGTTGACCGCCTTGGCCGCACGCACCGCCGCCTGGCAGATCGCTTCGCGCGTGGCGGCATCCATGCCAGGCGCGGGGGCTTCCTCGATCACCTTCTGGTGACGGCGCTGGAGCGAGCAGTCCCGCTCGAACAAGTGCACCACGTTGCCATGGCTGTCCCCGAACACCTGCACCTCGATATGGCGCGGGTTGGTCACCCATTTTTCCAGCAGCACCTGATCGTTGCCGAAGCTGGAGGCAGCTTCGCGCCGGCAGGATTCCAGCGCATCGGCAAAATCTGCGGCTGCATCGACCTTGCGCATGCCTTTGCCGCCGCCGCCCGCAACGGCCTTGATCAGCACCGGATAGCCGATCGCATCCGCTTCGGCCTGCAGCCGCTCCGGGCTTTGGTCGGCACCAAGATACCCAGGCGTGGTCGGCACGCCGGCGGCCTGCATCAGAGCCTTGGCTGCGTCTTTCAGGCCCATCGCGGTGATGGACGACGGACTGGGTCCGACCCAGATCAGCCCGGCGTCGATGACGGCTTGCGCAAATTGCGCGTTTTCTGAAAGGAACCCATAGCCGGGATGGATGGCCTGCGCGCCGATTTCCCTGGCGGCGGCAATGATGCGCTCCCCCAAAAGATAGCTTTCGCGCACCGGTGCGGGCCCGATGTGTACCGCCTCGTCAGCGGAGCGCACATGCAGCGCATGAGCATCCGCATCGGAATAGACCGCCACCGTCGCGATTCCCATCGCGCGCGCGGTGCGCATGATGCGACAGGCGATTTCGCCCCGGTTCGCGATCAACAGCTTGCGTATCGCCATCCCGGTATCTTTCCCTGCCTGCGCCATCACATCCGGAACACGCCGAAGCGCGCCTCCTGCGGCACCGGCGCATTGAGCGCGGCGGCGAACGCCAGCCCCAGCACGTCACGCGTCTGTGCGGGATCGATGATGCCGTCGTCCCACAGCCGCGCGGTGGCGTAATAGGGGTTACCCTCGTCCTCGTATTTCTGGCGGACAGGGGCCTTGAACGCCTCCATTTCATCGGCGGTCCACTTCGCCGCATCGCGGTGGACGGTAGCCAGCACGCTGGCTGCCTGCTCGCCCCCCATCACGCTGATGCGCGCGTTGGGCCAGGTGAACAGAAAACGCGGCTGATACGCGCGCCCGCACATGCCGTAATTGCCCGCGCCGAAACTGCCGCCGATCAGCACCGTGATCTTGGGCACTTGCGCCGTCGCCACGGCCGTTACCAGCTTGGCGCCGTTCTTGGCGATTCCTTCCGCCTCGTACTTGCCGCCGACCATGAAGCCCGAGATGTTCTGCAGGAACAGCAGCGGAATGCGGCGCTGGCACGCCAGCTCGATGAAGTGGGCACCCTTCAGCGCGCTTTCGCTGAACAGCACGCCGTTGTTGGCCAGGATCGCCACCGGCATTCCGTGAATATGCGCAAAGCCGCACACCAGCGTGGTGCCATACAAAGCCTTGAACTCATGAAATTCGCTGCCATCGGCAATCCGCGCGATCACTTCGCGCACGTCATACGGCGCGCGCACGTCCTGCGGGATGATGCCATACAGATCTTCCGCATCGAACAGCGGCGGCCTGGGTGCCTGCAGGTTGAGGTCGGGCTGAAAATCGGCCGGTAGCGTGGAGACGATGTCGCGCACAATCGACAGCGCGTGCTCATCGTTCTGCGCCACATGATCCACCACGCCGGACTTGCGCCCGTGCAGGTCGCCGCCGCCCAGATCCTCGGCCGAAATGACCTCACCAGTGGCCGCCTGCACCAGCGGCGGACCGGCAAGGAAGATGGTGCCCTGATTACGCACGATCACCGTTTCGTCCGACATCGCCGGGACATACGCCCCGCCGGCCGTGCACGATCCCATGACACAGGCGATCTGCGGGATGCCCCGCGCAGACAGGTTCGCCTGGTTGAAGAATATGCGGCCGAAGTGATCGCGGTCGGGAAACACCTCTGCCTGATTGGGCAGGTTCGCGCCGCCGGAATCGACCAGGTAAATGCACGGCAGCCGGTTTTCGAGGGCGATTTCCTGCGCGCGCAAGTGCTTTTTCACCGTCATCGGGAAATACGTCCCGCCTTTGACGGTGGCATCGTTGCACGCGATCATCACCTGCCGACCGGACACTCGTCCGATCCCCGCCACGATCCCCGCGCCGGGTACTTCGTCGCCGTACAAGCCATTCGCCGCCAGCTGGCCCAGTTCCAGAAAGGGCGAGCCGGGATCGAGCAGGCACTCCATCCGGTCGCGCGGCAGCAGCTTGCCGCGCCCGGTGTGCTTGTCCCGCGCGGCCTGGCTGCCGCCCTGCGCCGCCTGCGCCACTTTGCCGGCAAGTTCCTGTGCCAGGGCGCGATTGTGCTGCGCGTTCGCCTGGAACACCGGATCGGCGCTGGAAATGGCGGAGGTCAGGACGGGGGCGCTCATGCTCCGATCAGTTCCCGGCCGATCAACATGCGCCGGATCTCGTTGGTGCCCGCGCCGATATCCAGCAGCTTTGCATCGCGCATATAGCGTTCCACCGGCCAGTCCTTGGTATAGCCCGCGCCGCCCAAAGCCTGCACCGCTTCCAGCGCAACCTTCATCGCATTCTCACTCGCCAGCAGGATTGCACCCGCCGCATCGAAACGCGTGGTGCGCCCCGCATCGCAGGCCCGCGCCACGGCATAGACATACGCCCGCGCCGAATTGAGCGCGACATACATGTCCGCGATCTTCGCCTGCATCAACTGGAACGCGCCGATCGGCTTGCCGAACTGCTTGCGCTCACGAACGTAAGGCAGCACCACATCCAGGCACGCCTGCATGATACCCAGCTGGATGCCCGCCAGTACCGTGCGTTCATAGTCCAGCCCGCTCATCAGCACCGCGGCGCCGCCGTTCAGCGGGCCCATGATGTTGTCTTCCGGCACTTCGCAATCGTCGAACACCAGTTCAGCGGTGGGCGAGCCGCGCATGCCCATCTTGTCGATCTTCTGGCCGATGGAAAAGCCCTTCATGCCTTTTTCGATCAGGAACGTGGTCAGCCCCCGGCTGCCCTCCCCGGTGCGCGCATACACCACCAGCGTATCGGCATACGTGGCGTTGGTGATCCAGAACTTGGTGCCGTTCAGGACGTAGCGGTCGCCCTTCTTTTCCGCCTTCAGCTTCATCGATACCACGTCGGATCCCGCCCCCGCCTCGGACATCGCCAGGCTGCCGACATGCTCGCCGGAAATCAACCGTGGCAGATAGCGCGCCTTCTGCTCGGCATTGCCCCAACGGCGGATCTGGTTGACGCACAAGTTGGAATGCGCGCCATAGCTCAGACCGATAGAAGCCGAGGCGCGCGCGATCTCCTCCTGCGCCACCACATGATCGAGATAGCCAAGGCCAAGCCCGCCGTCCGCCTCGTCCACGGTGATACCATGCAGACCCAGCGCGCCCATCTGCGGCCACAGGTCCTGCGGGAACCAGTCTTTCGCGTCGATCTCGGCGGCCAGCGGCGCGATCTTGTCGGCGGCGAAGCGGGCGGCAGTGTCGCGGATCATGTCCGCCGTTTCACCCAGGGCGAAATCGAAGTCGGTCATCGGCATTCTCTCCTTGCCGGCAAAGCTAGCGCAGGACCCGCCATATGAAAAATTGAAACTCGATAACGAGTGTATATACGGTATCTATGATAGAGCGGTATCTGGTTCGGTATTTTCTGGCGGTGGTGGACCAGGGCAATTTCTCGCGCGCCGCCGCGCATTGCAACGTCTCGCAGCCCACGCTGTCGGTCGGAATCGCGAAGCTGGAGCGCGCGCTGGAACGTCCGCTGTTCGAACGCAGCAATCAGCGCGTGCAACTGACCGAGGCGGGCTCGCTGTTCCTGGCCCATGCCCGCCGGATCGAGCGGGAATTCAACGCCGTATTGTCCGCGATCGCAGACACCGAGCACAAGCAGGGCCTGCGGGTCGGCGTATTGACCAGCGTCCCCGGCGCTGCCGTCTCCACCGCGTGTCATGCCGCGCGCGATGCACTGCCCGGCCCGGTCGAGGTCGTGTTCGCCGGCGAGCGCGAACTGCTGGGCATGCTGGAGCGTGACCGGCTGGACGTGGCACTGACCATCATGCGCCCCACCAATCATCACTTCACCCAGCGCATGATCCTGGACGAGGGCTACATGCTGGTCCTGCCGCTCGACCACCCACTTGCCGATCGCACGGCAATAGACGCCGCCGACTTGCGCGATGCGCCGATGATCGTGCGGCGGCACTGCGAAATGCTGTCCCAGACCAGCCGTTTCTTCGTGGCGCGCGGCGTCCGCCCGCACTTCTCGCTACGCACCACCAACGACGAACGCGCGCTCCAGATGGTCGCGGCCGGGATGGGCGTCACGGTGATGCCCGAAAGCTACCGCTGCGCACAGGTGCGCCACGTGCCACTGCAAGGCTTCGATCACCGCCGGACCCTAGGCTTCTACATGGCCGACCCGCAACACCGGACGCACCCCCTGGTGCAGGCTGTTGAGGATGTGCTGGGCAACGGTGCCTTTACTCCCGCGTAGCGCAAGAGGCGCTGGAACGATGCGCCTGCGTGGCGGTTCAGCCTCTCGACACGAAAGGAACGCTCTATGTCGGATCACAACGCCGCTCCCGCCGAAGTGCAGCCCACCAACCTGCTGCTGGCATCCAACAAGGTCGATGGGACCAAGGTTGCCGGTCGCGATGGCGACACTATCGGGTCGGTCCACAGCTTCATGATCAACAAGCGCACCGGCCTGGTGAACTATGCGGTACTCAGCCTCGGCGGGTTCCTGGGCATCGGCAAAAGCTATTATCCGCTGCCGTTTGAATTGCTGTCGTACGACCACGTGGCCGATGGCTACATCGTGACGATCGACCGCCGGCTGCTGGAAGGCGGGCCGAGCTGGTCGAACAACGCGCCCGATTTCAACCAGGCTTACGCGGACCGCGTATCCAACTACTACGGCGTTGCCCCGCAGGATCTGACGGTGGCCTGACTGGCATTCGCCACGGAACCATCAGGCCTGTCCTGCCGTTGTGCCCGCAAAGGAGAATGACATGATCGGCAAGATTATCGGTGCGATTGCAGGCAAGAAAGTGTCCGACCAGATGAGCGGCGTGAGCGGCACCAAGGGCGCGCTGCTGGGCCTGGGCGCGGCGACTGTGCTGCGCCGCCTGGGCCCTGCAGGCATGGTGGCTGCAGCGCTCGGTGGCTACGCGTTCAAGCGCTATTCCCAGCGCAACCGTGGCCCCGGCATGCGCTGAAACGCGATAACCGGATAAGGCGCGCGGCTGACAATCGGATTGTCAGCCGCGCTGTCCTGTGAAATTACGCGCGCTATGATTACCGTTCATCATCTCGAAAATTCCCGATCGCAACGTGTCCTATGGCTGCTCGAAGAACTGGGCCTGCCGTATGACGTCAAGCGCTACGAGCGCGATCCCAAGACCATGCTGGCACCGCCTGAACTCAAGGCAGTGCACCCGCTGGGAAAATCCCCGGTGATCGTTGATGAAATGCCGGACGGTTCTAAGCGCACGGTTGCGGAAACTGCGGCGATAATGGAATATCTGGTAGACAAGGCGAACGGCGAGCTGGGTGCTGATACGGTTGGGGCCGACCCGAGCCTTTACCGCTTTTATCTGCATTACGCCGAAGGCTCGATGATGCCGCCGCTGCTGCTCAAGCTGGTACTGGGCAAGGTGCCCCTGTTCGGAAAAGCCGCGCAAAAGCGGATCCAGCCGATGGTCGATGTGCACCTCGATTTTGTCGAGAAAGAATTGGCGTCGCGCCCGTGGTTTGCTGGCGAGGTGATGACTGCGGCGGATGTGATGATGAGCTTTCCGCTCGAAGCCGCCCGGAACCGTGCCGGGTTGGACCAGGGCCGCCCGGCCACCATTGCCTGGCTGGCCAAGATCCACGCCCTGCCCGCGTATCGCGCAGCGTTGGCGCGCGGTGGCCCTTACGATTACGCGTGAGAACTGTCGGGCTGGCCATAGGGCGCCAGCCGATCCACCGCCGGGATCGCGCCGGGGCGCATAACCGTCCACCCGGCAAGCGCATGGCCTGCCAGCGCGGCGTCATGCGCAGAAGCGCCGCGCAGCCTGGCAGACAAATACCCGCCGTTGAATGCATCGCCAGCACCGCTGGTATCTACCGGCTGGAGGGTTTGCGGGACAGGGCAGATGGCGCCGTCGGGGAGCAGGCAGCCCTGTGCGCCCAGCTTCACCACCACGTCCTTGCATCCCAATGTGCGCCAGTGCCGGGCCACATCCTCGGCTGAGCCGGCGCCGCTCAGCAGCACTTCGTCTTCAAGGGTCGGCAGCCCGATGTCGGCAAACGCGATGGCCTTGTCTCGCGCCCGCTGCGCCGCCTCGGTTGTTTCCCAAAGGCGCGGGCGGTAGTTGCCATCGAATGCAACCTGCCCGCCGTTATCGCGCACGCGGCCTGCCAGGCGCAGCAGGTCCTGTCGGCCTTGGGGCGGCAGGATCGCCAATGACACCAGCGAAAAGCAGAACAGATCCGCCGTTTCGGCGATCGCCATCGCCTGATCGACGGCATCAAGCTCGAACAACGCTCGCGCGGCGCTGGTGTCGCGCCAGTAGGTGAAACTGCGTTCGCCCGCCACATCGGTGGTGATGGCGTAAAGCCCGGCGTGACGCGAGGGGTGCGTGAGGACCAGGCTGCAATCCAACCCTTCGCCTTCCCATGCCAGGCGCAAGTTCGCGCTGAAGGCATCCTCCCCCAGCGCGGTCATGTACGCTACGTCATGCCCGCCACGCGCCAAGTGAACTGCGGTGTTGAGCGTGTCGCCGCCGTACCCGACACGCCACGCGCCGGCCGAGCCGGACAGCTCCACCATTGCTTCACCCAGGCATACGATACGGGTCATGACCTGCCTTTCTTTATCGCGTGCCGCTTACCAGCTCCACATCGTGCCGTCTGCCAGACGGGCAACCGGCAGATAGGCGGGCTTGTACGGATACTTGGCCGCCAGGTCCTCGTCGATGTCCACGCCGTGGCCCGGGGTCTCGCCACAGAACAATTCGCCGCTTTCGAACCGGTAGTCATGCGGGAACACCGCGTCGGTTTCCTCGGTATGGCGCATGTATTCCTGAATGCCGAAGTTGGGCACCCAGGTGTCGAAATGCAGCGCGGTGCCCATGGTGACCGGCGACAGGTCGGTAGCGCCGTGGCTACCGGTACGCACTTGGTACAGCGCGGCCAGATCGGCGATCCGGCGCAAGTGCGTCACGCCGCCGGCGCTGACGATGGTGCAGCGGATATAGTCGATCAGCTGGTTCTGGATCAGGTCCTTGGCGTCCCAGATCGTGTTGAAAATTTCACCTACCGCCAGCGGGGTGACGGTGTGCTGGCGCACAAGCTTGAAGGCTTCCTGATTTTCCGCCGGGGTGCAATCTTCCAGCCAGAACAGCTGGTACGGCTCAAGCATCTTGCCCAGGTTAGCCGCTTCCTGCGGGGTGTAGCGGTGGTGCCCATCGTGCAGCAGATGGTGGTCGAAACCATACGTTTCGCGCAGTTTTTCGAACAGCTTGGGCACGTAGTTCAGCGCCTTGCGCGTGTCCCAACCGGTGACGGACGGCAGCGATGCGTCGGCCGGCTCGTAATAGAGCTTGCCACGGCCCACGCCGTAGGCGTCCTTGACGCCGGGAACGCCGGTCTGTGCGCGGATCGCCTTGTAGCCCATGTCGATGTAGTGGCCCACCGCATCCACCGTCTCGGCGATGTCGTTGCCGTTGGCATGGCCGTAGACCATCACGCCATCACGGCTGCGACCGCCGAGCAGCTGATACAGCGGCATACCCGCCATCTTGGCCTTGATATCCCACAAGGCCACGTCAACGGCGGCGATCGCCCGCATCGTGACCGGGCCGCGCCGCCAGTAGGCACCGCGATAGAGATACTGCCAAATATCTTCGATCCGGCGCGGATCCATGCCGATCAGGCAGGGCACGACGTGCTCTTGCAGATAGGCCACGACCGCCTTTTCACGCCCGTTCATCGTCGCATCGCCGATGCCGTAAACGCCTTGGTCGGTCATGATCTTTAAGGTCACAAAGTTGCGACCTGGGCATGTAACGATGACCTTGGCCGATGTGATTTTCATCTGTGGTCTCCTGCGAGTCGCGTAAATCGAATGTGTCTGGACTGGGCCACTACGATGGCTCAGGCGGAAGGAATGCTGCTGGCCGGCGGTGCCCGGCGCTGGCGCAAAAGGAACCAGAGTATGGCCATGCCGATAATGTCGAGCGCACCGAGCGCCACGAACAGCGGCCCGTAGCCATAGGCGTCAGCGCTCTGCCCGATCAGCAGCGTGAACAGCATCCCGCCGATCCAGGCCAGCGTGCCGGCCATCCCGCTGGCGGTGCCCACCGCGCGGCTATCGAACACGTCCGAGCACAAAGTGATCAGCGCCCCATTCAACATCTGGTGCGCGAAACCGCCCACGCAAAACAGGGCGATCGCCACGCCGGGCGAACCGGCCAGGCCGATACAGGCCGGCCCGATCATGCAGATCGCACCGACCGACATGGTCACCTTGCGCGATGTCAGAACGCTGGCGCCGCGCTTCATCAGCCACGGTGGCACCAGTCCTGCGGCCAGCGAACCCAGATCAGCCGCGACAAACGGCATCCAGGCCCATGTGGCGATGCTTTTGAGATCGAGATGCCAGACCGCAACGAGATAAAGCGGTATGAAGAAATTGAAGGTCTGCCACGCAGGCTCGGCAAAAAAACGAGGGATGGCGATGGCCCAGAACCCGCGCGAGCGCAGCACCTGCCCCCGCGTAAACGGGCGCAAGGCTGCCGCATCGACTGCCTGCCCTTTTGCGATCAGCGCGTTTTCTTCCGGGCTTAACCGCGTGTGGCGTTGCGGCGTTTCGTAAGTGACCCACCACATCACCGCCCACACGAGGCTGAGCGCACCGGTGATCAGGAATGCCGATTGCCAGCCCCATGTCAGGATGCAGAACACGACCAGCGGCGGCGCGGCGATCGCGCCCACGCTGGTGCCCATCTGGAAAGCACTGGTGGCAAGCGGGCGCT
Organism: Novosphingobium sp. Leaf2; assembly: GCF_001421325.1. GTDB lineage: Bacteria > Pseudomonadota > Alphaproteobacteria > Sphingomonadales > Sphingomonadaceae > Novosphingobium. Next base: position 65,096 of record NZ_LMJY01000021.1, on the reverse strand, counting down.
CGTTGGCCGGAAACCATTCGGAGACGGATTTTACCCCCGCCGGGATGGCGGCCGCTTCGGTGGCGCCGAGCAGGCCGCGAAAGAAAGCCAGCCCCTGCCAGCTGGAGGCCAGGCCGTGCGCCATGTTGGCAAGTGCCCAGCCTACAGCGAACAGGAAAAAGCCAAGGCGCGTGCCAAGCAGGTCGAGGATTGCGCCAGCCACAGTCTGCATGACAGTGTAGGCCAGCTGGAACGCAAGAACCACGTAGCTATAGGCTTCGGTCGACATCCCAAGCTCGGCTTTGAGCGTGGGCGCGGCGACGGACAGCGTGGAGCGCGCCAGGTAATTGAGCACCGTTCCCAGCGTCACCAGGCCGATGATCCACCAGCGCAGATTGCGGACATGGCGCTTGCTACGCTGGATCACACCATCATTCCTCAATTTCGGGTCGGACCGTGGATAGACCCGGGCGCAGCAGGTTTACTGCGGCGCCCGGGTCGTCACGTTCAGAAGCCGACGCGGGTACGAATGCCGAAGTAGCGGCGCGAGTTGCGCGGCAGCAGCTGCGCCACGGCCTGCGCGTTGGAGCTGCCGGTGTAACCCAGCGAGGTGGCATAGCTCTTGTCGAACAGGTTGTTGACGAACAGGGCGACGCGGAAGTCCTTCTCATCGCGCCCATGGATGCCGATGCTGCCATTGAACACGCCGTAAGCACCCTGGTAGGAGACCGGGCTACCCAGCAGGTCGAGCTTCACGCGGCTCTGGTACGCCCACTCCGCCGTCACGAAACCATCGAAGGGCAACGACGGCGTTTCGACGTCGTAATTGACGGCGATATTGTACTTGAACTTGGGAGAGTTTGCCAACGTGGCGCCCGACAAGTCCTGGAAAGTCGCGCCGCCGGCGACCGGAAGGCACCCTTGCGCAGCGGTCTGGCCGGTGTAGCAAGGGGCGTTGGCGAATTCGCGGATCTTCGCGTCGGTATAGGCCGCCGAAGCGTCGATGCGCAGAAGACGGGTAGGCCGGGCCGACAATTCCGCTTCGACACCGCGGCTGCGCAGGCTGCCGACGTTGCTCAACTGCGGGATGATCGTGCCGTCCGGCAGCGTGACACCGCCTTGGGCCTGGAAGTCCTTGAAGTCGGTCCAGAAGCCGGTGAGGTTCAGCTGCACCTTGTCGTCCAGGAAGCGGCTCTTGACGCCGATTTCATAGGCCTGGCTGGTTTCCGGGCGAACCGGGTTGGCCGCGCGGGTCGGCGTGAAGCCGGTGCTGATGTCAAAGCCCTGCCCCTTGTAGCCGGTGGCGTACGAGGCATAGACCATCACCTGGTCCGCAACATCCTGGCGCAGCGAAACCTTGTAAGTCACGCGGTCATCGGTGCCGGAGCCAGTGCATTCCGAAAGGCAGCTGGCGTTGTTGGCCGGCGGCACCGCCACGTTGGTGGTGTTGAGGAAGCTCGCGCCGATCTTCTCGTGGTTATAGCGGATGCCGCCATCGAGGTGCGTGGTATCGGTGATGTCGTACGTCAGCTGCGCGAAGGCCGCGAACGTTTCGGTCTTGGCGCTGGCGTCCCAGCTGGTCGCCGCGTTGGGACCACGTGCATAGTCACGCGTGGTATCGCCGTTCGCGTAGAACAGTGCGAACAGGTAATCGAGACGGCGGCTGCCGGTGGAAACGAGGCGCAATTCCTGCGTGAAGTTCTTCGCGTGGAAGTTGGCGACTGCCGAAGAGCCGTTAGGCAGGATGCTGGTGGGATCAGCCGTGTTGAGCAGAGTCGGCGTGCCGAGCGTGTCCAGATCCTCGATGAAATTGAAGCGCCAGTCCTGATAAGCCGTGATCGACACCAGATTGGCGCCGCCCAGATCAAGCGTTGCGTGCCCGGTAAACATCGCCTGCTTGCTGACGTTTTCCGGCTCGGTATCAAGACGGATCTTGTAGTTGTCGTCGGACGGCTCGATGCCGACGATCGATCCTGCGATCGGCGCGCCAAATACGCTGGCGCCCGGATTCACGCTGCGGAACGTACGTACCAGGCCGTTGCTCTTGGTGTTGGAGTATGCACCGGTCAGCACGACATCGAGATTGGAGGCCGCTTCCACGTCAACACGGCCGCGAACGCCATAGCTGCGTTCGCCATTGAGATCGTGCCCGGTGTTCAGGTTTTTGACGTAACCATCGCGGTCATCGTAGAACGCGTTCAGGCGGAAGCCGACGCCCTGCGTCAGCGGACCCGACAGCATGCCTTCGATCCGGCGCTGGTCATCCGTGGTCAGCACCGCGCCGACCGAACCGGTCAGCGTTTTGGTCGGGCCCTGCGTGACGATGTTGATGACGCCGGCAGACGCGTTCTTGCCAAACAGGGTACCTTGCGGACCGCGCAGCACTTCGAGGCGCGCGATGTCGTTAAGGCCCGAGAACGCCTGCGCCTGCTGCAGCAGCGCCACGTCGTCCACGACGATGGCGACGCTGGGCTCGATGCCGATGCTGAAGGAAAACGTGCCGATACCGCGCAAGTTGATGCTGCTGCCAGTTGCGTTGGTATTTTCAGTGATGGTCAAGCTGGGCGAAACGCGGGCAACGTCAGTGAACGTCGCCACGCCGCGCGCTTCGATCTGGTCGGCACCGATCGCGCTGACAGCGACAGGCACGTCCTGCAGGTTCTGTTCGCGCTTCTGCGCGGTCACCACGATTTCTTCCAGGCCGCCGCTCTGCTCGGCAGCCTGCGGCGCAGCGTCGGCAGCTTGGGCGGCGGCGGGGGAAGCGGATTGCGCATGCGCGGGGATTGCCGCCAGCGCAAGAACCGCTGACGTGGCGAACAGGACTGATGAATGGCGCAAGGTAACCTCCTCCGGATAAGCCGCTTGTGAAGCGATCTGGTAAGGCCTCTTTATCAACGGACTTTGTAAGGTCAACGCTGATTGTTAGGCCAATTGGTGATTTTATCCTGCTTCGACAATTTTACCACGCCTAACCCGCCAACGGTTGACCCGCCGTAGTCAGCTCCATTGACAACTCATCACCCACCGCCGAAAGGAGTGGTAAGATCAATATGGTAAGAGCTGGGAGAGCAATCACCGTGTCGAAAAGCCAGTTTACCTTGGGCGTTCTGCTTGCGCTGACGATCCCCGGCGTTGCCCGCGCCCATCAGCCAGCAGTACAAAGCTTGGATGCGTCGCCACGTGCGGAACCCCGGCAGACGATTGATCTCGATACCGGTTGGCGTTTCCAGAAAGGGGACGCGCCGGCCTTGGCAGTTACCCCGTCGTTCGACGATAGCGCTTGGCAGGCGGTAGCCCTGCCGCATACGTGGAACCGCGTCGGCTATTACCGTCCCGATCCCGCCAGTCACCTCAATCGGGCTGATACGGTTGACAAGACGCAGGGCCCCGGCTGGTACCGCCTGACCTTCACCCCCGATGCATCGGCGCGTAACAAGCGCGCCTGGATCGAATTCGACGCCGTCAGCCGGATCGCCAGCGTCTGGCTGAACGGCGTGAAACTGGGGGATCACGCAGGCGGGTTTTCGCGCTTTCGCGTCGATGCGACCAAGGCGATCAAGCCGGGTCAGGTCAACGTCCTCGTCGTTCGTGCGGACAACACCGCCGTTGATACCGCCAATTCACCCACGGCAGATGTGCTGCCATTGACCGGCGATTTCTTCGTCCACGGCGGCATATACCGTCCCGCGCGGCTCGTCCTGACAGATCCGGTCCATCTGGATATGGCCGATTACGGCGGGCCGGGCTTCCGGGCGACGACGGTATCCGCAAGCGCGCAGACGGCACGCATCAGCCTTTCGGGGCGCATCGCCAACGATGGAACCCGCACCGCCAACCTGACCCTTCAGGCCCGGCTTATCGACCGGCAGGGCGGCGAAGCGGCAGTCACCACGGTTCCGGTCAAAGTGGCGCCCGGCACGATCAGCGACGTGTCCGCAGCATTGAATGTAGCCGCACCGCACTTGTGGCAAGGCGTCGAGGATCCATACCTTTACACTCTGCAAGTCGCTGTTCGTGATGCCAAAGGCCGCGTGCTGGATAGCGTGAGCCAGCCGTTTGGCGTGCGCACAATCCGGATCGATGCCGACAAGGGCCTGTTCCTCAACGGCAAGCATGTGGACGTGCACGGCGTGGGCTATCACCAGGACCGCGAAGGCAAAGGGTGGGCGATCACTCCGGCGGATGTGGCCGATGACATGACGACCATGCGCGACATGGGGGTGAACGCCATCCGCCTGACGCACTACCAGCATGGCCAGACCATCCACGACCTTGCGGACCGCTACGGGTTTCTGCTGTGGGACGAGATACCGCTGGTCTCGGCCTGGACCCGCAAGGGCGAACTTGAACCCCGCCCGGCTCTGGTGGCGAATGCCGAACAGCAACTGCGCGAACTGATCCGCCAGAACCAGAACCATGCCTCGGTGGTAAACTGGGGCATCGCGAATGAGGTCGATTTCGGCAACTCGTTCCCGGCGTTCCTCACCGGGTACAAGGACGGCAAGGTCCCCGATCCCATGCCGCTGCTCGCCCGGCTGCAGACGCTGGCCCACGCGCAGGATCCTTCGCGCCCCACTGCGCTGGCGACCTGCTGCGAAGGCCGGCTGTTCAATGAAGGCGTGGACATCCCTGTCACGGCTGTCGCTGCCGATCTGGGCGGCGCCAACCGTTATTTCGGGTGGTATTTCGGCGTACCTGGCGATTTCGGGCCCGCACTTGACGCCCTTCATGCCAAGCGCCCGGCGCAACCGCTGGCCGTGACCGAATACGGTGCAGGCGGCGCAACCACCATCCACACCGACGACGTACACGGCGGCCCCATCGATTCGCGCGGTGCCCGCCAGCCCGAAGAATACGAAAGCTACATTCATGAAGAGGCCTGGAAGGCGCTGAAGGCGCGGCCGTATCTGTGGGCGACGTGGCTGTGGAACAGCTTCGATTTTGCCACCACTATCCGCAACGAAGGCGATGCGCAGGACATCAACACCAAGGGTCTGGTCACCTATGACCGCAAGACCCGCAAGGACGCCTTCTACTTCTACAAGGCGAACTGGAATGCTGCGCCAAGCGTGCACATCAACGGCCGCCGTTATGCCGATCGCGCGTACAAGATCACTGACGTACGCGTTTACAGCAATGCGCCGGCGACCGAACTGTTCGTTAATGGCCGCTCGCTCGGGACCCGTCAGGCCTGCGTCGATGCCGTTTGCGAATGGAAGGCCGTAACGCTCAACGGGGGCGCCAATGCTATCGTCGCCAAGGGTCAATTCGCGTCAGGGATTGTCAGCGACAGTGTAACCTGGAACCTTGCTAGCGACGCGCAAGCGCATGTCCGTATCGATGCCGGAACCATCGTTGCCGCGCCCGCTTCCGTACGGTTTGGATCGGATGCCTTCTTCGATGGCGGCAAGACCGGCACGCTGGACAAGCCTGCCGATTACGGCAAACCTGCCGTCGCCGCCGTCATCAGCGGGACGGCAGACAGCGCCGTCGCCGCCACGTATCGCGAAGGTACGTTCCATTACCGTGTGCCGGTCGGCAACGGGCGCTATCAGGTCACGCTGACTTTCGTGGAGCCTGAAAAGCCCGCCGGGCAGCGGGTGTTCGACGTGACGGCCAATGGCCGGGTCGTGGTTGGCAAGCTGGATATTGCCGCGCTTGCCGGACTGTCAGCCGCGATCAAGCGCACCGCGACCGTCACTGTGTCAAATGGTGTCCTGGATCTTGCGTTTCTGCCTTCGAAGGGGGAAGCCATCGTGTCCGCCATCGAGATTTCCAGTGCCGGGCCTCGGCGATGATATTGAGGGCCGGTCATCACATGCGCTTTGGCGCAGCCGCACGTCATGAGGGATTTATGCAAACATCATTCAAGCGGGTAATTGCCGGCAGCGTGGGCCTTGCGGCACTGGCGATCGCCGGCACCAGCTTTGCACAGACCGCGACCCCGGCCGCATCGAAGGCCGCCGAGGACCGCGCGGTCGCAACGGTGAAGCAGATGACGCCGGCGGAAAAGACCATCCTGACGCACGGGGTCATGCCGCTGCCGATCGGGCCCAATCCGCCCAAGTTCCCGGATGACGCGGTGCCAGGCGCTGGCTACGTGGCCGGTATCCCGCGCCTTGGCGTGCCGGCGCTTACCGAAACCGATGCCAGTCTTGGCGTCTCCTACGTTTTCGGCATTCGCAAGGACGGGGCCACCGCCCTGCCCTCGGGCCTGGCCATGGCGTCCACGTGGAACCCGGATATCCTGCGCCGTGGCGGGGCGATGATCGGATCGGAAACGCGCGCCAAAGGGTTCAACGTGCTGCTGGCCGGCGGCGCGAACCTGATGCGCGATCCGCGCAACGGGCGCACGTTCGAATACCTGTCCGAAGACCCGCTGCTGACCGGCGTGCTGGTGGGCAATGCTCTTCAGGGCATCCAGTCCAATCACGTCATTTCCACGATCAAGCACTTCGCGCTCAACGGCCAGGAAACGGGCCGCAAGTTTGCCGACGTGCAGATTTCCGATGCCCATGCGCGCGAAAGCGACCTGCTGGCGTTCAAGATCGGCATCGAGATCGGCAACCCGGGTTCTGTCATGTGCGCCTACAACCGCATTCATGGGGAGCAGGCCTGCGCCAGCGACTACCTGCTCAACACCGTGCTCAAGAAAGATTGGGGCTACAAGGGCTTCGTGATGTCCGACTGGGGCGCAGTTCCCGGTCTGGATGCGGCGCTCAAGGGGCTGGACCAGCAGTCTGGCGAGCAACTCGACCCCGGCGTGTTCTTCGGGGACAAACTGGCCGCTGCCGCCAGCAGCAACCCGGCCTACGCCGCGCGGCTTGACGACATGAACAAGCGGATCCTCTGGGCCATCTACGATAACGGGCTGGACACGCATCCGGTCAGCAAGGGCGGCAAGATCGACTTTGCCGCCGATGGCGCGGTTGCGCTGGAAACCGCAAAGCAGGGCATCGTGCTGCTGCGCAACGAACGCGCCGCACTACCGCTGGCGAAAACCGCGAAGACGATTGCGCTCATCGGCGGCTATGCGGATTCGGGTGTGCTTTCGGGCGGCGGTTCCAGCCAGGTGCAGGGCGAAGGCGGGCCAGCCGTCAATGTTCCGCTAAGCGGCGGCGGCGAATGGTCGCCGTTCCTGGCGCAGGCCTATCATCGCTCTTCGCCCCTGGCGGCGATCAAGGCGCTGGCGCCCAAGGCGCAGGTTTTCTACCGTGATGGCCGTTACATCGCCGACGCTGTAGCGCAGGCGAAGCGCGCGGAAGTGGTGGTCATCTTTGCCACCAAGTGGGCATCCGAAGGCTTTGACCAAGCCGACCTGTCGCTACCGGAAGGCCAGGATGCGATGATCGCGGCAGTAGCGGCGGTGAACCCCAACACCATCGTGGTGCTGGAAACCGGTAACCCGGTCGCCATGCCCTGGCTCGACAAGGTCGCCGCGGTGGTCCAGGCATGGTACCCCGGCGCACGCGGGGGCGAAGCGATTGCTTCGGTGCTGTTTGGCGACACCAACCCGTCGGGGCACCTGCCGATCACCTTCCCGGCCAGCCTGTCGCAATTGCCCCGCCCTGCCCTTGATGGGTACGACCAGCTGGAGCCCAACTTCATGGGCGGCCCGCCTACCCCCGATGCCAAATTGACGGTCAACTACGACATCGAAGGTTCCGACGTCGGCTACCGATGGAACGCCCGTAAGGGGCAGAAGGCACTGTTCCCCTTCGGCTATGGACTTAGCTACACGAGCTTTGATGCCACGGGCTTGCAGACCGATGGCGCCACCGCGCGCCTCACCGTGAAGAACACCGGCAAGCGCGCAGGCGCCACGGTGGCGCAAGTCTATCTCGTCAGCCGGTCTGGCGCGCAGCTCCAGCGTCTGGTCGGTTTCCAGCGCGTGGATCTGGCGCCCGGTGCAAGCCGCAAGGTCACCCTTACCATCGACCCGCGCCTGCTGGCAGACTGGAAGGACGGCGGCTGGACCATGCCCGAAGGCGAATATGCGTTCGCCATCGGCAAGGATGCGCAAACCCTTGGCACGCCGGTTACCGCCCGCTTGCGCGCACGCCATTGGGAGGAGTGATCCTCCCAGCGGGGCCGGCCGATCTCCTCCCCGGCCGGCCCCGCGCACCTTTCAGGCTTTGGCTGCGCTTTCCGAGACGATACGGTTCGCCACCAGATCGTCCACCACGCCGGGGTCCGCCAGCGTAGACACATCGCCAAGCGCGCCGGTCTCATTCTCCGCGATCTTGCGCAGGATGCGACGCATGATCTTGCCCGAGCGGGTCTTGGGCAAGGCCGGCGCGAACTGGATGGCATCGGGGGTGGCGATCGGGCCGATCTCGCGTCGCACCCAGCTACGTAGGTCTGCCCGCAAGGAATCGCCGGGTTCGACGCCCGCGTTAAGCGTCACATAGGCATAGATGCCCTGCCCCTTCACATCATGCGGGAAGCCGACGACGGCAGCTTCGGCGACCTGATCGTGCAGGACCAGCGCCGATTCCACCTCAGCGGTGCCCATTCGGTGGCCGGACACGTTGATGACGTCATCCACCCGCCCGGTAATCCAGTAATACCCGTCCTCGTCCCGGCGCGCGCCATCCCCGGTGGTGTAGACGCCCGGGAACGCTCGAAAATACGTCTCGAAAAAGCGCGCCTCATCCCCCCAAACACCGCGCATCTGCCCGGGCCAGCTGCGGGTGATGACCAGGTTGCCTTCCGCTGCACCGTCCAGAACTTTGCCCTCGTTGTCCAGCAGCGCCAGTTCCACCCCGAAGAACGGCAGCGTGGCCGAGCCCGGCTTGGTCGGCGTGTCGGGAAACGGGGTGATCATCGCCCCGCCCGTTTCGGTCTGCCACCAGGTGTCGACGACCGGGCAGCGCTTTTCGCCCACCACATCGTGATACCAGCGCCACGCTTCCGGGTTGATCGGCTCGCCCACGGTGCCCAGCACACGCAGCGACTTGCGGCTGGTTGCGGTGACGAAACCATCGCCCTCCTTCATCAGTGCGCGCAAGGCGGTGGGCGCGGTGTAGACGATGGTCACCTGATGGCGATCCACCACTTCCCAGATACGGCTGGGCGTGGGCCAGTTGGGCACGCCTTCGTACATCAGCGTGGTAGCGCCGTTCGCCAGCGGGCCGTAGACGATATAAGTGTGCCCGGTAATCCAGCCGATGTCGGCCGTGCACCAATAGACCTCGGGCGCGCGATAGTCGAACACCGTGGCATGGGTCATCGCCGCCCACAGCAGATAGCCGCCGGTGGTGTGCACCACGCCCTTGGGCCGCCCGGTCGAACCGGACGTGTACAGGATGAACAGCGGGTCTTCCGCCGCCATCGGTTCGGGCGCGCATTCCGCCGATGCCTGGCGGGCGAGCGGCGCATAGAAATGGTCGCGGCCCTCTTGCATCGGCACCTGGACACCGGTGGCCTCCACGACCAGAACCGTCTCGACCAGCGCGCACAGCTGTGCCGCCTCGTCCACGCAGGTCTTGAGCGCGACCCGCTTGCCGCCGCGCCGGCCTTCGTCAGCGGTGATCACCACCCGGCTGCCGCAATCCTCGATCCGGCCCGCCAGCGCTTCAGGCGAGAACCCACCAAACACCACCGAATGCACCGCGCCGATGCGCGCGCACGCCAGCAGCGCAAACGCGGCTTCCGGTATCATCGGCATGTAGATAGTGACCCGGTCCCCCTTGGCGACGCCGAGCCCCTTGAGCACATTCGCGAACCGGCAGACCTGCTCGTGCAGTTCCCGATACGTGAAGCTGCGCGGCGCCTCGCCGGGTGCGTCAGGCTCCCACAGGATCGCCGTCTGGTCTCCACGCTCCGCAAGATGCCGGTCGAGGCAATTGGCGGATACGTTCAGCACGCCATCCGCGAACCAGCGGATGTGGAAATCGTGCTCCCCGAACGACCAGTCGCCCGCCTCGGTAGGCGGCTGTATCCAGTCCAGACGGTCAGCCTGTTCGATCCAGAACGCATCCGCCGCTTCCAATGCGTGCCGGTACGCACCCGCCCGATCTTTCAGGTCAAAAGATTGCGCCATTTTCGTCTTTTCTCCATCCTGGCGGTTGCCGCGCATTACGCATCGGCCTTGCCTGCGGGGCAACAAAAACCTTCGATTTATTCTGCATACGACGTGTGATACGCTCGGCTCACACTCAAGAATGAGGCGGTTGGAGAGTGGCACATGAACGGTTTGGAACCTGCTATTGGTGACTGCGAATTCCGCGTGTTGTGCGTAGCAGTGTTGTGCACTAGCACGCTTGCGCTGATCATTGTATCGCTGCTGACGTGATGTGATCGACCCCGCTGGTCAACACTGACAAGGCCGCAGAATCTTCGCAAAACTGCAAAGTGCGCTTGTGTGGCATAGCCTTGGCCGCTGCATGAGACCGCACGTTCAGCCATCTTTTCCACATTCGTGCTGACCATCAGCTCCCGTTACGCATTTGCGGTTTTCGCGCCGCAGGGTTCCCCTCGCCGAAGCGGAAATTATCGTGCTGATGCTGTAATTGGTATTGCCGTGCCTACTGCATAGTGCCTACGAGCGGACAGGCGCCGGGTTTTCGCGGCGATGCAGCGCAATTACACGGACATGATTGATGGCAACCGAATCAAGCGAATCGCAGGAGCGGTCCGTGTCTGATCAATCCACCTCGAACGATGGCGGACGAACGCCGGCGCTCAAGCGCCCGGCGGTCCGCCGGGTGCTGGTGATCGGGGTTATCGTCGCATTAGTACTGGGGGCGGTCTGGCTGTTTGATTATCAGACCCGCGGCAAGTACATGCAGGATACCAACGACGCCTATATCCAGGCAGATGCGGTAACCATCGCGCCCAAGGTTTCCGGCTACGTCCAGGCCGTTCTCGTCAGTGACAATCAGGACGTCAAGGCAGGACAACCGTTGGTCCGGATCGACCCTCGCGACTATACCGCCCAGGCCCAGCAATATCGCGCTCAGATCGACGTGGCCAAGGCCAATGCCGACAACGTGCGAGCCACCATCGGCGAGCAGGAAGCGGCGATCAGCCAAGCCCGTGCCCAGTTGAAATCCGCTGAGGCAGATGCCCGGTTCGCCGAGCAGGAGGCAAACCGATACGCCCCGCTGGCCGCCACTGGCGCGGAAACCCGCGAACGCTTCGCTACTTTGCGTAACGATGCGATCAAGGCCCGTGCGGCGGTCGCCGCCCAGCGCGCCGCGCTGCTAGCGGCAGAGCGCAGGGTCAATGGTCTAGATGCGCAAATACGCCAGGCTGCCGCGCAAGGCGAAGCGGCGCAAGCGCAGTTGGACGCCGCGCATGTCAACGTCGGTGCCACGGTTATCAAGGCCAGTGAACCCGGACGCGTGGGCGATCGCAGTGTCCGCGTGGGGCAGTTCGTACAGGCCGGCACGCGGTTGATGACGGTCGTCCCCCTCTCCAAGCTGTATGTGACCGCGAACTTCAAAGAGACCCAGATCGGCCTGATGCGGCCCGGCCAGCGTGCGACAATCAAGGTGGACGCGCTGGATGGCACAGAGGTATCCGGCCACGTGGAGAGCATTTCCCCCGGCACCGGCGCACAGTTCTCGTTGTTGCCCCCTGAAAACGCCACCGGCAACTTCACCAAGATCGTCCAGCGCGTACCGGTTCGCATCGCGCTTGACGCAGGGCCCGACGCACGACGGGTGCTGGTTCCGGGCCTGTCCGTCACGGTGACCGTGGACACGCTTCCGGCTAAAGGGACGCAGCGCCAGATCGCGGATCAGGAAAAGGCCCGCCTGGACGCCAGCAAGTGAGCGCACAGGCCGCGACGGCGCAAGCTGAACCGCGCGCGGATACCGCGGCATGGCTGGCGGTGGCAGCGGGCACGCTCGGCGCGTTGATGGCGACCTTGGACGTGTCCATCGTCAATTCGTCCCTGCCCACCATCCAGGGCGAGATCGGGGCTAGCGGCACGGAAGGTACGTGGATCGCCACCGCCTATCTGGTGGCCGAAATCGTGGTGATCCCGCTTTCCGGTTGGCTTGAACGTCTGCTGGGTCTGCGCACGCTGCTGCTGGTCGCGGCATCGCTGTTCACGCTTTTTTCGATCATGTGCGGGTTGTCCACCACCCTGCCGATGATGATCGTGGGCCGCATCGGGCAAGGGTTTACCGGCGGTGCCCTCATTCCCACGGCCATGACGATCGTGGCTACCCGCCTGCCCCGCTCACAGCAGCCGGTGGGCAATGCGCTGTTTGGTGCGACGGCGCTGCTCGGCCCTGTCGTCGGGCCGGTGCTCGGTGGCTGGCTGACCGAAAACGTCAGCTGGCACTACGCGTTTTTCCTGAACCTACCGGTGGGAATAGGCCTGATTTCGCTGTTGCTGCTCGCCATCCCCCATCAACCGGCCAAGCTCAACCTCATTCGTGAGGCTGATTGGCTGGGCATCGCCGGGCTTGCACTCGGTCTGGGCGGGCTGACGGTGGTGCTGGAGGAAGGAGAGCGAGAACAGTGGTTTTCGTCCTCGTTGATCCTCACGATCTCGGCGGTTTCGTTGCTGGGCTTCATGCTGTTGGGGCTTGGTCAAATCACCTCAAGCAAACCTGTTATCCGCTTGCGGCTGTTGCTGAACCGGCAGTTTGGCAGCGTCGTGATCATGGTCATGGTCGTGGGCATGGTGATTTACGGCACGTCGTATGTGATCCCCCAGTTCCTGGCCACGATCGCAGGTTACAACTCGCTCCAGTCGGGGCAGGTGGTGATGCTTTCGGGTATCCCGGTCATGCTGATGATGCCCGTCACCCCGTGGCTGCTGCGCAATGTCGATATCCGGATCTCGGTGTGCATGGGGCTGTCCGTTCTGGCGCTCAGCGCATGGCTGGAGACAGGACTTACAGCAATTTCAGACGGCAGCGACTTCGTTGAATCGCAACTTTTGCGCGGTGTTGGCACCGTGTTTTGCATGATGTTTCTCAATCAGGCAGCCATCCGTTCGGTGCCGCCGGAAGAAGCGGGCGATGCATCCGGTCTGTATAATGCCGCCCGCAACCTGGGAGGATCACTCGCGCTGGCCGGCATCGCCATCATCCAGGACCAGCGCTTGTGGCTGCATAGTCGGCGGCTTGAAGAAAATCTGAACGCGAACTCGCTCGCGGTACAAGATTACGTAGCAAGCCAGGGCAGCGGCGCGTTGCGCTCCATCTCGCGCACGATCCAGACGCAGGCCCTGACGATGACCTATGCAGACATGTTCTGGATCATGTCCGTAGGCATCGTCTTCGTCGTCCCGCTCGGGCTTTTGCTACGCCCCCTGCCCAAGCATGCACCGATGGTGACCGGGCACTGACAGGCAGTTGCGCCGGGGCTCAGCCCTCGGCGTGGCCGAAATCGGACAGCGTATGGCTCTGCCTGTCGCGACCGCCGCGACGGATCGCCGCTTGCACCCGGGAAATCAATTCGCTGCGACGATACGGCTTACCCAGCACGTCCAGCGCATCGGGTCGCGGGCCTTGCAGCGACATTTCATCATTGTAACCGGTCGTCATAAGGATCGGAACATTCGGGTCTATGGCCCTGATATCGTGAGCAAGTTCCAGCCCGTTGCGGTTGCCCGGCATGACCACATCGGAAAACACCAGCGCCACGTCGTCCTTCGCGCGCAGTTCCTTGAACGCGTCCATCGCCTGATCCGCGTCGTACGCGATCCGCACCCGATAGCCGACCTCGGTCAACGCATCTTCGGCCAGACTGGCGATGGCCTCTTCGTCCTCGACAACAAGGATCATCGGCGGGCTGTCGGTATCGACTTCCTCTGGATGAAAACCGCTGGTGTCGGGCACCACGGCGCGCTGGCGATCTTCTTGGCCGGCCAGCGGGAAGTAGAACGATACGGTCGTGCCCTTGCGTTCCTCGCTATCTATCACCAGCACGCCGTTCGATTGCAGCGCAAATCCGTGCGCCGTCGCCAGCCCCAGGCCGGTTCCCGCCCCTTTGGGCTTGGTGGTGAAGAAAGGCTCAACCGCGCGGCGCAGGACCTCTTCGGACATGCCAGCGCCGTCATCCGTCACTTGTAGGGTCACGTATGTGCCGGCGCGTAGACCCACGATCGGATTGGCTTCATCGACCACCCGGGTTCCGGTGGAGATGGTGATCAGGCCGCCGGCCGCCACCGCGTCGCGCGCGTTGACCACCACGTTCAGCAGCGCCATTTCAAGATGGTTGGGATCGACCTCGATGTCAGGCAGGCGCCGGCGCAGATTGAGCTGCAATTCACTGCGCGATCCCACCGTGGATTCCAGCAGTTCGGCAATCGACGCCACCAGGCCCGAGAGCTCGACGCTCTGCGGCTCCAACCGGCTGCGCCGCGCGAAGGATAACAGCTGCTGCGTCAGCTTGGTGCCCCGCTCCGCTGCCTGGGTGGCGGCAGAATGAAAGCGGTTGAATGCACGCTCATCGTCGCGCCGCGCCGCCATCCGTTCCAGACTGCCGCGAAGGACCTGCAGCATGTTGTTGAAATCATGGGCCAAACCCGCGGTAAGCTGGCCGACCGACTCCATTTTCTGTGATTGAAGCTGCTTGGATTCCGCCTCTTTGCGCGCAGTGACATCCAGCTGACTTGCGAAAAAATACAACAGGTTACCGTCAGGATCGAAGACCGGTCCGATGAACACGCCGTTCCAGAACGGGGTGCCATCACGCCGATAATTAAGGATCTCGACGCTGATCGCCTCGCGCCGCGCAACGCTTTCACGCAACTGGCGAACGACGTCACGGTCCGTCTGGGGCCCTTGCAGAAAGCGGCAGTTCCGTCCCACTATCTCCGACATGTCATAGCCGGTCAGGTCCAGAAACGCGTTGTTGGCGAATGCGATCGGATTGTCGTCCTTGGACGGGTCGGTCAGGATCATCGGCATGCGGGTCATTTCGATCGCCGCAAAGAAGATCCCGCTTCGCTCGCTCAGCGACGGGTTAGTTATGACGCTTTGGCGCCAATGCTGATGGCCGCCGCTCCGCCCCAGTATATCGTCGTGGGGCGATACCATCTCGCCATTCGCAGGGATGCCGGTTGCTTCATCGTCACCCATCAGTCGGCCCTGTCACTATTCGATTCGCTGGCAAACACCGGCTGATATGCATGTGTACCGGGCGTGCCGATAGGTGCGGAGAGGATCACACGCAAGCCCGGCAGGTTATCGGAGTCTTCCATCGTTCCCGACAGGCTTTTGACCATCGCGTCCAGCATGCGGGACCCGAAACCGCGGCGTGTGCCGCTGCGCCCACCGCCACGATCGCTAACGATCAGGCGGAAACGATTGCGGTGCTGCTCCAGGATTATCGAAATCGGGCCTGGCGCGCCGCCATACGCGTATTTCTGCGCGTTGATGACGAGTTCGACAAGGATCAGGCCGACCCGCACGGCATCGTCTGCAGGGATAATCACCGGCGCAAAATCCGTCGCGACACAACCTGCCCATTCCGGACCCATGGCCGTATCCAGATCTTTCACCAACTCTTCGAGATAGCGCGAAAGATCGACGGTCTCGACGTTGTCGTCTGAATACAGGCGACGGTACACCAGCGACACCGCTGAAAGGCGACTTTGCGCTTCGGCCAGATGGCGCTGCACGGTTGGGTCGTCGCTGCTGCGCGCCTGCATCGACAGGAACGTGATGATCAGCTGAATACTGTTCTGGACGCGGTGGTTCACTTCCTTGAGCAGAACATCCTTTTGCTCAAGCAATCGCTCCTTGTCGGCCACCGCCACGGTCAGACTGTCGGCCAAGTCCCTGACACGCTGGTTCTGCCGAACATCGTACAGCTTTGCCAGTAGGCGGTGCGCCCCTTCGGTCTCGGCGATCGACCAGGGCCGCGCGCGGCTGCGGACAACTTCCGTCCACGCGTCGAACGAGGCGCGCGGGGTGAGTATCTCGCCGTCCTTGAGCGCGACGGCCTTGTGGGGATTGCCGGCCCATTCCACGACTTGCGGTGCTTCCGCCCGCAACCACAGCAGCACCGTAGGGATGCGCGTGGACAGCGTGAGCGAAATCAGCCCGCTGGCATGCGCGCGATAGGCGGACGCAGCAGCAAAATGGCGCGACAACTCATGCGTATGAAACGGCGCAGCACCGCGCGTCCGGGCCCAGTCGGCGATTTCGCGAACGCCGTCGCGATCAGGGCATTCACCGTGCATATGCACCTGCGCGCCATGCACGATGGCAAAGCCATCGGCGTCGAACATGCGCATCAGACTATCCGACGCGGCCGCCAGCAAATCGAACAGCGGTTCGCTGCCGGCCAGCTTGCCCTGAAGCGCGTCTTCCTCGGTGCGGACGCGGATGCGCTGACGATAGACCTCCGCCTCCTCCTTGGCGCCGATCTGGCGCGCCATCCCGCCAGCGACCAGCTGGGCGGCGCGGCGCTGGGCCATGCCAAGGTTGCGCGGCGTCTGATTATGACAAGCTACCAGGCCCCATAGCAGCCCGTCACGCACGATGGACACAGACGCCGATGCGCCGACGCCCATGTTCTTGAGATACTGCACATGGATCGGCGACACGCTGCGCAGCTCGACATCCGACAAGTCAATGCCCGCCAGCGCTTCGGGCCGGATTGGTTGCGGCGTGTAATGCACGTCCGGGATCACCCGGACCCGATTGCGCACATACAGCGCGCGTGCCTGCTTGGGAATGTCGGAGGCCGGGAAGTGATGATTCATGAAGCTGCTCATGCCCGGCTTCGTGGCTTCGGCGACTACTGTTCCGGCCTCATCATCAAGGAAGCGGTAGATCATTACCCGGTCATAGCCGGTCAGTTCGCTGAAGCTTTCCGCGGCCCGCTGGCACAAGTCCTTCAGCCCAGCAGCACGTTCGAAATGGCCGCCCACATCATCGATCCAGCCCAGAATATCGACGGCGAGTTCCGGGCCTTCCGATGGCTCGATCTGGATCAGCCAGTGACCGTCGGCCCGAAACGCTACCGCATTGCTGCCAAGATTGGGCAGCCAACCCAGCGGGCACTTGTCGGTGCTGCATGAGGCCAGCTTCTGCGCCGTCTCGAATCCCAGCAACGCCGCGACCAGCTGCCCCTGCCAGGGTGCCCCGAAGCGCGCTTCCAGATCGCCGGCACCGCCAACAATGACAAGATCATCCGCCGACGCAACCAATAGCGCCCCGTGGGGCTGGATAGCCCCCGGGACGTGAATAGGTTCGCGGTCGCACTGCGTCAGATCCATGGTCACCACGTTTAGCGACCAATCGGCAGTCGCGCCAGATTAGCTCCTTAAGCAAGGTTGGGCAGCGTGGGAAGTCACGAGGCGTCACAAAGACAATAGCGATACGAAACGATACACTATCGACTATATGAAAGTTCAAAAGTGATCATAAATAATGATGCACGCTTGTGGCAGCGGTCACTTTGGCGGTATGGAAATTTCTCCAGCCAGAATCTGCTCGATCGCTGCGGCAGCGCCGTCTTCATCGCACGATGACGTTTGGTAATCTGCCTTGGCCTTTACCTCGTCCGGCGCCTGCCCCATGACTACCGACACGCCCGCGCGCGCAAACATTGGCAGGTCATTCGCCTGATCGCCGATCACCGCCGTGTCAGCCAGCGAAACGCCAAAGGCGTCCGCGATCCTGGCAACGCCATCGCCTTTGTTGGCCGTGGGGGCGGTGACATCAAGGTAGTACAACTGCGAACGGGCGATGGTGGCCTTGTCGCCAGCGGCTTCGATCGCTTGGCGCTCCAGCACTTTCAAAGCCTCATGATCGTCGCTCACCGCCACGATCTTGTCCACCCGCTCGGTCAATCCGTCGAAGTTGTCGACGATGTCGGGCTTTACGCCGGCAGACTTCACCTCGCGGGCATTATGCGGCTCGTCGGCGGCGTTGGAGTACCAATGGCCGTCCGCGAATACCCAGCATGTGGTCTCGGCCTTTGCGATCAGGCGCAGGATCGTCTTTGCGGTTTCCGGGTCCACCCCGTGCCGCTCAATCACGCTGCCGTCGCGCTTGAACAAGGTTCCGCCGTTGAACGCGCCGAACGGGCCGGGCATATCGAGTTCATCGATGATCCAGCGGATGCCGGATGGGGGACGCGCGCTGATAAGGCTCATCGACACGCCGGCATCGACCAGTTTCTTCGCAGCGGCGACGGTCGCGGGAGCAAGCGACTTGTCCGAGCGCACCAACGTCCCGTCGATGTCGGAAATCAGCAGGCGGATGGCCGGTTTCTCGCTCATGACAATGTGTTCCAGTGCCGGCCGTCCCGCTCCAGCAAGGCGGCGGCGCCCTTAGGGCCCTCGCTGCCGGCATCGTAATCTTCCGGCTCACCGTCCTTGCCCCACGCGTCCAGCACGGGCTGCACGGCGGCCCAGCCCGCTTCGATCATGTCCGCGCGCTGGAACAGCGTCTGATCGCCGGTCAATGCATCGTAGAGCAGCGTTTCGTATCCAGTTCGGTGGCCAAGATCGAATGTATCGGCATAGGAAAAATCCATGCTGACTTCCGCGGTATCGACAACCGGCCCCGGCTTTTTGGCCAGAAATTTGAGGGATATACCCTCGTGCGGCTGGATCTGCAGCACGAGGCGATTGGGCGGCAGCTTGTCCACATCGGTATCGCGGAAGAGCGCGAAGGCCACCGGCTTGAACTGGAGCACGATTTCCGTATCGCGCGCGCTCAGTGCCTTGCCGGTACGCAGATAGAACGGCACGCCAACCCAGCGCCAGGAGTCGATGCCTACCTTCAGTGCCGCGTACGTCTCGGTCCGGCTATCTGCGGCAACGTCCGCTTCGTTGCGGAAATCGGGTACTTTCTTGCCCCCGGCTTTACCAGTCCGGTAGCGTCCGCGCACCGCGTCTGCCTTTACTTCATTCGCACGCGGACCGCGCACCGCTGACAGAACTTTTGCCTTCTCGTTGCGAATCGCTTCGGCGTCGAACGAGTTTGGTGGTTCCATCGCCACCATGGACAGCAGTTGGAACAAGTGGTTGGGCACCATGTCGCGCAGCGCGCCGGTGGCGTCGTAGAACTTGCCCCGGCTGTCCACCGCCACGGTTTCGGCGGCGGTGATCTGAACATGATCGATATAGCGGTTGTTCCAGATCGCCTCGAACAGATGATTGCCGAAGCGAGCCACCATGATGTTCTGGACGGTCTCCTTGCCGAGGAAATGATCGACCCGGTAGATCTGGGTTTCGGGAATGCAGGCCAGAATCTGGCGATTGAGCGCGCGGGCAGATTCAAGATCGTTGCCGAACGGCTTTTCGATCAGCACCCGGCGAAAGCCCTTTTCCTCATCCAGCATTTTGGCACGGGATAGGGCATCGACGATCGTGCCGAAAAACTGCGGCGCGGTCGCCAGGTAGAACAACGCGTTGGCATCCACCCGCTTGGCCAGGCTTTCGTACGTGCCCGCTTCGGTGAAATCGCCTTTATGATAGGCGATCCGCTCCCGCAGCGATTGCCAAGCCTTGCCGCCGCGCTCCTCGTCCGGGATGAAGGCCTCGACCGACGCGCGCAAATCCTCGTCACCCACATCGTGGTAACTGACGCCCAGGATCGCAAAATCGTCTGGTATCGGGCCATCCCGGGCGAGGTTGAAGATCGAGGGCACCAGCAGGCGGCGCGCTAGATCGCCCATAGCGCCGAAGATCACCAGCGTTGCGGGCGGCGCAACTGGCGCGGCCGCGCTGCCGGGCTCGCTCACTGGGGCATCTCTACGTGGCCGCCAAAACCATAGCGCATGGCCGACAGCAGCTTGTCACCGAAGGTGGTGTCCACGCGGCTGCGATAGCGGGCGAACAGGGCTGCAGACAGCACATACACCGGCACTGCCTCTTCCATGGCGGCATCGATCGTCCACTGTCCCTCGCCCGAGTCCGCCACGTGACCGGAGAAATGGTCGAGGTTATGATCCTTGGCCAGGCCGATCGCGGTGAGATCGAGCAGCCAGGATGAAATCACGCTACCACGCCGCCACACTTCTGCAACGTCGGGCAAATTGATTTCGAAGCGTTCGTCTTCGGGCAGCTTCTTGGACGCCTTGCCCTTCAGCACGTCGAAACCCTCGGCGTAGGCCTGCATCAGGCCATATTCGATGCCGTTGTGCACCATCTTGACGAAGTGGCCCGCGCCCGCTGGCCCCGCATGGATATACCCGCGTTCGGCCCGATCATCTTCGCCGTCACGCCCTTCGGTGCGTGGGATGCTGCCAAGGCCGGGGGCCAATGCGCAGAAGATCGGGTCGAGCAGATCGACGGTATCCTTGTCACCGCCGATCATCATGCAATACCCGCGCTCCAGGCCCCAGACGCCGCCCGAGGTGCCGACATCAACGTACTTCAAGCCTTTTTCGCGCAGTAACTTCGCGCGGCGAATGTCGTCCTTGTAGAAGGTATTGCCGCCATCGATGATGATATCGCCGTCCGAGAGAATATCGGTCAGCTGCGCGATGGTCTGCTCGGTCGGGTCACCGGCGGGCAGCATGACCCAGAAGATACGCGGACCGCCTTCGAACTTGGCGGCCGCGTCCGCGATAGAGGTTGCGGCAATTGCGCCCTCATCCGCAAGCGCCTTCACGGCCGGCTCGTTGCGATCGAACGCCACAACTTCGTGGCTGCCCCGCATCAGCCTGCGCGCGATGTTCGCACCCATCCGGCCAAGGCCTACAACGGCAATACGCATGGAATTTTCCTTGTGTGTCAAAGAGTGAGAGCAGACGCGAGCGCGGCGTCGATGGCACCGAGATCATCGGTCTTGAGATGGACGCGCAGGGCATGCTGGCCCCGGTCCGCCAGCACATCGAGATCGCCGCGCGCCTGCGCCAGTTGCACCGTGCCGAAGCTGGCGCGGTGGCCCGGAATGATGAGGTCTTTTGCCGGCGTCCGCGTAATCTCAAGGAACGTGCCGGTCACCGGGCCGCCTTTATACGCCTGGCCGGTGGAATGCAGGAAGCGCGGGCCGAAGCCCCCAACCGTCGCCACGCCGCGCGCGTCGCGGACTGCAGCGCGCATCCGCACGATGGCATCGCTGTCCTGGGCATCACGCTCGATATACGCCAGGATACCGAAGTAACTGCCGGGCTTAAGCGTTTCCAGATGGCGGGCCAGAATGCCTTGCAGATCGAGGCCGGCAAAGTCTCCGTCCTTCGGTGCAAATACCGCCACGGCATCATCTTCCCATACCGGCTTTTCGGGCTCCAGCGCGCCGGATTGCTCGTAGGCATCGACCAGCTTGCGCGTGGCGACTTTGGCGTCCTCCACATCTGGCTGGTCGAACGGATCGATGCCAATTACCGCGCCAGCAGTTGCCGTGGCCATTTCCCAGCGGAAGAATTCCTGACCCAGCTGCATCGGCGTGGTCACTTCGATGGACACCACCGGATGACCGGCTTCTGCCAACGCCGCCAGCTTTGCCTCGGTGCCGTCATCCACATCACTGGCGAGACGGATATGCGCGAAAACCCGATCATCGCCGTACACATCGGGCGTGCTCAGCGGCTCGAGGTCTACCGGAACGATGCCCTTGCCCTGCTTGCCGGTGGATTCGGCCAACAGTTGCTCAAGCCACGAACCGAAGGCGGCAACGCCTTTTGACGTGACGATGGTCAGCTTGTCACGCCCTGCTACCGACGCTTCGCCAAGGATTGCGCCAAGATGCAGGCCGGGGTTGTGTGCGGGCGGCACGTCATCTCCGCAGGCCAGCACCATGGGCCGGGTCTGCGCGAACAGCGCCTTTACGTCGATACCCATCGCCGCTGCCGGCACCATGCCGAACACGGAAAGTACCGAATACCGTCCGCCGATAGCCGGATCGCCGGGGAATATCTGCCGGTACCCGTCCGCCTTGGCCTTGGCTTCCAGCTTGGAGCCGGGGTCTGTCACGGCAACGAAATTATTGCCCTGCTGCCCCGCGGCATCGTAGAAGAAGGCACGCAGCAGCTCGGGCTCCATTGTCGAGCCGGACTTGGACGACACGATAAACAGTGTGTTCTTCGCATCGATCTTGCTGGCAACCGCGCCGATCTGTTCAGGGTCGGTGGTGTCCAGCACATGCAGTTGCGGATGCCCGGCAGCGGACCCGATCACCAGCGAAAGCACTTCCGGCCCGAGGCTGGAGCCGCCCATGCCCAGCAGCACCGCATCGCGGTAGTCGCCTGCATCGCCCGCTAGCTTGGCCAATTCATCGAAATCAACCTGTTGGCCTTGCCCGGCGGCAAGCCAGCCCAGCCACTTGCTCTCGTCCGCGTTGGTCCACAGCGTGGCATCGCCCGCCCACAGCTGCCGTGCCCAGCCCTCCTTGCGGGCGGTTTCCAGCCGCGCTTCCACCGCATCTGCCAAGGGCTGCGGCAGGTGCGTGGCCATGGTGTTGAGTTTGTCGCCGAGCCACTTGGTGCGACCTTCCGCCACCGTTCCCAGCAGTCCGTCGAATGCCTCGGCGAACTGTGCCAGTCCATCGGTGAGCAAGCGTTCGGTAACGCCCGGCAGGTCCAGCCCCAACGCGTCAGCGTCTGCCAGAACCTGTTTCGCCGCATCGACATCCGCAGTCAGGGTCATGGCCACGGTGCCGTGATCGCGAAACGCGTCCATCGTCT
Organism: Novosphingobium sp. Leaf2; assembly: GCF_001421325.1. Classification (GTDB taxonomy): domain Bacteria; phylum Pseudomonadota; class Alphaproteobacteria; order Sphingomonadales; family Sphingomonadaceae; genus Novosphingobium. The sequence goes on along the minus strand of NZ_LMJY01000021.1, from coordinate 42,557 downwards.
TGGGCGGCATGGTGTTGACCGTATCCGGACCGATCAGCGTATCCACATACAGCGTATCGGAATACGCGGGGTCCTTGGTGCCGGTAGACGCCCAGAGCAAACGCTGCGGTTTCGCACCCTTGGCAACCAGCGCCTGCCAGCGGTCTGACTGAACCATCCGGAGATAGCTCTGATACGCGAGCTTGGCGTTCGCGATGGCCACTTTGCCACGCACCGCGCGAAGGCGGTCCGCATCCTTGTCGTCGCCATCAACGCGCTCGTCGATGGCCTTGTCGATCATGCCGTCGATCCGGCTGACGAAAAAGCTCGCGACGCTGGCAATTTTTTCGATCGGCTCGCCCTTGGCGACGCGCGCTTCGAGCCCGGCCTGATACGCTTCGGCCACGTCCTCATAGGCGGATACGGCGAACAGCAGCGTGACGTTGATGTTGATCCCGTCCTCGATCAGCTGCCTGATGGCGGGCACACCGGCGGGCGTGCCGGGCACCTTGACCATGAGGTTGGGGCGATCGACCGCCGCCCACAGCCTCCGCGCTTCGGAAATCGTCTGTTCGGTATCGTTCGCAGCGTATGGCGAGACTTCCAGGCTCACATATCCGTCCCGGCCTTCGAGACGATCATACGTGGCGCGCAGCGCATCCGCCGCGCCCTGAATATCGCCAATCGCTTCACGCTCGTAGATGGCGCTGGAGGTGCCATTGCCATCGTCCACTGCGCGGTCGGCCAAAGCCTTCTGGAAGATCGACGGGTTGGACGTGACGCCGGTCACGCCGTCGTCCGCTATCAGGTGCGCCAACCGGCCGCTGGCGAGCAGGTCATGATCGATGAAGTCAAGCCAGGGTGCCTGACCGGCATCCCGAAGTTGTGCAAGACGGCTGGTCATTAGCGTGCTTTCTCAATGAGGTCTGTGGCGACCTTAACGACGTTATCGACAGTGAAGCCGAACTTGGCCTGCAGCTTGGCAAGCGGGGCCGATGCGCCGAAGGTAGACATGGTGACGGTCGCTCCATCGAGCCCGACATAGCGGTCCCATCCCAACCGTCCGGCCTGCTCGATGGCGATGCGCGCGCGAACGCCGGGGGGCAAAACGCTGTGGCGATACGCTTCGTCCTGCTTTTCGAACAATTCCCAGCTTGGCATGGACACCACCCGCGAACGCACGCCTTGTGAGGCAAGTTCCTTGTGCGCCGCGATCGCCAGCGACACTTCGCTGCCGGTTGCGATCAGGATCACTTGCGGATCGCCCTGTCCCGTATCGTCCAGTACATAAGCGCCCCGCTTCAGCCCGCTTGCCGCGGCAAAGCGGGTGCGGTCCAGCGTAGGGAGGGCCTGCCGCGAGAAGATCAGCGCAGTCGGCGCGTTGGAGGATTCCATCGCCACCTTCCACGCCTCGGCAACTTCGTTCGCGTCTGCCGGGCGAATCGTCACCAGACCGGGTATCGCGCGCAGGGTGGCGAGATGCTCGATCGGCTGGTGGGTCGGCCCGTCTTCGCCCACGCCGATGGAATCGTGCGTGAAGACGAAAGTCGTCGGCAATTCCATGATTGCCGCCAGCCGGATCGGCGCGCGCATGTAATCCGCAAAAACCAGGAACGTCGCGGTGTAGGAGCGCACGTACGACAGCGCCATGCCGTTGGCGATCGCCCCCATCGCGTGTTCGCGAATGCCGAAGTGCATGTTGCGACCGCCGGGGGTATCCGCTTCCAGAGAGCCCGCGCCTTCGAAGGTCAGGTTGGTTTTCGTGGAAGGCGACAGGTCCGCCGCGCCGCCGATCAGCAACGGCACATGCGGCGCAATCGCGTTGATCACCTTGCCACCGGATTCGCGCGAGGCCAAGCCTTTGGCGTCTGCAGGAAATTCCGGAATGTCCTGCGCCCAGTCGCTGGCGATTTTGCCTTGGCGCAAGTGGTCCAGTTCCTCGGCAAGCTCGGGGAACTGCGCGCGGTAGCGTTCGAATAGGCTTTCCCATTCCGCGCGCGCCTTGCCGCCGTTCGCTTTCATGGCAGCGTTCAGGTCTTGGGCGACGCCTTCAGGCACCAGGAACGATGCGTCCTCCGGCCAGCCATAAGCGCGCTTGGTTGCGCGGATATTGTCCTCACCCAGCGGCTCGCCATGCGCCTTTTCGCTGCCAGCGCGCGGCGAACCCCAGCCGATGACCGAGTGCACGATAATCATCGTCGGGCGATCGTCGGTGGCCCGGAACGTTTCGAATGCCTTGGCGAGCGCGCCCGTATCGTTGGCGTCATCGACATGGATCACCGCCCAGCCATACGCTTCGAAGCGCTTGCCCACGTCTTCGTCGAACGCAAGGCTGGTGCCGCCTTCGATGGTGATGTGGTTGCTGTCGTAGATCCAGCACAAGTTTGAAAGCCGCAAGTGGCCGGCCATTGAGGCGGCTTCACTCGATATGCCTTCCATCATGTCGCCATCGCCGCACAGCGCATAGACGTCATAGTCGAACAGCGTGAAATCGGGGCGATTGAAACGGGCCGCAAGCGACCGTCCGGCGATCGCCATACCAACTGCGTTGGCAACGCCCTGCCCAAGTGGGCCAGTGGTCGTTTCGACGCCGGTGGTCATGCGGTATTCTGGATGGCCCGGCGTTTTGGAGCCGAGCTGGCGAAATTCGCGGATGTCATCCAGGCTGACAGCCGGCTTGCCGGTCTTGCCGCCATCCGGCCCGATTTCCTCAACACCGGAAAGATGCAGCAGTGCGTATAGCAGCATCGAAGCATGGCCGATCGACAGCACGAAGCGGTCCCGGTTCGGCCAGTCCGGGGTTTGGGGGTCGTAGCGCAGGAAATCCCGCCACAGCGTATAGCCTACCGGCGCCATCGCCATGGGCGTTCCCGGATGACCGGAATTTGCCTTTTGCACCGCATCCATGGCCAGCGTGCGAATCGTATTGATGGCGGTCGTCTGATCGACGGCGCCGGATGTCGGAGGGGGAGCGGTGTTGGTGCTGGCCATGAGGGTCTCCTGTCAGCTTTCCGGGAATGTTAATGTTTGTTGCTGAACGAGCGAAAGGCCGCTCCGCTCCCACAATTGTTCCGAGATGAGCGCAGCACGGGATCAACCGTGCTGCAGTGCAAAATGATCTCAGCCGCGCGTCGGGTCTATGAGGAATTTCTCGCCGGTCGCCTTCTTTTCGTAGGCGCGCAAAACGTCCGGCTGAAGGGCTTCGGCGAGGCTGATCGTGCGCGAATAGTGGCTGGCGAATGTGGTTTTGAGTTCACGCACCACGCGCTCACGCATGCGCCCGGCGACCTCTGGCCCGACCGTGCCCAGAAACGGAAATAGCAACCAGCCGCCTGCGGACCAGTGAAAGCCGAAAGCGACCCTGTCCAGAACCGTGGGGGAAAAATCGAGCACGCCGTAAATGTAAAGCTGCTTGAACGTCTCTGAGCCATAGCGATTGAACTCGCTGCTCGACTCCACCGCCGCCTTTTCCATCGCCCGCAGGATGTCGCTGCCTATCGTGCCACCACCGATCGCGTCGAACGCGATGGTGGCGCCTGTTTCGGCGATGGCTTTGGCAAGCTGCTCGCGAAAGTCGGGCGCGGTGCTGTCGACGACGTACTGAGCGCCGATCTTGCGCAGAATATCGGCCTGCTGCTGGGAGCGCACGATGTTGACCAGTGGAATACCATCGGCCAGGCAGATGCGCTGCAGCATCTGACCCAGGTTCGACGCGGCGGCGGTATGGACAATGGCCTTGTGGCCTTCACGGTGCGCCGTTTCCACAAAACCCAGCGCCGTCAGCGGGTTGACGAACATCGCTGCGCCATCGGCCGAACTTGCGCCTTCGGGAAGCACCATCACATCGCGCGCGGCGATCTTGCGATAGTCGGCATACATCCCCCCACCGATCATGCCGACCCGCTTGCCTTCCAGGTCCTTCACGTTGCGCCCTGCCGCGATCACCACGCCAGCGCCTTCGTTGCCGGCGGGAAGCGACTGGCCGATACGCCCCTTGGCGCTGGCAAGGCGCGATTGCGGCACCGTCATTTTAAGCGCCGGGCGATCCGCGTTGCCATCGACCGCAGCCGAGCCGACGTCCGCCGGCCCAACCAGCAAGCCAAGGTCGCTTGGATTGATGGGAGCGGCTTCTACCCGAACGACGATCTCGTCGTCGCCCGGATCGCCCACGTCCACGGGTTCGAGAGACAGTGTGAGCGCGCCGTCCTGCTCGATGAGGGAGCGCAGTTCCCGTCCGCTGGTCGTCATCGTAGTCTCCAAATTCTATGTGGCATCAACACTGCGGCACCCATCCGGTTGCCGCATCGGGTAAGGTCTGTTCATTCGGTTCCGGAGCGCTCGATCCGCATCACGTCATCGACCTGGCCAACGTACAAAGCATCGATTTCGTCCGGGAAATAGCCGTGACCCAGAACACCAGCCACATGCTGCAATTCCATGACGAATGCGCCGATCCCGCCGGCTTGCGGCAGTCCACAATCGAGCACGACGTTGTCCTGATCCGTCCGGTAGGGTGCCCCGTTCTCGCCAATCCGCAGCACAGGTGCCCCGCCCAGGTCGGCGATGCGCGCGGCAACAAACGTATGGGCAAAGGGCAGCACTTCAATCGGCAGCGGTCCGCGTCCAAGCTTGGGAACCTGCTTGCCACCGCCGCAAATGGCAACCATCCGCCTGGCCGCCTGCGCCACGATCTTTTCCCGCAGCAGCGCGCCGCCCGCGCCCTTGATGGCGCGAAGGTCCGGATCGATCTCGTCCACGCCATCGATGCACAGGTCTATCGCGGCCACATCGGCAAAGTCGATGATCGAGATGCCCTCGGCGCGGGCCGCCGCCTCCGTGCGCTGCGAGGTGGCCACGGCACGAATGGCCAGTCCTTCCCGGCAGCGCTGCCCCAGCGCGGCGATGGCAAACGCGGCAGTGCTACCGGTGCCGAGACCCACGATCATACCGTCCCTGACTTCTTGAACAGCAGCTTGCGCAGCCGTCCGTTTTTCAAGGTCAGAAGTGATCATTTCGGTCATGGCATGGGCAAGCTGGGAACCACGGACGGTCTTGGCAAGGCCATACCTGCGTATAGGCCCATGAAACCTGCCAAGCCCACCTTAGCCGTGCTTGGCCGCAGCGGCGGCGTGCCCGCTGATCTCCGCCCCTGCGTCGGGCGCGAATTTCAGGTTCCAGAACGTCGCGGTGAAGGAAATCGCCGTGACAATCCAGAATGCCACCGAAAAGTCGCCGATCCGGGGAGCATCGTGGCCGTTGGCGATGGTTGTCAGATGCAAGGCCACTGCCGCCAGGCATATCCCGAGCGACAGCATGAGCTGCTGAAATGTCGAATAGAATGCGGTAGCGCTGCTCATGTGCTGCTTATCCACGCCGTCGTACGCGATGGTGTTGTAGGCAGTGAACTGGAACGACATGAAAAACCCGCACAGCATGAGGGTGCCGAACATCGCCCACACGGGCCAGGACGGCCCGAAGAAGCCGCATACGGCGTAGCCCAGCGTGGCGATGCCGCCGTTCCATACCAGCGAGCGCCGGAAGCCTAAGCGGCGCAGGATGCGGGGGGCCAGGCTTTTCATGGCCAGCGAACCGATCGCCGTTGCCACGGTGATGGTGCCGCTGCGTGCCGCCGAAAAGCCCAAGCCCACCTGCATCATCAATGGCAGCAGGAACGGCTGCGCGCCTTGGGTTATGCGCGTGATGGAGCCCGCGATTACGGACAGCCGGAACGTAGGATCACGCAGCAATCCCAGATCGAGGATAGCATCCTTGCGCCCCAGGGCGTGGCGGACATACAAGAACCCGGCAAGCGCGCCGACCGTGACAAGAGTACCTGCCATCGCACCTTCGCCAGGGCGGCTGACCATTTCAAAGCCGAACAGCAGGCAACCCAGCGACACCCCGCTGAGCGCGAAGCCGAGCGTGTCGAAGCGGGCGGGATTATCCTCGCGAAAATTGGCGATAAAACGCCCGACCAGCCAGAAACCCAGAACGCCCATCGGCAGGTTGATGTAGAATATCCACCGCCAGTCGAGATAAGTAACGATAAAGCCGCCAAGCGGCGGGCCGAGAATGGGACCGATCAGCGCGGGCACCAGCAGCCAAGACATCGCGTTCACCATGTCACGCTTGGCGACCGAGCGTAGCAGCACCAGCCGGCCCACGGGTATCATCATCGCCCCGCCGATCCCTTGCAGGAACCGCGCGGCGACCATCATTTCCAGAGAGCTGGACTGTCCGCAAGCCAGGCTGCCCAGCACGAACAGCAGGATCGCGCAGCGAAATACGGTGCGCGATCCAAATCGGTCTGCGATGGTACCGGATGCCGGGATGAAGATGGCCAGCGCCAACAAGTAAGATGTGAGTGCGACGCTCATTTCCTGCGGGCGAATGCCGAAGTCACGCGCCATCGTGGGCAGCGCCGTCGCCAGCACGGTCGAGTCCACGAATTCCATGAACAGCGCCGAGGCGATGATGAGCGCAACCAGCCGATAATTGGCGCCGGACGTTTCCGGGCCGTGGTCGCTGGTTCTCGCAAGCGCGCCGCCAGCGGGCACGATGCCATCGCGCACTTCGGCATTGACGGAGGCAATCCCCCGGCGGCGGGGCCTCAACATGAAGCCTCTGGCGATATGGTTACGGCATGGATCATCGACGATTCCGGATAGTCGGACTGAAAAGCGTTCGTTTGCACCCTTTTGAGATAGGGAGGCGACAAGACAGGCGCGCTGGCAGGGCCGCTATATAGCTGCGGTGCAGCATGTGAAAACCCCGGACTGCAACGCAGTTCCTCGGCGTAATCTTTTCCCGCGTTCAACCGGACATTTTAAAACGCAAGCGGCGACGCCTTTTCCGCAATCGGAAAGGGCGCCGCCGCTCTCGATATCTGCGGCTACTTGTTGTAGCCGATTGCCTCAGGCCGCATCGACCATCACGATCTCGCTATCCTCCAGCGCGGTGATGCGCAGCACATCGACATCCTTGATCGCCGCACCGTCGCGGGCATTGACCTGCACGTCATCGATGCGGACAGATCCGGTCGCGGGCACGAGGTAGGCCTTGCGGTCCCGCCCCAGCGGATACTCGGCCACTTCGCCGGCCTTCAAGGTCGCGCCCAGAACCCGCGCATCGGTACGGATCGGCAACGCGTCGTTATCGTCTTCGTAGCCCGACGCCAGAGTGACGAAACGGCCGGACCGTTCGCCCTTGGGGAAGGGCTTGGCGCCCCAGGATGGCGCCTCGCCGTTGCGAGTGGGGACGATCCAGATCTGGAAAATGCGCGTCTCCACGTCCTCGAGATTGTATTCGGAGTGGCGCACGCCGGTACCCGCGCTCATCACCTGAACATCGCCCGCTTCGGTGCGGCCCTTGTTGCCAAGGCTGTCCTCGTGGGTGATCGCGCCTTCCCGAACGTACGTGATGATTTCCATGTCGCGGTGGGGGTGCGGGGGGAAACCGGTCTGCGGCGCGATAATGTCATCATTCCACACCCGCAGGTTGCCCCAGTGGACGCGGGCCGGATCATGGTAGTCGGCGAAGGAGAAGTGGTGCTTGGCATTGAGCCAGCCGTGATTGGCGCCGCCAAGGCTGTCAAAAGGTCGCAGTTCGATCATCTCGGGTCTCCTCATAAGAAGCGGCTGGTAAGGTTCGCTTCGTGTTGAGACCGATGTAGGCCTTGCCAGCTTTCCTGTGCAGAGGCATAAGTTTGCATCATTTGTTCGAGAAAGCTGAATAGTGAATACGCCCGGCACCCCCACCCTCGATCAGATCAGGATACTGCTGGCTATCGTCGATTGCGGCAGTTTTGCCGCCGCCGCGCGCAAGCTCAACCGCGCGGTATCGGTGATCAGCTACGGCGTTGCCAACCTGGAGGCCCAGCTGGGTGTCCTGCTGTTCGAGCGTGAAGGCACCCGCAAGCCCAGGTTGACCGACGCCGGCCGCGCTGTCCTCACCGAAGCGCGCAACGTGGCGCAAGGCGTCGATGGCTTGCGCGCCAAGGTGAAGGGGTTGCTCGAAGGCCTGGAGGCGGAAGTCGATCTTGCCGTTGACGTCATGCTGCCGGCGGAGCGGCTTGGCCAGGTCCTGCGCGGCTTCGCGGCGGAATTTCCCACGGTGCAACTGCGCCTGCATGTCGAGGCGCTGGGGGCGGTAACGTCCATGGTGCTGGACAAGGAGGCGGTAATCGGCGTGTCAGGGCCGTTGTCCAAAGGCGTGGAAGGCATCGAAAGCCGGCTGGCCGGCGCGGTAACGATGGTGCCGGTCGCCGCGCCGGACCATCCACTGGGACGGATGACGAAGATCGAGCCGGGCGCAGCGCGCGAATATACGCAGCTTGTGCTGACCGACCGGTCGCGCTTCACCGAAGGTCGCGAATATTCGGTCATCAGTCCACGCACGTGGCGGCTTGCGGACCTTGGCGCCAAACACGCGTTGCTGCGGCAGGGCATCGGCTGGGGCAACATGCCACTGCCGATGATCGAGGCGGACCTGTTTTCCGGAACGCTGGTGCAACTGGCGATGCCCGATCACACCGGCGGCATATATCGGCTCTCCGGCATCTGGCGCCGCGACACGCCGCCGGGCCCAGCGGCATCGTGGCTGCTGGACCAGTTCGTGGTGCTGGGCGCAGACGATCGCCCGGTTACGGGCATGGCGGACATTTAACGCCCGCATCGCAGCGCTAATGCCGGTCAGGACATCGCTGGTGGCGAGGGCACGGGCGCATCATCGGGCAGGGGGATAAACTCGGCATCGTCGGCATCCGGCAGTTTCATCCGCCCGGCCTTCCAATCCTCCGCGGCCTGTCGCAGCCGGTCCTTCGACGAAGAAACGAAGTTCCAGTACAGATGCCGCTCGCCCACAGGCTCCCCGCCCAGAACCATGATGGTGGACGGTGCCACGGCGCGAACCTGCGATGCCGCGCCGGTGACCACCAGCATGTTGCCCGCCTCATGACGGGCACCGTCGATCTCCACCGCGCCGGTGGCGACATATACGGCCCGCTCCGAAAAGCCCGACGGTATTTCGGCAACCGCCCCCGCTTCCATGTCCAGATGAGCGTAGAACAACGGGGAATGGGTCTGCACGCCTGCCGTCAGCCCATACGCGCTCCCGGCGATCAACTGGCCTTGCACGCCGCCCTCGTGCCACTGTGGAAGGTCGTCTCCCGCATGGTGGGAGAATGCCGGCGCTACTTCTTCCTGCCCGTCCGGCAGGGCAACCCAGGCCTGGATGCCATGCAGATGATCGCCCACCGCTCGCGCCTTTTCGAAGCGTTCCGAATGGGTGATGCCGCTGCCGGCCGTCATCCAGTTCACCTCGCGCGCGCGGATCGGCTGATGCGATCCCACGCTGTCGCGGTGCACGATCTCGCCGGAAAACAGATATGTGACCGTGGACAGACCGATATGCGGGTGCGGCCGCACATCAAGGCTGCGGTCTGCCCCAGCCGCTACGTCCAGCGGGCCCATATGGTCGAAGAACACGAACGGACCCACCATGCGCCGCTGCGCGAAGGGCAGCACCCGGCCGACATCCAGCCCGCCGCCAAGGCTGCGGCGGCGCTGCGCGATCACCATTTCTATCATGCCGGTTCACCTTTGCCGATGCTGCTCTTCGCGGCTGTATAGCCGCGCAGCGCAGGGTGAGCCACCCCCCGCACCGACGCCGCAACCTCAGCGCTTGTCCAGCGACCTGATATATTCCGGAATATCCATCAGCGGCGTCGTCCAGTTCGCGCGGTCAAATATCTGCGGCGTCTTGGCCTCCAGCGTTTTACGGGCAGCCGCCGGGATCTCGTCGATAGACCGCAGCTTGGTGCCGGCCGCCCGTCCATAAGTCCGCCCCGGTTTCTGTCCCATGCCCAGCCACGGGTGCCACGAACCCATGTTCTGGAAATGGCAGACCGCCGGCGCGCTGGACAGCGTATCGTCGAACGCGGCCTTCGTGCTGCATGTGACGGTAGAGATCGTATCCCAGTACGATACCTTTCCGCTGTAAAGTTCGGGATGATCCTTGGCCGCTGTGGGGTTGGGGCGGGCCATGCTGGCGGACGAGGTCAGGAAGAACGTCCCGCCGAAAGCCTCCATCCGGGCCGGATGCGGGGTTAGCTCCGCGCCCATCGCCCGAATGCCGTTGGCGCCGGTGACCACGGTGAACGGGCCGCCCAGGAAATGGAACACCTCGCGGGTCTCCCCGGTAATCGGGTTGGTCCAGGTGTCGAGCGCTTCGTCCGTGCCGAACTTGCAGTACGCGCCGCATTCGAACGTCTTGGCTTCGTACTCGTCATTGGGCAACGGACGCCATTCGTTGACGCTCAGATGGTTGAGCGTAAAATACGGAACCAGATTGCCTTCGCCGGTATAGCCATACAGATCCAGGCGATAGAAGATCGGAATCGTTTCCCGCCCGCAAGAGCCGCGAACGCGCGCCTGGACCCGGGCCCGGGTTGCGGGATCAGCAAGGCGGCTTGCCACATCGCCATCGGTGACGGGGCCGCGTGCGGCAGCCACCGCCCGGCCAGCAACCGCCCCTGCAGCGGTCAGCGAAGCCGCGATCGATCCTGCGACCATCAGGCCTCTGCGCGAGACATTGGTATCCATCGGAGCTTCTCCATTCATGATAGGATCGCGTTACCGCCGGTTTGCTGTCGGCAAGCCGCGGATCAGCGTATTGGGAAGGATGCTGTTGTCCCATTCGCCTGCCCCGCCGGCTGTTGGCGCGGGCGGGGTAGGCCCCATGCGCAGCACGATCAGGCGGTTCGCCGGAGATACCTGCACGGTCTGGTTGGAATTGCCGTCGAACAGGAACAGCGCTGGATCGAGGTAAGGCTGCGAATGCAGCACCTGAGGCCCCAGCTGACCAGGCGCGCCGAAACCGCGGCGTTGCAGGTAAGGCTCACCCAGCCAGATGCCCAGCCCGAAGCTCGGGTTCTGGGGGGTGCCCTTGCGCATCTGGGCGACGTAGCCGCGCGGCAGCAGCCGCTTTGCGTGCCATTGCCCATCATCGAGCAGCAGCACCGCCAGCCTCAGGAACGTTTCTGCCGGCAGTCGTGCACAGCAGCCTGAATGCGCCAGACCGCCAGGCTTGCCGACCCAGATTTCGCCACCCTGCGCGCCAAGCGGGCGGAGCACTTCCCGGGACACGAAATCGCCATAGCGCTGGCCGGTGGCCCGTTCGATCACCACCGCCACCAGATCGGCCGGCGCGTTGGCGTACGAATACAGCGTGCCGGGCTCCGCGATCATCGGATAACTGTCCACAATGCGCTGTCCGAAATCGACATCCAGAAAGGCGCGATTGTAAGGGTTCTTCGGATCGCGGCTGAAGCCCTGGTGCAACATGCCTGAACGCATATCGAGCAGGTGCCGAAGCAGGATGCGCCCCTTTTGGGTGCCTTTCGTCTCCGGCAGAAAATCGCTGATCGGCTGGTCGAGCGAAGCGATCTTGCCAAGGGCAATCGCCCGACCGACAGCGATGGCCGCCAGCGGCTTGGACAGCGATTTCGAGATGAGCGGCGTGGTGCGATCGACACCCTCGCCATACCATTCCCGCTCGATCTTCCCATCCCGCCACACGATGAACGCGCTTGAGCGCATGGCTTTGGCATACGCGGTCGCGCTGTCGAGCGCAGCGGATGCGATCACTGGCCGCGCGGCCAATGGCAGCGGCTGCCACCGCGCCGCACCGCGCAGTGGTTCCATCGGCGCATATGGGAAGTTACCCGGATCCGCGACGAAAGCGGCAAGGCGCTGGCGGTAGACCGCCTCATCCTGGGCGGACGGTGATGTCGGCGTCTGCGCCGCGACCGGCGTCAGCGACCCCAAAGCAGCTGCCACAGCAAGCAGGCGCGGCCACGTCTTGAAGCTCACCCGGATCATTGCTCGGGCACCTGGGCAGTGGCGGCGATAACGTCGAGTTTGGCAGTCGAGGGGTTGGCGATACTTTTTGCCGCCGCGTCCATCGTGAAATCCATCATCGCCTCGCCGCCCTTGGTGTAGGCAGACCAGGGCGGATTGCCGCTGCCGTTAGGGTTTTGAGTCTTGACGAAATTCACGACGTAGCGATTGGCCAGGCGCGCTGCGGCGCGGTCCTGCGGTGTTGTGCTCGCCCCATACCGCGCCTCTACCGTATCGAAAAAGTACGGAATGTCGGTGGCGTGCGGTGCGCCGTCCCGCCATTTCGCCCGCATCGCATGCGCCACGTACCCAAAGCGATAGACGAAGGCCTGGCTGCCAAGGTGCGTGGCGTGGCGCGCCACGAAACGGGCGGGTTCAGCCATGTACTGGTCCCGGGTGATCTCGTAGCGTAGCGCTTCGAACGGACGCGTGCCATCCGGATCGTAGGCCTTGCGGATTGCCTCGCCATGCGAACCGAAACTTTTGAAAAGCTGCGTCTTGTCTTGCGCGAAGGAAAGCCCTGCGTCCGCGCTGGTCCATCCGATCATCACGGGAACACGGGCCATGGCACCTGCTTCCATCGCGGTATCGCTGGGGCGGGGTACGACGCTGCGATCCGCGACATAACCGCCGATATACGTCATCGGCGTTCCAAGCCGATCGGCGAAAAGGTTTTTTCCCTGGACCTGCGCGGCGGGTAGCCGGCGCAAGGCCGCCAAGGCATCCGCGCTGGTGCCCTCCACACCTTCACGTTTGGCGAAATTGAGGCCCACCTGCTCGCTCGCTTCAAGGGTGGCGGTGCGCAGCAACGAACGCCCACCGCCCGACATCGAGATGGTGCCGCGAAACAGCCCACGCGCTGACGGCACAGTCAGCATGTTGATCACCGACGTGCCACCGGCGGATTCGCCGATGATGGTCACTTTGGTGGCGTCGCCCCCGAACGCGGCGATGTTGTCACGCACCCAGGCCAATGCAGCCACCTGGTCGGAGACCGCGAAGTTGCCTACGGGTCCCTGCTCCGCCGTCAACGCCGGATGCGAAAAGAAACCAAACCGCCCCACGCGGTAATTGAAACTGACGAAGATCACACCCTGCCGCGCGAACGCCGACCCGTCGTAGATCGCCGGAGACGTGCCACCGCCGATGAACGCGCCGCCATAAAACCACACCACTACCGGCAACTTTGCGCCAGGCCGCGCGGTCGCCGGTTTCCAGACATTTAGATAAAGACAATCCTCGTCAGGCGTGGTCCGCAAAGGCGCTTCGTCGCCTGGAAACGGGTTTTGCATGCAGTCATGGCCGAACGCGGTGGCGTTGCGCACCGCGGGCCAGGCCGCAGCCGGACGCGGAGCACGCCAACGCAGGTCACCCACAGGCGGCGCGGCATAAGGGATGCCCAGAAACACGGCAACGTTGCCCGCATTGACGCCGCGCAAAGCCCCTGCCGAAACGGTAGCGGTCGGCGCGCTACCTGCGTCACGGGCGTGCGCGCCAGCTTGCAGCGTGACGAAAGCCGCCAACGCCGGGATCATCGCTTTTGCTGTGCGTCGTGCTGAATGCTTCATTCAATGGTTACCATACGTAAAAAGGGGTCAGGCCAAACCTTCAGGCCGGAACTTTCAGCCGGCGAAGCAAAATGCATTCTGCCGGCTGAAAGGTAGGGTCATAGCTTAGAAATTGATTCTGAATTCAACGCCAGCAGTCCGCAACTCGGGCAATCCGACCAGAACCGCCGAGTAGGTGGACAAGTAGCGATAGCCTTGCTCGATCGTCCAGTTATCCGTTGCGCTGGTGTACGCCTTGTTGTTGAAGGCATTGTTCACAAACACCTGAAGTGACTTGTTCCCCCAGGTGGCGCCGGTGCGGAAGTTGAACTTGTGCGCATCGCTGGTCTTGGTGGTATTAGCCTGGTTCGTATAGAAACCGGACTTGAAGTTCCAGTCACCACGCAGGAACCACGTGGTGTTCTCCTGACCCTTCACGTTGCCGCCGATCTGAATACCAAGATTTGCCGAATACTTGGATGCATTGGGCATTTCGTAGCCGGTGTAATCGGTAATACCGGTAAGCGCCGTGATCGTTGGGCTAACAAACGAGCGGATGTCAGTCATGTTGAAAGCAGCACCACCATCAATCGTTATCAAGTCGATCGGACGCCAGGCGAACTGCCCTTCCACGCCGTACAGATCAACCGAGCCCGAATTAGAGTACCCGCTGACGAAAGCCACATTTTCGATGCCGTTAGTGAAAGTGCCGTCCGGCACGGTCAATAGGATCGAATTGATCTGGTTGCGCCACTGCGCATAATAGGCAGAAACTGCATACGTAAGCGAACCGCCAAACAGACGGCCCTTGACACCCATCTCGTAGTTGGTGAGCTTTTCCGGATCGACTGTCAGCGTCATTCCCGCATTGGCGGCGGCCTGCTGGATTGATGCTGTCTGGCTCAGAATGCCTGTGTTGAACTGCGCGGGATTTATGCCCTTCGCCCACGATGCATAGACCATAAGGTCAGGCGTTGCCTGGAAATTTAGAATCACGCGCGGCGTAAAGTTCTTGAACTCTTTTTCAGCGAGCAGTGTGCCCGGCGCGTATACGCCCGCCGGAACAAATTGTGAGCCGCGTACAGTCAGACCGGACGCCGAAACGTAGGAAGCCAGCTTATCGATCTGGTAGCGTCCTTCGACACTGAGAGAGAGCTGGTCGGTGAAATCATACGTCAGGCCAAAGTACGCGCCCTTGGTTTCGCTCTGATCCTTACCGCCCTTGGAATAGCTGGTGTTCGAAGCCGTCGACAGCCCGCTTGCAAGCGCGCCATACGTCCGGGCGTACAAGTAACTGGCGCCTACCACGCCGCGCAGCTTGCCGAAGTCGAAATTCAGCCGCGCTTCCGTCGACCAGTCAAGATTGTCGCGCTCAATAACGTACGGAAAGTCGAAATAGCCGTCCGGCGAAAACGGCGATGCAAGCATCGACGTATCGTATCCATCCAGATCGATCAGCGTGCTCCACTTTTCGCGATTGTAACCGCCCAGCACCGACAACGACAATTGGTCGTTCAGTTCATAATCGAGCGTGGCATGCGCATGCCGGGTATGACGCAGCAGGCCATAGTGATCGACGGTATCTTCTGGAGAAACCACGCGATTTGTGTCGATGGCGAGCAAGTTGCGCAGATTGGTGGTGACCGTTGTGTTGGCCGACACCCCGTTGATCGTGCGCGGCAAGGTCCCGCAGATATACGGATTACCGTTCAGCACGCAGTTGGACTGGCTGGCATAGATCAGGTTGCCGTTGGTATCGCGAATGTTCTGCGCCAGGATACGGGTCTGCGCGGACGGGCCATCGTCATCCTTGGCAATCATGCCGAACAGCTTGATCGTCAGCTTATCGGTAGGCTTGGCGACGATCAGCAGCGTGCCGGTTGCGGTGGACTGATCACCAAGGGTCTCGCCGTTGGACTCGTTGCGCCACGAGCCGTCTTTCGAGAACTTTTCGCCCGTCACGCGGAAAGTCAGCGCATCACCAATGATGGGCCCTTCCAGTTCACCCCGGACGCGATAATTGCTGCGCGTGCCGACCATGCCGGTGGCAGAGCCGCTCCATTCGCCTTTGGGGATCGAGTTCACCACGTTGATGGCCCCGGCAAAGGTATTACGGCCAAAATAGGCGCTTTGCGGGCCCTTGAGGATTTCGATGCGTTCCGGCGCGCTGATCGCGGTGAAGGCCGAAGGCGAAGCGATGGGAACGCCGTCGATGAACAACGACGTCGTCGTTGCCAAGGTAGTGGACGGCGTCATGCCGCGCAGGATTACCTGCTGAAACGAACGGTCCGCGTGCCCCGAAGAACTGTCGTTAATGTTGATACCTGGCGTCGATGCGGCCAGATCCTGCATCGTCTTGATGCCCTTGATGTCCATCTGCTCACGCGTGATCGCAACGACGGTCACGGGCGTCTTGAGGATATCCTCCTCACGTTTACGGGCCGTAACGACGATGTCACCCGGCGAAGAACTGGCCTTTTCTTCAGCATCCTGCGCCATCGCCGGACCGGCCTGAACAAGAAACGCCGCGATTACCGGGATCGATGCCATCGCGTAAAATAAATTCCTGGATTTCCCCATAACTTTTCCCCTTGGTGTCATATTGACATAATATATCTTCAATCGGCAACGCATGTGTCGCCAACCGGTCAGTCTAATCCGTTTGTAATCACCCCATGTATCGCCGCGTGTGTTGATCTTGACCTCACGCAAAGACGAACGTCGTTCAACTTTCCCAGAGTTGCTCGATCAGTGAACCGGGATCGTCGAGTATTGCTGGAAATTTCTGGCGCGTCGCCTCGATCCAGGGTTTTGGCAGGTCAGAGATACTGACACCTAGGCGCCCGCTGCCGATCGCCGTCAGGTGCCCCGGACGCCCCGCCATCCCCATCCACGGTCGCCAATCGACGACGTTGGTGAACGTGACTTCACAGGGAATGCGCCCAAGATCGCCCCGCGACAGATCGGACACCCGACCATGCAGCGTGACCATCTCGTTGTAATGGAACGCAGGCTTGCCGGCCGGTGCAGGAATGCCTGCGCGGGTCACTGCTGAAATCCAGATGTCGTCGCCGCGCACTTGCGGGGCCTTGATCACGTGGTCGAACGTGGCGCCGGGCGGCAAATGGGGCACCTGCATTTCGCCGGTCGGCGAAAAGGTGATCCGGCTGGGCGGCAGATTGCTTTGCGGGTCCGTTACCCATGCGCCAGTGTACGGATTGAAGAAGCGCCCCGGCGCCTTGCCCGTGGCGGGGTCGAAGAAAAAGGCAATTTCGCCCGTGACACCATCATAGCCGCCATCCGAACGCCGCCGGTATCGCGAGAATGTGACGCCCACGACGTCCCAAAGCGGGGTCATCTCGGCATTGACCACGCCAAAGTAGCTCCCGCTCAGGTAGCCGATGACCAGCCGCTCATCCAGGGCGCCGTGCATCATCATGTAAGCACGCAGACGCCCCGCAGGCGTATCGAGTGAAGGGCCCGCCATCTTTGCAGAGGCTAGCGCCGCACCGGCGTGCCCCGCAAACAATCCCGCTGCGGCTACGCCAAGTGCACCACGCCGGCCGAACGTCATGCCCATGTGCAAAATCCTTCATCAAGGCCAGTCATTGTCCGACCCCCTCGTGCTGAGCTTGACGTTTGCGCGCCAAGGGCGAAACGTAACCTGGCACTTCGGGCGGGACCTCCTCGGCATAGGCCTCCAGCGTTCCGCGCACGCCTTCTTCCGGGCCATCAGTCGGTTCTTCGAGAAGGTCCGGCCGATCGCGCTGCACGCGCTTGAGTACGACGGGGGGGATATCCTCCTCGGTGCCGGTGATCTTGTAGCTATGCATGCGTCCCATAAGGACGCCGGCAACACCGCTCTGGCCCATCTTCATCCAGGGCCACCAGGGGCCCTGCCGGGTAAATCCGGCGTGATAGCGCGCGGAAGGCAGGGACCGATCGTCGATCTCGTCCGCCGGTGTGCAGATGCAGAAATGTTCGGAAGGGTTGGCGATCGTGCCCGTGGACGCCTTGGGCCAGCCCTCCGGAGTTACCGGATTTGTATATTCGTGCGCATAGTCCCACGACAGCAGGTACTGATCGCCCACCCGATTCCACGGCAACCGGAAAGGTTCGCCCTTGCGACTGGCGCCCTTACCCATATCGTTGTTGAGGGTCTGGCTGTCACCGACGTTGAAAACCATCTGTTCAAGACCCAAAGTCCCGCGCCAGCGATCGTTGAGAAAGGGAAACACATCCACTTTCTCGCCCGTCCATGGATTTTCCCAAACGTCCATGATCTCGCCCGTGGCAAGATCGGTGAAGTACCCGCACTCTTTGCCCAGAACTTTGACGGTACCGTCCGGTTGAATAATGTTGCGTGTATTGCCAAAGCCATAATAGCCAAACAAAGGCATCGCCCGCTTCGTACCGATGATGGCATATTGCACACCATAGTATCCAGATTTTACAGACTTGGGGCCGATAGTTCCCCACATCTTTGCAAAACCATACAGATTATCGCGTGGGTCCAGAACATTTATCGGCCTGATGTGCGGATTTTTCAGAGCTGATCCAGCAGCGGCTGAAGTGGCTGAGCCAGCCATAATGGCCGCTGCACCGCATATACCGCCGATCATAGTGCGCCTGTTTACCGCTGCATAGATACTATTGAAAATCATGACTGAAAATCCCGTAAGGAATAGTATCTGCGACAAATGGCGTATTTATCTGCGCTGTACTCTACAGTCTCTATGTATATTTCAGATCATCGTAAGATCATTGCATAGGATGCGTATTTCAGGATGTTGCCGTCCGATACATCATGCGTGATCCCGGATTGGTATATGAAGCGTAACCCTCAATGCACGCTGCATCTGGATCATTCTTCATGCGCTGAAACTGAACTTCATACGCAATAACGGAACGGATTTGGGGCAAGTAATCCGACTGGCGGATACGTTCCGTCAGTTCTCGCCGAGGCGGTGCGTGCGATGCCTTGTTTTATCAGGGAATTGCGCCGCAAGGCTTAGACCACGCTTCATCAGTAACGGTTACCTGCACTGCAAACTACAGGCAGAACCCTTGACCTGTGAAATGCGCAACGCAGCCGTAACGGCTAAATGTTGCAACTTGGTGCCTTGCGAAAGTCAACGTTGGTGAACGGACCAAGTGATTGCGTGCAATCACTTTCCAGGTCCATCTTGTGGGACAGGCAGCCCCTGCGCAACGCGACATTCTCGTCGGGAGCCCGTCAGCACTGTCTTGGCGGATCCCCTTGAATGATAACGGCGGGATGACCGCACATCGGAGAGTCCCGTTGCAGAACGCCGGGCGTGGCCACATATTGCCGGCGAAAACGGCGCTTGAGGCCGGCAATATGGTAATGGGTCGTCGCAAAGGCAGATTTGAAACTCTACCCGTCCCGAACGGCAAACCGCCACGCCTGCCTTTCGGCAAGCATGGCGGCAAACCCTGAAGCTCAGTACCGCGAAGCGGCTGTTACCGAACCGAACGACGCTGGAAAAAGTTGACGATCGCCAAAAGGATCACGGCGCCGACAAAAGCGATCAGCAGGCCGACGATCGAGAATTCCTGAACGCTGCCACGAATGCCGAGCAGCGGACCCGCCAGCGCATTGCCGATGACCGAGCCTACACAGCCCACAACGATGTTGAGGATGATGCCCATGGAAGCGTCGCGCTTCATGACCATGCTTGCCAACCAGCCAGCGATGCCGCCTACGATAAGTGCAATAATCCAACCCATCCGAAAACTCCTTCAATGGTGTGTTCGGGCTACCTGACTGCCGCAAGACAAGCCTGATAAGCCCCCCTTTTTTCCGACAAACCGCGACTTGACACCGCCGTTTCCCGACTGCCGTGCCGAGATTACCGACATGGCTTGAGGATTGAACCCCGCGAACGCGATTACGTTGCCGTCCGGCGGTAAATTGTTAGCGTCGGCGTTAAATAGCCGCCGTCATGTTGCAGTTGGCGAGGAGGGGAAGAAGCATTGCTTCACGGCATCGGTGATTCTCACCGGCCTTTTTGACTGGCGATCAATGCAACACCAGCGGGACTTGACCGTACTGATCACGTCTTCGCCGCGCCGCACGATCGTTTCGTAAAACGCACTCTCGCGCTTCACGCTCTCCAGCCGCAGATATGCCACCAGCCGGTCGGTCAGGAGAGCAGGCTTGCGATACGTGATCTCGTGTTTCAGCGCGATCCACTGATAGGCAGCCAACGCCTGCGCAGAGGCGATGCGCTGCCAGTGATCCACCACCGCGGCCTGTATCCATTTGAGATAAGAGGCATTGTTGACGTGCCCCATAAAATCGATGTCGTCATCGTGGATCTCGACAGCGTACTCGTGTAGATGCGGTTCGGTCATGCTCGTCTCACGTCGTGGCGAATTGATAGTCGGCCGCGTCCATACAACGCTCCGACACCGTCCGAAACCGTCAGCGCGATAGATACCGTGCAAGATCATCGCTTCCGCCGACACGCTCGCCGTCTATGAAGACCTGTGGCGTGGTCTCGACGCCGTGCGTCTCCTCGAAGGCATCAACCTCCGCGCGGGACGACAGAACCGTATCATGAACTTCATAGCCGGCATCTTCCAACATCTGCTTTGCGCGCAAGCCGAACGGGCAAGTGTGATCGGGCAGCACCATGCGGTACAGTTCAGCGGTTTTGGCGGCAGGCATATCAGTCTCCAGAAAAAGGGGCGCGGCGGGCCACAGGTTCATCAAGCGCGTGAGCCGGCCATTCGTTGCGAGCCACCACCTGCTTGCAGATGGAGATGCCTTGCATCAGGACTGTAGGCATGTGGACAAAGCGGAAGATCTTTTTTGACGGTGGTTGCCGACCCAATCCCGGCCCGATCGAAGCGGCGGTGGTGCTGCGCGGCAAAACACACCTTTTTGACAATCTGGGCAGCGGGAACAACGCCGATGCGGAATGGCTTGCGCTGATCTGCGCGTTGGAAGTCAGCGAATCCGCATTGCTTCTGGGGGCCGAATTTATCGGAGATGCTCTCCCCGTAATTCGCCACGCCAATACCATACTGCAAAGCGGCATAGCATCGGACGCGCGCAGCGAGCGTTTCCTTGCACTTGCCGAGCTTGTAAAGCCGTCAAGGATCCGCTGGATCAAGCGGGAGCAGAACCTGGCCGGCATCGCGCTGGCTGCGCGTCACCCCCGTTGAACAAGCGAGTTCCGCTCCAGCCGCGCGGCGTATGCTGCATGTTTTCATGCGCAGCATAAGCCCCTGATGCTTCACTCTCCAAATACGTTTTCTGTCTTGGCTTTCTTACGAAAGCGATGAAGTAACGGCTCGGTATAACCGTTGGGCTGCTGCAGCCCTTCGAAAATAAGCGCGCGGGCTGCCTGAAATGCAACGCTGTGCGCTTCATGCCCGCTCATCGGCCGATACGCAGGATCGCCCGCGTTCTGCGCGTCCACCTTTGCGGCCATGCGCTGCAGCGCGGCGTCCACGTCTGCGGGGGAGCATACGCCGTGAAGCATCCAGTTCGCCATATGCTGCGATGATATGCGCAAGGTGGCGCGGTCTTCCATCAGGCCAACGTCGTGAATGTCCGGTACCTTAGAGCAGCCCACGCCCTGATCGATCCAGCGAACCACGTAGCCCAGAATGCCCTGCGCGTTGTTATCCAACTCGTCGCGAATGTCCTGTTCGGACCAGTTGACGCCGCGCGCCAGAGGCAGGGTCAGCAGGCTCTCCAGAGCGGCCGGCCCTTCGGTCCGGCGCTCATGCTGGCGGGCGAACACGTCAATGGCGTGATAATGGGTGGCGTGCAACGTGGCTGCCGTGGGCGAAGGCACCCACGCCGTATTCGCGCCTGTTGCCGGATGCGCCACCTTTTGCTGCAGCATATCGGCCATGCGATCGGGCGCGGCCCACATACCCTTGCCGATCTGCGCTTTCCCGGAAAGCCCGCAGGCCAGCCCGATCTGCACGTTGCGATCCTCATACGCGGCAATCCACGTCGAGGCCTTCATACCCCCCTTACGCACCATTGGTCCTGCGTGCATCGACGTATGGATTTCATCTCCGGTACGGTCCAGAAAACCGGTATTGATGAACACGATACGGCCGCGCACCGCTTCGATGCAGGCAGCAAGATTGGCGGACGTTCGGCGCTCCTCATCCATCACGCCAATTTTCAGAACGTGACGGTCAAGTCCCAGCATGTCTTCGATGGCATCGAATAGGTCGTTGGCGAAAGCCGCCTCCTCAGGCCCGTGCATCTTGGGTTTGACGATGTAGATGCTGCCCTTTCGGCTGTTGACCAACCGCCCGTTGCGCCGAAGATCGTGCAACGCGATTGCTGTGGTGACGATGCCATCGAGGATACCTTCCGGCGCCTCGGTGCCGTCGGCAAGCAGGACCGCCGGCGTTGTCATCAAATGACCGACATTACGCACGAACAGCAAGCTGCGGCCCGGCAATGTGAAAGCGCGACCGTCGGCGGCTTGATACATGCGATCGGGATTGAGGCGGCGCGTGACGAGCGCCCCATTCTTTTCGAAGATATCCTCAAGATCGCCTTTCATGAGCCCCAGCCAGTTGGTGTAGGCTGCAACTTTATCTGCAGCATCGACTGCAGCAACAGAGTCTTCCAGATCGATGATCGCGGACAGCGCCGATTCCAGGATGACGTCAGCAAGGTTGGCGGGGTCTGACTTGCCAATGGGATGATTGGCGTCAATCACCAGTTCGATGTGAAGTCCGTTATGCCGCAACAGGTAGTTATCGCCGGCGCGACCGACCAATTGCGAAGGGTCGCGCAGGTCTGGCGGCCCGCCTGCCCAGTCTTGCCACCGCCCTTGCGCCAAGGGCACGGCGTCATCGAGGAACGCTTTTGCCCAGGCAATGACTTTTGCGCCGCGCTCGGCATCGTAGCTGCCAGAAGCCGGCGTGCCTGGAATAGCATCGGTGCCATACAATGCATCGTACAGGCTGCCCCAGCGGGCATTGGCGGCGTTCAGCACGAACCGGGCGTTGAGCGCCGGCACGACCAGCTGCGGACCTGCCAGCGTGGCAAGCTCGGCATCGACATTGTCGGTCGAGATCGTGAACGGCGCGGGTTCGGGAACCAGATAACCGATCTGTTCCAAGAAGTGGGTGTAGGCCGCCGGATCGCCTATCGCGCGGCCCGACTCGGCCTGATGCCACGCATCGATGCGCGCCTGCAGGTGATCCCGCGTGCGAAGCAGCGCCCGGTTACGCGGCGTAAAGCGCGTAAACACTTCGGCAAAGCCGGACCAGAACGTAGCGGCAGCCAGGCCTGTTCCCGGCAGCACCTGTTCATCGACGAACCGGACCAGCTGGGGATCGACCCGAACTCCGCCCTTTTCGATCATGCCATTCATGTCCACCGCTCCTTCGCCAAAACTTGATGCTGGTCAGCGCGATGATGGACATAGACCGATTCCATTCCCTTGATTAGACGGAACAGAATTGAAGGATAATTTCTTTCCAGGAAATAATAATGGACGCCGATCTTCCTCTTTTTGTCAAAGTCGCAGAACTGGGCAGTTTCTCTGCAGCGGGTCAGGCGCTGGGCATATCGGCTGCCATGATGTCAAAACGCATTATGCGCCTAGAAGCGCGCCTGGGCGCGCGTCTGCTGCACAGAACGACGCGCAAAGTCGCTTTGACGGACACCGGCGCCCAGCTTTTCCACGAGCTGACCGCCATCATGGAAGCGCTCACGGCGGCGGAGCAGCGCGTAACCAACCGCACCCGGTTGCCGTCCGGTCCCTTGAGAGTTGCGGCGCCCACGTCCTTCGGGCGGCTGCACGTCGCGCCGCTGATCGGCCCGTTCCTGGCCGCATATCCGCGCGTCCAGCTGCATCTGCGCTTGTCAGACGCCTATGTCGATCTGCTAGACGGCCGTTTCGACGTGGCTGTCCGCGTGACGAGCGCAATACCGCCCAACCTGCAGGCCCGGCGTCTAGCCGCGAACCGCCGCATTCTATGCGCCAGTCCTGCCTATCTTGCGGCCTATGGCGCGCCGCGCCATTTGCAGGACCTGGCCGAACACAGGCTGCTCGCCGCCGATGGCCAGCTTCCGTGGCAACTGGTTTTCGGCACGCGCCGCAAAACCGTTGAGGGCACCAGCTTTGTGCGGACCAATTCCAGCGAGATCGTGCGCGAGCTTGCCACAAGCGGGCTGGGCATTGCCCTGCGCTCTTTATGGGACGTGCAGGATCTGCTCAATGATGGGCGACTCCATCCCGTCCTGCCAGGTTGGGAAGGGCCAGCCGATCTGGCGATCTATGCAGTTCATCCCAAGGGTCCGGGCCAACCGGCGGCTGTCCAGGCTTTCACCGACTTTCTGCGGGATGCGTTTGCACATGCCCACTGGAACGAAAACGGTAGTGCGCGGCAGTAATTGCCTGCCCCGCGTCAGTTTTTGGCGGAATTCACCGGTGGCTTGTCCGGACCATCGACGGCGCCCGGCCGGTTTGGCGTGGATTGCGACCCGCCGTCAAGCGCGCCGCCCTTCTTGCCCGCAGTAGGCATGCCAGGGCCGTAGACCTGGATCGGGTCAGGCGTCACCCGGCCGTGCAACGCATCGATTTCGGCCTTGCGCTGCTTGAGGTACAGATCGCGATAATAGGCGTAAGGATTACCTTGCGCACGAATATCCTTGAGCGTTTCGTCAAAAGCTGCGCGTTCGCCAAGCTGATTGAGGATGGACATCGGGATGACCACAGCAGGTTCGGTTAACGGTTTGCCAACGAGGGCAGGCACCAGAGCATTGTCTACTGTGTCGCCGATGATATCGCGCAACGTGGTTGGGCCGACAAGCGGAAGGTACATATAGGGTCCCGGCCCGACGCCGTAGTAGCCAAGGACGTTGGAAAGACCGTTCTGGTGGAATGGCAGGTTGAACGGCTTGCGCTTGGCGCGGTCCACCAAGCCGCCGATACCCAACGTGGTGTTGATCACGAAGCGCCCCGCTGTTTCCGCGGCTTTGCCGGGCTTCAGCTCAAGCAGATATGCAACGAACACCACGGGTTCATTGAGATTAGAGAAGAAATTGCGCAGGCCCTGCCGGACCGGGCGAGGCAATCCCTTGTTGTAGACTTCAGCAACAGGTCCGATCAGCGCACTGTCTACCGCCTGCACCGCTTTGAACGACTGCTCGTTCACCCGCTCAAGCGGGTCACCGGGCGGTGGCGGCTTGCGGCGCATGACTATGATGTCAGAGCCCTGCGTAGCCGGCTCCGTTGCAGCGGTGGTAAGCGGCGGCATCGCGGATGATGCGGATGGATCCGGCAGTACCGAGCCGCCCGGCGAGGCGCTTGGCACGATATCCGTCGACGTCCCCTGAAACACCGGCAATGTCACGATCGGGGTGGTAGGCGTAGTCCTGGTTACTGCGTCCGGAGCGGGGCCGGCGGCACTCATCAGCAACGTGACAGCGGCGGCCGTCAAACTCATATCGTCGTCCTTGCGGGCAGCCTTTTCCACAATCGGAATCGCTGCCGTCTACGTAACGCCTAAGCCGCACAGTTACCCATTGCGAAATGAGCATCTTGGACGCGCTAGGCGCAACAGCGTTTGGCGTCAATTGCAACCCGTGTCGCTCAGTTGTAACGGATTGCGCCATCAGCCCCCGCGCGAAAGCCCCGCCGCCGCGAGGCTTTCGATCAGTTACGATCAGGACGATGCGGTTTTTGGTGCCCGTGCCATCCGTTTGGCTTTGCCGGGTGCTGCAACTTTGTCGCCTGATGCAGCCTCTGCGCTCTTTGCAGAAGGTGCGGCTGCGGCCTGGGTTGATGGCTTGCTGGCCCGCTTTGCCTTAACCGAAGCGGCAGGCTCTGCCTTGGGCGTGCTTGCGGCCGCGGGCTTGGCACCATCCGCCTTGGCCGCAGGTGCCTTGCGCGCCAGCTTGGGAGATTTAGCGGGAGCAGGAGGGGCTGCCGGAACCTCCGCAGCCGCAGACTGAGCAACCGCTGTCCGGCGCCGCCCGCCAAGACCGATCTTCTCCGCAATCTCGCGCCGGCGGGCAGCAAACGTGGGGGCTACCATCGGATAACTTGCTGGCAGGCCGTAGCGCTCGCGATATTCGGCGGGGGTCAGGCCATGCGTTGCCAAGTGACGCTTGAGGGTTTTGTAAGGCTTACCATCGACGAGACTGATGATGTGATCGGGCGACGCCAGGCTTTTACGAACCGATACTGCCGGCGTATACGTAGGGGCTGCCGGTTCTGATACGGGCGAAGCGGCCTCTTCGGTAAGCGCCGCGCGGGTGGACCGGATCAGCCCAGCCAGATCATCCGACGCGATTGTATTGTTGGCCAGATATGCGCTGAGCAATTGAACGGTCAGCGCCGCGATATCGGATGCACTTTCGGTTTCAGACATCATTGTCGCCCTTTTTATTTTCGGCACAATCATTCGACTTCCGTGACAGCAAATCAAGCCTAAATGCTGGGACGCCAACGGCAAACACGCAAAAACACCAGTACCGCACATCCATTCCAGGCAATCCGACCTTGATCGGGCTATGTCTTGGATTGTTCGTCGTCGGCCTGGCGTGCTTTTGCGCCGGGATCTTCGCCCGGAAAATAGTTGCCTGCCGCCAATTCCAGCCGTTGCGGAACGGTGCCGATATCTATGCCTTCGTCGCCAAAGTTGCGCAGCAGCTGCAGCAGTACCGCGCTGCGCGTGCGGTATACTTCGCGCGGCGAATTGACGTGCGCAAAGCAGTTGAACATAATCCGCCCGTCCGCAATGGAATCCACGTAGGCCACCGGGGCGGGATCCGCTATGATCGCTTGTTGCGCCTCGAACACCCGCAGCACGATGCCGGCCACCGTATCTACATCCACCTCCAGTGGGACGGAAAACTGCACCTGAATACGGCCCAGCGGACTGGACAAAGTCTTGTTCAGCACGCTTTTCGTAATCAGTTCGGAGTTGGGAACGATCAATGTCGAATGATCGGGCAGCGTGATTTCGGTGGATCGCACGCTGATCCTTTTCACATCCCCTTCATCGGTGCCAACGCGCACCCAGTCCCCGATCTTAATGGGGCGTTCGGCCAGCAGGATAAGCCCTGAAACAAAGTTCTGGGTAATGGCCTGAAGACCAAAACCGATACCGACGGACAGTGCCGAAAGCAGCAGCGCGATGCGCTCCACCCCGATGCCCATCGCGGCCAGAGCCCAGATGATGACGATGGACAAGGCAACGTAACGCGCCACCAGACTTGCCGAGTTACGGGCGGATCCGTCAAGGTCAGTGGCTGGCAGGTAACGCTTTTCAAGCCAGCCCATGAACGCGCGTACAATGGCAAGGCCAACGGCACATACGATGATGGCCCGCAGTACCGCGCCGGGCGAGATGGTGACCCCGCCGATCTCGAAACCAGTGCTCAGATCCCGGATACGACCGGCAATACTGGCGAGCCCCTCTCCTCCGCCGAACGGGGACATCGCAAGGCCCAGCGCCAGCAATACCAGCACCAGCCGAACGACCGCCGATATCAGCACGCCGAGTTGATCTACAAAGCTGGCCCGCACCCCGACGCTACGCGTAAGCGTAACGCCAAGCCGGCTATCGCGATGGAACAGCACCGTCGCCGCATCGTCTGCGGTGCCCAGCAAAAGATACAAGGCCCCGCCAAGGATGGCGACCCAGATGATCATACGCGATACGATCAGGCTGAACGCGACATAGCCGGTGGCAAGTGACACGAGCGCGCCGATAACCAGCGCCCAGGCCAGCAGTGTTGCCGCCGCGATGCCGGCGCCCGGCGTAATGCCGTCCGCCTCCTCGCGTTCGGCCCGCAGTGCCCGCAATCGGCCCATGATGACCAGAGCGGTGGCAACCCAGACCAGATGGACCAGTGCCTCGGCCATCTGCCAACCGATCGTGGTGGCGCCGCTGGCGCCGATCGCCCGTATCGCCGCATCGCCAAGGCCACTGGCAAATGCGATCAGCCCCAGCGGCCAGGACAGCGCTCGTAACCGGTCGGCCGTCTCGTCAGTGAGTGGGGCAACCCGCCAGGACGGCTGGCCGCGCATCAGGATTGCGCCCGACAGGGCGACGGTAAAGGCGGCGAAGCCGACTGACGCCACGAAACCGTCCAGCAAGGTGTCCCACCGCTGCGGCAAAAGGCCCGCCCAACGAAAGCCCTGCACGACACTGGCCGCGCCCAGCAACGGGGCAATGGTGCCGATCAGCGTGCGCCACAAGGCATAAAGCTGGCGACGGATGCGGTGCCCCGGAGCGCTGCCGATCAGATACCGTTGCCCCAGATTGCGCCCGACGATCCTGACGGGGAACGTGATGATGAACGCCAGCGCGGCACCCACAAACGCCTGCCAAGGTATGCCCCCGCGCCATTGGCTGCGGATCTGCTCACCGCCTTGCCGCGCGAACAGGCCGATGCGGCGCACGTCACGCGGCAAGGCTTCGAGCAGATCGGACCAGAACGCCGGCGAGAGGGGCGACAAGGTCCGGGTAGACAAGCGCGCGTTCAACTGCTGCGCCCGGGTGCGGTCGATCTCGTCAAGCAGCTGCTGCGCTTCCACGGTCGCAAGCTTGGCGCGCTTGGCCGCTGCATCCAGGATTGCACGGTCGCTCGCCAACGTCTTGCGCTGGGCGGTAATTTCCGGCGCCTCGGAGACGCCGGGCGTAGGCGTGCCAAGACCGCTCAGACGCGCGTCCACCAGCGTCATCTGATCATCAAGATCGCCTTGCGCCGTTTCCAGAGAGTCTTGCGCCGCAGCGGCTTTGGCGCGCAGGGCCGCGCGAACATCGGGGTCCACCCGGCTGTCCAGCGCACCGTCCACATCGCGCAGATCGCGTTCGGCCTGATTGATGACGGTGGCCGGGTTTTCCGCTGTCCTTGTATCCGCAACGGCTGGTGCGGCCAGGGCGATCAACGCAGCGAAAATCAGAGGGCGCAGGATGACGTGTCTCGCAACAGGAAGCAAAGCGCCTTAAAACCGGGGTTGCTGCACAGCGCAAGCCGCAAATTGGCATGGCTTACGCCCTGCGCGTTGCGCCGGCCTCAGCGCTTGCAGGCAAACCACACGAGATGCTCGGGATCTTCGCCGCCGGGCCGGTCGCCGGTCCTGGCCTCCACCGGGACTTCCTCTACGGTGAAACCGGCCTTTGCCAGCAAGTCCGCGAAGACTTTGTCAGGCGTGGCGGACCATACGGCAAGAATGCCGCCCGGGCGCAACGCCGCTTTGGCCGATTGCAGTCCGTTTTCGGAATAGAGCCAGTCGTTTGGGCGCCGGGTCAACCCTTCGGGCCCATTGTCCACGTCGAGCAAGATCGCGTCGTAGCCTTCGCGCGCGGCGTCGATCAGCATCGCAACATCGTCCTGTACCAACAACACGCGCGGGTCGTCGAGGCAGCCTGCGGTCAACCGCCGCATCGGGCCATGCGCCCATTCGATAATTTCGGGGACGAGCTCGGCAACGGTGATACTCGCCTCGCTGCCCAGCACCTCAAGCGCTGCACGCAGGGTGAAGCCCATGCCGTAGCCACCGATGAGCAACTGCGGACGAACGCGATCAATGAGACGGGAACAAGTCAACGTGGCAAGCGCTTCTTCCGAAGCGTACAGGTCGGTGCTCATCAGCTCGTTACGGTCGAGCAGGATCGCGAAATCATCGCCATTGCGCACGAGGCGCAATTCCACGCCATCCGGCACCTGTGCAACCGCGACGAGTTGGTCTTCCGATAACGAAGCGTAAGTATTGCCCGTCATCGGAACACCTTTCTGACCGGCAG
Source organism: Novosphingobium sp. Leaf2 (assembly GCF_001421325.1). GTDB lineage: Bacteria > Pseudomonadota > Alphaproteobacteria > Sphingomonadales > Sphingomonadaceae > Novosphingobium. The sequence continues at coordinate 13,357 of NZ_LMJY01000021.1, read as the reverse complement.
GATTATTTCCTGCGTGCCTTGCGCGCGGCATAACGCGCATCGCGCGCAGCCTTGCGTTCTTCTTCGGTGAGTTCGGGGGGCGGCGCTGCGGCGGCGGCGGCCTGCGCCGCGCGTTCGGCTTCCGCTGCCTTTTCAGCAATCGCGGCTTCGCGGGCTGCCTTCACGGCTTCGCGCTTTTCGGCCTGAGCCTTTTCACGCGCTTCGGCCTTGGCGATGCGTTCCGCCTGCACTGCCGGGTCGATCGGGGCTTTCGCCTTCAGCGCGGCCAGCGCCTTGGCACGGGCCTGCGCGGCGGCATTGCGCCGATCCTCGACACCCGGTTCCTTGTATCCTGCCATTACCTGCTACCTGAATTTCTTGATATCGCGACGAAGCGGGGGAAGGCGACCCGAAGGCCGCCTTCCCGCACCGCTCCCGCCAGATCGACGTGGATCAGGCTGCCTGCAGGTTCACTGCAGACGTCTTGCCACGACGATCGGTCTCGAGCTCGTAAGACACGCGCTGACCCTTGTCGAGGGTGCGCAGGCCGGCGCGCTCAACCGCCGAAATGTGCACGAAAGCGTCGTCGCCGCCGGTTTCGGGTGCAATGAAGCCATAGCCCTTGTCGGCGTTGAAGAACTTGACGGTTCCGGTAATCATAGACGTATTCCTTGTCTGTATTAGCAGGTGTGCGCCAACGTGGCGCGACCCGGCGTCTTGAAGCAACTTATGGACAAGGGAACGGCTGAGCGGCCCGAATCCGTCGATGGCGACGTCAGCAATGAAAGTTGTAGCATGCTTGCCCTGCATTGTCACGGGCCGCTGGCACTGAACGCCAAGAAACTGCGCGCCAGGCCACGGAAATGGCTATCGTCCGGGAACTGGATGGGTGGCAGGATGTTACCAATGCAAACAAAACGTAAGCAGACTTTCCAAGGCCCGGCCGTCTTTCCACCCCTCCCCCCTCCCGTGATGGCCGGGTCTTTTTCTCCGTGAAAACGTCGTGTTTTATGCCTATCTCGGGCTATTTGGCAGTCCTGCGTAGCGCTGTCAGATCTATGCCGTGCTTCTTGACCTTGTAATAGAAGGTCTTGCGCGGCACCCCCAGACGCGCGATCGCAGCGCCAATTTCACCTTTTTCCGCCAGCACCGCCGCAATGATCGTTTCGCGCTCGAACGCGTCCAGTTTTTCCGGCAGGGATTCCGATGGCGCATGGCCCGGCTGCGGGCTGGCGACCCCGCTCGGCGCATCGGTCAGGTCAAGTACGACCCGTTCCGCAAAATGCGCCAACTCGCGCACATTCCCCGGCCACTCGTAATTCGCAAGGTGCGCGCGAATAGCGCCCGTGATGACCGGCAAAGGTCGACGCAGGCGCAGGGCTGCAGCGCCGGCCAGATGCGCGAACAACGCCGGCACGTCCTCACGCCGTTCACGCAGTGGCGGCATGCGAAAACGCAGTGCCGTAAGCCGATACAGCAACCCGGGCGCGATCAGATCGCCGGCAACGCCTTCGCCCGCGCCGGCTGTCGCGATCACCCGCAGGTCCAGGGGCAGCGGCTCACGCACGCCCGGTCCGCGCAAGGTCCGTTCTTCGAGCAGCGCGGTCAAGCGCGTCTGCAGACGGCGAGAGGCCTGGTCCACATCGTCCAGAAACAGCGTGCCGCGATTTGCCGAAGCAATGCTCGCCTCCCGGCCGGGCAGGAACAATGCGTCTTCCAGCGCTTCGGGCAGACCTGCGCAAGCGACGGACACGAAGCGATGGCGCGCCCGTTTTCCGGCGCGGTGCACAAGCCTGGCGAACAGTTCTTTGCCGGTGCCCGTCTCGCCCTCGATGAACACCTCGATGTCGGCATTGGCGAGCGTGGGGATCATCGCGCGCAGGCGGCGGATCGGCTCGGACTGGCCGACCAGCCCTGAAGGCTCCTCGTCCTGCGCCGCCGCCCGCAGCCGCCGGTTGTCCAGCGCCAGCGCCCGCGCCGTGGACGCGCGATCGGCGGCAGCAACAAGCGCTTGGGGATCGAACGGCTTGGTAAGGAAATCCCACGCCCCCGCCTTCAGCGCATCGACCGCCATTGCCACATCGCCGTGCCCAGTAACCAGAATGACCGGAAGATCGGGATCGCGTTCGTGCAGGGTGCGAAACAATTCGACCCCCGAGACATGCGGCATGCGCACGTCGGTAACGACGATCCCCGGCCAATCCGCCCCGATGGCGTCAAGGGCCGCGCCGGCACCCGCAAACACCTCCACGCCAAAGCCTGCCAGTCGCAGCAATTGCGCGGTGGACCGGCGCATGTCCTCGTCATCGTCGACCAGAGCGACGTGCCGCGCGTTCGCCATTGTGCTCATGCCCGCCTCAGCAAGATGGCGAAGCACGCGCCGTGCGATGCCGGCGCCAGACCCAGAGCACCACCAAAATCCTCCATGATGTCCTTGGCGATTACCAGCCCCAGGCCCAGGCCGGACGCGCGGCTGGTGGCAAAGGGCGTGAACAGTCTCTCGGCAACGTCCGGCGCGATGCCGGGGCCGTTATCAGACACCAGCACGCGCACTGCGTCCCCATCCAACTCCGCCGTCATCGAAATCTGCGGAGTCGGGCTGTCGGCCAGCGCTTCGAGCGCGTTTTGCAACACGTTCACGAAGACCTGCTCCAACCGCACATGACCGCCCAGCACCATCAGGTCCGGGGTGATCGCGGGCCGCTCAAATGCGATGCGGGATAGACCTTCCTTGAGCAGCAGGCAGGCGCCGTCCACCACTTCTGCCAGCGGCACCGGGCCCCCGGCGCGGCTTCCCTTGCGAGCAAACCCCCTAAGCTCTGCGGTGACTTCGCCGATGCGGCCGGCCAGTCTATCGATGGCCTGGAGGTTTTCGCGCACATCCCGGTTTGCGCCAAGGTCCAGCAGCTTTTGACTGCTGGCGGCGTAGTTGCGGATCGCGGCTACGGGTTGTGCGGTTTCATGCGCGACGCTGGCGGTGATCTGGCCAAGCGTTGCCAGGCGATTGGCCTGACGCAGCCCTTCGCGCATTTGCGCGGCCTGACGTTCGGCGGCGGTCCGCTCGTCTATTTCCCGGCGCAGGTCCGCCGTGCGTTCCGCCACCGCGCTTTCCAGCTGCAACGTGCGCTCGCGCCGGCGACGGCGGCGATTTTGCAAGAGCGCTCCGGCCGCGAACAGCGCGAGCACGGCCAATGCCGCCAGACCTTGCGCAATGCGCACTTGTGCGTCGACCGCCTGGCGCAAGGGCAAGGCGAGATGCGCGCGCCATCCGCTTGCATCCGGCGGGGTAGACAGCAGCAGCCATTCGCCGCGCGTGCCGGCGATAGCGATGCGACCGTGACCCATTCGTGTGAACGGCGTGGCAGCCAGCGCGGGAACGCCGATCCGCTCACGGGCAGTACGCGCCTGGGTCGGTGTAAGCGCAGAGGTTCGGGCAAAGCGCCAGGCGGGCCGGCTGGTGACGACGATCACGCCGTCCCGGTCGGTTACGAACGTGACGCCCGTTGCAGCCCGCCACTGCGCCTCCACCCGGTCGAACTCCAGCTTGACCACCACCACGCTGCCCCCGGCTGCGCGGCGGGCCAGATACAAGCCAGGCTTGCCGCTGACGGTGCCCAGCGCAAACTGCTCCGCCTCCCCGCGCACTACCGCATCATGAAAATAGGGACGAAATCCGTAATTCCTGCCGATGAAGCTGTGCGGGTCGCGCCAGTTGCTGGCCGACAGGGTCAAACCATCGCCGCGAATGACGTAGATGACCGCAGCGCCGACATCGCGCGCCAGATGCTCCAGCTTCGCGTTCATCACCGCCCGCGCGCCCGGCTTGCCCTGCACAGTCGCCACCAGATCCCGGTCGTCCCCTAACGCGAGCGGCAACAGCCGAAACCGGGCGACCTCGCTGGCGAGCAACGCCTGCCGCAATTTTACGTCAGCCATCGTTTGCGCCGCAAAGCGCGCTGTCAGCTCCCGGCGCATCACCGCTCCGGTGACGGAAACCGCCGTTACGGCGCATGCAAGCGCGGCAATAAGCGAGAGAAAGGTTCGTGCCCGGACCATGCGGATCCATGTATCGACAAGCACGTGCATGTGCAACTTTTGGCACACCTTGACCAGAAAGCGGGCAACATCTTGCACATGGACGGTCGATCTATCTAATTATACTATTGACAAATATACATTTTCCTGGTTACGCGCTTTTCCTTTGCGCGCAGCGAAAGCGCGGGCACTCTGCCGGCATTGAACGAGTACCGCCTAGGGCGGGACCGGTCTGAGAGGATGACAGGGCTTTCGCATGCACTATGAACCGACCATTCCCGCCAGCCACACCGCGCCAGGGCGCTGGTACACCCACCTTTACGTGCAGGTGATCGTTGCGATCACCGCTGGCGTCCTGCTGGGCCACTTCTATCCGGTTGCCGGCGAAAGCCTGAAGCCGGTGGGTGACATGTTCATCAAGTTGGTGAAGATGGTCATCGCGCCGGTGATCTTCCTCACCATCGTGACCGGCATCGCCGGCATGCGAGACCTGGGTTCCGTCGGCCGCGTGGCGCTCAAGGCGTTCGCCTATTTCCTGTTTTTCTCCACGCTGGCGCTGATCATCGGCCTGATCGTGGCGAACGTGGTGCGCCCCGGCGCGGGGTTCAACATCGATCCCGCCACGCTCGATGCCGGCAAGATCGTCCAGTATTCGCAAAAAGCACATGAAACCACGCTGGTCGGGTTTCTGAACGGCATGATCCCGGACACGCTCGTGTCCGCGCTGGCGCAGGACAACATCCTGCAGGTGCTGGTCGTGGCGATCCTGTTCGGCGTTTCCCTTGCCTCCATCGGCGATCGCGGCGCGAAAGTGCTGTCGTTGCTCGACGAAGTGTCGATCGTGGTGTTCAAGCTGGTCTCCATCGTGATGAAGGCCGCCCCGATCGGCGCGTTCGGCGCGATGGCGTTTACGATCGGCAAGTATGGTGTAGGCAGCCTTGCCAACCTCGCCCAACTGGTGGCGACATTCTATGCCACCTCGCTGCTGTTCGTCTTCGTGGTTCTGGGCATCGTCGGGCGGCTGTGCGGCTTTTCGATCTTTCGCCTTATCGCTTACCTCAAGGCGGAACTGCTGCTGGTGCTGGGCACGTCGTCATCGGAAAGCGCCCTGCCCGCGCTCATCGAAAAGCTGGAGCGCGCCGGCTGCCCCAAGGCGGTGGTCGGTCTGGTGGTGCCCACCGGCTATTCGTTCAACCTTGATGGAACCAACATCTACATGACGCTGGCGGCCCTGTTCATCGCGCAGGCCTGCAATGTGGACCTGACACTGGGCCAGCAACTGTTGCTGCTGGGTGTAGCGATGCTCTCGTCCAAGGGGGCCGCAGGCGTCACCGGTGCAGGCTTCATCACGCTGGCCGCCACATTGTCGATCGTCCCCTCGGTCCCGGTGGCAGGCATGGCGCTGATCCTGGGCGTGGACCGCTTCATGTCGGAATGTCGCAGCCTGACCAACTTCGTGGGCAATGCGGTGGCAACGATCGTGGTGTCGCGTTGGGAAGGACGGCTGGACCATGCGCAGCTGGACGCGGCGCTGGCCGGGCGGCCATTGCCCGACGCCGTTCTTGCCGCCCCCACCCCCGCTCCGGCGGCCTAAGCAAGGCACCTGTCATGAGCTTCGCGACCGCGCGGCTTGGCGCCGCCACCCTTTCGCTCGCCCTCGCCGGACTGCCGGCGCTGGCCCACAGCGCAGACGGAGCCTACCCCAAGGCGTTCAACGGTGACGGTGCCGTTACCGGCGGCTACTCCCTGTCGCGCTGGGCCGAGGACTGGACCTCCATGGCGGATGCCGACAAGCGCGACGACCCGCTGGACCGCTTGAAATATCTGCCGCTCAACGACGCCGGCGATGTCTACATCACGCTGTCAGGTGAACTGCGGCTGCGCGTCAACGAAACCACCAACCCCAACCTGCGGGACGCCGAGGCGCAGCGCCAGGACATCACCCGCATCGTTGGCGGGGCAGATCTGCATGTCGGCGAACACCTGCGCTTCTACGGCGAAGTGGCGCATGGCGGCCTGGGCGGCCGGAACCTTGGCGTACCCAGCACCAGCCTGCGCAACGATCTGGTGATCCAGCAATCGTTCGCAGAAGGCATGGTGAACATTGGCGGCATGGATGTCGGCGTGCGGTACGGGCGGCAGGAATTCGTCGACGGGCCGAACATCCTGGTATCGCAGCGTGATAACAACACGATCCGCTACACCCTGAACGGCTGGCGCTTCTATGCGCGCGGCAAGACGCTGCGCTTCGGCGCCTTCGACTTTCGGCCTACGTCCTACGGTGAGGACAAGTTCGCAGACGATATCAGCGATCCGGCACGTCGTTTTTCCGGTGCGACCGTTGGCGTGGTGCTGCCCAAGACGTGGCTGGGCGGAAACACTCTCGCCTTTGACACCTTCTTCTGGCGCAGGCGAAACCAGGTAGGCGCATGGGGTGGCCGGATCGGGCCGTCCGAGCGCTATTATCTGGGCGGCTGGTTGCGCGGTGACGTCGGCCCGCTGCAGATCGACTGGTCGGTGAACCGCCAGTGGGGCTACTACATCAACCAGGACATTTCCGCCTGGCAGGGTTTTCTGGCGCAAAGCTACCGCCTGGGTGCCAGCAAGACCGGGCCGCGCGTGGGCCTTCATGTCGATTATGCCAGCGGCGGCGGCGGGTATGGCGATGGCAAGCTGCGCAATGCGTATGCCCCGTTCGGAAACAACATCTATTTCAGCTATCAGCTGTATTTGACGCCTTCCAACCTCGTGGCGGTGACGCCCAATTTCAGCTTCGCCCCATTCAAGAACGCGCGGTTGCTGGCCGAATACGAGTTCGTATGGCGCGATAACGTGAACGATGCTGTGTACCGGGCCAACGGCCAGCCTTTTGCCGGCACGCAAAACTTTCATGCGCGCAAGGTGGCCGACGTAGCGCGTATGCAACTGGCGTGGGCGGTCACGCCGCGCCTGTCCTTCACCGGGCGTTTCGAGCATCTGGCCGCAGGACCAGCGCTGACAGACGCGGCCTATCGCAGTTCCGATTTCCTGTCGGGCTGGATCAGCTTCCGGTTCTGAGCGAGCGGGCGGGCAGCGAACAAACGGACCTTGCCGGCCGGGCAGTATTTCTTGCCTGTCCCGCCTGATTGACGGGAACGCGGGGCCAGCGCATGACGTTCGCACAACCCATGTCTTCCCAAAATCCAACTTCGCGCCGCCGGTGGCTTCCGGGCTTCGGCATCCAGGTCCTGCTGGGCATGATCATCGGCCTGAGCGCCGGGCTGATCGTGCGCCAACTGGACCCTGCGGGACCGTTTGCCAGCGGCGCGATCGCCACGTTCCACACTGTGGCGCAGATATTCGTGCAATTGCTGCGCACGCTGGTGCCACCGCTGGTGTTCACCGCGATCGTTGCGTCAGTGGCGGCGCTGCGCGGACTGGACAATGCGGTGCGGCTGGTGGTCCACACCTTGGGCTGGTTTGCCCTTACCGCGCTGATCGCGGTGTCGATCGGCATTACCTTGGGCGTGCTGATCCAGCCGGGCCTGCACGCCGGCATCGATCCACGCGCGGCACAGACGCCGGCATCTGTGGGCGGGTGGCTGGATTTCCTCAAAGGACTGGTGCCCGCAAACTACCTGGGATTGTCCGCTGCCACGAAGATAGAGGGCGGGGCCGCGACCACCTCGGTGTCGTTCAACGTGCTGCAGGTCATCATCGCCGCGGTCGCCGTGGGCGCGGGTGCGGTGCGGGTGGGCGAAAAGGCCGAACCGTTCCTGACTTTCATGACCTCGGCCAACCTCGTGCTGCGCCAGTTGTTGCGCTGGCTCATCGCGCTGACTCCACTGGGGTCCGCCGCGCTGATCGCGGATGCCGTGATCAATTACGGCTGGGACGCGCTTTCGGCACTAGGCGCGTTCGCGGGCGCGGTCTATCTGGGACTGGCGCTAGTCCTGTTCGGGGTTTACCCGGCCCTGCTGCTGCTCAACCGGATCAGCCCGCTGCGCTTTTTCGCCGTGGCATGGCCCGCCATCCAGATCGGTTTCCTGTCCCGCTCGTCGGTGGGCACCATGCCTGTGACGGAAGAAGTTACGGAACGCATGGGCGTGCCCCGCTCCTACGCCGCCTTCGCGGTGCCGCTGGGCTCGACCACGAAGATGGACGGGTGCGCCGCGATCTATCCCGCCATATCCGCCATATTCGTGGCGCAGTTCTATGGGCTGGTGCTGCACCCGTCGGACTATGCGCTGATCGTGTTCGTCAGCGTGATCGGATCGGCGGCGACGGCTGGCCTTACCGGCGCGGTGGTGATGCTGACGCTCACGCTCTCCACCCTCGGCCTGCCGCTGGAAGGTGTGGGCCTGCTGCTTGCCATCGACCCGATCCTCGACATGGGCCGCACTGCGGTCAACGTGGCGGGACAAGTCCTAGTGCCCACCATAGTGTCGCAGCGGCTGGGCCTGCGTGATGACATACTCATGGGCGTGACAAGGTGACGGCGATATGTTCGAGGTACGCGAAGACGATTTGACGGGGCAGCCGACGCGTGATCTGTTGGCCCTGCATCTTGCAGGGATGCGTGCCAGCTCCCCTCCCGGTAGCGTATTCGCGCTGGATTTGTCAGGCTTGTTGAGCCCCGAAGTAACAGTGTGGACGGCGTGGCAGGGTGATCACATCGCCAGCGTCGGTGCCCTCAAGATGCTCCCGGACGGTAATGGCGAAGTTAAGTCCATGCGCACTGCCCCGGCTTTTGTTCGAAAAGGTGCGGGCGCGGCGATCTTGCAAACGATCATCGCGGCTGCAAAAGCGCGCGGCAACCGCCGTCTCAGCTTGGAAACCGGAAGCGGGTCGTCGTTCCAGCCCGCGCTGGCGCTATATAGCCGGCGCGGCTTCACCAATGGCCCCGCATTCTCCGATTATGTGCCGAGCGACTTCAACCAATTTCTTCATCTGGCACTATAACCCAACGCCCTTGGCAGTAGCCATTGGGGTTTCAAGTTAGACAACGATCAGCAGGCAACCACGTTGATCGCCAGGCCTCCCTGGCTGGTTTCCTTGTACTTGCTGGACATGTCGATGCCGGTCTGGCGCATCGTCTCGATAACCTGATCGAGCGACACGCGCGGGGTTTCACCGGCATGCAGCGCCAGCTTGGCGGCATTCACGGCCTTTACCGCCGCGATGGCGTTGCGTTCTATGCACGGGATCTGGACGAGACCACCAACCGGATCGCACGTGAGCCCCAGGTTGTGTTCCATGCCGATCTCGGCGGCGGCGCAGACCTGTTCCGGCGTGCCACCCCACAGCGCCGCCAGCCCCGCTGCCGCCATCGAGCAGGCAACGCCCACCTCGCCCTGACAGCCCATCTCCGCACCGGAGATCGACGCGCGTTGTTTATACAACAGGCCAATCCCGGCGCAGGTCAGCAGATAACGCCGCGCCCTTGCAACCTGCAACGCCCCGCCCTCGCAACAGTAATGCCGCAGCAGGGAGGGGATGATGCCGGCAGCGCCATTGGTCGGCGCGGTCACCACCCGCCCGCCGCTGGCGTTTTCCTCGTTCACCGCCATGGCGTACAGATTAAGCCAGTCCATCAGCGTTTCCGCCTGATTGTCCTGCGGGCGCGACAGCAGGCTTTCGTAGATGGAACGTGCCCGCCGCCGCACCTTGAGCGGCCCTGGCAGAAATCCGTCACGTGCCAGCCCACGATCGATGCACTGGTTCATGGCATCGGCCACCGCATCCAGCCCGCCCAGCGTTTCCGCCTCGGGCCGCCACACGCCCTCGTTGGCCAGCATGATACCGGCTATGTCCAGCCCGGTGCCGGCGCAAACCTCCAGCAACTGCGCGCCCGATCCGAACGGATGGGGCACCTGCCTGCCGCGCACGACCTGATCGTCAGGCGCGGGCTGCTCAAGCTGGCGGCGCGTGGAGAAAAAGCCGCCGCCGGTCGAAAAATATTCCTGCCGGGTAATCTGCGCGCCGTGTGTGTCGAACGCGGTCAGGACCATGCCGTTGGGGTGAAGATCAGGCATGGCGCTGAAATCGAGGATCAGGTCCATTGCCGGATCGAACGCGATCCGGTGCCGGCCCAGCACGTCTATCTGCCCGGACGCCCTTACTCTGGCCGCGACGTCGACCGCGTGCTGCGGATCGACGTTTTCCGGCGCCAGTCCGCTCAACCCCATCAGGCATGCGTCCGGCGTGCCGTGGCCTTCACCCGTCAACGCCAGCGAGCCTTGCAGTTCCACCAGCACCCGGCCGATCGCATCCAGCCCGGCTGTTTCCTCCACCCCCTGCACAAAGCGGGTGCATATCCGCATCGGTCCGACGGTGTGGGAGCTGGAAGGGCCAAGGCCGATACGAAACAAGTCGAGCGCGGAGATCATCACCGACGCAATAATGGCCTACGCCCAAAAGACTATGCCAATTTTTGCAGTGTCGGCCAGAGCAAGTAAGCGGAGCGATATCTTAACGATTATACCTTAGTGCTCGACCCTCCGCACATCCTCGTGAATTGCATTGTGATCAGTGTGAACAGGTCAGGGCCAGATATCGATCCGTCGGAAAACGTGCTGCGTGAGCAGTATCGCGATCTGCTGCGCCAGATACCCTTGATGTACCTGCTGATGACGATCAACGCTGGCGCGATGGCGTTCGTGGCCAGCCGCGACATGCCCGCCAGCACGGCGCTTGGCATTCCGCTGGTGCTGATCACGCTGGCCGCGGCACGGGCCATCACCTGGATACGCCGGCGCGGGCGCGATGTTTCGGTAGACCGGATGCGCCAGCATATGCGCGGAACGATGATCGGAGCGGCTCTCATCAGCCTGCTGTTCGGGGGCTGGGGGCTTTTGCTTCTTGCCGATGCGGATCCCTCCCGCGCGGGGGCTATCGCGCTGTACATCTTCTTCGGCGCGATGGGCTGCTGCTATTGCCTTCAAGCGCTGCCCCTCGCGGCGCGGCTTGTGGTGCTCACCGGCGCTCTGCCGGTGATCCTCCGACTGCTGCTTTCCGGTGACAGCTACCTGATGGCCATGGGGCTGGTATTTGTGATGGTTGCACTGGTGGTCCTGCGTACGGTCGCTACCAACCACTCCGCGTTTTCCGAGATGCTGCAATCGCGCGCCGAATTGACCGCACTTTTGAGCGCTTTGCAAAAAAGCGAGGAGCATCACCGGTATTCGGTGGATCTCAATCCGCAGCTCCCCTGGATCAGCGATCCTGATGGGTCCATCTGCGAAATAGGTGCCCGCTGGACAGCAATGACCGGCCTCGGCATTGAAGAAGGCATGGGCGAAGGATGGATCAAAGCCGTCCATCCCGAAGACGTGAAACGCGTGCTGGATTCCTGGCACGCCGCACTGCGCATGCAAGACAATCCGATGGTCGACATTCGCTATCGCCTGCGTCAGGCGGACGGGCGTTATCGCTGGGTACGCGGACGATCGGTTCCCCGCTTCGATGCCGATGGAACCATCCTCAAGTGGTACGGCAACCTGGAAGATATCGACGATCAGGTAACGGCCGAGATCGCGCTCCAGCACGCAGCGTATTACGACCCCTTGACCGGGCTGCCGAACCGCGCCCGGTTCGGCCAACAGCTGGAAACAACGCTGGCGCAGGGGCTTGCACGCGGCTGGACGACAGGCGTCGCCGTAATCGATGTGGACAACTTCAAATCCATCAATGACAGCATGGGCCATGCAGCGGGCGATCTCGTCCTCAAGACCGTGGGCGCCCGGCTTACCGCGCAGCTGGCACCTGATGCCATGGCAGCCCGGTTGGGCGGTGACGAATTTGCGCTGATCCTGCCGAACCTGCCAGACGTCCAATGTGAAGCCTTGGTCAGGACCATACTTCAGGCAGTCAGCCAGCCGATCACGGTCGATGAAAGCCTGATCGAGATACGTGTCAGTGCGGGCGCCGCGATGTGGCCGGCGGATGGCGCCAGGCCCGGAGAGATATTGAAAAGCGCCGATCTGGCGCTTTATGCGGCCAAAGCAAAGGGCGCGGGCGATGTCGAACGTTTCCGGCCGGAAATGCGGGATGCCCTTGAAGCCCGTAAGACGATGTTGCGCCAAGCCCGCATGGCGATCCATGAGGGCCGGATCCTGCCGTTCTACCAGCCAAAGATCGACCTGGCCTGCGGCGATGTCGTGGGGTTCGAAGCGCTGCTGCGCTGGAATCACGACGAGCGCGGCCTGCAGCCGCCGCACACCATAGCTGCGGCCTTCGACGATGGCGCGCTGTCCACGCAGCTGACAGACCGCATGCTCGACATGGTGTTAGCGGACATAACCCGATGGCTGGATGAGGGAAGAAACGTCGGGCGCATCGCGATCAACGGCTCGCCGGTGGATTTCAAGCGGGACGATTTCGCCGAACGCATCCTGAGCCGTTTGCACGCCACGTCCGTCCCGCCTTCAATGCTCGAACTGGAAGTGACCGAAAGCGTATTTCTGGGCCAAGTCTCGGACACCGTGGAGCGCGCGCTGAGGACGCTGTGCGCCGAAGGGGTGACGATCGCGCTTGACGACTTCGGCACCGGCTATGCCTCTCTCACGCATCTCAAGCAGTTTCCGGTCGACGTGTTGAAAATCGACAAGTCGTTCATCTCCAAGCTCGATGCCGCGAACGCGGACGATTTTGCGATCGTGCATGGCGTGATCGATATCGCGCGCCGGATGTCGGTGCGCACTGTGGCCGAAGGCGTGGAAAACCAGGCACAACTCGATCAGTTGTGCGCGCTGGGTTGTGACATCGCCCAAGGCTTCCTGTTCGGCAGCGCGTTGAGTGCGGGCCGGCTGCCAACGTTCATGGACACTTGGCAGCAGGTCCGGCACCAGTATCGCTGGCACGCAGATCGAGGTGTTGCGTCTGGCATCAACCAGCTTTCCAACACCGGATGACCGGCGCGGCGGTGGCACAATAGGGTCGCCAGTCCTTTCGAACCAACCACATATCTCGCCAGCCAGAATATTGGCAGCCTGCCGCGATTGGGAACGCTGCAGCGTCGATAGGCATCATATTGGCCAAGGCCCTTCACGACGGTTCGAAGGCCGTGAGCCGCCCGTCCTCAAAATTCGTTCAACAGGCGTCCCATGCCCTTGATTTTGTCGGTGATGCCGACGGCGCGCAGGGCGTGCCAGTATGTCGCGGTGTTGATGGCGATTACCGGCTTGGCCAGCTTCGCTTCGTATTCGGCTGCCAGATCGACCATCGAGAGGTTGGTGCCGACCTGCACGATCGCGTCGACATCGCTGCCATCGAGGTGGGCGATCACGTCGCGCAAGGTGTCAGGCGTCACTTTGGCGATATCGGTCCAGCGCTTGCACTCCAGCGCCGCGTCCCGCTTCACGGT
>NZ_LMJY01000020.1 GCF_001421325.1 Novosphingobium sp. Leaf2 | reverse complement strand
AAACCAGAAGAAATCCGCCATCCGCCATACCTCCTTGCTGGAGGATGGTGAATCATATCCCGGCGCTGCTGGGAATCCTGTTTATGGGTCCGGACCCTAGTTCGTTAAGGTGGCGCTTTCCCCACTTGGGAATGACGTGCAGCCGCAGGTATCGCTCGTCGATGGAATGACTGCGTTTGTAGCTGCGGGCATACTCCAGGTAGCGCTCTGACAGTTCGGCGACGGTGGGAATGCGCCGGTTCTCCTGCCGCATCTCGGAAGGGTCCTTGCCCACGACGACACGGGACTTGACGCGGATGGCTTCTTTCTTGGCCTCAGCAAAGCTCAGGTCGCCCACGTGTGCGATCTTGTACTGGCGCTGCTTGCCGTATGCGTTCTTGTAGCGGAGCGCGTAGGTGCCCGTTCCGTTGGGGCGCATCTCGACCATGAATCCGGTGATGGCGGTATCAAAGTACTTCTCGTTCGCCTTGTCGGGCGGGCAGGTCAGCATGGGCAGGACGGCGGCTTCAAGTTTGATCTTCGGCATTAGAAACTTCCTTTGATGGTGGGATAGGATGTGGAGCCGCAGGACGCGGCGATTGGGCGCACGGGGGCGGGCCGGGGAAAGCCGGGTTTCAGCGTTCAGCGCGGCTGCAGCGGCTAATTTTGAGGGCGGTGTGGCGGGAGACGCCAATCCTGACGTCTCCCCATCTGGCTCAGAACAATGCTTCCAGGCGACGATCTGATGCAGGCGGTGGCAACGGCGGTGAAGCCGGTTCCCCGGCTTCCAGCTTCACCACCTTCCAGGCCTTCCGTTCGGCCGCATCGACTTGCTCCAGAACGAATCCGCCGACGACGCGGTTCATGTTTCGTCTTAGATACCAGCCGAGCTTTGAGCGGTTGACCTGCCCGCGATCGAAAACAGGAAGGTCGTTCAGGGCTTCTTGCAGGTCAGTGCCGTAATCGCCATCCAGCAGGCGACGAACGGTCACCACGTTAATGCCGTGTTTCGCGTGCCAAGCTTTGAGCAAGGCTTTCAGTAAATCCGCGTCAGGGTCCGACTGCATCTGTTGCAGGAGGTTCGAAGCCGGATCGGGCAGGCCGAGCCAGATGAGGGGATGTCTGCAATGGTCGGCCCATGCACCACCATAGCTGGCAATTGCCGATACCGAAGACCGGGGACTGCCCGCACCTCTCCACGCTTCCACGATGGTCAACACGTCCATAACATATTGCTCGCGGGCGCAGCGCAGCGCGGCCACAGGATTAGCTTGGTATGAGATAGTCCCCGGGATCTCGGCGCGTGTGTTCAAATTGATGGTCAGTACACGGCGGCTAAGGTCGCGCAGTGGTCCGACGTTGTTGCCGGACCCAAGCACCAGCGTATTGGTCGAGACGGTAGCGGTCTTGCTTTGACCCAGGATCCGGTCCGTGATCCAACGGGAAGTAAGCATCCGGTTGATGGCACCGTGCGGGAGCCAGTCGGTGTCCATATCGTCGAACTCTACGACGGCAGGACCGCCGAGCAGCACAGCGATGATGGATTTCGTCGCTTCCTCGGATGTCTTGGGGTAGCTCATGCGCGCGGGTGTGCCGGGTCCAGCGAAAAGTGAGATCAGTTCGCACAAATACGACTTGCCGGATCCCGGTGCGGGGGCCTTCACGTGGAAGGCTGGAGCAAGATCGATGCTGGGCCTGACCACAGCCGTCATGACAGCAGAAAGCGCAGCAGCCTTGTCGGTTGACTCTGCGAAGTGGAATTCGCCCAGCAACGCTTCCAGCCGTGCAAGAGCGGCTCGTGCAGCGCTTTCCGTTCGTTCGACCGGGGGAAATTTCGCTCCGTCAAACAGGCCGAGGCGCTGCGACATGGTGTCGTAGCCGGACGCCGTAAGCAGGACGCCATCGCCATCCCGGTAGTACGGTTGCCGTGCAAGGCCCTTGATCGGCAGGAGGTGGTGATACTCTCCGGCCCGGCAGAGGTTGATGACATGACGGGTCGAAGGATCACAACGAACCCAGGAACCCTTGGTGCCGAATTTTTCCCAGTCGCAAGCGCGCGATAGCATCAACGCCACGTCGGCTTCACTTAAGGGCTTGAGCCCCCAGTCGCCCGTCATGCCATCATGCATAGCCTTCACGATCAGGCCACCGGCCTGGAAGACGTTTTGCTGCTTCGCCAGTTCGGCCTCCGCCGCATCGACGACGTTATGCATCTCGCCGCCGACGACGCGAATAGTAGAGCGGTTCCTCGCTTGGGACGTCGTGAGCCCGAAATGCTCAAGGATCTTCCCGATACGATACGATTCCCGATGCGAATGCTGACAGCAGAAGCCACCGTTGGGGTGGGTGCTGTCCGGTTCGAAATATGCGGAACCGCTATCCGCCTGATCGGTATGCTCATGCGCCCAAGGGCAAGTAACATCGTGTTTGCCTGCGGAAATCATCCGCTTGTACAGCCCCTGCGCTTTGAAGGCGGCAACCACCGGGTGTTCATCGCTACGAGGCATATATACCCCGTCGCGAGTGTTAGATGCCGGCGCCGGGGGCGTGGTCGGTCGCGGCACATCCACGCTGTCCTGGGTGGGTGCGAGGATCGCCAGCAACTCCGACGCTGCATAGGACACATTCGGGTTCCAGCGGTGCAGGCGACAGTGAAAAGGTCTTTCTGCAGTGCCATACTTAGGTTTGCCGTTGATGCCTTGCGGCAGGCGCATCCAACGCGACATGCCGAGCGAGCCCTGATCGGTAACGCCCGCCTTTGCAATTTTCTGCTGAAGATGGTCGACTTCGCCCGCTTCATGGAGTGGGGGTGTCAGCTTGAAGCCCATTTGAAAGTTGCCGGGGCTGGTTTCGAGTTCCCACGTCGGTTCGATAGTTCCGATCAGTTCCCGATCCACCTTCGTTCCAACGTCGTCCAACACGAGGGCATGAAAGGCCGCCGCGTGTTCTTTTCGCGCTGTGGCCATGCCGTCTTCATCCGGCATGAAGCTAGCGCAGTTGAAGTAGGTGTTCAGGTTGTCACGACACACCTGATCGAGTTCGTCGGCCCATTGTGCGCGCCAGCCGCCCGTTTGCGGATCGCCAGCCTTTCCAGTCACGATAGGCCGGGCACTTTCGGGAAGCTGAGTAAAGATGGTTGCGACGAATTCCGCGTTCGTCGGCTGGAAGCCGGTAAGGCCGGTAAAGGGGGTGCCGTCCCCGGCATCCCCCACTTCGAAGCCGCCGACCGCGGGCATATCATTGGCGACGCAAGCCGGGTTCCCGGCTTTACCCCCTTCATTTGATGCCGGAACTGAAATGCCTTCGCCGGAAACCGCTACCAGGCAGGTATCGATTTGATTATCCGACGAGCCGGTCGAGCGAGTGCGAGAGGTGAGCGCCGAAAAATCGATGTCTTGAAGACTGGCTTTCGGCTTAGCCACAGTCGTTGATGTGTCAGTTGAATTCACAGTGCTACTCCACGCCATCGACCGCTTGGATCGTGGCGACGCAGAACCATGACTGGCAAGGTAGTCTCACGCGAGCGCTGGACGCACCTCACCCGTCATGAACATGCAGGGTTAAAGTGGATCAGCACTTGCAAGGAAGCAGACGACTCGAACTTGCTATTTGAGCAGTTGCGAAGTGTAGCTGGAGCAAGAAGCAGCGGGCTCTTTAGCAGGGCTTCGGGAGGGGTCAAGCCCCCGCTCCCTACCCTGTCGATTTCAATGGCCCTGTCCGCCGGCCATGCGCCAAAGGCCCAGCAGGACTATGATGCAAAGTGCAACGAACGGTTGACGTTCGACGAAGCCCATACAGACCATCAGCCCGATCAAGCCAAGCGTTTCACGCGTATGAACCGCCAAGCCATAGACCAGCGCCGTCAGCAGCAACAGGATCAGGACCGCCGCTACAGCCTGCGCCGCAGCGAGAACGACGCAGGCCACGACAAGGATGCCCAGCATCCTCATGCCGCGTACTCTTGGCACATGCGGCGCAGTTCGTGCAGGACCCCATCGGCATCCTTGATGAGGAACACGTACGCGAACGTGCTGCCGCTGGTGATGATCATCTCGAACCATCCGCCCAAATCTGCAAGGTATGCCCAGTGCGGGCGAAAGGCGGGGTCGCCAAACCGCCTGCCATCGATCGGATCGACAAGGGGCGAGAACCCCACGGCCCCGATGAGGTCGGCTTCGCTGTCTCCAGGCTCGACGACCACATATTCGGTCCATTCAGCAAGGTCGCCCTCTGCCGTCAGAAGCACGGCGAACCGTTGGTCCAGCAGGGAATGAAGCTGCGGCTCGATGTCTTTCGTCAGCATCTGCGCCATGGCGGCGCGGTCGAAGATAGTGAGCATGGTGATGTCTCCTGGACATAAAAAATGCCCGCCAAGGCGAGGGCCTTGCGAGCGTTGGGTCTGAGTGTCCGAGAATGGCCCTCGGCGGCTTGATTACCGGCTAGGTTGCGCTGTCGGGTGACGGGTGGGCAGCAGCATCGGCCAGGGTAGCTACGTCGATGGCGTGGGTCCGGACGATCGCCAGAAGGTCTGGATCGATGCCTTCGCGGTCGGGGATCAGAATGACGGCACCGCTGCCATCGTCGCTGGTCACGAAGACGAGTTCCGCCCAGCCGTTATCGAGAACGCAGACCTCCATGTCGGGATCGCCGCCGATAGCGATGCCCGCTGCCTTCTCGATGTCTTGCAAGGTATCGCCTGGATCGACGATGATGACCGGGCCGAGTTCGCCAACGTCGGAGCCAGCTTCATGCAGGCGATCACGATAAAGTACCAGCCGCCGCAGCAGCCACGGGTTGAGGTAGGTCGCCAGGGCGCGTGCCATGGCTCCGGGAGTGTCGATGATATGCACGCGGATGCTCCAAAAACAAAAACCCCCGGCGGTTAGGCCGAGGGTCTCGAGGGTCGTTGCGATGGCAGTAAGTGGGATCAGCGTCCCTTGGGATCGTCTCCGAAACGATTGGTTCTGGGCGAACCATCGATCAGCATGAAGATCAGCACTATGAACGTGCCGATGTAGGGAATGAGGTTCAGCAAGGCGAACCAGCCTGACTTGTCCAGATCGTGAAACCGCCTGACCTGCACGGCGATCTGCGGGATGAGCAACCCCAGTGCGCACAGCAGGTAAAGGACGGTGGCAACCTCGGTGCCGATCAGCAGGCCGAGGATGGCGAAAGGCAGCAGGCCACCGACATACAGCAGTTGGAACATCCAGAACTCCTTGCGACCGGAGCGGCCTTCAAACTGCGCGTACTTGCGGACCGCCAGCAGCGCCCAGCCGACGTGATCTACGTCCAATGGCGTGCTGATCGGCTGGTTCGGGATGGATCGGGCTTTGGGTCTGGATTGACCTGCCAGCAGGTCCCCCTTGGCCTTTTCGAAGTCAGCTTCGGAGATGACCCCGGCCTGCTTCATCTCATGGAGCTTCTCGATGCTCCGCAGAGCGTCTTCATCAATCATTTGGCTGTCCCCTATCTCGTGAAATGACGATCGCGCCGATGCAATTATCGGAACGTCGCAATGATGCCAGTTAAAATGACACGTCTGGTCTACAGACGCGGCCAGCGCCTTGGGGGCACATCGCCCGGATGGACGTGGTTCAGCTCCTCGGCGCGAACGTTCGTCGCCACCGCAAGCTGAAGGGCATGTCCCAAGAGGAACTTGCGCTGGAGGCGGACATGGAGCGCAGCTATGTCAGCGACTTGGAGCGTGGCACGAGGAACCCTTCTGTCAGGGCTCTTGGTCGATTGGCGGACGCGCTAGGCGTGGCACCGCACGAATTGCTGCTTTCCTTATAAGATGGCTCTGTTTTCTCGTTTTGTTCTCATCTTTGACAGTTACAGTGTGTTGTTTCCTTCGAAGCGACATGCATCCATTCTGATTGAACTGGAGAAAATCGCGCACGCTTTGATCACTTGCCCATGCAGGCGATCTTGAAGGCCATCTTCGTTCCATACGATCCGTTGTCGCCGACATTCAGGGGAAGGTGCGAGCCCAGCGTTTTATTACAGCTTATCCGGTAGCGGCTTGGACCGCTCAAGGCCTTTTTTGATCTAGCGATTGATCTAGCCATAATGGTTTGCGTGCGTTAAGGATTAGGTAGTACTAAAAATTGCGGCGGCTCGATGTTCATATTTACAGTTACGGAAGAGGTCGCAGGCTCTGTAGCAAAGACCTTTACCATTATAATCGGCATTGGCTTGCTATTAAGTCCGTTTATCTTAATCGCAAACGCAACCGGTTTACCGCCTGCTCTTGTAATAGTAGTCGGCCTTATTCTCATATTCGCGCTTGCCGCGTTTCTTCTCGTTCGAAGCCATTTTAGGCGCAAGGCAAGTGAGAACGCGCGTGCTGGCCTCATGGTGCGAGGGCAATGTGATTTTCTTCGAGCCAACGGGACGAAATGCGAAAAAGGAAAAATGCGGGGGTCAGAGCTTTGCGAGTACCATGCTGACAAAGCGAAGGCCGTCGAACCCTTAAAATTACCAGCAAAATCGTCTACCCGAAGAAAGATGAAGCAATGCGGCTTCGCCCAAGAAGACGGTACAAAATGTAAGAAGCTAAGATATTTGGAAGCTGAGTACTGCAGTCACCATGCTAAGCTCAAGCGTGGCAGGGCTTCCTCAACTTAGCGTTCGCTCGCTAATGGTGCGAGCGCAACGGATGAGTCCCGAGGATTGGTGTCAAAACGCGCAGATTGCCGCCAATCCTCGGGGAACCATCCGACTCAATCTGATCACTAGGTCATTGAGCATAGGCATGCAGCCCCTGGATGGTTAGTCTTGAACCACACGGCTTCGTCGGCGTCCTTGGAGGCCGGCACGTTCCCGTCTTCACCTTTCTCAATATGGTAGTGGTTGCCTCGTTTCGGGAAAGTGACGGAGGTGGCGACAAACAGGTGTTTCCGGCCCGGCAGGTTTCAGGCGTTCGCCTTCGGCTGCGAAACGGCTTAAATGGGCGCAAAGCTGTCGCAGCAATGAAGGGCCGCTATCAGCGGGTCTCCTAGCGCTGATACCGGATGGTCGTATCCGCGCCTTCCGTTTCAGAGGGGCTATCAACTCAAACGGGTCTGCCATGGATCGAACACCCGAAACCAGTCCAAAGACGCCCCAGCCTTGACCCAAGCTCCGCCCAAGCTGGAGAGACCTTCCCGTGGGAAACCGCCGATGTCTGGGTGGAAGTGCCTTTAGGAAGGTGGTGCCGCTTAGAGGATTCGAACCTCTGACCCCATCATTACGAATACGAGTGATAGACCGGCAGAAATCGAGGGTTTCCGAGACTTCTAATGCCGAAATTTGCCCGATCTTTCGGGTCGCCCAAGCGATACCCAGATTGTGCCGAAATCCGGTCTGGGCGTTTTCCTACCGAAAGCACTTTGGCTCGGTGAAAGTTCGAAATTCGCCCCGGCCAGAACCCGGATCATGGATGGTAGGCGTACTATCGACAGTGGCCGGTAAACAGACTAGCGGATTTGGGGCGGGCAGCCCGAGAAACTGCGCGGTTTCGGTCGCAGGCAGCGTTAAGCAGGGTGAAACCCCTGTCTTATACGATCATACAGAACGGCCAGCTTCTTATAGTAGGTTGCATAAGAATCGCTCTTATCGAATATGCGATCGAAGTTTTCCACCAGAAAACCTTTAACTATATCTAAATCAAAAGCGTTGGGGTCGAGAAATGGAAGATAGGCTGCTGCCTTTTCCACCGGAAACTCTGCCACAATTTCCGCCGCTGATTTGCTTTTTGCATATTTTATAAATGGACGAGCAAAGCTTGATGATCTGAATTTCGCCGTGTCATATTTAGTGAAAAATGGCTTTACTTCAGCGTATTTCGAACCATCAAGCTCATCCAAAGATGTAAGACCAACTTCCTTTAGATATTTGTATCCTGGGAAAAATGTCCCATGTTTGGCTGGCATATTCGGGAAAACTTCAAGCAAAACCTTATCGGGATCATATCCATTTTCGTCAGTAATCACATCCCAGAACAAGTCTTTCTGTGTAATTCCTGTGTATCCTTGCTGAGCTACGTTGCCAGATTCATTTTCAGCCTTCGCGACTCCGACCCCGACCACGAACTCAATATCGCTACCGTCTTCGATATCGTCCAGATTTGCGACCGCGAGTTTGTTGTCAGGAGACGTTGACTTAACCAGCTCATACATTTGCTCTTTGCAAACTCGTAACACCCTAGCCGGGATCTTCCTTTTAACCGTTTCAATGCCGGCATAAACTTCGGAAAAATCGCTTGTTTCGATTACTTGTAAATTAAGCGCATAACTACCGAATTGCATAGTGGAAGGATATATTTGGGATTTCCCTTCTACGGGAGCGCGCTTCACAAAGTATAAATTTTTCGAAAATATAGGCAATTGCTCATCAGTAAGGCACCCAACAATACTCCCAAGCATGTTCTGTATGTTCTCATCCGCTAAACTGTAGCCAATGAAAAACACCGGATGCTCGATAAATATCGTTATCAGCTTAGCAACAAGATACGAATATTTCTTCTCGAAGGAGGCATAATCGTCTTCAGTCAGAACCAAGGTGTCGGGCTTGGCGCAACAACCATGGATTTTATAAATTTCCGCGATTGACTGAGGGTTGGAAAATATCAACTCTTCCTGCCCAATGAAAACTTTATATTCTGGAAATATAGACTCGATTAAAGAATCCCAATTGGTGGTTATGACCCCATCGATGTTGAGCTTATTCAATAAAGACAGCTCTTGCTTCAAATGCTCAGAAGCCGGCGATGCCTTTGACTTCTCTCTAAGATATCTTGATATCTCGAGCTTGAGAGGAGACGACTTACGCTGCATTTTCTTACCTTGCGCAGCGCGGATTTCCTTGAAGGCCTCATCCGACCACCAGTATTCAAAATAGTCATCGGCAAGAAGCTGTGCTGCCATAGGCATACGGCTGTCAGAGGATGCCAAATAATATTCAAAATCCTTGACGCCATCAGAAAATTTCTCAAGCAATTCGGCCCAAGTCTCCAAGCCGATGTACCGTCTAGAGAAGCCGGAACCCAAAAAAAGGAAAGGGGCCGCAGACTTAGTCGCCAATGCTTTCGCGATCTCAGAGCTAATACCGTTGAGCTGGCTCAAAATTACAACTCCATACGTCCGCGTTCTTCAGCCGCAAACGTTGCCTCTTACCTATGACATTGCCCGCTTTGCGAGCCTTCCCATGATAGCTGAAAATATGACGACGCCGCAACCATTTGCATTTAGTACTGAACGGATTGAGGCGCAGATCGGGATCGTTATGCCCCGCCTTTGCAACGTGTTCTTCCCGCCAATTTCAGCTAATGACCGATATCGTCAGCAAGCGAACCTGGACGAGCACGATCGAACCCTGGTGACTGTAGCGGTCAACGGGAGAGGCACCGGGGAGCATTTGATAGCCCGATCGCTGACGCGGCCTTATATTGAGACCATAGCCCTTGGATGCCAGCAGCGATCAAGGTGGAAGCTACTGAAACGCTGATGCCGTAGAGCACGTCACCGTCCGAGCTACCCACGGGTCCGTTCGCATGGCAATCGGCGCTGTAGCGTCGGGGAAATCGCAAAAATAATAAGGAAAAGCCCCAGACCTGCGCGTGGCAAATCCGGGGCGGTGAGGAATTAGGTTCGGGTGGCATTCCAGATGGGTTGCCTGATGCCGAGCAATGCCCCCTTCAGGCGCAGCGCCGTCCAACCCGCCTTATAGTCCGTGCCGGTCACAATCACGTCCACTTCAAGGTGCTCGCGGTTCTCATATATTTTCTGGCCCGCGTAATGCGTTCTCCCGCTGTCACCGGGCCGGGTGAAATCGGAAAGGCGCTTCCTAAGGCCGCCCTTGGCGTACTCTCGCGCACAGCCGATATAGACGACCTCATCCTTTCGTCGGAATCGAAACACGCCGACTGTTTCGCGTAATTCGTCATGGCGCTTTGAAAGGCCGTGTTCGAGGGGCTGCCATTGCTGATTCCACTCGGCAAGGGTCCGGCCTGCAACAAGCTGCTGGGTCATATTAAATCCTTCGATGTAGGGGGTGGCCCTCCCCGTGAGGAGAGGGCGCGATGGTTCAGATAAGTTGCATCTTGGCGGCCCCTGCCTCGACCGCAGACATCAACGTGTCGTTGGCAAGGTGGGCGTATCGCATCGTGCTCTGGTGATCAGAGTGGCCAAGAATCTTTCCAACCGCGTATAGGTCCACGCCGCTGTTGACCAAGAAGCTCGCGGCGGAATGGCGGCAATCGTGTAAGCGAAGGTCGGGAAGGCCTGCCTTATCGCGGGCGGTATCCCACGGACGCTTGAGGTCCGTATATGGTTTACGGGTTTCGGGATTAGGGATCAGCCATGGGCAGTCGTCCCAACGCCGCAGGCCTTCGATGACAGCGACTGCTGCTGACGACAGAGGCACATATCGGGGCACGCCCGTTTTGGTCAAAGGAATGTGCCAAGCGCGACGCTCAAGATCAACGTCTGACCACTTCGCCCGAAGCAGCTCCTGCTTCCGCGCCCCGGTCAGGAGTAAGAGGCGGACGATCGAACCAAGCTGCTTGCACAGCGACGCATCGCATGCGGAGAGCAAACGCTTTGCCTCATCGGCAGTCAGGTATTTCTCGCGCTTGTTGTTGAACTTCAGACGCTTGACCGAACGCACAGGGTTGGGCGAGGCACCGGGCATCTGCCATTCCGCTGCAAGCTCGAACATGCGGTTAAGGGTGACCCTAAGTTTCTCTACAGACGCTGGAGCAAGCACCTTACGCTTCTCGGCCAGCCACGTGGCGACCGCCTGAGACTTTATCTCATCGAGCCGCATCGTTCCCCACTTCGGGACTAGATGGCAGCGGATGACCCGCTCTGCATTCGCCGGGTTACGCTGATACGTCGCGTTATGCTCGACGACCTGTACGGCCAGCTTTGCGAACGTGGGGACTGCCTTTTTTGCAGCCTTGGTCGCTGCAGGGTCACCGCCGAGCACGACCTCTGAGCGCCGCCGAAGGGCAACCCGGCGGGCCTGATCGTAAGTGATGTCGCCATAAGTGCCGATCTTGCTCTGGCACTGCTTACTATATTCGTTCGTATATCGAAGTGTGAAGGTCTTCGTCCCGCTGGCATGGCACTCCAAGGTGAAGCCCGTGATCGAGGTATCGTAATAATCCGTGCGCTTCTTGCCCGGAACGCACCGGGCGGTGAGGCAGAACGCGGCATCGAGTTTAGCTTTAGGCATGTGGGAATCCTTGTGGAAATTCTGTTGAAGAGTGAGCCGCTGGGCACTGCAGGACCGGCGCAAGGGGGCAGTCCTGGACAGTCACGGTTCGACTGCCAGCGAGGCTACAACGGCGAATTTTTGGGTATTTGGGAGCCGAGGGACGCCCGTGCTGAACGCCCCTCAGGCCCTTGATCGATTAGAACATCTGCTCGGGAGCGACATTCTCAGGGAGTGCGTCAGCCGGAGCCGGTAAAGGCGGGGAAGCCGGTTCACCACCTTCCACCTTCACCACCTTCCAGGCGACCCGTTCGCCCGTGGGAACCTGCTCCAGCATGTAGCCGCCAACGATGCGGTTCATGTTTTTCTTGAAGTACCAGCCCAGCTTCGAACGATTGATGCGCCCGGTCTGCTGCCCAGGAAGGTCTTCGATGGCGTCGTGGAGAGTGGTCGCCCCGACATCTTCGAGGATGGCCCGAACGGTTTTGACGGTATCGCCGTAGCGTTTGTACCACCCCGCCAGCATGGCCTTTAAGGTCTCCGCGTCAGGGTCGGCATGCATCTGCTGGATCAAATTGCTGGCGGGGTCGGGAAGGCCCATCCAGATCAGCGGGTGGCGGCAGTGTTCCGCCCAGGGACCGTCGTAGCTCGCGACCGGAGGAACGGGTGTTTTAGGCGATCCTGCGCACTTCCATGCCTCGATGATCGTCAAAGCGGCTGACACATACACTTCACGTTCCGCCCTCAACTTCGCCACGGGGTTCCCGGCGTACTGGATCGTTCCGGGCATCGCGGACCGGGTATTCAGCTTGATCGTGATGACGCGACGGGCAAGGTCGCGGATCGGTTCGACGTTGTTGCCAGACCCCAGAACCAGTGCCGTGGTCGAGACAGTCGCGGTCTTGCTGATGCTGCGCGAGGTGAGCATGCGGTTGATGGAGCCGTGCGGCAGCCAGTCTGTATCCATGTCGTCGAACTCGATGACCGCAGGCGCACCGAGCAGCACGGCCATGATCGCCTTGGTCGCCTCGTCAGACGTCTTAGGGTAGCTCATGCGGGCAGGTGTTCCCGGCCCTGCGAAGCCGCTTATGACTTCGCACAGGTACGACTTGCCCGATCCCGACGCAGGCGCCGAGACATGGAACGCCGGGGCCAGATCGAAGCTCGGGCGTACCGCTGCGGTGAGAATGGCCGCGAAAGCTGCTGCCTTGTCTGCCTCTGACGGGAAATAGAATTCGGCAAGGAGTTCGTCAATCAATGCTAGCGCCTCTTCAGCGTCCTGCCTGGATGTGCCAACCGAAGGAAATTTCGACCCGTCGAACACTCCGATCCGCTGCGATACAGGATCGTAGCCTGACGCTGTGGTGAGGGAGCCGTCAGCACGGTAGTAAGGTTGACGCGCAAGCCCGACGACCGGACGCAGCCGCTCGAAATGGTCACCGCGATGGAGAACCGTGACGTGGCGCATAGGCGGATCAGTCCGACGCCATTCGCCAGAACGCCCATCCAGTTTTTCCCAGTGTGCCCCCTTGGCCAGGATACGGGTAACTTCGGCCTCGCTGAGCGCGTTAAGCCCGTAGTCCCCTGTCCGGGCATCGAGGGCGGCCTTGACGATCAACCCGCCAGCCTGAAAGACACCGTCTTGGCTCGCAAGGACGGACTCCGCAGCAGCGACCACGCCGTCCAATTCACCCTGCACAACCCGAATCAGCGGCTTGTTGCTAACCTGAGAGGCACTTAGGCCGAAGTACTCGGCAACCTCGCGGAGACGGTACCTGTCGCCATGCGCATGATGGCAGCGGAATCCGCCTTTCGGGAACTCATCGCTGGGCTCGAAGTAGGCGGTTCCCGTGTCCAACGCATCGGTGTGCTCTGAAGCCCACGGGCACGTCACCTCATGTCTTCCCGGTTCGATCTGGCGCTTGTAGAGCCCGTTGGCGTTGAACGCCGTCAGGACCGGATTTTCGGTCGCGCTGGGCTGATAGACATCCCAATTCAGGTCAGAGTTGGCCCCGGCCTTTGATTTTGTGGACCGCTTCGTCGAGGCGCTCGTTACGTTCGGTGCGAGCAGGCCGCCCAACACATCTGCCGAGTACCCCGTATCCGGGTTCCACGCTTGCAGGCGGCAGGTGAATGGCTGGCCATCGACGCGGTGTTTTTCCTTGCCGTTGACGCCGTTCGGTAGACGCATCCATCGCGCCATTCCACCAGCGCCCTTGTCGGTCAGCCCAGCGGCTGCGATCCGCTTTTGCAACTGCTCTACCGCCGAGGCGTCCTGCAGCGGCGGATTGAGCTTGAAGCCCACTTGGAAGTTGTCGGGGCTGGTTTCGAGTTCCCATGTCGGAGCAATGTCGGGGATCGCCTCCCGCGCAACTTTTGTGCCAACGTCATCGAGAACGAGCGCATGGTAGGCCACCGCAAGCTCTTTCCTCGCCGCCCAAGTGCCATCGTCAGCCTGCCTGAAGCTGGCGCAGTTGAAGTAAGTGTTTGCGGAAGAGTCACACACTTGGCCAAGCTCAGAAGCGGGGCGCGGATACCATCCCCCTTGCGTGGGATCGCCAGATTTCGCCGCGACCATTGACGCCGCACCAGCCGACAGGTCGGAAAAGATCGCCTGACAGAATTCAGCATTCGTTGGGTGAGTGCCGGTGCCAGTATGCTCCTGCTGAGCTTCGGCCTCCATGGACGCTGGCAGCGGCTGTGGCGGGAGAGTGTCGATCTTGGGAGCGAACGAGATAGAGGCCGCATCAACCATTGGCGCGTTCCCCCTCGATTTCGGGCTCTTCCGTGAGAGGCAGATTGCGCAGATGCTCGATGATCGCCTGCCAGTTAGCGGCAACACGCGCTCCGAAGGAACGAGATTGGGTAGCGGCGCGGGACGCAGCGGTTTTTTGGATATGTTTCAAAATCGTATGCCTAATTCCACCGCCAATGAAGGTCAGGTGGCTGAAAAAACACACGTTCGTTCGAGGGGAAACACGCCTAGCTAAACGCTGGACGCACCTCGCCTGTCAAAGCGAACGCATCGGTTTTTTCGGGGATCCGCACTTGCGGTTAGGCATAGTGGTCCGAAGACCAAAATTTGTATCGACAGGGTTCCGTGAGAATCCTTGCCACGCATTCCGCCCCCATAGTCAAGCTATGGAAGACGCCCCGAAGCGCGGCGATGTCACTAGCCTTAGGTCGTGCAGCCTGCAAGGCGAAATCGAGGACGCAGGCAAAATTGGCAATTTTTGTCGAGTGAGCACGAAAAGGCGGTGAAAGCGGGAAGCCGGTGCACCGCCCCCCCTTTCCGGCTTTACCGGCTTAATTTTGCCCAGCGCCGGAAGATCGGAGGAGCTAGGTGGTTTCGCTGTCTGCCTCAGGCAGGGCAGCCAAAATACACAGGGCCAAAATCACCATCGCACCCGGAAGGGGGTAGCGCGTAGCCATGCCCAGAACGACAACTGCCGTCAGAACTCCGAGCGTCTGCCACGGGCGGGTCACGAGGCCGATAACGATTGAACCGATGATCACCCAGAACAAGACCGTAAGCGCTGCCTGGACCATCGCGAGGAGGAGGAAGGCTGCGCACAGATAGCCGATAAATTTCATGAAGTTGTCCTTTCCAGACACAAAAATGCGCCCATGCGGACTGCACAGACGCTAAGAAACCAAGGCCCCAAGGCCCCTACGCTGTAGGAAGTGTGCCCGCAGGCCGTTGACCCTCAGAAGGCTTGCGTTGCTTCCGCGAAGGCCGCTTCAATCGCAGCCGTCAGCCTTGCATCGGTGGCGCTGTCGATCGGTACAAAGAGGATCAGCCCGAAGCCATCATCGGATAAGATAATTGCAGCCTCGAACCAGCCTCGATGCTTCTGGATGATCTCGGGCGGTTCGATGAAGGCACCTGCACTGTCGATCAGGGACCGGCCAAGGTCATCCTCGATGCTGTCCAGGGTATCTCCCGGCATGACGATGGCGAACATCGCGAGGTCAGGCAGGTCGAAGGCAGCATATTCTGCTAGCCGTTCAATGTGGGCTTCCAGCAGGCCATGGACTTCGTTGCCTTCGAGCACTGCCGAGACATCGGACAAGGCCGCATATGTGCGAATGATAAACATGGGCGTGTTCCATAAAAAAAGGCCCCCGGAATTATCCGAGAGCCTTGGGAAAGATGGTTATGGTCGGATCGTTCAGGGCATCAGCGACAGCAGGCTGAGCGCCCTTGCCATGAGGGCCAACGCGTTGCTGCCGAAGTAGAGCAGTAGGGCGCCGACGATGAATTGAGCGATCATGGTGTCAGCGATTGTACGCGTCGGGGCCGTATTCGTTCTCGCCATGGGTGCCCTCGATGAGCATGAAAATCATGACAATTAGCGGCCCAAAGAACGGAAGCAGATTCAGCAGTGCAAACCAGCCGGACTTGCCTTGATCGTGGAACCGCCGGACCTGCAGCGCGACCTGTGGAACCAACAGACCTAAAAGTCCCACGAGGGCCATTGAACTGATAAACAGGCCGGTCCACCCGTTGCCAACCAGTGACCAGAAAATCAGCGATAAGCCGGTGGTGATGATCTGGAACATCCAGAACTCTCGGCGGCCCGAACGGCCTGCAAACACGGCGTAACGCTTCAAAGGGAGAAGCGCCCAACCCGCAGGATCATTCAGCGACGGGAGTTCGGGGTGATCGGTACTTTGGGAGATACCCGCTGGCTGGTGAAGCCGATTCCGGGGCTTGCCCTGCAAGATACCCTGCTTGGTCGTCTCGAAATCAGATTCCGAGATGATGCCGCCCTGTTTCATTTGGTGGAGTTTCTCGATGCTCCGCAGAGCTTCTTCATCGATCATCGGCTGCCCCCCTTATTTCCAGCGAGCTTCGACGAAGGCACGGCAGGCCGTCCGACCGTTCAGGATGTTGCGTCCAGTGGACACCCGAATTTCCTGCTCGTTGATCGGTACGATCTCTCGACCGCGACGTTTGGCCTCGTCATAAGCCCGTACCGTAAGCACCGATCGGCAAGCTTGAAGCAGCGCATCGGCTTCTGGCACGAACTGGTAGCGAGAATATTTGACGTCGATGTTGAACCCCGCCGGGGTCTCGTGGATTTCGCTTTCGACGTTCTTGTCGTTTGCGGACCATGTGGACTGCGAGACATCGGCGGGGGTTGTGCACCCACTTACGGCGGCCACCAAAATGGCGCAGGCAAACTTCTTCATTCGAATTTCCTTTGAGCATGAGGGTACGACCGCGCCGATGCAATTATCGGAACGGCGGCATGATGCCAGTAAAAATGACACGTCTGGTCTACAGACCTTGCCTATGCGTTACGTGCAAATCGCCGCATGGACGTGGTTCTGCTCCTTGGCGCAAACGTCCGTCATCATCGCAAGCTGAAAGGCATGTCGCAGGAACAGCTTGCGTTGGAGGCGGACATGGAGCGCAGCTATGTCAGCGACTTGGAGCGCGGCACGAGAAACCCGTCTGTTCGGGCTCTCGGTCGATTGGCGGACGCGCTGGGCGTGGCACCGCACGAATTGCTGCTCTCCATATAAGATACCCCAGCGTCCGCAAATTTCAGGTCATGTTTTGCTGGACTTCCAAGGCCTGTTTCTATGACGCGCTGGTAACCGGACCTAAACCCCTCATGCCTACGTAGCGCACGGAGCTTACAGACTCATGTGCTAGATGAGTCCTGAGCGACGGGCCTAGGGGGATTACTACGTGAACAAACCGCCATTCTGGTTGGCTTGCACCATTACAGCAGCGAACATTTTCGCGGTCTTGGATATGCCGTATGGCTACTATCAGTTCCTGAGACTGATCGTCACGGGATACGCTGGCTACGTTTCCTACGTCTATTTCACGCGCGGCCCGAGACAATGGGGGTGGGTGTTTGGCACAGTGGCTCTGCTGTACAACCCCGTCTTCCTCGTCACCATGTCGAAAGAGTTCCACACTGTGGTGAACCTTGCCGTCGCGGGCTTGATGATTTTTGAGTTCTACAAACTTCGAGACATTGAGCAGCCGCCTGCATCGGTGTCTGAGGTCAAGGAAGAACCAAAGACGGCCCCGCCCCTTCGGAATGCAACGCATTCGGAGAAAACATCCGGTGGGCTTTTTCGAGTGGTGTTTCCGCCGCTTCTTGCGTTAGCCATCGGCGTGGGCATCATAGCCGCTATGACCTACGTCAATTCGCGCCCAAGCGACGAAGCCTCTGAGGTCACAAACGCTGAATCCAGCCCAGCGGAATTTCCGGCAGAAGCTAGCGCCCCTTTGCCCCTGGACGAGTTGCCGACCGCAGCCACTTCATCGGACGACGCCGGACTGAACGAGGCGATTCCTACAGTAGGCGCGTTCACGGACAAGGTTGACGCTGCTGCTCGCCAGTTCACAGAAGTTTTGAAAGCGGAGGGGATGATTGGTGCTGAAACCTACAGCAAAAACTGCCAAAACGCCGCACAGCAAAGCTCTGACATTCTCCAAACGGACTATTGCACCGCCTTCGACATGGCGGCGCTACTCATCGATCAAGGTGTGACTAGCGAAAGCGGCCTGCCTCAAAACGAATATTTTAAATCTAGAGCCTCTGCGCTGGATGGGGACTACGCCCGTTTCACCCAAGCCTCTCAAAATCGCACTGAATTGATATGGCAGGAAGTGAAATCTGCGCTTGCACCAGCCATGTACGAACCGGGGATCTGAATGCTATCTCCGCCAATGCCGAGATGTTCGAAAATTCCGGGCTCGCCCGCCGCCACCGGCATCTAAACAATACCTTCCACGTCGCTGTCCATGGATGGGACTGTCTGAGCATCCGCAACGCCTCTCTACACATCGTCCGGAAGTATGGCCCCGCTCCCGCCGGGTGTGGATTTCGAGGACCAGTCGCTTGCGCCATGCATCCAGCCATGCTTGCTGGCGGCCGAACCAGATGGAATCTTACATACTTAAACTGTGCTTTGTTTCTTCGGGGCACACAACATACACTTTTCGGGAGCCAAGTGGTGAAGATCGAATCCATTACAATTGAAAATTTCCGTGGGATACGCCGAGTAACCGCAAAGGACCTGGGCGACACGGTAATTATTGCAGGTCAAAATGGGTCAGGAAAATCATGCGTATTTGACGCAATAAGGCTCTTAAAATCTGTATATGGTGGATATCAGCAAAACGAATGGCAGAGCTGGCTAGGTGAATTTTCAATCGCACCAAATGCAAGTTCCGAAAGCCTTAGGGGGATGTTCAATGACCCCTCGAAGCAGATACTTATAGAATGCAACATCAGCCTTGATGATAGCGAAAAAGAATTCATTTCAAATAACGCTGAAAGCCTTCTTACTGACGCAACTTGGCGCACAATTTTACCCGAAGCCTTCCAGTTTGGAGCCTACCATTTGGCGCTTTTTGCGAGCCAGTTTCGCGATCGAGAGCCCGAGGTAAAGGCACGTGTGGAAGCCGAATTGCCGGGCTTGAAGGCCGAACTTGCCCAGCAGCAAATCATTGGCCACGTCACCGTTCCTGTTGGGGCAGGAATAATGATTAGGCCGTCTTTTTTGCTTCCAGTGGTATTCACTACCTATAGACCTCAAGAGATTGGGGTCGTAGATTATCACGGAGCACAGCGCCATTATGGCCGTGAATTGGTCCAAGCCGTAAACATCAGCCTAGATCAGTCTTCGCAGCAACAGAGACAGCATGCCCTCTACAATTATTCAAATAAATATAACAATATAAAGAGCGAGTTAGCAGCAAGTTATATTAAAGAGCTTTTTGCCAAGAAAGCTGGCTCTGATGAACCAACAACAAGCCTAACTGATACCATGAAAGAACTGTTCAAAACGTTCTTTCCTGACAAAACCTTTGAAGGACCTACTCCTACTCCCGACGGAAACTTAAGCTTTCCTGTATCAACGACAGCAGGAACAACTCATGACCTTGATGATTTAAGTGCTGGTGAGAAAGAGATACTATACGGATATCTAAGAATTCGAAATTCTGCTCCCAAGCACTCTATCATTTTGTTGGATGAGCCAGAGCTTCATCTCAATCCCCGACTGATCCGAAACCTTCCTGAATTTTATAGGAAGCACCTGGGGAGAGCATTAAATAATCAAATATGGCTGGTATCTCACTCCGACGCCCTGCTTCGAGAAGCGGTCGGAAAGCCTGGATTCGACGTCTTCCATATGCAAGCGGCGACATCACAGATGCAGGCGGGCTTCATCACCAGCAGCCTCGGGCAAAATCAACTCAAACCGCTCAGTGCAACGCAAGACGTAGACATTGCTTTGACTGATATTGTCGGCGACTTAGCTGCTTATGAACCGGGGAGGAAAGCCATCATATTTGAAGGTGGCGGCGACAGTGATTTCGATCAATCAATGACCCTCCGCCTCTTTCCAGAATTAGGAAAGTCGATCAACCTTGTCTCCGGCAGCAACAAATCAAAGGTTCGCGCCCTTCATGAAGTTCTCAATAGAGCGCATGAAAGAGGAGACCTGAAAACCTCTTTCTATGCTATAGTGGACAGAGATTTCGAAAATCCTGAAAACTCAAATGATGCCGTAGTTAAAACTTTTTCGTGGGACGTTTATCACATTGAAAATTACTTGCTTGATGAAAACGCTATCTCTCATGTCGTAAGCTCCTTGTCATTGTCTGGCGTAACTACTCCGGAAAAAGTTATCGAGGAACTTCGATCTGCTGCAAGGGAAACCGTACCTTTTGCGGTACGCTACCGCGTGAACAGCTATGTGAGCCAACAACTGATCCGCGCCATTGACCTCAGCTCGAACCCCGCTGCTGGCGACTTTACTAAAGAGATTTTAAATGCCGCCGACCGCTCTTTAAAACGCCTTTCCGGCTTGCGGGAGGGGCCTTTGTCAGACGACGCCGTTCGTGCCGCAGAGCAGTCGGTGACCGATGAGATTGAAACGGCCTTTGCAGACGGCTCGTGGCGCTCGCGCCTCCCAGGCCGCGACATCCTAAAAGCATACGCCGGCCGCTTAGCGAACGGTATCTCGTACGAGACCCTACGGAACATGATCCTCACGCGCATGGCTGATACCAACCAGCGACCTTCTGGAATGGCAACGGTGATCGATCAAATCGTAGCAGCGTGATCTAGCAGCGCCCTGCCGTTTAATTGTTCAGACGGCGGGGCTGAATCCGAATCGGCCCAAAGGCGCCCCAGCCTTGACCCAAGCGCTCCCCAAGCTGGAAAGCCCTTCCCGTGGGAAACCGCCGATGTCTGGGTGGAAGTGCCTTCAGGAAGGTGGTGCCGCTTACAGGATTCGAACCTGTGACCCCATCATTACGAATGAAGGTGGGGTGGAGGCGGCTTCCCATCGGTCCCCCACCGTCCTCCACCTGAAAGCGCTTTCACTAGGATCAAATTCGCTACCCTAGCCAATCCCTCTTTTAAGGAAGAAGAAGCGAGGAATCACCGTAAGAGTAGAAACGGTAGCCACTTTCGATGGCATGGGCGTAAGCCCCTTGCATCCGGTCGAGCCCCATCAGGGCGGAAACCAGCATGAACAGCGTGGACTTGGGCAAATGGAAGTTGGTCATCAGGCCGTCGATGGCCTTGAACCTGTATCCTGGGGTGATGAAAATCGCCGTGTCACCCTCGAAGGGGCGGATCACGCCATCGTCTCCTGTGGCGCTTTCCAGCAGCCGCAGTGATGTGGTGCCGACCGCGATGAGCCGGCCGCCACCCGCGCGTACGGCATTCAGCCGGTCTGCCGTGGCGGCATCGATCCGGCCCCATTCGGCATGCATCTGATGATCCGCGGTATTGTCTGCCTTCACCGGCAGAAATGTGCCCGCGCCCACATGGAGCGTCAGGGTTTCGCACGCGATTCCAGCAGTTTGGACGGCAGCCATAAGATCTGGCGTGAAGTGCAAAGCTGCCGTCGGCGCGGCAACGGCGCCTTTTTCGCGCGCGAACATGGTCTGGTAGTCGCTGGCGTCGGCCTCGTCGATCGCGCGCTTGCCGGCGATGTAGGGCGGCAGCGGCACTTGCCCGGCCCGGTCCAGCAGCACCTCTACCGGCTCATCGCCTTCGAACGCCAGCGTCCAGCTGCCGTCCGGGTGACGCTCCTCAGCCAGAGCCGTGACGCCGGCGGGAAAGGCGATACTATCGCCCTGGCGGATGCGCTTGGCGTTTCGGATGAACGCCTGCCAGCGGCGCAGGTCCACGCGCTTGTGCAAAGTTGCGCCTATGCGGGCCTCGCCCCGCTGCCCTTCGAGCTGGGCGGGAATGACGCGGGTGTCGTTGAACACCAGCACATCGCCCGCCCGCAGGCATCCCGGAAGGTCGCGAACGTGACCATCGACAAGGGAATGGTCCCCTTCGACTATCAGCATCCGCGCCGAATCCCGCGGCCTTGCGGGGCGCAGGGCAATGTTCCTGGTGGGCAGATCGAAATCGAAAAGATCAACGCGCATGGCGGCGCGCGCTAGACCTTTGCGCGCGCACAGACAAGCCGTGCCGTAGCCGTCAATTCGCGGCGGGCGTGTCCGCTTGGGAGGCCGGCGTTGTGAGCGACGGCGCCGGCGCTGCCGCCGGCGCTATGGGGGCGGGTGGCGGGGCCTTGTTTTGCGACGCCAGCGAGGCTTGCGTGATCTTGGTCGGGTTCTGGGGCGGTTCGCCGCGCTGGATCTGGTCCACGTAGTTCATCCCCGAAATCACGCGACCGAATACGGTGTATTTATGGTCCAGCGCAAAGCGGGGGTAGAAGACGATGAAAAACTGACTGTTGGCGCTGTTCGGATCGTTGGTGCGCGCCATCGAAACCGTGCCGCGAAGGTGCGGCATCGAATTGAACTCGGCCTGCAGGTCCGGCAGCTTCGAGCCACTTTGCCCAGTGCCGGTGGGATCGCCAGTCTGCGCCATGAAACCATCGATCACGCGGTGGAAGATCAGACCGTTGTAGAAACCCTGCAGGGTCAGCGTCTTGATCCGCTCAACGTGATGCGGAGCCCACTGCGGCATCAGCCGGATCGCCACGCGCCCGCCGTTCGACAAGTCGAGGATCAGCACATTGTCCGGGTCGTGGGCGATGTTGGTGTCGACTACGACAGGCAACGCGGCAGGCGCCGGCGTTGCCGCGACTTTTTCCTTGGCAAAGGCAGGCGATGCCGCAAGCGCGGCACCGAACATCAACGCAGTCACTGAAAGGCGAAAATTCATCTATTTCTCACTGCGCAGTTACGATCGATCTGCAAGGCCAACGCGATAGAGCGCCGCCGCTGTCGATACAATGAACGATTTCACCCGCCGGGCCCGCCAACCCGGTCGGTCAATAGTCTCCGAGAAGACCCTTCTGGGCAACCCGCTCCATCACGTCGGAACGCACCGCCGGGCTTACGAATTTGGCGATGTCACCGCCGAACATCGCGATTTCCTTGACCAGCTTGGACGCGATGGGCTGCAGGCCCACGTCAGCCATCAGAAACACGGTTTCAATGGTGGCGTTGAGTTGCTGGTTCATGCCGGCCATCTGGTATTCGTATTCAAAATCCGCCACCGCGCGCAAGCCGCGTACGATTATGCTGGCGCCTTGCGCCTGCGCAAACTTCATCAGCAGGGCGTTGAAACCCACCACGGTAACGTTGCTCATGCCCAGCGATGCCACCTCACGCTCCACCATGGCGATGCGCTCCGCCGGGGTGAACAACGGGTCCTTGGAAGGGTTGGTAGTGACACCGATGATCAGCTGATCCACCAGCTTGGCGCCGCGCCGGATGATGTCCGCATGGCCCAATGTAATGGGATCAAAAGTTCCAGGATACACGCCGATGCGTTCGCTGGTGCCCATCAGTGATCCCTCTCGACGATGTAGCGCGCAATCGCACGCAGAAGGTCCGCCTCACGCCCGTGCTGCGCCAGATGGGCAATCGCCTGATCCACCAGCATACGCGCCTGTTCACGCGCGCGCTCGGCTCCCAGGAGGGACACGAACGTCTGTTTGCCGGCAGCAGCATCCTTGCCCACCGCCTTGCCGGCCAGCGCCGCATCGCCTTCGTGATCAATCAGGTCGTCAGCGATCTGGAACGCCAGGCCGATATCGCGGGCATAGCCGCGCAAGTGCGTGCGCCCTTCCGGCATGACTCGCCCCAGGATCGCCCCCATCTCTACCGCCGCGCCCAGCAGCGCGCCGGTCTTGAGCTGCTGCAGGCGGGTGACCGTGTGCAGATCGAACTGCGTGGTTTCTGCCACCAGGTCCATCATCTGCCCGCCGGCCATGCCTTGCGCGCCGCTGGCGTGCCCCAGGGTCTGGATCAGCTCGACGCGGGTGAAGGGATCGGCGCTGGTCGCCGGATCCGCCAGCACCTCGAAGGCGAAGGCGTGGAGCGAATCGCCGGCCAAAACCGCGGTCGCCTGATCGAACGCCAGATGCACGGTTGGCTTGCCGTGGCGCACGGCGTCATCGTCCATGCAGGGCAAGTCGTCGTGGATCAGCGAATAGGCATGGATCGCCTCGATCGCCACGCCGGCGCGGATCGCCGCTTCGCGCTGGACGCCGTACATCTCGGCAACGCCAGCCACCAGTAGCGGGCGCAGGCGCTTTCCGCCGCCGATCGCGGCATAGCGCATCGCCTCGATCAAGCGCGCGCGCGCATCTTCCGGCACCGGCAACAACGCGTCGAACGCGCCGTCGATCTCTTCGGCTATGCGCGACAGACCTTCGGCCAGCAGCGAATCGTTCACGTGAACCCCGCTCATCGCTTAGCGATCCGCCGCATCGAACGGCTGGGTGCCGGTGGGCGTACCATCCGGCCCGGCCACGATCCGCTCGATCCGCGCCTGCGCTGCATCCAGCCGTTTCTGGCAGTGCTGGCGCAGCGTTTCCCCGCGTTCGTAGAGCGAAATCGAATCCTCAAGCGGCACATCGCCGCTCTCAAGCTGGCGCACGATGGTTTCCAGCGCGCGCAGGGCGTCTTCGAAACTGAGGTGCGCTATGGTCTGCTCTTCAAGAGCGTGCGTGTCGGAAGCCATGCGGCAGCAATGGCGGGCGCGGCGGGCGCGGTCAAGAACGCCGTCACCACTGGCGCAGCCGCATCGACATGGCTAAGGCGCGTCGCATGAGCGGAATCACCCCTGACGTCGTCGAGGCGCATGGCCTCAATCCCGAAGAATACGCGCGCGTGCTGCATGCCCTTGGGCGAGAGCCGAACCTCGTGGAACTCGGCATTTTTTCGGTGATGTGGTCCGAACACTGCTCCTACAAGTCCAGCCGGTTCCATCTCAAGAAACTGCCTACCGAGGCACCTTGGGTAATCTGCGGACCGGGCGAGAACGCGGGCATCATCGACATTGGCGATGGGCAAGCGGCAATCTTCAAGATGGAAAGCCACAACCACCCCAGCTACATTGAGCCGTATCAGGGCGCCGCCACCGGCGTTGGCGGTATCCTGCGCGATGTGTTCACGATGGGCGCGCGGCCCGTGGCGAACATGAACGCACTGCGCTTCGGACGCCCAGATCATCCCAAGATGAAGCATCTGGTCAAAGGCGTAGTGGCCGGCATCGGCGGCTACGGCAATTGCGTGGGCGTGCCCACGGTCGGGGGCGAGACCAATTTTCACAAGGCGTACGACGGCAACATCCTGGTCAACGCGATGACCGTGGGCGTCGCCGATACCGACAAGATTTTCTATAGCGCCGCAACCGGCCTGGGCAATCCGATCGTCTACGTCGGCTCCAAGACCGGGCGCGACGGTATTCACGGCGCCACCATGGCATCCGCGGATTTCGACGAGCATTCGGATGAGAAGCGTCCGACCGTGCAAGTGGGCGATCCGTTCACCGAGAAGCTGCTGATCGAGGCGTGCCTTGAACTGATGGCCACCGATGCGATCGTGGCGATCCAGGACATGGGCGCGGCGGGCCTCACCTCCTCCTCGGTGGAAATGGCCAGCAAGGGCGGCGCGGGCATCCGTCTCAACATGAACAAGGTGCCCTGCCGCGAAGAAGCGATGACGCCGTATGAGATGATGCTGTCCGAATCGCAGGAACGCATGCTCATGGTCCTGAAGCCGGGCAAGGAGCCGATGGCAGAGGCGATCTTCCGCAAGTGGGAACTGGACTTTGCGGTGATCGGCGAAGTGACCGATACCGGCCATATGGTGCTTGAATTCAACGGCGAGATCGTTTGCGACATTCCGCTTGAGCCGCTGGCGGACGAAGCGCCGGAATACCAGCGTCCGTACGTGTCGGCAGAGGAATACAAAGCATGGGCGCGCGTTCCTGCGCTGCCCGAGGTTCCGGCGATGACCGATCTGGGCGCCGACCTGCTCATCCTGATGGCCGGCGCGGACCTGGCGTCGCGCAAGTGGATCTGGGAGCAGTACGACAGCCAGGTCGGCGCTGACACCATGCAAAAGTCCGGCGGCGATGCTGCGGTGGTGCGCGTGCATGGCACCCGCAAGGCGCTGGCGATGAGCACCGACTGTTCGCCGCGCTATTGCTATGCCGATCCTTATGAGGGCGGCAAGCAGGCAGTGGCCGAAACCTATCGTAATATCAGCGCGGTGGGCGCCCTGCCCCTGGCGATCACCAACTGCCTCAATTTCGCCAACCCGCAGCGGCCCGAAATCATGGCGCAGATCGTGGGTTGCCTCAACGGCATGGGCGATGCCTGCCGGGCGCTGGATTACCCGATCGTGTCCGGCAACGTGTCACTCTACAACGAATCGAAAGCGACCGGCGGCGGCTCGGCCATCCTGCCCACCCCGGCGATCGGCGGCGTCGGGCTGCTCACCGATCACGATCAGATGGCCACGATCGCATTCAAAGCAGAGGGCGACGACATTTTCCTGCTCGGCGGTGAGGGCACGCACCTTGGCCAGTCGCTTTGGCTGCGCGAAATCATGGGCCTCGAAGCAGGCCCCCCGCCGCCGGTCGATCTTCACCGCGAGGCGGTGAACGGCGGCGTGGTGCGCGAATGGATCCGCGATGGAAGGGTGACGGCGGTGCACGACATCAGCGATGGCGGCTTGATCGTCGCGCTGGCGGAAATGGCGCTGGCCAGCGGGCTTGGCTGCATCCTGGATGCGGACCTGTCCACCGCGCAGGCCTTCGGCGAAGATCAATCCCGCTACATTGTGACCGCAGCGCCGGGCGCTGTGCTGGAAGGTGCGGTGCGGATCGGCCGGGTTGGCGGCAGCGCGGTAGGCGGCGTTGAAATCGAAGCGCTGCGCGCCGCCAATGAGGCCTTCTTCCGGGACTGGATGGACGCTTAAGGGATAGACCGTTGCGGGCAGTCCCGGCAACGGGCGCTCATTTGCCCGCGGTGGACGCCAGAACGTTCACCGTCAGGGCCAGTATGCCCAGGTTGAAAAAAAACGCGAACAGCCCGTGGAATGTCGATACCCGCCGCATCGGTGTAGTGGCGATCGCGATATCGGCGGTCTGGCAGGTCATCCCGATCACGAACGCGAAGTTCACGAAGTCGGAAAAGTCGGGCACGCAGTCGCCGGGGAAATTGAGGCCTTCCTGGTCCTTCCCGTCGTCAGCCGAATAATACATCCGGGCGTAATGGAAAGCCAGGATCAGGTTGGTGAACGTCCAGCTGGCCAGAAGCGTCGCGATCAGCACCGCGATATCGACGGCCCCCATCTTGCCGCCATCCAGATACAACGCGCTGAGCGCGGCCAGAATGACCAAGCTGATGATGCCGGTAAGGCACAGCAGCATGACCTGCCCGGCATCGTCGCGGCGCGCCTGCCGGCGGATCGTGTCCGCATCGCCCTTCCGCCAGAGCGGCACGCAGGACAACACGAACGCCAATACACCCACATCGAAACCGCCCACCACCGCCAACGCCCGGTGCGTAAGGCTGGCCAGCACGATGCTGCTCAGGGCAAACACGCCCAGAAACAGGATGTAGCGCGGATGGCTTATGGATTTCACGGCTACACCCCTGTGGACATCGGATTAAAACGCTAGCGGACCCAGTCGGCCTCGGGAATACCCAGCAGCCGTAGCACGCTCGTCAGGTCGCCGCGATCGACCCAGCCATTAGCTGCGGCGCGCGCCTTTGGCTTGGCGCGATAGGCAATGCCATACGTCGCCGCTGCAATCATTGGTATATCGTTCGCCCCGTCGCCGGTCGCCAGGCTGATCGCGCCGCCCCCCAGCGCCGCGACTTCCGCTTCCAGCGTGGCCTTCTTCACGGCGGAATCGACGATGCCGCCCAGCAGCCCGCCGGTCAGCTTGCCATCGGACACCGCAAGCCGGTTGCCCACCACATGATCGAACCCCAGCATCTCGGCCACCGGATCAGCGAACTGATGAAATCCCCCGGTCACCAGCACCGTACGGCAACCCATCTTGCGCAGCGTCTGCACCAGTGTTCTGGCGCCTGGCATCGGCTTGATCCGCGTGGCCAGGCACTCGTCGATGGCGCTGGTCGAAAGGCCCGCCAGCAGGCCCACCCGCTCATG
Organism: Novosphingobium sp. Leaf2; assembly: GCF_001421325.1. Classification (GTDB taxonomy): domain Bacteria; phylum Pseudomonadota; class Alphaproteobacteria; order Sphingomonadales; family Sphingomonadaceae; genus Novosphingobium. The sequence goes on along the minus strand of NZ_LMJY01000020.1, from coordinate 161,924 downwards.
CAATGCCTGCGCGAAGTCGAGTTCGCCCTGCATCGCCCTTTCAGTGATCGCGGCGATCCGATCCTTGAGCCCGGCGAAGTCCGCCAGTTCATCGATGCACTCCTGCCCGATCATGGTGGAATCCATGTCCGAAATGAACACTTGCGGCACCACCGGTTCGTCAGCCGTAATCAGCCCGTCGCTGGGCGAAAAGTGCGCGTCGAGCGCGCCGCGCATCGCTGCCGTGTCATCATCCGGGGAATCGATCTGCATGGTCTGGCCGCAGAAATTCAGCATCGCCGCATCCGCGATCCGCACGCCCCCTTGCGCCATCTGAGCCCTTGCAGCGTCAAGTCTTGCCGAAAGGTGATCCGGTTCTGCTATCAGCCGGGCAATGAGCACTACGAATTTCCTTGATTCACCATACGATATGGCCGCCGGAGACCGGCCACCGCTGGCGCTCATCGCAGGGCCGACCGCCAGCGGCAAGAGCGATTGTGCCGTCGCCCTGGCCCAGGCGCTGGAGCGACGCGGCCGGCGGGCGGTAGTGATCAACGCGGACAGCTCGCAGGTCTATGCCGACCTCACGATCCTGAGCGCACGGCCTACGCCCGAGGAGATGGGCGGCATCGAGCACCGCCTGTTCGGCGCGTGGGACGGGGCGCAAAGCTGCTCCGCGGCGGACTGGGCGGCGGCGGCGCGCGCGCAAATCGCGCAGTTGCACGCGCAGGGCGCGGTGCCGATCGTGGTAGGCGGCACCGGCCTGTATATCCGCACCCTGCTGGACGGCATCGCGCCGGTGCCGGTGATAGACCCGCAGGTGCGCGCGCACGTCCGCGCCCTGCCCGTCGACCAGGCCTACGCGGCGCTGCTAAACGAAGACCCCGAGCGGGCCGCAAAGCTGGGGCCTGCCGACAGCGCCCGCGTGGCGCGCGCGCTGGAAGTGGTGCGTTCCACCGGCCACGGCCTCGCGCATTGGCAGGCACGGACGGAGGGCGGCATCGGCGCGCACGTTGTGCTACATCCGGTCATTCTGCTGCCAGAGCGCGAAAGCCTGTATGCGCGCTGCGATCTAAGGTTCGCGCGCATGTTGGAGCGCGGCGCGTTGGACGAAGTCGCGCTCTTGCTGGCGCGGCGGCTCGACCCCGATCTTCCGGTCATGCGCGCGATCGGCGTGGCGGAACTGGCAGGGGTGATCGCCGGTACCACCGCGCTTGAAGATGCTACCGCGCAGGCAGCACAGGCCACGCGAAACTACGCAAAACGCCAGTTCACGTGGCTGAGACACCAACCACCACCGTCATGGCCCGGCATATCGTTTAAAAATTTCACTAAAGACACTTTGAGCGATATTTTATTGCGTTTTCTCGGTTGACCTGACAGCTTGCCCCCCTTAGATGCCCTCCAACGGCGGGGCATCTTCTGAAGTGCATTGGCCACCCGTGTGTGCTGTCGTCATTCAGGACACCATCTATCTAAGCCGGCGACATTTTCTTGTTTTCAAGAAGTGCCGCAGGCCTTGGCAAGGCCCATGCCTTCGCCATCGCGTGAAAAGGAACGTATCGTGAGTGAAGAGCGCAGCGGCGCCAGCATCCTGGTCGAAAGCCTGGTCAAGCAGGGGGTCGAATTCGTGTTCGGCTATCCCGGCGGCGCCGTGCTTCCGATCTACGATGCCTTGTTCGGCGACGAGCGGCTGCGCCATATCCTCGTGCGGCATGAAGCCGGGGCTGCTCACGCCGCCGAAGGCTATGCCCGTTCGACGGGCAAGCCCGGCGTCGTCCTGGTCACCTCCGGCCCCGGCGCCACCAACGCCATCACCGGCATCGCCGACGCATTCCTCGATTCCATCCCGCTGGTCGTCATCACCGGCCAGGTTCCTACCGCGCTGATCGGGTCCGACGCTTTCCAGGAAGCGGATACGGTCGGCATCTCGCGGCACTGCACGAAGCACAATTACCTCGTCAAAGACCCGGCTGACCTTGCCGGCGTGATCGACGAGGCGTTCCAGATCGCCACTACGGGGCGCCCCGGCCCCGTGCTTATCGACATTCCCAAGGACGTGCAGATCGCCACGGCGATATGGTCCGAAGGCCCCACCCAGCGCCATCAGCGCTACAATCCGCGCACGCAAGGGACAGCGGACGAGATCGCGCGCGCGGTGGAGATGATCGCGCAGGCCAGGGCGCCGGTGCTCTACACGGGCGGCGGCGTCATTAATTCCGGCCCGCGCGCAACCGCGCTGCTGCGCGACCTGCAGACCCGGACAGGCGCGCCGGTCACCTCCACGCTGATGGGCCTCGGCGCCTTTCCGGCCGACCATGCCGACTGGCTGGGGATGCTGGGTATGCATGGCACCTACGAAGCGAACATGGCGATGAACCAGGCCGACCTGATCATCTGCGTGGGCGCCCGTTTTGACGACCGCGTCACAGGGCGGCTTGACGCGTTCGCGCCCAACTCGCTCAAGATCCACATCGATATCGACCGCGCGTCCATCAACAAGACGGTGCAGGTCGATCTGCCGATCATCGGCGATTGCGCCATCGTCCTCGGGCAGATCATCGACGGGCTGGGCACGCGGGCATTGCCGGATATTTCGGCCTGGAAGGCGCAGGTAGACCAGTGGCGTGCGCGCAAGAGCCTGTCCTACCCCGCCAATGCCGCAGCGATCATGCCGCAACTGGCGGTCGAGCGGCTGTACGCGCTCACCAAGCACAAGGACCCGGTGATCTCCACCGAAGTGGGCCAGCACCAGATGTGGGCCGCCCAGTATTTCCCGTTCTTCTCGCCTAACAAGTGGCTGACCTCGGGCGGCCTGGGCACGATGGGCTATGGTCTGCCCGCCGCGATCGGCGCGCAGTGCGGCAACCCTGACAGTCTGGTGATCGACATTGCCGGCGACGCCTCGATCCAGATGAATATCCAGGAACTGGGCACCGCCACGCAATACCGCCTGCCGGTGAAGGTGTTCATCCTCAACAACGAGTGGATGGGCATGGTCCGCCAGTGGCAGGAACTGACGTACGAGAGCCGCTACTCCAATTCGTACTCCGACAGCCTGCCAGATTTCGTGAAGCTGGCCGAAGCCTACGGCTGGAAGGGCATCCGCATCGAGAACGAGAGCCAGCTGGATGCAGGCATCCAGGCAATGATCGACCATCCCGGCCCGGTCATCGTCGATTGCCTGGTCAGCAAGGAAGCCAATTGCTTCCCGATGATCCCATCAGGCGCGGCGCATACCGAAATGCTGCTGTACGGCGATGAGGTGCAAGGCACCATGGACGATGAAGCCAAGGCGCTGGTCTGAGCACGAAAGACACTTCATGACGCACATTCAGCATGAAATTGAGGAACGCCATGTCCTCACGGTCACCGTCGACAACGAGGCGGGCATCCTTGCCAAGATCGCCGGCCTGTTCACCGCACGCGGCTACAACATCGACAGCCTGACGGTGGCCGATATCACCGATAACCATGCGGTCAGCCGGATCACCATCGTCACCCACGGGCCGCGCAGCCAGATCGACCAGATCCATGCCCAGCTGGAACGGCTGGTGCCGGTACACAAGGTGGTGGACCTGACCGAAGTCGGCCCGCACGTGGCGCGCGAACTGGCGCTGGTGAAGGTTGCGGGCATCGGCGAAAAGCGCGTCGAGGCGCTGCGGATCGCCGATGTATTCCGCGCCAAGCCGGTGGATACCACGACAGAGAGCTTCATTTTCGAACTCACCGGCAATCCTGACAAGATCGACTCGTTCGTGTCGCTGATGCGCGATCTCGGGCTGGTCGAAGTGGGGCGTACCGGCATCGTCGCCATGGCGCGCGGAGCGGCTGAAGCCTGAAATTTCAACGGTGCGCCGCTGCCAGGCGGACGGCGCACGATCTATAGCGGTCCCGCCCGGCCGGGACGACGGAAGGAAGAACGATGAAGGTCTATTACGACGCCGATTGCGACATCAACCTGATCACGAACAAGAAGGTCGCTGTGCTCGGCTACGGCAGCCAGGGCCATGCCCACGCGCAGAACCTGCGCGATTCCGGCGTCAAGGAGGTGGCGATCGCGCTGCGCGCTGGTTCGGCCACGGCCAAGAAGGCTGAAGGCGCAGGCTTCAAGGTGCTGTCCAACGTCGAGGCCGCCAAGTGGGCTGACGTGGTCATGATCCTTGCCCCTGACGAGCATCAGGCCGCCATCTACGCCGAAGACCTGCACGCCAACCTGAAGCCGGGCGCCGCCCTCGCCTTCGCGCACGGCCTCAACGTGCACTTTGGCCTGATCGAGCCGCGTTCAGACATCGACGTGATCATGATCGCTCCGAAGGGCCCCGGCCATACCGTGCGCTCCGAATACCAGCGCGGCGGCGGCGTACCCTGCCTGGTGGCCATCCATCAGGACGTGACCGGCAATGCCCATGACGTCGCGCTGGCCTATGCGTCGGGCGTCGGCGGCGGTCGTTCGGGCATCATCGAAACCAACTTCCGCGAGGAATGCGAAACCGACCTGTTCGGCGAGCAGGCCGTGCTGTGCGGCGGCGCGACTGCGCTGGTGCAGGCCGGCTTCGAAACGCTGGTGGAAGCAGGCTATGCCCCGGAAATGGCGTATTTCGAATGCCTCCACGAACTGAAGCTGATCGTCGATCTGATGTATGAAGGCGGTATCGCCAACATGCGCTACTCGATCTCGAACACCGCCGAATACGGCGACATCAAGACCGGCCCGCGCATCATCACCGAGGAAACCAAGAAGGAGATGAAGCGCGTGTTGGAGGACATCCAGTCCGGCCGTTTCGTCAAGGACTTCGTGATGGACAACCGCGCCGGCCAGCCCGAGCTGAAAGCCTCGCGCAAGGCTGCGCTGCGCCATCCGATCGAGGAAACCGGCGCCAAGCTGCGCGCGATGATGCCGTGGATCGCGGCCAACGCGCTGGTCGACAAGGCCAAGAACTAAGTCGTGCGGTCGAGGGGGTTGGGCGCAGCGCCCGCCCCCTCGACACCGCGGGAAAGCACAATCTCGCCGACCATTAGTAAGTTATCAAAGTTTCAACCTTAACTGTGCCCCTATTCACATGGGTACGCGCCTGACCGATCAGGCTACGCAAGGGTTGATGGCTTCATGACGGCATTTGGTCGGCGTAACGGTATTGGCGGGATGAGCCCGGGCGCACGCCCCGCGTTCGGCGTGGCCAAGCCGCTCAAAGGCAGCACCGACAAACCCTCTGCCACAAACTCCGGCGCGCCGGTTCCGGGCGATTCGTTTCCTGGACTGCCCGGTGATGGCCTTGCCCCAACGCGCGATGATGCGATGGCGCGGCTTGCCGATCGGGCCAATGCGGTTCACAGTCAGGGCGAGCAGAACAGCTTCGAAGCCTCGATCCACAAGATCAAGGAACAAGTGCTACCCCGCCTGCTGGAACGGGTCGATCCCGAAGCCGCCGCGACGCTGACCAAGGACGAGCTTTCGGAAGAGTTCCGCCCCATCATTATGGAGGTACTTGCCGAACTGAAGATCACCTTCAACCGGCGCGAGCAGTTTGCGCTGGAGAAGGTGCTGATCGACGAGCTGCTCGGCTTCGGGCCGCTGGAGGAGCTGCTCAACGACCCCGATATTTCCGACATCATGGTCAACGGGCCGAACCAGACCTACATCGAAAAGAAGGGCCGGCTGCAGCTAGCGCCCACCAAGTTTCGCGACGAGCAGCATCTGTTTCAGATCGCCCAGCGCATCGTCAACCAGGTGGGCCGCCGCGTTGATCAGACCACGCCGTTGGCCGACGCACGTCTCAAGGACGGCAGCCGCGTCAACGTCATCGTGCCGCCGCTCTCGCTGCGCGGCACCGCCATCTCGATCCGTAAGTTTTCCGAAAAGCCGATCACCATCGATATGCTGAAGGACTTCGGCTCGATGGACGAGAAGATGGCCACCGCGCTGAAAATCGCGGGGGCGTGCCGCATGAACGTCGTCATCTCAGGCGGTACCGGCTCGGGCAAGACGACGATGCTCAACGCGCTGTCGAAGATGATCGACCCGGGCGAGCGCGTGCTGACGATCGAGGACGCGGCGGAACTACGCCTGCAGCAACCACACTGGCTGCCGCTGGAAACACGTCCGCCCAACCTGGAGGGCCAAGGCGCGATTACCATCGGTGATCTGGTCAAGAACGCCCTGCGTATGCGCCCGGACCGCATCATTCTGGGCGAAATCCGCGGCGCTGAGTGCTTCGATCTGCTCGCGGCCATGAACACTGGACACGATGGCTCGATGTGCACGCTTCACGCCAACAGCCCACGCGAATGCCTGGGGCGTATGGAAAACATGATCCTGATGGGTGACATCAAGATCCCCAAGGAAGCCATCAGCCGCCAGATCGCGGAATCGGTGGATCTTATCGTGCAGGTAAAGCGCCTGCGCGACGGTTCGCGCCGCACCACTAACATCACCGAAGTTATCGGCATGGAAGGCGACGTGATCGTCACCCAGGAGCTGTTCAAGTTCGAATATCTGGACGAATCCGACGACGGCAAGATCATCGGGGAATTCCGCCCATCCGGCCTGCGACCCTATACGCTTGAGAAGGCACGCCAGTTCGGGTTCGATCAGGCCTATCTGGAAGCCTGCCTGTAAGGCAGCGCCATAACAGCGCCGCCTTGGAGTTCCGCCACGTTAGCTGAAGCTCACTTCTTTTCGAAGGCAGCGGTGATCGCGATCTGCGTATCATCACTGACCAGTGGCGCATACTTGGTGACGCCAAACGCGGTGCGCTTGATCATGCCTTCCGCTGTGAAGCCGATCGTGTACACCTTCTTCATCGGATTGATGGCACCGGCCTTGAACCTGGCCTTCAGCGTTACCGGGCGGGTCACACCGTGGAGCGTCAGGTTGCCGGTGATGTCGGCTGTAGACGGCCCGGTTTTCAAAACCTTGGTCGAGACGAAGCGGATCTGCGGATACTTTGCGGCATCCAGCCACTCCGCGCCGACCAGTTCATCATCAAGTGTCTTGTTCGTCGTCGAAACGCTGGCTGTGGGGACGGATACGTCCAGCTTGGCGGCGGCCACGTTCTTGGGATCGATGGAGAGCGTGCCGGTGGCACCGGGCAACGTGCCAAAAAATTCGCTGATGCCGAAGTGATCGACGGTGAAGCGAACGAGCGTATGGGCGCTGTCGATGGCGTACGTTCCGGCCTGCACCGAAGCTGCGCTGGTGTTTGCCTGCTGGGCGATGATCGGGGCGCCGACGGCCAGTGTGGCGATGGCGAGAGTTGCAGCAGCGATGTGCTTCATGATTGTGTCTCCTGAGATTTACCGGGTGTTTCTTCGCACTAAAATTACCCGATAGACACTGCGATAAACTGGGTGGTTGCGTTCAAGTTTCCTGCACAATCGCATTGCGTAAGGTCGATCGCGTGGATCGGGCCGGCAGCTATCTGGCCATCCACGCCCGGGCTGCCATGCCAAGGCAAAGCACTGCGACCAACAGGGCCCAGAAAAAGATGGTTGTCCAAGGCATGATGCCGACACGGTCAATGTGCTGACGGTGGAAACGCCGCCGATCCCCGATCCACGCGATGATCGCAACGGCGCTGGCTATCAGGCCCAGCCCGGTGAGTAATAAAACGTGGTCCATCCCGCGCTTTTAACGCGCTGATCCGTCCCGTGAACAGCTTTCCGTCGGCAAGATTTTACCCGTTTGGGCGAACCAGATTTCGCGCATCAGGGAACCTGTTCTGGTTATACGTGTTTTGACCGTTGCGCGGCTTGGGGTGACCGGCCGCAACCTTAAAGGAACAGGATCATGGTCAAGAAGTTGGTATTCGCTCTGGTCGCCGGTGGCATCGTGCTTTCGGCTTCGGCTTGCAACACCGTCAAGGGCGCTGGCCGCGACGTCGAGTCGGTAGGCCAGGCTGGCGAAAACGCGATCAAGTAAGCGCGTACCATCTCGCAGGCAGGCCGCTTACCCACCGAGTGCGGCCAGCCTGCGGCATGGATTTGAAAAACACGCGCGCTCTATTAATCGCGCGTTTCGGCCTGTCAGGCCGTTTGAACATGATGTGCAACCAGCGTCTTGGCCCGAAGCCAAAGTACAGTGCGGCTGAACACAATCATTCCCAGTGCGAACCCCAGCATCGCGTCGGTTATCAGCAACGCATGGGCATCATGCATAGACACCGACGATCCGCCGCCTGGAAGTATAAGCCGTCGCAGGGCAAACACCCCTAAAATCAGCACCAGCGCGACCGGTGATTGCCGCACCATCACCCGCGCATCACCGCCCTCACCTTCCACGTGAAGGCGCATCAGACGCGATCGTTGCGCCCCGATCCCTCCGCCTATTGCCAGCCCTGCCGCCAGCGACAGCCAGCCAAGCCCAGTGGGCGGCATGCCATACAGGGCAAGGCATACCGCCGCAGTCACCAGCAGCGGCATGATCCACAGCAGCGGCAGGCGCAACGGGCGGGCCCTGTTCACGGTGCGAAAGCGCCAGGCCATTACACCCAGAAAAATGAGCAGCGGCAGATACGCCGCCCATCCCGTGCTTGCGCCCGCATGCATAGTCTAGCTCCCACCGATCTCGCTGAGCGACGGGGTTCCGGCCATGCCGGGCTCACCTTGCCACACCAGCACAGGTTTGCGCGCCGCCAGCGTTTCGTCAAGCCTGCGGCGCGGTGCGTAATGCGGTGCCGCGTGCAGGCTGTCATCGCCGTCCTTGGCGCGCTGGGCAACGCTTCGCAGCGACGTGATGAACCGGTCCAGGCCCGCCTTGCTTTCCGTTTCGGTAGGCTCCACCAGCATCGCGCCCTTCACCACCAGCGGGAAATAGACCGTCATCGGGTGGAAGCCCTCGTCGATCAGCCCTTTCGCGATATCCAGCGTGGAAAAGCCGGGCGCCAGCCCGCTATCGCTGAACAAGGCCTCGTGCATGCACGGGCCGCTGTCGGCAAACGGTGCGGGCAGCACGTCCGCGCAGGCGCGCAGTACGTAGTTGGCATTGAGCACGGCATCCTCGGCAACCTGGCGCAGACCATCGGCGCCGTGGCTGAGGATGTACGTCAGCGCGCGGGTGAACATGCCCATCTGCCCGTGGAACGCCACCATGCGGCCGAACGCCTGCCCGTGGCCTTCGCTGGCGTTTTCTTCCTCGACCAGATGCATCGACCCATCATCGCCGCGGGTGACGAAGGGCAACGGCGCGAACGGCGCCAGCGCTTCCGACAGCACCACCGGACCCGCGCCTGGCCCGCCACCGCCGTGGGGCGTGGAGAACGTCTTGTGCAGGTTGATGTGCATGGCATCGATGCCAAGATCGCCGGGCCGCACTTTGCCGACGATCGCGTTGAAGTTGGCCCCATCACAATAGACATAGCCGCCCACCGCGTGAACGGCATCGGCGATGGCGCGCATGTCCGGCTCGAACAGGCCGCAAGTGTTGGGGTTGGTGATCATCACCCCGGCGACGTTGGGCCCCAGCTTGCTCTTGAGCGCGGCGAGATCGACGCGGCCTGCCGGCGTGGCGGGGATGGACTCCACCTTGAAGCCTGCGAACGCGGCGGTGGCGGGATTGGTGCCGTGGGCGCTTTCCGGCACCAGCACCACATCGCGCTTTTCGCCGCGCGCATCCAGCGCGGCGCGGATGCACAGCAATCCGCACAATTCGCCGTGGGCACCAGCCTTCGGGCTCATCGCTACGGAGGCCATGCCGGTCAGCGTTATCAACCAGTGGGCCAGTTGTTCGATAACTTCGAGGGCCCCTTGCACGGTCGCCTGCGGCTGCAACGGGTGCACGTCGGCAAAGCCCGGCAACCGGGCCATTTTTTCATTCAGGCGCGGGTTGTGCTTCATCGTGCACGAACCCAGCGGGAACGGCCCAAGGTCGATGCCATAATTCTGGCGCGACAGGCGCGTGTAGTGCCGCACGGTTTCCGGCTCGGTAAGGCCAGGCAGAACGGGTGCGGCCTTGCGCATGAACTTCGCCAGCCCTGCGGCGGGCGCACGTCCAGGTGCTTCCAGATCGACGCCGCACTTGTCCGCAGACCCCAGCTCGAAGCTCAGAGCCTCTTCGAGCATCAGCGCGTAATCACCGCTGGACGTTGCATTTTTTGCTTGAGCCGCGTCGCCCAGAGACGGTCGCCAGCCGGATGCGTTAGGGGCGTTCATGCGGTTTCTCCTGCGAGAATGGCTTCCAGGGCGACGGCGAAAGCCTCGATGTCGTCATCGGTCGTGGTTTCCGTCACGGCGACAAGCAGACCATTGTGCAGGCCGTCCGCCACCGGGAAAAGACGGCCCAGCGAGACGCCACCAAGAATTCCGCGATCCGCCAGGTCACGAACGACTTCGCGCGCATCGCGGGGCAACAGCACAGTCGCCTCATTGAAGTATGCCGCATTCAGCAGTGACACGCCGGGGATGCGGGCCAGGCGATCAAAGGTCATTTGCGCCTTTTCGTGGTTAAGGCCGGCCAGCCTTGCCACGCCCTCGCCGCCAAGCAAGGTCAGGTGAATGCTGAAAGCCAGCGCACAAAGCCCTGAATTCGTGCAAATATTACTGGTCGCCTTTTCGCGGCGAATATGCTGCTCACGCGTGGACAGCGTCAGCACAAAGCCGCGCTTGCCGGCAGCATCCACGGTCTGGCCGCATAGCCTTCCGGGCATTTGCCGAACGAACTTTTCCCGGCAACCGAACAGGCCAAGGTAAGGCCCGCCAAACTGCAGGCCCACGCCCAGCGATTGGCCTTCGCCCACCACGATATCCGCGCCCAGCACGCCAGGCGCCTCGATCATGCCCAGCGCGACCGGCTCGGTAACGACGACGACCAGCAGCGCGCCTTTGGCATGCGCTGCGTCGGCGATCGCGGCAAGGTCCGGAATGCGGCCCAGAACGTCGGGATATTGAACGACGACGCTGGAGGTATCCGCGTCGATTTGCGTGATGACCGCAGCATCGTCAGGGTCGGCGACCAGTTCCGGGGCCAGGCTGACGATGTCGTCCTGCGTGAACTTGGCCATCGTCCGGACCACTTCGCCGTAATGCGGGTGCAGACCGCCCGACAGCACCGTGCGCCCGCGCCGGGTAATGCGCGCAGCCATGAGGATGGCTTCCCAGCACGCGGTCGACCCGTCGTACATCGAGGCATTGGCGATGTCCGTACCGAACAGGCGGGCGACCTGGGTCTGGAATTCGAACAGCACCTGCAGCGTGCCTTGGGCGATTTCCGGCTGATAGGGCGTGTAAGCGGTCAGAAATTCGCCGCGCTGGATCAGGTGATCGACCGAGGCCGGAACGTGATGGCGATATGCCCCTGCTCCAAGGAAGAACGGAACGGAGCCTGCGCTCAGGTTCTTTGCCGCCAATGCGGTCATGTGCCGTTCCACCGCCATCTCGCTGGCGTGCGGGGGCAAGCCTTCGATGGGACCGGACAAGCGCGCGGCTGCGGGTACGTCGACGAACAGGTCGTCCACGCCGGCAACGCCGATGGTTTCGAGCATCGCCGCCCGGTCGGACGACGTCAGGGGAAGGTAGCGCATGAAGGCGTATCTCTTGCTTGGGCGCGGATGGGCGCGGCCGACTGGCAGGTCTGACCCGTCCCCCTAATTCAGGGCGAATGGGCCAGAACCGTGATCAGAGGCTATCGACGAAAGTCTTGTAGGCGGCTTCATCCATCAGCGCGCCCAGCTCTGACGTGTCCGACAGCGTGACGCGGAACAGCCAGCCGCCTGTTTCGGCATCGGTGTTCACCAGTTCGGGTTGATCGGCGAGCGCCTCGTTTACAGCGGCGATCGAGCCGGACACCGGGGTATAAACATCGGACGCGGCCTTCACCGAATCCACCACCGAAACGGCATCGCCCTTGCCCACGCTGGCGCCTTCGGCGGGCAGGTCAACGAACGTGATGTCGCCAAGCTGGCCCTGTGCATAATCGGTGATGCCAACGGTGCCGACATCGCCGTCGACTTCGATCCACTCATGGTCTTGCGAGAAATAGCGGGTCATCAAAAGCTCCTCAGCGGTGATAGCGGTGGGGGACGAAAGGCATCGCGGCTACGCGTGCATCAAGACGCTTGCCGCGCATTTCGACAGACAGGGGCGTGCCATCCTGGGCGTGCGCGACATCGACGTACGCCATGGCAATGGGACGCTGCAAAGAGGGTGAGAATCCACCTGAAGTTACGAGGCCAACCTGCTCATCTCCGGCAAAAACCTTGGCGCCTTCACGCGCCGCCATGCGGCCATCGAGAAGCAGGCCAATGCGGCGGCGGGTGGTGCCGTTGGCAAAGTCAGCCTGCACGCGCTCGGCACCGGGAAACCCGCCGTCGGTGCGACGGCGCTTGTTGATCGCGAACTTCAAGTCGGCATCTACCGCGCTGGTTTCCGGCGACAAATCATGTCCGTACAGCGGCAGTCCCGCTTCAAGACGCAAGGAGTCGCGCGCGCCCAGCCCGATCGGCTTCACCTCCGGTTCGCCGCATAGCAGATCAGCGACCGTCGCGGCATCTTCGGCCGTAATGGAAATCTCGAAACCGTCTTCGCCGGTATAGCCGGACCGGCTGATCCACGCTTCTACACCGCCGATGGTGAATTGGCCGCCCTTCATGAACGTCAGTCCTGCAAGCGGATACTGGCCGCCAATGTGGCGTTCCAACGCAGCAAAGGCCTTGGGCCCTTGCAGCGCCAGCAGCGCGCGGTCATCCAGGTGATTGAGCGTGATGTCATCCGGCAGGGTTTCGCGCAAGGTGCCGATATCGTCCCATTTGGTGGCGCCGTTGACGACCAGATAGAAACCGCCCGGCCAGCGCGCGACCATGAGATCATCCAGGATCCCGCCGTTTTCATCCAGCAGCAGCGAATAGCGCACCGCGCCCAGCTTGAGCGTGGACAGGTCGATCGGCAGCGCGCCCTCCAGCGCGGGCTCCACGCCCTCGCCCGATACCAGCAACTGGCCCATGTGGCTGACATCGAAAAGACCTGCATTCTCGCGCGTCCACAAGTGCTCGGCCATGATCCCTTCGTACTGGACGGGCATCACGTAGCCCGCGAATTCGACCATGCGACCGCCACGCTCACGATGCCAGGCATCAAGCGGCAGGGTCAGCGGGGCCAGATCTTCCGCGCCGTCTTCATCTTCGGAAACAGGATATTCGCTCAAGACACGGCTCCGCAGCAGGTATGGTTCACCAATCGGTGCCCCCTCTGTCACGGAAGCCTGAGAGCTTCCCCGGCATCATCCACGACGGGACGGACCGGGTTACACCGTCGGCGGCCACGTGCGCATGCACGGGGCACTTTCCAGAGGCTCGCTGTAGACGCCGCGCGGTCCTTTTGCCTGAGAGATTCCGGGGCGGTTGCTCCTTCGGCGCCGTTTCGACGAATCGAAACGAACTCTCCCGCGCGTGTCAGCGAAGTGCGTCAGCCTTGGGTTAGCCTCCGACGCAAGTCAATCAGCGTCATGTCGAACCGAGCGATAATCCCGCTGCGATCAAGGCATCATGTTCGTGCACGTAAGCGCCGGGCGTTGCATCTCGCGCCAAGCCAAGCGCCGCTTTGGCGACCGCGTTGGCGGGGATCGAGCGATACCGGCGCAGTGGCCCGTGCAACACCACCCGGTCAAGCAGCGGCGCGGCCAACTGCCCCAGCGTTTCGAGCCCGCGCCGTTGCGCACGCTTCCCGCGCAGCAGGCCGGGGCGCAAGATGTCGAGACGGCGAATGCCAAGTCGCGTCACGGCAGCTTCCGTCAGCCCCTTCACCGCCAGATAGAAATTGCTGCTGTGCGCATCCGCGCCGACGGATGACACCAGGATCATGTGCCCGATGCCGCCCGCCAGCGCGGCCTCGGCAACGAAACGGATCAGGTCATGGTCGATGGCGTTGAACTGCGCGCGGCTGCCGGCCGCCTTGATCGTGGTGCCCAGCGCGCAGACCAGCACGTCGGCATTCGCAGACGCGATCAACTCGGGCCAGTCTATGGGCTCCGCGACCAGCATTTCGGGACATGGGTTGGCCGCCGCTCCGGCCTTTGGCCGTCCCACGCCGATCACGTGGATACCCGGCACGCTGATGGCCTGTTCGCAGATCGCGCGGCCAACCAGCCCGGTGGCGCCGACGAGACAGAGGCGCAAAGGCCGTTCCCCCACGCTCAGCGCCGCCTAGACATTGCTCAGGCCTTCGGGCGTGCGCCCGTAGATGTCGGCATGGCGGGCGATGGCGAACCGGTCGGTCATGCCGGCGATGTAATCGGCGATGTGACGGCTGCGGTCCGGCTCGAAGCGGGGCAGTGTGTCGATCCAGCTTTCTTCCATCAGCACCGGCTCCTGCGAATACGCGGAGTACAGCTCAGCCAGCACGGCACGGGCCCGGCGTGCGGTTTCCATCTGCTCGGGATGGTAATACAGCTTGTCGTACATGAACCGCTTGAACGCGCGCTCTGCCGCGGCCATCTCCGGCGAGAATGCCACGAGCGGCCGCCCCGCGGCGCGCACTTCGTCAACGCTGGAGACGCCAACCAGGTTCGCCTGGGTCTGCGCCACCAGATCGTTGACCATGTGGCCGATCTGGCTGCGGATCAGTTCCGAAAGCTGCCGCCCGATCTCCACGCCGGGATAGCGCCGCTCCACCTGCGCCCATTGCGCGGCGACGAAAGGATGCGCGAGCAGTTCGTCCAGGTCGAGGAACCCGGCGCGCAGGCCATCGTCGATATCGTGGTTGTCGTACGCGATGTCGTCGGACAGGGCCGCCACTTGCGCTTCCAGCGAGGCGTGGGTTTGCAACTGAAGCGGATAAGCGTTGTCAAGTTGCGCCAGCGCCCAGGTGGGCTCCGCAACCGGACCGTTGTGCTTGGCCAGGCCCTCCAGCGTCTCCCACGTCAGGTTCAGGCCATCATGCTCGCAATAGGGGCTGTCGATCCGCATCAGCGTGCGCAAGGTGTGCGCGTTGTGATCGAAGCCGCCCGCCTTGTGCAGCGCAGCGTTCAGTGCATCCTCCCCGGCGTGGCCGAACGGGGGGTGGCCAATGTCATGCGCCAGCGCCAGCGCCTCGGTCAGGTCTTCGTCGAGGCCCAGGATGCGGGCGATCACGCGGGCGATCTGCGCCACCTCCAGGCTGTGCGTCAGGCGAACGCGGTAATGATCGCCATCCGGCGCGATGAACACCTGCGTCTTGTAGCGCAGGCGGCGGAACGCGATGGAATGTATGATGCGATCCCGGTCGCGCTGATACGGGCTGCGCGCACCGCGGGCGAGGCCGCTGTCGGCCGGAAACTCCCGACCGCGTGTACGCGCCGGGTCGCAAGCGTAAGGAGCCAAGGTCAAAGCGCGCACTCCGCAATTCTACGGCAGCGGACGGCCGTTCGCCTCGCCCCTAGCGGGACAGGCCAGTGGAGCACAAGAGCGCCGAACTGGTGGTGACCTTGACGATCCGGCGGTCGTCCAGGCTTTGCAGCGCGGCTATGGCATCGGCTTGTGTGTGCATGCGATCGTGCAGGCTTCCCAGTTCGTGCAACTGGCGCAGCGACAGGCGCTTGGCGAGGCGCCGACCCATGCAGGACGCAGCGTCCTCGCTCATCCCGGCATTGAGGAAAGCGGCGCGCACGCGGTCCTGCGCATACCAGTTGACGCCATACCATCCCGCCGACGCGACGAAGACGAGCAGGGCCAGCGCGACCACCGCACGGATCACGCAGCGGCGTCCGCGAACCGTAAAGACATCAGGACGCGATGAGGGCGACGACCCCTGCCGCGATCACGAAACAGGCGATCGTGCCCCAGGTAGCGGCCTTGATGAAGCCGTTATACGTTTCGGTGGCGACCTTGATGTCTTTGCCTGAAGCCATGATCCATTTTCCCCGGTGTCGTTGAATTTGAGCACGGTCTTAGCCTCCCGACTGTTTCCTCTCAAGTGCCCAAGCGCATCAAATGCGCTGCTGCATTTCCACGCTTCACCGCAAGGGCAGGCTTAATGCGGTCTTTACCGCTTTGCCCTAAAGACTCCCCTTGCGAACTTCACAGCAAGGCCTGACAAAGCAACGACACATGGCGGAACTTGATCAGCGCCTTCTCATGCTCATCGACGATGAACCGGCGCAAAGCCGGCTCATCTCGGCCCTCGCCTCCCGCGAAGGGTGGCGCACGCTGATCGTACGCGACGCCGAAACCGCTATCGCGACGCTGGGCACCCGGCAGGGCATGCAGCTTTCCGCCATTGTGCTGGACCAGTGGGTGCCCGGCGACGACGCCTGCGCACTGATTGCCGAACTCAAAGTGCGCCGCCCCGCTTTGCCGATCCTGATGCTGACCGCTAGCACTTCGCCCTTGCTGGCCGTAGAGGCGATGCGCGCCGGCGCGACCGATTATCTGGTCAAGCCTGTCGCGCCGGACCGGCTGATGGAGGCCCTGCGGTCCGCCACCACGCTGGAAGCCCCGCGGGACGAGCTTGCCCCGCTGACCGAGAAAATGCCGTCCAACCCGGACTTCGAATCGATGATCGGGGCATCGCCGAACTTCCGCAAGGCTCTGGCCGTGGCCGCAAAAGCCGCGCGCGGCCATTCGCCGGTGCTGATCGAGGGCGAAAGCGGCACGGGCAAGGAAATGCTGATCCGGGCGATGCACGCCGCCTCGCCCCGCTCGCGCCTGCCGCTGCGGATCATCAACATCGGCGGGGTGCCCGCCAACTCCATCGAATCCGCGCTGTTCGGGCATGAGAAAGGCGCTTTTCCCGGCGCGTTCGACCGGCAGATCGGTGCCCTGCAACACTGCGACGGGGCAACCCTGGCGCTGGACGAGATCGACCGCCTGCCCTTGCCCGTGCAGGAACGGCTGCTGGAAGCGGTGCGCAAGGGCGATTGCCGCCCTATCGGGGCGCGCCATTCCTTCCGCGTCGATGTGCGTCTGATCGCGGCCAGCAACCTGCCGCTGGCGGACCTTGCCGATCAGGGCCATTTTATGCCCGAACTGCTCGCGGCCATTTCCCCCACCAAAGTCTATCTCCCGCGCCTGCGCGAGCGCACCGGCGACATTCCCGCCCTCACCCGGTTTTTCCTGGCGCGCATCGGCGAACAGCCGGGCCTGCGCGAGTTGGGCATAACCGACGGCGCGTTGTCGCTTCTGGCCGCCTACGACTGGCCGGGCAACGTGCGCCAGTTGCAGGCCGTGCTGTTTCGCGCCGCGGTGTTCTGCGATGGCGATGCGCTGACGTCAGACGATTTTCCACAGCTTCTCAACATCCTGGGAACAGGTCCGTCCACAGCGTCGAACCCCATGCAGGAAAGTTCGGGCGTCATGCTCTATACCCCGGATGGCCACTTGCGACCGCTGGAGGACATCGAGGCGGACGTGATCCGGCTGGCGATCGGCCTGTATCGCGGGCGGATGACCGAGGTGGCGCGCAGGCTGGGGATAGGCCGGTCCACGCTGTACCGCAAGTTGTCGGAACTGGGGATCGACAACGCGGCATGAGAGCGCGATACTCCTCCCCACCAGCAACGGAGTTCTTCCACTTGGTCCAGTAACACCGCCCCGGCGGAGCGTTTGCACACGATTAGCGGCTTTAGATGGCCGCAGGGACCGAACGTATTGGAAGAATTCATCATGCCATCATTCATCGGCAAGACTGCGCTTATCACCGGCGCGGCATCGGGCATCGGCGCTGCATGCGCGCGGCTGCTCTCTGAAGAAGGCGCCGCTCGCCTGATCCTGGTGGATCGCAACCACGGCGCCATGGAAGCGCTGGGCGTCCGATGCCCCACCACCTGCATTGCTGGCGACGTTGCGGAACCGGACACATGGGACCGCGTGGATGCGGCGCTGGACGGCGGGCTGGATCTGGCGATCCTGAATGCCGGCGTCACCGCATCCGGCGCGATCGTCGATCTGGACTTTGCACAGTGGCGCGCGGTGCTGTCCACCAATCTGGACGGGGCCGCACTTTCGTTGCGGTGTGCGATGCGGGCCATGCGGCAACGCGGCGGCGCCATCGTCCTCACCGCATCGGCCAGCGGCATCAAGGCGGAACCCGGCACCGCCGCTTACGGGGCCAGCAAGGCGGCGGTCATCCACCTTGCCAAAGTGGCCGCCAAGGAAGGCGCACCGCTTGGCATCCGCGTCAACGCCATCGCGCCGGGCGGCGTGGATACGCCGATGTGGGACGCGGTCCCGATGTTCGCCGATATGGCGACAGACGCCGGCAGCCGCAGCGCCGCCATCGCCGCGATGGGCAGCGCCGCCACGCCGCTGGGCCGTTTCGCCACGGCAGAAGAAGTGGCGGCCCAAATCAGCTTCCTGCTGTCCGATGCGGCGGCCACGATCACCGGCGCCGTGCTGGTCAGCGATGGCGGGTATGCGGCGTGAGTGCCGCCGCCCCTTCACCCAGCGCCGACGTCAGCCCGGCATCTGCGAAAACGCGGTCAGCGCCGCATCGCGCAGGCCCCGCCAGACGCGCACCGCCTGCACCGTTTCGGGTACATCGTGAACGCGCAGGATGTGGGCGCCGGCATCCATCGCCTTGACCGCCAGCGCCAGCGACCCGCCCAGCCGCTGGTGGGCGGGCGCTTCGTTAGCCAGCGCGCCGATCATCCGTTTGCGGCTGACTCCCACCAGCAGCGGCTGGCCCAGCGCGTGAAACAGCGGCAGGGCGTTGAACAGCGCCAGGTTCTCCGCCAGCGAAAGTCCGAAGCCGAAACCGGGGTCCAGCACGATGCGGTCCGCGGCGATCCCGGCGGCCACGCAGGCATCGCGGCGCGCCTCCAGCCAGTCGAACACGTCCAGCGCCACATCGTGGAACGCGGCGCCGGAATGCAAGTCGTCCGCCTTGCCCGGCGCGTGCATCAGCACCACCGGCGCACCTGATGCCGCCGCAAGCTCCAGGCTGCGCGGATCGTAGCGCAGCGCGGATACGTCGTTGAGAATATGCGCGCCCGCCGTCAGCGCCGCCTCCATCACGGCTGGTCGGCGGGTATCGATGCTGATCGCGGTGCCCATAGCCGCAAGCCGCTCCACCATCGGCACTACGCGGCGCAGTTCGTCGCCTTCCCAAACGGCCGCTGCGCCGGGCCGGGTCGATTCCCCACCCACGTCGATGATTGCGGCGCCCGCCTCCACCATCGCGAAAGCGTGATCGGCGGCGATTGTGCCGTCGTCCAGAAACTGCCCGCCGTCGGAGAAACTGTCCGGCGTCATGTTCAGGATGCCCATGACTTGCGGCTGGTCGAGCCGGATCGTGCGCGCGTCGCCGTTGGTCAGCGCCACGCTCAACGGCGCGTGGGCTTTGCGCAGATTGCTCCACTGACGCTCCGCCGCCGCGCCCAGATCAGCGGGCAGTGCGGCCAGGGCCTTAGGGACTTCATTAACCGCGACCCGCTGGCGGGACAGCACCCTGCCCCCTTCCCGCACGATGACGGCGAAGCGGCTGGCCCACACCATCGCGCCGGCCAGACGCACCGCCTCGCCCTCCTCGCTTTGCGGGCTTTCCGCAAACGCGATGGGCCGGATATAGACCTTGCGGTCGGTCACGGTTCGGTGGCGAGCAGGTAAAGCTGGCGGATCACGTCAAGCGGCTTGACCTCGCCCTGATGTTCAAGGTGCCAGAACGTCCAGCCGTTGCACGAGGGTGCGCCCTGCAGTTGCGCCCCCACCGCATGGATCGACCCCGAGGCATCGCCAGACCCAAGCGAACCATCGGCCCGTACCGTGGCGACATGCCGGCGCTTCTTGTCCCACACCAGGGTTCCCGGCGCGATCCAGCCTGTTTCGACCAGCGTGCCGAACGCCACTTTGGGCGCGCTGCGCTTGGACTGCATGGTCTTGAGCGCGCTTTCATCCAGCGGCAGGGCCATCTCGATCCGCTCCATGGCAGCGGCGCGATAATCCCCCTCACGCTCGCACCCGATCCATTCGCGCCCCAACCGCTTGGCAACCGCCCCGGTGGTGCCGGTGCCGAAGAACGGGTCAAGCACAACGTCACCCTTGTTGGTGGTGGCCAGCATCACCCGGTACAGCAGCGCCTCTGGTTTTTGCGTGGGATGAACCTTGCGGCCATCCTTCTTCAACCGCTCTGCTCCGTTGCAGATCGGCAGCACCCAGTCAGAGCGCATCTGCAACTCGTCATTCAGGGTCTTCATGGCGCGGTAGTTGAAGGTGTACTTCGCCTTTTCACCCATCGAGGCCCAGATCAGCGTTTCGTGCGCGTTGGTAAAGCGGGTGCCCTTGAAGTTGGGCATCGGGTTCGCCTTGCGCCACACGATGTCGTTCAGGATCCAGAACCCCATGTCTTGCATGATCGCGCCCAGGCGGAAGATGTTGTGATACGATCCGATCACCCACAGCGACCCTTCGGGCTTCAGGACGCGGCGCGCCTCGGTCAGCCATTCGCGGGTGAACTGGTCATACGTCGCGAAGCTGGCGAACTTATCCCAGTCGTTGGTGACGGCATCCACGTGGCTGCCATCCGGGCGGGACAAGTCGCCGCCCAGTTGCAGGTTGTAGGGCGGGTCGGCGAACACCATATCCACGCTGCCATCGGGGATGGTACGCATCGCCTCCACGCAGTCGCCGGGAATGATGTGGCCGAGCGGAAGCAGTTCCCTGGGCGTGGGGGCTGGTGCCCGCGCCCGGATGCGTTCCTTGACCAAAATCTGCCCCATGACTGCTCCGCCAAACTGTGGATAAGGCAGCACGGTGAGTCATTGCGGACTCCGCGTCAAGGCTCGACTCGCCAGATTCCAAGGGTTTACAGCGGGACCTTGTGCGAGAACAAAACGAATCCGGCACAACATGTCGGGGCTTTGACAGCGCGCGGGACTCAAGATGAAGTGTGTGTGGCGCGCAGGACTCGCCCGTAACTTTTTACAGCGCGTGCGTCGCTTCGCGCCAGACCAGCACCAGCTTGCCGACTTTCGAAGGTTCGGCGATCAAAGCAGACGGCCCTTGAGCCAGCCGCACCGGCTCGTCGATCGCGCCATGCCGGATGAGCCCATCGATCGCGAACGCCGCATGGCTTTGCGCCTCGGCAGGGCTTTCGCCGGTCTTGGCTTCCATCTGCATTTCCTGACCGGTGAAGAAGACCAGGCCACGGCTGACGATTGTGCCATCCGCCCTTGGTTGCAGGGCGACAAGGCCGTGGGCGGGAAACGGACCGCCCGCCAGCCAGTTCATCACCGCACGCGAAAAATAGCGCGGCTCCATCACTGTCTGCGCTGGCCCCCAGGCAACGGCGCGCACAGGCAGATGGAGGGCAAGGTTCGCCGCGAGCCCCATCATCGTGCGCACCACCGGCATTTGCGCTGCGCCTGCGAGGATATGGCTGGCGGGCAATAGCGTCAGCGCTTCATGATCGGTGGCGGTAGGGCGGTCATCGTCGAAGCCGAAGCTGTCCTGGATCGCGGGTGTCGGGGCAGATTTCGCTGGCGCAAGCCCTCGCACATCGAACGTCAGGCCGCTCGCGAGAACTTCCAGCCATCCCTGCTCGGCGGGCGGGCAATGGCTCACCCGTGCCGCCAGCCCGTCGCGCGCTGCGGCCTCGATGAGCGCAGCCATCCGGTCCGCAGTGGGGCGCGTTCCGGGGGCGAACAGCAGCGAAAGGCTGGGATCGGGCTGCAAAGGTCACTCCAGAATGAGAATCGTCTCGGCCCACACCATAGCTGCAACCGCCACGCTGGAAACACCCGCATCGGCCCTTTGCGCATGGTGACAGGTAGGCTAACGCCAATGACTATGGAATCACGATCCGCCTGCGTTTTCGGGATCGACCGTTCGCTGTCTGGCAAGGCCTGGCAATGGCGCGGCGGCAACATGGACCTCAGCGATGGTCCGGCTGGCCTTGAAGACGATATCGTCACCCAACTCCTGCTGTCTCGCGGCGTGCCGCGCGCCGATCTGGAGCGTCACCGAAACCCCTCGCTGCGCGCGTTCCTTCCGGACCCGTCCGTGTTTCAGGACATGGACGTGGCGGCAGAGCGCATCGCCCAGGCGGTGCTGACAGGCGAGAGCGTGACCGTCTATGGTGATTACGACGTCGATGGCGCCACCAGCGCCGCGCTGCTGATCCTGCTGCTGCGCCAGTTGGGCCACGATGCCCGCTACTACATTCCGGACCGCCTGCTGGAAGGCTACGGCCCCAGCGGCGAAGCGCTAGTGCGGATCGCAGGCGAAGGGTCCAGCCTTGTCGTCACCGTGGACTGCGGGGCCATGGCGCACGAAGCGCTGGAGATGGCGCACCAGGCCGGCGTCGATGTCATCGTGGTCGATCACCACAAGTGTTCGCCCCAGCTGCCCCGCGCGGTTGCGCTGGTGAACCCCAACCGGCTGGACGAGGACGCGCTGGGCGCCGCGCACGGCCATCTGGCCGCCGTGGGCGTGGCGTTCCTGCTCGCCGTCGCCACCGTGCGCACGCTGCGGCTGCGTGGCTATTTCGAAACCCGGCGGGAGCCCGATCTGTTCGGCCTGCTCGATCTGGTGGCGCTGGGCACTGTGGCCGACGTCGCCGCGTTGCATGGCCTCAACCGGGCACTCGTGGCGCAGGGCCTGAAGGTGATGGCCAAGCGGGACAACATCGGCATGTCCGCGCTGATCGACGCCAGCCGGCTTGGCCGCGCTCCTACGTGCAGCGACCTGGGCTTTGCCTTGGGCCCACGCATCAACGCCGGCGGGCGCGTGGGCGAATCCACGCTGGGCGTGCGGCTGCTCACCACGACGGACGCCGACGAGGCGCAGACTATCGCCGCGCAGCTTTCGCGCCTGAACGATGAACGCCGGGCCATCGAGCAGGAGGTGCAGCAAGTGGCCGAAAGCCAGCTTGACCGGCAGCACAACCGTTCGGTGATTGTGGTTGCAGGCGAAGGGTGGCACCCCGGCGTGATCGGCATCGTGGCCGGGCGCATCAAGGAAAAGACCGGCAAGCCCACCTTGGTCATCGCCATGAGCGCTGACGAGGCGGGCAATGGCAAGGGCTCAGGGCGGTCCATTGCCGGCGTGGATCTTGGCGCGGCAATCATTGCCGCGCGCGAAGCCGGGCTGCTGATCGCCGGCGGTGGCCATGCAATGGCGGCAGGCCTTACCGTTGCACCGGACAAACTGGACGCCCTGTCGCAGTGGCTGGACGAACGGCTGGCGGCAGACGTGGCGCAATCATCCGCCGGACGGCACATGCTGCTGGACTTGGCCCTGTCACCCGGCGGCCTGAACCCGGCGCTGGTGGAGACGCTGGAAAGCGCCGGGCCCTACGGCATGGGCTGGCCCGGTCCGCGCATCGCGGTGGGGCCGGTGCGGATCGTCAAGGCGGACATCGTAGGCGCCGATCATGTTCGCCTGATCGTCACCGGGCCGGATGGCGGCCGGTTCAAAGCCATGGCCTTTCGTTCGGGCGAGACGGAGATGGGCCAAGCGCTGCTGCACGCCGCGCAAGGGCGCCGCCTGTGGCTGGCCGGACGCGCCAGGATCGATGACTGGGGCAGCCGTCCGGCCGCCGAACTCCACCTTGATGACGCCGCCTTCTGCGACTGAAAAGCGATCTGCACTTTTATGTCGCCGCAGGGGTTGACCGTCTTTGGAGGCCCCGCTAGAGGGCCGGTCCTGCCTCCGGCGCAACCCGGTTTGGCCCCTTCGTCTAGCGGTTAGGACGCGGCCCTTTCACGGCTGAAACACGGGTTCGATTCCCGTAGGGGTCACCATCGGTTGATGGTTTCGGAAACGCAAATGGCCCATGGCCCCTTCGTCTAGCGGTTAGGACGACGCCCTCTCACGGCGTAAACACGAGTTCGATTCTCGTAGGGGTCACCATTTTTCAACGGCATCGGCGCGGTTTTCAGCGCATCGGCGCGCTTAGCGGGCCATGCGCGAAACTCTCGCGCGTTATGGCGTAGATCACGTGGCGCACCATCACCCCGCCGCGTTCGTGGCTGACAGTGCGGTCCGTCAACGCGCCGCCGATATTCGCCATCGCCTTGCGGGACACCACGTTGTCCTCGCCGACCTGAAATATCACGCTGGCGTAATGCTCAAGCGCATGCCCAATCATGAGGCGCTTGAATTCCGCGTTATAGCCCCCGCCCCAGAAGCGGCGCGCCAGAAACGACCAGCCGATCTCGATCTCGTCGGGGTGGTCTTGCTGCGGCTCGCCATAGCGGCTGGAGCCGATGATGGCGCCGCTTTCGCGCAGCACGATCGCCAGGGCGCCACCGTGCGCCAGACCTTCATCGAAAAATGCGCGTAATACCGGCTCCTGCCAGCGATCGTGCGCGGGGTGGACCGCCCAGATCTGCGGATCGGCGGCAACCGCGTACAGCGCGTCCCAGTCACCTGACAGCAGCGGGCGCAGCGTCAGCCGATCCCCATGGAGAACCGGCTGACGATCCATGTCAGGCGGTGACGCTTTCCACAGCGGCCAGGAACTGGTCGATGTTGCCCATCGTCAGGCCCGCCACGTTGATGCGCCCCGATGCTGCAAAGTAGATCCCGTGTTCGGCCCGCATCGCCTGCACCTGTTCCGCGGTGAAGGGGATGATGGAGAACAGGCCGTGCTGGTTGCCAACCGGGGTAAGATCGACGCCGCCGGTCTTGCCCGCCGCGCCAAGGCGTGCGCGCACTTGGCGCATACGGTCTCGCATCTGGTGCAGTTCGTCCAGCCACTGGGCGGTGAGCGCCTCATCCTCCAGCACGAGCCGCACGGCGGCGGCGCCATGATCTGGCGGTTGCGACCAGTTGGCGCGGGCCAGCGCGTGACCGTTGGAAATGACCTTGGTAAGATCCGCCGGATCGCCCACCACCACATACAGCGCGCCTACACGATCGCGATACAGGCCGAAGTTCTTGTCGCACGAATAGGACACCAGCGCTTCGGGCACTTGCGCCAGCACGCGGCGCAGGCCGTAAGCGTCCTCCTCCATGCCCAGTCCCAGGCCCTGATACGCCAGATCGATGATCGGCAGCACCTTCGAAGCGCCGAGCAGACCGGCGATCTCGTCCCATTCGGCATTGGAATAATCGATGCCGGTGGGGTTGTGGCAGCAGCCGTGGAGCAGGATCGCATCACCCTCCCCGGCCGCTGCGAGGGCGCCGCGCAGCGCCTCCATATCGGTGCGGCCGTCGGGCGTGGCGTGATTGAATTCGAAGACGTCGAGGCCAAGATCGGCGCAGATCTGGTTGTGGTTGGGCCAGCTGGGCTTGCCGACGAGGACGCGGCTGTAGCCGGCGCGCTTCACCATCGCCAGAGCCAGGCGCAACGAGCCGGTGCCGCCCGGCGTCTGCATGCCTTCGATGCGGCCGCCAAGGTCAGCGCTGTCCGCGCCGAAGATA
The DNA here is from genome assembly GCF_001421325.1 of Novosphingobium sp. Leaf2. Taxonomy (GTDB): domain Bacteria; phylum Pseudomonadota; class Alphaproteobacteria; order Sphingomonadales; family Sphingomonadaceae; genus Novosphingobium. The sequence goes on along the minus strand of NZ_LMJY01000020.1, from coordinate 136,680 downwards.
TAAGGCATGAGCTTTTCGACGAAGCCCATGTCGCCTTCCGGGCCCAGGTAGGCTTTGGAGTCCTGCTCGGCGACGAGCCTGGCCTCCGCCGCCTTGATCGCGCCGAACACAGGGGTATCTCCCTGCCCGGTGCGATAAACGCCGACGCCAAGGTCGATCTTGTCGGCCCGGGGGTCGATGTTGTGGAGCTTGATCAGCGCGAGAAGCGCATCGGCGGGCTGTTGCGTGAGGGTGTTGAGCATGGCGCGCGGCCCTTAACCTTGCGCGCCACGCGGCGCAACCGCCGAATGTGCATCGCCCTCCATCACCGTAAGATTGTTGCGCCTGACCCTCGCCGATAGAGCGAGTAACATCATCAGAACGGCAGCCAGCGCTGCTTTTCCGAAAACTTCATGTAGCCGATGTTTGCGCCCAACCGCAGCCCCGCCCCGGCACGCACCGGGATCAGCACGGTGTTGCCGCGACGCAGGTAGCTGACGGTAAAGCCACCTATCAGATAGGCCTGCCCCTCACCCGCGCCGAAGCGGTGGAACAGTTCCTGCGAATCGTACAGATTGTACACCAGTACGAAGGCGCTGCTGGCATTGGCACCGGCATCGAAGCCGATCGAAGGCCCGGTCCAGTACACGGGCCGTTCGCCTTCGATCTTGTGGTGCAGCGTACCCGAGCCATAACGCAGCCCCACCGCGATCGCGCCTCCTGCTTCGCGGCCAACGATATAGGCGTTGGGCTGCCCCTGCTTGGCCAGCAGATCGCGGATCACGTCGGCCAGGCCCTTCGCGCCTTTGCCGAAGACGCCCTCGGCCGCGCCGATCAGGTCGTCTTCGCGATACGTCGCGGTATTGTCGCCTGCAGGCGTTGGCGGCGGGGCGACCGGTGCAGAGCTTGGCGGCGGCGGGCTGGCGGGGCCTGGCTGCGGCGTCCAGCCGGTGGCGGGCGGCGGGGCGTCCACGGGCGTGCCGTTGCCAGGCGCCGGGTTGTTGGGGGCAGGATAGGTTGCCGGACCGCGGTTGAGATCGCCGTCGATCGTCGCGTCCGGGTCCACCGTGGTGACTTGCGCGAGCGCCGGGGCCACCGGTGCAACTGCAGCGAAGAGGGCGATCGCCGCCGTCAATGCGCGGCGATATGGCGCATTGGTGCTTGTCCTGCTGGACAGCTTGCGGTTGTGCATGATTTGACCCTCCTGCCGATGCCATAGTGCGGGTCGACGCATGTGCTGCCTCCCCCTTCCGCGCCCCGTACGCGATATTTACCCTACCGTCCCCTGTGAATCCCCCGGCATTGCCGCGCAATGAACGGGCGACGATCGGAGTCCGGTTTGCGGCAGGGCGCGGCCATATGCGACGGTTGGAAATGTTTTTTCCACATCGCTCGATCCGGCGCGCTTCTCCCCTTGCCGGCCCCATACCCTCTCGCTATAGGCACCGCTCCAAGCCGCATCCGGAGACGTGGGTGAGTGGCTGAAACCAGCGGTTTGCTAAACCGTCGAGCTCTTAAGGGGGCTCCCCGGGTTCGAATCCCGGCGTCTCCGCCATTGCCTTCAAGCGCGTGAACATTGCCCGTATGGGCCCCGCTATCGACTTCAGGCTCAATCCACCACTACACAGATCGCCTGATTTGCGGTACGCAGATCATCCATCCTGACCGATCAGCCTGTCGACCACCGGCACGCCCATGCGGCATGCCGGTGCACCGATTTACTTCTTGAGCTTGTTCACCGCTTCCAGCGCCAGCTTCACATGATCGCGGTAATCGAGGTCTGAATGGACCATCACGATGCGTCCGTCCTTGGCGATGACGTAGCTGGTGCGGTCGGTCATGCCGGCAGGCGCACCGGCTTTCTTCAGCGAAACGTCGTATTCCTTGATGATCTGCGGCGTTGCCATCGCGACCGCAAACTTGTCACGGCAGGCTTCGGTGGAGAATTTCTGCAGCGTGGGCAGATCGTCCGCCGACATGCCGATCACCGTGGCGCCAGCCTTGGCGAATTCAGGCGTGGCTTCGGCGAAGGCGTGTGCTTCCAGGGTGCAGCCTTGCGTGAAGGCCTTGGGGTAGAAATACAGCACCACCGGCCCGCGCCGCAGCGCTTCGCGCAAGTCGAACGGCATCGTCTTGCCGCCCTTGGCCGCTTGGGTCGAGAAGGCGGGTGCCTTCGCACCCACGGGCAGGCTGGCGTGAGCCGTACCGGAAATGGCGAGGAGCCCGAAGGCGGCGATCGAGGGCAGGAGGCGCTTCATGGCGGCGATAGTGCCCCGCCATTCATGGCCTGTCCAGCGGATTGCCATAGTCATCTGCTTGTCGGTCAAACTGTCTTGGCGCAGCCACTACCCGATCTTGGTCAGCCCGCAAACTGCATCGCCCTGCCCCGGCGCGTTGACCGGAGCAGGGCGATGGGTGCGACCCCGAAGGGTTGCCGCAATCCAACGGCCGGAGCAGAGGGATACTCCATTGTCGGACCGGGTCACGACTAACATGACAGTCTGCGGCTGCCATCAGGGTAGGTACGACCCAAAGCCTTGGAAATGGTGCCTTTGGTATAGGTGTCTGCGCGATCAGGTGCGCTGACGAGTGATTATCCATGACATCGGCAGCTTGACAGGCCGGCATGCGGCTTCAAGGACGTGCGCTGTTCGTGCGATCTTTGGGAAAGCCTTTCATGCCGTTCACCGACCATCCCCTCCGCAGCGCGTTGTACCTGCCCGCGTCGAACGCCAAGGCCATTGCCAAGGCACGCACGTTGCCGTGCGATGTGGTGATCCTGGACCTGGAGGACGCAGTCGCTCCTGAGGCCAAGGCGAGCGCGCGGGAGGCTGCCATCACCGCCGTAGCCGAAGGCGGTTTTGGCGATCGCCTGGTCGCCATCCGGGCCAACGGACTGGACACGCAATGGGGCGCGGCGGACCTTTTCGCCATCGCCGGCTCGTGCGCAGATGCGGTGCTGATGCCCAAGGTGAACGGCCCGCAGGACATCGCCCGGTGCGAGGCCGCCCTGGCGTCCGCGCATCCCGGCATGCAGATGTGGGCAATGATCGAGACATGCGCTAGCATGTTCGCGCTGGAGCCGATCGCGGCGATGGCCAGCTCTACCCGGCTATCGCTGTGGATCATGGGCATCAACGACCTGGCCAAGGAAATGCGGGCGCCGTTGAGTGCGGAGCGCACGCCATTCCTGCCGTTCCTGTCGATGGCGGTCGCCGCAGCCCGCGCGCATGGCGTAGCGATCCTGGACGGCGTGTGTAACGAGTTTCGCGATCTGGACGCCTTCGAGGCCGAGGCGCGTCAAGGCCAGCAATTCGGCTTCGATGGCAAGAGCCTGATCCACCCGGCTCAGATCGATCCGTGCAACACGGTATTCTCACCCAGCGAGGCTGACCTTGCGTGGGCGCGCAGCGTCATCGCCGCTTTCGCACTGCCTGAAAACGCCGGCCAGGGCGTGATCCGGGTTGACGGCAAGATGACCGAGCTGCTCCATCTGGAGCAAGCGCAGCAGATGGTCGCGATGGCGGGGCGCATCACCCTGGGTTGAGGGAGATAGGCCGCTATTGTTTCTCGGGCGCAGCCTTGCCGATGGTGCCTGGCTCGTTGGCGACGACCTTGAGTACGGCGGCCCAGGCATCGACGTTCTGCTGCAGCGATACAGGGTCCACCTTGTCCAGCGTGTCGTCGGGCGTGTGATGGAGATCGAAGTAGCGGGTGCCGTCCTGCCCCAGATCGATCACCGCAAGGCTCTGTGCCTTGATGATGCCGGACACGTCTTCTCCGCCATCGGCAGCGCCGGCATGCGGGGTAATCCCCATCGGCCACAGCGCCGCCTTCACCTTATCCACCATCGCGGCGTTCTGGAGTGCAACGTGGAACTTGACCTGCCAGACCTTGTCCGCGCCAAAATCACTTTCCATCGCAAGCGCGTGCGGCTCGCCGCCATGCAGCTTGGTGTAGTATGCACCGCCGCCGTCAGTCAGGCCCATTTCCTCGTTCCCGGCCCATAGCACCCGGATGGTGCGTAAAGTCTGCCCGTCCTTTTGCGCCGCCAGCGCGGCGGCCGTGACGATGGCGCAGCCAGAGGCATTGTCCACCGCGCCAGTCCCCAGATCCCAGGAATCAAGGTGGCAGCCCACCAGCACGATCGGCAGCGACGGATCGCGGCCCGGTAGTTCCGCAATCACGTTGCCGGATGGCGCATCGGGAAACGGCTTGCCCAGCAAGGTCAGGTCGATCGCCATCGGCTGTCCGCGCGCGGCGATGCGGGCAATCAGGTCGGCGTCTGGGTTGGAGACGGCACCGGCGGGGATCGGCGCCACGCCGGCGGGGAAAATCGTCACGCCGGTGTGCGGGTTGCGGTGGCTGTCCGTCCCGGCCGAGCGGATGACGATGGCCGCCGCGCCCTTGCGCGACGCGATCCCCGGCCCGCGCCGCCGCACGTCTCCATACGGGCCGTAGCCCGAACCGTCCTGCGAAGCGCGCATGGCGTGATCGATAAAGGCGATTTTGCCCTTGAGCGATCCGCCCGGCGCGGCCTCCAGCGCGGCGAGGCTGGGGAAATAGACCAGCGGTGCTTTCAGGCCCTGCTTGGGCGTGGGCACGGAAAAGCCCAGCGCGGTGATCGCCAGCGGCTGCTGATACGGCGCGGTCAGAACCGCGCTTTCGGGGCCACGGGTCCATGCGCGAGTACGGAATTCCTCGATCCGCACGTTCTTGAAGCCCAGCGCGTCCAGCCGGGCCTTGCCCCAGTCCCGCGCGCGGTGTTCTGCAGGCGAGCCGGCGGGGCGCGGGCCGATTTCGGTCGTCAGTCCCTCCACGATATCCCAGGCCACGCCACTGCCTTGGGTTGGCGTCGCGAAAGCTGAGGTGGGAACGGTGAAGGCAAGCGCGGCAAGGCCGGCGCGCAGCAGCAGGGTGTTGGTCATGGCCCCAAGTGCTAACCGAGGCTGCGTGCGCTGCCAAGCCGTTGTATAGGCCGCCAGGATACGGCGTACCACAAATGCCGAACGGCCTGCTTGCACTCACGCTGCGCCGCCAGCACAACGCCACCATGCTCGACACCCTCTCTTCGCTGCAGGCCCGGCTTCTGATCGTCGTGATCGTGCTGCTGGGCGCATGGACGCTGACGATTCAGCCCCTCTCCGGCAGCGGCGGCGCGGCGATCACCGGTGACGGAACGTATTCCGACATCCGCCTGTACCATGACATCGGCGATGCCGTGGCGAACGGGGAAGGCTATTACCACGCCGCGATCCGTCTGCACCGCGCGCACGGGTTTCCGACCCGCCCATTCGTGACCGTGCGCCTGCCAACACTCGCGTGGATCGAGGCCGCGCTGGGCTGGCCGGCCACCCGCGCCATGCTGCGCGCGCTGCTGCTGATCACTGCGCTGGCCTGGTACGCGATGCTGCGCCCGATGACCCGCGCGCCGGAACGCATCGCGGCAACGTTGCTGACCCTGGGTGGCGGCGCGATGGCGGCCAGCGACACGCTGATGGTGTCGCACGAGTTATGGGCCGGCGTCCTCATCGCGCTTGCCAGCGCGCTGCTGGCGCGCGGACACGTGGCGGCGGCGATCGTCGCGGCGGCGTGCGCGCTGGCGATCCGGGAGCTTGCCGTGCCGTTCGTGGCGATCGGCGCGTATCATGCATGGCGCGGCGGCCATCGGCGCGCGCTGCTTGCGTGGATGGGCCTGCTGGTCGCCTATGCCGCGGCGCTGATGGTGCACCGGGCGATGGTCATGCCCCTGTCCTTGCCCGGTGACGCCGTATCGCAAGGTTGGGATGCGCTGCGCGGCCCTGAAGCCCCCTTGCGCGACATCGTTGACGTCAGCCTGCTCAACCTGATGCCGCGGCCCTGGTGTTATCTCGCGGCCCTGCTGGCGCTGGTCGGGTTCATGGGCGCACCCCGCCCGCTGGCGCGCATCGCCCTGCCCTGGCTGGGCAGCATCGTGTTTCTGCTCGCGGTGTTCGCCAGGCCGGTGAACTTCTACTGGGCGATACTGATCGCGCCGACGATCCTGGCCGGGCTCGCATTCCTGCCCCGCACGGCCCATATGCTGGCCGCCGCGGCCCTTAAAAGGCCGTTGCCCGCCTGACGAAGGCCTGACCCCCGCCGCCCTTGGCAAGGCCCGCGCGCGCCTGTAGAGCGGGCCGCAAATCGACCAGCACGCTTACATCCCAGAGGAACTCCATGGCCGCTCAATATGCCTATGTCATGAAGGGCATGACCAAGACCTTCCCCGGCGCTCCCAAGCCGGTCCTCAGCGACATCTCGCTGCAATTCTACCAGGGCTCGAAAATCGGCATCGTCGGCCCCAACGGCGTCGGCAAGTCCACGCTGATCAAGATCATGGCCGGCATCGACACCGATTTCACCGGCGAAGCCTGGGCTGGCGAGAACATCACCGTCGGCTATCTGGAGCAGGAGCCCGAGCTAGACGAGACCAAGAACGTCCTTGAAAACGTCAAGGACGGCGCGCGGGGCGTGGCCGACATGGTGGAGCGCTTCAACCAGATCGGCATGGAAATGGGCGAGGAAGACGCCGATTTCGACGCGCTGGGCGCCGAGATGAGCGAACTGCAGGACAAGATCGACGCGGTGGACGGCTGGACGCTCGACAACCAGCTGGAGATTGCGATGGAGGCCCTGCGCTGCCCGCCGGGCGACTGGCCGGTGAAAAGCCTCTCCGGCGGTGAAAAGCGCCGCGTCGCGCTCACCCGCCTGCTGATCCAGAAGCCGTCCATCCTGCTGCTTGACGAGCCGACCAACCACCTTGACGCCGAATCCGTCGAATGGCTGGAAAACCACCTCAAGGAATATGCGGGCGCGGTGCTGATGATCACCCACGATCGCTACTTCCTGGATAACGTGGTGGGCTGGATCCTGGAACTCGATCGCGGGAAATACTTCCCGTACGAGGGCAACTATTCCACGTATCTGGAAAAGAAGGCCAAGCGCCTTGAACAGGAGGACCGCGAGGAGTCTGGCCGCCAGAAGGCGATCAAGGAAGAGCTGGAATGGATCCGGCAGACCCCCGCCGCGCGCCAGACCAAGTCAAAGGCCCGTATCCGCAAGTTCGAGCAACTGCAGGAAGCGCAGGCCGGCCGCAAGCCCGGCAAGGCGCAGATCGTCATCCAGGTGCCAGAGCGCCTTGGCGGCAAGGTCATCGAAGTGAAGAACATCTCGAAGGCCTATGGCGACAAGCTGTTGTTCGAGGACTTGTCCTTCATCCTGCCGCCGGGCGGCATCGTGGGTGTCATCGGCCCCAACGGCGCGGGCAAGTCCACGCTCTTCAAGCTGCTGACCGGCAAGGAAACCCCGGACGAAGGGACGATCGAGATCGGCTCCACCGTGCACCTGGGCTTCGTCGATCAGAGCCGCGATCACCTCGATCCCAAGAAGAACGTGTGGGAAGAGATTTCCGAAGGCCATGACTACATGACCGTCAACAAGCACGAGATGTCGACGCGGGCCTATGTGGGCGCGTTCAACTTCAAGGGCGCGGACCAGCAGAAGAACGTCGGCAAGCTATCGGGCGGTGAACGCAACCGCGTCCACATGGCCAAGATGCTCAAGCTGGGCGGCAACGTGCTGCTGCTCGATGAGCCGACCAACGACCTCGATGTAGAAACGCTGGGCGCGCTGGAAGAGGCGATCGAGAACTTTGCGGGCTGCGCCGTGGTCATCAGCCACGATCGCTTCTTCCTTGACCGTCTGGCCACCCACATCCTGGCGTTCGAGGGCAACAGCCACGTCGAATGGTTCGAAGGCAACTTCGCGGCTTATGAGGAAGACAAGCGCCGCCGCCTTGGCGATGCCGCCGATCGGCCCACTGCGCTCGCCTACAAGAAACTGACCCGCTAACGGGCAGGCCACTGGGCGTCGTTCCCATGTGACTGAGGCCGCCACCGGTTCTGCCGGATGGCGGCCTCGTTCATTTTACAAATAACGAACCTGAACGTTAAGCACTGCCCCGGTTCACGTTCGGGACAGCGGCGGCGCTTTACATGCCATCTCACGATGAGCCGGAACAAATGTCCCGGCACTTCGGTTTGGAGAACCGAAATGGCAACGAAAAACAAAAACACACGATCGCGCGTTCTGCTTGCTGCCAGCATGATGGTACTGGCGGCAACCGGGGTTTCGACGCCCAGTTTCGCGCAGCGTGAAGACGGTCGCGGCGATGGCCGGGCGCGCCCTGAGCGTGCCGCCCCCCGCCCTGAGATGCAGCGGCCTCAGCGTGCACCGCAACCTCAGGGTCAGGTGCCGGTACGTCGCAATGGGGCACCGCAAGGTGCGCAGCAGGGTACGTGGCTGCAACAGGAGCAAGCCTGGAAGCAGCAACAGCAGCAGGGCCGTCAACAGCAGGGTCGTCCGGGTTGGTCGGGCAATCGTCCCGGCGGTGATCAGCGCCCCGGCGGTGATCAGCGCCCCGGCGGCGTGCAGAACGACGGGCGCGGCGGCAACTGGCAGCGCGGCGATCGCGGTCGTGGCGATGACGGCAGGCCCGGTAACGAGGGCTGGCGCGGCGGTGATCGCAATGGCGGGCAAGGTCGGCCCGGCTATGACCCCCGTCAAGGCTATGGCCGCCCCGGGAGCGATGGTCGTCCCGGCTACGGCCGACCAGGGAACGACGGCCGGCCCGGATACGGTCGCCCCGATGGAGATCGCGGACGGTACCAATCCTGGAACCGTAACGACTGGCGCCGCGATAACCGCTACAACTGGCAGGACTATCGCAATCGCAACCGGTCGGCCTACAGCCTTGGGCGTTATTATGCGCCGTACAGCAACTACTCCTACCGCCGGATAGGCATCGGTGTTTCGCTGGGCTCGGTGTTCTACGGCAGCCGCTACTGGATCAATGATCCCTGGGCATATCGCCTCCCGCCCGTCTATGGCCCGTATCGCTGGGTCCGGTATTATGACGATGTGGTGCTGGTGGACGTCTACTCCGGCCAAGTCATGGATGTGATCTACGACTTTTTCTACTAATCGCCTGCTTACCCTGAAAAAGCCCCCGGATCGCTCGCGTGATCCGGGGGCTTTTTCCATGTGCCGATGGTGATTGCGGTCGCTCGCCAAGCCTGTAGGCTGCGGCGATGGTGACACCTGCCCGCCATCCCGATTGCGATGCCCTTGCCCGCATCGGCACGGCCGTGCGTACCCGGCTTGGCCACGATGCCCGCGTAACGCGGCTGACGGACCCACGCGCGGAAATCTACACGGTCGCGCAATTCCTGCCCGTGCTGGCTTGCCATCGGCTGATCGGCCTTATCGACGCGGTGGCGCACCCGTCCGGCCTCATCGACGCGGATGCGTGGCCCGCCTATCGCACCAGCTACTCCAGTGACCTCGACCCCGCCGACGCGGTCGTGCGCGATATCGACGACCGGCTGTCCACGCTGACCGGGATTGCCGGCCGATGCGGTGAATCGGCACAAGGGCAGCGCTATGCCTGCGGGCAGTATTTCAACGAGCATTGCGATTCGTTCGACACCGCAGCGCCATACTGGGGCAGCGAACGGTGCTGTGGTGGCCAGCGCAGCTGGACCGCCATGATCTACCTCAACGATGTGGAGGAAGGCGGCATGACCGATTTCACCCGCATGGCGCTCACCGTGCCGCCCTGCGCGGGCACGCTGCTGCTGTGGAACAACGCCCTGCCGGATGGCGCGCCCAACCCGTGGACGATGCATGCCTCCCGCCCAGTGTTGCGCGGCGTGAAGTATGTGATGACCAAATGGTTTCGCGCCCGCACTTGGCGCTGACCGCCGGGAATTACCTCAGCTCGCTTTGCGACCAGCTATCGAGCCGGTCGAACAACTGGTCCATACGTTGGTGAAGGCGCAGGATTTCCAGCTGAGTGCGCAGGTTGACTTCATAATCGTGCCTAGCGGCGATGCGATCTTTTTCAGAGTGACGGTTCTGGCTCATCAGAATAACCGGTGCTTGGATCGCAGCGAGCATGGACAGCATAAGATTGAGAAAAATATACGGATAGGCATCGAAGGGATGCAGCCCGAAATCCTCCAGGATTCGGCTGTTGATCGCCATCCAGGAAAGCAGGATCACGCCAAAGGCGATGATAAACCCCCAAGACCCGCCCACAGCCGCCACCCGGTCGGCCAGTCGCTGACCGAAAGTGGCGTTCAGCGCCGCTTCTTCTTGGGCGTCCGGTCCCATAATCTCGCCCATGGCAATGCGTTCAAGGACACGCTGCTCCTCGTTATCGACATCGCACAGCTTGCGTCCCAGCAGTTCCTGGCACAATTCTTCGACAGTCAAGTCCGGCTTGTGCATGGTTTCGGCTTCCTTCAGATCACGGTGCAGCCACGTGCAAAGCCTGCGCGATCAGCTTGCGCGTTTCGGCGATACCATACAGCGCGATGAAGCTGCCCATGCGCGGTCCTTGCGCTGAGCCCAGCAGGGTCTCGTACAGCGCCTTGAACCAGTCCCTTAAGGTCTCAAAGCCGTAAGCCTCGTCCTTACCGATTTCGTAGACGATGTTCTGCAGGGTTTCCGCCGAAGCATCCGCGCCCACCGCCGCCAGTTGCTCGTCAAGCGCCCGCAGCGCCTCCGCCTCGTTCGCGCTGGGTGCCCGGCGCTGCAGTGTGGGGGCGATGAAGTCGCGGTTGGTGGCCAGCGCGGCGCGCACCATTTCGCCCAGTTCGGGATGAGCCTGCGGGTTCGCATCGGCCACGTAGTTGCCAAGGTACGACCATACCTGCTCCGCGCTGGCATCCGCGCCCAGTACGCCCACCAGGTTGAGCAGCAGCGCGAAGGTAACCGGCACGGTATCGCCAGCGCCCGCCCGTTCACCGTTGGTGCGCAACAGGTGCCACACCGGATTGCCCAGCTGCTTGTCAATCGGCTGCCCGGCCAGGTTGGCGCGAAACTGCCAGTATTCGTCCACCGCCTTGGGGATTACGCCGACATGCAGCTGCTTCGCGCTCTTGGGTTCGCGGAACAGATAGAATTCCAGCGATTCCTCGGTGCCGTAGGTCAGCCATTGCTCGATTGTCAGACCGTTGCCCTTGGACTTGGAAATCTTTTCGCCGTTTTCGTCGAGAAAAAGTTCGTAAATCAGCCCCTCGGGGCGGCGACCGCCCAGGATCTGCACGATCTTGCCGGACTGGGTGACGGAATCGGTCAGGTCCTTGCCGCACATTTCGTAGTCGACGCACAGCGCGTACCAGCGCATCGCCCAGTCGACCTTCCACTGCAGCTTCGCCTTGCCGCCGAACACGGACTGTTCGATCGGGGCGCCGTCCGTATCGGTGAAGCGGATCATCCCCGTTGCCGCATCCAGCACCTCGATCGGCACTTGCAGCACCACGCCGGTGGCTGGCGAGATGGGCAGCACCGGTGAATACGTCTTGCGGCGTTCCTCGCGCAGGGTGGGCAGCATCACGCCCATGATCGCGTCATAGTGCCGCAGCACATCGCTGAGCGCGCCATCGAAACCGCCTGCGTTGTAGCGATCGCTGGCTGACACGAATTCATAATCGAACCCGAAACGGTCCAGAAACTGGCGCAGCATTGCATTGTTGTGGTGCGCAAAGCTTTCGTGGGTGCCGAACGGATCGGGAATGCGGCTGAGCGGCTTGCCCAGGTTGGCTTCCAGCAACTGCGCATTGGGCACATTGTCCGGCACCTTGCGCAGCCCATCCATGTCGTCGGAAAAGGCAACCAGCCGAGTCGGCGCGCCGCCGGTCAGCGCTTCGTAAGCGCGACGCACCAGCGTGGTGCGCAGCACTTCCTGAAACGTACCGATATGCGGCAGGCCCGATGGCCCGTACCCGGTTTCGAACAGCACGGGCGCGCCGCCGGGCTTGCCTTGCGGAAACCGCTTAAGCAGCTTCTGGGCTTCCTGGAACGGCCAGGCCTTGGAAACGCGGGCGGCTTCGATCAGGGCGTTTTCGGTCATCGCGCGCTAATTGGCGAAATGGGCGATTTTCGCAAGCGTGGAGTGCGTACGTGCCTGATCCGCCGCACTCCCCAAGTGATCAATCCTCGCGCCACGTCCAGTCATACGTCAGCGGCGCTTCCCGGAAAGCGAAGCGATCGAGGTGGTTGGCGACCACACCTGTCAGCCGCTCCACCCCTTCGCGATCCTCGCCGGTGATGGCAACGGCAATGCCTTCGGAATCGACGGTCATCGTGGTGACCGCGCCCGGAAACGTTACCGTGCCCACATCCCCTTCGAAATGCGTCTCCAACTTGTGGCTCCAGTGCTTGCACAACTGCTGCACGTATTTGCTGCCCGATTGGGTGGGCACTTTGGCGGCGATGGTGGCCATCTGTCAGATCCTTTCGATGGTACGGGTTGCCTCGTCGATCGCATCGGCGATCTTGAGGATAAGTTCGCGGTCGGCGCCCTCGTGGGACAAACGGTCGAACACCGATGTCTTCAGGGCATGGAACGCCCGGCGCACCGGGGCCGGGTCCACCTTTTCGCGCTGCGCTGCAAGTGCGGTCAGTCGTTCCTTCAGTGCGACTGCCTTGTCAGCATCCGCGGCTACTTTGGCACGACCTTCATCGGTAAGCTCGAACGCCTTGCGCGCGCCGCCGTCAGCAGTCGCCGCGATCAAGCCGGCTTCCTCCATGTATGTCAGCGCGGGATAGACCACACCGGGGCTGGGCGCATAATCACCGCCCGAAAGCGCTTCGATCTCGCGGATAAGATCATAGCCGTGGCGAGGGTTTTCCGCGATCAGGGCCAGTAGCAGGGTCTGCAGTTCGGCCTGGTCGAACAGACGCTTGCGCCGTCCACCACCCGGACCACGAGGCCCGCCGCCAAAGCCGCCCGGCCCCCGATGCCAGCCGCCGCGCTCACCGGAAAAATCGCCATCGGCGCCATCACGTCCGCCGCCGAAAGGCCCGCGTCCAATGCCATGCCGACCGCGTCCGCCCAGCATTGCGCGCACGCGCTCAACCCCGTCCACCGCTGCGGCGATCATAGCGTCATGATCCCGGCGGCCATGATGGCAGCCTTTACGTTCGCTGCTGTTTTGAAAATTTCTCATCGTTTGTCCAATATGCTTCATGATGTTTCTAAGATATATCTAGAATAATTTATGACAAGGGCCAAAATGCATGCCGCCGCAATTAAATCAGTGCCGTTTAGACAGGCGGCATTTTCAAAGGACGCCCGCGTCTCTAAGACACAGGTATGCCCGCCCTGCCCCTTCCCGCGCTTCACGCCAGCCATGGCGGATCGTGGGCGCGCGAAGGCGGCACCACCCGGCCGATCTCCAAAGGCGAGGCGGTGATGGCGGCAGCGGACACCCCGCAGCTGATCCTCAACGCCCCCCTGCTGGCCACCCGGCTGGGCTACCCGGACCTGTCGGGACTCGACCTGCTGGAGCTCTACGCCTTCGTGCATCCTGCGCGCTTCGTGGTGCCCACGCCGAAAGGCCTTGCCCACGCGCTGGGTCTTGCCGAGCCGGATGGCGATTCCGATGTGCCGCGCCTTCTGCAGGAAGCCGCCGCCGCCCTGCTGGAGATCTGCGAAAGTGCGCAGTGGCCCGAGCGGGAGGGCGCGTGGACTTCGCTGCAATCGCTGGTGCGGATGCGCTGGCCGTGGTCGTCCCTGCTGACCGCGCGCATTCGCAAGCCGGAACGCGCCGAACGCTGGCTGTTCACCCGCCTGCCCGAGTGGGAGGAAGCGCCCGAACCCGCGCAGCCCCGGCAGATCGTGCTGGATGGCGTGGCGGTGCAAGATCGCCTGGCGCAGCTCACCGGCTCCACGGCGGAGCTGCGCCCCGGCCAGCAGGCGTTTGCAGCCGAAGCCGCGCACGCCTTTGCCCCGCGTGACCGTACGGCACGCCCGCACGTGTTGCTGGCGCAGGCCGGAACCGGCATCGGCAAAACGCTGGGCTATCTGGCCCCCACCTCGTTATGGACCGAGCAGGCCGGCGGCACTGTCTGGGTGTCCACCTACACCAAGGCCCTGCAACGCCAGTTGCGCCAGGAAAGCCGCCGCGCGTGGCCGGAGCGGCGCGCTGACGGATCGCGCCCGGTGGTCGTGCGCAAAGGGCGGGAAAACTATTTGTGCCTGCTCAACCTGGAAGACGCGCTGCAAGGCGGGTTTTCGGGTCGGGCCGCGATCCTGGCGCATCTGGTGGCACGCTGGGCCGCCTATACGCAGGACGGCGACATGATCGGCGGCGACCTGCCGGGCTGGCTGGGCACGTTGTTCCGCCAGCGCGGCGTGGCCGCCCTCACTGACCGGCGCGGCGAATGCGTGTATGCCGGCTGCCCGCATTACCGCAAATGCTTCATCGAGCGCGCCACCCGCGCCAGCGTGGGTGCCGACCTCGTCATAGGCAATCATGCGCTGGTGATGGTCAACGCGGCACGCGGACGCGATCCGGCCTCGCGCCCCACCCGTATCGTCTTCGACGAGGGGCACCATGTGTTCGATGCGGCCGATTCGACCTTCGCCGCCGCGCTTACCGGGGCCGAGACGATCGAACTGCGCCGTTGGGTCATCGGCCCGGAAAAAGCCTCGAAAGGGCGCAGGCGCGGGCTTTCCGCCAGGCTTGCCGACATCGCCAGCTACGATGAAGCAGGCGCCAAGGCGATCACCGCCGCCGTGGCCGCAGCCGAAGCGCTGCCGGGGGACGGCTGGCTCCAGCGCATCGGTGAGAATGCGGCGTCCGGGCCATTGGAAGAGCTGCTGGCAGCGGTAAGGGCCGGCGTGTACGCGCGCGATGAAAGCGGCGGGCAGGACGCGGGTTACGCGCTGGAAACCGAAGCGGCGGGGCTTGATGGCGCTTTCGTCGAAGTGGCGCAGGCCGCGCGCATGGCGCTGGCGGAACTGCGCCAGCCGCTGATCCGGCTCGGCGTGCGGCTGGAGGCCTTGCTGGAAGACCCGCCGGACTGGCTTGACGGGCCGGGCCGCGCGCGCATCGAAGGCGCGCGCCACTCGCTGACATGGCGGGTCGAAACTCTGGGTGCGTGGGAATCGCTGCTTGACCGGATGGGTGGCCCGGCGGACCCGCAATTCGTGGACTGGCTCGCCGTCGACCGCTCCGACGCACGCGAGTATGACATTGGCATCCATCGCCGCTGGCTGGACCCGATGAAGCCGTTCGCCAAAGTGGTGCTGGAGCCCGCGCACGGCGTCATCATGACGTCCGCCACCCTGCGCGACGGGGAGGACTGGCATAAGGCGGTGGTGCGATCGGGCGCACCCGAGATCGACGTGCAGCCGCGCCTGTCGCTGCACGCCAGCCCGTTCGACTATGCCGCCCAGGCCGAAGTGCTGATCGTCACCGATGTGCCCAAGGGCGATATCCCGCTGCTATCGGCAGCTTATGGCCGCCTTATCGAAGCATCGGGCGGCGGCGTGCTGGGCCTGTTCACCGCGATCCGCCGGCTGCGCGCAGTGCATGGGCGCATCGCCGACCGGCTGGCACGCGGCGGCCTGCCTCTTTACGCCCAGCATGTGGACCCGATCGACACCGGCACGCTGGTAGACATCTTCCGCGACGATCCCGCCGCCTCGCTGCTAGGCACCGATGCCCTGCGCGATGGGGTAGACGTGCCTGGACACTCCCTGCGGCTGGTGGTGATGGAGCAGGTGCCCTGGCCGCGCCCCTCGATCCTGCACCGTGCCCGCCGGCTGGCGAACGGCGGCGGCGCCTATGACGATACGATCATCCGCGCCCGGCTGGCGCAGGCCTTCGGGCGGCTGATCCGCAGTCGCGGGGACAAGGGGCATTTCGTCGTGCTGTCGCCCGCGTTCCCCTCCCGCCTGCTGACCGCATTCCCAGACGGCACGCCGATCCGCCGCGTCACGCTGGAGGAGGCTTTACAGCGCGTGTCGGGACATGCTCAAGGGACCGCGGCGGACACGGTCGAAGACTCGCGCCCGCTGTTCTGACCTTTCGTTGTGAGCCGCCAATGAAAACCTTGGGCATATTCCGCCATGCGAAATCGGACTGGACCGATGCGCGCCTGCGCGATTTCGACCGTCCGCTCAATGCGCGCGGCCGCAAAGGCGCGGCTATAATGGGGAAGCACATCGCGGACCATGCGGTGGGTTGGAAGCGCATCCTCGCCTCGCCCGCCGTGCGGGTGACCGAAACCATCGAACTGGCGGGCGAAGCGGCCGGGGAAACCCCGCCCATCACCTGGGATCGGCGCATTTACCTGGCCAGTTCTGCCGCGCTGATCGAACTGCTGCGCGAGCAGAACGCCAACATGCGCTCGATCATGCTGGTCGGCCACAACCCGGGACTGGAAGACTTGATTTTCGATCTGGTGCCGGATGACGGATCGAGCCCGTTGCGCGATGTGGTGGAGGACAAGTTCCCCACCGCGTCCTACGCCGTCGTCCAGCTGGAAATCGATAGCTGGAAGGAGATCAGCGATGGCTGCGGCCAGCTGACCTACCTGAAACGCCCGCGTGATCTTGACGCCGCGCTGGGGCCGACTCTGGACGACTAGCGTCCAGAGGCCGGATCAGAGCAGGGCGTTCGCCGCCCCCCCCTCACCCAGCCAAAATCAGCGCCGGCGCTTCGATCAGTTTCTTGAGATCCTGGGCGAAACTGGCGGCATCCCAGCCGTCCACCACGCGATGATCGCAGCTCATCGAAATGTTCATCAGTTTGCACTTTTCCACCCTCTCCGTACCGCTGGCATCGCGCACGAACATCGGGCGTTCGACGATGCGGTTGGGGCCGATGATCGCCACTTCGGGGCGATTGATGACCGGCGTGGTCGCCACCCCGCCCATCGGGCCGAGCGAGGTCACCGTCAGCGTGGAGCCGGAAAGCTCTGCAGACTTGGCGGAGCCGTCGCGCGCGGCGTTGGCAAGGCGGGTGATCTCTGCGGCAAGCTGCCACAAGTTGTGATCCTGCGCGTTGCGGATCACCGGCACCATCAGCCCAGCCGGCGTCTGCGCGGCAATGCCCAGATGCACCGCGCCGTACCGGGTAACGACGCCCGCTTCGTCATCGTAGTGCGCGTTGAGCATCGGGTATTTGGGCACCAGCTTGCAGATGGCGGCGATCAGGAACGGCAGCATCGTCAGCTTGGGTCGATCACCACGCCCGGCGTTCAACTGCGCCCGGGTCTCCTCCAGCGCGGTGACATCGAACTCCTCCACATAGGCGAAGTGCGGAATATTGCGCTTGGAGGCGGCCATGTTCTCAGCGATGCGACGGCGCAGGCCGATGACGCGGACCTGCTCGTCCACCGCCTTGCGCCCGCTGACGGCGAACCCACCTCCCGCATTGTAGGACAGGAACGCGTCCAGATCGCCATGACGCACCCGGCCATCCTCCGCAGGGCGAACGTCGGCCAGATCGATGCCAAGATCCCTGGCCCGCTGGCGCACCGCAGGGCTGGCAAGAACACGTGCGTGTTCACGCTGGGGCTCTGCCGCTTGCGGCTCGGCTTTCGCCACGGGAGCCGGCTTTTCCGCAGGGCGTGGGGGGCCGTTGGAAACGGCAGCCTCCACACGGTCCACATCGCTCGCGTCCGGGTTCTCCGCCGCGATCCGCTGCTCGACCGGGGCGGCCTTGGGCGCAGGCGCGGCGCCGGGGGACGCCGTGTCGTTGCCGGCGCCTTCGACTTCGATCACGACAAGGGGCGATCCGATGGCGATCACGTCGCCCGCCTCGCCGGCCACTTCGATGACGGTGCCCGAAACCGGGCTTTCCATCTCGACGGTGGCCTTGTCGGTCATCATGTCGGCGACCCGGTCGTCCTCCTTGATCGTATCGCCGACCTTGACGTGCCAGGCGACGATCTCGGCCTCGGCGATGCCTTCGCCGATGTCGGGGAGCGTGAAAGTGTAGCGTCCCATCGCGATCAATCCTTCAACAACCGGTCGACCGCTTCGCCGATGCGGACGGGACCGGGAAAATACGCCCATTCCAGGCTGTGGGGATACGGTGTGTCAAAGCCGGTTACCCGTTCGACGGGGGCTTCGAGATGATAGAAGCAGCGTTCCTGCACCAGCGCGGACAGTTCGGCGCCAAAGCCGGACGTGCGGGTAGCCTCGTGTATCACCAGGCATCTGCCGGTCTTCTCCACCGACTTTTCCACAGTCTCGATGTCAAGCGGGACCAGCGTGCGCAAGTCGATGATCTCGGCATCGACGCCCTTCTCCGCCAGCACGGCTTCGGCCACGTGGATCATCGTGCCGTAGGCCAGCACTGTCATCGCCGATCCTTCGCGCACGATCCGGGCCTTGCCCAGCGGCGTACAGTAATAGCCTTGCGGAACAAGACCGCCGGGCTGCCCCTTCCAGGTGCGCGAAGGCTTGTCGTAATAGCCGTCGAACGGGCCGTTGTAGATGCGCTTGGGCTCGAAGAAGATGACCGGATCGTTGTCCTCGATCGCGGCGATCAGCAGGCCCTTGGCATCGTGAGGCGTTGCGGGAATCACGGTCTTGAGGCCCGCCACATGGGTGAACATGGCCTCCGGGCTCTGGCTGTGCGTCTGCCCGCCGAAGATGCCGCCGCCAAACGGCGAGCGGATGGTGATCGAGGAGGTGAACTCGCCCGCAGAACGATAGCGCATCCGTGCCGCTTCCGAGACCAGCTGGTCCAGCCCCGGATAGATATAGTCGGCGAACTGGATTTCCGGCACCGGGCGCAGGCCATAGGCCGCCATGCCCACCGCCGCGCCGATGATACCGCATTCGTTGATCGGCGAATCGAACACGCGGTTGCGGCCATGCTTCTTCTGCAGGCCAGCTGTGGCCCTGAACACGCCGCCGAAGTAGCCCACGTCCTCGCCCAAAATCACCACGTTCGGGTCGCGGGTCATCATGATGTCGAGCGCGTCGTTGATCGCCTCGATCATGTTCATCGGACGCGCGTCAGCCTCGACCACGGTTGGCAAATCGTTCTCAGGCATCGCCCTAATCCTTCCATTCCGGCCATTTGGTTTGGCGCTCGCGAATGGCCTGCGCGGCCTGTTCCTCCAGGTGCCAGGGCAGTTCCTCGAACACGTCCTCGAACATGGTGTGGAACGGATGGTGCAGGCCGTGGCCGAGGATGCCGTTGGCTTCGGCTTCCTTGGTAGCGACCTTCACTTGGTCGGCCACTTCCAGATCCATCGCCGCATGGCGTTCCTCGGACCATTCGCCAAGCTGGATCAGGTGGTTCTTGAGCCGCGTGATCGGGTCACCCAGCGGCCATTCTGTCGCCTCACGCGCGGAGCGATAGGCATTGGGGTCGTCCGATGTGGAGTGACCTTCTGCCCGGTAGGTGAAGTATTCGATCAAGGTGGGGCCCATGTTGGCACGGGCGCGATCAGCGGCCCACCGCATCGCGGCGTAGACCGCCAGCAGGTCGTTACCGTCCACCCGCAGGCCGGCGATCCCGTAGCCGGTGGCCCGCGCCGCAAAGGTGGTGCGCTCCGCGCCGGCGAAGCCCGAAAAGCTGGAAATCGCCCACTGGTTGTTGACCACGTTGAGGACGACGGGCGCGTTATACACCGCCGCGAAGGTCATCGCGGCATGAAAGTCGCCTTCCGCGCTGGAGCCTTCGCCCACGAAGCTGGTGGCGATGCGCGTATCGCCTTTGATCGCGCTGGCCATCGCCCAGCCCACCGCCTGGGGGAACTGCGTGGCGAGGTTACCGGAGATGCTGAAAAAGCCATAATCGCGCGCCGAATACATTATCGGCAACTGCCGGCCCTTGAGCGGGTCAGCGCGGTTGGAATAGATCTGGTTGACCATCTGCACCAGTGGATAGCCACGCGAAATCAGGATGCCCTGCTGGCGATAGCTGGGGAACACCATGTCGTCGCTGGCCAGCGCCTGCGCGCAGCCGACCGAGATCGCCTCCTCGCCGGTGCATTTCATATAGAAGCTGGTCTTGCCCTGCCGCTGCCCGCGATACATCCGATCGTCGAACGCGCGTGTGAGCGCCATGGACCGCAGCATGCGCCGCAAGGTTTCCGCATCGAGCGCGGGATTCCAGGGCCCTATCGCCCGGTTGTCCTCATCGAGCACGCGGATCATGTCCAGCGTCAGCGGCCAGGTTTCGCTCGCCGGGCATGTCTCATCCGGGCGCGGCGCGCGGCCGGCGGGCGGGATCTCCAGGTGGGAATAATCCACCACATCGCCAGGGCGGTATCGCGGTTCGGGGACATGCAGTTCCAGAGGCGCAAGGTTGGCGCGCCGTGCTCCGCCCGATCCGTCTGCCGCTGCCGTTGGTTCGGCCATTCTCCACTCTCCGCCCAGCTTGCGAAGTGCGGGATATCCACCCCAGACTGCGCAGCAAAATTCTACGTTGCAGTTATATTATTTCAAACATGCGTAATGTCAATCACACCGCGACAGGCGCGGCGATGTGCGATTGCGGTGCATATCCGGTCACTTCAAAATCCTCGATGCGATAGTCGAAGATAGAGGCCGGGCGGCGCGCGATAGTCATATGCGCATCGCCTTGCGGTTCGCGCGACAGCTGTTCTTCCACCAGATCCGCATGGTTGAGGTAGAGATGAACGTCCCCGCCGGTCCACACCGCGTCGCCGGGTTCCAAGTCGCACTGCTGCGCGATCATCCGCGTCAGCAGCGCCAGCGACCACATGTTGAACGCGAAGCCCAGGCCAAGGTCGCAACTGCGCTGATACAGCAAGCAGGACAAGCGCCCGTCGGCGGCATGAAACTGGTAGGTCTTGTGGCACGGCGGCAGCGCCATCGCGTCCAGTTCCGCAACGTTCCAGCCCTCGATGATATGGCGGCGGCTGCCGGGATCGCTGCGCAAGCTTTCGATCACTTGCGCCACCTGGTTGATGCCCGCGCCCTGCCGATACAGCCCATCGCCAACCGGCTCATACGTCGCCCAGTCCACCCACTGCTTGCCATAGACCGGGCCGAGATCGCCCCACGCTTGCGCAAAGGCCGCGTCCGCCACGATGCGTGCCGAAAACGCCTTGCGATCGATCTGGTCGCCGGTTTCCACGCGGTAGCGTTCAAGCGGCCAGTCCGTCCATATCTCCACCCCTTGCGCGCACAAGGGACGGATGTTGGTGCCGCCGGACAGGAACCACAACAGCTCACGCGTCGCGGTTTTCCAATAGACGCGCTTGGTGGTGAGCAGCGGCATCGCGCCGCCCGCCAAGTCGAAGCGGATCGTCGCGCCGAAGATCGAGCGGGTGCCCACGCCGGTGCGATCGCGCCGTTCGTCACCCTGCTCCCAGATCCGCCGCATCAGATCCAGGTATTGCCACTCCCAATGCGGGACAGCGGCGGCAGGCGTGCGAAGCGGGACGGTGGTCATGGACACAGGCTTATCGCGCCCGCCGAACAAGGTGAAGGCCCGATGCGTCCACGATGCCGGCACACGTGCATCATTTTGTCTTGCAGCCCCTTGCCACCCCCCAAGTCGCCCTATATAGGCGCGCTCCTGCCCCGGGCGGTCTTCGGATCGCCCTCCGGTCGGGGAATAGCTCAGCCTGGTAGAGCACTGTCTTCGGGAGGCAGGGGCCGGAGGTTCGAATCCTCTTTCCCCGACCATTTCACTCCTTGCGGGTGTTCAAAACGGCGCGTCGGCAACGATGCGCCGTTTTTGATTCGGGCTCGACTTACATTTGGGCCCACCTCACCCCGATCGCAGTAACTGCACACCCCAGTCGCGCTCGAACAGGTACAGCAGCAACCGCGCCGCTTCCCCGCGCGGGCCGGCAAGGCCGCCGTCACGCTCGATCAGCAAGCGCGCGTCGTCATGCGCCAGCGGCAGGAGCTTGGTGATCTGCTCCAGCGTGGCGATGCGAAACGGGGTATCGCCAGACTGGCGCGTGCCCAGCAGTTCGCCGCCGCCGCGCAGCTTGAGGTCTTCCTCCGCCAGCACGAAGCCATCCTGCGTCTCGCGCATCAGGGCCAGGCGCTGGCGGGCGGTTTCGGAAAGCTGGGCGCCGCGTAGCAGCAGGCATGTGGACTTTTCGGACCCGCGCCCCACCCGTCCGCGTAACTGGTGCAACTGGGCAAGGCCGAAACGCTCCGCTTGCTCGATCACCATCAGCGTGGCGTTGGGCACGTCCACGCCCACCTCGATCACGGTGGTGGCCACCAGCAGACTGGCTTCCCCCCGCGCGAACCGCTCCATCGCCGCGTCCTTGATTTCCGGGCGCAACTGCCCGTGGACCAGCGCCACGGTATCACCGAACCGCGCCTGCAACGCCGCGTAGCGGGATTCGGCGGCGGCAAGATCCTCGGTCTCGCTTTCGTTGACCATCGGGCACACCCAATAGGCCTGCTGCCCCGTGGCGATGTGCCGCGCCAGTGCACCGGCCACATCGTCCATGCGCTCCACCGCGACGACCCGCGTGTCGATCGCCTGCCGGCCGGGCGGCAGTTCGTCCAGCTTCGAGACTTCCATTTCGCCGTATTGCGCCAATGTCAGAGTGCGGGGGATGGGCGTTGCGGTCATCGCCAGCGTATGGGGCACCCGCCGGCCCTTGCGGGTCAGCATCAGGCGCTGGCCCACGCCGAAGCGGTGCTGCTCGTCGATCACCACCAGCGCCAGATTGCGATAGGCCACGCTGTCCTGAAAGATCGCATGGGTGCCTACCACGATCTGGATAGAGCCATCCAGCAGGCCCATCAGGATCGCCTCGCGCGCCCTGCCCTTGTCTCGCCCGGTGAGCAGCGCGATCTCCACCCCGGTGCCCTGCAGCATACGCGAAAGTGTATCAAAGTGCTGACGTGCCAGGATTTCGGTGGGCGCCAGCAGCGCGGCCTGCGCCCCTGCCTCCACCGCAATCAGCATGGCGTTTAGCGCGACCACCGTCTTGCCCGATCCCACATCGCCCTGCAGCAGCCGCAACATCGGCGCGGCCTGCGCCAGGTCACCCTCGATCTCGGCGATGGAGCGCACTTGCGCGCCGGTCAGGGCGAAAGGTAGTCGCAGCCGCCCCCGCAACGCGCCATCGCCCACCAGCGGCGTGCCGCGCTGGGCGCGGTTGCTCTCGCGCACCAGCATCAGCGCCAGCGCATTGGCGAGCAATTCGTCATAGGCCAGCCGGTCCCGCGCAAGGGCGTTCATGCCCCGGTGTGCCTCGCTCAGCGCGGCGCGCCATGCCGGCCACCCGGTCTTGGCGATCAGGCCCGGCTCGATCCATTCGGGCAAGTCTGGCAGGGTCTTGAGCGCTTGTGCAGCCATCGCCCCTACCCGCCCCTGCGTCAGCCCTTCCGACAACGGATAGACCGCCTCGCACTGCTGCCCGATCGGCGCGGCGGAGTCGGGCGACACATGCTCAGGGTGCACGATCTGCAGCATCTGCCCATACTGATCGATCCGCCCGGCTACCCAGCGCAGTTCGCCGATAGGCAGCTGCTTCTTCGCGGCATAGGATGCGCGGCCGAAGTAGGTGAGCGTGCACACGTTGCCAGCTGCGTCCTCCGCCAGCACCCGAAACGGCCCGCGCCCGCTCGGCGCGCGATGCTCGCGCACCGTCAGCGCAACGATGACGTTCTCACCGACGCTGGCCTCGTCCAGATTTGCGAGCACCCGACGCTCCACGAACCGGTCAGGCAAGTGATAGGCGACATCCCTGATCCGCGTCAGCCCCAGCTTTTCGAGCGGCTTGCGCAGCTTGGGGCCGACGCCTTCCAGCGATTCGACGTCGACGAACAGGGGGTTGAGCGTTTCGGGCCGCATGACCGCCGCCTCTTAGCCCGACTGCCGCCCATTTCGCCAGCGAGGCTTGTGTGCAAACTTGCCCAGCACGCCGCTGGCCTGTATCGCCGCGCCCATGACGCAGCTTTCGCCCCGCCTCGCCCGCATCAAGTTTCGCGCCTGGCATCGCGGTACGCGTGAAGCCGATTACATGATCGGCTGCTTCTTCGACCAGTTCCACGCGCAATGGTCCGAGGCCGATATCGCCTTGTTCGAGCAGATGATCGAGGAAGACGACGTGGACATCATGGCCTGGGCGCTGGGCACGCAAACCATCCCCGAGGAATATCGCGGGCCGATGCTGGATCGCATGATGAAGCTGGACTACGTGGACATCCCGCGCTGATCGACGGCTGCGCGGCACGCCATTCGCGCAAGACGATTGAATTTGCCGCGTTTGGCGCATATCGCGCCGTTTATCCCCATGACAGCTGATTTTTCCCGTATCCTCACGGCGACCGCGCCGCTGACCCTCGCTTCGGTGACACGCGGGGCGCAGCCGCTTGTCATGGCCGACCTTGCCCGCGCCGCCGCCGCAAAGGGCCGCGCGGTGTTCGTAGCGGACAACGAGGCGGCGATGAGCGCAGTGGCACAGGCCGCTGCCTTCTTCGCGCCCGAACTCGACGTGATCGAGTTTCCCGCGTGGGACTGCCTGCCGTACGATCGCGCCAGCCCGGCGCTGTCGGTCAGCGCCCGCCGGCTGGCCGCGCTGCACCGCCTGCAGCTGAAGCGGTCCGGCCCGCAACTGCTCGTCACCACGACCAACGCCGTGCTGCAACGGGTGCTTACCCCGTTCCGCATCCGCGAATCGGTGCGCCTGCTCAAGCCGGGGATGGAAGTGGGCCACGAAAGCCTGATCGCGCTGCTGCGCCGGCAGGGCTACCAGCGCAGTGATACAGCGATCGATGCGGGCGAGTTCGCGGTGCGCGGCTCGATTTTCGATATCGTGCCCTCGGGCCTGGAAGGCGGGCTGCGGCTCGATTTCTTCGGCGACGAGCTGGAAACGCTGCGCCTGTTCGATACCGGCACCCAACGGTCCACCGGCACGGTTCCCGACCACTTGCTGCTCCCCGCCAGCGAGGCCTTGCTGGACGACGATACGGTCAAGCGCTTCCGCACCCGGTACCGCGAGATGTTCGGTGCCAACGCCACTGCCGATCCTTTGTATCAGGCGGTGAGTGACGGGCGACGGCTCGCGGGCATGGAGCACTGGCTGCCCTTGTTCGAGGACCGGCTGGTCACCCTGTTCGATCATCTGGGCCATGACGACGTGATCGTGATCGACAGCGCCGCGCTGGGCGGAGCAGAAGAGCGCGCGGCGGACATCGCCGATTATCACAAGGCGCGGCTGGAAACCTCGGGCCAGAAAGCCGGCTCTTACCGCCCGCTGGCGACCGACGCGCTCTATCTGTCCAAGGATGAGTTCGACGGTTTGCTGGCCGCCCACCCGGTGCACCGCGCCGATCCGTTCGCGCAGCCCGAAACCGGCAAGGTCATCGACTTCGGGTTCGGCAACGCGCGAGACTTTGCCCCCGAACGCGCGCGCGGCGACAATGCCTACGAAGCGGCGGCCAAGCACCTGAAGGCGATCGCCAAGTCTGGACGCAAGGCGATCCTGGCGGCCTATTCCACCGGTAGCCGCGCCCGCCTGGCCTCGATCCTGGGCGAAGCCGAAGGGCCGGAGCCGCTCCTTGCCGATACCTGGCAGGAGGCGCTGGGCCTGGCCGTGCAGGGCCGGTCCGCCGCGCTGGTGCTGCCGCTGGAAACCGGCTTTTCCAATGATGCCTTCGAAGTCATCACCGAACAGGACATTCTTGGTGACCGGCTGGTGCGCCGCAAGAAGCGCAAGAAGGATTCCGACGCGTTCCTGGCCGAGCTGGCCGCGCTGACGCCGGGCGACCTGATCGTCCACATGGATCACGGCATCGGCCGGTACGAGGGCCTGCAATCCATTCCGGTCGGCAAGTCCCCGCACGACTGCGTGATGCTTACGTATGCCGGTGGCGACAAGCTCTACATCCCGGTCGAAAACCTCGACGTCCTGTCGCGCTACGGCAGCGAGAGCGAAGGCGCGGTGCTGGACAAGCTGGGCGGGGAAGCCTGGCAGCGTCGCCGCGCGAAGCTGAAGGAACGCATCCGCGAAATCGCCGGCGAACTGATGAAGACCGCGGCCGAACGCGCGCTGCGCGAAGCGCCGGTGATGGTGGCGGACGAATCCGCCTTCAACCAGTTCGTCGATCGCTTTCCCTGGCAGGAAACCGAAGACCAGGAAGCCGCGATCGGCGATACGCTTGAGGACTTGTCGAGCGGGCGGCCGATGGACCGGCTGGTCTGCGGCGACGTGGGATTCGGCAAGACCGAGGTCGCTCTGCGCGCGGCGTTCGTGGCGGCAATGGCCGGGCACCAGGTGGCTGTCGTCGCCCCCACCACCCTGCTTGCGCGCCAGCATTACGCCGGCTTTGCCGAGCGGTTCGGCGGCTTTCCCCTCAACGTCGGGCGGCTGTCGCGTCTGGTCCCTGAAAAGGAAGCCAAGGCGACCCGCGAGGGGCTGGCCGAGGGCACGATGGATGTGGTGTGCGGCACCCATGCGATCCTGTCCAAGTCCGTCAACTTCAAGCGACTGGGGCTCGTCATCGTCGATGAGGAGCAGCGCTTTGGCGTCAACCACAAGGAAAAGCTCAAGCAACTGCGCGCCGACGTGCATGTGCTGACGCTCACCGCAACGCCGATCCCGCGCACGCTGCAGATGGCGATGTCCGGCCTGCGCGAACTGTCCACCATCCAGACCCCGCCGGTCGATCGGCTGGCCGTGCGCACGTACGTGATGGAGTGGGATGACATGGTGATGCGCGAGGCGCTGCTGCGCGAGCATCATCGCGGCGGACAAAGCTTCATCGTCGTGCCCCGCATATCCGACATGCCCGAGGTTGAGGACTGGCTGCGCAAGCACGTGCCCGAAATCAACAGCATCGCCGCGCACGGGCAGATGAGCGCGGGCGAGGTGGAAGAGCGCATGAGCGCCTTCTACGAGGGCAAGTACGAGGTCCTGCTCTCGACCACCATCGTCGAATCCGGCCTCGACATTCCCCGCGCCAACACGATCATCATCCACCGTGCCGACCGGTTCGGGCTGGCCCAGCTGTACCAGCTGCGCGGGCGGGTGGGCCGCTCCAAACTGCGGGCTTACGCCTACCTCACCACCCCTGCCGGGCAGGCGCTGAGCGAAGTATCGGAAAAGCGGCTCAAGGTGCTGGGCGACCTCGATTCGCTGGGCGCAGGCTTCCAGCTGGCCAGCCACGACCTGGACATTCGCGGTGCCGGCAACCTGCTGGGCGACGAGCAGTCCGGCCACATCCGCGAAGTCGGCTTCGAACTGTACCAATCGATGCTGGAGGACGCGATCCTGGCCGCGCGCGCGGGCGGTGTGGGGCTGGAGAAGGACACCACCGGTCTCTCGCCGCAGATTACGGTCGAAGCGCCGATCATGATCCCGGAAGAATACGTGCCCGATCTGGCGGTGCGCATGGCGCTATATCGCCGCCTCAATGATGCCGAAAGCCGGCAGGAAATCGAATCGCTTTCCGCCGAGATGATCGACCGGTTCGGCCCCCTGCCCCAGCCCACCGCCAATCTCGTTCAGCTGATCCAGATCAAGCGGCAGGCGATCGAGGCACATATCGCCAAGATCGACGTGGGGCCGCGCGGCACGCTGGTCAGCTTCCACAATGACAGCTTCCCCAACCCCGAAGGCCTGATCGCCTATACCGAGCGCCTGCAAGGCGCGATCAAGCTGCGGCCGGACAACAAGCTGGTGCTGCAACGCGCCTGGGGCGACCCCAAAAGCCGCCTGAACGGCCTGCTGCAATTGACCAAGGGCTTGAGCGCTGTGGCCCGCAAGGGATGAGCAGCAACGCGCCGGGCTATATCCTGTCGATCACCCGGCTGCGCTTGCGGCGTTGGTGGCTGCTTCCAATGTTTTTCCACAGCGCGGCGGCTATCAACCGCCAGATCGTACAGACCCCCGGCTTCCATAGCGGATACCTCGCTCTGGGACCGAAACTGACGTTCTGGACCGTGTCCGTGTGGCACGGCAACCAGCCCATGCGCGCGTTCCGCAATTCCGGCGCGCACGCGCACGCCATGCGCAAGCTGCCGCAATGGTGCGATGAAGCGGCAATCGCGACCCTCGCAGTGCCGGTCGCAGGCAAGCCCGCCGCAAACACCTTAGGCGCGCTGCTGACACAGCATGGTCGTGTGCTGCGCGTAATCCACCCCTCCGATGCACACCTGCAGGGGCTTTTGTGGCCGGACATGCGTGCACCCCGGATAGGCCAGCAGCTGGCGGCCCGTTCCTGACTGTATTTGCGTCGTGTCAACAGCGCACTTGCGGTGCCAGTACGGTAAAGAGCTAGCGTATCTCTTATTCTCGCACATTCCGGGATCTCAAGTATCCGTGATCTGTGGACTGCATCTTCAGCGCCTAGGCGTCATAGCCAAGACGTGCTTTGAATGCATACGGATCAGCCGACCGATCACAAAGCTTGTCTATCAAGGGTTTCTAAATGTCGATCTCACCCGTTTCGCGTCGCTTCCCATCATTTTCCGCCAAGTATATGGCCTTGTGGGAATCCTATATAAAAAATGGCATCGACGAAACGCTGGACCCGACCGATAAGGAAAATGAATTTCCTACAGCGTGGCATCGTCAACACTATTTCGACGTCGGTTACGATGCGATGCGAATCGTTGTTCAATCCTTATTATGCGCCGGTCGTGATGTACCCCAGCGCATTTTAGACTTCCCCTGTGGTTCTGGCCGAGTGACTCGCCATTTGCGCGCAATGTTTCCGGACGCCCAAATCGGAGGCTGCGATCTCTACGCGAGCCATGTCGATTTTTGCGCCAGCCGATTTGCGACGGTGCCCCTTCTTTCGAAGGAAAACCTTGATCAACTGGATGTCGGAACCTGGGATCTGATTTTCTGCGGTTCTCTGCTGACCCATTTGCCGGAGGCGCTTTTCTGGTCGACGATTGACTTTATCTCTCGATCATTATCGCCCTCCGGGATTGCCGTCGTCACACTGGAAGGCCGCCATGTACTTCATATCCAGGACCATAAATGGAAGCTGATAGAGGATGATCTGTTTGACGTCGCACGTCATCAGTATCATGAAAAAGGCTTCGGCTTTGTGGACTACAACACCGACTTGCGGGCATCGCTGTTCAACGCGCAGGAAAGTTACGGGGTTGCTTTGACGAGCCCGGGCTGGCTGATGAACGGATTATCCAAATTGGACGACATCCGCATCTTGGGTTTTAGCGAGCGAGACTGGGACGATCATCAGGATGTCGTGGTGTTCGGCAAACCTGGCGTCAACGCTTGATCTGGCATGCTTCGGTTCTCTTGCTGTAGCGCTAACACACGGTGCGGGGCTCGTCCTGTCCACGCGCACCATCACATGCCGGAAACCGTGCCCCTAGGCGCGCTTCTCGTAAAGCGGATCGTCCTGCGCGCGCGCGAGTTTGGCGAACATCGCCGCGCTCATCGGCTGGGCGCGCAGAAATCCCTGAAAATATGCGCACCCTTCGCGCGCAACGACGAGGCGCTGCGCCTCCTCCTCGATACCCTCGGCAATCACTTCCAGATCGAGCGCCCTGGCCATCGCCACGATCGCGCGCAGCACGGCCACGTCGCGCCGGTCAGCCGTGATCCCGTCGATCATCGAGCGATCGAGTTTGAGGTAGTGGATCGGTAGCACTTTCAGGTACCGGAAGTTGCAGAAGCCCGCGCCGAAATCGTCGAGCGCGATGCGGATGCCTTGCGCGGAAAATTCCGCCATCGTCTGTGCGGCAAGCTCGATGTCGCCGATCAGCGCCTGCTCGGTGATCTCCAACGTCAGCCGGCGCGGCGGAAAGCCGCTCTCGCGCACCAGATTCAGCATCTGGCGCGTATAACTACCGAATGCGAGGTCGGCTGCGGTCACGTTGATGGAAAGGCGCAGCGTTCCCGGCCATGCCTTGGCAACCGCCATCGCCTTTTGCGCGATGTGGCGCGATAGCGGTCCCACATGATCAGCCCGTTCGGCAATGGCGAACAGCGCGCCTGCACCAATGCGGCCGAGCTGTGGGTGGTTCCAGCGCGCGAGCGCCTCCGCACCGGTCAGATCATCGTCCGGCAGGTTGAATTGCGGCTGGAACAACACCTCGATCTCGTCCCGGTCGATCGCGCCGAGCAAGTCTGCTTCCAGTTGCTGCGCCGAGCGGCCTGGCGGGGTAATCTCGCCATCGGCCCAGGCCAGGCGCGCGCCGTGCTGGTCGTGCGCGTCGCCCAGAGCATGGCCCAACCGATCGAGCATGGACTCCACGGTTTCTTCGCCCAGCCCGCGGATCAGTGCGACCCGTGGCGACAAGCGCAGGATGCCCGAGGGCACCGGGATGGGCCGCGCGATCATGTCGGCAAGCTGGTCGGCGAACAACTGCCAGCGCTCGCGGCTGCACGCCTCGTTGGCGACCAGCAGGAAACTACCGCCCCCGGCGCGTGCCAGCATCCACGGACCATCAAGTTCTTCTTCGGCGAACTGGCCGATACGCGCGGCCACTTCCTCCAGCGCGCCATCGCCCGCAGCCGCACCATAGGCCATGTTAATGGCATCCAGGCGGCGCAAGCTGAGCAGCATGGCATGGACATGCGCCAGATGCGGCATCAGCA
Source organism: Novosphingobium sp. Leaf2 (assembly GCF_001421325.1). Taxonomy (GTDB): domain Bacteria; phylum Pseudomonadota; class Alphaproteobacteria; order Sphingomonadales; family Sphingomonadaceae; genus Novosphingobium. The sequence goes on along the minus strand of NZ_LMJY01000020.1, from coordinate 106,335 downwards.
CGGGATCCTCACGCCAGGCTGCAATGCGATCATGGACCGCATCAAGCCCGGGGATGCCGGTCAGCCGGTAGGCGATGCCCTTGGAATGCATTCGGACCGTTTTGTGAGGTTTGGCGCCCATCGCGTGGGCATAGCGTAAAGCCCTTGCAAAACCCCTCAAAATTCGCGAGCCCCGGTCCCGTAATGGGATAGAACACGCGTGTTTTTTGGAGAGCCGATGACGACGGACACGAATTTATCCCAGGCCAGCCTGGCACTGATCGTGTCGGACAGCGCCAAAGCGCAGGCGGGCGCGCAGGCCTTGCGCGAATCCCATCCGTGGGTTCCCGCAGCGGACGCGGATGTGCTGGTGGTGCTGGGCGGCGACGGGTTTCTGCTTCACGTGCTGCATGACATGCTGGACTGGGACCAGCTGAAGCCTGTGTTCGGAATGAATCTTGGCACTGTGGGGTTCATGATGAACGGCCCCGCCAGCCCGGCGCCGATCGCCCAGCGCATCGCCGAAGCCCATCAGGTTCCGGTCCGCCCGCTGCGTATGCAAGCCGTGACGCGGTCCGGAACGGCCCACACGTATCACGCCATCAACGAAGTCTCGCTCCTGCGCGAAACACGCCAAAGCGCCAAAGTGGAAGTGCGCATCAATGGCCGCGTCCGCATGGACGAACTTGCGGGGGACGGCATCCTGGTGGCAACGCCGGTAGGCTCAACCGCCTACAACCTGTCCGCCCACGGCCCGATCCTCCCGCTGGGCAGCCGGATGCTGGCGATGACCCCGCTCAACCCGTTCCGCCCGCGCCGGTGGAAAGGCGCCATCCTGCCGGAAAGCGCCGAGGTGGAGTTTCGCATCCTCGAACCGGACAAGCGCCCGGTCGCCGCCGTGGCCGACCACAAGGAAGTGCGCGATGTCGCCGTCGTACGCATTTCCGCCAGCGCCGAAAAGGAGCTGACGTTGCTGTTCGACCCCGGCTTTACGCTGGAGGAGCGGATCTTCGCCGAACAATTCCAGGTTTGAGCGACGCGCAAAAAAATCGATGCCATTTTTGCCATGTCGGGGTTGCCAACTTCGACCACGCTGTTATAGGCGCACCCCTGCCCGGCGGTGGAGACACCGACAGGCCGCTCCCCGATAGCTCAGCGGTAGAGCATTCGACTGTTAATCGAATGGCCGTAGGTTCGAATCCTACTCGGGGAGCCAACAATTTCTCATAAAGTGTTGGTTTGTAACGGAAATCTGGCTCAGCCCATTTCCCGTTCCCACAAAAGTGCACCACTTATGAAAAGGCCCCCGCAGCTAGCGAGGGCCATCGTTTAGTCGTTCGGGTATCCGTCACGCCGCCAGCCGGGCAAAATCCTCGGCAACGATCGTCATGCAATCCGCAATCATCGCGCTGTCGTTGTAGATTTCCTCGGCGGTGATCAGCAGGCTCTTGAACGTCGCCGCGACGATGCTTGGTGACGGGGTTGCCACCAGATCGCGCAGCGCCTTCCAGTAGGGCGCGATATAGGCTTGGTTGTGCGCCTCCCGCGCAACGGCAAGGTCTGCATCCATCCGGGTTACTTCTTCACTGGCGCCCGGATGGTGCCGCCACCCTTTCCCGAATTGCCCCTCAAGCTCAAATCGGTGCATCAGGGAGGCGTTATGCGCTTTGTTATGCGCGCCGTACTCGTCATCCGCCTGCATTAGAGAGTAGGCACGGAGGTAATTCGCAACGGCTGCGTCCCACTTGGCGTCAACGCCCATCGTGGACGCTGCCTGCGCCGTCAGGGCGAGGTTGTAGGTCGTCTGGGATATAGCTGACATCACGCCCTCCCCGCCATTTCTGCGTAAGCGCGGCCATTGAATTGCAGGACGCTCCCAGCGTCGAAAAAAGCCTTCTCGGCAAGCGCCTTGCGTAGATCAGCCTGATAATCTGGCAGCATGCTTTCCGACAGCCGCGCCTTGAGGAGCGCCTCCCCGCCTCCGCCGCCGTTTTCAATACGCTCCTCGTGGAATGTGATCATGCGCTGGGCATGGCGGACCTTGCGCTCAACCTCGACAGCGTAGGGAAATTTGACGATTTCGCCCATCACACAACCTCCATGCCGACCCGCGCCGTGCGCTCCCGACGCTCTTTGTCGCGGAACTTGCTTTCAGCCCAGCCCAAGGCGAACAAAGTGTTCCAAGCGTTGATGTGCGCGGGGTTGCTGCTGTCGAAAGGCACAACATCAGGAGCGTATCCGCTCTTGGCAGCACGCGCACGAATGGGTATGACGTTTCCAGCCATGATTTGTCTCCACTAAGACGGTTGAGGTCAGGGCCGGGAGTGAGGGTGCAACCTCCTCTCGGCTTGCATCACTGATATCGGCTATATCTATTGCATGTCAAGTGTAAAATGATATCAGTGATGCCTATGGCTGAATTGAAATCCACACGCTTCATAATGTCCGTTTCACCAGAGTGGCTTGAGGCGATCGACGACTGGCGCCGTAAGCAGGTGGATATCCCATCACGCGCCGAAGCGATCCGCCGCCTGGTCGAAAAGGGCCTTGGGTCCGACCACGATCCGCTGCGGGGGCTGATCCCATGAGGCAAGTTTGGCATTTGAGCCGCCATGCCGCAAAATCTCACATCAGATTAATCGAGAAAATATAACATTACCGCTTGCAAGTGTTATACACTGTGTTATAACCGCTGCATGAGCAAGCGGGACATCACCTTCACCAAGCAGGCAGCCAAGACGCTGCTCAAGATGCCTGCCAACTCTGCGCGCACCATTCGCGGCAAGATCGACCAGCTTGCGACCGATCCGGCCAGCCTCGCTAACAACGTGACCGAACTGAAAGGCTCGGATTACAGCCGTCTCCGGGTTGGTGACTGGCGAGTGATCTTCACGATTGATCTGGTGGTATTGGCCATCATCGAAATTGGGCCGCGCGGCGGCGTCTACGATTGAAAGGGCAGACGATGACCTACCATGCACAAAAGATCACCGCGCCCGATGGCACCGCGCTGGTCGTGATTACCGAGGCTGATTATCGCGCTTTGATTGATGCGGCGGACATTATGGCCGCTGACCGCGCGGTTGCGGAGAGCGACTTCACCATTCCTTCCGAGGTAGTGGATGGTATATTGGCCGGCGCGACGCCTATCGCAGCGTGGCGCGTCCATCGCGATATGACGCAGGACGCGCTAGCCAAGGCTTCCGGTATGCTCCAGCCAGCGCTGGCGCGTGTGGAGGCGAGGGGAAGCAAGGCGAGGAAGGCGACGCTGGAGAAGCTGGCAGATGCTCTCCAGGTCCCTGTCTGGGCCTTGGAAATGCCGGATCATCACTGATGAGCAATCTCGATACCAAAGCCGATTGGGTTGACCCGTCGATTTCCGTCCACTGCGCTTCCTGCTGCACCCAATCTATCGGTGATCTGCCAGACGAACTGACGGCCTCAATTTGAGGAAGTGAGATGACGCAGATTTGCGACATGGTGCCGCAAAACCCCCAATGGGGGATGGTCCAGATTTGGATCATCTCACGTCCACCATTGGTGGGTGTCGTTCCTGGAAACGACCCGTCCTCAATCTCAGAATGGATCAAAGCCGAGCCATCGAACCGTCTACTTTCAATCGCCGCAAAATGCTGCGATTGAACATCGTTGATTCTTCCGCGAGAACTGAGTTTCGCAGCATTTTGCGTTGAAACTCCAATTGACGATTTTGCTTCCAGCAATACCGACGCCCTATGCTCAACATAGGGGAGCGTGAACCGCCCTCCCCCCTTTACCTCAATCTGAGGATATCCCATGTTCGCCTATCGCGCAGATCCGCGTGGGAACAGGAGTGGGCATGGCGATCGAGATTTGGGATAGCAGCGTTAAGATAAGCGACTGGAACTGGAGCGATTTGCCAGAGGCGGGCGATGTCATTGAGGTAAAGACGGAAAGGGCCAGCCGAGCGGAACCCAGAGGTGATATGAGTTCTCGCCATCCTTGAGGCGGCTCTCCTTCGGATAGATCTCGACCGCCTCGAATTCAGGTCCGACCAACTCGGACTTGATCGCCTGGAGGTCCTGCCAATGGTTGGGCAGGCGTTTCCCGTCGTGACGGTAAATCCTAAGCCAGAGGACCGGAGGCTCATTAGCGCCAGCGAACCCGGCTGCTGACGATAAAGTCGCTTGAACGAGGTAGTCGGCATTGTGCCACCATTGGGCACCCGCGTTCATCATGTGCGCATGGTACACGGCAGCTTGGCTTGCGGCCTGCTTACCGTCAACGGGCGCATGCGACCGCTTTACGATGTCCGCACTTACGGCGGCGCGATCGATCACTGGATCGATAGTGCGCGCGAAGGTGCCAATTCGATCTGGACCGCCAGGACGAGCGACGGCCGGAAAGTTGAGCGCTGCGACGTCCATGGCTGATTCCCTTTGGCCTCAGAATTCAGGCGCTTCGGGCACGCTGAGCCCGAGCGTGTGAGCGGCCTGTACGGCGCTGCTGTGAAGCGTCTCAGCGTGCTGGCGAAGCATCTGCGTGCGCTGGACGGCCTTCTCGTCGTCGAGACGCTGCTGGTGGCGGGCAACCGCGTCCGCAAGGCCGCTGAGTTCCTCGACATAGCTGGGAACCGTTGAGCGGTACTCTTCCAGGGCGCGGCGTGCCTCGGACTGCTTGCGCTCCTTCGCGGATTCTTCATCGCGCTTTGCGGCGGCTTCCAGCTTCCTCAGGTAACCGCGAATGTGACAGGCCTCGACCATGAGCATGGCGTCTTTTTCGGCCATCATGCCGAGCGGGCTAAGGTCGAGGATGCCGATCGCGGGCCAGTTGTAGAAGGTGCCGCTGCGACGGAACACGCGGGAGAATTCGGCAATCACCTCGTCAGACGAAGGAATGTGCAGCGATGTTGCGGCCTGGTTGAGGATTTGGCCAATTACGGACAGGCGCTGCTCTGCGCCGGCTTTCCCCGTCATGCCGTCGTACCGCATGTTACCAGGCAGGTGCGGCCAGTTGGGGCAAGCGCGCTCGTCAGGCCAGTAGCGCTTTTCGTCGAGGATGCGGGTGCGATCTGGCGACGACTTGAGCGGGACGGCGGGCGTTGGGCCCTGTGGGAGGGTTTCGCGGAACATGGGTTAGTCTCCGTTGGGTGCGGGGAAGCCGCGATCGGCCGGGAGGGCGAGAGGCTGACGGCCACCGTGTCCAGCGTTCGCCCGGATCGTCGGCTTACCGCCGCCCTTTGGGGCGAGGTGCGCGTTATCGGCCGCGAGGGCGAGAGGCTGACGGGTGGCCGAAGCTGGCAGGCCCTTGAATGCCGTGTTGACCAGTGCCTGCAACTTCTCGGGCGCGGTCACGGTGTCGAAGTCTTCGATCAGGCCATGGACAGCCTGCAAGAGAGTGTTGAACTCGGCGCGTCTTCACCAGTGCTTGTCGCAGGCGCAATCCCAGCAGAGATCATGCTTGGAACAATCGACGCGCTCATACGGGCAGCGATGAATAGACGAAAGGCTCCAGAGCCATTTCAACAATCTGACGAGCCTCAACGTCCCTCACCATCCATCCTGCTTGATGAAGGCGGTTACATTGAAGATACGTCCGAAATAACGTTAAATTTTTGAAACATGTTAGCTTTAAAAATTACGCCAAACCTCCCCTTACGAAGTCACTCGCAAATGATTAGTCTGGATTGCCGCGTCGGTTTATCTGGTGACTGGCCCAACTTCATCTGGCGGCTCGGAAAGCCGGGCGGCGGCAACCCGCCGCCCGCATCATTCATCCGTTCACGATAGTTCCGCCATTGGGGTGCAGCACCTGCCCGCTCATGTAGCTGGCATCCTCACATGCGAGAAACAGGAACGCGGGCGCGACCTCGTTGGGTTGTCCGCAGCGGCCCATCGGCGTGCCTTCTCCGAAATGCTCCAGCTTTTCGGGGCTTGCCCCGCCTGACGGGTTGAGCGGTGTCCAGATTGGCCCCGGCGCTACCGCGTTCACCCGAATGCCGTGCTTGATCAGGTTCTCCGACAGCGAGCGGGTGAATGCGGTGATGGCCCCCTTGGTGGAGCTGTAATCCAGTAGTTCGCTTTCGCCCTGGTACATCGTCACGCTGGTGCAGTTTACGATCGCGGCCCCACTTTTGAGGTAAGGGCGCGCCGCCTGGACCATGAAGAACATGCCGAAGATGTTCGTCTGGAACGTACGCCGCAGTTGCTCTTCGGAAATGTCGGTGATCTCTTTGTCCGGATGCTGCTCGCCGGCGTTGTTCACCAGCACATCGATCCTGCCGAATGCCGCCAGAGTTTCCTGCACCACATTGTCGCACATCGCGCGCGATCCCACGTCTGCCTTGATGGTGATCGCATGGCGTCCCTCCGCCTCGACGATCCGCTGGGTTTCCCGTGCGTCCTCGTCTTCCAGAATGTAGACGATCGCGATGTCGGCGCCCTCGCGCGCATAGAGCGCCGCCACTGCCCGCCCGATGCCGCTGTCCGCGCCAGTGACGATCGCGACTTTGCCTTTGAGCCTGCCGGAACCGGGGTACCGCGGCTGCCATTCTGGTTTTGGCTCAAGCCCGGCCTCGCTACCGGGAAGCGCATCTTCGTGAATCATCTTGATTGTTTCGGTCATGCGGATCTCCTTTGCAGGCAGAACGAAGATCACGCTGACAGGTTGGCCCGGGATAACATCCTTTGTTGTGCCGGGCGCATGAGCGAACTATCGCGCGGCGCCCACCACGACCGCGAGCACGAGACAGACCGCAAGCCCGACCTGCAAGACCTTGCGAAACCTCGCCGGGTCAAACGGAGCGCAGGCCGCTGCGATGAGCACCGCCTGTCCAACCCAGAAGATCAGCGCAAACGGCGCCGCATTGCCGATCGCGAAACGCCCTAGCAAGGTGAGCGTCAAGGCCAGCGGCGCGCCCCACACCACGGCGTCCCATGCCTTGAGCAGACGCGGCTCGTGATGCCCGCGCCGGCGTCGCTTGCCCAGCCAGATGTATGTTCCCGTGGCGCAGATCGCGCTCAGGGCAAACCCGAACACGAGGTAGGCCAACTTCACCGGAAGCCCGGCGAACGTTCCGAAATGCAGCCGGTAATTGGAGGACGCGATCTGCTGCCCCACTGCGCCATCAGAGAGACCCACGGTGCCGCGAAACTGACCTTGGGCGTCAAATCGGTAGTTCTCGCCGTAGATCAGGCGGCGTGGATGTTCGGCGGTGATCTGGATCTCCTGGCCCACCGTCGCGGGTTCGTGGACGATGACGTACGTCACCGTCGTGGCCGGGTAATGCGCGGCCATATACGCCAGCGCGGCGCCGACGTTGGGCGCGGCGGCCTTGCGTTTGTCGGGCTTGCCTTCCGCGCCGAAGATCGGGGCGTACACCGCTTCCAGATCGCCCTTGTGATCGCGGGCGGCCATTACATACGCAGTAAGAGACGCCAGCCCGATCACCGCACCGGTCAAAGCCACGGCAACGGAAAATGGCAGCGACCACACGCTTAGCCGATTGTGCCAGTCCGCCAGCGCCAAGCCGCCGGTGTCCCGCGCGCGCAGCCGGAAGGCATCGCGAAAGATGCGCGGGTGGGCGATCACGCCGGACAGGGACAGCGCCAGGATCATTACGCCCAGCGCGCCGACAAGGGTGATGCCGATCACGCCGGGAATGTTGAGGGTATAATGCAGCGCCACGAGAAAATCGGACCATGCGACCTGTTCGTCATTGGCAAGCCGCCCGTCGGGCTGCAGATGCACAGCGCCGCTGTCGGTGGTGATCGTGGCACGCGGCAGATCCTCCACGGGCAGATGAACGTACATATGCCCGGACGCAGGCTTGGCGCTCTCCCGCGCCAGCACCGCCTCTACCCCCCGCTGCACCGCGTCTGGTGAGATCGTGCGCATTTCCGGCACATGCGGTTGTTCAAATCGCTGCAACTCGGCGAAAAACACCACGATCGTGCCGGTCAGGCAAACGACATAGAGCAGCGCACCTACAAGCAGGCCGATAGCCGCGTGGGAGGTCAGCGCGCGCTTGATGGTGGAAGGCTCAGGCGCATTCGTCATGTCATCACCGCCATTGTCGCAACGACCCAGGAGGGCACGCTGGCATAGGCCAATATCCGGATCTGCCGGCGTCGTTCCGTCGCCATAAGCACGGCATAGGACAAGACCGTCCACGCCAGCGGCATCGCGAAAAACGCCAACGCCAGCGCATCGGCGGCGCCAAGGCCGAGGGCCTTCGCCAACATGTTGGCAGCCACTGCAATGCCAATCGACACTACTGCGCAAACCAGGCCGGCGAGAACGAATGTCAATGTTCGCGCGCCGATGCGTTTGGGTTCATCGCCTTCGGGCAGCATGCCCGTGCGCCGCGTGGATGCAGGGACTTTGCCTGGCTTGGATGTGGACGCCGCAAAAGCCAGCAGTGCCAGCGCAGTCGTCATCGCGCCAAGCGCCACGATGGCCGTGCCCCAGGCGCCATCACCAAGCCAGCCCAGGATAGTACCCAGCAGGACCAACAGCCAGCCGCCGCCGGTGATGGCGTGCGAACGGCGCGCGAGCCCCCACGCCCATCGCAGCACAGCGATGCCGAAAACGGCGAAAGCGACCGCAGCAAAAAGGAGCAAATCGGCGGTCATGACGCGCGGGGAACCGAAAAAGCGGCGCCACACGGCGTCAGAACATTAAGGCTGACCCAATACATGGGTCAGCCTTAATGCAGCTGATATTCATTATCAAGAGCGCGTCGGTGGAACCAAAGGGACCCTCAACGCATGGAAAAAGCGCGCTCCGTCCGCGCTGGTCGCTCAGACCAGCGCGCCGTGGCAATGCTTATACTTGTTCCCCGAACCGCACGGACATGGGGCGTTGCGGCTGATGTCCTGCCCGGCCCACGGGTTATCGCCGGTCCGCAGGCCATCTGCGGGCGTCACGCCCTGCGGGCTGCTGGCAAGGTTGGCGAACAGTTGCGGGCGCTGTTCAGACCCGTCGCCATCGTAACTGTCGTCGAAGCCGGTCAGGGGATCGATATGCCCGGTCAGGAAGTCCGGCAGTTCGGGCAGGTCGATCATGTCGGGCATGCGCAGCTCGCTGACCGAGATGATCCGGGTCACGTCCTCGCGGATTGTTTCCAGCATGCGCTCGAACAGGCTGAACGCTTCCTGCTTGTATTCGTTGATCGGCGTTTTCTGCGCATAGGCGCGCAGGAATACGACCTGGCGCAGCGCATCCAGGGTTGCGAGATGCTCCTTCCAGTAGTGATCGAGCCGGTCAAGCAGGATGGACTTTTCGACCTGCCGCCAGACAGCGGGATCATCCTGCGCCATCTTCTCGGTCATCTGCGCATCGGCGAGGGACGTCAGGCGCTCCTCGATGTCCTGCGGCTCGATGCCGTCTTCCTCGATCCAGGCATCGATCGGCGCATCGACGTTGATCACATCGCGGACCCGCTCTTTCAGCCCTTCGATGTTCCAATGTTCAGGGTAGGAGCCCGCCGGACACGCATCGGCGACGATCGCGTTGATCGTGTCGTGGCGCATGTCCACCACCACTTCGTCCACGGTCTCGGAATCCATGATGTCGGCGCGCTGTTCGTAGATGACCTTGCGCTGGTCGTTCATCACGTCGTCGTATTCGACAACCTGCTTGCGCACTTCGTAGTTGCGCGCCTCGACCTTCTTCTGCGCGGTTTCGATCGCCTTGGACAGCCACTTGGAGCCGATCGCCTCGCCATCGGCCAAGTTGCTGTTCATCATCTTGGAGAACAGCGTGTCGGGCCCGAAAATGCGCAGCAGATCGTCTTCCAGGCACAGGTAGAACTTTGACAGGCCCGGATCGCCCTGGCGGCCGGAGCGGCCACGCAGCTGGTTGTCAATGCGCCGGCTTTCGTGGCGCTCGGTGCCGATGACACACAGGCCACCCGCCTGCAGCACCAGGCGCTTCTGTTCGGCCACTTCGGCCTTGATCTTGGCGATCGCGGCATCGCGCTCAGGCCCTTCAGCCATGTCGCGCAGTTCATCCTCGACCCGGAATTCCACGTTGCCGCCAAGCTGGATATCGGTGCCGCGCCCGGCCATGTTGGTGGCGATCGTCACCGCGCCAAGGCTGCCCGCCTGCGCCACGATATGCGCTTCCATTTCGTGGAACCGCGCATTCAGGACCGAGTGCTTGACCCCCTCCTTGTTCAGGAAGTCAGACAATAGCTCCGACTTTTCGATCGACACCGTGCCGACCAGCACCGGCTGGCCGGTTTCGTACTTTTCGCGGATCAGCTTGGCGATCGCGGCGAACTTGTCGAGCGTGTTCTTGTAGAACTCGTCCTCCTCGTCCACGCGCATGACCGGTACGTTGGTGGGAATGGTGACGACGTTCATCTTGTAGATGTCGTAGAATTCGCCTGCCTCGGTGGCGGCGGTGCCGGTCATGCCCGAAAGCTTGGGATACATGCGGAAATAGTTCTGGAAGGTGATGGAGGCCAGCGTCTGGTTTTCCGGCTCGATCCGGACGCCTTCCTTCGCTTCTACCGCCTGGTGCAGGCCGTTGGACCAGCGCCGTCCATCCATCATGCGGCCGGTGAACTCGTCGATGATGACGACCTTTTCGTCCTTCACGATATAGTCGGTATCGCGCTTGAACATGAAGACCGCGCGCAGCGCCTGATCCAGATGGTGGACGACTTGCGTGTTTTCGACGTCATACAGGTTCGAGCCCTCGAGCAGCCCGGCGGTTTCCAGGATGCGCTCCACCTTTTCCACGCCGTCTTCGGTGAGGCTGATGTTCTTGGTCTTTTCGTCCGCCTCGAAATCCTCGGCGTTCAATTCCTTCACGATCGCGTTGACCGAGACGTACAGCTCGCTCTTATCATCGGTGGGGCCAGAGATGATCAGCGGCGTGCGCGCTTCGTCGATCAGGATCGAATCGACTTCGTCGACGATCGCGAAGTTGAAGGGGCGCTGCACCATCTGGTCGCGCTCGTGCTTCATGTTGTCACGCAGGTAATCGAAACCGAACTCGTTGTTGGTGCCGTACGTGATGTCGGCGCCGTAGGCTTCGCGGCGTTCGTATTCGTTGAGGTTGGGCACGATCACGCCGACCGTCAGACCCAGGAACCCGTGGAGCCGGCCCATCTGCTCAGCATCGCGGCGGGCGAGGTAATCGTTCACGGTGACGACGTGGACGCCCTTGCCTTCCAGCGCGTTGAGATACGTGGCGGTGGTCGCCACCAGCGTCTTGCCCTCACCGGTGCGCATTTCCGCGATCTCGCCGCGGTGGAGGACCATGCCGCCGATCATCTGCACGTCGAAGTGGCGCAGGCCGAAGACCCGCTTGGACGCTTCGCGCACCGTGGCGAAGGCCTCAGGGAGAATATCGTCCAGCGAGGATCCGTTGGCGAGCAGTTGCCGGAACCTGGGAGTTTGCGCCGCCAGTTCCGCGTCGCTCATGGCCTCCATGGCGGGCTCGAAGGCGTTGATCTGGGCGACGACCTTGTCGAGCGACTTGACGTAGCGCTCGTTGGACGAGCCGAAGATGGATTTGACGAGTGCGCCGAGCATGGCGGTGTGCCCCTGTATTTCGTGATTTTCGTGTCGATGATGGATAGCCGCGCAGCCCGCCGGATGCAGCCGGGCACGCGAAATCGGCGCAGTTTTCAGCGCCAAGCCTTACGCGTCAGGCGCTATTGGCGCGAGCGATCTATGCCTGTGTAAACGGTGACCACGGCGACCCGGGCGGGCATCGCCGCTTGCAGCGGCGCATGACGGCGCGTGTTGCGCAAACCCGGTTCCGGCAGTTGCGCCAGGGCAATCGGCGCACGTGCAACCTTGGCCACTACCGGCGCGCGAACAGGCGTAAGCTGCGCTTCGGCCACCGCTGCTACCCGCGCGTCGGCCGGCGACAGCTGCGCTGCAAGGCCCGTCAGCAGGGCAAGCAGGGTAAGGAAAAGGCGCGAGACCATTGCGGACCAGATAAGGGCGCGGTTGCGATTAGTCCACAAGGCTTTGCGACCAAAATCGCGTGCACAAAATGCAAGTTGATGAAATACATGCTGGACAACCCGCTTCGGGTGCCCGAATGCTGTAAAACGAGCGACGATGCGAAAGAGCGAATTCGCGCAGCCTATCAGACCGGCTCGATGTAGGAAAACCGGCCTTGCCTGCCCCCGATCACTCCACTTCTCTCACTCTGCTGGAGCGACAGTAACAGACTGCGTTGCCCGTACGCGTCTGCGAACCGGTTGTCCGCGATCGTCGCGATACGGCAAAAACTCGCCCTTCGTGCAGCGCTCTTGCGCTTGTGCCACCTGCGGCGCTGTCATTGGTGAGCCTTCCACCTTGCAGTCGCTGACAGTCCCGTCGGTCTCGAGGATGAAGGTGGAGACAAAATTCATCGGCTCCGGAGCGGGCCTGGGGTCGTTCATCTTCCACACCACGCGGGTGGAGTACGTGCTGGCAATCGCCCTGCCCTTCCTGTCGCGCGCCGGGTCGAACATCGCGCGTAAGGTGACAAGATTGCAGGTGGTTACGTCCAGTTCTTCGTTGCCGCTGCTGGTGGTTACCGCGCAGTGACTGACCCGACCGTTCGGATCGACCTGCACGGTAAATCCTACCGCCCCCTCGGTTTGTTGTGCCACCGCCGTAGCTGGGTAATCCTCCGGGCGGATCAGGTCGCCAGCTTTGCTCAGTAGCCTCACCCCTCTGGGAAAGGACGTGCTGGCGACCTGCGCCGCGGTGTCTTGCGAAGCCTGGGCGGAAGGCGCTGCCGCGAGCGCGATGATGAGCAACAAGGGATACATGCGCCATCAATGCCCAACCTGCCAGCGCGTGTAAAGCGGCCCCGTGCTTGACCTTGCCCCGCCATCCGCTAGGCCACCGCGCATGGCTCATCCCGTCTCCCCGCTCGCCTTGCCCTTTCCCGATCTGCCCGCGATCGCTGGGGTTACTCCGCATATCGTGCGGGCCGGCTACAAGGACTGGGGCCGGTGCGATCTTACGTACGTGACGCTGGACGAAGGCACCAGCGTGGCCGGCGTGTTCACCCGCAACGTGTGCTGTTCCAGCGAAGTCGAACTGGGGCGGCAGAACGCCGCGCAAGGCCGCGCACGGGCGCTGGTGGTGAACGCGGGCAACTCCAACGCCTTCACCGGCTATCGCGGGCGCGAGGCGGTGGAGCAGATCATGGATCAGGTGGCCGAACATCTGGGCTGCCCGCGTGAGCAGGTGTTCGTCTCGTCCACCGGCGTCATCGGGGTGCCGCTGCCCAAGGACAAGGCGCGCGAAGGCGTGGCGACCGCGCTCACCGCCCAGCCCTGCTCCTGGGAAGAGGCGGCAAACACCATCGCCACCACCGACACCTTCGCCAAGGGCGCCACCGCCACTGCAATGATCGGCGATGTGAAGGTGACGATCAGCGCGATCATCAAGGGCTCTGGCATGATCGCGCCCGACATGGCGACGATGCTGGGCTACCTGTTCACTGACGCGGCGGTGGAGCCTGCCTTCCTGCAGGCCTGCCTGTCTGCCGCGAACATCAGCACGTTTTCGTGCATCACCGTGGATTCGGACACGTCCACCAGCGACACCGTGCTGGCCTTTGCCACCGGCAAGGCGGGCAATGCCCCGCTTGCCTCGTTCGACAGCGTGGGCGCGCATGCCTTTGCCGCCGCCGTGCTCGACGTGTGCCGCCAGCTTGCGCATCTGGTCGTGCGCGACGGCGAGGGCGCCAGCAAGTTCATTGCCGTGCGTGTTTCCGGCGCGGTTTCCGATGAAAGCGCCCGCAAAGTGGGCATGGCCATCGCCAACTCTCCGCTGGTCAAGACCGCGATTGCGGGTGAGGACGCCAACTGGGGCCGCGTTGTCATGGCGGTGGGCAAGGCGGGCGAGCCGGCGGACCGGGATCGCCTGTCGATCGGCTTTGGCGGCACCTGGGCCGCGCGAGACGGCCTGCCGCTGGCCGATTATGACGAAGCACCGGTTGCCGCGCATCTCAAAGGCCACGAGATTTCCGTCGAGGTCGATCTTGGCCTTGGCGATGGCAGCGCCACGGTGTGGACCTGCGACCTTACGCATGGCTACATCGCCATCAACGCCGATTACCGGAGCTGACCGGTGGCCGCGCCGTTCTTCACCATCTGGGGCCGCCTGAATTCGCACAACGTCAAGAAAGTGGCGTGGTTCGCGCAGGAACTGGGGCTGGATCATGTGCGCCACGACATGGGCGGACAGTTCGGCTATTCCGACGCCTATCTGGCGAAAAACCCCAACCGGCTGATCCCGACGATCGAGGACGGCAAGATCACTTTGTGGGAATCGAACGCCATCCTGCGCTATATGGCGGCGGAGTACGGCGGCCCGGCGTGGTTTCCCGCCGACCCGATCGACCGCGCGCGCGGCGATCGCTGGATGGACTGGCAGCAGACGTATGCGGAGGCCCAGCGCTTGCCGTTCCTCAGCTTTGCGCGCATGGAAAAAGCCGATTGGGACCGGGCTGCGATTGCCCGCGATCTTGAAACGTGCGCGCGCCATCTCGCCGTGCTGGAGGCGCATCTGGCGCGCGAGCCCTGGCTCTCGGGCGCGCGGTTCGGCATTGGCGACATTCCGATGGGGGTCTATATCCACACCTGGTTCAGCCTGCCGTTCGATGCTTTCGGGGTGGAGCGCCCCGCCCTTCCGGCGCTGGCGCAGTGGTATGATAGCCTGCAGGTGCGCCCGGGTTACGCCGCGACCGTGATGATCCCGCTGACATGAACGGACCTGCTTTCCACGCCGCCGTCGAAGCCATCATGCGCGAGGCGAGCGAGCGCGCCATCCTGCCGCGCTACCAGTCGCTCACCGCCGCCGACATCGACGCCAAGGCCCCCGACGATGTGGTGACCATCGCCGACAAGGACGCCGAGGCGATGCTGACCGAGCGGCTCTGGGCCCTGCTGCCCGAAGCGGCGGTGGTGGGCGAGGAAGCTGCGTTCGCCGATCCCACCGTGATGGAGCAGCTGAAAGACCGGCTGTGCTGGATCGTCGACCCTCTGGATGGAACCAACAACTTTGCGGCTGGCAAACCGCCGTTCGGGGTGCTGGTGGCGCTGGCGGATCGCGGCGAAGTGCAGGCCGGCTGGATCCTCGATTGCCTGAGCGGGCGGTTCTGTCGCACCCACCTTGGCGGCGGCGCGTGGATCGACGGGACGCGCATCGCCGCGCGCGAAACCGGCGAAACCGCGCCGGTCGCGGCGATCTCCACCATATTTCTGGATCCGCAGGCGCGTGAAAAGGTGCTGACGCACATCGCGCCGCAGTACAGGCTCGTTGACATCCCGCGCTGCGCGGCGGAGCAGTATCCCCGGCTGGTCACGGGCGTGAACGACATATCGGTGTTCAACCGCACCCTGCCGTGGGACCATGCCGCCGGGGCGCTATTCCTCAACGAAGCGGGCGGCAAAGCAGCACGGCCGGACGGCAGCGCGTACCGGGTGGACGAATACGAACGGCGCGACCTGATCGGCGCATCGAGCCCGGCGCTGTGGGACGCGTTTGCGGCATTGATCGCTCGCCTCGCCTGAGCCGCGCAGCAAAACGCCCCCGCCGCAGTGCGACGGGGGCTTTTGCATCGCGATCGGCTTAGATCAGCCCAGTTCGCCTTCGAGCCAGCCCTTTAGCGCACCCTTGGGCGCTGCGCCCAGTTTCTGTGCCACCGGCTTGCCATCCTTGAACAGCACCAGCAACGGGATGGACTTGACGCCTACTTGCGCCGGAACGCCGGTGTTGGCCATGATGTCCATCTTGGCGATGGTCACCTTACCTGCCAATTCGTCGGCGATTTCTTCGAGAGCCGGGCCGATCATCTTGCACGGGCCGCACCATTCCGCCCAGAAATCGACGAGAACGGGCTTGTCGGACTTGAGGACGTCGGCCTCGAAGCTGGCATCGGTGACGGCAATCGTGGACATGGCAAAAGAACTCCTGATGGGTTTAGCGGCAACTTAGGGATGAAACACGGCGGCGCAACGCCCTGCCCGCGATAGCTTTATTCGCGCGGGGGCAAGTCCGGCTTGTGGGCCGCCAATATCTCTGTCGGCACAGCGATCAAGCGCGGCACTGCGGTGTACAGCAGTGCCACCTCGACCGTGCGGCCCGGAAACGTCGCTTCCAGCGCAGCAGCGTACGCGCCCATCTGGCGCAACACGCCTACCGGCACCTGCGCCAGCGTGGCAGGCGGGCGGCGCGCGGTCTTGTAGTCGATCAGTCGCACGCGGCTGGGCTCCACTACCAGCCGGTCGATCGTGCCGGCCACCACCTGGCCGCCGACCACCGCCGCCACCGGCACTTCCGCCAGGCTGCCGGGTGCAAACAGGTCTGCCCACGCCGGATTGTCCAGCACCACCAGGGCATCGGCCAGCAGGGCGTCGCGGTCCGACACATCGGCGGCGTGACGGGCCAGCCACGCCCTTCCCGCAGCGTCTCGCTCAGCGGGCGGGACTTCGGGCAGACGCTCCAGCAGCTTGTGCACCAGCGTTCCGCGCCGCGCCGCATCGCGCCCCGCGCCGGGCGGCAACGGCGGGTCGGGGGCATCATCCTCCCCCAAAGACGAGGGGGCAAGCGGACGCGGCGGGCGCGGCTCAGCGGCGGGGGCAGCCTCCAGCCAGCGCGGCAACGGCTCGCGCAGGTCCAGCAACGGCGCGGCGCCGTGTGCGGGCACGGTGGGCGCGGGATGGCCATGCTCGCACCGCGCGCCCCAGATCGGATCGGGCACCTCCGCTTCGGGTTCGAACAGGGCCCGCAACTGCGCGTACCAGCTTTTGGGACTGGGCACGCCTTTGTCCCGGCTGCCCAGCGCCCCGCCCACGAACAGCGCTTCTTCCGCGCGCGTCATCGCCACGTACAGCAGACGCCAGTGCTCCTGCTCGTCGGCGCGTTTGGCCGCTTCGAGCGTGTCGGCGATGCGGCCCTGCTTCTCGTCCCGGGAGAGCGGCGGCAGCGGAATGGCGCGTGCCGGGTTCGCCGGATCGGGCAAGTCCACTCCGCGTTCGCGCGCATTGTCCGGGTTGCTGGTCGCGTCCGCCAGGATCACGATCGGGGCCTGCAAGCCCTTCGATCCGTGCACGGTCATCACCCGGACCAGCCCGGCGGCATTGTCCGCCTCGCGCTTCAGTTCGCCGTCGCCGGCGTCGAACCAGGCCAGGAACCCGGCAAGGCTGGCCGTATCCGTGGCCTCATAAGCGCGCGCGGCGTTCAGCAGTTCGTCGATCGGATCGTTGGCCTCGGTGCCCAGCCGCGCCACCAGCCGCCGTCGGCCCTGCCACGGTCCCACCAGCAACCACTGCAGCAAATCATGCGGCGGATCGAAGTCCGCCAGCGCCAGCAACGCGCCCAGTTGCGCCATCGCCGCGCCCACCTCCGGCTCGCGCGAACGGCGCAGGTGATCCCACAGCCGGGTATGCTTGTCGCGATACCCGTGCGCGAGCAGCTGCTCCTGGGTCCAGCCGATCAGCGGGGATACCAGCAGCGCGGCGAGGTTGAGATCGTCCAGCGGCTGCGCCGCAAAGCGCAGCGCGGCGACGAGATCCTTCACCGCCAGCGGCGCGCCCAGCCGCAGCCGGTCCACACCCGCCACGGGCACCCCCGCCGCATGGAGCCGCGCGACGATCAGGCCGGCCAGTTCCTTGCGCTGGCGCACCAGCACCATGATGTCACCGGCCTGCACGCGCCGCGCGCCGCCCTTCACCAGCGTGAAGCCGGGGCCCTGCTGATCCAGCCACTCGCGCACCTGCAGCGCGATCCGCTCTGCCATCTGGCGATCGGGGCGCGACAGCCAGCCGGGCGCGGTGCCATCCTCCTGCCCGTCTTCCGGCACGTCATCGTCGTCCGCGCCCTCACCCTCGCTGACCGGCTTCCACAACGCGACGTAGCCGGGCCGTTCCTGACCCTCGTGCCGTCCAGCCGGCTGATCGAGCCCGAAATTCTCGTGCCCGATCCCGGCGATCGCCCGGTCCACGAAATCGAGCACGGTCTGCGCGGTGCGGAAGCTGCGATCCAGCCCGTATTCCTGCAAGGCGCGCGGCGAAATATTGCTGCGCAAGGCGGCGGCGTTGCGCTCCGCCTCGCCCATCGCGCGCCGGACCCGGTCGGCGGCGCGGCGGAAATTTTCCGGGCTGGTGCCCTGAAAGCGGAAGATCGCCTGCTTGTAATCGCCCACCACGAACAGCGTGCGCATCAGCTCTTCGTGGGTGACGGGGTGCTGCCGGCCTTCATGCTGGCCAAGCCCGGCCCAGAATTCGCCCGCCATCGCAAAGATGATGTCCCACTGCGCGGCGTTGGTGTCCTGCGCCTCGTCCACCAGAATATGGTCGAAGCGGCGGTCCAGCTTGTAGCGGATCCAGTCCGCCTGCGCGCGGTTGCCCAGCAGATCGGCGGCGCGGCGGATCTGGTCGTCGAAATCGATCAGCCCCTCACGCTGCTTGGCCGCATCCCACGCCAGCGCGAACACCCGGCCCAGCCGCAGCGCGGGCACCAGCCGGTCCGCCAGCGCCAGCAAAGCGCGGTCAGCCCGGATCGCCACTACGGCCTCGACGATCCGCGCGCATGAGGCGGAATACGCCGGGTCGATCTTGTCCTGCGACGTGGCGGATTTCGGTTCGCCCTTCTTGGTGAGGAAAACCGAGGCCAGTCCATCAAGCCCGGCCAACCGCTGCATCGGATCGCCCAGCAGCCATTCACTGATAGCGTCGACCGCCTCAAGGCCCTTCTTGGTGCCCCATTGGTGATTTACGTCCATGCAGTGGCGTACCGAAGCCACGTCGAAGCTGGGGTCCGCGCAACGCTGCGCCAGCCACGCGTCGTCAGCGTCCGTGGGAAGGCCCAGCAGCCGCAGCACGTTGGCGCGCATGTCCGCTGCCTGCCAGCCCCCCGGCCCGAACCACGCCGCGCGGGCGGAGGCGCACCGCAGCAGGAATTCCATCACCGCATCGGGCCCGTGGCGCAGCGAAAGCTGCTCCACCGCCTGCAACAGCGCGGGATCGCCCAGCGGATCTGTCTCCGCGTCCACCAGCACGTCCGCCAGGACCTGGCGTGCCAGCAGATCGCGCTCGCGCTCCTCCATCGGGCGGCTGCCGGGCACAAGGTCGGCTTCCAGCGGGAACGTGGCGAGCAGCCATTGCGAGAAGGCGTGGATCGTATCGATGCGCAAGCCGCCGCCCGGACTGTCGAGCACGGCGGCAAACAAAGTGCGCGCCCGCGCCCGCGCCGCCCCGGTGTTGACCGCGCCGATCGCCGCCAGGCGCATGCCCAGCGCCACGTCGTCCAGCCGCACCCATTCGGCCAGAGTCCCGTTGATCCGCGCCGCCATTTCTGTAGCGCCCGCTTTGGTGAACGTAAGGCACAACACTTGCGAGGGCTCGACGCCGGGTTGCAGCAACAGCCGCAGCACGCGTGAGGACAGCACCTGCGTCTTGCCCGTCCCCGCCGAAGCGGAGAGCCACACGGTTTCCTGCGGGTCCACCGCCAGCATCTGGTTGTCGACAAGCGGATAGACGGTGGCCGGCCCGCTCATGCTGCACCATCCGGCATGTTGCCCAGCGTGGTGATCCACTCGTCCAGCCGCATCAGCTGGTCGTAATCGGCATAGCTGCCGAGGTCAGGGTTCAGCCGCGCGGTGAAGGGTTCGTCGCCCAGTATCCAGCGATCCAGCGCATCGTCGAGAAACCGTTCGGTTACCGGCAGGAAATCCTCGCGCGGGATGCCGGATTTCTTGCGGCCTTCCAGCACGGGCTCGAACACATAGCCCATCGCCCCATCCTTGCCCTTGGCCATTGACCAGTATTCGAATGCGTTAGCCTCTCCGGCAATGCCCGGAAACCCGCCCGCTTGCGCGATCAGGGCAATCAGCCCAAGCTGCAGCGCAAAGCCTTCCTGCACACGGCGGCCGGTGGGTGGCTGGCCGGTCTTGTAATCCACGATCGTCAACGTGCCGTCCGCTGCGAGGTCGATCCGGTCGGCGCGGCCATGAATGCGGATATCACGCCGCCGCATGTCGCCCCAGGCCTCTACGCCGAGCACCTGGCGCCCTTGCGCTTTGGCATCCAGGATCATGCCTTCGAAGGTTTCCAGCGCAGCGGCCAGGCGCGGCCACCACAGCGCGCGCATCAGTGGGTGGGCGTTTTCCTCAACCAGCACGTTTTGGGCCAGTGGCCGCAGCCCACCCGCAGGCTCTCCCGCCTTATGCCAGCGCTCCATGATGAGGTGAGCCACCTGCCCCTTCCACGCCGCGCTCGGCTCCGCGTCCAGCGCGTCCAGCGTGCGCAGGCCCAGTACCGCGCTGGCGTAGAACTGGTATGGATCGCCGCGCAGCCGGTCGAGCCCGGTGACCGAGATGTCCACCCGGCGCTGATCCGCCGACGGGCGGGGCTGCGGACGGGGATGATGCGGCACGGCAGCGGCATCGTCGATCAAACGCGCAAAGCGCACCCCGGCGCGGTCCAGATGCCGGTCAAGCTGGTCGCCCAGCATCGCGCGCACCCGCAGCACGAAGCGGGAGGGGATCACCGGCCCGCCCTCGTCACGCTGCGCCCAGCTGAGGACGACGTCGGGCGCGCCCATCGCCGAGGCGAGGTCGTGCGCGGCCAACCCGATGCGGAAATCCGCGCCCGGCACGCCAAGCGCGCGCAGCACGGCGGGGGGCAGCAACGAATCCTGCGACGGCGCGGCAGGCCACACGCCCTCAACCAACCCGCCGCAGATCACCAGATCGGCGCGGCTCATGCGGGCTTCGAGCAGGCCATAGATCGCCACGCGCGGATGGCCGCCCCACGGCGGGCGCACTGATACGCGGTCCATCGCATCGCGCAGCACGGCATGCAGATCGCGCGGATCGAGCAGCGTGCCGGCGCCGGCGGCGGCATCGCGCAGATCCTCGATGAAGGCGCTCAGCGCGCGGCCATCGGGCCTGCTCCACAAGGTTTCGCCGCACAAGGCTTCGGCGGCCTGTGCCAGCAGGTCCAGCAGATGGTCGAGCGGCTCGGCATCGCCCAGCGTGAACAGCGGTGCGAGGATCGCTTCGACCTGCGCCCACCAGTCGCCCAGGTTCGCCTTGGCGGCGCGCTGCGCCAGCGGCGCCAGCCCCGCGGCAGGGCGTGGCCCGCGCAGGGCCAGATCCAGCGCGCGCGCATGTTCCAGCCAGCTTGCACGCTGCGCGCCCGCCCCCGCCAGCGGATGGACCAGCAGTGCGATCAGCGGCACAGGAGCAGCCTGCAGCGCCAGCACTTCGGCCAGCAGCAGCAGCAGGCGCCCGGCGGCGGTTTGCGGCAGCGGTCGACCGGCGGTGTCGTCCGCCGCGATATCCCAGCGCTTGAGGTGGCCGACCACGCGTGCCGCCAGCCCGCGATCGGGGGTGACCAGCGCCACGCGGCGTTCCGGTGTTTCCAGCGCCTCGCGGATCAGGATCGCGATGGCCTGCGCTTCTTCGCCCGGATGAGTGCTTTCCATCAGCCGCACCCCGCCCAGCCGTCGCCACTCGGGCGGCAGGTCAACCCACGCAGCCGACGCCGCGGGCGGCAGAAACAGACTAGAGATCGCGCGGCTGCGCTCCGGCGGCGCGGCGGACAGGCCGGAGCGGTGCCATGCAGCTACTTCATCGCGCGCGATGCCCATGCGGTTGAGCAGCAGCTTGAGGTGATACTGCGGGTGCGTCACCGCATCGCTGCGCCCGAACGGCGGCTCGCCGGGATTCGCCGGCACGCCGGCGGTGCCCAGTTCGTCCCACACATCGCTTGCCAGCGCCAAGTCGAAATCCGGCAGGACCACGCTGCCATTGTCCAGTTCGCTCACCACCCGCAGCAATCGCGCCAGCGCCGGCGACGCGCCGGTGACGCCAGCCGCCACCACCGGGTGCGCCGGGAGCGTATTCCGCCAGCGCTGCGCGGCGTGATCGAACAGGCGGTTGCGCCGCTCCGGCGCGTCGATCTCGCCGCGCGCGGCCAGTTCGGCGATCCAGTGCTGCTGCACCATCAGAAACGTGCGGGTATTGTCGCTCCAGTGCCCGGCCAGTTCGCCGACGATGCCGATCACCGCATCGGACATCAGGTCGATCGGGGCGATGCCTTCGGCGATCAGCCGGTCCATCGTGCGGCCGATCTCGAACGCCCGGCGCAGCAACGCGGCGCCGGTGCCGGCCGCCTCGCCTTCCACTTCGCGCAAGTAGTGGGCCAGACGCAGCCAGCGCCGGGTCGTGTCGGCGGCGGGGGGAATTTCCGCCGCACCCAGCGGATCGAGCAGCGGCCCCAGCGTCTCGTCAAGGTCAAGGTCGCCCACCACCGCCATGCGCGGCAGCAGCAGGCCATTGCCGGAATGGCGCACGAACGCCTCGGTCACGGTGCGCACCGTGCGGCGGCTGGGCAGCAGCAACGTCAGCCGGGCCAACCCCAGTTCGCCCTGCGCGTAACGCGGGATCAGGCCGGCTACCAGAGCGTCGGCAAACCCGCGATGCGCCGCGATGGAGTAGACTTTCGGCCGCCCCTTGTCAGGCACGGCTCAGCCACTGCTCGGTCGGCTTGATGGCGCCGGGCTCGCCCACCTCGAACCACAGGCCCTGATGGGAGATGCCGTACAGGCGGCCCTCCTCGATCGCGCGGCTCCACAAGACGTTGGTGGAAAACGCACCGGGCGGCGCATCGCGCAGCAGGCGCTTCGATACCAGTTGAATGCCGGTGTAGATGAACGGCGCCACCCGCCCCGCACGCCGCCGCGAAACGCGCCCCTCCGGGTCCAGGTGAAAGTCCCCTTCCCCCCGGTAATTCCAGGCACGCGTGTGCGGCACGGTGAGCAGCAGCGCATCCATCCGCTCGGGGTCCCATCCGGCGGAGAGTTCGGCAAACACGTCCACCGGGCCGTCCAGCCAGATGTTGTCGCTGTTGAGACAGAAGAAGGGATCGGGCAGCAGGTGCGCCGCCCGCACCATGCCGCCGCCCGTCTCCAGCAGCATATCGCGCTCGTCGGACAGGACCACGCGCGGCGGGGCCCTGCGCACCTTCAGGTGCCCTTCGAGCGCGTCGGCCATGTAATGCGTGTTGACGACGGCGGTGGCGATCCCCGCCGCACCCAGCTTGTCTAGAGCATGATCGATCAGCGATTTTCCGGCGACGCGCACCAGCGGCTTGGGCTGCGCGGCGGTGAGCGGACGCATCCGCTTGCCCAGCCCCGCCGCCAGCACCATCGCCGTATCGCTGGCCAGCGGCTTGTTGCTCACTGCGCGAACGTCCCACCATTGGCATCGCGCAAGGCGGCAGGCACATTGACGTCGAACCACGATGCTACTGGCGCCAGCGCCGGGTGGGCCAGATCGCGCTCCAACGCCGCCCATACGCGTGGGATCATATCGAGATAGCGCGGCTTGCCGTCGCGCCGCCACAGCCGCACGAAGATGCCCACGATCTTGGCGTTGCGCTGCGCCCCCAGCCGCGCATAATCGGCCAGCAGCGTTTCCGCGTCCGCCCCGGACCTGCGCACGTAATGGTCGAACATCTGCGCTTCGAGAGCGGGTGAAACGTCGCGCCGCGCATCCTGCAGCAACGAAACCAAATCGTACGCGGGATGGCCGATCAGCGCGTCCTGGAAATCCAGCAGGCCCTGTTTTTCCAGGCTGCCCAGCAGCATGATGTTCTCGGCATGATAATCACGCAGGACGGTGACGCCGGGGCGCTGGCGCACCAGCATGGGCGAGAGCGCCTGTTCCCAAGCGGCCACGAACCCGGCGGCGTCCACATACAGGTTCTGCGCAGTGCAGTACCAGTCGATGAACAGCTTCACTTCGCGCACGTATTCCGCCAGCGCATAATCCAGGAACGGTCCGGGGGGCAGCTGGTGCAGCGCCACCAGTGCATCAACCGCGCCGGTATAGATCGCCGCCTCGTCATCCGGCCATTGATCGAGGTAATCGCGCATCCGCGCCTCGCCGAAGTCCTCCATCAGCACCAGCCCCTGTTCGGGCTTTTCGGCCAGGATGCGCGGCGGGCGCAGGCCGTTCGCATCGAGCCAGCGCGCGGCGCGCAGGAACGGGCCGGTGTCCTCATGCGGCGGCGGCGCATCCATCAGCATCGCGGTGGACCCATCCGCATCCCGCACCCGGAAATAGCGGCGGAACGAGGCATCGCCGGGCAGCGGATCGACGTGAGCGCCGCCCCAGCCGGCAGCGGACAGGAAAGCATCCAGGCCTTCAGGATATACGAAAGGGGTGTTTTGCGGGTCCAGCGTCATACCGGCATACGCCCTAGCCAATCCGCGCCGCCTTCGACAATGGCGATCCTGCCCTCACCCGCACTTTCCAGCGCGATGGACAGGCAGCCCGGCTCATGCGCGAACCCGCCGGCATGATCGGGCCACTCGGCGATGAGGGCGGCGCCCTCGCGATAATCGTCCAGTCCGATCTCCTGCGCTTCGTCGGGATGTTTCAGTCGGTAGAAATCGGCGTGGACCAGCGGCAGGCGCACGGCAGGCGGATCGTACACCTCGATGATCGCGAAGCTGGGCGATGGCACTTCGGACCGGTAGCCCAGCCCCGCCACGATCGCGCGCGCCAAAGTCGTCTTGCCCGCACCCAGCCCGCCCGAAAGCGCGACCACATCACCGGGCCGCAGCGCCGCAGCGATCGCGCGGCCCAGCCGGTCCATCGCGGCAAGATCGGGGAGCGGAATGCTCATGGCAGTTCGATCACCGCGCTGGTGCCCTTGCCCGGTTCGGACTGCAGCCGCAGCACGCCGCCGTGGGCCTCCACCAGCTGGCGCGCCAGCGGCAGGCCAAGGCCCTGGCGGCTTTCCACCTTGCCGTCCGCGCCGACCTTCAACCCATCGAGCGCGCGCGCCAGGCTGCGCCCGTCAAGCCCCGGCCCTTTGTCCTGCACCAGTATGCGCACCACGTCGCCCTCGCCCGATGCGGCCTTGCGGCGCGACAGCTGGACGAGAATGCGCGCGCCCCGCGGCGAGGCTTCGATGGCATTATCCACGATGTGCCCCAGCGCGCGCGCCAGCCGCCGCCGGTCGCCCACCAGCGGGCGCATCAGGCCGCTGCCCTGCAGATCGAGCGTGAGGCCCGCGCGCTGCAGACGGGCGGCGCGCTCCTCCACCACGGCGCGCACGAACGGCATCGGATCAATTTCCTCGAACTTGAGCGGCAGCAGCCCCGCCTCGCTTTGTGACAGGTCCAGCAATCCGTCGATATGGTCGCCAAGCTGCTGCGAGGCGGTGATGATCGAGACGACATAGTCCCGGCCTGCCTCGGTTAATTCGCCGCCCAGACCCAGATCCAGCATTTCCGCAAAGCCCCCAATGGAGGTGAGCGGCGTGCGCAATTCCTTGCTCATGTTGGCCAGGAACCGGGTCTTGATCGCGTCCGCCTCGATCAGCGCCACGTTGCTTTCGCGCAGCACCTGCTCCGCCTTTACCGAATCGGTGATGTCCAGCACCGCCAGCAGGCCGTTGCCATCGGGCAGCGGGACGCCGGCATATTCCAGCGTGCGCCCATCGCTCATCGCCAGCCGACCACCGGTCTGCGTGCGGTCCAGCGTGGCCGCGCGCACCACGTCGCCCACCGTTTTGGCATCATCCGCGCGGACCAGGCGCGGTGCGATCGTGCGCAGCAGCGCCTCGATGTGGGGGTGGGTGTCGAGAAAATCGGTGTCGAGCCCCCACTCGGCGGCGAAACGGCGGTTCCACAATTGCATGCGGCCATCGGGCGCGAACACCGCGATCGATTCGAACAGGCTGTCGAACGTGGCGGTGCGGGTGCGCAGCAGGGTATCGCGCATGGCGGACAAGCGCAGTTGTTCGGTGCGATCCTCGACGATCAGCAGCAGCCCGCCATCGGGTACCGGCTGCGCCACGATCCGCAAGTGCGTGCCGTCCGCCAGCGCCCAGGCTTCTTCCTGCGTGCTGCCGGCGGCAAACCATGCGGCTTTCTCCCGCCGCCATGCCGGAAAGTCCCGCGCTTCGGGCACCCGGCCCACATCGCGCGCGGCATCCAGCAGCCGCTCGAACGCGGGCGGATCGACCAGCACTTTGCCGTCCAGCTTGAACAGGCGCTGGAATGGCTGGTTGGCGAAGGCCAGGCGCTTGCGCGCATCGAACTGTGCCACCCCGGCGGAAAGCTGGTCCAGCAGCGCGCGCTGCGCTTCGCGAAAGGCGCGGAAGGAACGCGACATCTCCTCCAGATCCTCGATATCGACCGCATAGCCCGCCACCCCGTCCTCGCCCAATGGCAAGTCGCTGACGCGCAGCGCGCGGCGCTGGCCGCCGATGGTGGTGGAAACGATACGCTCGATCGGCTTGCCCTTCGCGGCGGCTTGGCGGGCGACTTCGGCGGGGGTGAGCCCGTCCACCGCCTCGATCAGTTCGATGCCCTGGATAACCGCATCGTCGGCGCTATCGGCGCCCACGGCAGCCACGTAGGCATGGTTGACCAGCTGCAGTTCGCCATCCGGGCGGCGGAACCACATCGGCATCGGCGCTGCCTCGATCAGCGAGACGAGCGCATGAAAATCGCCCCGCGCCCGTGCCGCCTCATCACGCAGGCGCACCAGCTCGGTCTCGCTGTCGCTAAAATCGAACACCCACACCAGCGCCGCGCCGCCGGGCGACACTTGCGGGTCCGCCAGATGGCCGCGCAGCGCCAGGCTGCGGCTGGACCCGCGCGGGGTGACGGCAAGGCGAAACGGCGCGGCGGTCTTCTGGCAGCGGCGCACCGCTTCGGCCAGTTCGGCCAGTTTATCGGCAGGCAGGCCCCGGTCCGTGCCATCCAGTTCGGACAGATACTGCGGCACATCGTCCAGCCCCAGCCACTGCGCCAGGCGCGGGCTGGCCTCGATGCGGCCATCGGTGCGCACCAGCAGGGGCAGCGCGGGCGATTCCTCAACCATGCGCGAAAGTCGCCGCGCGGTGCGCAGCTGCGCTTCGGCGCGGCCGTGGCGCGCGCGCGATGCCAGCACCGCCCAGGCCGCCGCGATCGTCCACGCGCCCAGCACAACGCCGATCAGGATTGGCAGAAAGCGCGTCAGGTCCATCCCCTCAGGCTATGGTGCCCGCGCGGCGCGGTGACAATGGGCAAAAGCGGCGCATACGGCGCAAGAACGGCGGCAATGCCCGGAAAAAGTGGTGTCGCTCAACCCAGAACGACATGCGCCCCGCCATCGTGACGATGACGGAGCGTGTGTCTGTCGCGGTATCGCCGGGGCGATCAGTAGCGGTAATGATCCGGCTTGAACGGACCCGCTTCGGGCACGCCGATATAGTCGGCCTGCTTCTTGGAGAGCGTGGTCAGCTTCACGCCCAGCTTTTCCAAGTGCAGCGCGGCCACCTTTTCGTCCAGGTGCTTGGGCAGCACGTAGACGCGTTTCTCGTACTGCTCGCTCTTCGTCCACAGTTCGATCTGGGCCAGCGTCTGGTTGGTGAAGCTGGCGGACATCACGAAGCTGGGGTGGCCGGTGGCGCAGCCCAGGTTTACCAGACGGCCCTTGGCCAGCACGATGATCTGCTTGCCATCCGGGAATGTCACGAGGTCGGTGCCGGGCTTGACTTCCTTCCAGTCGTAATTGTCCAGCGCGCCGATCTGGATCTCGCTGTCGAAGTGGCCGATATTGCACACGATCGCCTTGTCCTTCATCGCGGTCATGTGCTCACCGGTGATGACGGCTTCGTTGCCCGTGGCAGTCACGAAAATGTCGGCGCGGGCCACCGCGTCTTCCATGGTGACGACTTCGTAGCCCTCCATCGCGGCCTGCAGCGCGCAGATCGGATCGATCTCGGTGACGAGCACGCGCGCGCCGCCGTTGCGCAAGCTGGCCGCCGAACCCTTGCCGACATCGCCGAACCCGGCAACGCAGGCAACCTTGCCGGCCAGCATCACATCGGTCGCGCGGCGGATCGCATCGACCAGCGATTCACGGCAGCCGTAGAGGTTGTCGAATTTCGACTTGGTGACCGAATCGTTCACGTTGATCGCGGGGAACGGCAGCTTGCCTTCCTTGGCGAGGTGATAAAGGCGATGCACGCCGGTGGTGGTTTCTTCCGAAACGCCCTTGATCGCGGCGACCGTGCGGGTGAGATAGCCCGGCTTGGCCTTCAGAAACGCGTTCAGTGCGCGGACGAATTCGATTTCCTCGGCATTGCCGGGCTCGAACAGCGCTTCGCCCGCTTCAACGCGTGCGCCCCACAGCGCGAACATGGTGGCATCGCCGCCATCGTCCAGGATCAGGTTGCAGGTGAGATCGGGATCGCCTTCGCTCGACCAGTCGAAGATCTTGCCCACGTAGTCCCAGTAATCGGCCAGCGATTCGCCCTTGATGGCATAGATCGGGATACCTGCGGCAGCGATCGCGGCGGCGGCGTGGTCCTGCGTGGAAAAGATGTTGCACGTTGCCCAGCGGACCTCGGCGCCCAGCGCGACGAGCGTTTCGATCAGCACCGCGG
Source organism: Novosphingobium sp. Leaf2 (assembly GCF_001421325.1). Lineage (GTDB taxonomy): Bacteria > Pseudomonadota > Alphaproteobacteria > Sphingomonadales > Sphingomonadaceae > Novosphingobium. The sequence continues at coordinate 77,951 of NZ_LMJY01000020.1, read as the reverse complement.
TCTGGATCGTCATGTGCAGCGAGCCGGTGATGCGCGCGCCCTTGAGCGGCTGCGATGCGCCGAATTCACGGCGCAGGGCCATCAGGCCGGGCATTTCGGTTTCGGCGATGTCGATTTCCATGCGGCCGAAATCGGCAAGCGCAATGTCGGCGATGATATAGTCGGGGGCGGTGATCGAGGCGGTGGCCACGGGCGCGAACTCCTGGAATGATTGCGGCCGGCAAACAGCGCCGGCAATCGCGCCTCCCTAAACGCTCACCGCGCTGGAGGCAAATATAAAGCTATCTTTATATCCCATCCGCGTTGCCGTCGCCAAACCGGCTCCTATATCCGGCGTCAAGATACATCAGCCGAAAAGGACGCATGCCATGACCATCGCCATTGGAGACAAACTGCCTGACGTGAAACTGGTAAAGGTCGGCGAAAGCGGACCTGATACCGTGCAGTCCGGCGAATACTTCGCGGGCAAGAAAGTGGCGCTGTTCGCGGTGCCCGGTGCGTTTACCCCCACCTGCTCGGCCAAGCACCTGCCCGGCTTCGTGGAGAAGGCCGACCAACTCAAGGCGAAGGGCATCGACGAGATCGCGTGCACGTCTGTCAACGATGCGTTCGTGATGGGCGCGTGGGGCAAGGCCGGCGACGCTGCCGATATCACCCTGCTGGCCGACGGCAACGCCGAGTTCGCCAAGGCCGTGGGCCTGACGATGGACGGATCGGCGTATGGCATGGGCACGCGCAGCCAGCGCTATTCGATGATCGTCAACGACGGCGTGGTGGAGCAGCTCAACGTCGAGGCGTCCGGCTCGTTCGAGGTCAGCTCTGCCGACCACCTGCTAGGCCAGCTTTAACAAACGGCGCGCGTCAGCGGGGGTTAGGCCTTGCTGGCGCGCGGCTGCGATAGCGCGGCAGATACACCACCACCCCCTCCCCGGCATAAATGCGCTGCCAGGCGCGGCTGCGTGACAGGGCCTGAGCCAGCGGGGCATTGTGCGCCTCGTTCAGTACGAACGCAGCCGGGTTCCATTTGCGCACCACGTCGACCAGCGGCACGAAGCCGGCCTCGATGGCGCCATTGTACTGCCATTCCTCGCGCGCATACCGGTAATAACGGCCATCGTAGGCCACTTTCCAATCGGGATAGCCGGTGTCGATGATCACCCCGCCGAAGGGAAAATCGGCATAGACAGTGCCGCGCACGTGCTGCTGGCGCAGATAGGTAACGGCAGGGAGTGGCAGGCTACGGGCAAAGCGGGTGGGCGCCACCAGCGGCGTGACGATCGCGACGAGTGCGATGGGGATGAACAGCCCTGCCCATTCACGGCGTGACATACCAGGCTGTCCGGACGGCGCGGCGGCGCGGGCGATCACCGGCACCATCGCCACGGCCCAGAACAGCACGAAGCGATAGGCCGATACGGTCAGCACCAGCAGGCCCAGCGCGACCGCCACTTCGCCGATGTCGAAACGCTGGGTGCGCCAAACCAGCCTTAGCGCAATCGCCGTTACCAGCAGGATCGGCAGCGCATTGCCGTGATTGCCGGGGATCCACAGCGGCAGCCACTCACTCGCGCCGATCGCCATGCTGGCCTCGGCGTTGCGCGCGGATATCGCCAGAATTGAAAAGCCGTCCGGCGTAGCAAAGATCGCCGCAATGCCGATCAACGCCAGACCCGTGGGCGCAACGGGAACGGCATCCGAGCGCCCACGCAGACGCGCCACCCAATCGGGCAACGCCGTCAGACCCAGCGCCAGGACGCCGATACTTACGGAGGGATGAAGGTTCTGCCACGCCACCAGCAGCGGTAAACCCAGCGCGATCGTGATCGCCGGTTTCAACCGTAAGCGCAGCAGCGCCAGCAGCAGGCCAAGGCACAGACAGGCAAAGCTCTGCGGGCGGATGCTGGCAGTGGGCAGCGCCGCCACGAAGGCCAGCACGAGGGCAAGGACGACCGCGCCGGGGGCCGCGCCGCGCCGCCGGCACGCGGCTGCTACCGCCCAGAAGCCGCCCAGCCAGCACAGCGCGTCGAACACCCGCAGCAAGCCCCAGCCACCGATCCGCCGGACCAGCGCCATGATCGCCTGCCCGGCCCATGCAACGGCGGGCAGCAGGTCTTGCGCATGCAACGCAGCGAACGGCTCACGCGCGATCGGTCCGCCGTGATCGAGGATCAGTTCGCCCAGCTTCAACTGCCAAAAGACGTCGACGTCCCACACCGCGCGCAGCAGCAGCACCAACAGCATCATGGCGGGCACGCAGGCCAGCAGCGGACGCACAAAGTGGGCAACCGGGGTGGCGGCGATGGCTGGACTATGGCGGGTATGCTCGATCATGGGCCTGCTTGCGTGGTCGAGCGTCTCTTGCCCCGCCAGCCGGGCGGAGCAAGCCTATAATTCTATCCCGCCGTCAGTAGCCCATCAGGCTCAGCACTTCCTTGCGCGAACGCTGGTCTTCCAGGAACGTGCCCATCATCCGGCTAGTGATCATGCCCACCCCCGGCGTACGCACGCCCCGCGCGGTCATGCAGGCATGGCTGGCTTCGATCACCACGGCGACGCCTTGCGGCTTCAGGTGATCCCATATGCACTGCGCCACTTCGGCGGTGAGTCGTTCCTGGATCTGCAGGCGCCGCGCGTACCCGTGCAGCACCCGCGCGAGCTTCGAGATGCCGACGACGTGATTGTGCGGCAGATAAGCGATGGATGCCTTGCCGATGATCGGGGCCATATGGTGTTCGCAGTGTGACTGGAAAGGAATGTCCTTGAGCAGCACCACTTCGTCATACCCGCCCACCTCCTCGAACACGCGGGACATGTGGACCGCCGGATCTTCCTGATAGCCCTGGCAGTATTCCAGCCATGCGCGCGCCACCCGCTTGGGCGTATCGAGCAAGCCTTCACGTGCCGGATCATCGCCTGCCCATTCGATCAGGGTGCGGATCGCCTGCTGCACATGTTCGGGCACGTCGGGCTTGCGGGGAGGCTCTGGGGTGTTCGAGGCAACAAGGTCGCTCATCTACGCTTCGTCCTTTTAAACCGCTTCATCAGGCGCAGGCGCATCAATTGCCCCTTGCGCCGGAACAAGCCGCGCCGTTCGATCGGCTCGAACATCTCATCCGGCCGCTCCGGGTCCAGCAGCCCGCTTTCACCCAGCGCTCTTTCAGTTTCTGAAAGGTCTTTCAAGGGCAGCGGTTCGAGATACTTGTGCCCCAGCGCGGGGCCGTCCCGGTTGAGGACATCGACCATCCGCGCCATCGAGCCATGCTCTTCGATCCCGGCGCTCACTGCAGCTTCGGAGATGCCGCAATGCTCGGCCAGCAGGCGGATGCGCACCGCGGTTATCTTCTCACGCAAACCCGGGTTGGCATCGGGCGCATTGGCTGGCCGGGCGGTGTCGATGAACACGTCGCACTCGCTGTCCAGCCCCATAGACCGGTTGTTCATGTTGGCCGATCCCACCCGCAGGATCTCGTCGTCGATGATCGTCAGCTTCGCGTGGACGTAGATCGGCGTGCCATCCACCGCGACCGGGTTGAAGATGTGGAACCGGCCCTTGTGATCCGCCTGCTGGAGCGTTTCCACCAGTTCCACGCGGGCGGTATCCATCGCCATCTGTTCCAGCCAGCCATCCGCCGTGCGCGGATTGACGATGAAAAACTCCGGCGGATCCTCTTCCATCAGCCGCTGGCAGATCGCCTCGGCAATCGCGCGCGAGGCGAAATACTGCGTTTCGGCATACACAAAGTTACGGGCGCGGCGGATCTGCTCTACAAACAGATCCTCGATCTCGCTCACCTGCGGGCAATCGCCATACAGCGCTCGCGTGCGGGCGATACCGATCTCGACGTTCTCGAACTGCGCCTCCAGCCCGCCGGGCCATGGCGATGTATCCTGCGGCTGGCAGGGTTGCACATCGCCGCCGCCCGCGATCTTCCAGCGTTCCCGTCCCAGTTCCCCCAGCGCGGCGGCGACATCGCCCTCCATCACCATGGTGATATCGTGCCAGGGACCATAGAGCCGCCCGGTCGGCCTGCGGCGACGGGGATCGTGCGGGCGATGCTCGGGCGTATCCCAGCGGTCCGATGTCATGTCGATGCCGCCGCATGCGGCGAACACATCGTCGATGACCACGATCTTCTGGTGATGGCTGCATCCCACCGGATGCGCCGAATCGAATTTGAAGAAGATGCGCGGGCGCACCGCCCAGCGCACCAGATCGAACAGCATCGTCCCCCGGAAAAGGTACTTCACCACCGCGAAGTTCCATTTCAGCAGGCGGATTTCCAGATCCGGGTTGTTGCTGACCAGCCAGACCAGATACGAGCCCAGCCGCGCCGGAAACTTGCGCCGCCGACCGGGCTGCCACCAGCGTCGGCCGGACGGCAACAGTATCCGCGAATCAAAATCCCAGCCGATCATGAAGATCCGCTGGCGCGCTTCGTCCATAGCCTCGCGGATGACCTCGAAATAGTCCGCAGCGTCGATTACCAAATGGGCCCGGCGCGCCATCGTGTAGCGCCATACCGAGGGCGACACACCCTCGTGCTGCGTGCCTGCCGGCACGCGCTCCCCTGCTTTCCCGTCCATCGATACCCTTGCTGGAACTTCCACCACCGCGGATCAAGCCCCCAGCGCCCTGCTTGTTCCCTTACCGACTTTTCGCGTTCTGCCGCATAGGAAATCAAGGGACAAAACGCCAAATTAGCACGCATAATAACGCCATAATGGCATTTATCGTAAGTATGGCTCGCTTCAACTCTCGCCGCCGCAACCGTTCACCTAAGGTCGATTTACGATGAGCATACCATCCGGTTCGTCCTGCCAGATGCATGCGCAAGCACGCAAGGCGGTCTGAGCCGGACGGGGGCACTGCCTTTTTTCCGGGCCTTAAACCGGGGCACCATTCACGGCCCTTACACGGGGCTTGTTTCGGGACGCTTCTCCCATCGTCCCGCCAACAAGGAGTTAGCCATGAAGAAGATCATGATTTCCGCCGCATTGAGCGCCATCGCCGTTGCCGGCCTTGCACCCGCCGCTGCATCCGCGCAGGCCGCGCCTGCCGCTTCTGCCGCCGCAGCGGTGAACCCCACCGTCGGCGCGAAGGTCTATGACGCGCAGGGCGGGGATGTGGGCACCGTGGAAACCGTTCAGGGCGATGTCGTCACCGTCTCGACCGGCACGGCACGGGCTGGACTTCCCAAGTCGGCGTTCGTGATGCGTGACAAGGGCCTGACCATCGCCATGACGAAGGTTCAGCTTGAAGCTGCCGTCAATGGCGCCAAGGCGGAAAACACCGCCGCCAAGGACGCCAAGATGGTCCCGGACGCACCGGTGAAGAGCAGCGACGGCACGGTGATTGGCACGATCAGCAAGGTCGAAGGTGATACCGTTACCGTGCAATTGACCAGCGGCGCGGCTGCCGCGCTCAAGAAGGACACCATTGGCCTTGGTGCGGATGGCACGCTGGCAATCGGCATGACTGCGGCGGACTTTGCCAAGGCCACCCAGTCGGCGGCTGCCGCTGCCCCGGCTACCGGCGCTGCAGGCGGCACGACCGCTGGCGCCACGGCCGAACCGGCGCAGTAAGACTATAGTCCTCTAGACGCATTCACGGCCCGGAAGCATTGCGCTTCCGGGCCGTTTCGTTGCCGGATCGCTAAGCCGGGAGCGCTGCCGGTTGGATCACGAACGCCTGCTGCGGGGCGGCGATGAGGGGGAGCGGTGAAACCTTGCGATACGCGTCATCGAACCTGACGAGCGCCGCACGGCCCAACAGTCGTCCGCAAGGAAGGCCAATATCGCGGATGCCGCCGCTAGTGCGTTTGTGGAAGCTCGAGAAAAATGGTGCGCCCGGAACGATTCGAACGTCCGACCCTCAGATTCGTAGTCTGATGCTCTATCCAGCTGAGCTACGGGCGCATACCATTTTCGGTCCAACCAAGACCACGATGCCCCTTAAGGGATGTGGTGCGCCCGGAACGATTCGAACGTCCGACCCTCAGATTCGTAGTCTGATGCTCTATCCAGCTGAGCTACGGGCGCGTTGGAGGTGGGCCTTTAGAAAGGGAATCGCGGGCGGTCAACGCCTATATCGTCTCGTCCCCCGAATATGCGCCGGGCGCGGCCAATCGCCGTTCCAGGGCGGCGGCCAGCGGATAGTCCAGCGGCGGCATATCCAGGGTGGTGATTGCAGCGACCGGCAGCCAGCGCAGCGCAGCGGCTTCCAGTGCGCGCGGCTCGCCCAGCCATTCGCGGCAGGCATAGAGCAGGATCACCAGCGGGCGCGAAGGCCCCTTCCCACCCTGCTCCGGCGATGCAGTGCGCCCGCTGGCAAAGCCCACCGGCTGCAGCGCATGCACGTCGATCCGCACGTCCAGTTCCTCGGCCAGTTCGCGCACGACCGCCTCCTCGGGACTTTCGCCCGCCTCGACCTTGCCTCCCGGAAACTCCCATAGGCCGCCATGCACCGCCGAGAAATTGCGCTGCTGCATAAGAACGTCGCCGATATCGTCGACCAGAGCGACGGCCACGACGAGCATCGGTGTCGATAGATCTTCCAGGTCGGCCTCCTGCCTTAAAGGCAATTTAACGCCGGGCTGCGATGCCGGCCCCACCTGCGCGAAGATGCTCGCGCAAACTCGATGGTGACCATGCGGCTTATTCGCTTCTTTTCAAGGCTCATGCGCTGCCACCGGGGCATATCGACGATCGAATACGGGATGATCCTGGCCTTCATCGTGATCGCAATCTTCGCGTCCCTGCAGGCGCTGGCAGGCCAGACAGTGGCGATGTGGAACGATATCGCCAGCAAGCAGGCCACCGCAACGTCAAAGAATTGAAGGCGCTACAGCCTTAAATGTTTGGCAAGGATTACGCGGTAGAGAACACCTTGTCCAAGGCGCAGAAGAGAGACTGAAGCGGGGCGGACCGGGTATACAAGACTGCTACATCAGGAGACAATTCATGAAGTTTCTCGCCAAGCTGCGCCGTGATGACAAGGGTGCGACCGCTATCGAATACGGTCTGATCGCCGCGCTTATCGCCGTTGCCGCCATTGCCGCGATGCAGGGCATGGGCTCGCAGCTGATCTCGACCTTCTCCAAGACGTCTTCTTCGATGTCGAAGGGCGTTGCTGGCTAACAGCCGCTAAACGAATACTTGATCGGGGCGGCGGGGAAACCTGCCGCCCTTTTCATGTCTGCTGCAAACGCAGCCCGCTAACGCAGGCTCTGCCGCGCTACCGCCGTCTACGATCGCCGCCTACGATTCGCGGTTGATCGTTCCGCGCACCCCGCCCAGCGGATGGCGCGCGTTGACCAGTTCCACCAGCCGCGCGCTGTCCACGTGCGTGTAGATCTGCGTGGTGGCGATATCGGCATGGCCCAGCAGCATCTGCAGCACGCGCAAGTCCGCCCCGCCTTCCAGCAGGTGCGTGGCGAACGCATGGCGCAACACGTGGGGGGACACCCGCAGCGGGTCCAGCCCGGCGCGGCCCGCCAGCGCCCGCAGCAACTGGAACAGCCGCACCCGCGTCAGATGCCCGCTCGCCCCACTGGAGGGGAACAGGAAACGCGAGCCGCCCTTGCGCACCGCCAGCCACCGCGAGAGCACCGCACTGGCCCGCCCGCTGACGGGCACCATGCGTTGCTGCCCGCCCTTGCCGGTCACGTGCAAAAACGGCGCGTCGCGCGGCACTGCCGCCAGCGGCAACGACACCAGCTCCGTTGCGCGCAGGCCTGATCCGTAGAGCAGTTCCAGCAAAGCCAGCAGGCGCACGGCATCAGGCCGTTCGCTCACCGCCTCCTCGTCCGCCTGCTCCAGAAAGCGCTCCACTTCGGCGTGGCTGAGCAGGCGTGGCAGCGGGCGGCGCGTGCGCGGGCGCGGCAAGGCGCCTGACGGATCGTCCGCCCGCACCCCCTCGTCCACCAGGAACCCATAGAACTGCCGCAAGGCGGAGCAGCGCCGGGCAAGACTGGACGCGGCCAGGTCGCTCCACGCAGAGCCCAGCGTTTCCAGCGCATCGGTGTTCGCTGTGGCGATGTCGCCCAGCACCGCGCGCGCAGCCTCAAGGTCTCGGCGATAGGCCATCAGGGTGTTGGCCGCAGCCCCGCGTTCCGCCGCCAGCATCGCCAGGAACCGCTCCGCCTGATCCTCTCCGGCAGGCATGGGCGCGATCAGACCCGCGATACCGCCTCCGCCGCGATCATCCGGGCTTCGGCGTCCAGCCCGACCTGCCGCAGCGCGGAGACGATGTGGAACAGATAGCGCGGGGTCATCCGCTGCCAGCTGTCCCCCTGCATCCCGAACGCGGCGAGCAGCACGACGCTGGCCTGATCGCCGCGCTGCGCCGCGCTGTCGATCGCCTTGGTCCAGCGGGTGGCGCCGTCCATGCTCATCCCGGCGTCCGCCGTCACGCGCTGCGCCACGCCGTTGTTCACCCGGCCAAGGCCCGCCAGCCCGGCCACCAGGAATGCGGAGCGCTGCTTGCGCGCGCTGTCATCGCTGCTGACGTACGTATCGACCGCGCTCGAATCGACGGAATTGATCCCCTGCGGCGCGGACAGCACCAGCATGCCCCATCCTTGCGAGCCAGACGGAACTACCGTGGCCCAGCGCAGCGCGTTGGCATCGTAGCCCGCCGCCAGCATCGAGGAAATGAGCGCCGCCGCATCGTCCGCCAGCGCGGCAGTGGGCGCCACGCGCGCGGCAGCTGCCGCCGTCAGCACCTGGCGCGCGTATTGCGCCGCGCCGGTCGCCTTCCACAAGGTGCGCATTGCAGCCAGGCGGGCTACCGGATCTTCCAGCGTATAAGCATCGCGCAGGTTTTCCGCGCGTGATTGCCACTCGCCCTTGGTGTCGGCATCCGCATACAACTGGGAATAGAGGTCCACCATCGCCGCGTTGGACAACACGCCGGTCGCCGCCGCCAGGTCCGCCGCCGCAGCCCGCCGCGTCAGGCTGACGGCAGGCGCGAGCGCGGTGATATAGTCATACGAAGGGCCGGCATCTGCCAGCAGCGGGGCGGGCGGCTCCAGGCCCACGGCCACCGCAAGGCCATAGCGCCACGGCGTAAGCGTTGTGACCTTGTCCCACTCGATCGTCACCGCGCGGCGCGATTTGCCGGCGGCAGCGGCATATTTCTGCGCCAGCAACAGGTCGATCTGGTCCATCGTGCCGCGATTGCGATCGCGTTCGAGGACCGACAGCGCCGCAGTGCTGTTGCCGCGAAACGCCTCGCAGATGGTGCGCGATACGCCCCATGCCGGATCGTCCTGCAGCGAGCCTTGCGTGGCCATCACCGGGCACAGGCCGGTGAAGTCCGCGTTCTTGGAATAGACATCGAACGCCACCCGGCCGAACGCGGGGGTGTAATTCGCGATGTCCAGATCCTGCAGCACCGCACGCGCCGCGTCGATCTCGCCCATGCGCAGCAGCAGCGCCACGCGCATTGCCAAGAAATCCGCACCGCTGATGCCCGGCGGCGGGTTGAGGCGCGATGCCAGCGCCCGGCGTAGCAGGATGTGGCCCCAGCGCGATACCAGCATGCCCCGGTTGCCCAGAAGCGCGATCTGGATGAGCTTGCCGTTCTGGCTGGCAAGCGAATCCATCGGCAGGCCGCCCTCGTCCGCGCCCAACAGCCCGGCCTCGTTCGCACTGCGACGAGCGGCGGGCGGGGTGTCGATCAACACCTTGGTGCCCAGCAGCGATTCGAAATCTTCGGGCGACATCCGCTCCAGCTCTTCCAGGCTGGGGATGCGCTTCAAGGTGCCGTCGTCCTGCGCAAGCGCCGGCACGGGCGACAGCGCGGCGGGCGCACCGGCGGGTAGCGCCTGCACGACGGGCGTGGACTGCGCGGTGGGCGCCGCCGTCGATGACACGGGGCGCGGTGCCGCAGCGCGGGGGACTTCGCTGCGCGCAGGGGCAGCGCGGGGCGAAGGTCTCGGCTCAGGTCGCGTAGCCGGGGTGCGGCGGGGCGCAGGCGCGCGGGAGGGCTCCTCGAAAGACTTGGGCAGAAGCGATTCGGGCGCGTCCTGCGCCGCAACCCACGCAGACGTCAGCGCCAGCGCCGCGCCCGCAAGCAGATGGACAGCCTTCACTTCGCCCTCACTTTGCCGAATCCGGCAGCGGCACGGCCACGGTCATGTCCTGTACCGGCTGCACGCCGGCATCGCGCCACGCGGCAATTCCCAGCACCACCAATGCCAGCAGCACGATGATGGCGATGGCGCCGGCAAGCCCAGCCTTGCGTTGTATGACCGTCACTTGCCTTCCTTCACCATGCTTGCGCTGCGACCTAGCGCAACTATAGGCGATCCGGCAATGGACGTTCAACAGACCCGGTTTTCCCCGCAGGAAATTGCGGCCCTGGCGCGCCGCATCGATCGCCCGATCGTGCTGGTGGGGATGATGGGCGTGGGCAAGTCCAGCGTGGGCAAGCGGCTGGCCTCCCTGCTCCACTGCGCCTTCATCGATGCCGACGACGAGATCGAACGCTCCGCACAGATGAGCGTGCCGGAAATCTTCGAGACGTATGGCGAGGATTATTTTCGCGACGGGGAGCGCCGCGTCATCGCGCGGTTGCTGGCCGAGCATGCCGGGGATGACAAGATCGTGATCGCCACCGGCGGGGGCGCTTTCGTCAACCCGGAAACCCGTGCCCTGATCCTGAACAAGGCGATCACCGTGTGGCTGGACAGCGATGTCGCCACGCTGGTCGATCGCACCGCGCGCAAAGGCAACCGCCCGCTGCTGCGCACCGGCGACCCGCACGAGATCCTCAGCCGCCTGCGCGATCAGCGCGCCGCCGATTACGCGCAGGCGCCGATCCACGTCACCAGCGGCAGCGGGCCGCATGTGCAGACCATCAACAAGGTGCTTCAGGGAATTTCGCAATGGCTGTGATCCGCGTCGACATCGCCGGGCGCCCATACGACGTGCGCGTGGGCACAGGCCTGCTGACGGACCTTGCAGCGCAATGCGGGGCCCGCCTGCGCAAGCGCCAGGTGCCGATCGTGACCGACACCAACGTCCACGCGGCCTGGGGGCCGGCAGTGGAAGCGTCCTTGCGTGACGCCGGGCTGGAGCCATGCTGGCGCATCCTGCCGCCGGGCGAACACACCAAGTCGTGGGACGAACTGGGCGCGACGGTGAACTGGCTGCTCGGCCTGGGGGTGGAGCGCGGCGATCACATCATCGCGCTGGGCGGCGGCGTGATCGGCGACCTGACCGGGTTTTGCGCCGCCGTGCTCAAACGCGGGTGCCACTTCATCCAGGTGCCCACGACGCTGCTGGCGCAAGTCGATTCCAGCGTCGGCGGCAAGACTGCTGTCAACACGCCTGCCGGCAAGAACCTCGTCGGCGCCTTCCACCAGCCCGCGCTGGTGCTGGCCGATCTTGCCGCGCTGGACACCCTGCGGCAGCGTGAACTGCGGGCCGGCTACGCGGAAGTGGTGAAGTACGGCCTGATCGACGATCCCGCCTTCTTCGGCTGGTGCGAAGCCAACGGCGCGGCGATGATCGCGGGCGACGCCGCCTTACGTGAATATGCCGTGGCCCACTCGGTCGCCGCAAAGGCGCGGATCGTGGCGCAGGACGAATTCGAGACGACCGGCCAGCGCGCCCTGCTCAACCTTGGCCACACCTTCGGGCACGCGCTCGAAGCGCAGACCGGTTTTTCGGACCGGCTGCTGCATGGCGAGGCGGTGGCGCTGGGCATGGTGCTGGCGGCGCACTATTCCGCGCGCCAGGGCCTGATGCCGCAGGCCGAGGCGGATCGCATCGGCCGCCACATCGGTTCGGTGGGTCTTCCCGCATCCTTGCGCGATCTGGGCCTCAATTGCGATGGCGCCGCGCTGGTGCACCACATGACGCATGACAAGAAGATGGACGCCGGCACCCTGCCCTTTCTGCTGCTCAGGGGTATCGGCCAGACCTATCTGGATAAGCAGGTGTCGCTGGATGACGTGGCGCGCTTCCTCGATACCAAATTGGCCTAAATCGAACCTGCCGTCCCGATTTGACGGCGCGCGTTCGGCATGACATTTCCGTTTCGCACAACGATAATCACGGGGGGTGTGAAAGCACAAAGATGACTGCCGCCGAAGCCACCCCCGAACTCGATTTTCCCGAACATCCCGCCCCCGGCGACCGCGCGTTCCTGGGCCATCCCAAGGGCCTTGGCCTGCTGGGCCTTGTCGAGGCGTGCGAGCGGTTTTCGTATTATTCCATGCAGACGCTACTGACGCTCTACATGGTCAAATACCTGCTCCTGCCCGGCCGGCAGGAAACGGTCATCGGGCTTGGCTGGCTGAAAGCGCACGTGTTTCCCGGCCTCGAAGGCCAGCCGCTCGCCTCCGAGATTTTCGGCACCTACACCGCGCTGGTCTATCTCACCCCGATCCTGGGCGGCATTCTGGCCGATCTGCTGCTGGGCCGCCGCGCCGCGCTGATCGCGGGCGGGGCGATCATGGCGCTCGGTCATTTCCTTATGGCGTTCGAAGGCGCGTTCCTGTTCGCGCTAATCGCGCTGGTGGTGGGCGTCGGCCTGTTCAAAGGCAACATCGCCAGCCAGGTGGGCGAACTGTATCGCGCCGGGGACCCGCGCCGCGCCATGGCGTTCCAGATCTTCTACATCTTCATCAACGTGTCCGTCATCGCCGCCCCGCTGGTGTCCGGTACGCTGGGGGAAAAGGTCGGCTGGCACTGGGGCTTTGGCTGCGCCGGCGTGGTGATGGTGGCGGGCCTCGTGCTGTATATCGCTGCACGCCCGTGGCTGCCGGCCGATACCAGGGCGGACAAGGCAGCCGGAGCGACCAAACCGCGCGCGCGGTTCCTCCCCGGTGACGGGCCGCGCCTGGTGGCGGTGCTGGTGCTGGTGCCGATCATGGCGATTTCGCTGCTGACCAACCAGCAGATCTTCAACGCCTACCTCGTATGGGCGGACCAGCAGTTCCAGCTGACGTTCATGGGAGAGACGCTGCCCACCAGCTGGATGATCACCATCGATGCCACGCTCAGCTTCTCGATGCTGGTCGCGGTCGCCGCGTTCTGGGCCTTCGTCGGCAAGCGCACCGGCAAGGAGCCGGACGAACTGGGCAAGATGATCCTGGGCTGCGGCTTCATCGCGGTGGGCGCGGGCTGCCTCTATCTGGCCGCCGCCACGCAAGGGACCGGCAAGATCGGGCTGTTCTGGCCGGTCATGTTCCACCTCGTCAACTCGATCGGTTTCGCCCACCTGCTCCCGGTCAGCCTGGCGCTGTTCACCCGCCTTGCGCCGCGCGCGCTGAACGCCTCGATCGTGGGGATCTACTACCTTGCGTTCTTCGCCGCGAACCTGGCGGTGGGTAAGATCGGCACGCTGTTCGAAACGATGCCCACCACACAGTTCTGGCTGCTGCACATGGCATCGGCAGGCGTTGGATTAGTCGGCTTTGCGGTGTTCAAACTGTTCTTCTCGCGCCGCCTGATGGGCGGTGAACCGACTTCGGCAGGCTAGCCGAACACGGCGACGGACTGCATGCCGGCCATCGCCAGCCGGCCGTCAGCATGCCACTGGGTGATACGCTCGCTCACCGCGCCATCAGTCGCCGCTTCGCTGGTCGAGCGGATAAGCCACCAGCCGTCCTGGGGCATGGCGGCGTCCAGCACGTTGACGTGCCACTGCGTCGAACTCATGGGCACATCGGCAGGTACGGAGAGCCACGCCGCCGCCGGCAACACGTCGCCGCACGCCACGCATAGCACCTCCGGGTGCAGCCCTTCCCCTTCGCGCAGCCGTGCCCAGCAGCCGATGTCCGCGGTGCCCGGTATAACCGGCAGGGCCATGCGCACCTCGAAGTGGCTGCGTAGAAATACCGGCGCGCGATCCAGCGGGAGCGGCGGTGCATCCGCCGGCGCAACGACATTGTCCGGCAATGGGATGCCCGGCATCGCCAACACACTGGGCCGGCTCGCCATGAACACGAAACTGGCGGAAAACCCCACGCCTTGGTCATCCCGCAATTCCGATGCGACCCAGGTTACGTTGCGCCCTTTGCGCACCACCCGCGCACGGGCCTCGATCCGACCGGCGAGCGGCGCGATCATCGAAAACTGCCCGGAACGCAGCGGGGGCACATCAGGAAAGGCGTTTCGCGCCGCAGCCAGCGCAATGGCAGACGTCAGTCCGCCATAGGCCGTGCGCCCCTGCAGCCAGTCCGGCGTAATGTGAACCGTAAAGCCATTGTCCAGGGGCTCCGCCCCGGCAAGCAGTTCGGCCAGGCTTGCCATCAGAACAGGCGCGATCCGTTGGGCACGCGCGCGTCCGGCGAAAACAGCGTGACCCGCCCCTGTGCGTCCGCAAACCCCAGCGTCAGCACTTCTGACAAGGCCTTGCCGATCTGCCGCACGGGAAAGTTCACGACCGCCGCCACCTGCCGCCCCACAAGATCTTCAGGCGCATACAGCGCCGCCACTTGCCCGACGCTTTTCTTCTCGCCGATGCCGGGGCCAAAGTCGATCCGCAGCTTGTAGCTGGGCTTGCGGGCACCTTCATACACCTCGGCGGCGATCACGGTGCCCACGCGGATATCGACCTTCAGGAAATCATCAAAACCGATCGGCGGCGCAGCGGGCGCCGCCGGGTCGTGATCCAGATGCATGTCATTCCAGTTCGAGGATGATGGCGTCCACCGCCAGGCTTTCGCCCGCCTTGGCGTTGACCGTCTTCACCACGCCGGACTTTTCGGCGCGCAGGATGTTTTCCATCTTCATGGCTTCCACCACGGCGAGCGGCTGGCCAGCTTCCACCTTGTCGCCCTCGGCCACGTTGAGCGACACCAGCAGGCCGGGCATCGGGCAAATCAGGAAGCGCGAAAGATCGGGCGCCACCTTTGCAATCATATGGCGCGACAACGCGGCCACGTGGGTGGGCAGGCACACCACCTTGTGGATCGCGCCGCGGGTGGTCATCTTGAAGCCGGTGCGGCTGGCCTCCAGCTTGAGCACCAGTTCCTCGCCGTTCACTTCGGCTTCCACGAAACGGTCGCCCGGCGTGTATTCCAGTTCGAGATCGACCTCCTGCCCGTTGACCGTCAGCAGATCCTCGTCGAGAGCGACATCGTAAGCAGCCCCATCGATCGTGACGGTCCACTCGCCCGGCGGCTGCAGCGCACGGCCCAGCTGCCCTTCGATCCGGCGCGAGCGATCCGCCCGTGCGGTGGCGACGAACGCGGCGACGGCGGCCAGCTTTACCTTCAGATCATCGGACGCGGGCGCGCCGTGGAAGCCTTCGGGGTATTCCTCGGCGATGAAACCGGTGGTCAGTTCGCCCGAGCGGAAGCGCGGGTGCTGCATGATCGCGGAGACGAAATCGATGTTGTGGCCCAGCCCCTCGATCTCGAACGCGTCGAGCGCGGCGACCTGCTTGTCCGCCGCCTCGTCACGCGTCTCGCCCCAGGTGATCAGCTTGGCGATCATGGGATCGTAGAACATCGACACTTCGCCGCCTTCGTAGACGCCGTCGTCCACGCGCACGCCGTCCACGCCCCGGCGCCCGTTTTCGGCACCATCATCCGTCCAGCCTTCGACCGGCGCGTTATAGCGCGACAGGCGCCCGGTAGAGGGCAGGAACCCGCGATAGGGATCTTCGGCATAGACGCGGTTCTCGATCGCCCAGCCGTCGATCTTCACATCGTCCTGCGTCATCGCCAGCTTTTCCCCAGCGGCGACGCGGATCATCTGCTCGACCAGGTCGATGCCGGTGATCGCCTCGGTAACGGGATGCTCCACCTGCAGGCGGGTGTTCATTTCCAGGAAGTAGAAGCTCTCACCCGTGGGATCGGCGCCTGAAACGATCAGTTCCACCGTGCCGGCCGAATAATACCCCACCGCGCGCGACAGGGCGACGCACTGCTCGCCCATCGCCTTGCGCATCTTGGGGGTGACGAAGGGGGAAGGTGCTTCCTCCACCACCTTCTGATGGCGGCGCTGGATCGAGCATTCACGCTCGTTCAGGTACAGGATGTTGCCGTGCTTATCGCCCAGGATCTGGATTTCGATGTGGCGCGGGTTGAGGATGAACTTCTCGATGAACACGCGGTCATCGCCGAACGAATTGAGACCCTCGCGCTTGGTGGCCTCGAACCCTTCGCGCACATCCTGTTCGTTATAAGCCAGGCGCATGCCCTTGCCGCCGCCGCCGGCGCTGGCCTTCATCATCACCGGGTAGCCGATTTCCTCGGAGATGCGCACCGCATGCTCGGTATCCTCGATCTCGCCGACAAAGCCGGGGACCACGTTGACGCCGGCCTTCAGCGCCAGCTTCTTGGATTCGATCTTGTCACCCATCGCGGCGATTGCGTTCACCGGCGGGCCGACGAAGGCGATGCCTTCCGCCGCCAGCGCCTCGGCGAACGACGTGCGCTCGGACAGGAAGCCATAGCCCGGATGCACCGCATCGGCGCCGGTCTGCTTGCAGGCGGCGATGATCTTGTCCGCGATCAGGTAGGACTGCGCGGCGGGCGCGGGGCCGATATGCACCGCCTCATCGGCCATCTGCACGAACGGCGCGCGCGCATCGGCATCGGAATAGACCGCCACCGTAGCGATGCCCATCCGCCGCGCGGTCTTGATGACCCGGCACGCAATCTCGCCCCGGTTCGCGATGAGGATTTTCTTGAACAACCCCGTATCCTCCAAAATTCAGTCGCCGTGCATAAACCAGCCAGCGTTGAGCATTAAAACGGTTATAAAAAGCATAAGGATCAAGCCGAAGACGACAGCTCTAGCGCTCGATTCCATTGCCAAAGCTCCTACTCCGCTGCCTCCAGCTTCGCGCAGCCCTTGGGCATGCGCTGCGCTTCGACTTGGGCGGCCGTCAGTTCGATCGCCATGGGCTTGAGGCCGAGGCGTGCGAACATCGCCATGTCGTTGTCGTCGCCCGCGTTGGGCGCGGTGAGGAGCTTGTCGCCGGTGAAGATCGAGTTCGCGCCGGCCATGAAGCACATCGCCTGCGTCATCTCCGACATCGATTCGCGCCCGGCGGACAGGCGCACCATCGAGCCGGGCATGGTGATGCGCGCCACCGCCACGGTGCGCACGAACTCCACGTCGTCGATCTTGGCCAGCGGCGTGTCGGCCAGCATATCCCCCAGCACGGTGCCCTTCACCGGCACCAGCGCGTTGACCGGCACCGACTGGGGATGTTCGGGCAACGTGGCGAGCGTGTGAATGAAGCCCACCCGGTCGGCCCGCGTTTCACCCATGCCGACGATCCCGCCCGAGCACACGTTGATCCCCGCCATCCGCACGTTGGACAGCGTATCGAGCCGGTCGTCCATCGTGCGCGTGGTGATCACCTGATCATAGCGTTCGGGCGAGGTGTCGATGTTGTGGTTGTAATAATCGAGGCCCGCCTCGCTCAGCATGTCGGCCTGCGCTGGCGTCAGCATGCCCAGCGTCATGCAGGTTTCCATGCCCATCGCGCGCACGCCCTTCACCATCTCGATGATGGCGGGCATGTCGCGGTCCTTGGGGTTGCGCCAGGCCGCGCCCATGCAGAAACGCGTGGAGCCCTGGTCCGCCGCCTGCGCCGCGCGCTGCAACACCGCCTGCACATCCATCAGCTTGGTGGCCTTGACGCCGCTGTTGGCCGACACCGACTGCGAGCAGTAGCCGCAATCCTCCACGCAGCCGCCGGTCTTGATCGACAGCAGCGTGGACAGCTGCACTTCGTCGGCCCGGTGGCTGGCGCGGTGGACCTGCGCGGCCCGGAACACCAGTTCGGGGAATGGCAGGTCGAACAGGGCGGCGATCTCGTCACGCGTCCAGTCGGTGCGCACCACGGGCGAAGGGGAGGTTTGCGTCATCGTCTTTCCTCAGGCGGCCAAGGCCAAAGCCGGGTCATAGAACGCGAGGCCGCCATGATCCAGCGTCACTCCGCCGCTTCCAGTTCGGAACCTGCCGGCGGCATGTTGTGGCCAAGCAGGCGCAGCACGTCTGCGGCACATTCCACCACGTTGGAACCGGGGCCGTAAATGCCCTGAACGCCCGAGTTGCGCAGATACTCGTAGTCCTTGGCCGGGATCACGCCGCCAGCGATCACCTTGATGTCGCTGCGCCCGGCGGCGCGCAGTTGCTGGATCAGTTCCGGGATCAGGGTCTTGTGGCCTGCGGCAAGGCTGGACGCACCGACGACATCGACGTCGTTGTCGAGCGCGAGCACCACCGTTTCCTCCGGCGTCTGGAACAGCGGGCCGGAGACCACGTCGAAGCCCATGTCGCCAAAGGCGGAGGCGATGACGTTGGCGCCGCGATCATGGCCGTCCTGGCCCATCTTGGCGACGAGCAGCTTGGGCTTGCGACCCAGGCGGCGCTCCACCGCAGCCACCCCGTCCAGCACTTGCTGCCAGCGGCTGTCACCCTCGTACGGCGCGCTATAAACCCCCTTAACCGGGGTGGGCTGGGTGCCATAGCGCTGGAAGCTTTCCTCCATCGCCGCGCTGATCTCGCCCAGCGTGGCGCGCGCGCGGGCGCATTCCACAGCCAGCGCCAACAGGTTGTTCTCGATGCTAGATTCGCCCGCGGCCCCATCGCGCAGCGCCTTGAGCGCAGCCTGGCACGCAGCCTCGTCACGCTGCGCCTTCATCTTGTTGATGCGGGCGATCTGCCCTTCGCGTACCTTCGCGTTATCGATGTCGAGCGTCTCGATCGGGTCTTCGCTGGGGAGGCGATACTTGTTGACACCCACGATCACATCGTCGCCCCGGTCCACGCGGGCCTGACGGGCGGCGGCCGCGGTTTCGATCATCGCCTTGGGCCAACCGGCGGCAACCGCCTTGGCCATGCCGCCTTCGGCCTGCACCCGCTCGATGATCTCCCACGCCTGGTCTACCAGTTGCTGTGTCAACGCCTCGATGTAATACGAGCCGCCAAGCGGATCGACGACCTTGGTCATCCCGGTTTCTTCCTGGATGACGATCTGCGTGTTGCGCGCGATACGGGCCGAGAAATCCGTCGGCAGCGCGATCGCCTCGTCCAGCGCGTTGGTGTGCAGCGACTGGGTGCCGCCCAGCATCGCGGCCATCGCCTCGATCGTGGTGCGGATCACGTTGTTGTAGGGATCCTGCTCCTGCAACGAGACGCCCGAGGTCTGGCAATGGGTGCGCAGCATCTTGGAACGCTCGTCCTTGGCGCCCAGATCGGTCATCACCCGGTGCCACAGCACGCGCGCAGCGCGCAGCTTTGCGATTTCCATGAAGAAGTTCATGCCGATCGCGAAGAAGAAGCTCAGGCGTCCCGCGAACTTGTCGATATCGAGGCCGCTGGCCACCCCGTATTTCACGTATTCCGCGCCGTCGGCGATGGTGAACGCCAGTTCCTGCACCTGCGTCGCGCCCGCTTCCTGCATGTGATAGCCGGAAATCGAGATCGAGTTGAACTTGGGCATTTCGCGGCTGGTGTAGCCGAAGATGTCCGAGATGATCCGCATGCTGGGTTCGGGCGGATAGATGTAGGTGTTGCGGACCATGAACTCCTTGAGGATGTCGTTCTGGATGGTCCCGTCGAGCAGCTTGCGATCGACGCCCTGCTCCTCGCCCGCCACGATGAAGAACGCCAGGATCGGGATCACCGCGCCGTTCATCGTCATCGAGACGGACATCTGATCGAGCGGGATACCGTCGAACAGGATCTTCATGTCCTCGACCGAGTCGATCGCCACGCCCGCCTTGCCGACATCGCCGACGACACGCGGATGGTCGCTGTCGTATCCGCGATGCGTCGCCAGGTCGAAGGCGACCGACAGGCCCTTTTGGCCCGCCGCGAGGTTACGGCGATAGAAAGCGTTGGATTCCTCGGCGGTGGAGAAACCGGCGTACTGGCGGATAGTCCAGGGGCGCCCCGCATACATCGAGGCGCGCACACCCCGCGTAAACGGCGCGAACCCCGGCAGGCCCGGATCGACGGTCACGTCCTCGGCGGTGTAGAGCGGCTTGACCGCGATGCCTTCGGGCGTGTTCCACGTCAGGTCCTTGCCCTTCACCTCCTTGGTCGCGGCGGCCTGCCACTTTTCGAGGTCCGGGTTTGGCGAAGGCTCGGCAAGATCGCGCGCCTGCGGGGCGACGCCGCTGTCCTCGCCGGTGTTGGTCTCGATGGTGGGGCCTTCCGGGTTGCCTGACGGCCTGGACGTGTCGCTCATCGTTCTACCTCGTGTATCCTGCCCCCGCCGGGGGCGTGGAAAGCTCAGTGTGCGCCCTTTGGCGTTTCCATGATCTCGGTCAGCTGGCCGCCCATGTCCCGGGGGTGGACGAAGAAGATCAGCGTCCCGTGCGCGCCCATGCGCGGCTCGCCCAGCACCCGCTTGCCCTTGCTTTCGAACCAGGCCTTGGCGGCGTGGATGTCCGGCACTTCGTAACAAATGTGATGCTGACCCCCCAGCGGGTTCTTTTCCAGCCACTTGCCAACAGCGGAATCCGCAACGGTAGGCTGGAGCAGTTCGATCTGCGTGCCCGCCGTGCCGTCTTCGCCAGGCGTATTGACGAAGCACACGCGCACCTGCTGACTTTCCAGCACAAAGGGCTCGGTCACGTACGTCGCGCCCATCACGTCCTTGTAGAACGCGATCGCGGCATCAAGATCGGGCGTGGCGACGCCGATGTGATTGAGCCGGCCCAGCTTCATGCGGCATGCTCCACATTCTCGATAATGAGGGCGATGCCCTGCCCACCGCCGATGCACATGGTGATCAGGCCGTAGCGGCCGCCGATGCGCTGCAGTTCGTAGGCGCATTTCACGGTCAGCATCGTGCCCGTTGCCCCGACCGGATGGCCGATGGATACGCCCGAACCGTTCGGGTTGACCTTGTCCGGATCCAGACCGAGGGCGTTGATCACTGCGCAGGCCTGCGCGGCGAAAGCCTCGTTGCTTTCGATCACGTCGATCTGGTCAAGCGCAAGTCCAGCCCGCTTCAATGCGATGGGAACGGCCTGGATCGGCCCCTCGCCCATGTATTCCGGCTCAACGCCGGCATGACCCCAGGCGACGATACGCGCCAGCGGCTTGAGACCGCGCTTTTCCACTTCCGTGCCCGTCGCCAGAACGACGGCTGCGGCGCCATCGTTGATACCGCTGGCGTTGCCGGCGGTAACGCTGCCGTCCTTCTTGAACGCCGGGCGCATTTTCGCAAGCACGTCCATCGTGGTGTCCGCTTTGACGTGCTCGTCAGTGTCGAACACCGTGACGCCCTTGCGGGTCTTCACTTCCACGGGCAGGATCTGGTCCTTGAAGCGGCCTTCCGCGATCGCGTGCGCAGCGCGCTGGTGGCTGGTGACGGACAGCGCGTCCATCGCCTCTCGCGTGATGCCGTAGCGCTCCGCCATGTTTTCGGCGGTGATGCCCATGTGATAGCCGCCGATCGCATCGGACAGGCCGAGCGTCAGTGCGTCTTCCTGGGTGTTGGCGCCCATCTTCCTGCCCCAGCGCACGCCGTGGTCATGATACGGTACGTTGGACATCGATTCCGCGCCGCCCGCCAGGGTGATCGACGCTTCGCCCAGCTTCATCATCTGCGCCGAGGAAATGATCGACTGCACGCCCGAACCGCACAGCCGGTTAAGCGTGAGCGCGGGCGTTGCAACAGGCACACCTGCGTTGATGCCGATGACACGGGCCAGCATCTGGTCGCGCGCGCTGGTGGGCATCACCTGGCCGATCACCACATGCTCGACCGCCTCGGGCTCAACCCCCGCGCGCTTGAGCGCCTCAACCGCAACAAGTGTACCCAGCTCTGCCGGCATGAAGCCCTTGAGCGAGCCGCCAAAGTCTCCAACAGCGGTACGCACGCCGCCGACGATGTAGATGTCTTCCATGAACTGCCGTCCAATCCTACGTTTTATGTCTGCAGATCACATCGGCCCGAAGCGCCGGTCATCCTACTCTCACAAGTGCCAAGCCGGGCGCTGCGCGTCACAGCGGAATGTTGTCGTGCTTCTTCCAAGGGTTTTCGAGGGACTTGTTCCGCAGCTTGCGCAAGCCCAGCGCAATGCGGCGCCGGGTGGAATGCGGATAGATCACCTCGTCGATATAACCCCGGCTCGCCGCCACGAACGGATTGGCGAAGCGGTCCTCGTATTCCTTGGTCTTGGCGGCGATGCCATCGGCGTCCAGCCCCCGGAAGATAATCTCCACCGCGCCCTTGGCACCCATCACCGCGATCTCGGCGGTGGGCCATGCGTAATTGAGATCGCCCCGCAGATGCTTGGAACTCATCACGTCATACGCGCCGCCATAAGCCTTTCGCGTGATGACGGTGATCTTGGGCACCGTGGCTTCGCCATAGGCGAACAGCAGCTTGGCACCGTGCTTGATGATGCCGTTATGCTCCTGGTCGGTCCCGGGCAGGAAGCCGGGCACGTCCACGAAGGTGATGATCGGTATCCCGAACGCATCGCAGAAACGCACGAAGCGCGCCGCCTTGCGTGAGGAATCGATATCGAGCACGCCGGCCATCACCATCGGCTGGTTGGCGACGATGCCCACTGTGCGCCCCTCGATGCGGCCAAAGCCGATCAGGATGTTGCCGGCATGCAGCGGCTGAAGCTCGAAGAACTCCCCCTCGTCCACCGTCTTGCGGATCACTTCGTGCATGTCGTAGGGCTGGTTGGCCGAGGGCGGCACGATCGTATCCAGGCTGTGCTCAAGCCGGTCCCACGCGTCCGCCGTTGGCCGTTCCGGCACATCGTCGCGGTTGGAAGACGGCAGGAAATCAAAGAAATCGCGCGCCGCCAGCAGCGCCTCGATGTCGTTTTCCAGCGCCATGTCGGAGACTGACGTCTTGCTGGAATGGACGATGGCGCCGCCAAGCTGCTCCTGCGTCACGACTTCGTTGGTCACCGTCTTCACCACGTCCGGCCCGGTGACGAACATGTACGAACTGTCCTTCACCATGAAGATGAAGTCCGTCATCGCCGGCGAATAGACCGCGCCGCCCGCGCACGGCCCCATGATCAGCGACAATTGCGGCACCACGCCCGATGCCAGCACATTGCGCTGGAACACATCCGCATAGCCGCCCAGCGAGGCGACACCTTCCTGGATGCGCGCGCCGCCGCTGTCGTTAAGGCCGATAACGGGCGCGCCGACCTTCATCGCCGCATCCATCACCTTGCAGATCTTCTGCGCGTGGCGCGCCGAAAGCGAACCGCCGAACACCGTGAAATCCTGGCTGAACACATAGACCAGACGACCATTGATCGTGCCCGATCCGGTAACCACCCCGTCACCGGGGATCTTCTGGTCCTGCATCCCGAAATCGACGCAGTCATGCTCGACGTAAAGGTCCATTTCCTCGAAGCTGCCCTCATCGAGCAGGACGTCCAACCGTTCACGCGCCGTCAGCTTGCCCTTGGCGTGCTGCGCGTCGATCCGCTTCTGCCCGCCGCCCAGCTTGGCGGCATCCCGACGCTTCTCCATTTCGGCGATATTGGCTGACATCCGGTTCCCTCGACCCTCGCGTGGACACAAGCATGCAAAAATGCTGTGACTGCTAAGGCATCGGAAACCACCAAGGTCAACCGTTTTAATCGAGCGATTAAACAGTTTGTGGTTGGTTTACGTCATCCATCCGTATCACGATGCCTTGGACGTATGCGGTTCATTTCAGCAGCACCATTTCCTCCGCCATGGTCGGATGAATCGCAACCGTCGCGTCGAAGTCGTGCTTGGTAAGCCCCGCCTTCACCGCCACCGCAGCCGCCTGCATGATCTCCGGCGCGTCCGGACCGATCAGGTGAATACCCAGAATCCGCTCGGTCTGCGCTTCGCACACCATCTTGTAGAGCGAGCGTTCGTTACGGTGCGCCACCACGTTCTTCATGGGGCGAAAATCGCTCGTGTACACTTTCACGCTACCGTACTTTTGCGTCGCCTGTGCTTCGGTGAGACCGACGGCGGCGATCGGCGGATGGCTGAACACGGCGGAGGGGATGCACCCGTAATCCACCGTGGTCGGCTTGTTGCCGAACACCGTATCGGCAAACGCCTGCCCTTCGCGAATGGCGACCGGGGTCAGTTGCACCCGGTCGGTCACGTCGCCTACCGCATAGATGCTTTCCACATTGGTGCGCGAATGTTCGTCGACGGCGATACCGCCACGCTCGTTCAGTTCGACGCCCACGGTATCCAGCCCCAGGCCTTCGATGTTCGGCACGCGCCCTGTGGCGAACATCACGCAATCCACGTCCAGCGGGTCATGGTTGCTCATGAACACGCGCAGGCAGCCATCGTCCTGCTTTTCGATCTTTTCGAACGCCGCGTTGAAGCGGAAATCGATGCCCTTGGTCAGCGAAATCTGCAGCAGGCGGTCCCGCACGCTTTCGTCGTATCCACGCAGCAGCGTGTCCGAGCGGTTGATGAGCGTGACCCGGGCGCCGAACTGGTGGAAAATCCCGGCAAACTCGTTGGCGATGTAACCGGCACCGGCGATCAGCACCCGCCTGGGGATGGCATCGAGGTGGAAGGCCTCGTTAGAGGTGATGCCCAGTTCGTGCCCCGGGCATGACGGTACCGACGGACGCGCACCGGTAGCAATCAGGATATACTTGGCGGTCTTTTTCTCCCCGTTTGCCAGCGTGACTTCGTTGGGGCCGGTGATCGTCGCACGCTCGTGGAAAATCTCCACCGCGTTGTTCTCAAGCGTCTGGGTATACAGCCCGTTCAGGCGATCCACGTCGCCCAGCACGTTATCGCGCAGTTTCACCCAATCGAACGTGCATTCGCCCACGTCCCAGCCGAAACGCTTGGCGTCTTCAAGATCCTCGGCAAAGTGCGCGCCGTAAACCAGCATCTTCTTGGGCACGCAGCCGCGGATCACGCACGTACCGCCGACCCGGAACTCCTCTGCCACCGCTACGCGCGCGCCATACGCCGCCGCGACGCGGCTGGCCCGAACCCCGCCCGAACCGGCGCCGATGGTGAAAAGGTCGTAATCGTAGTCGGCCATGAAAAAATGCTCCGGCGTAGTCTGATCGGGATGGAGCGGCATATGGGCCATGGCAGGGCCGATTGCTATGACCGGCGGTGGCATCCATCGCGCTTTTCCAATCGCCCCGAGCGATGAACAGTCCGCCGCAACCCTATTGTCAACCGATGGAGTAGAGTTATATTCAAGGCCTCAGATCGGGAGATGACCCATGGCGCATTCGTTCCCTACAAGCCTGACCACCGCTGCTGATAACGAAGATCCGCTGATCCTGCTGATCCCCGGCCTTGACGGCAGCGGCCCCGGCCACTGGCAGCGCCGCTGGGCGCAGGAGTTCGACAACTGTGAGGTCGTCGAACTCGTCACGTGGGACAATCCGCACCGCAACACGTGGATCAACCGGCTGAACCTGGCCGTCCACCGTGCCGGAACGCGGCCCGTAATCCTCGTCGCCCACAGCCTGGGCTGCATCCTCACCGCATGGTGGGCCAAGTTCGAGCAGCCCGAAAACCGCGTGCTGGGCGCGCTGCTGGTCGCGCCGCCGGAAGTCGATTTCTTTCCACGCGACGAGCGGCTCACCAGCTTCGCGCCCACGCCGCAGACGCCGCTGCCCTTCCCCTCCATGCTGGTGGCCAGCAGCAACGATCCCTGGATGGGTTTTGCCACGTCGCAGCGCCTGGCGGATCAGTGGGGAAGCACGTTCGTGCATGCGGGCGCTTTGGGCCACATCAATGCCGATTCGCATCTGGGCAGCTGGGATGACGGCAAGCGCCTGCTGGCGCACCTGGCATCCGGCAGCGTGACGATCAACGATCCTAGCCCCGCGCCCGCTGCGCCGCAGCGCAAGCCCCGGGTGCGCCTGCACGGCTGACCTGCCGCCCGTTGGTACCGCGCGCCTAGTTTGACCAGGTAGCTGCCAGTGCGCTCATCGGCCGGCCGGCTTGGCTGGCGCCACCGGATCTGGCTGCGTGCGCCGTCAGAATCGCGGCCAGGAAAGAAAGGCAGGCGGCAATGATGATCGTCTTTCCCATCGCGGGGCTCCTTGTCCGGCCTGTCTGGATTCGGCTTGCGCGATAAAGGGCCGTCGCGGTTTCGCCAAAGAAAAAGGCCGCCGAAATCGGCGACCTTCCTCGGTATGAACAAGAGTTAATCGGCGGCGTTACCCGACGATTTCTTCCGGCTTGAAGAAGTAGGCGATTTCAATCGCCGCGTTTTCGTCCGAGTCCGATCCGTGGACCGAGTTGGCCTCGATCGATTCCGCGAAGGTCTTGCGGATGGTGCCCTCGGCAGCGTCTGCCGGGTTGGTGGCGCCCATCACATCGCGGTTGCGCTTTACCGCGTCTTCGCCTTCGAGCACCTGGACCACCACGGGGCCGGAGATCATGAACGACACCAGGTCGTTGAAGAACGGGCGTTCCTTGTGGACGGCGTAGAAGCCCTCGGCCTGTTCCCTAGTCAACTGGATGCGCTTGGACGCAACGACACGCAGGCCCGCATCTTCCAGCAGCTTGGTGACGCCACCGGTCAGGTTGCGGCGGGTCGCGTCAGGCTTGATGATCGAAAAGGTGCGGGTAACCGCCATGGGACGTGTCCTTGCAAGAAAGGGAAACTGCTGTTGCGCGGGCCCCTAGCGGGGTTTGCGCAAACCGGCAAGCCGGGCCGAACGAAAGCCCTGGAGCCCTAGGCGGCGTGGACAAATTCCGCAGCGCCACGACTGGAGGCAAAAGCCGTCAGTTCAAGGAGGAGAGGTGATGGAATATGTCGATATTTCGAGCCGAGCCGACGCGGAAGTGGCGGCTTTTGGTCCAGCCCCTTCGGGGTTTGCCTGTACAGGGCCCCGGCAGCGTTGCTCCGCCTTGAAAGAGGCCCGCTCTTCCTTCGGCATCGCGCCTTGCCGGGGCCCTGTACAGGCAAATCGTGGCGTTGCGGAATTTGTCCACGCCGCCTAGCCCGCCTGCACCCAACGGCCTCCCTCCTGCTTCCAGTAGAAATGCTCGACTCCGGCACGCGCGCGCAGATCGCGCCACACGCCGCGTGCCTGCTCCACTGCGGCATCGTCGAACAGATAGAACGTGCGCGCAAAAGGCGTTGGCCCTTCGCGCCACTGCCCGTCCGCGATCGCCAGAAAGGCCGCGCCGTTCACGGGATCGGGCGTTTCCGAAAGCAGGATCGGCTGATGCTCCTCGTGCCCCTCGCCCGCCTGCCCGTGCGCCAGGAAAGCCTCGGGCGCGAGCGACCACAACCCGCGTGAGATACGCTCGCGCTGCTCGGCATCGCCCGACACGACGAGCAGCCGCCCGCCATCCGACACCACCTTGCGCGCGATCAGCGGCAGCGCGGTTTCGGCCGGATCGCGGCTGAGCTGGTAGAAGTCCACTCTCACGCTGGCTTACCCCCCGCGCCTGCCCTGCGGCACCGTTCCGAACAGTAGCGCACGTTGTCCCAGTCCCGCTCCCACTTCTTGCGCCAGGAAAACGGCAGGGCGCATGCGGCGCAGATCTTTTCGGGCAGATCCGCCTTGCGCCGCATGCGGGGCATCGCGCTCAGCCTTCCAGAGTGTCGCGCACGAAGCGGTCGAGCAGGCGCACGCCGAAGCCCGATGCGCCCTTCTCCCAGGTCGCGCCCGGCTTGTCCGTCCACACCGTGCCGGCAATGTCCAAGTGCGCCCAGGGCGTGCCGTTCTCGATGAAGCGCAGCAGGAACTGCGCCGCCGTGATCGATCCGCCGGAGCGCGGCCCGACGTTGCGGATATCGGCGATCGGGCTGTCGATCATCTTGTCATATGCCGGGCCCATCGGCATGCGCCACAGCCGCTCGCCGGTGGCATCGCCAGCCGCGTTGAGATCCGCCACCAGCGCATCGTCGTTGGAGAACATTCCGGCATATTCATGCGCCAGACTGACGATGATCGCGCCGGTCAGCGTGGCAAGGTCGACGATCCGGGCAGGCGCATATTCGCGCTGCACGAACGTCAGCGCATCGCACAACACCAGCCGCCCTTCCGCATCGGTATTGATGACCTCGATCGTCTGGCCGGACATCGACGTCACCACGTCGCCGGGGCGCTGGGCATTGCCGTCCGGCATGTTCTCGACCAGCCCGCACACCCCGATCACGTTGGCTTTCGCCTTGCGCAGCGCGAGCGCGAGCATGGTCCCGGCCACCGCGCCGGCGCCGCCCATGTCCCACTTCATGTCTTCCATGCCGGCGGCCGGCTTGATCGAGATGCCGCCGGTATCGAACGTCACCCCCTTGCCGACGAAGGCGACAGGCTTTTCGCCGTTCGCGCCGCCCAGCCATTCCATGACCAGAATGCGGGCGGGCCGCACCGAGCCTTGCGCCACACCCAGCAGCGCACCCATGCCAAGGCCGCGCATCTCCGCCTCGTCCAGCACGCGCAGCTTGAGGCCCGCGCCTTCCATGCGCGCCTTGCAGCGTTCGACGAAGCTTTCGGGGTAGATGATGTTCGCCGGTTCGGTCACCAGTTCGCGGGTGAGTGACACGCCCTGCACGATCGCCTGCTCCACCTGCCAGAGCGCTTCGGTGCCTTCCGGCGCGCCGACGAAGGTGATGTCCTCCAGCGTCGGCCTGGCGTCGTCAGCCAGCTTGGTGCGGTAGGTGTCATAACGCCAGCCACGCAGCACTGCGCCCAGCAGCGCGCCGGCTGCCTCCTGCGCGGTTAGCGAAACGCCGCTGCCATCGATGGTCAGCGCGGTCTCGCCGCTGGTCAGGAACCGCGCGACGATGGCGCCGCCCGCCCGCTCGACATTGCTGCGGCGATCCTTGGCCGATGCCTCGCCCAGCCCCGCCAGCGCCACACGCACGACAGTGCCCGAACGCTCCACGAATCCGTCGAAAACCTGACCCGCCTTGCCGGTGAAACGCGCACGTTTTGCACCTTCGACCAGCGCGGTTTCCATGTCGGCGGGGATGGCGTCCTGATCGACGAGGTGGACGATCAGGGGGGCGCTGGGCAATTCGGCCGCGCCAAGGAACTGGATTTTCATGGATTCTCCTGGATTCTGGCCGCGAAACCGCGATCTTGTGCGCTTCGCCGCATCACTGGATTGCAGTTAGGCACAGGCGGTGCGATAGGCAAGCCATGCTCCCAGCCGCGCAGACAACCCTGCAAGCCCCGACCCGCCTTACGGACCGCCGCTTGCCAAACCTTTCGCTGTGCGCGCTTGCCGTCGCGATATCCTCATTTGCGCTCCCGCACACCGCGCTGGCGCAAGACCTGTCGCGTCCGGTGGATACCGGCCCGATCGCCGGTGCGCCGGCCACGCCGCCTGCCGCCACCGGCGACACCGAACCGGTCGCTTTCGAAGCGAACGACGTCCAGTACGACCAGAACGCCGAACTCGTCACCGCCACCGGCAACGTCGTGCTGCGCCGCCGCGACGAGTCCGGGCAGCCGCAGTCCGTGCGGGCAGACAAGGTCACCTGGAACCGCAAAACCGGCAAGATCCTGGCCGACGGCAACGTGCGCATGGTCGATCAGGACGGCAACCAGCTGTACACCGAGCAGGTCGAGCTGACCGACCAGCTCAAGACCGGGATGATGGAGAACCTGCTTCTCGTCATCCGCGAAGGCGGGCGGCTTGCAGCCCTGAAGGGCGAGCGGATCGCCAACGGTGACGTCATCCTCAACCAGGCCGCGTACACCGGCTGCGAGGTGACGGACGAGGACAACTGCCCCAAGAAGCCGACCTGGCGCATCATCGCCAAGCAGGTGATCTACTCCGACGAACAGAAGCGCGTGCGTTTCAAGGACGCGCGAATCGAACTGTTCGGCGTGGTGCAGATTCCGCTGCTGGGCCTGACGATCAGCACCGATGGCAAGTCGGTGTCCGGGTTCCTGGTGCCGGATATCAAGTCCAGCCCGTCCAACGGCATCGAGATCGCGCAGTCCTACTACTGGAAGATCGCCGAGAACCGCGACCTGACCGGGACCCTTTCGGCGTTTACGCGGGCCGCACCGATGGCCCAGATTCAGTACCGCGCGCTGACCGACAAGGGCGCGTACCAGATCACCGGCTACGCTACCTCCAGCAGCAAGATCCCGCTTACCGACGGGACGGACGTCGAACTTCCCAACGGCACGCGCGCGTTTCGCGGCTATATCTTCGCCAATGGCCGCTTCCAGCTGGACGACAACTGGAGCGTGACGGCCTCGATCCGGCGGGCCACCGACCGCACATTCCTGCGCCGGTACGACATCAGCCGCGACGACCGTCTGCGCTCCATGATCGACGTGGAGCGGATCGATCAGGACAGCTACTTCTCGCTGGCGGGCTACGCCACGCAAACGATGGTGGCGGACCGCACCCAGGGGCAGATACCCATCGCGCTGCCGGTGCTCGATTATCGCCGCCGGATCGATGATCCGCTGCTGGGCGGCAAGTTCGAAATCCAGGTCAACTCGCTGGGCATTACCCGCACCGATGGTCAGGATACCCAGCGCGCCTTCGCCTCCGGCCAATGGTCGCTGCGCCGCCTGACGCAATGGGGCCAGGAGATCACCTTCACCGGGCTGGTGCGCGGCGACGTCTATCACTCGGACGACAACGAGGCGACCTCCACGGTGTTGTACCAAGGTCTGCCCGGCTGGCAGACCCGGGCGGTGGCCACTGCGGCGGTTGACGTGAAGTGGGCGCTGGTGGGTCAGGCATTCGGCGGCACCCAGGTGCTCACCCCGCGCATCCAGCTGGTCGCCACGCCCCGGACCAACAACTTCGACATCCCGAACGAGGATTCGCGCGCGCTGGAGCTCGATACAGGCAACCTGTTCGCGCTCAACCGCTTCCCCGGCTACGACCGGATCGAGGACGGGGTGCGCGTGACGTACGGCTTCGACTGGCAGTTCGAAGCCGCCCGCTGGCGGGTGAAGACCACGGTCGGCCAGTCCGTCCGCCTGACCAAGGCCACGTCAGTGATCCCGGACGGCACCGGCATCGCGGGCAAGGCGTCCGACATCGTCGGGCGCACCGAAATCCGGTACCGCGATTTCATCAACTTTATTCACCGCTTCCGGGTGGACAAGGACACCCTCGCGGTCCGACGCAACGAATTCGACGCGGTGATCGGCAACACCCGCAGCTATCTGGAAGTCGGCTATACCAAGCTGAACCGCAACATCTCGCCGGACATCGAGGATCTGCAGGATCGCGAGGAATTGCGCGCTGCGGGGCGTCTGGCGTTCGCGAAATACTGGTCGATGTTCGGGTCTGCCGTGGTCAACATGACCAGCAAGCAGGAAGACCCGATCAACGGGTCCAACGGTTTCCAGCCGCTGCGCACCCGCGTGGGCTTCGGCTACGAGGACGACTGCCTGCAGATCTCGGTCACGTGGCGGCGCGACTATGTGGCTTTGGGCGATGTGCGGGCCGGCAACTCGTTCGCCCTCAATTTCAGCCTCAAGAACGTCGGCAACCATTGAGCCTTGGAGCTCGCGGCAAAAAGCGTGCGGCAGAGGATACGCGGCGGAAACATGGGCGGGGTTTTGCAAAGCCGCTATCGGCTGCGCTCATTTTCCGTTAAGCCGCCGCCGGGCAGGTGCGCAGGTACGATGCAGCAGGTGGTCTTGGCGGACCATATGCACAGGAATTTTCCGGCCTGCGGGCTGGTCGAAGACGGGATTGAGATCACGGTGCAAGCAGTCAATAACAGGTTCCGGCGCAGCAGCCTGCTAGCCCGCGCGGCCTTTTGCGTTAGCGGCCTGGCTACGTTCTCGGCGGCGATGTGCGGCTCTGTCGCCGGCGCCCAGTCCGAAGCGCCGGCGCCTCCGCCGGTCCAGGGCGACATCGTCATTCCTGACAACGTCAAGATTTTCGGCAATGACGATCCCAACATGCGCCGCGCCACGGCGGTGGTTAACGGCGATGTCATCACCGGCACCGATGTCGATCAGCGCCTCGCGCTTCTTGTCGCCGCCAACCAGGGCAAGATCGACGAGGAGGAGATGAAGCGCCTGCGCCTGCAGATCCTGCGCAATCTCATCGATGAAACCCTGCAGATCCAGGAAGCCAAGGCTGCCGACGTCGCCGTCAGCGATGCCGAGGTGGACCAGTCATACGCCCGGGTGGCGTCGCAGAACTTCGGCCAGAACACCAGCGCGATGGACGCCTATTTGCGCCGCGTGGGATCTTCGCCCGAATCGCTCAAGCGCCAAATCCGTGGCGAGTTGTCATGGCAGCGCCTGTTGCAGCGCAAGGTCCAACCGTTCATCAACGTTTCCGACGATGAAGTGAACGATGTGCTGGCGCGCCTCAAGGCAGCGAAGGGCACCGAGGAATATCGGCTGGGCGAAATCTACCTTTCGGCAGCGCCCGATGCCCGCCCGCAGGTGTTCCAGAACGCCACCAAGATCATGCAGCAGCTTCGCCAGGGCGGCAGCTTCGTGGCCTATGCCCGCCAATACTCCGAAGCGTCGACCGCGTCGGTTGGCGGCGACCTGGGTTGGGTGCGCCTGGCCCAGCTGCCGCCGGAACTACAAACTGCCGCGCGCGATCTGCAGACCGGTCAGCTCGTCGGCCCGATCGAAGTGCCCGGCGGGTTTGACATCCTGTACCTCATCGACAAGCGCCAAGTCCTCACCGCCGATCCGCGCGATGCGGTGCTGGCGCTCAAGCAGATCTCGTTGCCCTTCCCCAAGGGTCTGTCCGAAGCTGACGCGAGCAAGCGCGCCGAAGCGTTCTCCGCCGCCATCAAGAAAGCCAAGGGCTGCGGCGATGTAGACAAGGTCGCCCAAGGCATTGGGGCACAGGTGGTCACCAATGATCAGGTCAAGGCGCGCGATCTTCCCGCCCAGATCCAGCAATCCGTGCTCAAGCTGTCGCCCGGCGAAACGCTGCCTCCGTTCGGCTCGCTGGAGGATGGGTTGCGCATCCTGATGCTGTGCGGTCGCGACGATGCGCAAGCGTCCGATGGCCCCAGCTTCGAGCAGCTGCAGTCCCAGCTTGAAGACGATCGCGTCAACAAGCGCGCGCAAACCTATCTGCGCGATCTGCGCCGCGATGCCGTCATCGAATACAACTGAGCGGTGACATGACGGTGGCGGCTCCGCTGCCCGGCGCGCCGCTTGCGGTATCGCTCGGCGACCCGGCCGGCATCGCGCCGGAAGTGATTGCGCGGGCCTGGTTTGAGCGGGAAGGTCAGGCCCTCGCCCCGTTCTTCGTCGTCGGCGGTGCGGGCGTCTTGCAGGCGGCGGCCTCCACGCTCGGGATCGCGCTGCCCGTCACGGTGATTTCGGATCCGTCGCAAGCCGCCGCAGAGTTCGGAAAATCGCTTCCGGTTCTGGGCTCCGAGGATTGCGCGCCCTGCCCCGGATCACCGTCGCGAGACGGCGCGGCGCTGGCACTTCACTCGCTTCAACGCGCCGTGGAGTTGGCGCTGGGCGGCAGCGCCGGGGCGGTCGTCACCGGTCCGGTGGCCAAGTCCCGGCTCGCCCAGATCGGTTTTACCCAGCCCGGCCAGACCGAGTTCCTGGCCGATGCCTGCGGGGTTGCCCACGACGATGCGGTGATGATGCTGGCCGGCCCTTCCCTGCGCACGGTTCCGCTGACGGTCCATGCCGCGCTTGCGGCGGTTCCGGGCCTCATCAGTCATGACCTGATCGTGCGCAAGGCGCGGATCATAGCGCGCGCACTGGCACGCGATTTCGGCCTGCCGAACGCGCGCATCGCCGTGACAGGCCTCAACCCTCATGCCGGCGAGGACGGACGGATGGGCACCGAAGACCGCGACATCATTGCCCCGGCGATCGCGGCGCTCCGAGCGCAAGGACTATGCGTGACCGGCCCGCACCCTGCCGACGCGCTGTTCGCGGCGCATGAGCGCGCACGCTATGATGTGGCGCTGTGCATGTATCACGATCAGGCGCTGATCCCGATCAAGACGCTGGATTTCGACCAGGGCGTGAATGTCACGCTGGGGCTGCCCATCGTGCGCACCTCGCCCGATCATGGCACCGCGTTCGGCATCGCGGGCACTGGCACGGCAAGCGCCGGGGCGATGATCGCGGCGCTGCGCATGGCCGGTGAATGCGCGGCGCGCCGGGCCGCATGAGCGCGCTGCCGCCCCTTCGCGAAGTCATTGCGCGCCACGGGCTTTCCGCCTCGAAGGCGCTGGGCCAGAACTTCCTGCTAGACGAACACCTGCTGGATCGCATCGCCGCCATTCCCGGCTCGCTGGACGGCCACGACGTACTGGAGGTTGGCCCCGGCCCGGGCGGCCTGACCCGGGCGCTGCTGCGCGCCGGCGCTACCGTCACCGCGATCGAAATGGATCGCCGTTGCCTGCCTGCGCTAGCCGAACTGGAAGCGGCGTTCCCGGGCAAACTGACGGTGATCGAGGGTGACGCGATGAAGATCGATCCGGCCACCTTGTTCGCGGGCCCGTATCACATCGTCGCCAACCTGCCCTACAACGTGGGCACTGCCCTGTTCGTCGGCTGGCTATCTGGAGAGGCGTGGCCACCGCGCTGGTCTTCGCTTACGCTGATGTTCCAGGAGGAAGTCGCCCGCCGCATCGTGGCGGAGCCAGACACATCCGCTTTCGGCCGGCTTGCGGTGCTGGCGCAGTGGCGCGCTCACCCCCGCCTGGCGATGAAAGTGCACCGCAGCGCCTTTACCCCCCCACCCAAGGTCATGTCCGCGATCATCCACGTCGAGCCGGCGCAAGCGCCTGCGGGTGTCTCGATGCGGGTGCTGGAGCGAGTGAGCGAAGCGGCGTTCGGGCAGCGCCGGAAGATGCTGCGGCAAAGTCTGAAAGGCGTGGCCGGTGCGCTCGATGCGCTGACGAGCCTGGGCATTGATCCGCAGCGCCGGGCCGAAACCTTGTCGGTGGACGAATTCGTGGCCATCGCAAAGGTGCTTAGCGTGAAACCCTGACGCTGCGCTTCGTTAGCGCAAAAGGCTGCGCAGTATGTCCATGCCACTGCGCCGGACCAGACGCGCATCGACTTTTTGCACAGCCGGCCCTTCAACTTCGGCCAGTGCCTCGATATCCAGCACATCCTTGAACGCCAGACCACACCGGTCCGAACTGCGCCAGCGGACCTGACCGTGCAGGACGCGCCCGCCGATCTCCACCGCGACCGCCGTTCCACGCTGCGGCGGTGACGGGAACAGCGCCAGCACCCCGCGCGAGGATGCATTGGCAAGCGTCGCTTGTACCGCGTGTCCGTCGAAATGCACGGTGGACTGGATCGCCAGCACCGTGCGTGGTTCCATCCGCTGCCTGTGAATGAACATGCAATCGCCCCCGCCTGAACGGGCGAATTTTCACGTCAAATACCTAATATGCGGTTAAATTTGTGTCGCGTTGCGGGACAGCCCGGGTGTTATCCTGGATTTACAGCCTACGTCGGAAACCCTTACATTCAGGCATTCGTTAACCGCTACAGTTGGCTTCAACCGCCGCCTGCTATCGGCGCCGTTTTGGGCGATCGGCACAAAGGGATGGAAATGCTCGGCAAGATTGCGCGGCTGTTCGTCATCAAGACCAACTGGGAAGCGTACATGATCATCTACGCACTGGCTCTTGGCGCGGTGGAGCGCGGCAGCGTTTACCTGACCCGGTTCCCCGGCTTTGGCGGCAAGCTGCTGTTTCTGGCCTGCACCGGCGCGGTGTTCATGGCTGGCGCCAAGATCCTGGACTGCATCAAGTACGAAAAGGCTGCGTTGGCGCAAAAGTCGGATGCAGCAGACGCGCCACGCAAAGCCGCCGCCTGATATGGCCGACGAATGCGGAAAGGTGGGGCGATTCTGTTGACAGGCTCACCCCGGGCCCCTGGAATCCCTTCTGTTACCCGGTGGGCCCAACCGTGTTCTGACTTTGTAACTTCAGGCCGTTAGGCCCTAGAATTACGCCGCGAGAGCAAGTGCTTCGTTGTCGTTGGCACTTATGAGTTTTGAGCCTTGAACGGGTTACTCAGCCCGGATGAAAACACCGCTTTTCAACACACGTCGATCCTAGTTCGGCCCCGTCATCACCCCTGCGACAACAGGGTAGCCCCTTGCGAGAAGGGACGGGTGATGGTGGAGCCGCCGGGTACCGCCCCCGGGTCCGCTGCATCTATTGCACGGCGCAATTTATCATCATATCCGGCCAAAGCCGGCGAAACCTCATATAGAGGCTTCGCGCCGGATGTGAAGAGGCGATACCAAGCGGTTGTCCGCAAAGGTTTAGACGGCCTTGGTGCGGCGCATTTCCTCAAGGATTTCCTTGAGCGTGGCAAGCTGGGGATCGACCGGTGCGACGACGGCAGCGTCCGCTTCCTTCTGCTGGCGCTGTACCTTTTCGATCATCTTGTTGATCGAGCGCACCAGCAGGAACAGCACCAGCGCTACGATCAGGAAGTTCACCACCTGGGTGATGAATTCGCCGTAGCCGATCATCGCCACGCCCGCCGCCTTCAGCGAGGCATAGTCTGTCAGACTACCTTTATACGTCGCCGGAATGGCGCCAAGTCGCACGAAATACGTCGAAAAGTCGATGTCGCCGAAGAGCCAGCCGATCACCGGCATGATGACGTTTTCGGTCAGCGAAGTGACAATCTTGCCAAAGGCCGCACCGATCATCACACCGACCGCGAGGTCCAGCACGTTGCCGCGGGCGATAAACTTCTTGAACTCGTCGATCAGGGGCATCCGCTTGCTCTTTCCTGCCGTGGCTGTTGGGTGTTGTTTGCCATAGGAAATCTCTCCCCTCAAACATTTGTTGGCTTGCATTTCACGTGCTGTGTTGCAGGCACCGCTTGATCAAGGGCCGGGGTGCGCTATCTATCGACATGGATGATGCCGGCGCAGCCGGTGTGCACTGGAGGATCGAAGTCGATGACGCTGTTCAACGCCCGCCTTGGCCGCAATACGCTCGCCATGGGCATGGCCCTGTCGCTCGCCGCCTGCGGTTTCAACTCCGTGCCGACCAAGCAGGAAGCCGCCAAGGCCAAGTGGGCTGACGTGGAAGCCGCTTTCCAGGAACGCGCGAATCTCGTGCCCAATCTGGCGGCCGTGGCCAAAGGCGCGGCGGAGCAGGAAAAAGGCATTCTGGTCGGCGTCACCGAAGCGCGCGCCAAGGCTACCTCGGTGCAGGTCACTGCCAATGACCTTAACGATCCGCAGAAGATGGCGCAGTTCCAGCAAGCGCAGGCCAACTTGGGCGCCAACATCGGCCGCCTGCTCGCCAGCGTGGAAGCCTACCCGGAGGTCAAGTCGAACCAGAACTACCAGATGCTGCAAAGCCAGCTGGAGGGTCAGGAGAACCGTATCCGCGTGGCGATCCGCGATTACAACGGCGCGGTGCAGGATTATAACACGGACGTGCGCACCTTCCCCTCGATGATCGGCGCGCGGCTGCGCGGCGCCCAGCCGATGGTGCTGTACAAATCCGTCACGCCCGGCGCCGAAAAGGCCCCGGACCTCACGGGTAAGCTCTGATCCCGATGGCCCGCACCCGGGCCGTCGCCCTTGCCGCCCTATTGGCCCTGTGCGCGCTGTTCGCCGGGCCACAGGCGTGGGCGCAGACATTTCCGCAGCTGACCGGGCGGGTGGTGGATGCTGCCAACGTCATCCCCGACCCCGAAAAAGCGCAGCTTACCCAGAAGCTGGAAGCACTGGAAAAGCAGTCCCAGCGCCAACTGGTGGTGGTGACGGTCCCGGACCTGCAAGGCTACGAGATTTCCGATTATGGCTACAAGCTGGCCCGGGCCTGGGGCATCGGCGACAAGGGCCGCAACGACGGCGCGATCCTGCTGGTCGCACCCAAAGAGCGCAAGGTCCGCATAGAGGTTGGCTACGGCCTTGAAGGCACCATCACCGATGGCATGAGCTTCCTGATCATCAACGGGCAGATCCTGCCGCGGTTCAAGGCCGGCGACATTCCGGGCGGCATCGCTGCGGGCACTGACGCGCTGATCAAGCAGCTTACCCTGCCGCCGGACCAGGCGCAGAAGGTGGCGGCGCAGGCCGACGCGCAGATGCGCAAGGGCGACGGCGGCGACTTGTCGATCGGTACGGTCATCTTCATCCTGTTCATCATCTTCTTCGTTGTACTGCCGATCCTGCGCGCGGTGGGCGGACGTGGCGGCGGTTTCGGCCTGCCGTTCATCTGGATGCCCGGTTTCGGCGGCGGCGATGACGACGATGACCATGGCGGATGGGGCGGCGGTGGCGGCTGGGGCGGCGGCGGAGGCGGAGGCGGAGGCGGCTTCTCCGGTGGTGGCGGCAGCTTCGGCGGCGGCGGCGCAAGCGGGAGCTGGTAGCATGGCAGTAACGAAACGCCTTTCCACGCACGACCATGAACGCATCCGCGCAGCCGTGGCGGGGGCGGAAACGCTGAGCTCCGGCGAAATCGTGACGATCCTGGCCGAGCGTTCGGACGGATATACCGACGTGGCGCTCGCCTGGTCAGCGCTGGTCGCCTTCCTGGGCCTGGCGGCGCTGGCGCTGCTGCCCGATTTCTACATGGGCCTGTACGAACACCTGCTGGCGGACTGGGGGCACGAATGGACCCCGCGCCTGCTGTTCCTGCTGGCCCTGGGGGTGGCGGCGATCAAGTTTGGCGCGATGCTGCTGTTGCAGATGTGGGATCCGCTCAAGTTCTTCCTGATCCCCGGCCCCGTGCGGACAGCCCGCGTACGAGGCCGCGCCATGCAGGCGTTCCATATCGGCGCCGAGGCGCGCACTGCCGGGCGCACCGGCACGCTGATCTATATCTCGATCCGCGAGCGGCGGGTGGAGGTGATCGCTGACGACGCCATCGCCAGCAAGGTGGAACCCGGTGTCTGGCACGACACCGTGGCCGCGATGGTGGCCCACTTGGCCGATGACCGCATTGCCGACGCGATGGTCGCCGGCGTTGGCAAAGTCGGCGCGATTCTGGCGCTGCACGTTCCCCGGCATGAGGGCGATGTGAACGAACTGCCCGACAGGTTGATTGAACTGTGACCCTTCCCGATCATTACGATGCCGACAAGCCCGAAGAAGTGATGTGGCAGGGTCGCTTCATCACCGCCAAACGCCGGGGTCGATGGGAATATGTGGGCCGCGCGCGCGGCATCCAGGCGGCGGTAATCCTTGCGATCGACGACGAGGCTAACGTCATTCTCGTCGAACAGTTTCGCGTGCCGCTGGGTTGCCGCACCATCGAACTGCCCGCCGGGCTCGTCGGTGACGACGATGGCAAATCCGGCGAGGATGCCGCGATCGCCGCTGCGCGCGAACTGGAGGAGGAAACCGGCTACCGCGCCGGCAAGATCGAGCGGATCGGGGAATTCCACTCCTCCCCGGGCATGGTGAGCGAAAGCTTCAGCTTGTTTCGCGCCACCCAGCTTGAAAAAGTTAGCAAGGGCGGCGGCGTGGACGGTGAGGATATAATAGTCCACCGGGTCGCGTTGGCGGGATTAGTGGATTGCGTCGCCACGTGGCGCGAGCGGGGTTATGCGATGGACGTCAAGATGCTGGCGCTGCTCGGCCCTTCTCTGGTTGCTTAAGATGCGCACCAAGCCAGGTGTGTGCCGCCGCAAGGCGCGCTTTACCGACGAGGTGGACGCCCTGGCCGTTGCGGCCAAAGCGCCATTCCCATTACGCAGCTATCGCTGCGAACTGTGCCGGCACTTTCACCTCACCGGCCGAACCAAAGGCATGAAACTGCCCCGGTTCGAACAGGCCCGGCGCGCTGCGATCACAGCGTCGTAAAGATCGCCCCGAAGTCCTTGCCGCCGTTACCGGCCTCCACGAAAGTTTCGTAGATTTTGGTCGCGTGCTCGCCCAGTGGCACCGTGGCCCCTGCCCCGCTCGCGCCGGCCATCGCAAGGCGCAGATCCTTGAGCATCAGCGCAGACGCGAAGCCTCCCGCGTAGTCGTTGTCCGCCGGGCTTGCCGCGCCGATACCCGGTGCCGGAGTGTAGTCATTCAGCGACCAGCAATAGCCGGTAGATTTCGAGCTGATTTCATAGAACTTCTGCGGATCCAGCCCGGCTTTCTGCGCCATCGCCAGTGCTTCGCACGTGCCGATCATGTGGATCGCCAGCAGCATGTTGTTGCACATCTTGGCCACCTGCCCCGCGCCGCTTTCGCCGGCGTGGATGACCGCCTTGGCCATCGGATCGAGTACCGCGCGCGCCTTGTCGAACACGGCCTGCGGACCACCGACCATGAACGTGAGCGTACCGCCATTGGCCGCCGCGATGCCGCCGGAAACGGGCGCATCGACCATCTCGTAGCCGCCCTGGCGCGCAAGATCGGCCACTTCGCGCGCGGTTTCAACGTCGATCGTAGAGCAATCGAGGAACAGCGCGCCTGCTGGCGCCTTGCCGATCACGTCTGACGTGTACACCGCCTTCACGATCCCGCCGTTGGGCAGCATCGTAACGACGGCATCAACGCCGGCCACCGCATCGGGAACGGCGGTGTGCGTCTGGCAGCCGTGTTCCGTAGCCTTGGCCAGCGCATCGGCGGACAAATCGAACGCGTGGACTTCGTGCCCGGCTTTGACCAGGTTCGCGGCCATGCCGCCGCCCATGTTGCCAAGCCCGATGAATGCGATCTTCATGGTGTTACTTGCCTTTCCACACGCCCGGGCGCTTTTCTACGAATGCAGCCATGCCTTCCGCCCGGTCTTCGGTGCCGGTCAGCACTTGGAACATGCGACGTTCGACGATCAGGCCGGTATCCAGCGTCGTCTCGAACGCCAGGTTGACCATTTCCTTGTTCATCATCGCCGCCAGCGGGGGCATGCCGGCAATCGTGGCAGCAGACTTGAGCGCGGTGTCCAGCAACGCATCGAGCGGGACGACCTGGCTGACGAGGCCCGCTCGCTCGGCCTCCGCCGCGTCCATCATGCGCCCGGTCAGACACATGTCCATCGCCTTGGACTTGCCCACCGCGCGGGCCAGCCGCTGCGATCCGCCCATGCCGGGCGCTACGCCCAGCTTGATTTCAGGCTGCCCGAATTTGGCGTTTTCAGACGCGATAATGAAGTCCGCCATCATCGCCAGCTCGCACCCGCCGCCCAGCGCAAACCCGTTGACTGCGGCAATCCAGGGCTTGCGCGTGGTCTTGACGATGCGGCTCGTCCAGCCAACGAAAAAATCTTCCGCATAGAAGGCAGCGCCCGGCTTGTCGGACATTTCCTTGATGTCTGCTCCGGCAGCGAACGCCTTTTCGCCCGAACCGGTGATCACCGCGCAGCGCTGCTCCGGATCGGCCTCGAACGCGGCGAATGCCTCGATCAGTTCGGCGAGCACGGTGCTGTTGAGGGCGTTGAGCGCTTGCGGCCGGTTAAGCGTAAAGAGGGTTACCGGCCCTTTTCGGTCAACAAGGATCGTCTCGTAGCTCATAGCGGTTTCCATTCCTCTGCAGGGGCAAGCGGCGCGAAGATCGCGTCCACCATCTCGTCAGTCACGCCATCGGGGGTGGCAGGGTTCCAGCGCGGCGCGTTGTCTTTGTCCACGATCACCGCACGCACGCCTTCGGCGAAATCGGGAAGGACCAGCACCCGGCTGCCGATGCGATATTCCATCGCCATGTTCTGCGTGAAGGTGTCCAGCTTTTGCGATTGCGCGAGCTGGCGTAAGGCGACTTTGCAGGCCTGCGGGCTTTTAGAACGCAGCGTCGCAAGCTGGCTGGCCGCCCACTGCGAACTGTCAGCTTCCAGCGACGCCAGAACCTGCTCAAGGGTATCGAAGCTGAAATGGCGGCGGATATCTGCTGCATGGGCTGCAATCTTCGGATCTGGGGGAACCACCGACAGGTCCGGCAGCACAGTGTCCGCACTCTCGCCCTTGGCGATCCGCGCTTTCGCCTCCGCCAGCGCCTCGGCCGGCAGATAGTGCGTGGCCAGGCCCGCCCAAAGGCATTCGGCACCATCGAGGCGCGCTCCGGTCAGCGCCAGATATTGCCCCACGTGGCCTTCAAGCCGCGACAGATACCAGCCGCCGCCGACGTCGGGGAACAGGCCAATGCCGGTTTCCGGCATGGCGAAGCGGGTGGCCGGCGTTGCGACGCGGTATTTCGCCGGCTGCGAAATGCCCACGCCGCCGCCCATGGTGATCCCGTCCATGAAAGCGACCACGGGCTTGGTGTAGTTGAACAGCAGGTCGTTGAGGCGGTACTCCTCAAAGAAGAACCGCTTCCCCGCTGCGCCACCATCCGTCAAAGCCGAATGGCGCAGCAGATTGATGTCGCCGCCCGAGCAGAACCCCCGGCCTTCGGCATGGCCGATCAGGACAACCTTGATCGCCGCGTCGTCAGCCCAGGCAGCCAGTTGCGCTGTCATCGCCTCGCACATCGCCAGCGTCAGGGCGTGGATGGCCTTGGGACGGTTGAGCGAGGTGACGCCCGCCACACCCTCGCGCCGGAACAGCACTTCGTCAGTCATGATGGCCCCTTACTTCACCAGCTCGCGGCCAACGATCATGCGCATGACCTCGTTGGTGCCTTCCAGGATGCGATGCACGCGCAAGTCGCGCCAGAAGCGCTCGATCGGGTAGTCCTTGAGGTAGCCGTAGCCGCCGAATATCTGCAACGCCCGGTCCACCACCGATGAACCGGTGTCGGTGGCGAGCAGCTTGGCCATCGCCGAGAACCGCGTCTTGTCCGGTGCACCTTCGGAAACCTTGGCGGCGGCAAGATACAGCAGCGCACGCGCCGCTTCCAGTTCGGTGGCCATGTCGGCAAGCTGGAATTGCGTGCTCTGAAACTCGGCGATCGCCTGGCCGAACTGCTTGCGGTCCTTGGCATACTGCACCGCTTCATCAAGGCACCGCTGCGCCCCGCCCAGCGAGCAGGCACCGATGTTCAAGCGCCCGCCATCGAGCCCCGCCATCGCGAACTTGAAGCCATCACCCTCGGCGCCGACCCGGTTTTCCACCGGAATGCGCGCATCTTCGAAGATCACTTGCGCGGTGGGCGAGGCGTTCCAGCCCAGCTTGCGTTCGGGCGCTCCGAAGTGGACCCCCGGCGTGTCCTTGTCGACGACGAAGCAGGATATCCCGCGCGACTTGTGCTCGCCGGTTCGCGCCATCACCACGTAAACGTCGTTGACCCCGCCGCCCGAGATGAACTGCTTGGTGCCGTTGATCACATAGTGGTCGCCGTCCAGCCGTGCAGACGTCTTGAGCGCCGCCGCGTCCGACCCCGATCCGGGTTCGGTCAAGCAGTAGGATACCAACTTTTCCATCGACACCAGATCGGGGAGATAGCGATCCTTGAGCTGCTGATCGCCAAACGCGTCGATCATCCAGGCGCCCATGTTATGGATTGAGATGTAGGCGCTGGTGGCGGGGCAGCCGTAGGACATCGCTTCCATGATGAGCGCCGCATCGAGGCGTGACAGCCCTATGCCGCCACTCTCCTCCGACACGTAGATCGCACCGAAGCCTAGTTCGCCCGCGGCCTTCCACACGTCTACCGGGTAATGATGCTTCTCGTCCCACTCCGCCGCGAAAGGCGTGATGCGGTCAGCGGTGAACTTGCGGGCCATGTCCTGGATCGCAAGCTGGTCATCAGTCAGTCCGAACTGCTGCGTCATTGGTTACCCCGTTTGCTCATGCGTTTGGCTGTCACCCTCAGATGCAGCGCGTGTATTTCTGCGGCCCCGGCATGGCGTCCTTGCCATATTCGCGGCGGGTCAGCGTTTTCCCGTTCAGGGCGACATCCAGCACAACGTCCTGCGTCCAGCTTTGGCCCTCGCCGGTGTAGGAGAACGTTGCGCGTACGCGGCTTTCCCCAGCTTCCTTGATTTCGCCCAGTTTCGCCACCGACTCGTAGAACTTGAGCGTGTCTGCAGACACCACCATCAGGCCCTTGGCATCGCCCCTAGTGCTGGTGCAGTCGGCCGGAACCATGCCCCAACGCCCGCGTACAGCCTCGGGAATTTCGTTCGTAGAAACCGCCGCTTCATTAGCCTCCGTAGCCGTAGCGGAAGGTTCCGTTGTCTCATCAAAAACCGCCTGGGTGGCAGCGTCAGATGGTGACTGGCTCGCGGGCGCGTCGGGCTGCTTCGAACACGCCCCAAGCGCAAGCACAGCAGCCAAGGCAACGGCAGGAAGCGTGCGGTTCATCATCGGTCTCCATTCACGGCATCGGAAAAGGTGGAGGCAACGCCTATCCCCCTCTTCCGGTTGCCGCAATGGGATCAGCCGACCAGTTCGATTACATCCTTGCCGAACAGTGCCTCATCCGACGGGATGACCTTGTGCTTCGCCAGCGGCTTGGACA
Source organism: Novosphingobium sp. Leaf2 (assembly GCF_001421325.1). Classification (GTDB taxonomy): domain Bacteria; phylum Pseudomonadota; class Alphaproteobacteria; order Sphingomonadales; family Sphingomonadaceae; genus Novosphingobium. Next base: position 33,776 of record NZ_LMJY01000020.1, on the reverse strand, counting down.
CCCAGGTCTCGTTGATGAGATCGCGCCAGGTCACGTTGTTGTTCGTGCCATTGCCGCCCCACGAGCCGCAGCCCAGGGAGAAAGTCTGGCGCATGCCGTTCCATACGTTGCCGGAGTTGGATGCGGACTGCGGCTGGTTGACCATTACGCGGCTGGTTTTGGTGCCCTCAGCCAGCTTCATGATGTTGGCATCGCTGGTCGAGTAGATTCCACAGGAGTGGCCCTGGCCCTGATATCCTTGGATCGCGTTCGTAAGGCGGATCGCATCGTCGATGTCCTTGGCGCGGTACAGCGCCATGGTAACGGTCATCTTCTCGCCCGAGAATTTGTAATCCGGGCCGTAGCCGGTTTCCGGCACGATGAAGAAGGCGGTGTTCTCCGGGATTTCGAAGCCGGCATAGTCGGCAATGAACTGCGCCGATTGGGCAACGACCTTGGCGTTGATGTGCTCACCGTCTTCCCAGATGGCGTTCTGCAGCTTCGTCTTGTTCTCGCCCTCGATGACGAAGCCGCCCTTAGCCTTCAGCTTTTCCAGCATCGTGTCGTAGATGGCATCGAGCAGGATAACGGCGTTGTCCGACGAACACGATGCGGCATAGTCCAGCGTCTTGGACAGCAGGATCTTGGCCGCTGCATCGTCCAGATCGGCGGTATCGTCCACGGTGATCACCGCGTTGCCCACGCCCACACCCAGCGCCGGTGTGCCTGACGAATAGGCCGCCTTTACCATCGGCGTGCCGCCGGTCGCAAGGATGCGGTCGCACTGCTTCATCACTTCGTTAGTCTTTTCTACCGAGGGGCTCTCGATCGGGATCACCAGATCGGCGGGCGCGCCCATCTTCACCAGCGCGTCGCGCATCAGGTTGCAGATCTTGGCGTTGATGAATTTGGCGCGCGGGTGCGGGCAGATGATGATCGAATTGCGGCCCTTGACCGCACTGATCGCCTTGATCACCGGCGTCGCTTCGGGGTTGGTGGAGGGGCTGAGCGCGCCGATCACGCCAACCGGCTTTGCGATCTTCACGATGTTGCGAACCGGGTCTTCCTCTATCACGCCGACAGACTTGTCATCGATGATGTCATACAAGGTGGCGCGGGTCTTCACCGAGATCTTCTTGAACTTGCCCTCGTAATTGCCGAGCTGCGTTTCCTCGACCGTCTCGCGCGCGATTTCTTCGTCCATGCCCGGCTTGCACACCGCATAGACCATGCCGCGGATCCAGCGATCTACCTGCTCCTGCGTTGCGTGCTCTATCTGCGCCTGCGCCTTGCGCGAGCGCGCGACAATGTCCGCAACTTCCTGCGATACGGTCTTTTCGGCGACGAGTTCGGCAGTGGCCATGTAAAGTTCCTTCATCCCAGCAGGCGATCGGACGGCATGATAGCGTCCATGACCGTTTCGGTTCTCCGATTAGGTCATTTCCTGTCTTCTTGTCCCCTGCACCTTTGGGCAGGAGAATGCTTATTTAATTAACCGCTCAATTAAGTTTTGCAACCGCAAATCCCTGGCATCGCCCCCGTTTACGCGCTTGCCTGCGGAACGGAGGGCAGGCACTAGGGCCAATGCAAAGGGGCAGCCCCAGTACCTGCCCCGGAACGGACACAGGGAACGTGCAAGTGAGCGAGACGACTATCGATCCGGCCGAATTTCGCAGGGTGCTGGGCAGTTACCCCACCGGGGTCTGCGTGATAACCGCCATGGCCGACGGGCTGCCGGCAGGGATGGTCGTGGGCAGTTTCACCTCGGTATCGCTCAATCCGCCATTGGTCGGCTTCTTCCCGGACAAGTCCTCCACGTCCTGGCCACTCATCGAAAGCGCGGGTCATTTCTGTGTCAATGTCATGGCCAGCGACCAAGCAGCGGTATGCCGCGCCGTCACCGCCAAGGGCGACGCGAAATTCTTAGGGGTGGACTATCACGTGTCCGACCACGGTCTGCCGGTAATTGCCGACTCGATCGCGGCGATCGAATGCAAGCTGTATTCGGTAACGGAAGCGGGGGATCACTGGTTCGTACTCGGCCAGGTCCTGCGGATGGAAACGGTGCGCGACGATGGCCCGATGCTGTTCCATCGCGGTCGCTACGGCAGCTTTGCCGAAACCATCTGACCGCGCCGTTCACAAAGGCGGCCGGAAAACAATGCCAGTCCCGTTCCGCATTCCGGTAGACGGTGCCGCAATCGAAGGCGAGTTACATGCGCGCGACGGTGTTCCCCTCGTGCTCGTCCACGGATTTGGTGGCACGCGCAGGGACTGGGATGCGCTGATCCCCGATCTTGCAGGAGACCGTCCCCTGCTGACCTACGATCAGCGCGGCTTCGGGCAATCGACCACGGCATCGGGTCAGGCATTTTCCCACGCGGACGATCTTCTGGCGGTTCTCGATGGCCTGGAGATCGAGCGCGCGGACCTGTGCGGCATGTCGCTGGGCGGGGCCACGGTGACCGGCTTTGCGCTCGACCATCCTGAACGCGTGCGCCGCCTTGTGCTGGCAAGTCCGTTGCTGGCCGGGTGGAGATGGTCAGCCGATTGGATCGAGCGGTGGAAGGCGATCGGGCGCGCAGCGCGCGCTGGCGATTTAGCTCTGGCCCGCGCACTCTGGTGGCACCATCCGCTGTTCGACAGCGTGCGCGAAACACCCGGCGGCGCAGTTCAGCATAGCGCGATCGCGCAATACCACGGCGACCAGTGGATCCGCGACGATCAGCGGGCCAGCGGACCTGATGCGGACCGGCTTGCCGGCCTGCGCATGCCTATGCTGTTGCTGGTCGGGGAGCGGGACCTGCCCGATTTCCGTGGCATTGCCTATACCATCACCACGCGCGCCCCCGATGTCACGCGGATCGACTATGCCGGCATCGGCCACATGCTCAATCTGGAGGCGCCGCATGCGATTGCGCGCGACATCTTGCGGTTTCTGGCGAGGTAGTGCCCTATCAGAGCGTTGTGGAAGGTAGCACCTCGGGCTGATCGATACGTCGCGGCGCCCTGTCCCGCTTGAGGCCGATAAGCGGTCGCAACGGCCCCACCTCGCGGCCAACGAGATAGAACAGCCAGGAAAAGCCCGCCACCGACACGCACAGGATCAGGAATTCGGCAAGCGCACCCAGGCCCTTGTTCCGCAACCAGTAGCTGACCAGCACCATCACCGTCTGGTGGGCGATGAATACCGGAAACACTGCCTCGACCAAAGTCGTGCGCCAACGGTGATCGTGGTTCCAGTACCGGTCGGCGATTCCGAATAGTGCGATCACAGTGCCCCAGCATTGCACCGCCTTGGCAAAGTCCAACGGCTCGATCCAGGGCTCCGGCGTCTGTACGTTGCCGGGGAAGTGCCATGCTTCCAGCGCGACCCCGCCGTAGGCCAGCAGGCCAACCGCCAGCGCCAGCTTCCATTGCCGCGCGATGGCCGCCCGGACCGCCGACGATCGGCGCAGCAGAAACCCGAACAGAAACATGCCGCCATAGTGCAGATGGGCGATCACGTCGGTGAAGACGCTGTGCGTGTCGGTCCAGCCGTCTCCGGGCGCGCGCACGGCATAGATCGCCAGACATCCCGCAGGCACCAGCCAGGGACCGGCAAACACGGCCTGCGCACCGTTCGCCAGCTTGCGTCGCCAACTCTGCGGCATCAGCATCAACGCCAGGCACAGCGCGATGGTATAAGCCAGCAGGTAAATCACGAACCACAAATGCATGACCGCCGGCAGGTATTCATGCAGGACCTGCCTGAAACTGAAAGCGTCATGGAAAAGGAAATAGCCGTAACCGTGCCGGTAGCCGCTATGAATAAGGCCCATGTAAGGCTGCGGCGGCACCACCACGGTCAGCCCGAACAGCAAGGGAATGCCAAGGCGCAGCATGCGGCTTTTCAGAAACGCACCCGTGGCCCCCGCCTTTCCCATCAGCGCGGCGCTGGCGTAGCCGGAAATCGCAAACAGCAGCGCGAGGCGCCAGGCGCTTAACCCCAGCAGCGGAATTTCCGCCCATTGCACCACTCCACGCGTCGGCGTCTGATAACCCCAGGGCGTGAACGAGAAGCCGACGTGGTAAAAAATCAGCAGTACGAAAGCGCCAATGCGCAGCCAATCCATTCCGTAGTGGCGCTGGCTGAGGGCGGGGTTCATCGCGATCCATTGCATCAACGTCCCGCCGGCGAGCGGGCTGAACACCGCCATTAGGCACCTTGTCACGACGCTGCAACGCCGTGGTTGTAATACAAGGTAATCAAAGGGCGCGCCAAAATGATCCGTTTCGGGTCAAATTCAGCTTGGCGCAGAGATGATACGGCCAGACGATGCGGCATGACCTCACCCGTGCACCGCTTCATCACTGTCGCCGATACGTTCGGCGATGCCTCTGCCAGCACGGTGGAACGCGCGGCCCTCCAGCGCCAGACTGGCCTCGGTCCGCTTCAGTCGCCACAAGCGCGCACTGCTAAGGCAGCCGACCGTCGCAACCCCATCGTGTTGCTGGCACATGGCGGGACCGACGGCCCTATCCTGCCTCTCCTCGCAGAGGGCATGGCCAGCGCTCTGGAAGGCAGCAAGGCGGTTTTCGCACTGCAGCAGTTGAATGGCAGTGCGGATGAGATGGCCGCTTTCCTCGACCTGCATCGTCCGGCCGGCGTGGTGCTGGCACCTGGGCTTCGCGATGCCGCTGCCCTCGCGGACGTCTGCCACGCGCGCACCGTATCGTGCATTCGCTTGGGAGCTGCATCGGGAGAGGACGGATTTTCGTGCGACGAGCGGGACGCCGCCGCTACATTGGTCCGCCAAATCATCGCTTTGGGACATTCGCGGGTGGGCCTTGTCGCCGGACAGGACGGTTCCGCCAGTGCGGCCCGGCGTGAACTGGGCTACATGGATGCGATCGCCGAACAGGGGCTTGATCGTGGCCCTATCCTGATCGTCCCGGGCGACGGCTCATTCGAATCCGGGATAGCCGCAGGACGCCTGCTGCTTGAGATCAGCCCACGGCCGACGGCGATCTTTGCCTGCAACGATGAAATGGCTGCCGGGGTGCTGCACGCCGCAGCGCAAGCAGGCATCGCCGTCCCCGCCGGGCTTTCCGTTGCCGGCTTCGACGATACCCCGCTCGCCGCGCGTACCCTTCCCGCCCTTACCACGGTGGAAATACCCTGGCCCCACATAGCCCGCCAAGCCGTGCGGCACCTCGCACGCCGTGCACCGGCGAACCTGAAGTTCGATGCTAAGATCGTGATGCGCGATTCGGTTCAGCCGCCGGGCTAACGACCGCAGCGCCTGCGCGGCACATTCTAATATGCTATCGGGCTCATGGCTATCGGGCAACCCGTTGCACGTCTTACCACTGCGCCTTCCTGCTTCATCCGGGGCGCAGGATCAGTTCGTGAATCTGTATACGGCGCGCGCAGGCATCCCTTCAGAGAAGACGGCATGGGTAAACGTAGCGACGTTATTGATTGACCATGAGGAAGGTCTGGCCAAGCTCAGCGTCTTCGAACTGGATGCGGTAGATCGAGCGTTGCCAGGCGATTCTGAAGATCGCGCCGACCTGCCGACTGCCGAAGTCGTTTGAAAGCCGCATTCATCGGCTGGAACGATATCGCGCCAAGCATCATTCAAACGGAGGTACGCAAATCGCTTTCGCTGCCTGTAGACGCCTGATTGAAAGTCGGCTGGCGCCGATATGATCTGACCGACCTCGCGTGGCGTATGATGGAACGTCGTTGCCCAACCATCCGCGCCATGCTCCGCGCGTGGGCGCCCTCCCCCATCCCCCAAGTGTTGGACGGCGCCTTCTGACAGCAGCGATCCGGTGCCCCATGCGCGACCTGCTGAACGGTAAGGCCCGTGCCACACCGTCTACAACCCCATCGTACGCTGGCGAGATCAGGATGATCGACAGCATTTTCGTCCGCATGCACGACAGCGCTGCGGCGGCAACTATAGCGGTGCGTGTCCGGCGCCGCAGTCTTGCCCACGCCGCCTAACGACCAGATCGACGTGCTCGCCGAAATCTTCGGCAGCCCCCTTGTGGCGGTAACATCCGGGCCAGGTTGGCGAAACAGCGTCTGCGCTCAGTTGGGTCAAACGACAACCCGCCATGCCGGTGTCCGGGGTGAACGTCATCAATGCACGTCATCGTCCTGCACGAATTGTTCAGCCGCAGCAGCAGTGCCTGGCGGCGAAACTGTCAAGCCGCCGATAGAGCACGCGGGTCCTCACATACCGGTGCCTTTTCGAACGTCAGTACGTTCGGCGGCGCTGGCAACGGCTGGCGCCGCAAGACCTCTTCAACAAATCCCATGGACCACGCCAGATGCATGATTGCCGCAGCAAACCCCGATCCACCCGCACACAATGAGCGTTGACGGATACCCAGGCACGCGCCCGCCACCACGCAGCCAAACATCCAAGCCAGCGCAGGCAGTGTCAGGACAAGCGATTTGGTCCAAAATGGACTAAGCACCGCGCCGATGCCCGCCAAGATTGCGACGGGTAAAACCGCCAGCGGCAGCATCTGGCGCAGTTTGATCTTCGCACGGTGGCGGCGCAGGTTACGCGCGCGTCCTTTACCGTAGCTGCGGTATTGCCGGAACAGCGCGACGGGATTGCGGCGCGGATAATATGTGATCGCCGCCTCTGGCTCCAGCCAGATACGGGCGCCGGCGGTAAGCAGCCGGCGGTCCAGTTCCGCATCCTCGTTGGCGGCAAAGTTTTCGTCGTAGCCGCCCACCGCCATGAAACCCGCCAAGTCGAACAGCGCATGGTGTCCATGATCGACCCAAGCGCCTTTTGTCACATGCCGATGCGGTGCGCCGCCCGTTCCCAGCACCGAATTCTGCGCGGTAGCTGCCGCCCGCTGAAAGCACGTCAGGCCCTGCGTAACCATTGGCACAACCACGCTGGTCGCCCCGCTTGCGTCAGCGGCGGTACGCAAACGATCGACAAAGTTTGCGGGATAGTCTGCATGCGCATCCACGCGCACCAGCCACCGAACCCCCGCACCGTGACGGCGCACTGCAAGGTTGACCGCCGCACTCTGCCGCTGCATCGGATTATCGACCCAGACCAGGTTGGCGTGGGCCTTCGCCAATGTGGCCACGATGCGCTTGCTGTCGTCTGTGCTGCCGCCATCCGCAACCACGATCGTCGCGCCGAACGCATCGCGCAACAGCCCGCCCAGCACCTTTGGCAAGTGGGCCTCTTCGTTCAAGCACGGGATAACGACAAGCACATCGGCATTGCGTGACAGATCGTCGGCTTCCACGTCAGGCATGCGCGTAACCCAAAACAGCACTGGCGATGGTGCGTCTCTCCGCCTCGGTCTGGTACAAGGCAGCATCGGGTAACGCGGCGATCGCAGCGCGCATCGACTGCAACGCGTCCGCCGTAAGCGACCCCAGGCGACCGGGAAGTTCGGCCAGCGCATCCGTGATCAGCAAACCCACCTGATGGCGCGAAAGCCAGCGGCCCGTCTCCACATGCGCCAGCGCTATCGGCACTACACCATGTGCCAGTCCTTCGTAGAGGCGATTGGGCAGGAGCCAGTCAGAGTTCAATCCCGCTTCGAAATAGTCCACCGCCCAGACGAAATCGACACGGCCGTACAGGTCTCGCAGATCACGCGGCGCGAACGGCCCGACGTAGCGCAACCCGGGCAAGGCCGCGACCTGGCCGTAAAAATCGGGGAACTCGGCGGGACTGGGTATCCCGGCAATCAGAACCTCGACCCGACCTGGGAAACGGCGCGCCAATTCGCCTAGCTCCTCCAAAGAGCGTCGGCATCGCAGCATCCCGAACCAGCCGATGCGCAGCACACCGCCGGGGCCTTCCCGCCGGGCGCCTTTTGCGAGGCATTTTCCCTGCGCCGCAACCCGGTGCGGAACCTTGTTCTCGACCAGCAGCACGCCATGTCGGCGCCGCTGCTTGCGCGCAAAATACCTCTCGGCAAAAGCTGGCGAGCTTACGATCACAAGATTGGTGTGCCCGAGCAGCCGGCGCTCCAGCCAACGCATGGCGCGTGAAGCGAGTCCGGAACCCAGCATCAGCCGGTGAATGTCGAGGCATTCGTAAACGACGCGCTGGCCCGGCTGCTTCACCCGGAGGGCGAGCATCAGCATTTCCAGATTGCGGGCGACGATGACCGTGACGTGTGCGCACAGCCCTTGCAGCGCCACTGGTCGCAACAGATGCCGCAGCACCGTGCGGGCGCGTTGGCCTAACTGCGCGTCCTGGGTCAGCCCAAGGTCGATCGCCGGATGGTCAAACCCGCTGCCTGGTGTGTCCGCATGTCTGTGAAACCCCGCCACGCCTACCGACAAACCTTCCGTGATAAACAGGTCTACACGCCGTCGAACGGCACTGTCGTTGATGTCATGGACGAGATAGGCGAGCGGCGCCTTGCGACTTTGATCCATTTCGAAATGAAAACCCCGGTAGTCGCTCTCAAATGGAGCCAGATTGTATATCCAGCGCGGGGAAGCATCGGCATTATACCTAAGCCGCCATAAACGCTTGGCATCGCTATTTAGGCTTCTGCCAAACTCTACATCAATCGGTAGAGCATCCTATTTGGAGCAACGTCTTGAGCAACCGGACGCTCGACGCGCCTGCGGACGAATATTCCGCTGCGCCGGTCAAACGATTACTGCCCGATCCATCCGATATATTTTCGCTGTTTTTTCGGCATCGGACGGTTTGTGCCGTAGCGTTTGCCCTCACGCTTGCAGCAGCGATCGCAATCACACTCGCGCTCCCGCGCACGTACACGGCGACGAGCGCGCTGCTGCTCGAACCGCGCGAGGCACAGCCGGTCAAGGTTAACGACCGAGGCTTCGTGGCGCCGGCGGACGATAACCTGATCGATACCGCCGTGCAGATCATCCGGTCGCCCACGCTGACGCTGGATGTGGTGCGAAGCCTGCACCTCGACCGGGTTCCGGAATACGGCGGCGCCGACGCCGCTTCAACCGGTTCCGACGCGCAGGCTGCCTTTTCTCCGGACACGGTACAGGTGACACAAGCCGAACGCCGCGCTGCATCGGTGCTGCTGGGCAGCAGTAACGTCAAGCGGGTCGGCGTGACGTATCTGGTCGAAATTTCGGCAAGCTCGCGCGACCCGCAAATGGCATCTCGCGTGGCGAACGCCTTGGCCCGGCGGTACATCGATCTCGATGCGGCCAAAAAGCAGCTGCGCAATTCCGAATCTGCCCAATATGTGCAAGGCCAGGCCACCACACTGCGGAAACAGGCCGTGGCCGATGATGGGGCACTGCAAGCCTACATGATCCGCAACAACCTGATGAGCGCGGAAGGCGCCACGATGGCGGAGCAGGAAGTGTCCGGCCTCAACCGCCAGATCGCAGACGCACAGGCGCAACTCGCCGAACAACGCGGAAAGCTGAATGCTGCGCTCTCCCAGATTGCGCGTGGCGGCGGCGGAGCGGACATCGGCGCGGCCTTGGCGTCGGAAACGGTCCGGCAGTTGCGCCAGCAGGAATCCGAGGCAAGCGCGAAGCTGGCGCAGCTCGATGCCCGCTATGGCAATCTCCACCCCGACGTGGTTCAGGCGCGGGACGAACTTGCCGACGTGCGCCGGCAACTGGCCGGAGAACTGGCGCGGATCGTATCGGGGCTGCGTGCCGACGTGCAGATTGCCAGTTCGCGGCTGGCCTCGCTGCTTGCGAGCCGGTCCCGGGCGAAGGGCTCGCTTGAGCAGAACAATTCGGCGCAAGTCGGCAGGCTGGAACTTGAACGCCGAGCCGAAGCCAGCCGCGCCATCTACAGCGCATACCTGACGCGCGCGAAGGAAACCGCCCAGGCTGGCGAGTTGCCGAACGCAGATGCCACCATTGCTTCCGTGGCCCGGGTGCCGGGCGCGCCTTCGTCGCCCAACTACAGGATCGCCGCCATCGCCGGGCTGGGCATGGCCGTGCTTGTCGCATGCGCGGCCACGTTCCTTGCGGAATATTTCGAAAGCACCGTGGCGACGCGCTCGGACATCGAAAACGGGCTCCAGTCTGTCTATGCCGGCGCGGTGCCTTCGCTCGCGTCGGCCACCCGAAACAATCCGGAACGCACGAGCCCGCAGGATTATGTCGTGCTCAAGCCGATGTCGCTGTTTGCGGAAAGCCTTCGCAACCTCGCGACGTACCTGGGCCTTCTTGGTGGCCCCGATGGCCGCGTGGTGACGATCACATCGCCGCTACCGCGCGAGGGAAAATCCACCACCGCCATGTGCCTGGCGCGGGTGCTGGCGATGAGCCAGAAACGGGTCGTGCTGGTTGATGCGGATGTGCGGCACCATTCAGCATCGAATGCCTTGTTGCCTGACCGCCAGGACGAGGCGTTGTTTAAGGTGCTTCGCGGTTTGATTACACTGGATGAGGCCTTGGCCCGAGACGACCGCACCAACCTGCAAATTCTTTCCACGCTGGGCCCCGCAGCCCCCGAAGACGTGATTACCGAACCCGCCATGGCCCGCCTGATCGCAGCGTTGCGGCAACGCTTCGATCTGATCATCATCGATTCCGCACCGGTTTTGGGGATCGCCGAGACGCGCATCGTCTCCCGTCTCGCAGACACCACACTCGTCATTGCCCGATGGCGCACGACGCCGCTCAAGGCAGTGCGAACGGCGCTCGACCTTCTGGGCCAGAACGGTGGCCGCGTCGCAGGCGTAGCGCTTAGCCTTGTGAACATTCGCGAGTATGCCAGCGCCGGCCTTACCGATGCTTTCGGCTACCACAAGAAGTTCAAGGGCTATTATGCGGACTGAGAGCCCCGCACATGCGCCGCTTGTGGCCATGAACCCCCGTTATCCGGTGTTGGACGGGTTACGCGGAGCAGCTGCCTTTGCCGTGCTTTTCTATCATCTACGGAATCTGAGCGCAGCTGATCGACCCGCATGGGCGGGGTCGGTGTTCGCCAGCGGCTACCTGGCCGTCGATCTGTTCTTTGTGCTCAGCGGCTTTGTCATCGCGCATGCCTATGGCGAGCGGCTCGGTAAAACCTTGGGCATTCGGCAATTCCTCCGGGCCCGCTTCATTCGCCTGCAGCCAGTCATCGCGATCGGAACGTTGATAGGTTTGGGCGTCGCATTGAGCTGCCGAATTCTGGGATTACCGGATGCGCCAGGGCTGTTCGCCATCGTCACGTCGCTGCCTGCCAACCTCATGATGCTGCCCAATCTGCTGGTGCCATGGGGTATTTTTCTGTTCAACCCTCCGGCCTGGTCGCTGTTCTACGAACTGATCGCGAACGGAGCATATGCCGCAGCCATGTGTCGCCAGCCGCGCACTGTGCCCAAGCGCCCCGCCGCAAACGATCATTTCCTTGTCGCCATTGCGCTTGCCGGGCTGATCGGCGTCGCCGTGTCGGCATCGGTGCTGGGCGATCTGGACCGCGGCGTGGTCTTGAGCGATTGGCCCGTCGCTCTCGCACGCATCACGTTCTCCTTTACGATCGGCCTACTTTTACATCGCTCCCGCGATCGCTGGCTGACAAAAACGCCCGATCTGGCCATGCCGTACTTGCTCGCAGCCTGCCTGATCCTGCTGGCGCCTGAATGGTCCGGCGGCGCCCGGGCGATCTACGATGTCGGGTTCGTCGTCTTCGCGTCGCCCATGCTGGTGATGCTGGCGGCCCGCTCCACCCTGCATGGCAGATGGAGCCGCGTCGCCACCCAGCTCGGGATCGTTTCCTACCCGCTTTACGCTGTGCATGCGCCCATCAAGCACCTCATCGAGACATTTTTTCCAACGACGTTCCTGTCGTTGTTAGCCTTGAGCGCCGGCGTTTCGGTGCTGGTGGCAATCGTGGTCGGCTACGTGATCGACCCGGCCCTGCGTGCCTGGATCTGTGAGCGGACACGATTGCGGGCGCCGTCGCGCGACCTCATGCCTATGCGAGACCGCGCATGAAGTGGCCGCGCGTCAAAAAGCCAGCCGCGACAAAAGGGCATGTCCTGTTCGTAAGCCGCCAACGGATCGTGGGGCGCACGAATGGCAGCAGCGTCTATCTGCTCGATCTTGCGCAAGCGGTCCGCGACGCCGGCTTCACACCGCATCTGATTCAGCCCTCCCCCACGCTGATGGGACGCTGGCCGTACATGAGACTTCAGCACGCAACCCATATCTTCGCAACCCACCGCATCCGCGGCGTTATGAAGCTGGGATGTCTGGTCTTTTCGACCAATCCGGCGGTCTTGGCACGGGCCATTCGCGCGGTCGTCTGCAGATGCGCGCGGCGAGCGGGCGTCACCGCCAGATGGGCGGGAGACCGCCCGGCACCTTATGCGATTTCGGCTCCTTGGACCCAAAAGGACCGTGCCTATATTCGCCGCCACGCCCGCGATGCCACGGACATCGTGATCGCGGATTATGCTTTCCAAGCGCCGGCGTTCGATGAGGTGGCCGATGCGCCGCGCGCCATCGTGATGCACGATCTTTTCCATGCGCGCATACCCGACGCAAACGGCCGCGATTCCGTTGCAGTTCTGGATCGCGAAACGGAAGTTGCCCTGCTATCGAAGGCAGACGCGGTGATCGCCATTCAGGCAAGCGAGCGGCGCTTTATCGAGCAACATGTTTCCGCCCAGCCGATCCTCGCGCCGATGGCTGCCAATCCGGTCATCCACCCACAACCCGGTGAGGCGGCGCGCGTGTTGTTCGTGGGTAGCAATACCGCGCCTAATGTCGTGGGGCTGGAATGGCTGTTTGAGGCCGTCTGGCCTGACCTCCGGCGCCAGATCCCCAACCTTACGTTGGATATTGTCGGTTCTGTGTCCGACGCCTTCGGCAAATCCCCTCCCGGCGTCGTATTTCATGGTCAGGTCAATGCCATAGAGCCTTTCTACGCGCGGGCCGGCATCGTCATTTCACCTCTAACCTTCGGTTCGGGGCTCAAGATCAAGTTGATCGAAGGGCTTTCGCAAGGGAAGGCTCTGGTCGTTACAAGCGTGACCTTACAAGGCGTGGAAAACGAATGTCGAGACGTGGTCATTTTGGCAGATAGCCCCCGCGATTTCATGAACGGGATCGTGGCGCTGATGGACGATACGCGCCGACTGGAAATGGCAACGGCGGCGCTTGCTGCCGCCGATCAGCATTTTTCGGCTCGGGCCTGCCACGGAGATTTTGTCGCCTGGCTTGAACGCCATCGTCCAATCACGTCTGCATCTGTCGGCGAAGCTGCATGAGCACCGCGCGCCCCGGCATCGCATCGCCGCTCCTCTGGTCAACCGCATCGAGCCTGGGCACCCAGGCACTTGCCTTCGCAACCTTTGCCGTCCTTGCCAGGCTCCTGGGCGCACCAGCTTTCGGTCTGGTGGCTCTGGCCGCCCTGGTCATCGACCTGCTGCTGGTCGTCAGCAACGCCGGGATTGCAGAAGCCGTGGTCCAACGCCCCGCGCTCAGTGAAGATGATGCAGACACTGCGTTCTGGACCAACCTGTTGTGCGGACTGTTCTTTTGCATCGCGACGATGGCGTTTGCGCCTTTGATCGCCGGCGCCTTCGACCAGCCCAAGCTAACATCAATCATCCGGGCGCTCGCGACGATCTTCGTCATCAATCCGTTGGGAGCGATCCACACGGCGCGGCTGACACGTAGCCTCAACTTTCATGCGGTGGCAATGCGCAACATAGTTGCCGCTCTGGTCGGCGCCGGCGTGGGCCTGCCGCTGGCGCTGGCGGGCTACGGTATTTGGTCGCTGGTGGCACAAAGAATTGCCGTGATCATCGCACTTTCGGCCTGCGCCTGGATCAGTCTTCCGTGGCTTCCCCGCCTGCGATTTCGGTACCATGCGTTTCGCGAATTGGTCAGATTTGGCGCCTATATCGGACTTTCAGGGACATTGAACCAGATCAACATCCGCATCGCAGAAGTGATTTCAGGCGCATTGGTCGGCCCGGTGGCCGTCGCGTTCATTCGTGCCGGCTCGCGGATCGTCGAAGTCCTCAACCAGGTTACATACGCACCCTTCCACCAGATCGCGATGCCTCTGCTGGCCCGCAGTTGTGCCAATAACGAAGAACTGAAAGCCACGTACCTGCGTTTGAGCCGGCTATCCGCATTCGTCATGTTCCCGGCTTTTCTGGGCTGCATGGCTTTAGCAGACGTTGTGGTAGCAGTCGTATTCGGGCCGGGATGGGAAGCTGTGGCCGATGCCATCCGCATTTTCGCGTGCGCGGTTGCAGCGGCACAGATGAACAACCTCATCGTATCGGCGATTACCGCGCTGGGGCATTCCGGCAAAGTCCTGTCATGGACCGCGACACAAATCACACTAGGCCTCTTGGCCGCATGGGCTGTTCATAAATGGGGCTGGCAGGCCATGCTGATGACTGGCGTCGCGCGGGGCTACCTTATTCTGCCATACGGGTTTTACCTACTGAAAAAACACGCCGGCATCCGTTTCAGAGACGTCATCGCAAGCGTCAGACCGGCCTTGTGCAGTGCTGCCGTCATGGCAATTGCAGTGATTGGGGGTGTGACAAAAACAGCGGGCATACTGCATAACGCCTTCACCGTAGTCCTTTGGGGAACATGCGGCGCTGGCATCTATTTAGGCGTCTATGTCCTGCAGGATCGCGAGATCATAGTTCAAATGCGCGATATTCTGGCGTCGCGCCGGAAAATTACGAGGGTCGGTCATTAAAGCCCGCAAAACACTAAAGCTGCGTAGCTCCTCGGCGGCGTGGAAAAATTTGATCCAGTATCTGATGGTGGCAAGATGGACCATGCTAAGGAAGCTATTGGCCAACTGGCCGTACCGGGTGGCGATGGCGCGGTTGATCTTGAGATGACCGAACATGCGCTCGGTGCGGTTGCGCTGATTGTAGAGCGGCCGGTCATGCTCGATCTTCACGCGTCGGTTTGATCGGCCCGGAATGACGGCCTCGATGTTGCGCTCGGCGAGATCGGCGCGAATGGTGTCGGCATCGTAGCCTTTATCCGCGAGCAACGCTTCAGGCGCGCGCTCGGGTAGGCCAATCAAAGCATCATATACCGCAATCTGCTGCCTCGCCGACCGTCAGATCGAAAGCGAGCGGTCGTCCGATGGCATCGGCCGGGGTAGTGAAGCTTACTGGT
Organism: Novosphingobium sp. Leaf2; assembly: GCF_001421325.1. Taxonomy (GTDB): domain Bacteria; phylum Pseudomonadota; class Alphaproteobacteria; order Sphingomonadales; family Sphingomonadaceae; genus Novosphingobium. The sequence goes on along the minus strand of NZ_LMJY01000020.1, from coordinate 18,697 downwards.
GAACCCGCCCCGCGAGCGGCCAAGAGCGGTCGATGAGTCCCCCTTTGGGTCGCAATACCGCCTTGTGCAGCGCCTGCAACATCACGTCGGTAGTCCGCCTGCTCTGCATCGATCAACTCACCACGCGGCGGGAACAGAGATTGATCACAGCAGCCGGATAGGCAAAGCCCTCAAGTGTGCGGATGTAGGTGATGTAGCGTCGCGGGCTTGCGGCTTCGTCACCAAGGCCGGATCGGGAGCAGCGACGGCGAACTGTCGATCCAGAGTGTTATCGGCGGACTCCGGGGATAGCTTGCCACCATGTCCGCCCGGTCGGCGCTTGTAGCCGATCTGCGCTTTTATACCCGTCAGTCTGGTCAGTCGGGCGACCCGGTTGGGGCAGCAGGTTTCGCCTTGATCCATCAGGTCGTTGCCCAGCTTGCGATAGCCATCGACCCAAGAGACTTTCTGAGCCGTTGTCGTTCTAGGCCCGCCGGATAAACTCTGTCTGCCGAGCATCTTCCTGGGCTCGCTGGCTCAGCGGACCCTTCTGCCAAGCATAGAAGCCGCTGAGCTAGATGCGCAGGCGCCGGCACATCGATCGAACCCCGCACTGGTCACGATGCTCGGCAATAAATGCGTATCTCACTTTGCATCCCTGGCAGAACGAAGTGACCGCAGGTCAAATACGCGGTGGCTTTTTTAGGATGTCGCGCTCCTCGGTCACCCGGGCCAGTTCGCTTCAACTGGCGGATATCTGCATCCTTGCCGTCGTCGCCCGGCACCGCCTTCGCCAGCTGCCGCTTTCGGGCATACAGCGAATGCTGACTGACGCCGAGCCGTTCGGAAAGTTCTGCTACCGGATACCCAAGTTCGGTGATCAGGGCCACCGCATCACGCTTGAACTCATCGCCGAGATTAGGCCTCCCGTTCATCGTATCCTGTCCTCAAAATCAGGATCGAAAGCGTCCGGAAATCTAGGAGCTACTCAACCCAGGGCTGTCCGTGCAATCCAGACAATCCCACGACAAGCCTGTGATCCGTCGGGCGCCGTCCACTCCGCGCGCCATGCTCAATCACGAACCAAAGTCGACACGAACCGGGAAGCCCCTGTGTCAACACACCCTATGTGCTACCCAGTCGTCCCCGTCAGCGCGGTTTTCAATTGTCACACCAGTATAAATACAGTGTCGATAAAACCGATGACAGGCGCTTAAGCCGTGCTGGCGGACCGTCGTACTATACGCCAGCAAGCAGCTTGGCCGCGCGTTTTGCGCGTTGAAGTACGCCGGGTCTGCGGGCCTTCCAAAGATCGTCAATGTCGGTGCTGGTGTGAGAGGTTGCTGCAAAAAAGCGTTCGATCTCCGCAAGCTGGGTTTCCAACCGCGCTGCGATCGCATTTTCAGAATAGGCCTCGAACAATTGGGTAGGCAGGGGCGAGGGCACCCTTTCGGCAACGGCTCGTAATATCGCATTCTTGTCCCACGCCAGTGAGTGGACCCGCAATTTGCGGCAGTTAACGCCGGGATCACAATAGTCTGCAAGCGCATCGTTCACGCTGGAAAACACTACACAACCGCGCCCCATTGCCTCCAGTGGCGGGAGGCCAAAGCCCTCCGTGGCGCCAACATCGATCCAATGTTCCACAGAATCGTAGAGATATACTTTGGATCTTTCAAACCAGCCGCCCAAGTCATCGACCCAACCGTCGAGCAGTTGGACTCGGCAATGCGTGCGCAATGCAGGTACCAGCCGATGCAGCAGGTAGTGCGAAGATTTGCGGGTTTGCACAAGCACGTCGATATCGCGCGCTTCTTGTGAAGCGTGCCCAACGGTGGACACTACATTCGGCGTCAAGGCTATGTACGAATTGGGCGCATGGCGACCCCAGTAGGCCATCGTATGCCGGCTGACGCACAGAATGGGCACGTGGGCAGGCGGCGTAAAGCCCCAGCCCGTGCTATGGGCAACATATACGACATCGTACCCGGTCAAGCGGCTGAGCAACCTGGCAACGTCAGGCCCCCAATGGATTATGAAGATAGGTTGATGTGCTGCTTCCAAGCTGCGGCAGTCGGACAGGATCTGCTCTAGATCCGGCTGCTCTTGAACCGGTTCACCATAGAACGCAGCTTCTGCGCGCGTGAAACGGCCACACGCCTTCATGAAGCGCACTTGGGCGGAATTGCCGCCGATATCCATGCGATCATGGGGGAACAGGAAGATCAACGGACGCATCGCGACTCTCTCATGAAACGATACGTCCAAGCACGCTGGTTAGGCCATGAAGCTGTTCAATTGCGCCATACGCATTATCGACCGGGCTTATGCGCCGTCTGAAGGCATGCTTGGCGGCTATTCGCTTGCCAACAGCTTCCTTGCCTGCCGCGAAAGTCATTGCGCGCGCCATGCTGTTGTTGATGAGCGAAGGTAACGCGCGCCACGGCCGTCCAGCTTTGATCGCTTCTATCGCCCTCAGGTGTTGCAACGTCGCTTCAAGATTCGTGCGGCGCGCCTGCAATGCGGTGGCGCATACACGCTCTCCTGGATTATAGCCGGCCATTGCGCCAAGCAGGCCTTCAAGGTCATGCACGGCGAGCCTGTGGGATATTGATGCTGCGTGTTTGCGATAATAGTACGTGGCAGGCGGCAGGAATTGAAACTGGGCCCCTGCCAGCATCGCGCGCAGTACCAGATCGAAGTCTTCCCCGATGCGAAGGCTTTGATCGTAACGGAGCCGATGACGCCGCAAGAAGGCCAGATCGAACAATGGTTTCAGGTAGCCCAGCGACACCCCTTCCCGGCCGATCATACCCCCATCGATAAACTCACCCACGTCAATCCTGCGTGGCTGCCGCCACTCCAGGCCCTGGGCAAAAGCCGCTGCCGGAGCGCCGTCCTGAAATACGATCATGTTGGTCGCGCAGACTTGCGCGCCCGAGGTCTTCTGACCATCGAGTAACCATTCAACATGCCGAGGATGCACAATATCGTCGCTATCTACAACGGCAGCGAAGCGCCCTTGCGCGGCGTCGAGGCTGGCATTGCGCACAGCACTTAGGCCCGCCGAAGGTCCTTCCATGACGCGGACCCGCTGGTCTTTTGCAGCGTGATTCGATGCGATCTTGGCGGTGTCGTCACAGGACGCATCATCCACGACAATGATTTCCAGATTGGAAAATGTCTGTTCACGCACCGAGCCGATTGCCGCATCGATAAATGGCGCAGCATTGCGTGCGACCATCAAGACAGACACCACAGGCGCGCTCATTGCAGCTGGCTATTGAAAATGGGAAGTCTCCGATACCGGTAACGCCCCGGATCCGTAGAACAGGGGGTGCGCCATAAGAACCTCAAGCATCTCCGTTTTGGATGCTGAGGGTATCCGCATTTCACGAATGCTCGCGAGCTTGGCGGCGCAGATAGACCGGGAAGTTACCGAAGCCCAATGCTGCGAAAATCATGATTGTCGGCGCAACGAGGGCTGCGGGCCGGATCGGTTCGACGGGGGTCTTGCTAAGCTGCAAGGCAAGATAGCCCACCCAAAAACAAGTCGCGAGCGAAGGGGTCATCACAAAGCGCCGCAGCAGCGCGACAAGGCCGATGAGCCAGCACGCGAGCATCACCCCCAGCCCGATTCGACCCGTCTCCACCAGCGTTTGGATGTAGCTGTTGTGGAATGAGAATGCCGTGCCTTCCTGCCTGATGTCGAAGTAACGCCACAAGCCGATGGCGTCCGGATTGGCAGGCGTCCAGAAACTGAAATACCCCATCCCCAGCCACGGACGCTGGGCAATGATGAAATCAGCCCTGTACCACAAGTAACCGCGCCCGGTGAGGCCGGCATCCTTGGCGGAGAGGTTTTGCACGATTGCCATCAGCGGCTCGAACAGCAATCCGCACAATAGTAAGGCGCACATCAAACATGCGGCAAAAATCAACTTTGCCGTAACCGAGCGCCCCCGCAGCACCAGCATCGCTGCCATCAGCGCAGCAGCTAGAGCAAGCGATGCCACCGCGCCGGCCGAATGCGCGCGCACGGTCGCCAGTGCGCACAGGATCGCCGTGATGGCCGTCAACGCCGACCAAATCAGGCGCCGCCGCTCCAAGCTTACCGCGAACATGCCCATTGCCAGCAGCGTCGCGGTTCCCGAGGTATCGGCAAAGTAGTTCTTCGCCTCTCCGCCAAGCCCGTACAGCGCTGGAAATCCTGCGATCCCGTCGGGTCGGGTCTGGCCAGCCAGAAGAGAGGCGACCGTGTAGACCGCGTGCGCGACGAACAGCCCGGTCAGCACGGCGCGCGGGCGCGGCGCTTGCGCCAGAAGCAGTCCGGCAAATGCCGTCAACGTCATCTGTACTGCGGCGCGCAGCGAAACGACGGGATAGACGGCCCATGTAACCGAAAGCAGCGCGAACACCGGGAAGGCGAACTGCACCCAGCTTCGCACTACTGCTTGTCCTGTCTGGCTTGGCCGGATCAGGGCATACAGTGCGGTCAGCAGCAGACAGGCAGCCGCGCCGGGCATGCCCCAGTTCGCTGGAATGCGCGTGAACACGATCAGGCCGGCGAACACACCGTCCTGCACCGCGACATCGGGCAACAGCAACCCCAGTTGGCTGGTGCCGCTCGTAGGGGATAGATAAGATCTCCGCCCGTTCGACTGCGTATCGGAAATGCTTGCGGACATGACGGAAACCTTGAAAACCACGGCACGCAGGCACGCGCCGTGGTTTTGATAGTCCCACCATCAGGCTGGGTCGACTGGCGCTGCCCGAAGTTATGTCCGATCCCGATCGACTTTGTGCGAGCGCTCAGACCATAAGGCCAAGGCCTCCATCATACGCCGCAGAGGTCAGGAACGTGATGTCGGAAGCAGCGAAATGCGGGTCGCCGGTCAGCGTGATCGTGTCCGCACCGATCGAGACTACAGTGGCCAGCGCGGTCTGGGTGATTGACACTGCCGCAGCCTTCACGTTGACGAGCACCAGTTTGTCCATGCCATGTTGAAAATCGGTCACGGTATCCTTGCCGTAGCCGCTGCCGAACACGAAGGTATCCGCACCGGCGCCGCCGGTGAGCGTGTCATCGCCCGCGCCGCCATTGAGAATATCATTGCCTGCGCCGCCCTCCAAAAGGTCGTTGCCGGCCCATCCGAACAGTTTGTTGTCGCCCTCGTTGCCATAGATCTTGTTCGCCAGCGCGTTTCCGGAGCCGTGGATCGACCCGCTTCCGGTAAGTCGCAGAATCTCGACATTGGCGGGCAAAGTATACGTCGCACTGGCCATGACAGTGTCGGTCCCTTCGCTGGCCTGCTCGACGACCTTGTCGCGGGTGTTATCGACCACATAGATGTCATCGCCCTTGCCGCCGACCAGCGTGTCGATGCCGGCGCCGCCATCCAGGTAATCGTTGCCACCAAGCCCCGTCAGCACATTTGCGCCGGCATTACCGATCATGCGATTGTCCTCGGCGTTGCCCGTACCGTTAATGTCGGCAACGCCGTCGAGACGCAGGTTTTCGACGTTCGCGGTCAAGGTGTAGGTCACTGTGGTGATCACCGAATCCCTGCCTTCGCCGGCAAGTTCGATGACTTTAACCGCGCTGCTGTCCACCTTGTAAGTGTCATCGCCCAAGCCGCCATAGAGGGTGTCCGCGCCGCCTGCGCCATCCAGAAAATCGTTGCCGCCAAGCCCGGTAAGCACATTGGCTGCGCTATTGCCGACGATGCGATTGTCCAGACCGTTGCCGGTGCCGTTGATCGCCTGATCGGTGGTAAGAGACAGGTTCTCCACATGATCCGGCAGCGTATACGTTACGCTGGATATGACGGCATCTGTGCCGCCGTTCGCCGTCTCCACCACTTTGTCCAGCACGGAGGTCACACGGAACGTGTCATTGCCTGCGGTGCCGGTGTAGGTCTTGCCCGTCGGCGTGCCGGTCACCGGCCCGGGCGCGGTCACCGCAGTTTCCTCGCCACCTATCGGACTAGAAATGGCCTCGCCGCCGGCATAGACGGTATGCGTGCCGTTAATCGTTGCCGAGACGGTATCGGCAGTCCGATAGGCGCGCACGTAATCCACTTTCATCTCGCCAACCGGCGTGGTGGCGTCGGCCGCGCCGCCCCAACTGCCATTGCCGCCCACCGCCAGGTTGACGAGCATGTACATTTCCTTGTTCATCACCTCCGGCGTCTTTTGCGTAGCAACCTCAACGCCGTCGATGTAGTAAATCACCCGGTCCTTGTTCCAATCGACACCGTACGTATGGAACTGGGTGGTATCGAGCACCGCCCGGTCCTGCGCCAGCGTATTAGCGCCTTTCTCGATCCCGTGGGTGGACAAGTAGATCACGTTGGGATCCTTGCCGAGCATCTCGAAAACATCCAGTTCCGGCGGCCAGGTATTATCCGTAGGCAGCAACCAGAATGCGGGCCACAGCCCCTGCCCGGCCGGCAGCGCGGCGCGGATTTCGAAGAAGCCGTATTGCTGGGCGAACGTGAACTTGGTGGTCAGCAATCCTGACGTCCAAGTGTGTCCGTCGATATACGGAAGGACGTCCGCTGTGGCCGGCTTTGCCGTAATGGTCAGAATACCATCCTTCACAGCGAACGGATTGACTCCCAACGCCTTCGTGCCCGTGCCCGCCCAGTCTGTGTCCATGTAAACTTCGGACTCGGTCTTCAGCGTGCGGCTAGCTACGGTGCCGGGGCCCCCATGCCCATATTCGGTGCGCCAGGTCCCACCCTTGGAATACAGGCTGAGGCCGTTGAAATCGTCGTTGAAATTGAGAGTCAGTGCCGATCGGTTGATTTCATAAGCAAAGTCAGACGCGATCAGGCTGGTGGCCTTCACATCGCGCAAGGTCAGTTCTTCGCCATTGCCAAAGTGCAGGACTGTATCTGCTCCCACCTGCCGGGCCATCGATTGGATCTGGCCGAAGTTGCTTACGCCATATCCGCCAAGACGGATCTTGTCCGTCCCGCTAGCGAAGTCGACAATGACGTCGCTGCCGTTCCCGGAATTGACGATGAAGGTGTCAGCGCCGCCGCCGCCGATTAGCACGTCGTTGCCTGCGCCGCCGTTGAGCTGCTGGTCAAACTCGTTGCCCATGATAACATTGTCGAGGTCGTTCCCGCCACCGTACCAGGAACCTTTTCCTTCGAGGACAAGGTTTTCGATGTTGGCGCCGAGGATGTGATAGACCGACGAGCGCACGGTATCGACACCCTCGCCCGCCATTTCGAACACTTTGTCCTTTTCGGACGAGATTATGTACGTGTCGTCGCCCAGCCCGCCATAATAGCTATCTCCGCCGCCATAGCCGCGAAAGATATCTGCTTGCGCTGTGCCTCTGAGCACCTCAGCTGATGCTGTCCCTAAAAAGGTTTTGACGGCAGATGCAGAACTTCTCAGCTGAACGCCATGCGCGTTGATGTAAGGAAAAGGCATGATCTGGAACCCCACCACAAGAGCAAAATTGCTTTCCGTGTTGGCGGTGGTTTAGAATTGCTGTTCCCAATGTCGGCGTAACGATCCTGGTAAACCCAGATAAATTCAGAATAACTTGCGGGTAGCGCAGTGCCTGGGATGTTTACCTATGTGGTTTCAATCAAGCAGCAATCGTCAGGATCCTGCGGCGTCATGGCCGGCCAGCGAAACGCGTAGCTCACGAAACAGCATCCGAAGTGCCACTATATTCGCGCTCCAACGCACGCAGCCTTTCGAGCATTTCCTCCCTTAGCGAGCGCCGCAATCCTTCGTGGCTCAGATACGGGGCTTCGTCCGCAAGCTTTGCGAGGGCCTGCGCCGTACGCTCCGGATTGAAGCCGAGCACCTTGCGCATCGCGGGAACGCTGCGCAGCACCCGCTTCGCCTGCAATTTGAGGTAAGGAACCTGCCCCGGACTGGACACTCTGGCAGTAAATTCGCGCATGGCAACTTCAAGCGAAAGCTCCAACCGCGCACCGAATGGTTCCGCACGCTTTCCGAATTGCAAAAGCGGCATGGGATCTGGTGGTGGCACCATCGTTATTGTCGCATCCACACCCACCGATGCCGCCCAATCCGCCCACTTCGCCGTCGAGAAATTCCGGGATACAGCAAAACCGCGCCACGGCACGTTAAAGGCGTCGGCCAATATGGCGCCATGAAGCGATTCGGTAAGCACCAAACGTGCTCCAGCCAGCGCCTTAATGACTTCGGCGGGAGACCCACGCGGATCAATCAGTTTGAAGCCTACCATCGCTACGGCGTTATCCCAACCGGCAAATTGCATACTTTCGAAATGCGGCACCACCACGACATCGCCCCGGGCCGCGTTGCTCGAACACTCGAAATTGCCGAATAGCGGAGCAAGGATTGCGCCGTCAGTCAGTGCACAGCGCTCCTCCAGACCCAAGATCCGTGCCGAAACCGGCCCACGCACACAGTGGTAGCGAACGGCAAGCCCCCGCCAGCGATCTAACCGGGTGTAGCCAACGCCACTTGAAAATACGTGCAGCTTGGTCGCGCGCCCAGGATCTATGCCGATGATCGTGCCTATACCGACGAATGCCTCGTCTTCGGCCTCTTCACCGCTCTCATCCGAAAAAAACGAAGGCGCCATTGCAGGCCACAGTTTAAGATTAAGATCGTCGCCGAAGTTGGGAACCGGTGGTGAATAATTCAGCAACTTCACATTATTTTCTTTCGCCGCATATCGTAAAATCACCATACAAAGCTGATTTACGTGACACTTACTTGCCAAGCTACTAGCCGGCCGCAAGAATAAACCGCAGACAATTTATGTCTGGATACATATATCGCGAACCGCAATAGGTCGCATCCGATTAAATCCAGAACGGATCCATCAATACCACTCCGGATCGGAAATGGGTCGGTTAAAACCTTGAGTTTAAATTTTGTAATGATCTATAATTAACAGTCCGTGAAATCGTTAAAACAGGCCGTTTTGCCTTAACAACTAATCCGGATATTGGTCTACTTAGCTCGATAGAGCTTAACTTTTAAGTATCTATACTCAGGAGGAATACATGCCAACTTTTACGGGGACCAGCGGTAGTGACCACATCGGTGGCAGCAGCGGCAACGATGCATTGGTGGGCGGCAAGGGCGTCGATTACTTCTACGGCGGCGCCGGCAACGACGCATTCGTCATCCGGCTGTCCGACATGGATTCATCGTTGAATGCAAACAGCGGACTTGGCGGCAAAGCCCAGGACGTCATCTACGACTTTCATGGTGCCGGCGTTTATGAAGCAGGCAACAATGACTTCCTGTACCTTCAAGGATTCGGGGCAGGATCGACTATCTCGTTCGCCGGCTACGGCTACAACGACACCAATCCGAACGGCGACGTGCATGCACAGTTTTATTCAATTTACAGCACCACGACCCAACAGTCCTACATCATCTCTTTGGGATCGGTGAACGGAAATCAGCTGATAATCGGCGACTACAACTTTTACAATTGATCGATCGAAGTCAATTCGAACGCACAAATGGTCGAGGGAAGCGTCAGCTTCCCTCGACTTGGTATTTTTCCAGCCTGGATTCGCCTGACCAGCGCGACCTCCAGAATATCGCCAGACAAGGTTTTCACTCAGACATCGAATCTCATCCGATATGGCAATAAAATCTAAAAATTTGCGCATAATCGAACGTTGATTGTTTTGAAACACATGCGCGTTCATGACAAACATCCCTCCGTACATTCACCAATTTTTCAATTGATTGTGACCGGATAAATCATGCTTGTAAGCCGAACCATAGTAACGGGGATTTTTTTGCTTGGAGCGGTTACCGGCTGCGCGGGCAGTAGACCGCTGCCGGATATGGCTATTTCGTCTGCTGAAGGGGCCTACACCCTCGGCGCCGGAGACAAGTTGCGCATCACTGTGTACGGGGAAGAAAAACTAACCGGAGAATATCTGGTCGATGGGTCGGGCGCAATCGCCTTTCCTCTCCTTGGTGCAATCAAGGCAAAAGGGCTAACACCCCCCTTACTTGCCCAGGTAATCACTGACGCACTGAAGAACGGCTATATCGACAACCCCAGCGTTGCAATCGATGTACTTAACTTCCGACCATATTATATTTTAGGCGAAGTGAACAAGCCCGGGGAATATCCATTCGTGGAAGGTCTTACGGTATTCAGTGCGGTCGCGAAGTCGGAAGGTTTTACGTACCGAGCGGATGAGAAACGTGTCGTCATCAGACACAAGAACGGCGATGCAGAGATCCTGTACCGCCTCGACGGAATGACCCCTGTTCAGCCGGGCGACACCATTCGCGTGCTTGAGCGCCGTTTCTGATGCTGTCGGTTTGCAGAGCCTTGGCCTCCGTCGCAGGCACGAGACGTATATATCGTGGCGGCTCCTTGGCCGTCGTTGCCGTCTGCATTACCGGCTCACATGCAACCCAGGCGCAAACAATCGGCCCGCTCATCGCAGAGCCGAAAGACGTTCCCGGCCAGCGGACTTTCCCAGAATACAGCGCCGTAGGTTACAATCTTGAGGGATTCGATATTTTTCCCACGGTCGCGTTCGGAGCCTACGCGGACACCAATGTTTTTTCTCGCAATAGTGTAAAAAAAGCAGATGTGGCACTGGTGTTCGAGCCACGTGTGCGCCTCCGTCGCGAAGACCGCAGACAAGCTGCTGTGATTGATCTGGGAGCGAGGAAAAGTTCGTACCTAAAACTTCCGAATCAAAGCGCTGCCGAATACCATTTTGAGGGCACGTATACGCGCGGCACCACCACTCCGAATTCATTGACTTTAAACGCAGGCTATCGCCGCGAGGCGATACAACGAGGGACTGTCGAAAACGATCTTGTCGACAGCGGACCTCTGCTGCGACGAGTCGCTCAAGGATCGCTTACGGGACGGAAGCGCTTCAATCGCCTCTCTATTGACGCACAAACCCTGATTGTAGCCCAAAGCTACGAAAATATTGAAAGTTCCTCGGGTATCATTGACCAAAAATTTCGCAACGTGTCGCGTTACGGCCTGCATGGCGTGGTAAGCTTTGATGCAAGCAGCAGAACCGCGATTTTTGGAAGCGTCGAATTTGACAAATTCGATTACGTTCGTGTCAGCGGCCTGATCAATCGGGATGCCCATAATTCCAGCGTCACGGCCGGGCTGCGTTACGAAATCACCCGGGTTCTATATGCCCAAGCATCTGTAGGTTATCGCCGGTACGATTTTAAGGATCGAACGCTCGGCAACGTGAGCGGCGTTGCCGTCTCGGCTCACCTCAGGTATTTCCCTACGAAGCTGCTGGCCGTCCGTGGAATTGTCGAGCAGAGCAATACTACCAGTCCATACGATCTGGTGGGTGCAGTTACCCTAACAACAGCAAAACTGGATGTTGAATACGAGATGCGCAGAAGCATGTCTTGGCTATCCTCTATCAAATTTACACTTGAAGACTACGCAAAGCAAAAATACTCGGCGAGGCGACTGGAGATAAACGGCGGCCCGCGCCTGCGTTTCAACCGCTGGCTATCGATGGACGTAACCGGCGGTTACGCACAACGGTTCGTCAACGGCGCGGCACCGTTCGAGAAGTACTCTCAAGTCTACGGCCTTGTTTCGGTGGTTCTGGCGCGATGACGGCATTTTCGACAATCCCTGGCACCCCGGGGGCGTTCATGCCCCCAGCGCAGCGGCTCCAGGACCACGTCGTGCAAGCCGACCGGTCGGGTCGGGCCCGCCGTAGGGTCCCGGCGGTAACCAAGTTTTGTGTGGCTGTGGTATTGATCGCCATCATAGTTGCCACATTCTTGACCAACAAATCACCTGTTCGGCAGTATACTTCAGATCATGTTGCAGCCGTCCTCCTCTCGAACAACAGACACCTGACCAGTACCCCCCCAACGGTCCAGGCCTTGGTTCTTGAGAGAGTCAGCCCCCAAACGGCGCGGACGGTAAACGCATCGTTTCCGTTTGCACCGTTAGGAGCAGATCAACCTATTCCATTCCATCTGGCGCTTGCTTCACCTGATTATCTGCGTGCCCTCGATTGCCTGGCGAGCGCGATGTCATACGAAGCGGGCGACGATGCCGAGGGGCAATCTGCGGTTGCGCAGGTCGTTCTGAACCGTGTGCGCCATCCCGCCTTTCCCCACACCGTGTGCGCTGTTGTCTATCAGGGGTTCGAACGGCCGACGGGATGTCAGTTTACCTTCACGTGTGACGGAGCCCTGCAGCGAGCGCCCACCAATGCCGCCTGGCAGCGTGCACGCCGGAACGCAGCGCGTTTTCTGGCCGGAGCGACTGACCCGAGCGTGGGAATGGCCACCCATTACCACACCGACTGGGTCCATCCTTACTGGAGCCCCTCCCTGGACAAGATCGCTCGCCACCAAACACACCTGTTTTTCCGGTGGCGCGGCTTTTGGGGCCAACGCGCCGCGTTTTCGTCACGCTACGCGGGAGGCGAACCGCAGGAAATCAAGCTGGCGACCCTATCCGACGCGCACCGAGACGGTCCCATTGCTGCTCCTTTGCCAAGCCCGACCGTTCTGCCTGCGCGATCGACAAGCGATAACAACGGATTGCTTGCTACGGTGGCAGGCGATCATTTCATCCTCGTCGATGCCGGCGGTGACGGTGGCACTTTGGCGATGCAAGGCCTCAGGCAGTGTAGCAACCAGACGTACTGTAAGGTTGTCGGGTGGGACCGGCATGCAATTCTCTACGGATCGCCGGAAAAGCCGCTTATCCGCAGCGTGGCATTCCTATACGTGCGCGATCAACGCACGAAGGTAGAAGTCGTCCTGTGGGATTGCACGCGGTACAACCGCCCGGTCGATGCACAGTGTCTTTCCGATGCCAACCGCCGTTGGATCAAGTTCCAGGGGAACTTGTCACATGAATCGTAAATCAGTCGTTTTGACGTCGTGCTCCAAATTGGCGAAGCGCCATATGCGTTGTGCATTGCGTGCGGCAACCGCGCCCATACTTGCGACGGCCCTGGCATCGACAATCCTTGAACCATCGCCCAAGGCGGAGGCAGAAACCCTCGGGGAAGCGATAGCCATTGCCTATCGTCAAAACCCTGCGGTCGAGGCAAGCCGCGCCTCCACCCGCGCGGCGCAAGAACGCGTGGGACAGGCGAAGGCCCAGTTCGGTCCGACCGTAACCGCAGATGCAAGCTATCTGCTCGGGTGGCGTCGGGTGCGGCAGAACGAGATGACCGTTCTGCGCCAGAACGGGTCCACAACACAGCTTTCACTGTCTGTAGATCAACCGCTTTTCACATTCGGGCGTCTTGGCGGGCAGTTGAGAACCGCACGCGCGGGGTATAGCGCTTCGGTTGCGGACATGCGTTCTGCAGAGCAGGATCTGATGGCAAATGTCATTATCGCTTATAGCGCGGTGCTTCGCGACCAGAAGCTTGTCGGGATCGCACAGGAAAACCTGTCGCAGTTAACCGAACAGCTTGACCAAACGAGTGCGCGTTATGCGGCGCGTTACGCCACCGAAACGGACCTGCAGCAAACGCGTAACCGCATCTTCAGCGGGCAGGCGCAACTGGAACTGGCCAAGGGCAATTTGCTCGCCAGCCGCAACACGTACCGCAACCTGACAGGCCACTATCCGGCAGATCTGGCAGAACTGCCTCAGCTGCCGCCGCTGCCACGAACGGTGGAGGATGCACAGGCGCAAGGCGTAACGTCCAGCCCGCAGATCGAGCGGGCCAGCTATGAACTGGCCGCCGCGCAAGGGCGTCTTGCGCAAGCCCGTGGCAATTCCCGGCCTTATGTCGGGTTGCAAGGCAGCCTTGCCCGGTCTCCTTTGTCCATCGCTGCCGATGATCCCAGCGAACTTGTGGCGCAAGTACAGTTTGGCTTGACCGTCCCGCTTTATTCAGGAGGACTTTTGTCATCGCGCGTGCGTGAAGCGCGACAATTGGCTGATGCATCCTCGCAGCAATTGGAACAGACCGCGCGTGACTTGCGCGAGAACGTGGCCAGTTACTGGGATCAGCTCGCTGCGGCTCGACGGGCGCTCCCGGCCTACGGACGCGCCGTTGCGGCCGCGCAGCAAGCGCTGGATGGCGTGCGTCAGCAGCAACTCGCAGGGCAGGTCACCTCGCTCGACGTGCTGGACACCGCGCGCGATCTGTTAACATCCCGGCAGGCGCTCGCCCAAGCGGAGGCACAGCTTTATGTCCAGCATGCGCTACTGCTTGGCGCGATGGGGCAATTGCGTGCTGACAGCTTCGCACCCGGTACACCGCCTTTCGATCCGTACGCTTATGATACCCTGCCCTTTGTTGGCCTGCCGACTGGGCCGGTCATACAGGCGATGGATTCAGTCGCCATCGATGGCCGTTTCAAGTCCTTGCCTGTAGCTCATGAAAATGACGATGAGGCGGGCCATGACATGGCGCCTGATCCGATTGGCCAATGATCATGTCCAGTAAGACCTTCAGCCAACCGGCCTCTGCCGGCTATCGGGCATCCTCTTTTCAAACTTCAAAGGGCATTTGAATGAAGCCGGCAGGCCAAAACCTCGTTGCGGACGTGCGCAGCATGTTGCGCACGGTAGTTCCGGTGCTGTGGCCGATCGTGACGTTCAGCGCCGTGCTCAACGTGCTGCTGCTGTCCGGTTCGTTCTTCATGTTGCTGGTCTACGACGATGTGCTTGCCAGTCGCAGCGGCGCCACGCTGGCAGGACTGCTGATCATGGTAACCGTCGCTTATGCGTTTCAAGGCGCGATCGACGTCACCCGGGCGCGGGTGCTGCTGCATACCGGGGCGCAAGCAGACCGACGATTGTGTGACCGGCTTTACGACGTAATCAGCCGCTATGAGCAAGAAGTGGGGCCAATGCCCTCAGGCTCTGCACCGGTGCGCGACCTGGACGTGGTGCGCGGTTACATCACGGGGCCTGGGCCGCTTGCCATATTCGATCTGCCGTATGTGCTGCTGTTTCTCGCCATTCTCGTGCTGTTCCACTGGGCCCTGGGCTTAGCCACATTGGTGGGCGTTGCCGTGATGGTCGCCCTGATGATCGTCGGGGACCGGCGCACCCGGTCTCCCGCCTTGCAGGCAGCCGCCATCGCTGCTGCCCGTTTCACTATGGCCGAGGACGTTCGTCGCAACGGTGAGGTGCTGCGTGTTCTGGGCATGTCCGGTCGCCGCCGTTCCAGCTGGGACTCGATAAGCTTCAAGCTGATCTCCGCCTATGACGAGCTTTCCGATGTCTCCGGGCGCATCCAGGCCATGGGCAAGGCTTTCCGCATGTTTCTGCAGTCATTTGTGCTCGCTGTAGGCGCGTTCCTTGTCATAGACGGATACGCCACCGGCGGCGTGATCATAGCAGGTTCTATCCTGAGCGCGCGGGCCTTGATGCCGGTCGAGCAGATCATCGGCCAGTGGAAGAACATGACCGAAGCGGGCCAGGCCTGGCGTCGCCTGTCTGCGCTGCTGGAAAGCGTGCCGCTGCGCGAAGCGCCGATGCCGCTGCCGCGCCCGCATCTCCACCTGGAAGCGCAAAATATCGTGTGCGGTCCGCCCGGCCGACAGAAAGTTACCGTTGCCAATGTGTCCTTCCGGCTTGCGCCGGGCGAGGCGTTGGCCGTGATCGGTCACAGCGGGTCGGGTAAATCGTCACTCGTACGTGCGATTACCGGGGCGTGGCCACTGCTGCGCGGTGCGGTGCGGCTCGATGGCGCTTCTCTGGAACAATGGGACCCGGTGCAACTGGGGATAGCGATGGGCTACGTGCCGCAATCGATCGAAATGTTTGAAGGCACTATCGCTCAGAACATATCCCGCTTTGAACCGGACCCAGACCCCGATGCGATAATTGCCGCCGCACGCGCGGCCGACGTGCATGACATGATCGTGGCCTTGCCCGGCGGCTATGAATATGCGCTTGGCGGCCCTGCCGGCGGAGGGCTGTCCGGAGGCCAGAAACAGCGAATAGCCTTGGCCCGCGCGCTATATGGCGATCCGTTTCTCATCGTGCTCGACGAACCGAACTCCAATCTCGACGCGGCTGGCGAAGACGCTTTGCTGGCGGCCATCCATGCCGCCAAGCAAAGAGGCGCGATAATCATCATCGTCGGGCATCGGCCGACGATCTTCGCCCATGTGGATCACATCATGATCATGGCTGATGGGCAGGTGGCGCAGATGGGCAGCCGCGACGAGGTCCTGCGCCGCATCAATTTCAAACCCGAGCCACAGCGGCCACCACAGCCTGAAGAGGTATAACCCGATGGCCAGTCAGATCGTCATTCCAGATCAGCGCCAATCGCTGGCGAAATCAGCCGCCTATGACCCGGCCACCAGCGCGCGCCGGGATGTTCGCAGCGGTTTTTGGTTGTGTGGGGCGCTTGTCTTCGGGCTCGGTGGGCTCGCAGCCTTTCTGCCGATGACGAGCGCTGTGATCGGGCCTGGCGAGGTCACCGTCTCCACATACGTCAAGGAAATCGGCCATCCTACCGGAGGCGTGATCGCGGATATCATGGTGCGTGACGGCGACCGGGTCAAAAAAGGTGAGCCCCTTATGCGTCTCGATACCACGGTGTCGGGAGCGACGGCGAACTACACCGGCGAAAACGTAGACCAGTTGTTGGCGCGCGCGGCCAGGCTCACAGCGGAACGCGACAATGCCCCGGATGTCACGTTTCCGGCCGAGTTGATGCGTAGGTCCGCCGACCCGAACATTAGCGCCCTGATGCGCGAAGAACGCCGCACGTTCGTGCTGCGCCGCGATGCGCGCCGCGCAGCAAAGGCGCAACTCGGCCAACGGATCAGCCAGACCCGCTCCGACGTTTCCAGCGCGCGCACCAAAGCGCAAAGCTTCACCGACCAGGCGCGACTGATCAATGACGAGCTCGACGCCACTCGTAAACTGTACGAAAAGCGCTACACCACGCTCGATCGGCTCAATTCACTCCAACGCTCGGCCTCCGGTCTTTCCGCTGATGCCCGTAGCGCTCGGGACAGTGCGGTGGCGGGTGCCGCCCGGATTGGAGAACTGCAGCTGCAGATGGGATCGGTGGACGCTGATGCGCGCAGCAGCGCCGCATCCGAATTGCTCGATGTCACGGCGAAGATCAGCGACTTGCGCCGCCAGAAGGTGGCGGCAGACGACAGCTACGACCGCGCAGTAATCCGCGCACCGCAGTCGGGCGTGATCGATAAGCTCGCTTACCGGACTGTGGGCGGCGTGATCCCCCCGGGCCAAACCATAATGGAGCTTGTTCCCGATGAGGACCGGATGATCGTCGAGGCCACGATTTCCCCCGTCGATATCGACCAGGTTCATGCGGGCCAGAAAGCCATCGTTCGGCTGAGTGCGTTTTCGTCCAGAACGACACCGGAACTGCAGGGCACGGTTACGCATGTATCGGCGGACCGGACAGACGACCGCACCGCCCACAGCGCCTTTTACCGCGTCACGATTGCCCTCAGCCCAGCAGAGATCGCAAAACTGGGCGACCTCAAACTAAGGCCGGGCATGCCGGCTGAAACTTTCATCCAGACCGGTCAACGCACGATGTTGCGCTATATTCTGAAGCCATTGGGCGACCAGTTGGCACGCGCGTTTCGCGAGGGATGAAGCAGACGATCGAATGAACACTGTGACTTTTGAATTTATCGCCATTCTCTACGTATATCTCCATTACTATCTTATGTATTAATCCATAATTACATTCACGAAATTATATATATTAATCGTCCACATTGGATCAATATCATAATGCATTGCAGCATAGCCGTATTGACCAACCTTTATTGCTAATTAACATGGCGTAAACCATAAGCGCCGCGATTTTGTCGGCGCTGGGGCATTCAAAAGGGTGGAATGATGGAAGCGGCTTTGAGGGAAAGCAGGGATGGGCTGCGCGATGTGCACGCGCAACCATCGGACATTCGCGGACAGATCCGTTCTACCTCCCCGCTGAAGCTTTTTGTAGGCAATCCGCCCGTCTCGGATGAGGCGAGACAAGGCCCTTCGACGCGGCTGGGCGCTTTAAATCTGACCCGGTGCTTCGATATCCTGGTCGCGACGCTGGCAATTCTTGTTTTCCTGCCGCTGCTGATCCTCGCGGCCATTGCGATCAAGGCATCCGCCCCAGGCCCCGTTCTTTTCGTGCAGCCCCGCGTGGGCCGCAATGGTAAGCTTTTTCCATGCTTCAAATTCCGCAGTATGGTTGTCAATTCGTCGGACGTGCTGAGAGCGTTGCTGGAATCTTCGCCGGGAGCGCGGTCGGAATGGGAACGGGACCAGAAGCTGCGGGCAGACCCGCGCATCACACCGGTCGGTGCTTTGCTGCGCAAAAGCAGCCTCGATGAACTACCCCAGCTTTTCAATATCTTGGCAGGTCATATGAGCGTGGTCGGCCCTCGTCCGATCGTGGAAGCGGAAATACGCCGCTACGGCAGGCGCTTTGATGCGTATTGCTCGGTTCGACCTGGCTTGACCGGATTGTGGCAGGTGAGCGGTCGCAACGAAGTATCCTACGATGCCCGTGTTCGCCTGGACGCGTTATATGCGCTGCGAAAGTCTACGCTATACGACGTTTCGATCTGCCTGCGCACGATTCCTGCAGTCCTGGCCGCGCGGGGGGTGTACTAGGGCGCGAACTCATAAATTGGGTTGAGCTGTCGGCATTGTCGTGATTCAGGCGCCCTTCGGAAACGGAGGATGTATGACGCGACGGCGGTATGAACTGACGGACAAGGAATG
>NZ_LMJY01000019.1 GCF_001421325.1 Novosphingobium sp. Leaf2 | reverse complement strand
ACCGCGCCCGTTCGATGAGGCCCATGAGTTGATTGCCGGTGCCGATGATGCGGAAGGCGTCATCGACGGTCTTGCCAGTGGTGGGCTCATAGGTGCCGAGGATGCGCCCCGCAAAGTTGAACGCGCGCTGACGCCCCTGCGTCATGTCCTCGATGTGGCCGATGATAAAACCGCGCTGATCCCGGATCGTCGTTCGCGCCATGCTCGCCTCCCTTGTGATGGAAGATCGACGCTCTCATGGGTTTGCGATTTTCTGAAGCGAAATGAGTGCGTTGCCGGGTGCCTCGCCGCCTCGATAGGGCAAAATCACATGGRGAGTCYCACGCCCCCCGGATTCCCGTCTCATTCGAATAAGTTCGACAAATYYGAGACTTGTGAGAGGCTACATCTAAGGATCAAACGAGACGGAGATGCCGATGCTGGTGGGTTATGGTCGGGTTTCGAGTTCGGGGCAGTGCCTCGACATCCAGCACGAAGCACTCGCCCAAGCCGGATGCGAGAAGGTGTTTAGCGAGAAGATGTCGGGACGCTCGACCAACCAGCGTGAGCAACTGGCCCTCGCCCTCGACTTCGTGCGCGAAGGAGACACGCTCGTCGTCACCCGGCTCGACAGATTGGCTCGAAGCGTCGGCGATCTTCACCGGATCATTGAGTGCCTGACCGCCAAGGGGGTGGCGTTCCGCTGCCTCAATCAGAGCGGGGTCGATACCGACACCAGCACCGGACGCCTGATGCTCGCCGTGCTCGGTGCGGTCGCGATGTTCGAGAATGACATCCGGCGCGAACGCCAGATGGAAGGGGTGATGAAGGCCAAGGCTGCGGGCAAGTATCGCGGTCGTCCCGCCAGCATCGACCCCGCCCGCGTGAAGGAGCTTCACGGCACCGGCATGGGTGCCGCCCAGATCGCCAAGACGATGAACATCGGTCGCGCCAGCGTCTACCGGGCGCTCGCTGCGTGACCGTCAGGATGTTCGTCTGCCCCGCCTGCAAGGAGAAGCGCGGCATCGACATCAGCTACGGCATGCCCGGTTCCGACCTCATTGAGCAGGTCGAGCGAGGCGACGCCGTGCTGGGCGGGTGCATGCAGGAGATCGGTGCGCCTGACCGGCAATGCCTCGCCTGCGGGCATCAGTGGGAGATCGCTCGTCGTGGTGCTCCCCAGCAGGCGTGAAGCCGTCAGAGGCTGTTGATCCACTCGATCGCTTCCTTAGCGGTCATCGCACGACCCGGCTGAGCCGCCGCCTGTTCGACCCATGCAAGGAAGTCCGGGTCGAGGTCTTCACCCCGACAGATCTCACCGGGCGCGCCCTGTACGACGGGCGGNCCCGGCATCAGCGAAGCGGAATAAATGCCTCGCCTGCGGGCATCAGTGGGAGATCGCTCGTCGTGGTGCTCCCCAGCAGGCGTGAAGCCGTCAGAGGCTGTTGATCCACTCGATCGCTTCCTTAGCGGTCATCGCACGACCCGGCTGAGCCGCCGCCTGTTCGACCCATGCAAGGAAGTCCGGGTCGAGGTCTTCACCCCGACAGATCGGGCACGAGTCGTCGCCATGATCGTCACCGCAACCGTCCTTGAAAGCGTCATCCATGGACCATCCCCTCGACCTAACTGACGAGGCCCCAGCCACCATACAGACCATCACCGCACGCTTGCGAGACCGCGCTCAGGTAGTCGTCGGCGCGCCTCACGATGGTGCCACGGCTGATTTCCCTTCGCCCGCTCCAGTCGTCAGTCCCCGGCTACCGTCATGCCGTCCACCCGCACTGTGGGGACATTGACTGCGCGGTACCATTCCAGGTCATTTGCCGGCACCATCGCGGCGAACATGCGCAGCAGGTGCCCGGCGATCGTGAACTCGGCCACCGGCTCGGCCAGTTGCCCGTCGACGATGCGGAAACCCGCCGCGCCGCGGCTATAGTCTCCCGTCACGCCGTTTACGCCCTGGCCGATCAGTTCGGTGACGTAGACCCCGTCCTTGATGTCGGCCATCAGTTCGGCAGGCGACAGCGTGCCGGCGGCAAGGTGCACGTTGCTGGCCGATACGCCGGGTGCGCCGCCGCCGCTGCGGGCGGCATGGCCGGTGGGCGCAAGGCCAAGCTGGCGGGCGGAGGCGGATTCCATCAGCCAGCCGGTCAGCCGCCCGTCCTCCACCAGATTGCGCCGCGCCGTGGGCAGGCCCTCGGCATCGAATGGGCGGGACCGCAGGCCGCGCGCAACATGCGGATCGTCGGTGATGACGAGGCCGGGCGCAAACAGCTGTTCGCCCAGTTTGTCGAGCAGGAAGCTGGAGCGCCGGGCGATGGCGCTGCCCGAAATCGCGCCCAGCAGGTGGCCGACCAGCGAGCCCGACACGCGCGGATCGAACACCACCGGCAGCGCGCCGCTCTTGAGCTTGCCGGCGCCCAGCTTCGCCACGGTGCGCTCGCCCGCCTCGCGGCCGATCTGGGCGGGAGACGGCAGGTCGGCGTGATGGTGGGCAGAGCGCCACGCGTTGTCGCGCTGCTTGTCAGCCCCCGTGCCGCCCACCACCGAGGCGCTGATCGCGCGGTTGGTGGAACCATAGGCGCCCGAAAAGCCGTGGCTGGTCGCCAGCGCGAACACCCCGTGCCCGGCGCTGGCGGTGGCGCCATCGGAATTGGTGATGCCCGCCACCGCGCGCGCGGCGTCCTCGGCCTCCTCGGCCATGGCGCGCAAGGTCGCGGGCGCGGGCTCGTGCGCGTCGAGGAAGTCCAGCGCGGGCCAGTCACCATGGCTGAGCAGTTCGTCCGGGGCGAGGCCCGCGAACGCGTCTTCCGGCGCGGCGCGGGCCATGTCGATCGCGCGCGCGGCCAGTTCGTCCAGCGCGGCAAGGCTGAGGTCGGACGAGCCGATGCTGGCAGAGCGCTTGCCCACGAACACGCGCAGCGCGATATGCTGGGTTTCGGAGCGTTCCACGTCCTCCAGCTTGCCCAGCCGGATCTGGATCCCTTCGGACGCACTGGCACCATAGACCGCATCGGCAGTATCGGCACCAGCGCTGCGCGCACGCGCCACAAGATCCACCGCGCGCGCGCGCGCCTCATCCGGGCTGAGCATGACCTGTAAACTCCCGATAGGACACGATGTCGGCCCCGCCCTAGTCGCCATGCCCGCACAGGGCAAACGGGAGTTGCGGATTTGGAGGGCTTGAATGTGAAGAGGGTCTGAGGTGCGGATGCGGCGATAGGGGGCGTTGGCGAGGGGGGGGGGCGGCATTTATGGCCGGTAGGAGACCGTCTGGTCCGGGGCTAAGTTGCGGGGATAGCCGACGCTCATTTTAGCGTCGGCTGCCGACCAACCCAATTCGTTCCCCCATGCGCGCGTGATGGCCGCTCCGCCACTAGGAGGATGTCCGGTTGGAAGCCGGGTGTGGGATAGCTGACGCTCTAGTGGAGCGGGAGGCCGAGTTGCTGCGGCCCTGGCGTTAACCGCAATTCGAGACGATCTGCCCTGAGTACGATGTCTAGACGTATTCCTAGCTGATCGAAATATATTGAATGGGGATGGTCCATTTCCATGAAGCCGAAAAAGGAGAAGGGAACTTCCGCAACATCTTCTGCCGATCGACCCGATAGAACCTCTCCAATTCCGCGCTCCCAGTCGGCGAGCACATTGCGATCAGAGCCTGTGATCCCGGTCTGCAACAGGATATGGCCCTCCTCAAATCCGCCAGCCTTGCGCTTTTTTTCGTCCGCTGCCTGTTCTACTGCCTCGAGCGATACGCCCTCCGCCTTGGCGATGGCGCGGAATACTTCAAAGAGGTCAGCTAACTCCTCACGCGTCTGGGCATCGTTCGACGCTTCACGCACCTCAAGGGCTTCCTCGATGAGTTTGCTGATCAAAAAGCCTTTCCTTATGTTGCCGGAAATCTGTCGTGCTATCTGCATTTCGTGCCGCTGAGCAATCCGATTAGGAATTTTGTCGCGGACCAGCTTGCCCAAATTAGCCGCGCGGCGAACACGGGAATGGTCTTTCTCTGTTGGAGTGACGACCGAGCATCCGATTTTGCGCAGCTGGTAAAACGCGTGGGCTAACGTCGAGCCGGACAGAATGATTGGGACCTGCGCAGTATGCGCAGCCGCTCCGACGGCCTCGATAAAGGAATTATCGCGCATGAGATTCAAGTCATTAGGCCGCAGAGCGAGCGCCTGCTTCGTTCGTGGGCCTTTCCAACTGACGAACTGCTGAAGCGTTCTCCGATCGCTTACGGTAAAGACTCGATAGCTGTTCCGGTCAGGGTTCTTAGCGGGATCGTGATCTGCATCGTGAGCTTCGGTCCAGTACCAAGGCACATTAAACGTGGTGCCGTCCGTATCCAAGCAGCCAACGAACCACATTATATGGCAGGCGCGTCCAAGACGTTCGGCGATTTGGGCAGATCGTAAAGCAATGTCCTTCGCCTCAGCGGATAGAATGCTGTTGCTCCGCGCAAGCTCATTCTTGACGCGCACATATTCCCACCCCCCGTCTGGTTGTGAAATGAGCATGTCTGACTTGTATTCAGGATAGTCGGTGGCATGCCCTGTAGGCACGTGGACTTCCCAAATATCGTAGGGACAATATTGCAACGCGTCGGGTAGCCCCCAGAGCGAATTAATCTCGACGACTGGGCTAGCGGGTTCCGCCCGCGCCCACGCACTGCTTCTTGAGGCTACAAAGCGATGCGCGACGAAAGCAAACTGCGTATCTGGGTTTGCCCGCCGTAGTTCCCGGGCGTGCTTTATGACCCATCGCGCTGCCGTAATAGGATCTAGGCACTCCGACCGGGGCAAGTTGGTGATCTTGTTTGCACCAGCAGAGACGCTAGTGCGCACAACAATGCCCGATTTACCAATTAGCGTCCGAAAATCATTTTCAAGTCTCTTCTCCACCGATTGCGTCAGGCGCGTAGGCAAGGCGCTTAAAGGAGCATAGAACAATGTGGGCTTGTGGAACGCATCGGGCTCCCACAATTGCTCAAGAACTTCGAGTTTATCCCAAGCGCGCAGTGCTTCCCCTTCCGCCAAGCGGAAGTAAGCGCCGCTATTCGCCGCTGGCCGAACAGCTGGTGGAATGCGAACCTGAAAGGGGTTCACGCCCGAAAGGTCCTCATCCTCCTCGTCGATCTGGACGAGATAGTAAGCATTATTGTCGGTGATCCATTCGCAATTCAGACGTTGCGAACGCCCTCGTAGAAGTTCGTTGTTTAGCCAAGCTCCGATGCCCCCGAACAACCGCTCACGGGCTAGACCAGAGCGGATGGCGAGCGGGGCCTCGGGTTCCTTAGCCTGGTCGCGCTGGCTGTTCACTCGCTGGCGCAGGGTCAGGCCATCCGCCTCTCGGACGGCAATTTCCCAATGATCCCGGGTCTTGGAAATGCGTTGAAGATTGCCAAACTCGCCTTGGGCCGTCGGGCGAATATGGCGATGAATCATAACACCCGTCTCTCGCCCACCCGTTGATGCCAGGACTTTGCCGATTGCCTCTACCAATTGCCCACCGAAGATGGTCGAGTCATCGTCGACCTCCAGCCCGCAGGTTTCGAAAGTGCCTCTATCCCAGATACTCTCCCCCACAACGCTAGAACGGATCAGAAGCCGCTTTTGGGGCCCCGCGATCTCGCCTAGCTTCGTGAGAAGAATCTTGTCGAGCCATCCATCCGTGTCCGCAGCAGTGGAAGCCAAGGCAGCGGGAATCAGCGCGAAAGGAGGTGTCCAGGCTCTTGGTATCGCTAGCGAACTAGCGCCCTTCACGCCAAAAGTAGCGCTGAGTTGGTGAACGTCCGCCCAATCGATGCACGGGTAAGCATCGGACAGGATAATGTTGTTCACTTCTTTTCCAGGGTACCAAACACGGCATTCGCAATATTCGAAAGCAGTCCGCTCACCCCGTCCGAAAAATACCCGACTAGAAAAGCCAGTGCCGCGGTAGGAGCAATGCCCGCCGCTGGCGTAGTTGCTGTCTGCGAGGCGAAAACGCCTGATGCGAAGAGCGTCATCACCACACAGGCATATGCTCCCCCGATCGCAGGCGTCATCAAACGCCAATATCGCCGATCAAGGTGCCATTTACCCTTGGCGACGGAATGGATGAGCCATTTGATCGAAAACGTGACCCCGCCAACGGACCCTGTAAAGAAAATTGCCAAAAGACGAAAGCTAATAGTAAGCTTGGCACCACCCAGCAATATCGCCACATTCTGATCCGCCAGCCCAAGGCAAAATCCCGCGCCGAGCATTGAAACTATCAGCATCGTAATGAGCGCGCAGGTTTCGAAGTTCGTTTCACGTCGAGCCTCGGGAGGATACTTTGACTCCCACTGCCAGGGTCGCCGGCCATCGGTATAGTCGGCGGGCACGCCGACGGCGGGCTTCATGGGCGCTGGATGCTCCGTCGTAAGGGGCGGTTCGCCTTCAGCCACGTCATCCAGCGCTTTCGAGATGGCGGAACATCTCGATAGTGCCTTCGATGTTCTCGGTGTGAGGGTGGTGGCGATAATTCCAAACTTCGCCATTGCCGATAAGCGAAGCTGCTATCCTGCGGAAGAACTGTGAGCCCCCCGCTTCTACATCTTTAGCAACTATCGCCACATCACCTGAGCCCGCAATGTAAAACGACCTGGTGCCAGACCGCGCATAGGCGTCGGTTGCCTCGCACTCGCTCCAGATAAGATCAGCCTGAGCACGTGCACCGGCCGCGAAATCAGCGAAATTGAACCGAGGGCGTATAATCATGTGCAGATGAGCATAATCTAGGCCACATCCTACCGGGGTGCCCATGGACGCCGGACCATGTTCGAACCAGATTACCTCGTCCATCGAGAGACCCAAGTGCCCCGCAACCTCTTTCACTGCGCCAAGGGGCGACATCCCTGATGATGTGGACCATTCGCGGCAATTGGGTGCTGCGCGGCGCGGAATGATCAGGAGCCAACCTGGCACGATTGCGCCGAGGGTGGGTGCTACGATCCAGTCTTTGGTTTCAAGCAACGGCCTATCGTAAATCGCGCTTCCGCGACCGCCGAGCAGCGCCGCAAACCGCTGTTTGCCGCTGGCCATCTCAACACCCAAAGTCATTATCACCTCAAAACGATCCTATCATACCCATGGTTGAGTGGGACGCATCACACCTTGGCTAACGAAGCCCGAAATTACAACATCTGGATATCTTTTTGGTCAACAATTCGAAGTTTGTGGGCAGCGGAGGCGGCGTCGGCGCGCCCGCGCCTCGTCCAACGTCTAGGCGCCTGCCCCGCCAGCGGCGGCACGGTACCCTCCCCTGCAATTCCTACAAAAGTGGGGATCCACTCTTGCCGGCAGCCGCCGTTCCATCCCTGCAACATGAATAACCATAATGTGGCAGCCCATTCGCAATCTGACTGTCCGTTTCTAGGTGCGGCAATGCCGCCGCCAAACAGCTTGGATGGGCGCAAAGCCGCTTGGCATCTCACGCCGCAACCAGCCAAGCGCCCTCTGGCCGGTTCCGGTCAGTCTGTTTTTTTGGGCCACGTTGAAAGAAGCGGACTTTCGCCGTCGCGAATGTTTATAGCCCAATGGACCGTTTACCAATCTTCAGCTCTGGTCGGCAGTGCAAGATTAAAGTGCATCGAGATTAAAATTCGCTGTGAAATACTCGGCAATGACTTTCAGATGCGAATCTGGGATGCCGAGGTCTCTGGTCATCCTGTCCGCTACAGGGGCCGGGTTGGGATCGACGATCGTGATCTTCGGAATGGTCGCGCGGCGCGAAAAGGCGCGGTGAAAAAGCTTGTCGCTCTGGATATCGGTCTTGGGAAAAGAGTATCCGATAATCACTATTTCGTCCGCCGCCGCGAGCGCGTCCTCCGCTCGGGACCAAAGTGTTTTGAACAGGTCGCCGAAGAATTCGTAGCTCTTGTTCTTCACCGGAGGAATGATGAGCGGCATCGAAGGGAGACCCGCATCCGGGGCGCGGCCGGGCTTCGTCCAGGGGAAGTTGGGTGTCACGCCTACGATGGTATAGCCGTCAGGCGGCGCTCGTCCGGGGAAATTCAGATTAGGCGGGTAATAGCCGTAGGCCCAAGGCTGGTAGCCCGGCATGTACCGACCCTTGAAACAGGCGTAAGGCCCGGATGCTCGCTCGAAAATGCCGAAGGCGCTCGGGTCGAGATCTTGGCCCGACACGATCGTTCCATGCCCATCGGTAACCGAATAGGCCGTCAGCCAATTTGTCGAGCCGTGCAATTTCAGCAGCAGATTTCCTGTCTTGCTGTCCTTGTTCGTTGTCACCGGCGGGTGCCATCCGTCGTTGAACATGGCGTTTGGCGTAACGCCATAACCCCAATCTGGTCGCCATGTCGTCCGTTCTGCGAGAGCCCGGTCGAGGAGTGTGTCCCAATTGAAGGTGATAAGCACATCGTCGGAATTTAGGCCGTCCACTAGTTTCATATGGGCCTGCGACGGCGGGCCGTTCTGAATGTCGTTGATGACCGCTGCAAACAGGAAAAGCAGTTCGTTGAATGCCTTGTATGGCGTCATCGCGGCAACCAAGCCATTGCTCTTGAGTTGCGTATCGCGCGCGGCCTCAATCTGTGAATGGAGGTCCTCGATGTCGATGCCCGAGCGGAGGTAGTCGAATGCGCTTCCCGACCCCATGCCCAAATCATCTTCCAAAAAGACGATGATGGAGCCGATCAGCACCCAGAGATTTGTCGAAAGATCGAGCTTATCAAATATGTCGAAGAAGTCGCGAGCGATCGGCATGCGCTGCCCTGTGGGGCTTTGATCGTAGCTTTTCGAAGCCCCCGCTCCGAGCAAAATAACTCGCATTTGCATCCCCTCCATCCAGTTCCAGCGCATCGGATTAACAGGCGAGAAGCGATGATCCAACCGGACCGGTTGCCGAAACGAAGCGCGGCGCCAACCCGCCTCGGCGAATGGAGGCTGAGGCTTTCTGAACAAACGGCGGCTTAGGGGAGCGCCAACCAGTTGAACGAATGGCTGATATGGGCGCAATGCCGTCGTCGCGTCATTCCCGGCGTAATGCCAGCAATCTGCCGTAAACCTCGCCTTTGCTGAACTCAAACCCCTCAACCCCCAAACACCCATGCCAGCCCATGAAACAGCCCCGTCAGCGCCAGCGGCAGGCCGATCGCCAGCAGCCATAGCGCCGCCCTGTCGCGGCGGTAGCGTGGGGTTAGGGCGGGGTCGTGCGCCTGTGCGTCGTCCAGCCGCTTCCAGCGCGCCTCGAACCGGCGGCAGGCGGGGATGATCGCGAGGACCAGCACGATCAGCGCGAAATACGGCAGCAGCGATCCGCCATGCGATTTGAGCGCGCCTACCGTCAGGAAGATCTGCAGCGCGGTGTACACCAACAGCGCGTAGGCGATGTGATCGCTCATCCTGCGCCGCCAGTCCGCCGCCGGCACCGCGCCCGGATCGGCGTGTTCGCGTGTCGTTTCGTCCATGCCAGCCCCCCAGCGCGTTGCCCGTTAGCCAACTACATCACTGATCGGGCCGGACTGCAAGATCGCGGCGCGTTGTTGCCCCTCATGCACGAAACCTGCCAGTCGGCATCCCTAAGCGGAAATGCCGGCTTGCGGTGGGGGCCGTGCGTGCGTTAAGCCCGCCGCGATGACAGCCGGTTCCGCTCCCTCGCAGGCGTTCGCCGCCACCGATTCCGCGCTGCTCGCCGAAAATGGCGGGCTTGAGGTGATTTCGATCGCCAAAAGCTATGACAAGCGAGCGGTGCTGACCGACATTTCGCTGTCCGTGGCCAAGGGCGAAGTGCTGGGGCTGCTGGGCCCCAACGGCGCGGGCAAGACCACGTGCTTCTACTCGATCATGGGGCTGGTGCGGCCCGATTCCGGCCGTATCCTGATGGACGGCGTGGACGTCACCCGCCTGCCCATGTATCGCCGCGCGATCCTGGGGCTGGGCTATCTGCCGCAGGAAACCTCGATCTTTCGCGGGATGACCGTGGAACAGAACATCGGCGCGGTGCTCGAACTCAACCAGCCGGACCGGGACAAGCGGCAGGCCGAGCTGGATCGCCTGCTCGATGAATTCGGCCTCACCCGCCTGCGCACCAGCCCGGCGATGGCGCTGTCCGGTGGTGAACGGCGCCGCTGCGAAATCGCCCGCGCGCTGGCCGCCAAGCCCTCTATCATGCTGCTGGACGAACCGTTCGCGGGCATCGATCCGCTGTCGATCTCGGATATCCGCGATCTGGTGCGCGATCTCAAAACGCGCGGCATCGGCGTGCTGATTACTGACCATAACGTGCGCGAAACGCTCGATATCGTCGATCGCGCCTGCATCATCTATGGCGGGCAGGTGCTGTTCGCGGGCAGCCCCGAAGCGCTGGTGGCGGACGAAAACGTGCGCCGGCTTTACCTGGGCGAAGGTTTCACGTTGTGAGGCCGCGCTTCCGGGAGGGTTGAGGGATGGCGCTGGGGCCACGGCTGGACCTCAGGCAAAGCCAGTCGCTGGTGATGACGCCGCAGCTGCAGCAGGCGATCAAGCTGCTGGCGCTGTCAAACCTGGAAATCGAAACCTTCATCGGCGAGGCGCTGGACGCCAATCCGCTGCTCGATATCGGCACGCCCGCCGCGCCCTCGCAAACCCCGGAGCAGGGCGAACCGGTGCGCGCCACGGCGCTGGAAACCTCCGGGGTGGACCGTCTGATCGGCGAAGGTCACGCCGCCGATGACCGCCCGCTCGATATCGACACCACCGCGCTCGACCGGGATCGCGACACCGGCGACGGGGCGGGGCCGGGTGACACCGCCTGGGGCGCGGACGTGCGCATCGGCGCGACCGAAGACGGTCCCGGCATCGACGAGCGCGCAAGCCTGGGCCACACGCTCGCCGAACACCTGGAGGCGCAAGTGGGCGCGGCGGCGCGCGATGCACGCACCGCTGCCGTGGCGCGCTACATCATCGGTCAGCTGGACGATGCGGGCTATCTGACCGTCGCGCTGGACGAGATCGCCGCAGACCTTGCCCTCGACCCCGGCGAAGCGGCGCGCGCGCTTGACCTCGTGCAGTCGCTGGACCCCACCGGCGTTGGTGCACGCACGCTGTCGGAGTGCATCGCCCTGCAGGCGCGTGAGGCGGACCGCTACGATCCGGCAATGGCCCGGATGATCGCCAACCTCGATCTGCTGGCGCGCGGCGAACTGGCGCGGCTGAAGCGCATGTGCGGGGTGGACGACGAGGATTTCGCCGACATGCTGGCCGAACTGCGCGGTTATGATCCCAAGCCCGGCTTGCGCTTTGGCGGCGAGCCCAGCGCGGCGGTGACGCCCGACGTGCTGGTGACCCAGCAGGCTGACGGCAGCTGGGGCATCGCGCTTAACCAGGCCACGCTGCCGCGCCTGATCGTCAACCGCGGCTATTACGTCGAGCTCAAGGGCGGGTGCGACGACAAGGCATCGCGCGCCTGGCTGGCGGACAGGCTGGCCGATGCCAACTGGCTGATCAAGGCGCTGGACCAGCGGCAGAAAACCATCCTCAAGGTGGCCACCGAACTGGTGAAGCGGCAGGACGGCTTCTTTCGCGGCGGCGTGGCGCACTTGCGCCCGCTCACTCTGCGTACCGTGGCCGAGGCCATCGGCATGCACGAATCCACCGTCAGCCGCGTCACCTCCAACAAGTTCCTGCACTGCGCGCGCGGCACCTTCGAGCTGAAGTTCTTCTTCGGCTCGGGCGTCGCCTCGGCGGACGGGGAGGGCGGCGCCTCCGCCGAAGCGGTGAAAGCCGCCATCCGCCAATTGATCGACGCCGAAGACCCCAAGGCCATCTTGTCGGACGACACGCTGGTGGACCTGCTCAAGACCAAAGGCTTCGAACTCGCCCGCCGCACCGTCGCCAAATACCGCGAGGCGATCGGCCTGGGGAGTTCTGTGCAACGCCGAAGGCAGAAGGCGCTGGCGGGGGTGCGGTGAAGGGGGGGGTGGGTGATCGTCACTCGATGCGAGGTTTGCTAGACGCCTACCGTGCGCTGGATGACCGACAGGTGGTTGCGCTAGCGGCGGAATGGTAATCTCTCTAGCTTTTCTCCGAGGTTGGAGAGCGTCGGAAACGAGATTCTGATCAAGACTTTATTCGAGTTGGGTTGCTAGGCTTTGCTTTGCCTTGTGAATTGCTCAGCCTCTACGGGTCGAGCTCACGTTGCAGAACGTCGTTTTCGTGCCACTTTTTCGGTATATGTTATGGCCAATCCGCCACCTCGAAAATGCATTTTCTGCGGAGGAGTGGGAAATCGCAGTGGTGAACACCTAGTCGCGAATTGGGTTCGTCATGTCATCCCCAGGACGACCGACTATCATGAGCACCGGTCGATCCGCCTTGCTTCCAATATGTCGCCGACCGATTTAGTGAAAGAGACGGTAAAGTTTAAACAAGGCAATCTTGGCAATCAGACCTACTCTCGCGTTTGCAAGCGTTGCAACTCCGGGTGGATGAAAAGAATCCAGGACGATGTCATCCCCACGCTTACCCCGCTTATCAAAGGGGAATGGCATGACATGAATGTAATCGACGCCAACCGGATAGCTTTGTGGACGGCTGTTACAGCTACGGTAATTGCTATGAGTCAGGATACCTGCGGAGTTACGACTCAAGACCGTCAGTACTTCTTTAAAAATCAGGGTGTCCCACCGAAATGGACCGTGTGGATTGGCCGAATTTCAGGTGTTCCAGAGATATCCTATTGCAATAGAGTCCTCGCCGTTAGGTCGCAATTTCAGTCTCCCCAAATTCAGACCGAGCCCAATACACTCGTAACTACAATAGAAATCGGTCAGGTGCTGTTGCACTGCGTTAGCGCACCTTACGAAGACCTTCTACCGAACCCATTCAGTTATGGTTGGAATATGGGCCTACTACCGATTCACCCGTGGGGCGGTGATATCCTTCCATGGCAAGCGTTGCCGATCTTGAGCTATTTCTCACGAGAGCACCGGAACGTTCGAGATTTCCTCTACGCCGCCATGGTGCTGGGCCATGATATAAGCGTGCTTTGAACATAATCCCGTTGCCCCAATCTCTTGAAGTCTGAGCTATGCTCTTGAATCGCAGCAACGCCCCCCACCCCCTCATTGCATCGCGCCCTCCCGCAGCTTACCACCAGCCCATGATCGCGCACGTCGAGCCTTTTCACGCCACCACCATCGGTCGCCTTGCTTATGAGTTGGCGGCGCAGGGGCGTAGTGTCATTCATCTGGAGTATGGCCAGCCGTCCACCGGCGCGCCGGCGGCGGCGATTGCGGCGGCGCACGCCGCGCTCGATGCCGAGGCCGGGGGCTATTGGGAAAGCCCCGCCTTGTGCGCGCGGATCGCCCGCCATTATGATGAGGCCTATGGCGTGGCGGTGTCGCCCGATCAGGTGTTGCTGACCTGCGGGGCGTCGCCCGCGTTCGTGCTGGCGCTGTCGTGCCTGTTCCGGCCCGGCGCGCGGGTGGCGCTGGCCCGCCCCGGCTATGTCGCCTATCGCAACGCGATGCGCACGCTCTACATCGAGCCGGTGGAACTGCCGTGCGGCCCGGCGCAGCGTTATCAGATTACCGCCGCCGCGATCGACGCGATGGACCCGGCCCCCGATGGCCTGATCGTGGCGAGCCCGGCCAACCCCACCGGCACCCTGATCGCGTCCGAGGAACTGGCGGCGATCGCTGCGGTCTGCGCACGCAAGGGTATCGCGGTGATCTCCGACGAGATCTACCACGGGCTGACCTATGGCGATCCGGCGCAGTCGCTGTTGCAGCACCTGCCCGATGCGCTGGTGGTGAACAGCTTTTCCAAGTGGTTCAGCATGGCCGGGTGGCGGCTGGGCTGGCTGGTGGTGCCGCCCCGGCTGATCGATGCGGCGCGAGCCCGGATCGCCAACCTGTTCCTCACCCCGCCGGTCATCGCCCAGCATGCCGGGCTGGTGGCGTTCGATGCGCGCGCCGAACTGGAAGGGCACCTGCACACGTACGCGTGCAACCGCGAACTGCTGCTGGCCGCGCTGCCGCGCCTGGGCCTGCAGCGCATCGCTCCGCCTGATGGTGCGTTCTACATCTGGGCCGACATCGGACATCTGACGGACGACAGCCTGGCGTTTTGCCGCAAGCTGCTGGCCGACACCGGCGTCGCCACCGCGCCGGGGGTGGATTTCGATCCCGTGGACGGGCACCGCTTCATCCGCTTCAGCTTCGCTGCCTCCACCCCTGAAATAGAGGATGCGATCGAACGCATGGTGCCCTGGTTCCATGCTGCAGGCGGCAACGGGGAAGCGCCAGCGGTCTGTCACAATCCGGGACGGCCCGATAACGCTGCGGCAACTGCGTATTGACGATCAGGCCGGGTTGGGGATCTTCGCGCTCTCTTCGGACTCGCGAAAGAACAAAAAAGACATGACCGGCACCGTATCGGACCCCGCCACGCGTGCGCGCGTGCAGCAGCTTCACGCCTTCCTGAACGATTGCGCGGGCAGCGCCGCGTGCGAAGAGGGAGACCGGGTGCGCGATGCGATGCGCCTGCTGGGCGGCAGCGGACCGGACGCTTCGGGCCCGCTGGACATGGCCATGCTCGAAACGATGCTGGACGGCGGCGCGGCGGTGGCGGCGGCGATCGCGATCGTGGGGCGCGAGAGCTGCTTCATGCTGTCACGCGGCAGCGGCAACGTGTGTCTGGCCAGCATTGCCCCCGTGGGCGCAGGGGACGATGTGACCGCACAAGGCCCCACGCTGGCGCTGGCGCTGCTGGCGGCGCATGTGGAGACCGTGCTGGGCCGGCTTGAAGGCGGGCATGTGGGTGCCGTGGCGGCGGTCCAGGGCAGCGCCGCGCGGCTGCATTGATGCGTGGCGCGGGCCACTGGCGCTGAGGTGAAGCGCCAAAGCGGGCCCGGCCAGAGGAGGGGCTAACCGGGCCCGTTGCCGCGCACCTGCGGCCATCGAATGCCGGCCCGTGGCAACGGGTATGCCCCGGCCGACGCACCGTGTATAGCCGCCGCAGCGTTAACGGGCGGCTGATCGGCTGCACCGGGTTTACCCCTAAGGTCAATTCACCAGCGCCGCCTCGATTGCGATCCGGATCGCGTCCGAGGTGTGATTGGCGCCCAGCTTGTTGAGCATGTTGGCGCGGTGAATTTCCACCGTGCGCGGGCTGATCGACAGCTTTTCGCCGATCAGGCGGTTGGACAACCCGCTGGCGACCCCGCCGAGCACTTCGCGTTCGCGCCGGGTCAGGCGATCCACGCGGGCGCGGGCCATCACTTCGCGCAGCTTGGCATTGCCCAGCCCTTCGGCGCGGGCGATCGCATCGGCCAGGCCTTTGGTCAGCAGCGCAGGTTCGATCGGCCAGGCGATATAGTCGATCGCGCCATCCAGGATCGCCTGGACGATGCGCTGGGGAGACGGCTGTTCACTAAAGGCGATGATCGGAAACCATTCCCCGTGATGAGCCATGCTGTCTATCAAGGCGTCGATCGTGCCGGCCTCGTCGTGGATCAGCACCACGCCCGAGCGCGGCCAGGACGCTGCCAGTTCGGTGACGTTCTCAAACGGTTCGACGTGGATGCCGCCTGCGGATAGTGCATGGCTGATGGCAGCGCGGCGGCGCATGTCGGTATCGATCAGGATCAGGTTCGAGATGATGTCCACGGCCGATTTCCCCTAGGCTTGTCCCTTAGGGGGTTATTCGCAAGTCATCGCCGCTCGTCGCGCGAGACCTGCTCCGATATCGAGGTAAGTACGAGGGCAGGGCGGCAACAGCGCCTGTTTGTCGCCTTACGTAAACACCGAAACGGCGTTATCCCGCCATCAGCGCCTGGCCGATTTCGGCGAAATCAGCGCGCAGGGCCAGGATCACATCGCCATCGAAGTCCAGCGCATTGTCAAGGATTGTGCGCCGCGCGCCCTCGTACAGCTGGCTAAGCGCCGCTGCCATGCCGGCATTGGGGCCATCGGCGCCGGCCACGCCCATCTGCAGCGCGGTGATGGCAGTCAATGCCCGGGTCATCGAGCGGCTTTTCAGGCAATTATCGCCCCGGCGCTGCGCGTGGACGGCAGTGCCCAAGGCACTGGTCAGGTGTTCGTAGCACAAGTGGACCAGTTCGGCCGGGCCGGCGCCGCTGACCCGCGCATCGAAATCGACGCGGCGGTAGGCTTCCTGGGGGGAACTTTGCATCAGCATGTCAGCTGCTCTTGTTCCATTGCGCGATCTGGTTGGTCAGCATCGCCAGGGTGGACTTGCTGGCGCCGATGCGCGTTTCCGATGCGGTGTATTGCGCCACCAGGCGCGCGCGCAGCTTTTCCTGCTGCTCGGCAAGGTCGGTCTTTTCAGTGGCGATGCTGGTTTTCTTCTTGGTGTAGCCGGTGATGGAGTTGCCCAGCGAATACGCATCCGAAGCGGACGTAGCGGCGCGGTAGATCCGGTCCACGGTGGCAAACACGCCGTGCACGCCGTTGGTGAACATCGCCGCCACGCCATCGGGATCGGCGGTGGTGGTGGCGGACAAGCGCTCGGCATCCAGCGCGAACGTGCCATCACGCTGGATCTTGAGGCCAAGGTCGGCTAGCGTCTTGGCCGCGCCGGTGGCATTGGGCATCACGGTGGTGCCGCCCAAGCCCGCCAGCGAGCGCTTGAGGGCGCGCGCGCCGGGATCGTTGGCCAGATCGCCGCCCAGCGCGGTCGCCGCGTTGAGCGCCGAGGTCACCTCGTTCAAAGCATCCACGAAATCCTGCATCGAGGTGGTGATGGCGCTGGAGGGGTCGGAAAAGCGGACGGTGGTGGGGGCGCCTGCGTTAGTGGCCGCCAGCTGCAGCTTCACGCCGGGGATCGCATCGGTGACGGCGTTGGACGGTGCGCTCATCGCCAGCCCGTCAACCTTGAAGGCGGCGTCGCTGGCGGTGTTGAGCAACTGCCCCGATGTGCCGCCCGGTGACCATGCGAGGGCGGCAAGGGTGGGGTCGCCGGTTTCCAGCACGAAGCCGTTGGCCGCCCCATCGGCACCTTTCAGCACGAGCTGCGCGCCATCGACGGTGGTGGTGACGTAAGCGGTAACGCCGGCTTTCGCGCCGTTGATGGCGCTTGCCACATCGGCGAGCGCAGCGTTTTGCGGAATGGTCACGTCCACCGCGGCGTGGGCCGTGTCCGGTGCGAACGTGCTGCCTGAAACGGTCCCGAACCTGAGCGTCATGACGCCGGGCACAGCGGTGTTGCCCACGGTGCTGGTGGTGGCCGCGAAAGGCGTGCCCGCCAGTTGCTGCCCGCTCGCCAGCCGGGTCACCTCCAGCGAAAACGTGCCGGCGGGCTGGCTGCTGCCGGAAAGCGATGCGGTGGCGACGGCGGGGTTTGCCAGCGTGGGCGTGCGCGCCAGGCTGCCCGAGCGGACCAGCGCGCCCAGCGAGGTATCGAGCCCCAGCATTAGCGACTTGATATTGGAGGCGGCGGAGATCTGCGCGTCCAGCTTGTCCGCGCGCGCCGCAAGTCGATCGTTGCGCGCGGCGAACTGGGCATTGGCGAGGTTGTTGGCCAGCGCGGTCATATCAACCCCGCTGCCCCCGCCAAGCGCGGTCACCAATGATGTGGTGGTGGTGGCCGGGGCCGTAGTGGAGGAGGTGCTGGTTACCATGCTATGCAGAACGGTGATGCCCGCGCTCTTTTAAGATGCGCGCTCATACAACCGAGGCGGGATCGAGCCGTCCGTCGGCATCGAAGCGCACGGTCACGGGCACGGAAACTTGCGGGGCGCTGCGCTGTTCGCCGCGTTTCAGGGCCAGCACGAAAGCGAGCAGCGCGGCAACCGCTACGTAGTGCTCCTCGCGGATGGCCTGGCGTTCGCGCGTTGTGTAGAACACCGAGCGTGCAAGGGCGGGATAGTGCAGCACCGGTAGCGCGTTTTCCGCCGCCAGGGCGCGCATCGCCTCGGCTTTTTCCGCGCGGCCCTTCGCCACCACGATCGGGGCGGACGCCTTGGCCGGGTCGTACGACAGGGCGACGGCAAAGTGCGTGGGATTGGTAATGACGAATTGCGCCTGCTTCATGGCCGGTACCAGCCCACCCATAGCGATCTTGCGCTGACGGTCCTTGATCATCGCTTTCTTTTCGGGCGCGCCCTCGGCCTCCTTGGCCTCGTCACGCACGTCCTGCAGTGTCATTTTGAGACGCACGGTGCGGCGCACGATCTGGATCGGCAGATCGGCCATCGCGATCACGAACAGCCCGACCGCCAACCAGAACAGCAGCATGACGATGGTGTTCCATGCCCAGGACAACTGGCCCACGACGTCACCGCCGCCGAGCCGGGCAAACGCGTCGATCCGCCCGCGGCCCCAGCCCCATGCGATCACGCTCAACAGCGCTACCTTGGCCAGGCCCTTCGCCATCTCGATCCAGCCAGAGGGGCCGAACACCCGTTTCAGCCCCGCCAGCGGGTTCACCCGCGAACCCTTGGGCGCAAGGTTCCCCGGCAGCCAGCGCCCGCTGCCAAAGCCCAGTTGCGAGACCAGCGATATCGCCATCACCGCAAGGCCCAGCACGGCCACCGGCGGCAGTGCGGAGACCAGCGCGCCGGCCAGCATGGTGCCCGGGCGGAAATCGTCCAGGGCTGCGCGGTCGAAGGTGAAGCCGGCGCGCAGCAGGCGGGTGCAGATGTCCAGCAGCCAGGGCCCGGCCAGCAGCAGCCACGCCGCACCGCAGGCCATCGAAGCGGCGATCGCCAGTTCGCGGGGGCGGATGACATCGCCGCGCTTGGCCGCATCCGCCTTGCGCTTTTCGGACGGGGCAAAGCTCTTTTCGCCTTCCTGTTCGCTCATTGCAGCACCTGGCGGGCATGATCCAGCGCTTCGGCGGACAAGCGCGTGACCAGATCCGTCAGCACTGGCGCGGATATCAGCAGCGCGGCCAGCCCGCCCAGCACCCCCATCGGCATCCCCAGCGAAAACAGGTTGAGCGCGGGGGCGGAACGGCTGAGCACGCCCGCCACGATCTGTACCACCAGCAGCACCAGCGTAACCGGCAGGGCGATGGCAACGGCGGTGAGGAACATCTGGGCTGCGAACCCGGCCACAAGTGCGAAGCGTTCCGGCCCCAGCCATGTATGACCCGGCGCAAACACGTCGTAGCTGCGCACGACCAGCGCGAACCATTGCAGGTGCGCGCCCAGCGCCAGGAACACCAGCGTCAGCACCACCATGAAATATTGCCCGATCGCCGGGGACTGGGTGCCAGCGGAAGGGTCCACCGCCACGGCCATGTTCATCCCCATGCCCCCGCCGATCACTTCGGCGGCGATGATCGGCGCGGCGAACGAGAATTGCAGCACGAAGCCCAGGGTCAGCCCCACCAGCACTTCGCCCATCACCGCCAGGATGCCGGCCAGCGACATGAGGTTCGCGGGCGCCTGCACCGGGGTCCACGCGCAAACCATCACCGCCACCGCGCCCGCCACCATCACCCGCACCTGCGCCGGCACGCTGACCGCGCCGAACAGGGGTGCTGCCACCAGCGCCGCGCCGATGCGGGTCATCACGAAGACCAGCCGCCAGAACTCCCCCTCCAGCGCGCCGTAGCCGAAGTCCATACCGTTCAAGAAGGCACCTGCGTGGTCTCGCCGGTATGGGCGATCTGGTCGAAGATCTCCTGCGTGAAATCGGCCACCAGCGTCATCATCGAACTGCCCAGCAATACCAGCACCAGTGCGATCACCGCCAGCTTCGGCACGAAGGTGAGGGTCTGTTCGTTCACCGAGGTGGCGGCCTGCACGATGCCGATGACCAGACCCACCGCAAGCGAGGCCAGCAGCACCGGCGCGGCCACCAGCGCGGTCACCCACAGCATCCGGTCCGCCAGCGCGAGCAGAGCGCCGATGTCATCCACGGTCCGCGCTCCTCATCCGAAGCTCGACGCCAGCGAGCCCATCAGCAGCGCCCAGCCATCGACCATCACGAACAGCAGCAGCTTGAAGGGCAGCGAGACGATGGTGGGGCTCATCATCATCATGCCAAGGCTCATCAGCACCGACGAGACGACAAGGTCGATCACCAGGAACGGCAGGAACAGCATGAAGCCGATCTGGAACGCGGTCTTGAGTTCGCTGGTGACGAAGGCCGGCAGCAGGATCGAGAATGGCACGTCCGCGCTTTTGGCAAAGCGCGGCGCCTTGGCGATGCTGGCGAACATCATCAGATCGCGCTCACGCGTCTGGTGGATCATGAAACCGTGAAACGCGCGCCCACCGTTCTGGATCGCCGCCTCGGCATTGATGGTGCCGGCCGCATAGGGTGCGATCGCGGTGCGGTTAGCTTCCTCCAGCGTGGGTGCCATCACAAACAGCGACAGGAACATCGACAGCCCGATCAACACCTGATTGGGCGGCGATTGCTGCAGGCCGATCGCCTGGCGCAGGATCGAGAGCACCACCAGGATGCGGGTGAAGCTGGTCATCATCAGGATCAGGCTGGGCAGGATCGTCAGCAGCCCCATGATCAGGAGCAGCTGCAACGACATCGTCATGCCCGGCCCGTCCGTGCCGCCCAGCGAACCGAACGCACGGTCCAGCGCGCCGGGAATGGCGGTGGGCGCCGGCGCTGCGGCCTGGGCGTGCGCGACGAGCGGGAGCACCGTCATCGGCAGGGTGGCGAAAAGCGCGGCGCGGCGCGCGACCCTCATTCCCCGTCCTCCACCGCGCGTCGCCGGGCCGGGGCCTCGGCCAGCCGGGTCAGCCCCTGCCGCGATGCGGAAACGAGGATTTCGCGTCCGTGAAATTCGATCACCGCCAGCTTCAGGGTGGGAGACAGCATCGTCGTTTCCACCACGCGGATCGATTTCGATCCCGCGCCCACGCCGGTGCGCACCTGCACAACCTTGGCCAGCTTCAGGCAGCCCCACACCATGGCCGCGATCAGCGGCAGCAGGATCAGCAGCTTGAACAGATACCACGCCATCACGCCTCCCCTTCGCCGGGCAGGCCCATCGCGTCCTGCGGCGGGGCGGTTTCCTCAACCCCCAGCATTTCGACGATGCGCAGGCCGAAGCGGCCGTTGTGCGAGACGACTTCGCCCTTGGCGATCGGCTTGCCGTTCACCAGCACATCGAGCAGATCGTCGGTCATGCGATCGAGCATGACGAGGCTTTCGGGCCCCAGCGCCAACACGTCCTTCAGCTTCATCTGGGTGCGCCCCAACTCCACTGAAAGCCGTACATCGACGTCGCGCAGAAAATCGAGGCCGCGGGAATGGATACTCATGACTGTTCGTGTTCCTCGATCAGAATGCGTTCTGGACCTGGACCGCAACTCGGTCCTCGACTTCGCCGACAGTGCCCACCGCGATAGTGCGGCCATCGACCTTGAGCGGCACCGCGCGCGCCACCGTTACCGGCAGCACATCGCCGGGGCGCAGCGCGGACAGGCGCGAAAACGGCAGCGCCATGTCCACCAGCACCGCCGTCACTTCGAGCGGGAGCGAGGTGAACGGCTCGTCGGCTATGCCGGGGCGCGGGGCGGCGGACGGGGCGCGGCGCTTGCGTCGCGGCACCACCAGCGCGCCTTCCAGCGTGGACAGCGGCAGGACCAGCGCGAGCGACCACGCCTCGGCGTCCGCCTCCTCCACGTCCAGCACCAGGCGCAGCAGCGGCTCGGTGGGGCGGAACGGAGCCAGCCGGGTGAGGCTGGTGTCCCGCCGCAGCGGATGGACCCGGTGCGTTTCATCACCGCCCAGCCCGGCGCTCAATGCTGTCGCGATGGCGTCCTCGATCCGCGCCAGCAGCAGTTCCGCTGACAGTGGAAAGGCGCTTGGCAGCGGATGGGGCACCACGCCGCGTCCGCCGAACGTGCGATCCAGCAGGCGCAGTACGGGAGCCGCCTCAAAACTTGCCACCAACGGCAGGCGGCGCGGGCCAAGGCCCATCAACGCGTGGGCCGCCAAGGCCTCTGCGCTTTGCGCCAGCCCGTCCAGCGTCCCGTGTTCGGGAATGCCGATGCGCACCACCGGCGGGTCGCTTGCGGTCACGCGGGCCAGCAGGGCGGGCAGGGCGCGCGCCAGCTTTTCGCCCAGCTGGGTGAGCGGGCGCACCATATCGGCGATGGAGGGGCCAGCGCCCAGCAGTTCGGCGCAGTGCGCGGCGGGGCGGGGCGGGGAAAGCGTGGGACCAGTCATTGGATGATAAAGCTGCGAAAATAGACCGCATCTACGCCGCCGAAGCCTTCCTTGCTGATCAGCACCTGGTTGATCGCGGCGGTCATGCGCCGGTTCAGGCGGTCCTTGCCGGCGATCGTGGTCACATCGTCTTCGGGCGTGTCGGCCAGGATCTCCAGCAGCTTGGAACGGATCGCCAGCTCGTGCTTAGCCAGCCATTGCAGCACGCGCCCGTCGCGCCGGGTGGAGCAGGCGATGCTGGCCTGGATCATCGCGTCGCTGTCCTTGAGGTTGGACGTGAAATCATCGGAAAAGCTGTAGTAGGCGGTGCGATACGGATCGCCGGCTTCGCTTTCCGGCGCTTCTGCGCCGCCTTCCCCCTCACCCTCCTTGGCGGGCGGGGCGTAGGGATCGACCGCGCCCTTGCGCACCAGCTGCGGGCCTTCATCCTTCTTCTTCGCAGTGTCGCCATGACCGCCGATGATGCCCGCCGCCATCAGCCCGAAAACTGCCCCGCCGCCGATCACCAGCATCGCCACTGCAATCAGGATTAGGCCCAGCTTGCCTTTCTTCTTTTTCGGCGTGTCTTCATCGCCGCCATCCGTCTTGGCCGGTTTGTCGCTCATCTATTCGGTGTCCCTGTTGAACTGGCTCAGGCGTAGACGTCGCCGCTGGGGCGCGGTGCTTTGGGGTGGCGGGGCGCGCCGCCCTGCGGCTGGTCCTGCCGGCCGGAAAACGTGCCGCCCTCACGCCGGGGCTGCTGGCCGGTGGCATCCCCGCGTGACGGCTGTCCCTGCCCGCTGCCCGCACCCGTGGGGCTGCCGGACGGCGCACCGGCGTTGCCCGAACCCTGATACTGGCCCGGCGCTGGATCTTGGCGCTGCGAGTCCCCCGGCTGGGGCGAACCATTGCCGAACGAGCTGGTCGCCACGGTGGCTGCGGCCGCCTGGACGGCCCCGGCAAACTCCGGGTCCTGACTGGCGAGGGTGACGGAAAGCCCAGCGCCGTCATGCTGCACTTGCATGGCCACGCGGCCGAACTCGGCATGCTCGAAAGCGGTGCGCACGACATGCGGCGTGGCCTGCTCGCGCGCGTCGGCAAGGCGGGAGACGAGCGTGTCGAAGTCCTGCGGCGCGGGGCTTGGCGATGGCGGCGTTGTAAGCGCGGGCGCTGGGGTTGGCGCTGCATTTACGGTGAAAGCGTCTGGACTTCGCGTGGGCGCGGTCACGGTCGGCTGCGACGATGCGGCTTTTGGAGGAGGGGCATCGTCGCGGGTGCCGGGTCCGGGCGCGGCGGCCTCCATCTGGATTGCGCGCGGTGCCCGGGTGTGTGGCATAGTCGGTTGCGGCGCGGCATCCAGCGCGCGGGGCGAGGTGGGCTCGGCGCGCATGGGGGTTTCGCGTGGCGCGCTTTCAGTCTGGGCAGGGGCTTGCGCCGGCAAAGGTGCGGAGTGCGCTGGCACAGGCAAGTCATCGACCGGCGGCGCGATGTTATCGCTTCGCGCTGGCTGACGCAGCCGTGCTGCTGTAATTAGCGGCTTCGCAGGCGCGGCGTCCGCCAGCGCTTGAGCCGGTTGGAGCAGGTGTGGGGGGGGAGCCTCAGCGGACGTCGATTCCGCTGGATCGCCCGCGGGCAAGCTTGCCTCAGGGGCGGGAGCGGCGGGCAAGACGTCCGGCATTGCTGCTATGCGCTGCGGCTGCTGCGGGACCGGC
This sequence comes from Novosphingobium sp. Leaf2, assembly GCF_001421325.1. GTDB lineage: Bacteria > Pseudomonadota > Alphaproteobacteria > Sphingomonadales > Sphingomonadaceae > Novosphingobium. Next base: position 197,092 of record NZ_LMJY01000019.1, on the reverse strand, counting down.
GCGGCGGATTCGATAGCGGGCGAGAGGTTCGCGGCGCGCATGGCAGCGTTGCTGATGGGCGCCGTAACCGGTGGCACCAATCCGGGCGTGGGCGTGGGCGCGGGCTGCGTGGCCGAAGGAACGTCTGGCATGGTCGGTTGCGCTCTCGTCAGCGCGGGCGTCGGTGCGACGTTCGGCTGGGCCGGCAACGCGGCCTCTGCGCGTTCGGCGGGAGGGGTTAACGGGCGCGGCGCGATAGTCATCTCGGAGCGGGGTGTGGACGCTGGTGTGGCATCTCCTGGCGTTACGGCTGCATTGCGGACATGCGGCGGCGCGGTGTCAGCAGCCGAAGCAGCAACTGGCGTCACGGGCATCGTCACCGTCTTTGTCACCGCGTCGGGTGCGCTCTCGGGGCGCCTTGCGATAGGGGGCGGATGCGATGCCTCTAGTGATCCTCCTGCGCTGTGGTCAGCGGGGGGCGCGGCAACCATCTCGATGGCTTCGAACTGTATAGCAGCATGGGCGGACGGGCGCGGCATCTGCGTGCTGGCCAAGACGCGTGGCAGTGCTGTTGCTACCGTCGGGTCGGGCGCGCTGGCCACAGGCGTCGCTGCCGCGACGGGCGGCGCTGCGGCAACCTGCGGAACGCTTACCGGTTCAGCGACGAGGCGATCGGTCGTGCCTGCAATGGCGTTTGCCAGCGTGGTGGCCGGTGCCGGGTCCGCGCTCGTGGGCACGGCGGGTGTTTGCGTTTCGGGATGGACGACGGCGTCGGGAGCAGACTGGCGCGGTTCTTCCGGGTCCGGCAGGATCTTGCCGGCCACCTTGCCGCCGCTGCCGCCGGGCACGCGGATGCTCGCAGACTCTGGCGAAGGCGCTTCAGGCCGCACTGCTGCGCCCGGCACGACCGGGTGCAATGCCGTTTCCATTTGCGCCTCGGCGTCGGGCAGGCCCGGCGTGCCGCGCGGCGTGGGGACCGGCGTGAATGAGGGGTCTGATGGCGGTGCAATCGGCGCCGGGCCGGCGGCAGGGGGTAGTGATGGGGGTGGCACAGGCTGCGGGATTGGCCTGGGCGTCAGCGCTGGCTCCAGGATGTTTGCGGCAACCGGTGGGGTGACCGCCAGCGCCGCTCCTGCCTGCAGTGCCAGCGCTGACAAGCCGTCCTGCGTGCCCTTGATTATCCCGGTCAGGTCGAGCGGCAGCGGCGCGGCGGGCGCTTCAGCTTGAGCTTCGACACTCGCAGTGGAGGCAGGCGCAGCGACTGGAGGCAGCGCGCCCACCAGCGCCGCGAAGTCTGCTCCACCGTTGAGCCCCGAAATGTCGGCACCCGCGTTCAGTACCATGGCGGCGGCAACCGGGGCGGGGGTGGTCTGTATCATTGGTAAAGGTCGTCCTGAATGGCTGCCGCAACGTTGTTGCCCGGTGCTATTCAAGACCCGTGCCAATCTTGCGTTTGCCACTGAGCACCGGCGGCTGGTTTTTCGCGCGGATGAGGTTTGCTTGCGCGGTGGCCCGGTCCTCCACGGCGGCGCGGCGGCGTTCGGCTTCGACCAGCGCGTGCTGGCGCGCATCGGCGATGGACCTGGCGCGCAGGGCATCGCCGTGCGTGGTGCGGCTGAGCACCTGCAGCCCGCTCACGAACCGGCCGACGTGCTGCAGCGCCGCCCCGCTCGTGGCATTGCGGCGTGCGGAATAATCCTGCGCCATCGCGCTGGTCCGCTCGGCCAGGCCGCGCAGCTGGGTTAGGGTGTTTTCGGCCTGCGCCGCTTCGGCGGCAGCGGTCTGCCGGGCAATCGCGCGCAGTTTTTCCAGCCGGTTGAGCCGCGCCAGCTTGTGTTGGTCAGCGTTCATCCCAGCAGCGCCGCCAACTGCGCGCCGCTCGTATCGAGGTTCACCACTTCGCCTTGGGGCTGGCAAAGGAAACCGGTGAGCGCGCCGTGCATGGCGATCGCGCGGTCCAGTTGCTGGTCCGCGCCGATCCGGTACGCGCCCATCAGCACCAGATCGCGGTTCGCCTCATAGCTGGAGGTCAGCGCGCGAAACGTGCGGGCGTGCTGCTGGTGCGCGGGCGGCACGATGTCGTTCATCACCCGGCTGAGCGAGGCGGCGATGTCGATCGCCGGATATTGCCCGCGCTGCGCCAGATCGCGCGAGAGGACGATATGGCCATCCAGGATCGAGCGGGCGGTATCCACCACCGGATCGTCCTGATTGTCGCCATCGGCCAGCACCGTGTAGAGCCCGGTGATCGAGCCGCCGCTGGCCGCCGAATTGCCGGCGCGTTCCACGAGCTTGGTGATCGTCGCCAGCGCAGACGGCGGATAGCCGCGCGCCGCGCCGGGCTCACCCAGCAGCAGGCCGATTTCGCGGGCGGCGTGCGCCACGCGGGTCAGGCTGTCCAAGATCAGCAGCACCCGCTTGCCCTGGCTGCGGAAATGTTCGGCCATCGCGGTTGCCAGCATCGCGCCGCGCAGGCGCAGGTTGGGCGCATGGTCTGCCGGCACGGCAACGACGATGGTCTTGTGGCGGCTGGCATCGTCCATGTGCCGTTCGACGAAATCGGACACTTCGCGCGCGCGCTCGCCGATCAGGCCGACGACGACCACGTCCGCTCCGCGCGTCTGCGCCGCTCCGCGCGCGATCATGTCTATCAGCACGGATTTGCCCACGCCCGACCCGGCCATCACGCCGATGCGCTGGCCGACCCCGAACGTGGTCATCGCGTTCAAGGCGCGCACCCCGGTGTCGAACGGCTGGCGCACGGGGCTGCGATCGAGGGCGGCGGTACGCACGCCGCCTGCGGGCCATTCCCGCCGGGTGTGGATCGGCAGGCCACCGTCGATCGGCAGCCCTTCACCATCGACGGCGCGGCGCAGGAACGCCTCGCCCACCGGCAGCATGCCGGGGCGACCTGTGGGGATGACGCGCGCGCCCGGGCGCAACTGGACGGTATCGCCTAACAGCATCATCATCGTGCGCCCGCTGCGAAAACCGATGACTTCAGCGCTGAGCGCTGCCGGTCCATTGGCCACGCGGCACATGGCCCCCACGGGTATGGACAGGCCCGACACTTCGAGCAGCCCGCCATCGCAGGCGGTGACGATCCCGAAGCGGCGCGGCGCAAAATCGGCGGGTGCGGCGGCCAAATCATTGAGGATGGCGGCGTGGGGGGCGGTCATGCCGAAAACGCGTGGCTTACGCGTCGTGCATCGCTTCGGCGATGGCGGCGCGCCAAGTGGCGGGGCCATCCTCCACACCGCCACTGGCGGTCTCTACGCGCACGGTCCCGCGTTCCAGCGACGGATCGGGCCGCACCGTCCAGTCCGCTGCCATGCAGTCGGACAGCAGGGCTATATCGGCGGGATGCAGCCGCACAACACGTTCGTCGTCCGCGCGTGACAGCATGGCGACGGCGCGCTGTATGCGGGTGGCCAGCGCGTTCGCGTCCAGCGCCAGCGGACCCAGCGCCGCTTCGCACAGCGCCGCCACTGTATCGCGCAGGCGTGCGCGCAAGTCTTCTTCCAGCTGCGCGTCGATGCGGGCGAATGCCAGCGACAAGGCTTGATGCGCGGTATCGTGCGCCAGCAGCACGGCGGCGGCCTCGGTCTGTGCCTGGGCATGGCCCTCGGCGTAGCCACGCGCATACGTCTCGGCCAGGATGTCCGGTGCGTCCAGGACGGGCGGCGTGGCGGCAGCCAGAACCGCAAGGCCGCCGAAGCGGGCGTTGGCACGAAAGGCACCAGGCTGGCCAAGCGCTTCCACCAGCGACAGGCGCGGCCGCACCATCGGCGCGCCAAGGCTGAAACCCATGTCAGACATAATCGTCGTCCCCCGATCCGAACACAATGGTCCCGTCCGCCGCCAGCTTGCGCGCCACGGCGACGACCGCCTTTTGCGCGGCCACCACGTCCGCCAGCTTGACCCGACCGCGCGCGGCGATCTCGTCGCGCACGCCATCGGCGGCGCGGCTGGACATGGCGCGGAAGAACACCTCGCGCTCGTCCTCCGAAATGCCCTTGAGCGCATCGATCAGCGTTTCGTTGGGCACGTCGCGCAGCAGCGATCCCATCGCCTGCGGATTGAGCACGAACAGATGCTCGAACTTGAACATCTCCTCCTCAATCTGACGGGCCAGCACCTTGTCGCGCTTCACCAGCGCGGTAAGGACATGCTTTTCGATCACCTTGCCGACCGAGTTGATGATCTCGGCTGCCTCGCGCGCGCCGCCCATCTGCAGCGGGCGCTGGCCGTGGCATTCCGAAATCCGGCGTGAGAGCAGCTCCTCCAGCATTTCGATCGCGTGAGGCGCGACGGGCCCGAGCGTGGCGATGCGGTGGACGATCTCGGGCTGCACTTCGGGCGCAAGGCCGTGCATCACCGCGGCGGCGACTTCGGGGTCCAGCTGGATCAGCAGTACGGCAATGGCCTGCGGATGCTCGCCCTTCACCAGCGGGATCAGCGCCTCGGGCGTCAGCCAGCGCGCCAGTTCGAGCGAGGAGGTCTGCGGCGCGGACGGCGCGATGCGGCGCATCATGCTGTCGGTCTTCACCTCGCCGATGGCGCGGTTCATCATCGTGCGCACCTGCCCCACCCGGTCGTGGACGACGAGGCCCATCTTCTCGGTTCGCTCGACGAAGCCGGTGATGGCCGCCGCGATCACGTCAGGGCCGATTTCGCCCAGCGCGCACATCTTCTCGCCCAGCAGGCGCAGTTCGCGCGGCTCCAGGCTGCCCAGGATGTGGGTTGTCTGATCCTCATCCAGCAGCATCATCATGACGGCGGCGTTGTCAGCCGCGTCGAGCGGCGCGGACAGGGGGGTAAGCTGGTTCATCAGGCGGCCTTGGGCTGGTCTTCATGCGGCTGGGCAAGCATCTGGCGCAGCGCCAGCACGGCGCTATCCGGCTTTTCCGACACGATGTGCTGGGCAAGCCCCAGCTGGCGCGAGAGCAGTTCGGCGCGGCTGATTTCCACCGCGACGCCGTCAGGCCCGGTCGCCATCGTGCGGGTGGGCAGGGCGGCGGTGGAGCCGGGCCCGCCGGCAAGCGCAGCCTGCATGGTGGCGGCATCATCGGCGCTGTTGCCGCCTTTGCCCTTCTTTGCCTTCTTGCCTTTCACCGGCTTGTCCCCGCGCGTTGCGGCGATGATCGGGCGCACGCCCAGTAGCAATACCAGCAGCACTGCCAGCACCGCCGCGCCGTTGCGCACGATCATGGCGAACCATGCGGTTTCGTAAAAGGCGGTCGTGTCCGCCACCACCGGGGTGAAGCTGCGCGAAACGATCTTCACGGTGTCCCCGCGTTGCGGATCGGCGCCCACCGCGGCGCTGACCAGCGCCTGCAGATCTTGGATGTCCTGCGCCTTGGCGCCCTTCATCGCATCTGCGCTGATCGCCACGGCAACCGTCAACCGCTTGATGCCGCCCGGCCCGGTCTCCGAAACCGAGACCTGCCGCCCCAGTTCATAGGTCCGGGCGGATGAGCTTTCGCCGTTCTGGGGCGCGGCGGGTGTTGCGCCTGCGGCGGCAGGCTGGGTGCCCTGTGGCGCGCCGGGTACGGCCTGCGTGGCGGGCGGCGGGGTGTTGGACAATACGCCGGGAATGCCGCTGGCCGGGCCAGCCGCGCCGTTTTGCGATTGCTGCTGCTGTTCGGTGCGGACCACGCCGTCCTTGTCATAGCTTTCGCGCGCCGAGGTGGTCTGGTCCATGTTCAGCTGCACTTGCGCTTCGGTGGTGAACGTGCCGTCGCCCAGCATCGGGGTGAGCAACTGCGCCACCTGTTCGCGCAGCTTGGCCTCCAGCCGCGCCTGCATGTCCAGCCGGTCGTTTTCCGCGCCGCCGCCTTGTGACAGCAGCTGGCCGTGCTGGTCCACCACCCGCACCGCATCGGCAGACAGGCCCGGCACCGATCCTGCCACAAGGTTGACGATCGCCGAGACCTGGCTCTGGCTCAACGTGCGGCCCGCTTTCAGGCGCACCATCACGGATGCCGTGGGGGCCACGTTATCACGCACGAACACGGATTTTTCCGCTTCGGCCAGATGCACGCGCACCGCTTCCACGCCGTCGATCTGGCCGATGGTGAGTTGCAGGTCATGCTCGCGCGCAGAGCGCAGGCGTTCGCCTTCCAGCGTGCGGCTGGCGCCCATCGGCAGCTTGTCCAGCATCTGATCGCCGCTTTCGGGATTGGCCAGCGCGCCGTTCTGCGCGACCAGCATGCGCGCCTTGTAATAATCGCCTTCAGAAACGGTGAGCGCGCCGGTGCGGTTGTCGATCGCATAAGCGATCTGCGCGCCGTCCAGCGCCTGGGCCACGCCAGCCCGGTCTGCATCGTCCAGCTGCGCATACAGCACGCGCTGAGGCGAGGGCGCCATCAGGCTCCACGTCAGCGCCGCGCCGCCGATGGCGGACAGGCCCAGGAACACCGGCAGCATCTTCTTGACGGCGGGCTGCGCCGCCACCGACGACAGCCGGGTCAGCACGCTGCCGCCAGCGGCGAACGGAGAGCCGGCAAAGGGGGTGGTGGGCGCCGGAACGAGGTCGGCCATCTAGTCAGACTCCCATCCGCATGATGTCCTGGTAGGCGGACAGCAGCTTGTTGCGTACCTGCAAGGTGGCTTCGAACGCGACGCCGGCCTCCTGCCGGGCGAGCATGACTTTGGCGACATCGGTGACTTCGCCCTTCTCGTAGGCGACCGACAGGTCCTCGGACTTCTGCTGCACCGCGCTCACCCCGTTCAGCGCGTTCTGGAGCGATGAGGCGAAGCCGCCCGCGGGCTGTTGCGCGCCCCCCACGGGGTTTGCCGCGTCCGTGCCGGGCGCGGTGTGCAGTTCGCGCAGCAGGTCGTTTCGCGAAATGATCTGCTGGCGCAATTGCAGGATCTGCTGGATGCCGCCGCCGGAGCCCAGGCCGGGGATCGCGCTCATCGACCGCCTCCCGCTGCAGTGCGGCCAAAGATGCCGGCATCGCGCATCGAGGCCAGCCGGTAGCGCAGCGTACGCTCGGAAATGCCGAGTTCGCGCGCGGCCCGCAGGCGGTTGCCATCGCACGCATCGAGGATTTCGACGATGTGGCGCGCTTCGGAAAGCTGCACGATGCTGGCCAGCTTGCGCCCGCCTGCGGTGTCCGTCGGTTCCGTCGTCATGCCAGCGCCAGTGGCGGCAATCGCCAGGCCGCCGATGGCGAGCGGGCTGACCAGCCGCGCCGGGCTGTCGAACACGATGTGCTCGGGCGCGATCATCGCGCGGCCGTGGGACAGCAGCAGGGCGCGGCGCACCACGTTTTCCAGTTCCCGCACGTTGCCGGGCCATGAATGCAGCTTCAGCATCGCCAGCGCCGCTTCGGTGAAGCAGGGCGTCGCCGCCATGCCGGCCGAGTGGCGCAGGGCCATCGCGAAGGCCAGCGGGGCCACGTCGTCCGCCCGCTCACGCAGGGGGCGCAAGGTGAGCGGGAACACGTTGAGGCGATAGAACAAGTCGGCACGGAAGCGGCCTTCCGCCACTTCGGTGGGCAGATCGCGGTTGGCGCAGGCGATGATGCGCACGTCCACCTTGATCGCGCGGGTGGAGCCGATCGGCACAACTTCCTGCTCCTGCAGGCAGCGCAGCAGCTTGGCCTGCAGCGCCAGCGGCAGTTCGGCGATTTCGTCAAGCAGCAGGGTGCCGCCATCGGCCGCGCGCATGAAGCCCTCGCTGGCCGCCGTGGCGCCGGTGAACGCGCCCTTCTGGTGGCCGAACAGCATCGCTTCGAGCATCGTTTCGGGCATCGCCGCGCAGTTGACCGCGGTGAACGGCCCGGCGCTGCGGGCGGAGCGGGCGTGGATGAAGCGGCTGAGCACTTCCTTGCCGGTTCCGGTCGGTCCGTTGACCAGCACCGGAATGTCGCTGACCGCAAGCCGCTCGGCCAGCGCGAAAACAGACAGGCTTTCCGGGTCGGCGGCGATCGGATCTTCAGGGCCGGCCATCGCTGCCAGGATCATCGCCAGCGCGCTTTCGCTGACCGGATCGGCGTAGGCAACCGAAACCAGGCTGGCCCCTTCGCGGGATAGCGCGGGCGCGGCGGCGCGCGTCAGACGCACGCAGCGGGTGCGCGGGCGCACCGGGGCGGCATCGGCTACATCGCGAAAGTCGATGCCGGCAGGGTCGAACAAGGACGCCGCGATCGCCTGCGCGCGCTGCAGCAGCGGCGCATGAAGGCGCAGCGTGTCTGGTGTGCTGGGCTGTGCGGCCATGTTCCGTGCTCCTTTGGATTAACCGTGTTCCTAGGGGCACTTGTGCGCAGGCGACGGCAAAAAGAGCGGTAATTTAAGGCCGCGTAACAATGCTTAGGGTGCAGATGGTCGAAGCGCTGCAAAGCCCGATGTACCGCGTGTTTTGGGGGCAAACTAAGGTCAGGTATTCCGGTGTGTGGTAACAAATCTTTATGCGGCGCATCGCTGGCCTTTTTCGTACCGCGCCGATGCGAATCACGGCAATGGGGGGGTGATCAGACGCGCCGGAGCTCCATGCCCCAGACCTGCCGGAATACCGCATTGCCCATGGCCCTGCTGAATTTCACAACGGCGGTGATGCCGATGAGGACGAACAGGGTGATGGCCGCCGCCGCAATTAGTGCGGCGAGATATGGCATGCGTGCGGCCAGAGCGAGCGGAAAGGCCCCGACGATCACAAAGAAGAAGCCCTGGGCAAGATAGATCTGAAGCGTCAGCTGCCCCATTGCGACCACGCGCGCTGCGATCCACGATCCCCGGATCCCGGTATAGAGCGCATGGGTGAGGGCAATCACGATGACCGATGCCACCACCCCGGCCGCCAGCATCGCAATGACTGCACCGGGCTGGTGGATCAGGTCCATCCGGTTGACGTAGACGTAGTTTTCAGGTGTCCAGCGCAGGTAGAGTGTGACTGTTGCCGCCGCGCAGGCCGCGAGCGCGCCATAGCGGGCCGGCCCGTTCACGCCAATCATGGGCCGCTGCTTACGCCGGCCGCCCAGAAAGCTGCCGGCGCAAAAGAACGGGAACATGAACGCAAAATCCGCTAGCGTCCCGCCCACCAAAGGCAGGCGATGCAGGGGTAGCAGGGCGAGGATCAAAACCGGCACCGGAACTGACACTGCCGGTGAAAGCGGCAACGCCAGCAGCGCGCGCAGCGTCAGGTAAGACCCGAATACGGCCCACAAAAACCAGTAGCTCGAAACCAGCGCATTCGCAGCAAACTTTGCCCAGCCCACTACGTTGTGTTGCTGGTGGAAAAGGTCGATCGCGATGTGTGCGAGGACGGTCAGCGCCACCCAGGTCATCATCGGCCTGAGGATCTGCCCCCCTCGCACCAAGGCGACTGATGGCAGCGACACCTTGCGCAGCTTCGCAGGGGTAGCGAAATAGCCGCTCAGTGCCATGAACAACGGCATATGGAACAGGTAGATGGCTGAAAACACCGGGTCTTGCAGTGCCTGCGCCTGGCCTTTCAGCACCACGTACTGGATCGCATGACCAAACACGACAAGCGCGATCAGCACGCCCTTGCAGAAGTCAGGGAAGTCCTCTCGTTCAGCTTGCACCCGCATCGTTGCTTGATCCACCCTGTCACGCCCCCCCCGGTGTAGCGCAACGGCTGATCAGGTCAATTCAACAGGGTGATCGAGATTCGGCGGTTGCGCGGGTCGTGCGGGTCTTTGGGGATCAGCAGTTCGCGATCGGCAACGCCTTCGATGCGGCGGAAGCGGGCCTCGGCAATGCCATCGTGCATCAGCGCCTGGCGGGTGGCTTCGGCCCGGCCTGCGGACAAGGACCAGTTGTTGCCGGCGATGCCGGGGCGATACGGCAGCGCATCGGTGTGGCCCCGGATTGTCAGGCCGCCGGTGTCCGGGCCCAGGGCCTGCCCCAATGCGGCCAGCAGGTCGTCCGCCGGGGTCGTCAGGATGGTCGTGCCGACGCGGAACATCGAGAAGTTGGCATCATCGACAAGGTCGATCCGTACGCCCTCGCTGGTGTCCACCATGCGCACCTGCTTAGCCAGCTTGCGCAGCCGTTCTGTGGACTGGAGCTTCTTTTCCACCTGCTGGCGCGCGCGCTGGCTGCGTGTGGCGCCTGATTTGGGACCGCCAGTGGCATCGCGCGGGATGGTGATGGACTTGGTGCCGCTGCCGCCGGGGTGGGGCAGCTTGTCCTGGTCGGTCAGCGATGACCCGCCAAGCAGACCGGTGCCGGAGCCCGATTGCGCCGAGCGGTTTTTGACCAGGGTGGGCGAGAAATAATCAGCGATCCCCTTGCGCTGCTTTTCCGTGGTCGCGCCCAGGATCCACAGCAGCAGGAAGAACGCCATCATCGCGGTGACGAAATCCGCGTAGGCGACTTTCCACGCGCCGCCGTGATGGCCGGCGGCCACCACAGTGATCTTCTTGACGATGATCGGGCGGACCGGCTCATCCGCTGCTTTTGCCACGTTACTTGCCCCGCATCGCGTCGAGCAGGTCGGACAGGGTGGGGCGGAAGGCATGGCCTAGGCCCGAGCGCGCCGATTCCACCACCAGCGGCTGCGGCCAGCCATGCAGGCTGGCGATGATCACCTGCTTGACCGCATGGAAGATCTGCTCGTCAGCCTCCAGCACCTGTTTCAGCCGCCCCGCCATTGGCGCGACCATGCCGTACGCCAGCATCACTCCCATGAACGTGCCGACCAGCGCCGAGCCGATCATCGCGCCCAGAATCGAGGGCGGCTTGTCGATCGAGCCCATCGTTTTCACCACGCCCAGCACCGCCGCCACGATGCCCAGCGCCGGCAGCGCATCGGCCAGGCTTTGCAGCGCGTGCTGCGCTTCGTGGGTTTCGTGGAAGTGCGTTTTGAGGCTGTTATCGATCACGTCCTCCACCGCATGGACTTCCAGCGTGCCCGAGGAGACGACGATCAGCGTCAGAGTATCGGCGATGACATGGATCAGCGGACCGTTGCCCAGCAGGCGCGGGAATTCGGCAAAGATGGCCGAGCTTTTGGGATCGGCGACGTGGCTTTCCAGCGCCACCGGCCCTTCGGAACGCAGCAGCTTCATGAGGCGCGAGGTGAGGATGATCGCGTCGATATGGTCCTGCTTGTTATGCTTGGGGCCTTTGAACACCTTCATCATGCCGCCGCCCAGGCCCTTTAACTCGTGCATCGAGTTGCCGGTAACGATCGCGCCGATCGCCGCCCCGCCGATGATCAGCATCTCGTGCGGAATCGCCTCCATCACCGGCCCTAGCGCACCGCCGGTGATCGCAAAGCCGCCAAAAACCATCACCAGCAGGATGACGACGCCGATGATTGCAAACATGGTTAATCACGCTTCCGAAAAAGGGGGCGCCAACGCGCGCACGGGAAATGGGCGCCGCGTCAGCGCAGCTGGTCGAACAAAGAAAGGCTGGCGAGCCTGCTGAAGCTGGCCTGGCTGGCTTCCAGCACGGTCAGCGTTTCTTGCAAGCGGGTAACCGTGGTGGCCAGATCGGCACCGCCGATATCCGCCTGCTCGGACGAGCGTAGTTCGCCCATTGCGGTGCGGCGATCGGTGGTCACCTCGATCCAGTTGAGGCGGCTGCCGATCACGGTCTGGCCGGTGGTCAGGGTGTCCAGCCCGGTCTTCAGGTCTGCCAGCGCATCGATGGCAGACGCGGTGCCCGGACCTGCCTTGAGCGCATCGGACAGCGCCTTAATCGTGCCCATCACGTCGGTGGCGGTACCGCCCTTGCCGGTAAAGGACAGGAACTGCGGCCCGCTCATCGAACGGCTGACGCTTTGCCCTTCGCCCAGCGGCAGTTCCTCCACTTGCGCGCTGCCTACATAGGTGGCCTTGCCCGCGGCATCGAGCGCATAGGCATCGCCGGTCCCTTCACCGCCGAACAGCGCGTGCCCATTGGAATCGCGCGCGTTGGACAAGGCAAGCAGATTGCCGTGCAGCTGGTCCAGTTCGGCCGCAATGGCGCTGCGCTGATCGCCGGTGAGGGTCGAGGAGGCGGCTTGCGTCGCCAGTTCCTGCGCGCGCACGATGGCATCGGCCATGTCCGACATCGCCCCGCCCGCCAGCGTCAGGTCGGCACTCGCCCGGTCTGCATTCGCGGTGTCCACTTGCGAGAGCGCATCGAGGCGCGACAAGGCCCGTAGGCGCGAGGCTGCTACCGGATTGTCGGACGAGCGGGAGAGCTGGTTGCCGCTCGACAGCTGCTGCTGCAGCGCCTCGGCCTGCCCGCGCAGGCTCTTGATGTCCGCGCGGGACCGTTCGAAGAAGGCGCCGGTGCTCGTGGAAATGCTGATCATGGCCGCCTCACCTGATTGCCAGGATAGAATCGAAGATGTCGGATGCGGTCTGCATCACCCGCGCCGAGGCCTGATAGGCCTGCTGGAAGCGGACCAGGTTGACGGCCTCGTCATCCAGATTGACGCCGGCTTGCGCCTGCAACGAAACTTTCGCGCTGCTGGCGATGGAGGCCAGCGCATCGCGCGTCACGGTGCGGCCCGCCACCGCGCTGGACACGCTGAACAGCAATGTATCCATCGCGCCGGCCGGATCGGCGGCGGCAAATGCGGTGCGCATGGCGGCAAGGTTGCTCACGTCGCGGCTGTTTGCGCCGGCGCCCGCAGGGGCGGTGGCGATGGCGCCGCCGCCATTTGCCACCAGGGCAATGCTGGCCGCATCGGTGCCCGAGAACATCGGCTGGCCGGCGTTGCCCTGAAGGTCCACGCCCGTGGCTTGCGCCGCGTTGAGCGTGGTGACGATCTGCGCGGCGATCCCGTCCAGCGCCGTGCGGGCGCCTGACAATTCCACCAGCGCCTGCGCCTTGCCCGCGATCGCGCCGGAACCCAGCGTCACCGGCTGGGTGTTGACGGTGAAGGACAGCGTGCCGTCCGCCGCCGTGCCCATCGCCAGCGCTTGGGTGGTGGCGCCCGATACCAGCGTGGCCCCGGTCGGCCCGCCCAGCGTGACCGTGACGGTCTTGTCCGGGTTGATCGTGGTGGTGATGTCGGCGTGTTCGCCCAATTGCTGAAGCAGCCCGTCGCGCTGGTCGAGCAGGGCGCTTTGATCGCTGCTGGCATCGCCGCTGCGCATCAGCCGCAGGTTCACCCGCGCCAGTTCTGCCGCGGTGCGGTTGACCTGGGATACGCCGTCCTGCGCATCGAACTGCAGGCCCTTGGCGGCGGCGGTCAGGCTTTGGGCGGCGGTGTTGAAGGTCTGCGCCATCGTGCGCCCGTCTTCCACCACTTGCGCGCGCAGCGAGCCGTCGGTGGGGTCGGACAGCAGCTGTTGCAGGCTGCCTTCCAGCGCGACGATGGATGGGTACACGCCGGTCTGTTCCAGCGCCGCCTCGACGTTTTCCAGCCCCTGCACTTCGGCGGAGGCGCGCGCCGCGTCCGAACCGGTGCGCCGCACTTCGGACTGGCGGAACACATCGGCATTGCGGACGATCCCGGTGATGCGCGCACCGGCCAGGTTGATCGCGCCGGGCGTGGAAAGGCTGGAGCCGCCGGACACTTCCTGCACCGTCACCGACCGGCGCACGTATCCCGCGCTCGACGCGTTGGCGATGTTGTTCGACGTCACGTCAAGCGCCGCGCGGGCAACCCGGACGCCGGCTTTGCCGATGGAGAGAAGATCGGAGCTCATGGGATCAATCCGGTCCGTTGATGGCTGACGCGCTTAGAACGGTGGGAAGGGCCGGGAATAAAGGCCGGGCGGCGATGCCAGGGCTCATTTGCCGGAAGCCTTGCGGTCCGTAGAGCCGTCCGCCACGAAGCGCGACATCTGCACCTCCAGCAGCTTGGCCAGTCCGATCGCGCCGCTGTTGGCAGTGGCGTCGGCGAAGTGTTCGTCCTGCAACTGGCGGAAGGTGTCCATCGCCTGCCCGCCGGAAATGTCGCCCGCGCCGCCGTCGCCGCCGAAGCTGGTCTTGCGCGCCGCGCCTAGCATTTCGCGCAGGAATACCGCTTCGAACTGCTTGGCGACGACGTGCAGCTTTTCACGGTCGGTCTGCTGCGCGCTGGTGGTCATACCGCTGGCGGCGGGCAGGATGCCGCTCATATCACCACCATCTCGGCCTTGAGCGCGCCGGCCTGTTTCAGTGCTTCGAGGATCGCGACCAGATCGGACGGGGTGACGCCCAGCATGTTGAGCGCATCCACCACTTTGGCGAGCGAAGCGCCGCCTTTGAACAGGGCGACCGAGCGTTGTTCCTCTTCCACCGACACGGCGGAATGCTGCTCCACTTCGGTGCGGCCCTTGCTGAAGGGCGCGGGCTGGACGACGCTGGGGTTCTCCTGCACGCGCACGGTCAGCTTGCCGTGGCTGATCGCGGCGGGAGACAGGCGCACGGCAGAATTGATCACCACGGTGCCGGTGCGGCTGTTGACGATGACGCGCGCGGGCGTTTCCGCCGGATCGACGTCGATCATCTCGATCGCGGCCATCATGCTGGCGCGGCTGTCCGGGTTGCCGGGCAGGCGCAGCGCGAGCGTCACGCCGTCCTCCACCGTGGCGATACCTGGCACTTTGCTATTGATCGCATCGCGCACCCGCGCGGCGGTGAGGAAATCGGCGGCGAACAGGTTCCAGCGCAGCATCTCGCCCGCATCGAAGCCGGTGGCGACGGCGCGTTCCACGCTGGCGCCTTCGGCGATGCGGCCAACGGTCGGGATGTTGACGGTGACCTTGGAGCCATCGCGGCCCGACGCGTCGAGCCCGCCCACGGCCAGGTTGCCTTGCGCCATCGCGTAGATCTGCCCGTCCGCGCCGTACAGCGGGGTCAGGATCAGCGCGCCGCCGCGCAGGGACTTGGCCTTGCCGAGGGTGGAGACGGTCACGTCGATGCGCTGGCCGGGCTTGGCAAAGGCGGGCAGATCGGCGGTGATGACCACGGCGGCGGCGTTTTTCAGGCCGGGCGCGATGCCCGGCGGCAGGGTCAGGCCCATGCGGCCCGACACGCCCTTCATCGCCTGCGTCAGGTATTCCAGATTGTCATCCCCGGTGCCGGGCAGGCCGACGACCACGCCGTAGCCGGTCAACTGGTTGGTGCGCACGCCCTGGAACTGGCCCAGGTCGCGCACGCGCTCGGCCTGAGCGGGGGCGGCGAACAGGGCCAGCACGGCCAGCAGCAGGGAGGGGAGGAGACGGCGCATCGCGGTTCTCAAAATGGGGAGATTTTGTTGAAGAAGCGGCCCAGCCAGCCTTGCTTGCTGGCGGTCTGCAGCGCGCCCTTGCCGGTGTATTCGATGCGGGCATCGGCGACGCGGGCGGAGGAAATCTGGTTTTCCTGGTCGATGTCGGCCAGCCGCACGATGCCGGAAAAGCGCACCCATTCGTCGCCCTGGCTGATCAGCATCCGCTTTTCGCCGCGCACCAGCGCGGTGCCGTTGGCACGCACTTCGGCGATTGTGACCGACAGCGTCGTATCCAGCGAACTGGTCTGCGCCGCGTTGCCCGATCCGTTGAACGAGGAGGTGGAGCCCGCCTTCAGCGCATCGGCATTCAGCAGCTTCGACACCAGCCCGCGCGTGGGCGGGGTGATCGAGGCCGAGCCGTTCTTGCCGCTTTTCGAACTGACGGACTTGGCCGCCGTGGTGTTCTCCACCAGCAGGATCGTCAGCGGATCGCCGATGCGGGCCGCGCGCGTGCCCTGGTATAGCGGGGCGTAGCCGGCCGCGATGTTGAAGATGCTGCCGGTGACGGCGGCGGGGGCGACAGTTGCCGGGACCGGCAGGGTCGGCTCGAAGCCCGAAGGCTGGGGCGGGCGCTTCTTTGCCAGCGCGGGGCTGGCGACCAGCGCCCCACCGGCTGCCAGCGTGCCCAGCGCGATCAGGATCGGCGTGCGCGTGCTCACAGCGTCTGGTTCGCGTTGCGCAGCATTTCGTCCACCGCCGAGATCATCTTGGAATTGATCTCGTAGGCGCGCTGCGTCTCGATCATGTCGACCAGTTCCTCCACCACATTCACGTTGGAGGCTTCGAGCATGCCCTGGCGCACGTGGCCGCGACCCTGTTCGCCCGCCACGCCGATCTGCGCGGTGCCGCTGGCGGCGGTTTCCAGCATGAAGTTGTCGCTCGACGATTGTAGCGCCACCGGGTTGGTGAAGCTGGCGATGGTGATCTGTCCCAGCTGGCTGGGGGCGGTCTGACCAGCCAGCTGCGCCGATACGGTGCCGTCGTCGGAAATGGTTACCGAGGTGGCGCCTTCGGGCACGGTAATGGCGGGCTGCACCGGATAGCCCTGGGCGGTCACCAGCTGGCCTTCGGCGGTGCGGCTGAAATTGCCGGCGCGGGTATAGGCCAGCTGGCCGCCGGGAAGCTGGACCTGGAAATAGCCGTCGCCGTCCAGTGCCAGATCGAACGAATTGCCGGTGGTCTGTAACGAGCCTTGCGATTCCATGCGGGTGGTGGACTGCACGGCAACGCCGGTGCCCAGGTTCAGGCCGGTGGCGTAGACGGTTTCGGTGGACGACTGCGCGCCGGCCACCCGCGCGTCCTGGTAGGCCAGCGTGGCGAAGTTGGCGCGGTCGCGCTTGAAGGCGGTGGTCGAGACGTTGGCGAGGTTGTTCGAGATCACGCGCATGCGCGTGTCCTGTGCCTCAAGCCCGGTGCGGGCAACCTGGAGGGCGGAACTGGGCATCTGCTATTCCTTTGTGAGTGGGCTCAGCTGTCGATGCGCATCAGGCGCGCGCCGGCTTCGTCTAGCTGGCCTGCGGTCTGGACCAGCTTGGTGCGCATATCGAAAAGCCGCTGCGCCGCGATCATGTCCGTCAATACCTGTGAAGGGTTGACGTTGGACTGTTCCAGGCTTCCGGGAATCACCTGAGCATTCTCGTTTACCGGCAGGATTCCGCCGTTGGGGACGCGGAACTGGCCGTCCACATCCTTGGCGATGCGGGTGCCGGCGGTGCTGACCAGCTTGAGCTTGTCGAGCACCTGGGGCGGCTGGTCGGGCGTGTCGGGGTCTTGCGCCAGCACGCCGCCATCGGGGGCGATGCTTACCTTGGAGCCGGGCGGGACGGTGATGGGCCCCGAGCTACCGATCACCGGCAGCCCGTCGCCGTTCTGCAGCACGCCAGTGACGGTGACCGACAGGTCGCCGCGCCGGGTGTAGCTTTCCTGCCCGTCCGCCGCCTGCACCGCCAGCATCGCATCGCCCTGCATCGCCACGTCGAGCGGCTGGCCGGTGCTGGTCAGCCCGCCCGCCTTCATCGACGCGCCGGTCACTTCGGTGCTGGACAGCGCGCGCACTTCCAGCTGCGGGCCTTCCAGGGTGGTGGGCGTGGCCTGCAGGATTTCCGCCTTGAAGCCCACGGTCTGCGCGTTCGCCATGTTGCTGGCGATGACGCGCTCACGATTCATCGAGGCGTTCATGCCCGAAACGGCGGTGTAGATCAGCCGGTCCATGCCAAGCCTCCCGTCACGTTATCAGGTGCGCAGGTTGATGACGGTCTGAGAGATCTGCGTGGCGGTATCGATCGCCTTGGCGTTCGCCTGGAAATACCGCTGCGCGCTGATCAGATCGACCAGCTCTTCGGCGATGTCGACGTTGGAACGTTCCAGCTGCCCGGAATCCAGCGCGCCGAATGCGCCCGTGCCCGGCGCGCCATAATTGGGTGCGCCCGATTTGCCTGACACTTTCCAGCTGGAATCGCCCACTTGCTTGAGGCCGGTGGGCGCGATGAAGTTGGCGAGCGCCACGGTGCCGATGGTCAGCGTGGTGCCATCGTCATACCCGGCCACGACCTGGCCCTGCTGATCCACCGTGACGCTGGCGAACGGCGATCCGGCGGCGTTGGTGGCCGGCACTTGTGCATCCTGGCGGCTGGCCGTGTTCGTCACGCCGTTGACTTGCGGGAACACCTGCAGCCTCGCGCCTTGCGCATTCTTGATGAAGCCGTTGCCATCGACGCTGAAGGCGCCGTTGCGGGTATATTCGGTGCTGCCCGAGGTGGGCGAGACGGTGGTGAAGAAGCCTTCGCCGCCGATCGTCAGGTCAAGCGCATTCCCGGTCTGCTCGATCGCGCCCATCGTGAAATTCTGCGCGATGTTGGCGACGCGCGAACCGATGCCCACGGTCAGCGACGGATCGGTGACGACCGAAGACGAAATGATGTCGGCGAACTGCGTGGTGCTTTTCTTGAAGCCGTTGGTCTCGGCGTTGGCGATGTTGTGCGAGATGACGTTGAGGTCGGTCTGCGCGTTCTTGAGGCCGGTGAGCGAGGTGTAATAGGACATCTGGATTATCTCCGGTGAGGGGGTCAGGCGGTCGGGGTCTGGTTGGCGGTAGCGGTCGAGGTCTGGGCGGCGGCCAGCTTGGCGACGGCGGTGGCGGTGGCGTTCTGCGCCGACACCACGGAATCCAGCTTGTCAGCGATGCTCTGCAGCGTCTCGCCGCTCTTGGTGGTGCTGGCGAGCGAGGAGAATTGCGCCATCTGCGCCAGCATCGCGTTGTTGTCGGTCGGGTTGGTGGGGTCCTGCTGCTGCAGCTGTGCCGTCATCAGCTTGATGAAATCGCCGGAATCGAGGTCGGCGAGCGAATTCTTTGCCTTGGCGCTGGTGCCCGAGGCTGCGGCGGTTACGGAAGCTATCGTCATTTCATCCTCAGGGTGTCGAGCATCAGTTGCTTGGCGGTAGACAATGCCTCGACCATGTTCTGGTACTGGCGCGAGGCTTCGAGCATCTCGACCATCTCCGCGTTCTCATCGACGGGAGCGGTCCATACGTCGCCGTTGGGATCGGCGAGCGGATGGTCGGGATCGTGCTGGCGCACCGCGGCGGCCTTTTCGCGCACCACGCCCGAGACGGACACGGTGGCCAGGCCGCTGGCGCGGTCGAGGTCCTCGGAAAACACCGCGCGGATCGGCTTGTATGCGCCCTCTTCCGTCGCCGACACAGAGCCGGCGTTGGCAAGGTTGGAGGCGGCTGCGTTCATGCGCACCAACTGCGCGGACATGCCGCGCTGCGCCACGCCGAACAGGTTGAGGGGGCCGGTGGAGCTGCTCATGCTCATTCGCCCCGCAGCGCGCGCTTGACGGTATCGACCCGCCCGCGAATGAAATCGAGCGTAGCCGAATAGCCGACCGCGTTTTCGGAAAACGCCAGCTGCTCGTTCTGCAGCTCCACCGTGTTGCCATCCAGCGAGGGCATCACCGGCACCCGGTACTGCGTGGCCGCATCCGCCGCCTTGTCCAGACCCACGCCCTTGTCGGCGGCGCGGATGGCGGCGGCAAAGTCGATGTCCTTGGCCTTGTAGCCCGGCGTGCCGGCATTGGCGATGTTGGAAGCGATCAGCCCCATGCGCTGCGATCGCAGCTCCAGCGCCTTGCCGTGTATTCCGAATAGATCCTGCGACATGGGTCTTGCGTGTCCCGAAACGTGTGTGCCGGGTATTTCGCAAGGGGCGTGCCAAATGCCGCCGGGGCAGGGCCGGGCGGGCCAGCGAAGGCGCTGAGCCGGTGCAACCGGCAAGCCTTTGCCGGACGGCGGCAAATGCGCGCCCTAGCCTGAAATTGCCGCGCCGCCGCCGTTCTCCTCGTGCAAAAGGAGCGTAGAGCGCATGATCGCCAATACCTTGTTCGATCCCTTGAGCATTGCCATCGTCGCCGGCGGCACGTGCCTGGGCACGGTGCTGCGCTGCGGTTTGCACGATACGCGCGCCGCGCTGCTGGCGGCGTTGTCTTTGGCGCGCCCGCAGTTCAGCGCCACCCGGGCGCGCGCAGAACTGGCCGCGCAGGTCCGCGAAATCCAGCAGGACGGGGTGATCCGCGCCGAGGCCCACCACGTCGGCGACGCCGAATTCGACGATGTGACCGACGCGCTGATCGGCTCGCGCTCCATCACAGCGTTGCAGGCCGCGCATAGCGCCCATCGCCGCCGGCGCCTTGGTCAGAGCCGCCGGGCGATGCGCACGTTCGACCAGGCGGCGGAACTCTCGCCGGTTTTCGGCCTGGCCGGCACGCTGGTTTCCCTGAGCCGCCTGCCGGCACACCCTGATGCAGCGGCGGACTTTACCGGCGCGATTTCCATGGCGGTGCTGACCACGCTGTACGGGCTGCTGCTGGGCAACCTGCTGTTCGCCCCGCTGGCGCGGATGATCGCCCGGCGCGCCGCGCACGAGGAGCGCGAGCGCCAGCGTGTGCTGGAATGGCTGGAACGGCAGGTGGCCGGTGCGCTGCCGGGGCACCCGGTCCCCACGCATCCGTCCAATGGTGCGCCGCACCGATGAGGCGCAATCAGGGCTTCGGCTGGCAGACCTCACTGGCGGATTTGTCGCTCATTTTGTTCATGCTGAGCGCGGCGGCCCTGCATGGCCGTACGCCTGCGAACACTCCGCCACCTGCTCGCGTCTCCGCGCGATCGGAAGCGGTGGCGGTGTACGAGCCATCCAGCGGCGCGCCTGCGCTTGCGACATGGCTGGCGCGCCAGGCCGGCGATCCGCGCCAGCAGCTGACGATCACGGCGCGCTATGGGCCATCCCCCGGCGCGCGCGAGGAGGCGCTGGCGCAGGCTGCGCGGCTCGCCGGTGAGGCTGGCGTAGCCGGGCGCGCGGCGCGCATCGTGGTGGAGCCCGGCGCCGGCCCGGTGCAGGTCGCGCTGGCCTACGACGTGCCGGGCGCGCAGGCTGGCACGGGCCTTGCTGATGACGGGCCAAGCGCATCACGCGCGCAAAGGTAACGTCCCTAAATGTTAGCCAGCCTGCTGATCCTTACTGCCGCCCCGACGTCTGCCGCCTTCGCTGATCTTGACGCGATAGACCGCCAGGTCGCGCTGTTCACCGGGGCGGCGGTGGGTGAGCCGGGGGGCGCCGCCACCGCGGTGGACCGCCGCCTGCGCTTGCAGCCCTGCCGCACCGGCACCGCGCTGTCCTGGCGCACGCCTGCGCATGACAGTGTGGTCGTGCAATGCGGCGATCCCGGAGGGTGGCGCGTGTTTGTGCCCGTCCGAAATGCGGGGCAGGGGCAGGCAGGCGAGATTGCGGTGACGCGCGGCGATGCCGTCGAGATTGCGGTGACGCGCGGCGATGCCGTCGCGATTGCGGTGACGGGTGAGGGGTTCACCGTATCCCAGCCGGGAGAGGCGCTGGAATCGGGCCCGGTCGGTGGCTGGATCAAGGTGCGCTCCGCAGCCGCGCCGTCGGGTAGCCGCAACGACACCATGCGCGCACGGATCGAACGGCCCGGCCTGGTTTCGCTGCCGTTGCCGTAATGCGGCACTGCCGCCGCCCTTTAATCGATGCCGCGTTTGCCGTTCTTGGGTTCAGGACATTCTCAAGGAGCGGCACAATGCCACCAATCGAAGTGGGCTCTACCCAGCGCCCCGGCGCTATCGAAAGCAGGCTGGCGCGCGTCAACACCGCCGCCGTGCCGGGCGCGACCACCACCAGCGCGCCCGCCGCCAGCACGCAGATCTCGGCCACGCCGTCTGTCGAAACCTCGCAGGCGCTGTCTGCCGGTGAAGCGCCGGTCGATACCGACCGGGTGGCGCTGATCCGCAAGGCGGTGGAATCAGGGACATATCCCGTCCTGCCTGCCAAGATCGCCGATGCAATGATCGCTGCCGGCATGCTTTTGAGGACTGCACGCTGATGACCGCCAACGCCTTGCCCAATGCCTCGCCCGCCGCCGTGCATGATGCCCTGCGGCAGATGCTTGCCGTGCTGGAGGCGGAGCGGCAGGCGCTTGCCGGGCTGGACCTTGACGCGATCGTTGGCACCACGCGCGACAAGGATCGCCTGTGCGGAACCCTGGACGAGGTGGGCGAAGGGCTGGGTGCGGGGCAGCTGGACGAGGAATGCCGGGGCATGCTGGATGCCGCGCGGCGGCTGAACGAAGTGAACCGGCAAGTGCGCAATATCGTGGCCGCCAACGTATCGCGCCGGCTCAACGCGCTGACCGGCAGCGCGCAACTATACCGCATCCCGGCCGGGTACGCGATGGGCGCGGGCCGGGGCTGACATTCGCGCACAGGCCGGGGGCGACCCGGCCCGCAAGCGTCTGGCACGGCTCTTGCTGAAAAGCCCCGGTAGATTGTTTTGCCGGGAGTATCCCATTTTGAGCGATGGACAAGGTCTGGCCGGGGTCGGCACGCTTGCACAAGCAGGGACGCAGGTGCGCGATGCCATCGCCCGTGCCGCGGAGGCCACGGGCGTGGACTTCGATTATCTGCTGGCGCAGGCGAAGCTGGAATCGAGCCTCGATCCCGGCGCGCGCGCGGCCACCTCCAGCGCGGCGGGACTGTACCAGTTCACCTCCGGCACCTGGCTGAACACGATGGGCCGCCACGGCGCCGAGCACGGGATGGCCTGGGTAAACGATGCGATCGGCAGCGCCGGGGGCCGCGCGCAAGTGATGGCGCTGCGCTACGATCCGCAAGTAGCGGCGCTGATGGCGGGCGAACTGGCGGCGGACAACCGCGCTGACTTGTCCGCCCGGCTGGGCCGGACACCCGATGCGGCTGAACTGTACCTCGCGCACTTCCTGGGTTCGGCGGGTGCCGGCCAGCTCCTTGAAGCGCTGGCCACCGATCCCACGCAAAGCGCCGCCGCGCTGCTGCCCAAGGCCGCCGCTGCCAATCGTTCGATCTTCTATGCCGGCGGCGCGGCGCGCTCCGTGGGCGGGGTGATGGCGCTGATGCGTGACAAAGTGGCCGGCGCGATGGAAGGTGACGCCGCCATCGCCACGAGCGGTCCGCGCATCGCCTACGATCCCGCCGCCTGGCAGTCGTCCGGCCCGATCGCGCGCGAATTCAACGCAGGTTTGCCCGCATCTCCATCACCGGTCGCAAGGCGCTCGATGTCCGACACGCTGGAGGCTGCGTTCGGAGCTGGCGGCAAGTCGGCGCCCGGCCACGTCCGCGCAGCGTACACCAAGCTGGCGAAACTGGGCCTGTGATGCTGCTTTCGCGCATTCGCAATCCCGGGGCGGTGGCGCTGCCGGCGGGCATCCTCGTCCTGATCGTGTTGATGATCGTGCCCGTCCCCGCGATCGTGCTGGACGTGGCGTTCGTGCTCAACATCGCGCTGTCGGTCGCGGTGCTGATGGCGGCGATGAACGCGGAAAAGCCGCTGGATTTCTCCGCCTTCCCCTCCGTCCTGCTGTTCGCCACGCTGCTGCGCCTCTCGCTCAACGTCGCCTCCACCCGCGTGGTGTTGGTCCACGGGCACGAGGGCGAGGCGGCCGCGGGCAAAGTGATCGAAAGCTTCGGCGCGTTCCTGATCGGCGGCAATTTCGCGGTCGGCATCTTCGTGTTCCTGATCCTCATGATCATCAACATGGTCGTCGTCACCAAGGGTGCAGGCCGCGTGTCCGAAGTGTCCGCGCGCTTCACGCTGGACGCGCTGCCGGGCAAGCAGATGGCGATCGACGCCGACCTTGCCGCCGGCCTGATGAGCGCGGACGAGGCCAAGGCCCGCCGCCGCGAAGTGGCGACCGAGGCTGACTTCTACGGCTCGATGGACGGCTCGTCCAAGTTCGTGAAGGGCGATGCCATCGCCGCGATGCTGATCCTGGGGGTCAACATCATTGCCGGCTTCTGCCTGGGCATGATCAGCCACGGCCTGTCCGCCAGCCAGGCGGCGCAGACCTATATCACGCTGGCCATCGGCGATGCGCTGGTGGCACAGGTGCCCGCACTGCTGCTGTCTATCGCCGCAGCAATGATCGTCACCCGCGTGTCGGACAGCCGGGGCCTTGCCGGGCAGATCGGCAACCAGTTCGCCGCGCCCGGCACGTGGTTGCCGGTAGCCGTGGTGCTTGGCGCGATCGGTATGATCCCGGCGATGCCGCAGTCGATCTTCCTGCCCGCTGCCGGGCTGGCCGGATGGCTGTGGCACGGCTTGCGGAAACGTGCCGAGCGTGCGCTGATCGCTCCGCCAGCCGCTGTGGAGCCCGAAGCCCCCGCCGACCCTTCGAAGATCGCGCTGGAGGATGTGTCAGACCATACCCTCGTCACCATCGAACTGGGCTATGGCCTGGTGCAGCTGGTGGACGAGCGGCGCGGCGCCCCGCTGGTCAGCCGCGTCACCGGCGTGCGCAAGCAGCTGAGCCAGAGCTTCGGCTTCATCGTGCCGCAGTTTCGCGTGCGCGATGCGCTGGACATGCCACCGCACGAATACCGCATCGTGCTGGGCGGTGTGAACCTGGGCGGCGCGGCGGTGCGGGCGGACAAGGTGCTGGCGATCGACGCGGGCGAGGCCAGCGTCCACCATTCCCTGCGCGGCGAACCCTGCTTCGATCCCAGCTTCGGCTGCCCGGCACTGTGGATTGATCCCGCCGCGCGCGATCACGCGACGGCGGAAGGGTTCCTGACCGTGGACCCCGGCACCGTGATCGCCACGCACCTCAACCAGCTGCTGTCAGCCCGCCCGCAGGATCTGCTGGGCCCGGATCAGGTGCGCGTGCTGATCGAGGCGCTGAAGGAGCATTCCGCCGGGCTGGTCGAAACCGTCACCCCCGCGCCGCTCTCGCTCGCCGCCGTCACCCGCCTGCTGCGCGCGCTGCTGGAAGATTACATTCCCATCGCCCATCTGGTGCCAATCTTTGCCAGCCTGTCCCGCGCAGTGCAGCAAAGCGTTGACCATGACCGCCTGGTCGAACTGGTGCGCGCGGACCTTGGAGCGCTGATCGTGGGGCGGATCTGTTCGCCCATGCAGCGCCTGCCGGTAATTACGCTGGATGCCGGGCTGGAAGCCGCGATCGTGCAGGGCATGCTCGATCCTGCAACCGGACAGCCGGTGATCGAGCCAGACCTTGCCCGCATGATCGGCGAACGCGTGCTGGCGCTGGCAGAGATGCGCGGGCCGCACGCCGCGCCGCTGGCGCTGGTTGTGCAGCCGCGCGCCCGGCGCGCGCTGGCCGCGCTACTGCGCCTGCGCGCGCCGGGCTGCCTGGTGCTGTCCATCTCCGAACTGCCCGCCACCCAGCCGATCGAGGTGATCGACGTGATCGGCGCCGCCGCTCCGCCGCAGCCCACGCCCGGTCTTCCCAGCCCTGACGATTTCGATCCAGCCGAAAGCATGGCCGCATGAACTTCGATCCACAGCCGTTTGCTGCCGCCCGCCGCGCCTACGTCGGCGATGTCGCCGACCGGGTCCGCCGCTTCCTGCCGATGGTGCGCCGCCAGGCCTGGCATGTTCACGGCACCGGGCGGCCGGGCGTGGAGCTTGACGATCTGGTGCAGGCTGGCCTCGTCGCGCTTACCGAATGCGCGCAAAAGCACGACCTGCCCACCGAGGACGGCTTTGCCGCGTATGCCAAGATGCGCGTGCACGGCGCGATGGTCGATCTGGTGCGCCGGGCAGCGCCGCTATCGCGCGGGGCGGCGGAAAGGCGGCGGCATCTGGCGCAGGCGGAAACGGCGCTGCGCGGCCAGCTGGGCCGCGATCCCCGGCCACACGAACTGGCCCGTGCGATGGGCGTGGGCGAGGCGGACCTTGCCGCGATGCGCGATGCCAGCGCGCCGCTACGCTTCGATTCGATCGACGAATGCTATTCCGACCAGAACGCCGCCTTCGCCGCGCAGACCCCGGACAGCTTCGCCCTCCTGTCAGACGCGCAGACCCGCGATGCGGTGATTGCGGCCATCACCGAACTGCCCGACAGGCTGAAGCTGATCGTCCAGCTGTATTTCGTGGAGGAACTGAACCTTTCCGAAATCGCCGAAGTCCTGAACGTGTCGATCCCGCGGGTACATCAGCTCAAAGCGCAGGCGATCGACAAGCTGCGCGCCAGCCTGGAGGGCGTGGCGCAGGTGCTGTAAGCGCCCGCTACTGCGCGGGCATCGTGCCGGGGCGCAGATAGCCGAACATGTGCGAAACGTAGTCCGCCTTGCCCAGGTCCACGCCATGCGCGCGAAGGATCGCATAGGCGGTCATGACATGAAAGTAGAACTGCGGGAGCGCCCAGTCGCGCGCATACTGCTGGGCGGTCAGATCGAAAACCATGCCTTGCGGCAACGCATGCGCGATCGGCGTGGCCGGATCGATTTCGGGCAGGTTTGCGGTTGCCGCTTCGACCACCGCCAGCGTTTCGGCGATCTGGGCCCGTGCGTCCGCGATCGAACCAGCCTTTTGCTGCGCATTACGCCCTTCCTCCAGCAGCTCGGCAATGGAGGGGGGAAACGCCTCGCCGCGCAGCCGAAAAATGCCTTCCTGCGCCTGCACGCAGGCAAAGCGCACCTGTGTCGCCAGCGGGAACATGTCAGGGGTCAAACGCGCGGAAAGCAAAGCATCCGCATTGCCGTCCATCTGCGCCTCGGCCTTGGCGAGCCAGGCTGACAAAGCGCCAAGCATCTGTGTGTAAGTGGGCACCAGCAAATCGAACAACGTCATCAAATGGCCTTCATTCTACGCGACAGGAGGCGCGTGTTAGCCTGTCTTCAGGGCACTGCGCTATGTCGATATGAAAACCCCAATCGCCTTGGCAAATTTCGTCGTGCCTACGGAAATTGCGAGATTGTCCAGCTTATTGTCGTCGCATAGTATGAGGCGACAGGCTTGCCATCTTTATCAAGGGCCGGCGTAAATCGCGCGACTTCCATCATCTTGTCGCAAGCGATTTTGTCAAACTGTGGGTCGTTGTAAGAACGAAGAACTTTGCAGTCGTCGGTTTACCGTCCGTATCCACCAATATTCGCACATTGACACGCGCCTGCATCCCTTTAGCGGCCAGTTCCAAAGGATATATCTTTTGAATCTCCGGGGCCCACTGGGTTTGGCCGAGCGGTCTTAACTGTCGCAACCGGCCTGCCTGGACACGTTCATCCAAACCCCAGGATGCAACAAGAGCGGCGGTGCATTGGCGCATTGCCGCAAAAGGTTTGCCAAGCGAGCCGGTTTCCAGCCGGATTGATCGCCCCCCAGACTTGACGGCGATGGCGTGGACGCTCTCCTCCATCTCGGGCGTAACAAGGTCCACGCCGCTAAAGTCTCTTTCCGGTCCGAGGCTTGAGGTCGTATAAACCAGATCGACGGGCGGTTGTTCGTTGCGATTAGCTTTGGCGCGCTGAACGGAATGGCTGGCCTCCGGCGTCAAGTCACCATAGTAAATCGCTATGTCGCTGCCAAACGCCTTGACCTGATCGCCGCCGAGGGAAAATTCGAAGCGATCGCCAGGAGCAAATCGTCGCATTTCCAGTATCAACGGACGTCGTGCATCGCCAAAGCCGCGTCTTAGCGCGCATCCTCCATCGGACGCATCCAGGTTCCAAGGCGTGGTGGGCGCAAGCACAACCTCTTTGGACTCTGCCGGCAAAGTGGCCATCAGACTTAACGCGCAAGAAAAAAGTAGAAGGCCATTACGCGTCATGCCTGTGCCTCTTGCGCTGCATTTACCAGGTTAATTCTGGATCCAGAATACATGAGACGGCGTAAGGTACGAGCGTGCTTTGCGTCAACATTGCCTTTTCGGTTTTAAAAGACTGACTTACGAAAGTCGGCGTGCCGCGACGAGTCCAGCGCCGCCTACAGAACGCTCAATACGCCTTGGTAGCTTGCTCGATTGTGCCGAAAGGCGCTTTCCCCAGTTGGTCTTTGGCTTCCATGCGGATGGTGTCGCCATAGCGCATGAAGGCGGTGGTGGGTTTGCCGTCGCGGATGATTTCGATGGCGCGCACTTCGGAGATGCAGCTTGAGCCGACCTGGGCGTAGTTCGGGTTCGAGACGGTGCCCGAGCCAATGATCGTGCCGGCGGCCAGATCGCGGGTGCGCGCGGCGTGGGCGACGAGATCGTGAAAGCCCACGTCCATGGCCGCGCCGTTGGCATGGCCAAAGGGCGCGGCGTTCCAGTGGATATGCAGGTCCATGCAGACCCGCCCGTCGCGCCAGGCATCGCCCAGTGCATCGGGCGTAACGGCAAAGGGGGCCATTGAACATGCGGGCTTGGCCTGGACCCAGCCGAAGCCGGTCTTCATCTCGACTGGCGCGATGGTGCGCAACGACCAGTCGTTGATCTGCACTACCAGCTTGATGTGATCAAGCGCCTGCGCGGGCGTGACGCCCATCGGCACGGCATCGACGATGACGCCGAATTCGCCCTCGAAGTCGATGCCGTCCGCCTCGCTGGGGAACGGCACCGGTTCGGTGGGGCCGTAGAAGCGATCAGACATGCCCTGGTACATGAGCGGGCGATCGGTTTCGATCGGTGGCAGGTTGAAGGCGATCTGCATGAGTTCGCCGTGGGTGCCGAAGGCCGACCCATCGAGCCACTGCCAGCTGCGGGGCAGCGGTGCACGCAGACGCCCTGCGTCCAGCGCTTCGCCGTCTTCGGCCTCAAGCCTTGCCGCAAGCGTGCGCAACGAAGGCTCGGCGGAGCTCCAGCCCGCCATCGCACCCAGCAGGTTTGGCATCGGGGCTGGCAGGCAGCGTGCGCCATCGGACGATACGACGACAAGCTGTCCGTCCGGGGTGCCGTTGTCCAGGGTGGCAAGGCGCATGGGGCTCAGTCCTCGATGATGGCGACGGCACGGGTCCAGCCGGCGGACGCGCCCTCGATCTTGTGCGGGAAGCAGCTGACGGTGAAGCCGTGGCCGGGCAGCACTTCCAGGTTGTGCAGCTTTTCCAGATGGCAGTAACCGATGTCGCGGCCCGCCTTGTGCCCTTCCCAGATGAGCGAGGTGTCCCCGGTTTCCTCGACCTTTTTGGCCGTATGCACGAACGGGGCGTCCCACGACCAGGCATCGGTGCCGGTCACCCGGATGCCGCGCTCGGTCAGGTACATCGTCGCTTCATAGCCCATGCCGCAGCCCACGCTGACGAAGTCCGGCCGACCCAGCGCCTTGCCCGCCGCGGTATTCACCAGCACGATTTCGAGCGGTTGCAGTTCGTGGCCGATCCGCGCCAGTTCCGCTTCCACGTCGTTGGCCGTCACGACGTAGCCATCGGGGAAGTGCCGGAAGTCCAGCTTCACGCCGGGCTGGAAGCACCATTCCAGCGGCACTTCGTCGATGGTGATGGAGCGTTCGGGCTCGCCGTCCTTGCCGTTCATCGTGGGGTGGAAGTGATACGGCGCATCGAGGTGGGTCCCGTTGTGCGTGGTCAGCGTCACCCATTCCGCCGCTGCGAAGCCGGCGCCGTCCGGCGTATCTTCCGCCTTCACGTTGGGGAAGAAGTGCCGCAGTTCCGTCAACGTCTCCCCATGGGTCTGGTACGTGATCTTGGGCCGCAGGAACGGCGGATCGCTTACGACATCGTTGCACAATGTGATCGACAGATCGATAAACTGGCGGGGCATTGGGCTTTCCTTTCAATCACCTGCGCGACAAGAGCGCATTCAGGCCGGTGTATGTGACAAGGCCCCCGAGCAGACCTCCGAAGACGATCTTGAGCCCGCTGCCGGCAAGCGGGCTGAGGCTTGATATATCCGACAGCCACACGATCAATGCGACCAGCATCGTGCCAGCAAGCGCGCTGACCGCTGCCAGAAGCACCGCGAGCGGCAGGACGGTGCGGGGCAACCGAGACCCTTTATCCAAGGGTGCAACTGCCCCACGCGCGCGCTTCCTTGACGCGATGAGGCCCGGCACGATCGTGCCCATCAGCGCCACCATGAAGCCTTGGGGCAGAAAATCGAACACCCATCCACCCACGCCCCAGACCGGAGCGGGTTGCGATGGCCCGAACACCAGCAGGAAAAAGCCCAGCGAGATGACCGCATTGATCGCCATGCTCACCAACACTTCGCGCCGGATGTAGTCCTGAGCTGGAACCGCGCGGGCCATTATCCCGCCCGGCCGCCCAGCGTTTCGGCAAACCAGTCCGCCAGCAGATCGCGCCCGAAGGTCATGTTGTCTGCGCCCACATGCTCCACACCGCCTTCGCGGGCGGTGAAGATCACCTTCTCGCGGCGCGGCGAATTGACCAGCTGGTCGTACAGGTCGTCGGCGTAGGCCGGGCTGATCTGGCGGTCGTTCGCGCCATGGGTGACCAGGAACGGCACCGTGATGCGATCCATGTGGCCGTTGAGGTCCATCTGAGCAGATTTCTCCAGGAAGTCGTCCTGGTCCTTGGCGCCGAACACCCAGTGCACGTGCGCCCAGTAGTGCGGGACCGGGTTCTCGCCCTCGCGCGCCATGCGCTTGTCCTGCACCTCGCGCCAGTTGTGGTTGGCGCCCCACACTGCGCCCGATGCAAAGCGCGGCTCGTACGCAACGGCGCGCGGCGCGAAATGACCGCCCAGTGAGATGCCGGTCATGCCGATTGCGGCGGGATCGACCTCGGGCTGCTGCTCAAGCCAGTCCACCGCCTTGCTCGCCCAGCTTTCCGAATGGGGATCGACAGGCAGGCCCTGCAAACGCAGCGCCTCGCCCGAACCGGGCTGATCGACGCACAAGGTGGAGACGCCGCGCCGGGCCAGTTCGAGCGGCAGGCGGGTCCAGTATAGCATCTCCTTGCAGCTATCGAGGCCGTTGCAGAACACCACCACGGGCTTGCGGCCTTCGCCTGGCGCCCGCGTGAACAAAGCCGGCATTGTGCCCGCGCCAAGTGGAATCTCCACCCGTTCGCGGTTGATCTTGCCCAGCACGGTCGACTTGTCGAATGCCGCACGCGCCTTGGCGTACGTCGCCTCGCGGCCGGGGGCGCCATGGCTTTGCATGCGCTCGGCGATCAGCAGATACAGCGACGCGCGTTCCAGCTTGGTGGACGCGGAAAACAGGCGACCCTTGGCCTCGTCCTCGCCGGCCAGTTCCAGCAGCTTGTCGCCCATCGTCGCCCAGGCCTGCATGAACTGCGGTGTGCCGGCATCCGCGCCGCCTGCTGCGGCATCGCGGATCGGCTTGCACATGTCGATGATCTCACCGATCTGCCCGCCCGATTCCATCGCGATCGAAACCGACAGGTTCCAGATGTAATTGGGGAAGTATTCGAAAAGCGCCATGATCAGAACTCCGCCGCCTGGAACAGGCGGGCATCGGGTTTGGGATGCGGCATCGTCTGCGGTCCGCCCACGCCGATGCCCCACTGGTCCATGATGGTGGGGCTGGGGGCGTGGACCTGATCGACGTGATTATCGAAATCGACGTTGTCCAATTCCGACGAGTACTCCACCGCAAAGCCCGCCGGCGTGCAGAAATAGCTGAAGGTGTTGTTGCCCGCCGTGTGCCGGCCCGGCCCCCAGCGCAGATCCGTGCCGCGCTGCTTGAGGCGATGCACGCCGCGGAACATGTCGTCCACGGTGAGCATATCGTAGGCCACGTGGTTGAGGCATGGCGGCCCCGGCAGGATCGCCACGCGGTGATGCGCCTCGTTGCAGCGCAGGAAGCACATGAAATCGCCCAGCCAGTCGCTGACCTTGAAGCCCAGCACGTCGACGAAAAACCGCACCATCGCCTGGTGATCGGGCGAGTGCAGGACGATGTGGCTGATCTTTACCGGCATGCCCTCCCAACGCTCCATCGCGCGGCTGGTCGAGCGGGCGACATCGGCGGAAATCTCGAAGGGCAGGCCATCCGGGGAGAAGAAGCGGAATGCATAGCCACCGCCTGGCGTGTCCAGGTCCTGGGGCGTGAAGATCACCGTGCAGCCGGCGGTCACGACCTTGTCGTGCAGTGCATCGACATCGGCGCGAGTGTCGGCCGCAAACGCCATCACCTCGACGTGGTTCACGTCCGACTGGTGCAGGCGCACCACGTGATGTTCATCGTGGCCGTGGGTCTTGAACCAGGCGGCGCCGTCCTTGGCCGCCACTTCGACAAGGCCCCAGTCGTCGGCGTAGAAGGCACGTTCGGCATCGAAATTCTCGACGCCGTAGCCAACATAGCGGATCTCGGTTACGCGGGTCATCGTTGGTATCCTTCGATAAATCGGTCAGATGGGCTGGGAGACGAGCGCGAACATCTCACCCGTCGCCTGATGGTTATCCACCGGGGGTCCTCGGCCGATCTGGCCGTGACAAATCTCCAGTGACTTCTCGACGATGTAGCGGCAGCGCGCGTAGCGCCGGTCGTGATACGCGACGAAGGCAGCCTCCGGCGTGTCGTGACGGCCAATCTCTTCGGCCAGCACGATGGCGTCCTCGATCGCCATGCCCGCGCCCTGGCCCAGATGTGGGGTGGTGGCGTGGACCGCATCGCCCAGCAGCGCCACGCGGCCCTTGTGCCAAGGTCCTTCCACCATCAGCGCCTCCAGCGGGCGATAGACGACACCGGCGTCATCGGTGATCTGTTCTGCCAAAGCCTGGATCTGGGGCGCTGTGCCTGCCAGCTTCTCGCGCATCACGGCTGCAAGCCCCGCGCGCGGGTAGAACGGATTGCCATCTTCCGGGCTGGTTGCGAACAGATACATCTGATCGGCACTCATGGGTACCAGGCCGACACCTACCGCGCCGTTATAGACATGCAGAGCGTCAAGATCGGTGGGACGCGGAAAGTTATAGCGCCAAACGCCCTGCCCGGTAAACGCGGGCTTTTCTGCATTAGGCAAAATCGCCTCACGCGTCTGCGAGTAAACACCGTCGGCGCCGACGACGACATCGAAGCGCGCCTCGCTATCGTCGGACAAGGACACCGTGACACCTTCGCCATCATCGGCGATGGCGGCGGCGGAGAGGCCAAGACGGATCTGTGCGCCCAGCGCCTTCGCGCTGTCGCCCAACACCTTTTGGAGAGCCCGGCGCCCGATGCCCACGTTGGCCGGCTTGCCCGGGACCAGATTGGGCGAAGGCACCCGCGCGACCTTCGCGCCTGACGGAATGTAAATCTCGACCGCATCGAAACCGCAGGCCGCATCGAGGAACTGCTCGAGTATGCCCAACTGATCCATCGCCCGGATCACATTCGACTGCTGGATGATGCCGACACCGTAGACCGACCAGGTCGGGTCGCGTTCAATCACCGTCACCTGATGGCCGGCCCGCCGCAAAGCAATCGCAGCCGCTAAACCACCAATCCCTGCGCCGATGACAAGGATCTTGAGATCATTCATGTGCCGGTCCTCATGTAAACAAATGGCGATACGCGGCACGCCAGGTATCGGCCCCGAAAGCAGCCTGCCGCCGCGCTGTCGCGGGAGGGTTTAGAAGCCATTTGCGCGGGCAATGTCGGCCAGAACCTTGGCCGATGGCTTGGGCGAACGCCGAAAGGTTGTCCGGTCCACCGCCACGATCCCGAACTTCGGCTCGTAGCCAAAAATCCACTCGAAATTGTCGAGCAGGGACCAGTGGATATAGCCCAGCACCGGCACACCTTCGTCCATTGCCGTCTTGAGATGACGCAAGGCGGCGGGAATGAAGGCGGCGCGCTGCTCGTCCCGCGCGGTGCCGATGCCGTGTTCGGTCACCAGCACCGGGACGCGGGCGGTTTCCCACGCATAGCGAACGGCGCCGGCCAGCGACGCCGGATAGATTTCGGTGCCCCGCGTGCTCAAGGGTGCGTCCGCAGGTGGCTTCATCTGCCCGGTGGCGTCTATCCGGGCGCGTTCGTAGTTTTGTACGCCGATGAAATCGTTGGTGCGCGCTTCGCGCAGCCAGGCATCGTAGCACTTGGCCCGCTTTTTGCCGATTATGCTATCCGGGCCGATCGGTTGATCATCTTCCATCGCCAGGCTGAAACCGACCGGCAGATCCGAGCGTACCGCCTTTATCGCCGAGCGGGCCTGGCGGTGGGCCTCGATCATGATCGGCTGCATCGCCGCCGACTGGGCTTCGTTCTCGATGAACTGACCAACGAAGACCCTGGACCCGCAAGCCCGCGCTGCCGCCGCCATGATCGCATCGTTGCGGGCAAACGCCTGAGGCGGCAGCTTGAAGCGCAGCAGGGCCATCAGGTTGGGCTCGTTAAGCGTGACGACGCTGTGTATCGAGCCTGCCAAGTGCCGTGCTGCGCGATCGCAGTAGCGCGCGAACAGGACGGGCGCATCGGGATTGGTCCAGCCGCCCAGCATCGCGAACCAGCGCGGACAGGTGAAGTGGTTGAACGTTACGACCGCGTGAAGCCCTCGCTGCGCGCAGCCAGCGATCATGGCCTTGTAATGATCCAGCAGGGCCAGCGAGAACTGCCCCTGCTCGGGTTCTATGCGTGCCCACTCGATCGAGAAGCGATACGTATTGAGATGCAGGTCGCGCACGATGTCGAGGTCGAGTGGCCAACGATGAAAGCTGTCGCAGGCATCACCCGATGGTTCGGCGAACGACGTGGGGCGCACGTGCTCGATCGTCCAGGAATCGCTGGTGGTATTGTTGCCTTCCACCTGATGCGCCGCAGTGGCCGCTCCCCACAGAAATCCGTCGGGGAAGCGGCCGCCTTGCTTGCCGGACACCATTTTTCTGGCCGTTGCCGGCGCCGAAACCGCCATGCCGGCCAAAGCGGAACCTTGAAGAATGGCCCGCCTGCTAAGGGTGTCTGCCGACATGCGAAATGCCCTTTCCGAGTAGGCGCTTAGAAGTCCATCCCGAGATTCACGCCGATCACGCGCACCGAATCCAGGCCGAATTGCTGGGTGTACGAAAGCTTCGGCGTGAGTTGCCCCCGGGCGTTGCGAGCATTGGAATCGCCGGAATCGATACCGATCGCGGTCGGATAGATCTTGTTCGTGCAGTTTTTGCAGAACAAGGACACCCGCAACTGGTCGCCGATCTTGGCGCCTACGCTGGCGCCGAATATGTCGACTGCGCCAAGTCCGGCGCCGGGCGCGCGATTCACCACGTAGTTGATCGAGGAGCGGTGATACCAGTTGCCCTGAATGAAGGGGCGCACCCTGCCTTCAGGCACTTCGTACTGGACCTGCATGGACGAGGTGAACTTGGGCGCGGCAGGAAGGGTCAGGCCCGATGCATCGAAGACGCTGACGGTTGCAGAACAGCCGAAGGTGGTCTGGGTGGGGTAGCACTGGGCGCCGGTGAACTTGTCGAACTTTGATGAAAGGATCGATGCCGAGCCGTTTATGGTCAGGCCCTGGAACGGAGCGACGATGACTGACGCTTCGATGCCCTTGGAAATGACCTTGGCGGCATTCTGAACCACGAAGGTGGCCAGGCCAGGATCGAAGGACTGTACCTGGAAGTTGCTGAAATTGGTGTGGAATGCTGACACGTTGAAGGTCAGGCGGTGATCGAAGAACGACGACTTGATGCCGGCTTCACCCGTCAAAGACGTTTCCTCGCGCACGACGACGTCCGCATTTGCGGTGGGGAAGCTGTCGTTGAAGCCGGGACCCTTGTATCCGCGCCCGTAGAAGGCATAAAGCATGAGCGTCGGCGTGGCCTGGTATTGTGCCCCGATCTTCCAGCTGAAATCCGTGTTCTTGTAGTTCGACTCGAAACTTCCGCGCGGCCCGCTCAGCGTCTGGAAATAATTGAGTTGGTTCTGGGTCAGATCGAGGTCGATCTTGTCATGGGTCACACGGCCGCCAGCGATCAGCTTCAACGCGTCGGTCAAGTCATACGTAAGCTGACCAAACGCGGCGTAGCTCTCGGTGTCGAGCACGTAATCGCGGTCACTGCCCACCTGAGCCAAGTTCCTGCGGGCACAGCTGGCGGCGATGACAGCGCCGACGCAGAAGGGATTGCCGGCAAGGACGGAGGCTGGCGTGTAGCTGTTTCCGGCAAGCTGGCGCGCGGTATCGAGCTTGGACTTGAACCAGTACAGCCCGACCTGGCCGCTCAGGCGATTGCCCGCCGGCAGTGCCACGCGCAGTTCGTTGGAATACTGGTCGTACCGACCGTTGCTCGAATTGATGTTCAGTCCATTGGCGGAAAGGTAATCGCCGTCAACCGCTTGGTCTTGGGTGTAGAAACGCCATGCGAACAGGTTGCTTATTTCCACACCCGAACCAAGTTCGTACGTTACTTGTGCTTGTGCGCCACCGGTTTTGATATCGCGATACTGGTCAGCATCGCCGCCGAAGAGCAGGTTGTCAGCACCTGCCGTGATTCCGTCTGCGGCAAGCGGTCGCAAGTTGATGCTGGTAGCATCGACGGAGCGATAGGTGTTGTCGAAAATGCCGGCGATGCCGTGGTTTTCGTTATAGTCGCCGATCACATAGAACGACAGCTGGTCTGACAACTGCGCCAGATACTTGGCTTTCACCGAATAGCTGCGCGCGTTGATGTCATGCCGCGTGCCAGGGTTGGGCGTACCGACGTATGTCGTACCCGGCTCCTGATAGGAATACAGGCCGCTCAAACGTAGCGCGGAATTTTCCGACACGGGAATGTTGAGCGTTTCCCGCAGGATGATGCCCGGCGCATCACGATCCGCGCCAGGGGTGGAGCGCATGGCCAGCTCGACATTGGTGGAGCTGGAGTATTCGCCCAGTTTCGGGCGCGCCGTCTTGATGTTGAGCAGGCCGGCGGAAGCGTTCTTTCCGAACAGCAGGCCCTGGGGCCCGTTGAGTACTTCCACCTGGGCGATGTCGTTCAACATCGGGCTGTTAAGCAGCGGCCGCCCGAGGTTGACGTCGTCGATCGCGAGAGCGACGCTGCTGTCGATCGTGCCGGCAAAGGCCAGCGTGCCGACACCGCGAACGACGAAAGAATTGTCCGTACCGACCTGAAGCGACGGCGCGGCGCGCGAGACTTGGGTCAGGTCATTGAGGTTCTGTGATTTCAGGACTTCGTTGCTTAGCGCGGTGACGCTGACCG
Source organism: Novosphingobium sp. Leaf2 (assembly GCF_001421325.1). Lineage (GTDB taxonomy): Bacteria > Pseudomonadota > Alphaproteobacteria > Sphingomonadales > Sphingomonadaceae > Novosphingobium. The sequence goes on along the minus strand of NZ_LMJY01000019.1, from coordinate 160,561 downwards.
GAACGCGCTGCAGGCTTTCGCTGCGGCGCTGCGCGGTCACCACGATATCGCCAACGGTCGAGGCGTCCGCTTCGGCGCTGCGTGTTTCGGCGGTCTGTGCCCGCACGGCAGGCGAACTGAGCATCGTTGCGCTCAGCAGAATGGTTGCGGCATATCTGTTCACCGGCATACTCCCCATTGGCACGTCTTTTTACAAGTGACCTTACCAGTGAACATCTACTGCGCTTCTATCTCCTTGTGAAATTGATTGATCGAGTTGATAGCGATAACGAAAACAAGTTGAAGGGAAACGAGCGGTGCGGTTCAAGGGCATGGATTTGAACCTTTTCGTCGCGTTCGAAGCGCTGATGGAAACCCGCAATACCGCGCGTGCGGGCGAAATTCTGGGTGTCAGTCAACCGGCAGCGAGTGCGGCCCTTGGCAGATTACGCGCATACTTTCGCGACGAACTGCTGGTGATGCACGGGCGGCAAATGTTTCCCACCCCGTTCGCGGAAATCCTTTTGCCGCAAGTGCAGGCCTGCTTGCGCAGCGCCGAATCCGCGCTGACGTCATCGGTGCAATTCGTGCCTGAGCACGCGGACCGGGAATTTCGGATCGTGGCTTCGGATTACGTGGTGGCCGCTATCCTGGCGCCGCTTTCGCGACAGCTTGCATCAACGGCACCGGGCCTGCGCTTCCAGTTCATCCTGGCCGATGAACATGCCACCGAACAATTGCGCCGGGGTCAGATCGACCTGTTGATCAGCCCCAGCGAGTACGCGCTGGCAAACGTGCCGACCGAGCCGCTCTACGAGGAAACGTACGTCCTGGTGGGCGCCAAGGATCACGAGATTTTCGCTGAGGGCGTGACGATCGACGCGATTTTTCGGTACGGGCACGTTGCCGTCGCGGTGGGCAATCATCGATCTGCCACGGTCGGCGACCGGCAATTGGCGCAATTGGGGTACGAACGCCGCGTCGAAGTGGTCGCATCCTCGTTCACGGTCCTGCCCTGGCTTTTGATCGGCACGCAGCGGCTGGTGCTGATGCACGCCAAGCTGGCCAGGCTCATGACGAAGCAGTTCGATATTCGGTATGCTGTGGTGCCTGCCAATCTCGCCCCGCTTCAGCAAGTGGTGCAGTATCACCCCACCCGGATGTCGGATCCGGGCGTACGCTGGCTGGTTGAGAAAATCAGAGCCTTCGCTACGCAGGACGAGCCTGATTGACCACCGTCCCGGCCAGTCCGGATCAACAACGTCGTGGCGGCGGTGCCACGCCCAAGGCCGCCATGAACATGACGGAAAGTTAATGAAACATCCCCCGGCAATGGCCGTTTTCAGGGCATCAACCTTATGCTGAAGGATGCTGCCATGAAGTACGTTTCCCTGATCGCCCTGCCGCTGATGATGGTGGCCGCGCAGCCGGTGATGGCCAAGGGTTGCATCCGTGGCGCCGCCGTCGGTGCTGTAGGCGGTCACATGGTCGGCAAGGGCCATGCCGTGATGGGTGCGGCTGCCGGCTGTGCGGTAGCCCATCACCACTATGCGAAGAAGGCCAAGCAGGCTGCCGCGAAAAAGCACGGCTGAAGTTACCGCGAACGATAATGCACAAGGCTGCGGATCGGGCTGTTCCCGTTCCGCAGCCTTGTGCTGTTTCTAGGCCCCGGCCTTTTGCGCAAGTAAGGCCGGCGTCAGCACTTGCGGCAGTTGCTGCGGCTGACCATCGCGGCCGTACCACATGTACAGCGGTACCCCGGCCGCGCCTTGTTGCGTCAGGTAGCGGGTGATTTCGGGGTCGCGCCGGGTCCAGTCGCCGCGCAGCACGACCACGCCGGCCTTCGCGAAAGCGGCGCGGGTGTCCTCGCGCTCGATCGCGACGTTTTCGTTGACCTTGCAGGTCAGGCACCAGTCCGCCGTCATCCACACGAACACTGGTTTGCCCCCGGCACGAGCGTCGGCCAGTGCCTGCGCGGAGAACGGCACGGCGTTAAGGATCGAGCTTTCCGCCTGCGTCTGCGGGGCCGGTTTCGGCATCGTCAGCACGCCCAGTGCCAGCACGGCCACGACTGCCAGCGCGGGCACCAGTGCTGGTTTGCCGCGCCGCTGCGCGCGTCCCGCCAAGGCGAGCAGCGCCAGCAGCAGGACGGCCAGCGCCAGCACATAGGCCAGCGAGCCGGTACCGCCCACGCGCCACACCAGCCAGCCCAGCGCCGCCGCCGTTAGGCCCATCGGCACGGCCATGATGTGCCGGAACGTCTCCATCCACTTGCCCGGCCGGGGCAGCCTTGCCCGCAGCGCGGGAATGAAGGCCACGGCCAGGAACGGGAGGGCGATGCCAAGGCCCAGCGTGGCGAACAGTGCCAGCGCGGGCGCCACCGGCAGCAGCAGCGCCGCGCCCATCGCGCTGGCCATGAACGGGCCGGTGCACGGGGTGGCAACGAAGGCGGCGAGCAAGCCGGTGGCGAAGGCCCCTTGCGGCGAGCCGGATGAGGCAAAGCCGGGCACGGCGAATTCAAACAGGCCGACCAGGTTGGCGGTGATCGCTACGGCCAGCGCGAACAGCGCCACCACGACGGCAGGTTCTTGCAACTGGAACGCCCAGCCCACCTGCTCGCCGCCGGCGCGCAGCACCAGCAGGATCGCCCCCAGCGCCAGGCAGGCGACGATCACGCCCGCGGCATAGGCAAGGCCCTCAACCCGCGCGTGGCGCTGGCTCTCCCCGGCGCGCGCGAGGCTCAGCGCCTTGAGCGACAGGATCGGGAACACGCACGGCATGATGTTGAGCAGCAGACCGCCAGCCAATGCGGCGAGCAGCAGCCATGGCAGCGCGGGCAATGCCGATCCGTCCGTTTGCGCCGCGCCCGTACCGGCCACCGGTACGCCGCCGGTGGGCACGGCGCCGGGACGTGCGGAAAACGCGATGCCGTTGCCGGCCGCATCGAGCCGCAGCACCGCCTGCACCGCTTGCGCATCCTGGCCCGCAAAGCGCGCGCGAGGGATCGAGATCAGCAGCGTATCGCCCTTGCGGCTGAAGGTTTGCGCTGCCGCATAGTCCACCAGCTTGTCCTGCTGGACGAACAGGTGAGGGCCCTGCAGCGGCACGGACGCGGGCAGCGGCACCGCGATGCGCAGGGCGCGCGCGTCCAGCGTGAACGTGGCGGGCGCATCGAGCGGGGCAGGCAGGGCCTGCGTCCAGCTATCGAAGCGGGCGTCGTGCTGGGCGCCGGGCACTATCTCGGTCGCCAGTTCGGCGCGTTCGGGCACGCATAGCTGCTCGGTGCAGGCCAGCCAGTTCGCCTTGACCCGCACCGGTACGCGGCCCGTGGCCTTGCCCAGGGTGACCGGCACCAGCACCGCGTATTCTCTTTCGTATACGTGGTTCATCAGGCCCTGCACCACCAGCGTGCGCGGCACCGGGTAACGCGGGGTGCCCACGCTCACGCCCGGGGGCACGTCCCACGCCAGCTGCATGCCCAGCCCCGCATCGCCCGGATTCAGCCAATAGCCATGCCAGCCGGGCTGCGGCGTCATCCGGATCGCCAGCGTGGCTTGTCCATCGCGCACCGGCCCGGCGACGAGTTCGGCTGAAATGTGAGTCGGCGCGCCGGGCCCCGGGGCGGCGTGGGCCGGAGCGGCGGCGAACAGGCAGGCCAGCAGGTGACACAAGATTGTCACGAGCAGGCGATAGCGGCGCGTATCCATGATGCTCCGTGGGTTTGGACCGCCTTGCAGTGCGGCGACGATCCGGTCATCAGGGCATCTGCCCGCTACGCGCCGACTTTTCAAGGAACCTTCCCTCGATGCGCCTTTCGTTCTCGTCGCTCGCCGTTGCTCTCGTGCTGGGCGCCTCAGTGCCCGCAATGGCGCAAACCGCCGCTCCGGCCGCGCCCGTCGCTCCGCAAGCGGCGCAGCCCGCCCCTGCGACGCCGGCCCCGGCCACCCCGCCCAAGCTGATCGTGGCCATTTCGGTGGACCAGTATTCGGCGGACCTGTTCTCCCAGTACCGTCAGCATTATTCCAAAGGTCTGGCGCGGCTGCTGCAAGGCGCGGTGTTCCCGTCCGGCTTCCAGTCCCACGCGGCGACCGAAACGTGCCCCGGCCATTCCACGCTGCTCACCGGCGTTCACCCCAACCGCACCGGCATCATCGCGAACAACTGGTTCGTGCCGGGCATCGCCCGCGCCGACAAGCAGGTGTATTGCGTGGAGGACGAGACAAACCCCGCCAGCAATTCCGAGGATTCGGTCGTCGCCACCGCGCATCTGAAGGCGCCGACGCTGGGCGATCTGCTCAAGCGCAAGAACCCCGCCAGCCTGAACGTCGCGGTGTCTGCCAAGGACCGCGCGGTGGTGATGATGAGCGGACACACCGCCGATGCCGCGTACTGGGTGAAGGGCAAGGGTTTTGCCACGTTCGCGGATCGCAAGCTGTCCCCCGCCGCCATCGCCGAGAATGCCGCTTTGGCATCGCGGGTGGACGCCGGGATGGGCCCGCTGCCGGTGCCGGACTGGTGCGGCGCGGTGGACCATGCCACCCCGCTGGGCAATTTCTCCATCGGCACGTACCGCTTTCCGCTCACCGGCGGCGATTACAAGGGCTTCGTCAACAGCCCGCGCGTGGATGCCGCCACCACCGAGATGGCGATCCGCCTGCTCGATGAAATGCCGCTGGGCCGGGGCCCTGCGCCCGACGTGCTGTCGGTCAGCTATTCCGCTACCGACAAGGTCGGCCACGCCTATGGCATGGAAGGCGTGGAAATGTGCATCCAGATGAACGAGCTGGACCAGACCATCGGCACCCTGCTGACCGCGCTGGACGCGCGCGGGATCGATTACGTGGTGGTGCTGACCGCCGATCATGGCGGCACTGACGTGCCCGAACGGATGCGTCTGCAAGGCGTGCCGGACGCCGCCCGCCTCGATCCGGCGCTGATCGACAAGGCGCTGTCCGCCTCGGTCGGCAAGGCCACCGGCATCACCGTAAAGGACGGACCGCTGCTGTATGGCGCGGGCGGCTCGGGGGACATCTGGCTGAATGCGGGGCTTAACCCGAAGCAGCGCAAGGCCGTGATCCGTGAACTGGTCGCCGAACTGAAGGCGAACCCGCAAGTGTCCGGCGTCTACACGGCGGATGAGCTGAAGGCGGTGAAGGTGCCCAGCGGCCACCCGCAGGACTGGACCCAGATCGAGCGCGTCGCCGCCTCGTTCGATCCGGCGCGCTCGGGCGAAGTACTGATGATGACGCGGCGCGCGGTGGTGCCGGGCGTCAAGCCGGTGCCGGGCTACGTGTCCACCCACGGCAGCGCCTGGGATTACGACCGCCGGGTGCCGATGCTGTTCTGGCGCAAGGGTATGGTGCCGATGGAGCAGGCGCAGCCGGTGGAAACCGTGGACATCGCCCCCACGCTTGCCGCCCTGGTGGGCCTGAGCGAGCCGGCGGGCACATGGGATGGCAGGTGTCTCGACATCTACGCCGGGGAGTCCGATAGCTGCTCGCGATGAGCGACTCGATCCAGACCGAACCTTCGCCCGCGGACCGCCGCGACCTGATCATCCTTGGCGGCGGCCTTGTCGGCATGACGCTGGCGCTGGCCGCGGCCAAAGCGGGCATCACCAGCCACGTGATCGACCGGGCCGACCCGGCCGATCTGGTGGCCGAGGGGGCAGACGGGCGCGCGTCCGCCATCTCCACCGCCAGCTGGAACCTGTTCACCAACATCGGTCTGGCGGACCGGCTGGCGCCGCTGGGTTGCCCGATTGCCTCGATCGCGGTGACGGACGGGATGAAGCCGGGGCGGATCGATTTCACGCCCAAGCCGGATGAAGGCTCGCTGGGCCGCATGTTCGCCAACCGCGATCTGCGCATGGCGCTGTTCGATGCCGCGCGCGATGAACCCGCGATCGACTGGCACGTGCGCACCGAGGCTGTGCGCAAGGATCGCGGACCCTACGGCGTCGAAGTGGAATTGTCAGACGGGCGGGTGATTGCCGGATCGCTGCTGGTGGCGGCGGAAGGCCGCCAGTCTCCCACGCGGGACGAGGCGGGCTTCGCGCTTGCCAAGTGGGAATACCGGCACCGCGCCTTCGTGGCCGGGCTGTTCCATGACATGCCGCATGACAATACGGCCTGGGAAATCTTTTACCCCGCCGGGCCGTTCGCCCTGCTGCCGCTGCTGGACGATGCGCAAGGCCGCCATCGCAGCGCGCTGGTGTGGACGGTGGCCGAAAAGGACGCCGCTGGCATCGCCGCGATGCCCGATGCGATGTTCGTGAACGAAGTGGCCGCGCGCATGCACGGCGTGCTGGGGGCGGTGTCGCTCTCCGCGCCGCGCATGAGCTATCCCTTGCGCTTCCACCACGCCGGGCGTGTGGTGGGCGAGCGCCTGGCCGTCATCGGCGATGCCGCCCACGGCATGCACCCGATCGCGGGGCAGGGGCTGAACCTGGGCCTGCGCGATGTCGGCGCGCTCGTCGAAGTGATCAGCGAAGGCATGCGGCTGGGGCTGGAGCCGGGCGATGCGCAATTGCTGGCCCGCTACGAGACATGGCGCGCGCTCGATACCTCGATGGTGATGGCGGTGACGGACGGGTTGACCCGACTGTTCGGCATCCCCGGCCGCGCCGCCAGCGCCGTACGCCGCCTCGGCATGGGCGCAGTCCAACGCGCGCCCATGCTAAAGCGCTTCTTCATGGACGAGGCGCGGGGTGTTTCCGGCAAGCTGCCGGAATTGATGCAGGGGTAGGTTGGCGGGTAGTGCTGCGGTGAATAAACAGCGACTCTAGCGTATGGTCGAGGCCCGCATGAAGGCGGCATTTAGATTGGATTTGCAACCACCCTCCTTTGTTCACGCTCAACGGGCAATTGGCGATTGTTCCTGCCCGCGAGATTGCTCGATAACTGCTTTGACAGCTTCGATTACGGCATGTGGCTGCATTTGTTGAATGGCGTGCTGCGTGCCAGTGACCCGTAAATTGACACCGCGCTTCGATAGGGCGGCGAGTTGGTCGTGTTGATGCTGCCATTCAGCGCTCACCTTCGGCATTTCCGCTTCAAGCGCGGGCGAGGCATCGGGTCCCGCCGATAACGTATCAGCGGTCAACACACGCAATGGCATTGCCCCGTACTTGCGATCTTTATTGACAATCAACCGGCTGCTTTCGGCGAAGGTCGCAAACAGCGATGCTGCAGTCTTGAACATTGCCGGGTTCCGATAGAGCCCAAGCGATCGTTGCTTCAGCGCGTCAGGATACTCTGGAGGTATCGACAGGCATCCGTCTGGATCTGCCCAACCCACCTTCAATGAACCATTCTCCAGGGTTGCGGCGCATCTAAGGGAAATTGCAGCCCCGCCCTCATCCCATGCTCTGGTTGAAGCGGCAAGCAAAGGGGTTTCCCTTGCGGATATGGCCGCTTGATCGGGATAAGCAGGGTCGACCAAGACCATACCGATTACCTCGGCAGGGTGACGATCCTTGAAGAGCAGTGTCTCGTAGCTGCCGGAGGAATGACCCACTAGAATATAGGGGCCCGGTATCTTACCGGCGCGCAATGCGCGTTCGAGATCAGTAGTTGTCCGATCAACCGTTTGTGGCTCGGAACTTGGCCCACTAAATCCAAATCCTGCGCGGTCCCACGCACAAACCCGAACCTGCTTTGCGATAGTCGGTTGTACCTTGCTCCAAGTGACGCTCCAGTCACCTAAACCCGCAGTCATTACCACCGTCGGCGATCCGTGGCCCATGCACACCATGTGTATTTCACGTTCGTTCGGCAAAGCAACGAGATCAGGCCTGCTACCGTACGGCAACAAAGAAAGGTCTGGTTTCACAGCTTGAGCAGATAGCGACGCAAAGCTGCATAGACCGGCGATGGCTATCGCCGCGACGCGAAACAAGGCCAAGTAGCTTCCTTCTAGGTAGTTAGTGCCCTCGGCGCAATAATGGTGTGGCAGCTTCCCGGGAAGTTGTGCGAATCGGAACGCTCGCAAACCTACTGCGCAGCGTCTTGCGTCGGCTCGTCCTGCGGGGCGGCGGGTTCCAGGGTGCTGGGTTCCACGATGGGCTGGCCGCTGGCGTCCTGCAGGCGGCTGGGCTCCAGCATGGCGGCGGTTTCCAGCAGGTCCAGCGCCTTTTGCGCCGCTTCGTAGCGGCGCGCGTCGGTGATCAGGCGGTCTGCGGCGTCGGCGCCGGGCAGACGGCCCAGTTCGTCGATCGCGGCGTCGATGCGCCCGGCGATCAGCATCAGGCGTACGCGTTCGATGCGGGTGGAGGGTGCGCTCAGCGTGCTGGAATCGCGCCGCACCACGAACATCGAGGACACTTCGTGCCGGATGCGGTCCCACAAGTTGGCGTCCTTCCCGGTCACCGTCAGTTCGGGCGAGAGGGCTTCCAGTCGTGAGCTGAGATCATCGAGGGTGACGGGCTTGGCGGCAAAGTCGATCACCGTCTGCACCGCGCGCGGCTGCGCATCGGCAAAGCGCAGGCGCAGCTGGTCGGCCACGGGGCCCAGCGGCTCGCCGCGTTCCACCAGCCGGCGCGCGGACGCGGCGACCAGCAGGGCTTCGGCGCGCCCGGCGTTGCTGGCGGCGGCGCGCGCCTGCGGATCGATGCGCGAGAGGCGATCCTCGATCATCGCCAGCCGTCCCTCAACGGTGCCGATCTGCTGCAGCTGCGCGGCGACGGAGGGCGGTGCGGTAGGGGCTGGCGTGGCGGTTTCCACGCTTGGCACAGAGAGCGCGCCGAGCATGGTCGGCAGGTATCCGCGCACAGCGATCCAGCCCGTCAGCGCCGCGCCGAGGATGAAGGCAATCAGGGCGACGATCAGGGTGGGCGCCACTGACCGCTTGCGCGGCAGGGCGGCGGGGACCGGCGAGGGAATATCCTGCATCAAGGCCTTTTTTCTGGCAGTTGGGCGTCGTGCGCAATGTCTTGGCACATCTGCGCGGCCAAGGCCAGCAACGCCGCATCGTCCGGGCTGGCGGCGCTGCGCACGCGCGTCCATCCCGTGCCCGCCCGCCGGCCCACACGCGGACCGATCGCGGCCAGGTGGATGTGGCTGCGCGCGATGCCGGCTTCGTCGCACAGCTGCGCCAGCCGCACCGCAGCCTCGCCCGAATGGAGCAGCGCCAGCACGGGGGCGGCGAGCGCGTGCGCCAGGCCATCCGGCAGGGGCACCGGCTCACTGGCGTAAACCTCGCGCACCACGATCTCGACCTGCGGCGGCACGGCCAGTTCCACCCGCTCACGCCCTGCAAGGCGCAGCAGGCGCGCATGGCCGGGCTCCAGCCGGTCGAGCAGATCCTGCAGCCCGCCACGACCGGTGGCGATGACATGAAGCCCCGCATCGCGCGCAGCCCGGGCGCTGGTTTCCCCCACCGTGTAGGCGGGAAGGCCGCGATACTGCGCCAGCGCAGCGCCGCCGTGGCGCAGCGCGTTGGCGCTGCCGATCAACAGCGCGTCCACCGTGTCTGCCGCCACCGGCTCCCACGCCAGCGGCCGCACGGCGAACAGGGGAAAGGCATAGGCATTCAGTCCGGCGGCACGCGCCGATGCCAAAGTCGCCGATGCGCCAGGTTCCGGGCGCAGCACGAGCACGGGCAGCGTCATGCCTAGCGCCTTAGCTTTCCGGACCGGCGAAATGCACGGCGATCGCCGGCACCGCGCGGTCCAGCAGATCGGCGGCCAGCCTTGCGGGGCCAGCTGCATCATCGGCGGCAAATCGCGCCTCGCCGCTGACATGCTCGGCCCCGTCCGGGCTGTAGAGCGCAGCCTGCATCACCAGCATGTCGTCTTCCAGCCGGGTCAGCACGGCGATCGGGCTGTGGCAGTTGCCGCCCAGCCCGGCCAGCAGCGCGCGTTCGGCCAGCACTTGTGCGCGGCTGGGGGCATGGTCGATCGCGCGCAGGAACGCGCGGGTGCGCGCATCGTTGGCGCGGCATTCGACCATGATCGCCGCTTGCGCCGGGGCGGGCAGCCAGTCTTGCGCATCGAGCGGGTGGCCGGTGCCGGTTTCGCCCAGCCGTTTGAGGCCGGCGGCGGCCAGGAAGGTGGCGTCCACCTCGCCCGCCGCCAGCTTGGCCAGCCGCGTCGCCACGTTGCCGCGAAACGTCACCACGCGACAGTCCGGCCGGGCGTGGAGGAGTTGCGCCGCGCGGCGCGGGGCACTTGTGCCCACCACCGCTCCGGGCGGTAGGGCGGCGATGCTGGCCGCGCCCACCAGCACGTCGCGCACGTCTTCACGCGGCAGGATCGCGCCGATGCAGAATGCCTCGGGCCGGATGGTTTCTACATCCTTGGCGGAGTGCACGGCAAAGTCGATCTCGCCGCGCGCCAGCCAGTCGTCCAGTTCCTTCGTCCACAGCGCCTTGCCGCCGATTTCGGCCAGCGCCCGGTCCTGAATGCGATCGCCGCTGGCGGTGACTGCCACGATCTCCACGCGGTCCGGATCGATCCCGTGGGCTTTCGCCAGCCTGCCTTGCGCTTCGTGGGCCTGCGCCATCGCCAGTGGCGAGCGCCGGGTACCAAGGCGAAACCGTTCGCGCGGGCGGACGTTAGGGTGTTCATCGTAGGTCATCGGCGGCTTGTGCTACCCGCCATTGTCGTTCAGGGGAAGGCCGTGAGGACAGTTCTCGGCATCGAATCTTCCTGCGACGAGACGGCCGCGGCGCTGGTCACGGACGGGCGCGTCATCCTGGCCCAGCGCATCGCATCGCAGGACGATGCGCATCGTCCCTATGGCGGCGTGGTGCCAGAGATTGCCGCCCGTGCGCACGCCGAACGCCTTGCCCCCCTGATCGCCGCGACGCTGGCGGATGCGGGGATGACGCTGGACGATGTGGACGCAATCGCCGCAACGGCGGGGCCGGGCCTGATCGGTGGGGTCATGGTGGGGCTCGTCACCGCAAAGGCGCTGGCAATGGCGGCGGACAAGCCGTTGATCGCGGTCAACCATCTGGAAGGGCACGCGCTGTCGCCGCGCCTGGCCGATGCGAGCCTGGCGTATCCCTATCTCCTGCTGCTGGTATCGGGCGGTCACTGTCAGATCCTGCTGGTCGAAGGGGTAGGCAGTTTCCGCCGCCTTGCCACCACGATCGACGATGCGCTGGGCGAAGCGTTCGACAAGTCCGCCAAAGTGCTGGGCCTCGGCTACCCCGGCGGCCCGGCGCTGGAGCGGCTGGCCTTGCAGGGTGATGCCCGCAAGGTGCCGCTGCCGCGCCCGCTAAAGGGGTCTGACGAGCCGCACTTCTCCTTCGCCGGGCTGAAAAGCGCGGTGCTGCGGGCCAAGCAGTCTGGCGACTATGCCGACGCTGATATCGCCGCATCCTTCCAGCAGGCCGCGATCGATTGCCTGGTCGATCGCACAGGCCGCGCACTTGGCAAGGTGGGCACCGTCAATGCGCTCGTGGTGGCCGGCGGCGTGGCGGCGAACACCGCCATCCGTTCGGCGCTTGAGGCATTGGCGGCGCGGCATGGCCTGCCGTTCATCGCCCCGCCGATGCAGCTGTGCACGGACAACGCGGCGATGATCGCATGGGCCGGGGTGGAGCGACTGGAGCAGGGGCAGAACGATCCGCTGGACGTTGCCGCCCGTCCGCGCTGGCCGCTGGACCCGGCGGCGGATGTCGTGCGCGGGGCGGGGGTGAAGGCATGAACGCACGCATCGGGGTTATCGGGGCAGGGGCCTGGGGCACCGCGTTGGCTCAGGCGCTGGCCGGGGCAAGCGATAGCGATGGCAACGCCGGCGCGCCGGGCGACGTGCTGCTATGGGCGCGTGAGCCCGAACTGGTGGAAGCGATCAACACCCAGCGCCGCAACGATCTGTACTTGCCCAGTGCCGCGCTCGCCCCGGCGATCCGTGCCACCAGCGACATGGCTGAAATGGCCGAACTGCCGGTACTGCTGGTGGTAGTTCCCGCGCAGTTCCTGGCCTCCGTTATCGCGGCTCTGCCCGGTGGCACACGTGATCTGGTGCTGTGCGCCAAGGGGATTGAGGCCGGGTCCGGCAGGCTGATGGCGCAAGTAGCGGCGCAGGTTTGCCCCGCGGACCGGCTGGCGGTGCTGTCCGGCCCCACGTTCGCACATGAAGTGGCCGCCGGGCTGCCTACCGCCGTTACGCTGGCGTGCGGCGGCGGGCGCGCGCAATGGGATCGTCTGGCGCCGGCCATCGCCCGCCCGGCGCTGCGGCCTTATTATTCCGACGACGTGATCGGCGCCGAGATCGGCGGCGCGGTGAAGAACGTGCTGGCGATCGCGTGCGGGGTGGTCGAAGGGCTCAACCTGGGTCAGAACGCGCGCGCTGCGCTGATCGCGCGCGGTTATGCCGAGATGCTGCGCTTCGGCCTTGCGCGCGGGGCGCGGGCGGAAACGCTGTCGGGCTTGTGCGGACTGGGCGATCTGGTGCTGACGTGCTCGTCCACCTCAAGCCGCAACTTTTCGTTGGGCCTCGCGCTGGGCAAAGGGCTGACGGCGGCAGATGCCCTGTCAGGCAAGAACAGCGTGGCCGAAGGCGCGGCCACCGCGCCGGTGCTGGCGCAACTGGCGGCGCAGGCCGGCGTGCAGATGCCCATTGTTGAGGCCGTGCGCCGGCTGCTGGCCGGCGAAGCGCCTGCTAGCGAGGTGGTGAGTGCGCTGCTCGCCCGGCCTTTGCGCGCCGAACAGGAGCCTTCCGCTTGAGCGGTCCTTACGGCGATCCCGCCAGCGCGCCGCAGGGCGACAAGGAGCGCGACGATATCGCCGCGCTGGCGAAAGGCGGGCGCACCAACCTGTTCGGCTTTTTCCTGCGCCTGGCCGCGCGCATCCCGTTCCTGTTCATCGCCGGACGCTCGTCGGTCTATGGGCCTGCCGCACTGGGCCGTTTCGCATCGGCGCTGGTGCTGATCGAACTGACCTCGATGCTGTGCACCATGGGTGAGAAGCGCGGCTTGGCGCAGCGCCTGTCGGAAACCGAAGGGCAGGTGCCGCCCGCCAACGTGATCGCCGATGGCACGATCCTGGCGCTGATCGCCAGCATTGTTGCCTCGGTGCTGATATGGTTCGTGCCTGAAATCCTGTTTCCCGGCGGCCATTACACGTGGATCGACCGGCTGATGGTGGTCGCCTTGCCGGCGATGACGATGACCGAAATCTGGCTGGCCGCGCTGGCCTACAAGCTGCGGGTTTCACCCACGGTGTGGTCGCGTTCCATCGTCGAGCCTTGGACGATCTCGCTGGTGGCGTTCGCGATGATCTGGGTGCAGCCCGAAAGCGGCTTGTCGATCGCCTATATCGCCTCGATATATGCCGCCGCGCTCACCGCGTTCATCCCCTTCTTCCGTGCTTATGGCGTGCCTAAAGGGTGGCGGCCAAGGCCTGGCCCGATGCGCAAGCTGGCGATCCGCTCCCTGCCGATCGCGCTGGCCGATGCGATCGAGTGGGGAACGCGCCGGGTCGATATATTTCTGCTGGGCTTCCTTGCCCCGCCATCGGCAGTGGGTGTCTATTACGCCGCGCAGCAGGTCGCCAGCCTGCCGCAAAAGCTCAAGACCAGCTTCGAGCCGGTGCTGGGCCCGGTCATCACCCGTAATCTCAAAGACCGCGATTACGCCGCGATCGCCCGGCAAGTATGTCAGGTGGGCTTCTGGATCACGGCGTCACAAGCCGGGATCGCCCTGGCGCTGGGCATACCCGGAACCGGCGTGATGGGGCTGGTCGGTCGCGAGTTCGTGGGTGGGACCGGGGCGCTGGTGTTTTTGCTGGCGGCAGAAGTGGTGGCCGCTACCTCCGTCGTCAGCGAGGCGGCGCTGGTTTATGTGGCGCGGCTGCGAAATTTGTGGATATCGATCGGCACGATCGGCATCCAGGCGGTGCTGACGCTGGCGGGCATCCTGGCGATGCAGCGGCTGGGCTTCAACTCGCTGTATCAGGCTGCCGCTGCTGCCGTGGCGCTGATGGTGGCGCTGGGGCTGTCCTCGCTGGTCAAGGCGCGACTGCTGTCCAGCATCCTGGGCGCGCCGATCAACAACTGGCGCTGGGCGCTGTTATGGGCGGCGGCGCCGGCGGTGATCGTCGGCTTTCTGGCGGTGCGGTTCCTACCCGAATGGCTGGCGCTGGCGATCGGCATGCCGGCGATCCTGGGTGCCTATTTTCTGGTCATCTGGAAAAAGGCGTTCGGCCCTGAAGACCGGCGCTTGTTCCAGAAGACCAAGGCGGCATGAGTCCGCGCCGCGCCTCGCTCGTCGTCGCCGGTGCGGCGCTGTGCCTGGCCATGTCGATGGCGGCCACCCGCATGCGTGGCGCGGCCTTTGTCGGCGAACTTGCGCGTCAGGCACAGGCAGCGCGGGATACAGCGGGAGGCAAGGGCGTGACGCTGGCGTTCAGCGATCGCTACGGCTGGCTGACGCGCCACCCGGTGCTGTCGGGCGGCAAGGGGCTGAGCATCGACACCCGCACCCGCGTGGCCGCAGCGATCGCGGCGGTGCCGGGCATCGCGGGTGTCAGCTGGGCGCGCGAGGCGGATGGCCCGGCGGCCTCGCTCCATTGCCAGGACGACGTGCAGCGCATCCTGGAAACCCGCTCCATCCGCTTTACCGAAGCCAGCGCCCGGCTCGATCCCGCCAGCGAACGGCCGCTGGACGAGGTTGCCCGCGCGCTGCGCCCGTGCGTGGGCAGCATCATCGCGGTGACCGGGCATACCGATGCTGGCGGCATTCCCAAGGTGAACCTCGCGCTATCGCTGGCGCGCGCCGAAGCGGTGCGCTCCGCCCTCATCGCGCGCGGCATTCCCGAAGAAGGGCTGCGCGCGGCGGGTGTGGGATCGACCAAGCCGGTGCCGGGCCTCGATCCGCTCGACCCGGCCAATCGCCGCATCGAATTTTCAGTGATCTTCGCCGCCCCCGTCAAGCCCACGCCCATCGATACGCCAGGGCCGGGATGATCGGGTGCGCGCGGATGGACACTAGGAAAGGAAGCCGTCTTGCCGCTATGGCTTGAAATGGCCGTTTCGGTGCTGCTGACCTACGGGATCGGCTTTGGCATCGGCTGGCTGGTGTGGAATCGGAAAGGGTAGGATCGTCGTGCTGGAAATGGTTCAGGCCAACTGGCTGGTCTTTGTTGTTGCGCTGCTTGTTGGCCTGGTGGTGGCCTATTTCGTGTTCGCGCGCGGCAGCGAGCCTGCACGGCGTGATCGCCGGCCTGACGTGCTGGACGAAGGCGCTGCGCCGGCGCAGCGCAACCAGGCGCTGATCGATTCCGCGCCGGCGGCCGCGTTTCACATCGATCCCCCGGCGATGGCGGGCGGTATGGCCGGCATCGGCGAATTGATCGCGGTCGCCGCCCAGCGCGAGGCCAACGAGGCGCGCGCGCATCCTGCCGAGCCGCCGCAGACGATCGCCGCCGAGCCTGACCCTACCCCGGCAGCGTCCGCACCGGCGTTGGAGGAAACAGCAGGCGGCGATGTCGAGCCCGATGACTTGCGCAAGATCAAGGGGCTTGGTCCCAAGATGCTGACGGTGCTGCACGCGCTGGGCATCACCCGCTATGCCCAGATCGCCGCGTGGACGGACGCCGATCTCGATGATCTGGATACGCGACTGGGCGCTTTTGCCGGCCGCCCCCGCCGCGATAATTGGGTGGAACAGGCCCGCCTGCTGGCAACCGGCGACACCGGGGCATACGAGGCGAAGTTCGGGAAGATCTGAGGGCGCAGTGGCCCTTCACGCGCCGGCCTTATTTCCCGAACTTCCTTTGCGTCTTGCCGTACCGCATCTTGCGGGTGCCTGGCTTGCCTTCGTTCGAACGACCGACTTTCGGCGCCTTGTGCTCTGCTTCGGGTAGCCCCAGCTCGGTGGCTTCCAGTCTCCGGATCTCGTCCCGCAGGCGGCCGGCTTCCTCGAATTCCAGGTCAGCGGCGGCTGTACGCATGCGCTTTTCCAAGTCTTCGATGTAGCCGCGCAGATTGTGGCCCACGAGGTTGTTGCGGCCATCGTCCTCGATGTCGATGATGACACCGTCGCGGCTGGCCGTGTCGGCTACGATGTCGGCGATGCGGCGTTTGATTGATTGCGGGGTGATGCCGTGCTCGGCGTTGAACGCCTCCTGCCGCGTGCGGCGCCGGTCGGTCTCGGCGATGGCGCGTTCCATGCTACCGGTCATCCGGTCGGCATAGAGGATGACCCGCCCGTCCACGTTGCGCGCCGCGCGCCCGATGGTCTGGATCAGCGAGGTTTCCGAACGCAGGAACCCTTCCTTGTCCGCGTCCAGGATGCACACCAGGCCGCATTCGGGAATGTCCAGCCCTTCACGCAGCAGGTTGATGCCGATCAACACGTCGTACACGCCCATGCGCAAGTCACGGATCAGCTCGATGCGCTCCAGCGTCTCCACATCGGAGTGCATGTAGCGCACCCGCACGCCGGCCTCGTGCATGAACTCGGTCAGGTCCTCGGCCATCCGCTTGGTCAGGGTGGTGACGAGAGTGCGATAGCCGTTGGCGGCGGTCGCCTTGCACTCCACGATGCAGTCCTGCACCTGATCTTCCACCGGGCGGATCTCCACCGGCGGATCGATCAGACCGGTGGGGCGGATCACCTGTTCGGCAAAGACGCCGCCGGTCTGGTCCATTTCCCAGTGGCCCGGTGTTGCCGATACCGCGAACGTCTGCGGGCGCATCGCGTCCCATTCGTTGAAGCGCAGCGGGCGGTTGTCGATGCAACTGGGCAGGCGGAAGCCGTATTCCGCCAGCGTGATCTTGCGCCGATGGTCCCCGCGCGCCATCGCGCCGATCTGTGGCACCGTCTGGTGGCTTTCGTCGACGAACAGCAGCGCGTTGTCCGGCAGGTATTCAAACAAGGTGGGAGGCGGCTCACCCGGCAGACGCCCGGTCAGGAAGCGGCTGTAGTTCTCGATCCCGTTGCATGATCCGGTGGCGGCGATCATCTCCAGGTCGAAGTTGGTGCGCTGTTCCAGCCGCTGCGCTTCCAGCAGCCGGCCTTCGGCCTCCAGTTCCTTCAACCGCTCGGTCAGTTCGAACCTGATGGCGTCGGCCGCCTGCCGCATCGTCGGGCCCGGCGTGACGTAATGCGAATTGGCGTAGACCCGCACTTTATCGAGCGCGGCGCCTTTCTTGCCGGTGAGCGGATCGAATTCGGCGATCTCCTCGATCTCGTCGCCGAAAAAGCTGATGCGCCAAGCCACGTCTTCCAGGTGGGATGGGAACAGCTCCAGATTGTCGCCGCGCACGCGAAAGTTGCCGCGTGCAAAGGCCACGTCGTTGCGCTTGTACTGCAGGGCCACCAATTTGCGGATGATCTCCGTCTGATCCTGCGCCTTGCCCACTTCCAGGTCGAAGATCATCGCAGAATAGGTTTCAACGGAGCCTATGCCGTAAAGGCAGGACACCGAGGCGACGATGATGACATCGTCCCGCTCCAGCAGGGAACGCGTGGCCGAATGGCGCATCCGGTCGATCGCCTCGTTCACCGAGCTTTCCTTCTCGATGTAGGTATCGGACCGGGGGACGTAGGCTTCGGGCTGGTAATAATCGTAGTAGGAGACGAAATATTCCACCGCGTTGTCGGGGAAGAAATCCTTGAACTCGCCATACAGCTGCGCGGCCAGAATCTTGTTCGGGGCCAGGATCAACGCCGGGCGCTGCAGTTCTTCAATGACCTTGGCCATCGTGAACGTCTTGCCGGAGCCGGTAACGCCTAGCAGCACCTGCGTTTTTTCGCCTTGCGCGGCGGAGGACACCAGTTCGGCGATGGCGGTCGGCTGGTCGCCGGCGGGCTGATAATCCGAGACGACGCGAAATGGCCGGCCGGGCATCGATTTGTCAGGGCGCTGCGGCTTGTGGGGAACGAAAGCGCCCGTGGTATCGGGTTCTTCCAGACCGCGACGGATAATAAGCTCTGCCATACCGGAACATATGGGGTATGGCTGGCCCGGCGGCAACCGCTGTGCACACGGCGCGTTGGCGGGACAGGGCGATGGAAATGGCAATGGAGGGAAACACCATGAAAAGCGCGATGACGATTATCGGGGCAGCGGCGCTGCTGGCGCTGACGGGCTGCGGGTCCAAGCAGCCGGGTGCGCCCAAATCTACCGAAGAAGTGAAGCAGGAAGCGGCCAAGCTGGAAACGCCCGAGCCCGGCGAATACAAGCAGGTGCTGGAGATCACGCGGTTCGACGTTCCGGGCATGCCCAAGGAAAGCGCCGAGCAGATGAAGGCGATGATGAAGGCCAATCAGCAGAACACCATCTGCCTGACCAAGGCCGACGCCGACAAGGGCTTTCGCGACATGTTCAAGGGTATGGGCAAGGGCAGCCAGTGCAGCTATTCGAAATTCGATGTTGATGGCGGTCATCTGGATGCCCAACTTGATTGCAAGTCCCCGCAGCAGGGCAACGCGACGATGACGCTCACCGGGACCGTGAAGAAGGACGGCTCCGACGTCGTCATCGATATGAACGCCAGTGGCGCGCCCGCGCCGATGAGCACGATGAAGATGACGATGCACATGAAGACCACCCGCCTTGGCGATTGCAAGGCATCATGATGATACGAAAGGCGCGATGGGCCCGCTAAGCGAAGACGAGGAACGGTTCGCCGGATCGCTGCGCCATGCCATCGCGCGTCGTGCAGCGTTCGCGCGTGAGCAGCATCCCGATGGCGTGCGCAAGCCGCCGACGGAGCTGATGCTGGCCGAACTGCGCTCGCTTTATCGGCGCGGGCATCGCGTCCAGAAGGTGAAGCCGGCGGTGCGGCCGATGCCGGTGATGCTGTTGCCCGGCTTTGGCGCCCACCCGCGCCGGATGCAGCCGATGGCCGATGCGCTGTCTGCCGCCGGGCATCACGTGCATCACTGGGGGCTGGGGCTCAACCTTGGCGCCAACGAGCGCAATTTCTCCTACCTGATGCGGCGTGTGGCTATCATTGCCCGTGAAAGCTGGCATCCGGTCGCACTGGTGGGGTGGAGCCTGGGCGGTCTGTTCGCACGGGAAATCGCCCGGCGCGAACCGCATCTGGTGGCCAAGGTGATCACCATGGGCACGCCGTTCTCCGGCGATCCGCGCGCCAACAACGCCTGGAAGGCCTATCAGGTGGTAACCGGCCATTCGGTGGACAGCCCGCCGATCGACTGCGATTTTTCCGCAAAGCCCGCCGTGCCCACCGTGGCCCTGTGGAGCCCGCGCGATGGCATCATCGCCCCGCGCGCCGCGTGCGGGTGGCCGCATGAAAGAGACCGCGCGGTGGCGATCCGCTGCAGCCATCTGGATTTTTCCAGCGCGCCCAAGGTCGTGGCCGAGGTGCTGCGCCAGCTGGACGTGCAAGAATAGCCGGCGCCATCAACGCGATTGCGCGAACGCGCGCCAGACGCCAAAGGGGCAGTCTGATTACTACCCACATTTACCAGGGACACAGCCTATCGCCACCGATGCATCCTTCACGCCCGTGCCAACGCTGACGCCTGCCGAGGGCCTCACTCTGGCAGAGCTTGGCTGGCGACCGTTCTTCGCCGCACAGGTTCTGGACTATGAAGCGCGCGATTACCTGCCCGTGCGGGTGATGGCCGTGCATCGGGGCATGGTGGCCGTGGCGGGCGAGGGCTTCGAGGGGATGATCTCCTCCATGCTGCCCAAGCCGGCAGGGCCGGAAGATCGCCCCACGGTGGGTGACTGGCTGCTGATCGATGGCGAAACGCATAGCCCCATCCGGCTGCTGGATCGCGCGAGCCTGTTTAAGCGCCCCGCACCGGGGGACGAGCGGCGGCTGCAACTGATCGCCGCCAACGTCGACACCCTGTTCATCGTCACATCCTGCAACCAGGATTTCAACGTCGCCCGGCTGGAGCGCTATCTGGTGCTGGCGCGCGAGGTGGGCGTGCATCCCGTGGTGGTGCTGACCAAGATCGATCTGGCGGATGACGTCGGCACGTTCATAGAGGCCGCGCGCGCGTTGCAGCCCGATCTGGAGGTGGAGCCGGTGAACGGGCGCGATGCGGGCAGCCTTGCCGGGCTGGCGGCACGCTGCGGTCCGGGGCAGACGGTGGCGCTGCTGGGATCGTCGGGCGTCGGCAAATCGACGCTGGTGAACTCGCTGCGCGGATCGGACAGCATCGCCACGCAAGCCGTGCGCGAGGCCGACGGCAAGGGCCGCCACACCACCACGGTACGCGAAATGCACCGGCTGGAAGGCGGCGGCTGGCTGGTCGACACTCCCGGTATGCGCGAACTGCGGCTGACCGAGGCGACCACGGGCCTTGCCGAAGTGTTTGACGATATCGTCGCCATGACGCTGGAATGCCGCTATACCAACTGCACCCACGAAGCCGAACCGGACTGCGCGGTGCGCGCCGCGCTGCGCGATGGCACGCTCGATCCAGCGCGGTTGGGCCGATGGCGCAAGCTGTCTGCCGAAGACAATGAGGGCACCGGCACTGCCGGCGCCAGACGTACCCGCGCCGCGACCCGGCCGGGTAAAAGGAAATAACCGATGGCCGATCTCTACCTCAAGGCGCTTGAATCCGAACGCCGCAAGCTGTGGGCCGAATGCCGCCTGAAGGGGCTGCCCAAAGGCACGCCCGAACGCCAGCGCATCGTCGAGATCGACAAGGCGCTGGCCGAACACAAGGCGAAGAAGGCCGGGTGAGGCGGGGCCAAGGCGCTGGTGTTACCCGTCGGCGCAAGCGAACTGCCAATGTCCGTAACCGCCCCGTTGCCGCTGTACTCAGGACCGGACAGTTATCGAAATGCCAGCTCAATAGGTGACCTTATGCTTAAATGCATCATGGCCTTCTCTCTTTTGACGGCCAGTACGATTGCCGAGGCTACCTCTCCGCAACAGCCAATCGCCGAAGGACCATTTGAAAGCATATCAAAGGCCACAGAGGCAGCTCGCGAATGTGGATTTCGAGAGCTTCGCGTAGTCGTGAGACCGACGAAGTCGCAACTGTTCATAGATGGCGAGATGCCAAGCATGGAAGTGCAACAGTGCTTTTCAGCTTTGATGACGCCGCGAGGCAAGAAGATGAAATTTTCTCCCCGGTGGTGGAACGACGACTTTACTCGCGATCATCCGTGATGTCTGGAATCCACCCCTTTCGGTCCCTCCTGATGCAGAGGGCCGCACTCCAAAGGGGGGCGTCCGGTTTCCGCCGTTCCGAAAGAAAAGCAGCCTGACCGGCCGCACCCCAAAGCGGACACTTCCTTCGCTTTCTAGCGTTCGAGACAGATGTCAGGATGACAGTCGAGTCGGTCGACAATGCGAGTCACCGTGTCTTCGTTCGCAATTGTGTCCGTCCCACCTGCCCGCATCTCTTCAAGAACCGCCCATTCCATGATGCCGAGCCAGTCTTCTCCGTCCGAACCCTCATAGACATCGAAGAAGCGGCGAAAGGGCTCTCGGCCTTCCATGTAGTCGGATGCCGGGATCGAACTAGCGTTGAGGGACCATTCCTTTGATGAGAGGATCGTATGAAGCACTTCTCGCACGCGAGCAGTTGCTTGGAGGTGTGTCACCCGGACTTTCATCGGAGCGTGCATACCTCTTCAGGACAAACACCGAAAGGCAGCAATCCACCAAACCTAGCCCTTCCGTCCGATCCGAACTTCCCCACGCGGTCTGGCGAAAGTTCAGTTCACCACGCCCGCTAGCCGATCGTTGGGAAGGCGCTTCTCTTCGGGCTGCTTGATCGATCCACGCATATATATATATATTCGCATCATCCTCATGCCGGCCATGAGACAACATATGCCTCAATTCACCGGCGCGCGCCGGCGATAGCTTAACGCCTCGGCGATATGGATGCGGGTGATGCTGGCCGACCCCGCCAGGTCGGCGATGGTGCGGGAAACGCGCAGCACGCGGGTGTAACCACGCGCGGACAGGCGCATCGCTTCTGCCGCCTGCAGCAACAGCTTGCGCCCCGCCTCGTCCGGGGTGGCGTGTGCTTCCAGCAGATCCCCTTCCAGCTCTGCGTTGGTGCGCGCGGCCATGCCTTCGAGGCGGGCGGACTGTACTGCCCGGGCCCGCGCCACACGGGCGGCCACTTCGGCGCTGCCTTCTGCCGGCGGAGGCAGCGCCATATCGACGGCACGTACTGGGTCCACCTCAACATGCAGGTCGATGCGGTCGAGCAGGGGGCCGGACACCTTGCTTTGATAATCCGCGGCGCAGCGCGGTGCGCGGCTGCAGGCCAGCGCCGGATCGCCCAGGTGGCCGCAGCGGCACGGGTTCATCGCGGCCACCAGCTGGACCCGCGCCGGGTACGTCAGATGCGCATTGGCCCGCGCGACCGTAACCTCGCCGGTCTCCAGCGGCTGGCGCAGCGAATCGAGCGCCTGGCGTTGAAATTCAGGCAGCTCGTCCAGAAACAGCACGCCCAGATGCGCCATCGACACTTCGCCGGGCCGCACTTTCAGCCCGCCGCCGGTCAGTGCCGCGATCGAGGCTGAGTGGTGCGGCGCGCGATAGGGCCGGGCGCGGCTGATGCGGCCATTCTCCAGCGTGCCGGCCACGGAGGCGACCATCGAGACTTCCAGCGCCTCTGACGGGGTGAGTTCGGGCAGAACGCCGGGCATGCATGCGGCAAGCAGCGATTTGCCCGCGCCCGGTGGCCCTACCATCAGCAGGTTGTGGGCGCCCGCCGCTGCGATCTCCAGCGCCCGGCGCGCCGTTTCCTGCCCTTTGACCTGACGCAGATCGGCCCCGCGCGCCGGCGGCGTTACTTCGCCCGGCGGCGGGGTGGGCAGCACCTGCCGTCCGCGCAAGTGGTTGAGCAGGCTGATGAGGTCCGGCGCGGCGACGACCGGGACCTCGCTGGCCCAGCGCGCCTCCGACCCTTGCGAGGCGGGGCAGATCAGCCCCTTCTCCACCGCGCTGGCGTGGATCGCGGCCAGCAGCACGCCGGGCGAGGGGATCAGCCGCCCGTCGAGTGCGAGTTCTCCTACGGCCACGAAATCGCCCATCTGCTCGGCATCGATCACGCCCATCGCGGCCAGCAGGGCCAGCGCCACCGGCAGATCATAATGCGAGCCTTCCTTGGGCAGGTCAGCGGGGGAGAGATTGACGATGATGCGCTTGGGCGGCAGCGCCAGGCCCATAGCCGTCAGCGCGGCGCTGACCCGCTGGCGGCTTTCGCCCACCGCCTTGTCCGGCAGACCGACGAGCGTGAAACCGGGCATGCCGGGCGCGATCTGGCATTGCACTTCGACGGCCCGCGCTTCGAGCCCGAGATACGCGACGGTGGAGACAAGGGCGACCATGCGACGGGGCCTACCCGGCGCGGCCCTTCAGGGCACCTGCGTAATTCATGGCTTACAGCGTTTTAACCGCGTCTGTGCAAGCCGGGGTAAGGGTATCGGAGGCACCGTTGCCGCATGCGCGCGCTCATTGCAAACCTGGCCCTGATCTGGTGCTGCCTTGCCGGCCCTGCGGCCGCGCAGGCGATCGGTTATCAGACAGTCGACTGGAACGTGGAGGCCAGCCCGGACGGGACCGAGCGCACCGTCGTCGTCCTGTCCGAGACGGTGACACAGGAGATCGCGCTGCCGCAAGGGCAGGCTTATGGCCCGTTCCGCGTGCTGGATGAAGGGCGCGCCGCGCTGGTGGACGTTACCGATGCGCGCACGCCTGCGCTGTTCGCCGCGATGCTGCGCGATCATCCCGGCATTGGCGAGATCGAGATGGTGGAGTGCCCCGGCACGGACGATGACGTGGCGAACCTTGCGGTGGGCCGCATGATCCGCGCGCATGGCCTGGTAACCCACGTGCCGGCGGACGGGTCGGTCCGATCAGGTGCGGTCGAGCTGTTCCTGGCCGGCGTGCGCCGCTACGCCGATCCCGGCGCGGAGTTCGCGGTCCATTCGTGGCAGGACGATACCGGCCACGAACCGCGTGACTATGCGGCTACGGCGCCGGAGAACCAGCGCTATCTTGCGTACTACCGGCAGATGGGTATGAGCGCGGGCCAGGCGGCGGCGTTCTATGCCATGACCAATTCGGTGCCGTTCGCGTCGGCGCGCTGGCTGGATCGGGTGGAGATGGCGCACTGGGCGCAGCTGGACGGTCGGCCCGACCTGCCGGGCACACCGCGCGTGCAACTTGCCGTTCTTGACTCTGCGGGCCCGCTCCCGTAACGGCGCGCAACGGTTTACGTGGTCGTCGGTTCGGCGACCCCTTTTTGTTTGAATGTTCGAGGACTGTCATGAAGCGCACTTTCCAGCCCAGCAACCTTGTTCGCGCCCGCCGTCACGGCTTCCGCTCGCGCACGGCCACCGTCGGCGGTCGCAAGGTGCTTCGCGCCCGCCGCGCCCGCGGCCGCTCGAAGCTGTCGGCCTGATCCGCCGCTGGCGGCAGGGGTGTCGAACCCTTGCCTGACGGCGCCAGACCATGCTTTCGCTGCTGTGCGGAGGCATGGTCTGGCGCCGTTTTGCTTTGGCGCGAATCGAGGCAGCTTTACGCCAATGGCTGACGCCTACACGGTCCTGACCCGCCGATCGGATTTCCTGGCCGCCAACCGTGGCCTGCGAGTCGCGCGTCCCGGCTTCGTACTGCTGGCCAACCGCAATGCGGGGCACGGGCAGCGCGCCGGGATCACCGTCACCAAGAAGATCGGCAACGCGGTGGTGCGCAATCGCATGAAGCGGCGGTTCCGGGCGCTGCTGCGCGAACTGCTTGCCGACCATGGCCTGCCGGACACCGACCACGTCTTGATCGGCCGGGAAAACGGGATTGAGCGTGATTTCACCGCCTTGCGCACCGAACTGATCGCCGCGCTGGGCCGGGCGCGGGATGGCAAGGGCGATTCGCCAAGGCCGCACGGGCGCAAGCGGGGGCCGCGCAAGTGAAGCGGGCGCTGGCGTTTGTCGTGTCGCTTCCCGGCCTGGCGCTGATCGGCATCGCCCGGCTGTGGCAGGTCGGCCCGTCGGCGATCATGCCGCCCACGTGCCGCTTCACGCCGTCGTGCTCGCAGTATGCGATAGAGGCGGTGCGCAGGCATGGTGCGATCAAGGGTGGATTGCTGGCGCTGTGGCGTCTATTGCGCTGCCAGCCGTGGGGCGGGCACGGTCATGATCCCGTACCGGACTGACAGTACCTAAGCGGGGGTGGGGCGTCTGGCACGCTGCCGCCGAAGCGGAAAATTTTCGAGCAGGACACAAGCCTTCGTGCAAAACCAACGCAACATCATCCTGGCAGTCGTGCTGACGGCGCTCGTGCTTTTCGGTTGGGAAGCCGCTGTCGGCTATTTCTATCCCCAAGCCAAGACCCCGGTGCAGACCGTGGCGGCAGGCGGTGCGGAAAAGGCCACCAGCCCGACGACCCCGATCAAGCCGACGCGCGAAGGTGGCTTGGTCGATCCCAATGACGTGGCGCTGGAGCAGAAGGACCTGAGGGCGGAACTGGCCAGCGGTGGCCGCGTTCCCGTGGCCGCGCCGGGCCTGTCCGGCTCGATCAACCTGACCGGCGCGATGGTCGATGACCTGGTGCTCAACCGCCACCGCGAAACGGTGGAGAAGAACTCCGGCCCGGTGCGCATCTTCTCGCCCGCCGGCACGCCCGCGCAGCAGTTCGCGCAAGTGGGCTGGCTGGGGCAGGGCGGCGTCGCCGCGCCTAACGCGCAGACGGTATGGACCGCGCCCGCCAATGCGCGGCTGACCCCTTCCACGCCGGTAACGCTGACCTGGGCCAATCCCACCGGCCAGCGCTTTGCGATCACGTATTCGATCGACAACAATTACATGATCACCGCTGTGCAGACGGTGGAAAATGCCGGCGGCGTGCCGGTTGTGGTCAAGCCCTTCGCGCTTGTGAACCGCACCGACAAGACCGCCAGCCTGTCCACCTGGAACGTCCACTCCGGTCCGATCGGCGCGTTCGATGGCTCGGTGAACTTCAACGTGGGCTACAAGTGCGGCTCGTCGTTCTCTTTCCTGTCCTCGTGCGTCGATCTCGATGCGCAGAAGTCGGTCGTGAACCAGGGCAAGGCGGACTGGATCGGCTTTACCGATATCTACTGGATGTCCGCGATCGTACCGGTGAACGCCAAGGCCGACAGCACGTTTCGCGCGATGGGCAACGACATTTTCCGCGCCGACCTGATCTATGACCAGCAGGTGGTGCAGCCGCGCAGCCGCGTATCCGCCACCACCAAGCTGTTCGCCGGCGCCAAAGAACATGCCGTGCTCGACGCCTACGAAAAGCAGGGCATCACCAATTTCAGCCTGGCGATCGACTGGGGCTGGTTCCGCTGGTTCGAAAAGCCGATTTTCTGGCTGCTGACCTCGTTGTTCAAGCTGGTGGGCAACTTCGGCTTCGCGATCATCCTGCTGACCGTGATCGTGCGCGGCGCGATGTTCCCGGTCGCGCAGCGCCAGTTCGCCTCGATGGCGGCGATGCGTGCGATCCAGCCTAAGATGAAGGCGCTGCAAGAACGCTACAAGGACGACAAGCAAAAGCAGCAGCAGGAGATCATGGCCCTCTACAAGAAGGAGGGGGTCAACCCGCTGGCGGGCTGCCTGCCGATGTTCCTGCAGATCCCGGTGTTCTTCGCGCTCTACAAGACGCTGATCCTCTCGATCGAGATGCGCCACCAGCCGTTCATCCTGTGGATCAAGGACTTGTCCGCGCCCGATCCACTGCATGTGCTCAACCTGTTTGGCCTGCTCAACTTCCAGCCGCCCGGCTTCTTGGCGATCGGTGTGCTGGCGCTGCTGCTGGGCCTGACGATGTACCTGCAGTTCCAGCTCAACCCCGCGCAGATGGACCCGGCGCAGCAGCAGGTGTTCAAGATCATGCCGTGGTTCATGATGTTCGTGATGGCTCCGTTCGCCTCTGGCCTGCTGGTGTACTGGATCACCTCCAACATCCTGACGATCGCGCAGCAGAAGTTCCTGTATAGCCGCCATCCGCAATTGAAGGCGCAGCAGGACAAGGACGCGCAGGACAAAGCCCGCGCGGCTGAGCGCGACAAGGGCGCAAAGGCTTGAGCATGGATGACGATCAGGCGCTGGCCGAATTGACGGAGCGGGCGCGCAAACTGTTTTCAGGGCCGGTCACGTTCCTGAAAAGCGCACCCTCGCTCAATTTCCTGCCCGAGCCGGAAACGCCCGAGATTGCATTTTGCGGACGTTCCAACGTGGGCAAGTCGTCGCTGTTGAATGCGCTGGTGGGCCGCAAGGCGATTGCCCGCACGTCCGTTACCCCGGGGCGCACGCAGGAGCTGAACTTCTTCGACGTGGCCGAGCCGCTGCGGTTCCGGCTGGTTGATATGCCGGGCTACGGCTTCGC
Source organism: Novosphingobium sp. Leaf2 (assembly GCF_001421325.1). Classification (GTDB taxonomy): domain Bacteria; phylum Pseudomonadota; class Alphaproteobacteria; order Sphingomonadales; family Sphingomonadaceae; genus Novosphingobium. The sequence continues at coordinate 133,316 of NZ_LMJY01000019.1, read as the reverse complement.
CAAGGCGCCGCCCAAGGTGGTGGAGAACTGGCGGCGCCTGGTGCGCGATTACCTGCGTGGTCGCGTGGTGCTCAAGCGCACGCTGCTGCTGGTCGATGCGCGCCACGGGGTGAAGCCGGTGGATGCCGACATGATGAAGATGCTGGACGAGGCTGCGGTAGGCTATCGCATCGTGCTGACCAAGGCGGACAAGATCAAGGCCAGCGAACTGGACGCGGTGCACGCCGCCACGATCGCCGAGGCGCGCAAGCATCCCGCCGCATTCCCGGTGGTGCACGTGACGAGTTCGGAAAAAGGCCTGGGCATCGATGAACTGCGTGCTGCCGTGCTGGGCGATTCGGAGCTTTGATCGCCAACGCGGCGGGCATGGGCAACATACGTTCGTGTGCTGAAACGGGATGTTCACGCAGGCTCTATATGATCGTGCAGTCGCGCCAAGTTATGTGACGATTGCGTGACAACGTCGGCTCGCTTATGGGCCGCAGCTTGTGTGGTCAGGGATGAAGGAGTCTCGCCGATGCGCCAGATTGCCGTTCTTCCCTATCGCACGCTGGGCGCCAGCGTGGACGCGCCAATCCAGATTTTGCTGATAACCTCGCGCCAGTCGCGCCGCTGGGTCATTCCCAAGGGCGGACTGATGAAGGGGATGGCGCCGCACGCCGCCGCCGCACAGGAAGCGCATGAGGAAGCGGGCGTGCGCGGCGCAACGTGCCCGGTGCCGTTGGGCTCATACCGCTATCGCAAGCAGCGCGCGTCCGGCGCGTCGGTATGGGCCGACGTGGACGTCTATCCGTTCTCGGTGACGGAGGAACTGGACACCTGGGACGAACAGCATCAACGCGAACGCCGCTGGTTTTCCCTTGCCGATGCCGCCAAGGCAGTTGACGAGGAAGACCTTCGCGCGCTTATCCGTTCTTTCGGCGCGAGCGAATTTCGAGCCGCGGCCAGCCCTGCGCGCCTGTTCGGCGCGGTGGCCGGCACGGTCGCTACAAAAACGGGAATTAACACGATGTTCGCCTGGTTCCAGAAGCTGCTCCCCGAACAGGGCAACTTCTTCGACTTGTTCGAAAGACAGGCAGGAACGCTGGTGGCGGGCGCCGACGCGCTGGCGCGGCTGGCGCAGGGCGGACCGGGCCGGGGTCAGCACATCCGCGAAATTGCCGAGCGCGAACATGACGCGGACGACATCACCCGCGAAGTGCTGCAGACGGTGCGCCGCAGCTTCCTGACCCCGTTCGACCGTTCGGCGATCACCGGCCTGATCAACGCGATGGACGATGCCATCGACGAAATGCAGCAGGTGGCCAATGCCTGCGATTTGTACGAAGTGGTCACGTTCGAGCCTGAGATGATCGACATGGCGGCCATCATCGTCGATGCCGCCCGGCTTACTGCAGAGGCGATTCCGCTGCTGCGCAAGATCGGGGACAACGGGCACCGCCTGCACGAATTGACCGAGCGGCTGGTGCGCATGGAAGGGCACGCCGACGAAATCCACGCAGCGGGTCTAAAGCGGCTGTTCAAGGCCGACCTGAGCGATCCGATGCACTTCTTCGTACGCCAGGAAATGTTCAAGCGGCTGGAGCGGGTGGTCGATCGCTTCGAGGATCTCGCCAACGAGATCGACGGCCTGGTCATCGATCACTCCTGATTTCATGGACCACAGCCTTGCCCTGCCGCTGCTGATCGGGCTGGTCGTGCTCGCGCTCGCGTTCGACTTCCTGAATGGGTTGCACGACGCGGCCAATGCCATCGCCACGGTCGTTGCCACGCGGCTGCTCTCGCCCGTACTGGCGGTGCTGTTCGCGGCCGCCGGCAATTTTCTCGCCTACTTTTTCGTCGGCCTGCATGTGGCTGAAACGGTGGGCAAGGGCATCATCTCGGTGGATGCGGTAACCCCGGCCGTGGTGTTCGGCGCGCTGATCGGGGCGATGTTCTGGAATGTGCTGACCTGGATCAAGGGCATCCCTTCCAGTTCCAGCCACGCTCTGATTGGTGGGCTGCTGGGCGCGGGCATCGCCCACGGCGGGTTTGCGGTGGTCGAAAGTTCGGGCACGATCAAGACCGTGATCGCCATCGTGGCCTCACCGATCCTGGGCTTCATCCTGGCGATGGCGCTGATGCTGCTGACCAGCTGGCTGTTCAAGAGCACCACGCCGCGTCGCTCCAACGGCATTTTCAAGACGCTGCACCTGTTTTCCAGCGCCGCCTATTCGATCAGCCACGGCGGCAACGATGCGCAAAAGACGATGGGCGTCATTGCCGTGCTGCTCTATTCCACCGGGCACATGAGCGGGGGCTTCCACGTACCGCACTGGGTGGTACTGTCCTGCTACACCGCGATTTCGCTGGGCACGCTGTCGGGCGGGTGGAAGATCATCAAGACGATGGGCTCCAAGCTCACCAAGCTGAACCACCATTCGGGCTTTTGCGCTTCCACCGCCGGGTCAATCGTGGTGTTCGGGGCAAGCGCGATGGGCATCCCGGTATCCACCACGCACGCCATCACCGGATCGATCGTCGGCACCGGCGCCGCGCGCCGTTCCAGCGCCGTGCGCTGGTCAGTGGCGAGCCGCGTGATCGTGGCGTGGGTGGTCACCATCCCGGCAAGTGCGCTTGTCGGCGCGCTGTTCTACGGCCTGACCCGCCTGTTCTGAAAAGGCGGCCTCGACAGGCCCGTTGCCACCGCTTAGGTCCGGCTTTCGCGCAACGGAGAATCGCCGCCCGTGAAGCTTATTATCGGCAACAAGAACTACTCAAGCTGGTCGCTGCGCGGTTGGCTGGCCTGCAAGCAATCCGGTCTCCACTTCGACGAGATCACCGTCCCGCTTTATGGCGAGGAGTGGGAGGCGTTCAAGAAGGCGTCCGACGATCTGGCCCCCAGCCAGGGCAAAGTGCCGATCCTGTGGGATGGCGACGCCGTGGTGTGGGACAGTCTGGCGATCGTCGATTATCTGGCCGACAAGGTGGGGCGCGACCGGTTCTGGCCCAAGGGCGATGCCGCGCGCGCGATGGCTCGCTCGATGGTGGCGGAAATGCATTCCAGCTACCTCGCGCTGCGGCGCGCCTGCCCGATGAACATCCGCGCCCGCGTGACGTTGCCGGGCCTTGATGATGCAACCCGCGCCGATATCGTGCGCATCCTGACGTTGTGGGCAGAGGCCCGGGCCCGCTTCGGCAAGGGCGGCCCGTTCCTGTTCGGCACCTTTGGCGCGGCGGACGTGTTCTATGCCCCGGTCGTCAGCCGGTTCCTGACCTATGGCATTGGCGTGCCGGGCTTCGCGCAGGCGTACATGCAGGCAGTGTGGGAACATGAATGGATGCAGGGTTGGATCGCCGCCGCCGAGTCAGAGGACTGGGTGATCGAACAGTTCGAAAAGCCGGTGGCATGATGCGCCGCCTGGCCCTGTTGCTCGCCCTGGCGGCGACGCTGCTGTCCGGCCCGGCGATGGCCTGGGGCGCGCTGGGGCATCGCACCGTGGCGGCGATCGCCATGGCCAACGTGAAGCCGCAGACCCGCGTCGCGATCCGCCGCCTGCTGGCGCATGAAAAGGAAATGGACACGCCCGCCTGCTCCATGCGCACGATCGAAGATGCAGCGACGTGGCCTGACTGCATCAAGGGCGAGCGGTGGCGCTGGGCGTATCAGAACGCCTGGCACTACCACGACCAGCCGGTGTGCGGCGTCTTCGACCTCAAGCGCAACTGCCGCGACGGGATGTGCGCAACCGACCAGATCGTGCGCGACGCGCGTTTGCTGGCGGATCGCAAGCTGGCACCGGTGCTGCGGCTGGAATCGCTGGCGTTCCTGGTCCACTTCGTCGGCGATATTCACCAGCCCCTGCATGTGGGGGAGAACGAGGATCAGGGCGCCAACGCGGTTAAGGCCGATTACGGCATTGCGCCTGGGCGCAATCTGCATTCGATCTGGGACGGGGTACTGGCCGAACGTGCCATCACGTCCGCCCGCCCGCCGCTGGTGCGGGTCTATACCCCGGCGGAGAAGGCACGGCTGGCGACCGGCGGGGTTGAGGACTGGGCGCGCGAAAGCTGGCAGGTTAGCCGCGATTTCCTGTACCCGGCCGCGTTCGGCGGCACCCTGCCGTGCAACGTCAAGGAACCGCAAAAGGTGGTGTGGACCAACGCGGCGACCGAGCAGGCCATTCCTATCATCGACGAGCGCATTGAGCGCGCAGGCCTGCGCCTGGCGCAGATGCTGGACAAGGCGCTGGCCTGACGGGCGCGTCTCAGCCGCCCTGCTTGGGCGGATAGGGCGTGCCGTCCTTGTGAAAGTAGCCGCCACGAAACTTCATGTTGATGTCGGCATAGCCGCCACCGCCTTTGGCATTGCCCGCGCTCATCGCGATGAAGGTGCAGTCGGCAGTGCTTTCGTTGATGAGGTGGTGGCCGTTCGCCACACCCATCGCCCAAGCGCACACGTCGCCGGGTTTCAGGATGGTGCGCCCCTCATCCTCCACCAGCACCGCCTCGCCGTCAGCATCACGAGAAATTCGTCCTCCTCGTCGTGCCAGTGGCGCTGGCTGGACCAGGCGCCGGGCTTGAGCACGACATGGCTGGCGCGCAGGGCGCTCAGCCCATCCGCTGGCGCCAGGCGGCAATACCAGCGGCCCTGGACGGCGGCATCGAACGGCGCCGGATAGCCGGTGGCGTTGGTTTGCGGGATGGTCGCCAGATCGAGTTTGGGCATCGGCCACTCCTTCCTTGTGTATAGCCTTCGCGCGCGGCTTGTGCGATGCGCGCTGCCATGTCCGACATCATACCCCTGGCGGCCAACGTCGTCGATCTTGCCGAGGCGCTTATCGCCTGTCCCAGCGTCACGCCGGCTACCGGATCGGTGTTCGATTGTCTGGAGAGCCAGCTGGCCCCGCTCGGCTTCGCGGTCACCCGCTTTGTAGCGGGCGAGGCGCCTGACGGGCCGGTGGAGAACCTGTTCGCGGTGCGGCGCGGTCCGGAAGGCGCGCGCCACTTCGCGTTTGCCGGCCATCTGGATGTAGTGCCGCCCGGTGACGGATGGACCAGCGACGCGTTCGCGCCCGAAAGGCGGGGCGACCTGCTGTATGGGCGGGGCGCTGTGGACATGAAGGGTTCGATCGCGGCGATGGTGGCCGCCGCCGGGCAAGTGCCGGCGGAGGCCGGGACCGTCAGCTTCGTGATCACCGGGGACGAGGAAGGCCCCGCCCGCTACGGCACGCTGGCGCTGATCGACCTGATGCGCGAACGCGGCGAAATCCCGGACTTGTGCCTGGTGGGCGAGCCGACTTCGGTGAACCGGCTGGGCGATGTGATGAAAGTGGGCCGGCGCGGGTCGGTCAACATCTGGATCGACGTGGACGGCGTGCAGGGCCACGTGGCGTACCCGCATCTGGCCGACAACCCGATTCCCAGGCTGGTGGCGATCCTGGCCGAGCTGGACGCGCTGGTGCTGGACGAGGGCACTGACTGGTTCCAGGCCAGCAATCTGGAGATTACCGACGTGTCGTGCGGCAATCCCACCACCAACGTGATCCCGGCCAGGGCCGCCGCGCGCGTGTCTATCCGCTTCAACGACCTGCATACCGGACAGGGGCTGGCGGACCGGGTGGCGGAGATCGCCCGGCGCCACGGCGGCAGCGCCCGCGCGGTCATCTCCGGCGAGGCGTTCCTGACCCAGCCGGGTGCGTTTTCCAGTATCCTCGCCGATGCCATCCGCGCCGAGACGGGGCTGGAGCCGGAACTGTCCACCAGCGGCGGCACGTCGGACGCGCGGTTCCTCAAGGACCTGTCGCCGGTGATCGAGTTCGGCCTGTGCAATGCCACGATGCACAAGCGGGACGAGGCTGTGGCGATCGCCGATCTGGAAGCTCTGGTGGGCATTTATCGCCGGGTCACGCTGGCAGCCCTCGCCGCGCGGTAAAGACAACTGCGGCACCATCGTTGACCGGGCTGGCAACGATGTTAGGTTCTGCGGCAATTTCATTACGAGGTATCATGGGCAGGCGGCTGACGCTTTACATCCTTATCGGCATGGCGCTGGGCATCGTGGTGGGCGGGGGCATGCACGCCGTGCTGCCCGATGGCGACCCGCGGATAGCCGCCTGGGCCGATTACCTGCGCCTGCTGCCCGATGTTTTCTTGAAGCTCATCAAGATGATCCTGGCGCCGCTGGTGTTCTCCACCATCGTCACCGGCATCGCCGGCATGGGCGACAGTGCGGCGCTGGGCCGCATCGGCGGCAAGGCGCTGGGCTGGTTCCTGACGGCCAGCCTGATCTCGCTCAGCCTCGGCCTGCTGCTGGTGAACCTGTTCAAGCCCGGCGTCGGCGTGGGGCTGGAGCGTGCCAGCGACCTTGGCGATCTGGACACTGCTGAACTGAGCTTGCGCCACTTCATCCTGGAGGTGTTTCCCGCCAGCCCGATCCAGGCGATGGCGCAGAACAACATCTTGCAGATCCTGGTGTTTTCCCTGTTCGTGGGCGTGGGCCTGACCGCCATCGGTGAGAAAGGCGCGCCGATCGTGCGTGGCACGGAAGCGCTCGCCGAACTGATGCTCCAGGTGACCGGCTACGTCATGCGCTTTGCCCCGTTCGCCGTATTTGGCGCGCTGGCGGCGGTGATCGCCACGCGTGGGCTGGGTATCATCGTGACCTACGGTGTGCTGGTCAGCGAATTTTACTTCGCCATGTTCCTGTTGTGGGTGCTGCTGTTTTGCGTGGGTGGCTTGTTCCTGGGCCGCCGGGTCATCACGCTGTTTCGCTACATTCGCGAACCGCTGCTGCTCAGCTTCTCCACTGCCTCGTCCGAGGCCGGGCTGCCCAAGTTGTTCGAGCAGCTTGACCGCTTTGGCGTGCCGCGCCGGATTTCAGGCTTCATCCTGCCGCTGGGTTACAGCTTCAATCTCGATGGCTCGATGATCTACATGAGCTTTGCGTCGATCTTCATCGCGCAGGCTTATGGCATTCACGTGCCGATCGGCACCCAGATCCTGATGCTGCTGACGCTGATGGTCAGTTCTAAGGGCATCGCCGGGGTGCCACGCGCCAGCCTGGTGGTGATCGCCGCCACGCTCACCCAGTTCGGTTTGCCGGTGGAAGGCATCGCGCTGCTGCTGGGCGTCGATACATTCCTGGATATGGGCCGGTCTGCCACCAACGTGGTCGGCAATGCAGTGGCCACCGCCGTCATTACCCGTTCGGAAGGGATGCTTCAGCCGCTGATGAACCCCGATGCCGATGTGCCGCATGCGCCCGCGCACACGGCGGCGGACGGACGGCGCGGGTTGAACGTGGACCCGGCGCAGTACGACGGCTGACCGGCCTTATTTGGCCAGCTTAACCGGCACGAAAGCACCCATGCCGCAGCCGCCCATGCGCTGGTAGGATCCGCCCAGCTGCTGAAGCGGATAGATGATGTCCTGCTTGCACAGCTGAGTCAGTGAGGTTTCGTAGCTGAACGTGCCGGCTGATTTCAGGCCCGGACAGCCGTTGGGCATCGTTACGCGCCAGATCTGATTGCCGGCGCCGCCGAAGAAATCGATCGTCCGGTCATCGCGGATGCGTGTGTTGTTGAAGCGGGTGACGGACAGGCAGTCCACGGCCGCGCCGATCTGCGTGGCGGCGGGGGCGGGCGGCGGCGTGTTGGCGGGATTGTCCGGCGTGCAGGCGGCCAGCGCAAGGGGCGTAAGCAGCAGCGCGGCAGGGCGTATGTTCATGGCGCGATCCTCTCCCGTGTGCGACGTTTCGGCAGGGGTAATCGTTCCCGCCCCGCGTCAGGCCGTCGTCTTTTTCGGCTCCAGCACTTTGGCCTTGAACGCGCACAAGTCAACGACCGGGCAGCGCCAGCATTCGGGCGTGCGCGCCTTGCAGATGTAGCGTCCGTGCAGGATCAGCCAGTGATGTGCGCCCACGCGAAACGGCGCGGGCACTTTCTTTTCCAGCTGCAGTTCCACCGCCAGCGGAGTCTTCCCCTTGGCAAGACCGGTGCGGTTGCCGACCCGGAAGATATGGGTATCCACCGCGAAGGTTTCCGCGCCGAACGCACAGTTCATCACTACGTTGGCGGTCTTGCGGCCCACGCCGGGCAGCGCGACGAGGGCTTCGCGGTCTGCGGGCACCTCGCCGCCGTGCTGCTCCACCAGGATGCGCGACAGGGCGATGACGTTCTTTGCCTTGGTGTTGAACAGGCCGATGGTCTTGATGTGCGCCTTCAGGCCATCTTCGCCCAGCGCCACCATCTGCGCGGGTGTTTTAACGTCTTGAAACAGCGCGCGCGTAGCCTTGTTCACGCCGACATCGGTTGACTGCGCAGACAATGTGACGGCGACCAGCAACTGATAGCTATTGCCGAACGCCAGCTCGGTTTCCGGTGCCGGATTGGCCTCTGCCAGGCGGCGGAAGAATTCGAATATGTCCGCCTTTTTCAAAGGCCAAGCACCTGCGGCATCGTATAGCGGCCCGGCTCACGGCCCAGCAGCCACTGCGCCGCGCGCACGGCGCCCTTGGCAAAGATACCCCGGTTTTCCGCCAGGTGCGACAGGGACAACCGCTCATTGTCGGCCAGGAAATGGACGGTGTGATCGCCCGCCACGCTACCGCCGCGCAAGGAGGCGAAGCCGATCGTCCCGGCCTCGCGCTGCCCGGTAATCCCGTCGCGTCCGCGCACGGCGTTGTCCGCCAGCGGCAGCCCGCGTCCCTGTGCCGCCGCTTCGCCCAGCAGCAGCGCGGTGCCGGACGGCGCATCCACTTTCATGCGGTGGTGCGTCTCCACGATCTCGATATCCCAGTCGTCTCCCAGGCGCGCGGCGGCTTCGCGAACCAGATGCGCCAGCAGGGTTACGCCCAGCGACGTGTTGCCGGTCTGCAGCACCGGGATGGTTTGCGACGCGGCGTCTATCAGCCAGTGGTGGCGCTCTTCCAGTCCGGTGGTGCCGATGACGATGGGCACGCCCGCCGCCATCGCCGCATCAAGGTTGGCCTCCAGCGCGGCGGGGCTCGAAAAGTCGATCAGGATGTCGGCTATGCCGGCTACCGCGCTGACGTCGCCGTCCTTGTCGACGCCGCCGGTGAAATCCTCGCCCGCATCGGCAATGGCCGCCGCGATCGCCTGGCCCATGCGCCCCTGACTGCCGATAATCCCGATTCGCGCCACGTGCCGTCTCCGTTCAATGCCGGCCTCATGGCGGGGGTGGCCGGCATCCGCAAGATCGTCATCCGTTCACTGCCAGCGGCCTTCGCGCTCGACACCCGGAAATGCGGCTGTCATCGCGCCTGCATGACCCGCTATCTTCATGCCTGGCGCACCCTTTCGCAGCGCCAGTTCCTGGCCCTGCTTGTCCTGGCATGTGCCGTTCTGGCCGCGAACGTGGATCAGCCTTATCCTGCGATTGCGTGGCTGCAGCACGTGCCGACGGTGCTGCTGCTATTGGCCGCTCCACTCCTGCTGGCGCGCTGGCCGCTCTCCGACACGGCTGTGGGCCTGCTCCTGGGGTTTTGGCTGCTGCACACACTGGGCGGGCGTTACACGTATTCTAACGTGCCTTACGACGAATGGTCGCAGGCGCTGACCGGCCACACCATCAGCGGCACATTCGGGATGGCGCGCAACGGATACGATCGACTGGTGCATCTTGCCTTCGGCGTCTTGTGGGTGGCGCCCTTCGCAGAGGCGATGCGGCGCCATGCGGGGATGGGATGGCGGGCGAGCTTGTGGACCGCGTTCCTGTTCGTGGGTGCGGTCAGCGCGCTATACGAAATCTTCGAATGGGTGCTGACGATGGTGGCATCCCCTGCAACGGCGGACGATTACAACGGACAGCAAGGCGATGTGTGGGATGCGCAAAAAGATATGGCGATGGCGATCGTTGGCGCGGGCATTGCCGTGGTGTGGGTAAAACTGACGGCGAAATCCTCGTCCGTTGGCGCTACATCGCGCTGATGACGGACTATCGCAACATCGTGATTCTCACTGGCGCGGGTGTTTCGGCCGAGAGCGGGATCGACACTTTCCGCGCGGAAGGCGGCCTGTGGGAACAGCACCGCGTGGAGGATGTGGCGACGCCGGAAGCCTTTGCCCGCGATCCCGATCTGGTGCTGCGCTTTTACGACATGCGCCGCGCGGCGATCCAGACCAAGGTGCCCAACGGCGCGCATCTGGCGCTGGCCCGGCTGGATCGGGAATGGGCGGGCAACCTGCTGATCGTCACCCAGAACGTGGACGACCTGCACGAACGGGCCGGTGCGCGCCGGGTGCTGCACATGCATGGCGAGCATCTGAACGCCTGGTGCACGGCCTGCGATACGCGCCATCCCTGGCGTGGGCCGCTGATGGACCGTCCGCCGTGCCCGCACTGCGGTGCCAACGCGCTGCGCCCCGATATCGTGTGGTTCGGGGAAATGCCGTATCGCATGGACGACATCTACGCCGCGCTGGGGCAGGCGGACCTGTTCGTGTCGATCGGCACCTCGGGCGCCGTCTATCCCGCCGCCGGGCTCGTACGCGAAGCCCGCGCGCAAGGCACCGCGACGCTGGAGTTGAACCTTGAGCCCAGTCAAGGCACGCGCTGGTTCGACGAGGCGCGCCACGGTCCGGCCAGCGTCCTGGTGCCTGCCTGGGTGGACGAGGTGCTGAGCGGGCAGTCGGGGTAAGGGCAGGGCTGCTTACCGCCCCGAACCGCACCCCTTGCATTCCGGGTCCTTGGCGATCCTGAGCGGGCGCATGGACGGGGCCAGCCCGTCGATCAGGTGCAGCGTGCCGAACTGCGGCTCGCCCAAGGCTGCGTGGCCGGCCAGCAGCACCCGCATGGCGTGCATGGCGGCGAAGGTGCCCACCACGCCCACCATCGCGCCCAGCACACCGTCCGCGGCGCACGTATCGCAATCGGCCCCGTCGAAGGCATCGCCCACGAAGCAGCGATAGCAGGGCTGATCGGCCATATGCCCCGCAAAGTTCGCCACCTGGCCCTGAAAGCGTCCGATCGCGGCGGTGGTCAAAGGCGTGCCGAGGTGCACACAGGCGTCCGACACGGCCAGCCGCGTCGCGAAGTTGTCACAACCGTCGAGTACAAGATCGGCGCCGGAAAGGACGTCGCGCGCGTTGTCATCCCCCAGCCGCGCGGCGACCACATCAACCTTGATGGCCGGATCGAAGCGCTGAACCCAAAGGGCAGCGGCTTCCGCTTTTGACCTGCCGATGTCAGCGGGCGTGTAGATCGTCTGGCGTTGCAGGTTGCTGAGGTCCACCGTGTCGTCATCGACCAGCGTCAGCCGGTCGATCCCTGCGGCGGCGATGTATTGCAGGGCCGGACTGCCGATTCCGCCGCAGCCGACCAGCACCACGCGCGCGCGTGACAATGCCACCTGGCCCGTGCCGCCCACTTCGGGCAGCACGATATGCCGCGCGAAGCGGGCGAGCCGATCGGGCGACAGGCTCACGCCGCGCCGCCGTCTTCCGCTTCGGGCAGGGCCAGCCGTTCCTTGACGAAACCGTGCATGCCGAACCACCACTGCAGCGCGATCACGCCGCCTTTTGCAGGTTGCAGCATGCCCAGCATCATGGCGATGGCCAGCGGCACCAGGATCGCCATCATCGCCACAGGGCCCATATCCCAGTCCACCGACAAGGCGATGATCAGCGGCGCCATAAGGTGCCCGGTGACAAGCATGGCGATGTAGGCGGGAAAATCGTCCGCGCGCTGGGGCGTAAGGTCCAGCATGCACACCGGGCACCGTTCCCGCGGTTTGAGCCATTTGCGAAACAGGTGGCCCTTGTCGCAGCGCGGGCAGTGAGAACGGACGCCGCGCAGGAGGGCCTGGGTAAATGTGGCAGGTATCATCCCGCCCGCCTACAGCATGTACAGGCATACGAGAAGTGCGCGGATTGTCCCAGGCCCCGACGCCTTGAAATAAAAAACAGTCATGAATGATTATATCGTGATTGTCATGCCGGGATAATCATTTATGGTTCGGAGCATGGCGAGGACAACAAGTCCCGCTCGCCGGGTGAAAGCCCGGAAGATGAGAGAGGTCAGGGTCTGCGTCATGGCACATCAACCTGCGTACGATTATCGCCAAACGTGGCCGGTCAATCCCGAAGCACCTCGCGACAGCTACGAAGCCAAGGCGCCGTATGTCGACAACGGCGTGCAGCCGATCTCGCCAGAAAGGTACTGGTCGGCTGATTATATGGACGCGGAGCGCAAGCTGCTGTGGTCCAGGGTGTGGAACTGGGCAGGTCGGGAGGAAGATATTCCCGACCCCGGCGACTACATCACGTTCGAGATCGGCAAAGAAAGCTTCATCGTCACGCGCGATGACGACAATCGCCTTCGCGCCTACTTCAACGTCTGTCCGCATCGCGGCAATCGGCTGGTTTCCGATGAGGAGGGATGCCGCCCCGGTGGCTTCACGTGCCCGTTCCACAACTGGCGCTTCGGGCTCGATGGCAAGATCGCGCATGTCACGGACCGAGAGACTTTCCGGCCGGAAGCATTGTGCCGGTCGATGGATCTGGTGGAAGTGCGCTGCGAAAGCTGGGAAGGCTTCATCTTCCTCAACATGGACCGCGAAGCCAAGCCACTGCTGGAATACCTTGGCCCGCTGGTGGACCACGCAAAACCCTATCGGCTGAAGGACATGCGCATCATGCGGCGTGTGCAAGCGGTTTGGGAGTCCAACTGGAAGGTGGCGGTGGACGGCTTCAACGAGGCGTATCACGTGCACGCCATACACCCCCAGATCCTGCCGGTGTTCAACGACTACAATGCGCAGATCGATCTGTATCCCAACGGCATGAGCCGGATGGTGACCAAGTTCGCCACGCAAAGCCCGCGCATGGATGCCGATGGCCTCAATCCGGGGCTGCGCGCCACGATGATCGAGGTCGGTCTGGACCCGGACAGTTTTGCCGGCACCAAGGATGATGTGCGCCAGGCCATTCAAAAAGCGAAGCGCCAGCGGGCCGAGCGGCTCGGGCTGGATTTCTCCGGCTTTCTCGACAATCAGCTTACCGATGACTGGAACTACGACATTTTTCCCAACATCCAGCTGGGGATACATCCGGAAGGTGTGTCGATGCTGTATTTCCGGCCCCATCCGCATGATCCGCGCAAGTTCATCTTCGATGTCATCGTCATGATGCCGCCGCAGGAAGACGCGCAGATTCTGCCGCCAGCGTACATGGGGCTCCCCGAAGGCTGGGACATTTCCGGCCGAGAAAAGGCTGAAATCCAGCACATCGATTGGCGTGAAGGCGGTTTGGGTGAAGTGTTCGACCAGGACAGCAGCCTATTTGCCGAAGTCCAACGGGGCATAGAAAGCATGGCATTCAAGGGGTCGATCCTGTCCGAACAGGAGCAGCGGATCGGCCATTTCCATGCCGAGCTGGATCGCTACATCGGCCAGCCTGGCGCGCAGGGCTGACCGTTCAGATATCGCAAAAGGGGCATGATCGGCGGCCTCGTCAACATAAGAGGCATCGTGGAACATGGCGCGGCATCGCATAGCATCGCTGACGGACGTTCCAGAAAATGGCGGCAAGGCGTTCGATATCGGCGGAAAATCGGTGCTCGTCTGCCGCACGCCGCTTGGCGTGTTCGCGATGGACAACATGTGCAGCCACGCGTTCGCCTATCTTGAGGGTGGCAAGGTCAAAGGGCCGCACATCTTCTGCCCGCTGCACGGTGTTCGCTTCGACATGAGGGACGGCACGCCGAGCGGCACGCTGACGCGTAAACCGATCCCGGTCTATCCGGCGATCATCGAAGGCGACGATGTCTGCGTAGAGCTGCCTGAGGCCTGATCCGATCCGTTGCATTGCCGGACGTTCATCGCGCCTGCGCCACTGCCCTACGAGTCGATAACGTGGACCTGATTGCGCCCCGCGTTCTTGGCGGCATAGAGAGCCTCGTCCGCCTGCTTGGTGGCATCCGCCAACTGCGCAAAGCTGCGCACCGGCGCCAACCCGCAGGAGAACGTGACTGCGCGGTCCTCCACGCCCAGGCCCTTGTCCAGCGCCACTGTGGCGCGCAGGCGTTCCATCACCAGGCGCGCTTCGTCCAGCGTCGTATGGGGCAGCAGGACGGCGAATTCCTCCCCGCCCCAGCGCGCGGCGATGTCGCTGCGGCGCAAGTGATCCTCGATTCGCTTGGCAAGCGAGCGGAGCAACGCATCCCCGGTATCGTGCCCGAAATCGTCGTTGATTGTCTTGAACCGGTCGATATCGATGATCGCCAGCACTGCGTTGCCGCGGCTGCGCAGCACTTGTTCGGCGGCATCCAGAAAGCCGCGACGGTTGCGGATGCCGGTCAGGGGATCACGCTCGGCCGCGTCGGTCAGGCGCTCGATGGGGGCGGCGGATTCGTTGGCGGCGGTGGCGACGCCGTCAAGCAGGCGGCCCACCAGATCGTTTGCCCCTTGGGGGACTACCGGCACGCGCTCACCAGTCTGGATCGCCTGAAGCATGGCGGTTGCCTGTGACAGCGGCGCCAGCAGGGCATGGATCGCGGCGAGGCCCAATCCGGTGCCGATGAGTGTTGCCACCAGCAGCGTGACCAGCGTGGTCAGCTGCCATTGGCCGGTGATCGCCTGAAGTACGATGCAGGCGATCAGGGGGACGTGAACGGCCCCGAAGCAGACGAACAAGATGCGATGTTCGAAGCTGCGCGGGAACAGGAACGTGGTGGCTCGATAAAAGCGCATGACGAAGCAGGCCCTGGCATTGAAACGAAACGGGAAACGCGTGTGCGTTTGCTCGACGCTACGGCCACGGCCTTATCTAATCGTTAATTTTTTGCCGTAAACCGCTCAGCCGAGCGCCGGACGGTATGCGCCAGAAACCAGCGGGAAATCAGCTTTCCAGCTGGCGCAGCAGCGAGCGCACGTCACCGTCCATATCGGCATCGCGGGTGCGCAGTTCCTCGATCAGGCGGACCGCATGGATGACGGTGGAATGATCGCGGCCACCGAACTTGCGACCGATTTCCGGGTAGGAGCGCGGCGTCAGCACTTTGGCGAGATACATGGCCACCTGACGCGGCCGCACGACCGCGCGGGCGCGGCGCTTGGAGCTCATCTCGGTGCGATCGATGCGGTAGAACTGGCAGACCGTCCGCTGGATCTCGTCGATCGTGATCCGGCGACGGTTGGCCGACAGGATGTCGGTCAGTTGTTCCTCGGCCAGCTGCAGCGAGACCGCTTGGCCGGTGAGCTGGGCGTAGGCGATCAGCTTGTTGAGGCCGCCCACCAGTTCGCGCACGTTGCGATTGATGGTGCGGGCCAGAAATTCGATGACGTCTGCGGGCACCTGGATCGAGGCGAAGCGCTGCAGGCGGCTTTCCAGTATCGAGCGGCGCAATTCGATATCGGCTGGCGCCATGTCGGCCACCAGCCCCATCGACAGGCGCGAGAGCAGGCGTGGCTCCACGCCGTCCAGCGCTTGCGGCGCACGGTCGGCGGCGAATACCAGGCGCTTGCCTTCCTGCAGCAGCGCATCGATCGTGTAGAGCAGTTCTTCCTGCGCGCTGGCCTTGCCGATGATGAACTGGATGTCGTCCACCAGCAGCAGGTCGAACCCGCGCAGGCGTGACTTGAACTCGATCATCTGGTTCTGGCGCAGAGCCTGCACGAACTCCACCATGAACCGCTCTGCCGAGCAGTAGAAGATGCGCGCATGCGGATGGGTGGCGAGATAGGCGTGGCCGATCGCGTGGAGCAGGTGGGTCTTGCCCTGACCTGTCGCGGCCTTGAGATACAGCGGCGAGAACTGCGGCGTTTCGGTGGCGGCCATGCGCTGCGCGGCGTTGCAGGCCAGCACGTTGGAGGTGCCGGTGACGAAGCTGGTGAAGGTTTGTGATGCGTCGATCCCGGCAGGGCCCTGGCCCAGCGCCGCGAACGATTCGCCCGCCAGCGCGATGCCCAGCGGGTCTGTCCCGCCGTTTGCCGAATCGTTGGCCGGCGCGCTGGCCGGACGGCCACCGTTGCCAAGCCGCAGCTCAGGCAGCTGTCGGCGGCCGGGGTGCACCAGGATACGCACGTGCCGCACGTCGGGGCGCGCGATCTTCCAGGCGAGCGACAGACGGTCCGCGAAGCGGTCGTTCACCCAGTTCGCCGAAAATTCGGTGGGGAGATACAAGTCCAGCGTGCCGGTTTCCTTGCACCAGTTGCCCGGCTGGATCGGCTTGATCCACTGGCTGTGGGCCTGGTGGCCCAGATCCTTGCGCAGGCCTTGGCTGATGTCTGCCCAGTCTGCCGCCAGATTAACGGCTTCCTGATCTTCTTCCATCGCCACACGTACCGCCTTCGTCTTCTTGTTCACACTTGCGCCTTCAGCCCCATCTTCCGCGGCGAGGTATATCAGGGGCTGACCTGTTGACGTATTCGACATCGCTATCAACTCCCTGTCTCGTGTGCGGGGCAACGGTGTGGTTGCCCGATGGTTGCGGAAGCCTGAATCCCAGCAAAAATCAGCGTAAAACGATCCTCAACCGCGAACGTGCGTTCTCGGCCGGTACGTCAGGATTGATGCTGTTCCCCAAGCCGTTCCGCACGGCTCGAGGCTCTGTATGAACCGCATCGCCGCGCAGGCAATACGGTCCTCCCCAAATAAAAAAAATTATGACGGTTGACTCACGCGGGAGTGGCGCAAATCCGTCGTCGAACTGTAATGTTGTTTAGAATCAAAAAGTTCCGCGCCGCAGCAGTTCGAATCGCAGCATTTCCGCCGATTACCGCGATGGGTTGCTGCACCGCAGCACAAACGAAAACGGAGCCGGGATCGACGACCCCGGCTCCGTTCCTGTTCCGTACCTTGCGCAAGCTTTCGAAAACTCGCGTAAGAAGCGAATCACTCGCTGATCAGAGCGAGGATACCCGCTTGGTCAGACGCGACAGCTTGCGCGACGCAGTGTTCTTGTGAAGCACGCCGCGCGCCACGCCGCGTGCCAGCTCGGGCTGCGCTTCCTTCAGCGCGGCCGCAGCGGCATCCTTGTCGCCACCAGCCAGAGCCGTCTCGACCTTCTTGATGAAGGTACGGATGCGGCTGACGCGGTTGGTGTTGATCTCGGCGCGGCGATCGTTGCGACGGATGCGCTTGCGGGCTTGCGGCGTATTGGCCATCGAATTTCCTCTGTGTGGCGCCCCAACAGTTGACTGGGCCGCCGATGTCTGACGAATCTGCTTTGGCGAGCAGGACTCGCCGGAAAGCGCGCCCCTTAGCGATGAAGGCCGTTTGCGTCAACCCGGAGGGGCGGCGCAAAGCCCCTATTTCTGGCATTTGCGGCACCAGAAGGTGCTGCGCCCGCCCTGTACGAACCGCTGCACCGGCGCGCCGCAGGCGCAGGCAGCGCCTTCGCGGCCATAGACCTGCCAGGATGCGGCGAAATAGCCAAGTTCGCCGTTGGGCTGGGCATAGTCGCGGATCGTGGAGCCGCCGGCCGCAATCGATTCGGACAAGACCTCGCGGATTGCCGGCACCAGCCGTGCCAGGGCCGGGCGTGTGACGCGGCCCGCCGCCTTGTCTGGCCGGATGCCGGACCGGAACAGCGCCTCGCACACATAGATGTTGCCCAGCCCTGCCACGATCGTCTGGTCGAGCAGCATCTGCTTTACCGGCGCGGTGCGCCCGGCGAACGCAGTGTACAGGTGGCCGCTCGTCAGCCCGCTGCCCAGCGGCTCAGGGCCAAGCGAGGCGAACGGGCCCCAGCTATCCAGCGCGCCGGTGGGCACCAGGTCGACAGAGCCGAACCGCCGCGCATCGTTAAGCGCCAGAACGTGGCCGCCCGCCGTTTCCAGCAGCAGATGATCGTGCTTGTCCGGCGTTTCGGGCTCGATGCGCCAGCGGCCGGACATGCCCAGGTGGAACACCATGGTCTGGTCGCGGTCGGTATGGATCAGCCCGTATTTGGCGCGTCGCCCCATCGTGGTGACGCGCGCGCCGGTCAGCGTCTGCACCAGATCGGGCGGGAACGGGCGGCGCAGGTCCGGGCGGTTTACCACGACACGCGCAATCCGCTCGCCTTCGAGAAAGCGGGCAAGGCCGCGCACCGTGGTTTCGACTTCGGGAAGTTCGGGCATGTTGGCTATGACATAGGGACACACGCGCGGCGCAGCCAGTCCAGTCTCGCCATTGTGCGCCGGTGACGCTAGGCGGGGCGGCATGTCCCAACCGCGTTCCACCACCCGCGCCCTGTTGCTGCTTGGTCTCGTCATGCTGTTTTGGGCAGGCAATTCGATAACCGGGCGCGCCGTGCGCGATGTGATCCCGCCCTTTACCCTGGCATTCGGGCGCTGGCTGATCGCCGCGATCATCATCGCCCCGTTCGCAGCGCGTACCGCGTGGCAGCAGCGTGCGGCGGCGATGGCGGGGTGGCGCTGGATCGCCGCGCTGGGGTTTCTGGGCATCGTGTGCTTCAACGCCTTCATCTACTCAGGCCTGCACCACACCAGCGCGGCCAACGCGCTGCTGCTGCAGGCCGCGATCCCGGCGCTGGTGCTCGTGCTCGACCGTGCGCTGTTCAAGACGCGGGCGGTGCCGATCCAGGTCGCGGGCGTGCTGGCATCCACCCTCGGCGTGGTGCTTATCGTGTTTCGCGGTGACCTCTCCGCGCTGTCCGGCCTGCACCTGGGCGCGGGCGATGCACTGGTGTTGTGCGGCGTGCTGGTCTGGGGCCTTTATACTGTGCTGCTCAGGAAGAAGCCGGCGATCGGGCCGGGGGCGTTCCTGTTGCTGGTCTTCATCCTTGGCGCGGCGGCGATGGCTCCGCTGGCCGCGTGGGAATGGGCGCATGGTCAGCGCGTGGTGTGGAGCGCGGGCACTATCGCCGCGTTCGCCTATGTCGGCATATTCCCCTCCGTATTGGCCTATTTCATCTACAATTCCGCCACCGCGCAACTGGGCGCGGCGCGGGCGGGCCAAGCGATCACGCTGATGCCGCTGTTCGGCGCGCTGCTGTCCGCGCTGCTGCTGGGCGAACGGCTGGAGCGCTACCACTATTTGGGCATGGCCGCGATCCTGGCCGGGATCATACTTTCCGCTCTGGCGTTGCGGGGTGAGGCGAACAAAACTTTGGTGGCGCCCCGGCCCCCCGCCGGTTAGAGGATCACGCATGAGCGATACCGTTTCCTTCGGCTACGAAGATGTCCGTCCCGAAGAGAAGGAAGAGCGCGTAGGCGCTGTCTTCTCCTCCGTTGCCCGCAAGTATGACATCATGAACGACGCGATGTCGGTGGGTATGCACCGTTTGTGGAAGGACAAGTTCGTGCGCCGCGTGAAACCGCGCGCGGGTGAGCAGATCCTCGATATGGCGGGCGGCACCGGCGACATCGCGTTTCGCATGGAGAAGGACGGCGCGCACGTCACCGTGTCGGACATCAACCAGGACATGCTGGACGTGGGCATAGAGCGGGCGATGGAGCGCGGGATCGACACGCTGGTCTGGTCGCGCCAGAACGCCGAGGAACTGACGTTCGAGGACCGCGCGTTCGACGCCTACACGATCGCTTTCGGCATCCGCAACGTCACGCACATCGACAAGGCGCTGGCTGAAGCGCACCGCGTGCTGAAGTACGGCGGGCGCTTTTTCTGCCTGGAATTCTCGACGACCGAGTGGCCCGGCTTCAAGGACGTGTACGACGCCTATTCGCACAAGCTGGTGCCCAAGCTGGGCAGCATGATCGCGGGCGATGCCGAATCCTACCGCTACCTGATCGAATCGATTCGCCGCTTCCCGCCGATGCCGCAATTCGAAGGCATGATCCGGGCCGCCGGCTTCCGGCATACCAAGGTGGAGCCGATCCTGGGCGGCCTTGTGGCCATTCATTCGGGGTGGAAGGTCTGACACCCCGGTGACCTCCGCCGTCACGCACATCACCCGGCTGCTCAAGTGGGGCCGCGTTCTGGCGCGCCACGGTGCGCTGCGCGGGATCGAGAACGATCGCAATGCGCCTGGCCCGGTCAAGCGCTTGTGCCGGATCGCACGGTTCGGTGCGCGCGTGCCGGCAGAGCCGGATTACGCCGGCGCGTTCGAATCCATCGGTCCGGCAGCGATCAAGCTGGGCCAGGCGCTGGCAACCCGGCCCGATCTGGTCGGTGAGGGCCCCGCGCGCAATCTGCTGAGCTTGCAGGACAGCCTGCCGCCGGTGGACTTCGGGCAAATCCGCCACCAGATCGAAACCACGTTCGGTCGTCCGCTAACCACCTTGTTCGCCTCCATCGAGGAAACGCCGGTTGGCGCGGCCTCGATCGCGCAGGTGCACCGTGCGGTGACGCTGGATGGGCGCACGGTTGCGGTCAAAGTGCTGCGCCCCGGTATTCGCGAGCAGTTCACGCGCGATGTGGAAACGTATGAGTGGGCCGCCGCGCATCTCGAAGCGCTGGGCGGGGAGGCATCGCGTCTGCGCCCGCGCGCGGTGATCGCCAACCTCAAGCGCTGGACGCTGCGCGAATTCGATCTGCGGCGCGAAGCGGCTTCCGCCTCGGAACTGGCCGACGCGATGAAGGGGATCGACGATTACCGTGTTCCCGCCATCGACTGGGACCGGACCAGCGGCGCGGTGATGACGATCGAGTGGATCGACGGCATCAAGATGAGCAACCTGTCCGGCTTGCGCGAGGCGGGGCACGATCTGCCGGCACTGGCGCGCAGGCTGGTGCTGACGTTCCTCATCCAGGCGATTTCCTGCGGGTTTTTCCATGCCGACATGCACCAGGGCAACCTGTTCGTGCGCGGCGCGCCCGGCAAGGCGACCATCGTTGCCATCGATTTCGGGATCATGGGCCGGATCGACCGTCAGGCCCGGCTGTGGCTGGCCGAGATTCTTTATGGCCTGACGACCGGTAATTATCGCCGCGTCGCGGAAATCCACTTCGAGGCGCAGTACGTGCCCAGCTATCACACGGTGGACGATTTCGCGACCGCGCTGCGCGCGGTGGGCGAACCGATGCGCGGCAAGGCGGTGTCCGAACTGTCGGTCGGAGCCATGCTGGACGGGCTGTTCGCCATCACCCGCGATTTCGACATGGCCGTGCAGCCCCATTTGCTGCTGCTGCAAAAGACGATGGTGATGGTCGAAGGGCTGGCCACCGCGCTCGACCCGCAGATCAACATGTGGGACGTGTCCGGCCCGTTCGTGAAGGACTGGATCCGCGACGAGCTGGGGCCAGAGGCGATGATCGTCGATCGCCTGCGTACCGATGTGGACACCTTGCTGCGCCTGCCCGCGCTGGTGCGCCGGATCGAGGAACGCTTCCCTGCCAAGGGCGGCGCGCCCGAACAGGCGCCGCTGCCCAAAGTGGACCTGATCTGGGATCGGCGCCGGTCTCGTAAACGCGAAAGTAACCACTGGAGTGGTTATGCTCTGGCCGCAATCCTGGGGGGCGGCATCGCGTGGGGCCTGACGTACTGGACACTTCTTCACTGACATCCCCGGCTGGCGGCTGGCTGTCGCGTCTGTCGCCTGCATGGGCGCGCGCCGCGCTGGTGCTGCTGCTGGCCGTGCTGATCGCGTCCATGATATTCCCCACCAACAAGCCGGGCAACCGCTCGCCTTGGCAGGGGGCAGTCGAAGGCCCGGTGGATACGGCGGGCCACGCAGTCAACACCGCGAAGACGCCGTACGACGAAGACATCGCGCTGTATGAGGTGGCGATCGCGCGGATTGCCCGCGGCGAAAACTATTACGACTTCATCGTGCCCGAACAGCGTGCGCGCAACTACCCGGTGAACCCCGCCATCGCCGTGCGCCTGCCGACGCTAGCTTATCTCGACGCCTGGCTGGGCAAGACCGGGCAGGTGGTGGCCGCTATTGCGCTGATGCTGGCCATCGTAGCGGTGTGGTGGCGCCGGCTGGGCGAGCGGCCGGAAGATCGCGGGCGGCTGCCGCGCATCGGCACCGCGCTGGTGTTCGTGGGTGCATCGCTACAACTTAACCGCCATTATTTTCCGCTCCATGAACTGTGGTCCGGTGGACTGCTGGCCCTGTCTTTCGGGTTGCACCGGCCTGGCAGGGACGGGCAGGGTGGGCGCTGGATAGCGGCCTTGTGCGCAGCTGCGCTCGCGCTCGCCATCCGCGAACTGGCGCTGCCGTTCGTGCTGCTGATGGCGGCCTTTGCGGCCTGGAACCGCAACTGGCGCGAGGCGGCGGCGTGGATCGCACTCATCGTGGTGTTCGCCGCTGGTCTCGCTTGGCACCTGTCGCTGGTGGAGCAGCATGTGCTGGCGAACGAGCGGCACAGCCCGCCGTGGCTGGTGATGCGCGGGATGACGGGTTGGCTGGCCAACGTCGTGCAATCCAGCAACTTGCGCTGGCTGCCGCATTTTCTGGCCGGCCCGGCGGTTGTTCTGATGACGTTCGGCTGGCTGGGCTGGCGCAGCCGCTCCGGCTTGTTCGGGTTCCTGCTGTGCGCAGGCTACGGCTTTGCCTTCATGATCGCGGGGCGGTGGGACAACTTCTACTGGGGCGCGATGATCGCCCCCGCCATGTTCGGCGGTCTGGTATTCGCGCCACGGGCGCTCGCGCAAGTGTGGCGGGCCGCTATGTCAGTGTCGGCTGCCGCGCGCTGAAGGCTTTGCCTCATCCCTCAAATTGTTTGACCGCCTCGCGTCCCAGTTTGGGGTCGTCGGTGAAAAAGCCATCGAGGCCCTCGGCAAGATAGCGCCGGATTTCAGCGATACTGCCGGTCGGGTTGCGCGCGGCTGGGCCGGCATTGTCGCGGAAATCGGCAGCGAGGAAGCTGTTCTCCGGGCGGAAAGTCCAAGTGCCGGCCAGAAGGCCCGCGCGCTGTGCTGCTGCGGCGAGACCCGTCGAGGCGCCGAGCCGGCCTGCGGCGTCGAGCGGGATGTAGGCGCGGACCTGGGGGGCCAGCCAGTCGGCATACGTCGCGATTTCCGCCAGCCCTTCGGGCGTTAGCATCTGCGCGTACGTGCCCTTCCAGCCAGCCGCGACCAGATCGTAAGGGGCGTTCTGCGGCGCTTCGATCAGCTGCATGAGCTGGACGTTGGCAAAGCCGGCCACTTTCGGGCGCAGCGCCTTCAGGTTGCCGACCTCGAACGACTGGATGACCAGCGGTGCGCGGCGCAGGTAGCCGCCCAGGCCGATCATCGCCAGCAGGCGCGGTTCCAGCGGCAGACCGATGCCGGCGAAGTACGTGCCGTGCTTGATTTCGGGGATCAGCCCGATTGGCCGCCCGCGCGCTGCCGCTTCGGCAGCGGCAAAATCGACGATTTCCTCGAACGTGACGATCTGGAACGCCCCGTCGTAGGAATGGCTTTGTGTGCGCATGCCGGTAAGCCGTTCACGCGCGCGCAGCTGCTTGAGTTCGGCCAGAGTGAAGTCTTCGGTGAACCAGCCGGTCACCGCCTGCCCGTCGATCGTCTTTTGCGTGCGGCGGCTGGCGAACTGCGGGTGCGCGGCCACGTCGGTAGTTTCCGCGATGTTGTTCTCGTGCCGGGCAACCAGCACGCCGTCCTTGGTCGCCACCAGATCAGGCTCGATGAAGTCCGCGCCGTCCTCGATCGCCTTGGCGTACGAACCGATCGTGTGTTCGGGCCGCAGCGCCGAGGCGCCGCGGTGGCCGATCACCAGCGGCGCGCCCTGGCGCCGGGGCGCGGCGGTTGCCGGAAGCGCGGCGGCGCAGGCCAGGGCCGCGCCGCCGATCAGTGTACAGCGCCTTGAGAACATGACGCTCAATAGGCCGCCGAAAGCGTCAGGAACCACTGGCGCGGCGCGATCGGATACGCCGAATAGCTGTTTGTGGCCGATCCGATCGACAGTGTCGACACGCCCTTCTTGTCCGTCAGATTGGTGACGTTGAGCGCAAGTTCCACCTTGTCCAGCGGCAGCGTGCGGTCCGGCACTCGCGCGGCGACGCGCAGCGAGGTCAGGAAGTACGAGGAGACGCTGGTGTCGTTGGTATAGGTGGCGAAGCGGCGGCCCACATAGTCCCCGATCGCCTGCACTTCGATAGGGCCAACGTCCAGCGTCGCGACCGTCTTGTTCATCCACTTCGGCGTGCCGGGAAGCTGCTTGCCGCACGTCGGCACGACGCCGCCGGTCACTATGAAGCCGCCGATGCAGGTGTTAGTGGCCGCGCCGATGCCCAGCGCGGTTGAGGTGTAGTCGTTCTGGTACTTGGACAGATTGTACGAGACGGCGTTGTAGAGCGAGAACTTGCGCCCGATGCGCAGCGTGATCGCGGCGTCAACGCCGTTGGTCTTTACGTCGCCGACATTCACCAGTGTCGAGGTGCCGCCGGTGATGCCGCTGCCGGCGATCCCGCCCGGGTTGGTCGGGATGGCGAGCAGGCGGTTGCTGAAATCGACGTGGTAGTAGTTGATCTGCGCCTGGATCGCCACGTCGTTGGCAAACGTGCGGCTGGTGCGCAGGCCTGCTTCGTAGCTCCAGCTGGTCTCGGGCTTGCCCTCATCGGCAAAGGCATCGAACGCGGCCTGGCTGCCAGTGAACCAGGGACCGCCACCGCCAGCGAGATAGGCCTGATACTGGCGCAGGTTCTTCTGGACGTTGAAGTAGACCTGCTCATGTCCGTTGAAATCATACGTCGCGCCGAAGGCGGGCAGGAACCAGTTCTTGGTGTTGATCTTGCCTTCCGGCAGCGCGGTGGTGCCACCCAGCGAACCGACGCGCGGCTGCACCGGGAAGCGGCCGCTGGCCCACTGCGCGCTGGTCTTGAAGCCACCTTGCACCAGCAGCCTGTCGGTCGCCTGCCAGGTGTCCTGAAGGTGCAGCTGCAACTGGTTGATCCGCGCTTCGCCCTGATACTGCGTGAACAGCGGGTCCAGCACGTCGGCGGGGCGCACGTAGGGCGTGCTGAGCGAAGAATCGGACACCGGTACGGCATACCAGCGGCGCCACTGCGTCGTGCTGTTGTGCTCGAACCAGCCGCCGAACTCGATCTTGTGCGCGCCAAGGTCGATATTCATCGCCGAGATCAGGCCTTCACGATCAATGCGGTATTCGGTGGTGCGGGTGATCATGCCCGAACCGCCCGTAGCCGCCACCAGCGCAGCGCCGGACGCTGCCGCCTGGGCGTTGGTCAACGCCGTGCAGGCAGAGGGGCGCACGCCGTTGTTGTTGGCGGTGAACCGGCAGTTGGTCGGCAGGGTCGCGTAGTTGGGATCAAGATAGGCTTGCGCGGTCGTGATAGACTGGCCGAGCGGGCCGGCTACCACGCCGGCACCGTCGTTGTGGTGATAATAGCCGGTGTTGGACCAGGTGATCTTGTCGGACAGGTGTGCGTCGTAGCGCACGTAGCCCAGATAATCGGTGCGCTGCGCGTCCGAGTAATAGTTGCGGTAATTGCTGCCAGCCGCCGCAGGGGAGTTGCCCAGCGCGCTCAGATAATTGGTCCGGTAGCCGTCGAAATCGGGATAGAAGAACGGCTTTGTATAGGGCGTGAACAACTGCACGGCGGTGGCGGTGCCACCTGCGGAGGGCTTGAAGAACACGGTCGCATCCTCGTTGGGCTGCGTCATGTCGTTGTAGTCGAAATAGAGCGTCAGCTTGCCGGCATCGTCGTCGTGCACGAACTTCGCGTTGGCCTGCCAGCCCTTCTGGATGCCGTTGAAGTCCCAGGCGCGTGCCCGCTGCCGCACGCCGGAGATATAGCCCGAATTGCCGCCGCCCAGATCGCCGCTGTCGATGCGCAGATAGGTGCGCGACGTGTCGTAGCTGCCCACCGTCTGCGCACCGCGGATGCTGAACCGGCTGAGCGGGTCGGACGAGAAGGTTTCCACCGTGCCGCCCAGGTTGCTGTTCGAAGGGGTCGCCAGATCGCCGGCGCCGGTCGCCACGACGACCCGGCCCACGTTCTCCGAAATCACCGCGCGCTGGGGGGACAGGCCGTTGTAGTTGCCATAGCTCTGATCGCCCAGCGGAATGCCGTCCATCGTGTAGCCAAGCTGGTTGCCGGCGAACCCGTGGATGAAGATCTGCGCGTTCTGCTCGTTGTTGCCCCACGGATCGGCCGTGATGTACAAGACGCCAGGCAGCGTCTGGATCGCCTTCAGCGGCGAGACGCCGGGCAGGATCTTCTGGATTTCCGCGTCCGAAATCGCCGTGGCGGACCGGGTGCTCTTGGCGCCGGTGACAATGATTGCACCGCCGCTCAACGTGTCGTCAGCCGCCGGAGCCGCGTCCGCTGTCGCGGCATCTTCGCGTGCCATTACCTGCGTTGCCGAGCACACTGTAAGCGCGGTGCCAGCGAGCATTGCCCAGCGCGCGGCCTTGGCCGTCGATCGAATTGCCATCATGTAAATGTGCCCTGTGAATCTCGCATGGTCGCACCCATGCTGGGCGTCGGTTAGGCAAGGATCGTGGCAGTTTGACTTAACTTTGATGACAGTACGAATTCATGCACAAAGTTGCGTGGCCATCTCTGTTCTGGCGAACGCAATTCCTTGCGCGGTTGCCCCCTTTGGGCAGCCGAAAGACAGCGGCCGATGCCGATATATGTGCACATCATCTGAAAACGCGCCGTTGCGTGCACCGCTACAGTTTGAAAATCGGATGCACTGGGCGTATCTCTCCAGTCAGGTTTTGCGAGCAATTCGCTGTGCACCTTTACATGAAAAGATGGATCGACGATGGCCGGGAATGCGGATCAGGACGAGCAAACCAAGAATCTCCTGCTCAAATCGCACCTTTCTCCCGGCGAGGCCGAGCGTGAATTTCACGAGTTTGAATTTGCGCTGCACCACATTTCCGAGGCGTTTGCGCGCTGGTCGTCGTCCGTCCACGAATTCGTGAGTGGTGAATATCTGGCGCAACCCGACGTTTCCGTTCTGCAGCTCATTCGCATGAACGAGGAGCCCAAGAGCGCGGCGGACATCGGGCGCTACCTGAACCGGGACGATTCCTCCAACATCCTGTACGCCCTGCGCAAGCTGGAGAAAGCGGGCCTGATCGAGAAGGGCGATGGTCCCTTGCGGCAGACGACTTACCGCGTGACCGACCGGGGGATGGAACTGACCGACCGTTACGCGAAAGTGCGCAAGGATGTCCTGCTCAACACGTTGGGGACGACGTTCCAGGGCAATGAGGAACTCTCCGCCGCGATCAAGAGCATGTGGCGGATCTGCGGCCTTTACGAGCAGGCTGCGCGCTCGATCTCGGTGATGCGGGTGCTGCAGGGGGATCGTCAGGGCGAACTTGGGGAGCGTGCATCCTCCGCCAAGCCAGCATCCAAGCGCGCTGCCAAGGTGCGCGGGGCGTCCGCCGCGAAATCCAAGGCAACGGCACGCGTGCCTTTGACGGTAGAGCGCGGCTGATCCGTCATTAGGCGGCGTGGACACATTCCGCATCGCCACGACTGGAGGCAAAAGCCGTCAGTTCAAGGAGGTGAGGTGATGGAATATGTCGATATTTCGAGCCAAGCCGACGCGGAAGTGGCGGCTTTTGGTCCAGCCCCTTTACAGGCAAATCGCGGCGTTGCGGAATGTGTCTACGCCGCCTTAGGGCCGCCGCCCGCGGGGTGCCGGACGAGCCTTGCTGGCAAGACCCGTCCGCTATCCCTCAGAAGTTGACCGACACGCTGCCCATCACCTGGCGGGGCGGAATGTATTCCACGCTGGTGGTGCCAGAGCCATATGGGTCCGAGAAGCGCGAGGCGATGCCCGCTTTGTTGCTGATGTTCTGCGCCCGAAGCGCCAGGCGCCAGGGTTGACCTTCAGGTGTATACGTGATCGAGGCGTTGAAGATGGTGTAGGACGGCACCTTGTCGAGGAAGCTGTTGGCGAACACGCGGTAGTTGTAGCTGCCGCGATAGGCCACCTCACCGCGCATCGCGAGTTCGGCAGAGGGCAGCGCGGCGGTATATGTCGCCGCAAAAGTGCCCTGCGTGGTCGGCATCTTTGGCAGACGTTTGCCGTTCAGGTTCTCGCGCGCGGCGTCCACGGCTGCCTCGATCCGCGCGTCGTAGTAGTAGCCGGCGGGGTAGCCCAGCGCGGCGAAGGTTTGCGCGCGCACTTGCGCTGCTGTCTGCGCATCGATGGTCAGGAAGTCCGACGTGAACTTGCCCTTGCCCCATGAGAACGTGCCGTCAAAGCGCAGTGCCGGCGAGGCGATGAACGTGGCTTCCGCCTCGGCGCCCCAGACTTCCGCCTTGGGAATGTTGTCGGTGCCGCCGGCGAAAGGCACCGGGTCGTCGGCGGTGAACTGGAAGTTCTTGTACCAGTAATAGTATCCGGCCACGTTCAGGCGAACGCGCCTGTCGAAGAATTCGTTCTTCGAGCCGATCTCCAGGGCTTTCACCGTCTCCTTCTTGAAGCTTTGCGGCACGTATTGCGGACCGGAGGAGAAGCTGCCGGCTTCGAACGGTTTGTCTGAAACGAAGCTCACGCCCGTCGGCTTGTAGCCGGTGGATGCGGTGACATAGATGGAGTTGTCGGGCGTCAGCTTGTAGTCGGCGCTGATCTTGCCGGTCAGGGCATCGCTTTTGGCAGAGCGCGGCGGAACCAGGTAATAGAACTGGTAAGGCTGCGCGGAAACCTTGTCCCAGCTATAGCGCAGACCCGCCGTGATCGCGAGCGCATCGGAGGCGTGGAAGATCGCCTGGCCGTACCCGGCGAGCGAGGTGTGCTGGTAGGGGCTGTCAGTCTGGAACTTCACCCCCGTGCCATCGGGCAACACCACCGCTGCGATGCCCGGAGCCGATAGCTCCAGGATATCCTGCAGTGCGCGCTGGCGCAGGAAGAAACCGCCCAGGGTCCATTCCACGGTGGAGGTGTTTTGCGAACTGAGGGTGACTTCCTGGCTGAATGTCTTGCTGCGATCGTGCCAGCGCACCAGGTGATCGAAGATCGCGGGGTTCGCCGTGCGGTCGGACTCCGACGTCTGGTTCTTGTTCATGTACTGGTATGCGCTGACCGATTTCAGTACCATCGTGTCGTTCAGCTCCTGCGACAGCGTCAGCGATACCATACGGGTGTCGAGCTTGTACGTTGCAGGCAGGTCCTGATCGACGTTGCGAGCGCCCGGGGTCGTGTCCGTGATCAGCTTCTGCACCGCGCCGGCATGGTCTGCGTGGAATGCGGAGGCTTCGAGCAAGGCGCTGAAGGTCGAACTGGGTTGCCACAGCAGGGAGGCGCGCCCGGCCAGGTTGTTTGCGTCATCCAGCGCGTACTTGCTGACGTTCGGCACGCCAACGGAATAGCCATAGCCGTCGTGACGCAGGTACTGCCCGGCGAACCGCGCCGCCAGGGTCGGCCCAAGCGGCACGTTCACCGCGCCATCGACCTTCACGTAGTTGTAATTGCCGTACGAGGCCGAGGCATTGCCGCTGGTGTCGCCCAGCTTGGGTTTGTTGGTGATGACGTTGATCGCGCCGCCGGTAGACGTTTCGCCGAAGACGGTGCCCTGCGGCCCGCGCAGCACTTCGATACGGTCGACGTCGATGAGGTCCTGGCCGAGCGCCATGGTGTGGGCGATGTAAACGCCGTCAATGTGGAAGGCGACGCCGGGCTGGGAGTTAGGGTTCGAACTGGTTTCATAGCCGATACCGCGGATGGTGATCACGCGCTCGGCGCCCTGATTGCGGGCGATGTTGAGGCCGGGGACATAGCCGTCAAGGTCGTCAAGGCTGTTGGTGTTGCGCTGGCGCAGCACGCTGCTGTCGATGGCGGTGATGGCGATCGGCACGTCCTGAAGACGCGTCTCGCGCTTTTCACCGGTAACGATGATGTCGCTCAACTGCGGCGCGTCGGTATCGGCCGGGGCGCTGGCATCCGCCGCGATCGCCTGGGTGGAGGTCGCTGCGATCGCGAAGAGCGAGGTTGAGATAGCGAGCCGGACTACCTGTTCGATCACGTTTGTTGATTGCATGTGGATCTCCCTGTTTTGTGGTTGAGATCCGCTCCCTGGTCAGTCTTTTTCTGGTTGATTCAAAAACCCCGGGCGGCGCCCCCGCGCCGCGAACGTAAGCAAAGGCCTTGCGGACAAGATTACGATGCCATGAAAAATATGCAATGCAAATTGTACGGCACTATATTCAAAAAATATGACTGGACCCGTGCCGGACCGACACCTCATCTTGTTCCGGCAGCATCGTTCCATAACTTTTGATGTACCGCAATGCAGGGGTTGATCCGTACCAAAGAGTGTGCGCTCCACGACAAGTACAACCGCGATCGACAAGTGATCCGTGTGCGGGGACTACGCCGGATACCCTTGCTTTCAGGCTTTCGGACCCGGCTGCAGGCACGGCGAAGCGCAAACCGCTATCTGCCGTCTCCTTCCACGTTGCGTTGGGGACGGTATTGGCAGATGCCGGTAACGAAACCGCGAATATGCCGCGCACATTTCCATGCTTTTTGATTGATCTGACGTGCCAGATAGCCTTACCCTTGCTCCATTGGCGCCGCGCGGCGTCTTTATGGAGTTGGGTATGAGCAGACTGGCAAACACCGGCTCGACCGTTGGAGTTGGCGACCTTGCGGCGCTTACGGCCACGCAACAGGCGCAGCTCATCCGTTCCGGGCAGGTTTCGCCGGTCGAGGTGGTCGACGCGGTGTTCGCCCGGATCGCGGCGCTCGAACCGCTCGTCCATGCGTTCTGTCATCTCGACATCGCTCCGGCCCTCGATCACGCTCGTGCGGCCGAGGCGGCGGTTCTGCGCGGTGATGCGCTGGGTCCGCTGCACGGGGTGCCGATATCGGTAAAGGACCTGATCTGCACGGCCGATATGCCCACGGTCAGCGGCTCGCGCGCCTACGTGGGCTTCATCCCCGAGGAAGACGACGTCTGCGTGGAGCGCGTGCGCGCGGCGGGCGCCATCGTCATCGGCAAGACCAATACGCCGGAATTCGGCTATGCGGGTGCAGGCAAGAATGCGGTCTTTGCGTCTACGGCCAACCCCTGGAACACGGCCATGACATCGGGCGGATCGAGCGCGGGCAGCGCGGCGGCGGTGGCGGCGGGGATGGGTTCGCTGAGTATCGGCAGCGATGGCGGCGGCTCGATCCGGGGGCCCGCCAGCTACTGCGGCCTGTTCGGGCTGAAGCCGTCCTACGGCCGCGTGCCGGCGTATCCGGGCTGCCGCGATCCGCGCTATCCCGGCGTAAGCAGTTGGGAAAGCGTGGAGCACCTGGGCCCGCTGACCCGCACGGTCGAAGATGCGTCGTTGCTGATGTCGGTAATCGCCGGGCCGGACGCGCGGGACTGGCATTCGCTTCCCGCCGGCGATGTGGACTGGCTGGCCGCCCCGCGCGCACCGTTGCCGCCGCTGCGAATCGCCTTCACGCCTGATTTCGGGTTTTCCGCCGTCGATCCCGAAGTGCGTGCGATCACGCAGGCCGCCGCGCAGGTCTTCGCAACGGATCTGGGCTGCGAAGTGGTTGACGACACGCCGGTGCTTGAGGACATGTTCGACGTGTTCCTGGCGATCATCATGCGCGATTCCGATCTGCGCGGTTTGCGCGATCTGGCCGGGCAGGGCCTGATCCACCTGCCCGGACTGTTGATGATGCTGGAGCGCGATTGGACCGGGCAGGACTTTACCGACGCGGCCATGGCCCGGCAGCGCGTGTGCAACGAACTGCGCCGCTTCATGCAGGGCTATGATCTGTTGCTGACGCCCACCGTATCCTCCCCGCCGTTCAGCGTGGAGGACTTCAATCCCGATGCGATCGGCGCGATCCCTGCGCAACAGGCCAACGCTTCGCCGTTCACGTACCCGTTCAACTGGACCGGACAGCCGGCGGCGAGCGTGCCGGCGGGCTTTACCGGAAGCGGGCTGCCGGTGGGGCTGCAGATCGTGGGGCGCCACCTTGCCGATGGCTTGGTGCTCACCGCCGCTGCCGCTTTCGAGCGGGCACGGCCATGGGCGCAGGTTTGGCCATCGTTGTGCAATGCATATCATATCGGTTAGCGATACATAATGCATGGCATATTACATTGTTGATACCGTGTAAATTTTGTGTAGCTTGATCTCCGGTCGCTGCTTCGGAAGTCACCTCGCCATGCCGCCCAACGTGCTTCCATCGCTCGCGTCCATGCTGTCCGGCAGAAAAGGCGTACGGCTGATCGTCGACAGCCAACTTGATTTCGTGGCGCCCGGCGGCTCGCCGCTGGACCATGCCGCGGTGCTGCGCGCGCCGTGCCGTCACGCCGTCACCATCGCCCCGACTGCGGCCTTCGCCGCCGCGCCGAGGCAGGCCACGCTGCAATCCGAGGATGTCCCATGACCGAAGCGATCGCCAACATCCCTGCGTCCGGTCCATTGCGCGCAAGGTCCGGTTCCGGGCGCGGCGGGTTGGTGTTCGGCGCGACCCTGGGCAATTTCATCGGCGTGACCGGCAGCATCTCGATCCCGCTGGGCGTGCTGCTGGTGCCGATCGCGCAGGACCTGGGCTGGACCCGCACCGAAGTGGCGGGCGCATTCACCGCGCTCTCACTGGCGCAGGCCCTGGGCTACCCGATAGCGGGCCGTATCGCCGACCGGTTTGGAACCCGCGCAACCCTGCTGTCCGGCTTTGCCGCGCTAGGCCTGACGCTGGTGCTGATCGGCCTTGCCCCGGTGTCGCTCATCGCATTCTACGCACTGTTTTTCCTGGCAGGCGCAGTGGGCGTGCTGGCGAGCACGATGGTGTTGGCAAAACTTCTGTCCCAATGGTTTCTTGCCAGGCGCGGCTTCTGGCTCGGCCTCGTGGGCGGGGTCGGCAACGGCTTGGCCGGTATGGTCATGCCTGGGCTCGCGGCGTTCCTGGCGGCCACCGTCGGCTGGCGGGTGGCATTCGGTGCGCTGGGCGTATTCATACTGCTGGCGGCTTTCCCGATCCTGTTCGTAACTTTGCGCGAACCCCGGCAGGCCGTGGCCCAGGAGGAGGGGGCTCAAGCCGGCGCCACGTTCGCGCAGGCGATGCGCAGCCCGCTGTTCTGGGCGATCTTCGCGGCAGTGCCGGTTGGCGGCGGCGCCCTTACGGGCGTCTTTGCCAGCACGGTTACGGTGTTGACCTCGCAAGGCGTTGCGGTGGGCAGCGCGACCCTGGCGGTCACCCTGTTTGCGCTGGTCTGCGTAGTGATCGAGCCGCTTGCCGGCCACATGCTTGACGATGCAGCGCGCCCGCGCCGCACGGCGGCGTTCTTCGCGCTGGCCGCAGCGGGGCTGATCCTGCTGGCCCATGCCAAGGGCCCGGGGATGGCGGTGCTGGGCAGTATCCTTACCGGCATGGGTCTTGGCGTTGAATTCAGTGTGCTGCCGTATCTGCTCGCCCGCTACTTTGGCCTGCGTGAGATGGGCGCGATTTCCGGTGTTGCCTATGCCGGCGCGCTGATCAGCAACGGTCTGTCTCCCCTGCTTCTCAATGCCGCGTACGACCGCAACGGCAGCTATGCGCCTGGCCTTTATCTGGTCGGCGCACTGATGGTGCTGGCGCTGGTGGTGTTCCTGCTGCTGCCACGGTTTGATCGCGCCGCTCAGTCCGGCACGTCGGCGTAGATTCCGTCATCGCGCAGTTCCACCCGATAGACGGCCAGCGGCTCATCACACGGCGGGTCCACCGGTGCGCCGGTGACCAGATCGAAGCTGCCGGCATGCAGCGGGCAGATAAGCACGCCGTCGATTATCTTCCCGCGCGAAAGCAGCGCAGTGCCGTGCGTGCACTGGTCCGCAGTAGCGTGGAACACCCCGCCGACTTCGAACACGGCCACCGCCGGCTTGCGGCCGCGCGCGATGCGCTTGGCCCGACCCACCGGTACGTCAACCGCCTTGCACAAAAATATCACGTGGGCTCTCCGAAAAGGGCGGTTGCGACCAGTCATTACACATGTATAGTGCAATGCAAGATGCACGGCAAAATATTGATGCTTGTAATGCGAATTTTCGAAAGGTGACACGATGAGTGCGTTCGTGCAGGCCGGCTTGCCGCAAGCGACCCTGGAACCGGAGGTGCTGAACCTTCTCGACCAGCTTGGCGCCAGCGTTGGCGACGTGTCGCAGGCCATGAGCCTCCCACCCGCGTGCTACACCTCGCCCGCGTGGTTCGAATTCGAGAAGCGCGCCGTGTACGATCGCGAGTGGGTGGCGACCGGCCACGTCGGCGCGATCCCGGACGTGGGGGACTACTTCACGATTGAGATCGTTGGCGAGCCGCTGCTGGTGGTGCGCGGCAAGGACGACACGGTACGCGTGCTCTCTGCCGTTTGCCGTCATCGCGGCCACTTGCTGGGCGAAGCCAGCGGCAACGCCCGCGGTTTTACCTGCCCCTTCCACGGCTGGTCCTATGACCTGGAGGGCAATCTCACCGCCGCGCCCGAAATGGAAGGCACGCTGCCGTTCGCGGAACTCAGGCGCACCGCCTGCCTGCCGGTGTTCCGCTCGGAGATCTGGAACGGCTTCATCTTCGTCAACTTCGATGGCGAGGCCGCGCCGCTCGCGCCCAGGCTCAAGACGTTGACGGGCTTGCTGGAAAACCACCGCATGGCCGAACTCGCCTCGATCAAACCGGTCGAGTGGGCTTCTAACAAGTGGAACTGGAAGTTCATGCAGGAGAACGCGCTGGAGCCGTACCACACACACTACCTGCATGCCGGCATCCACGATTTTGCGCCTTCCAGCAACGTGCGCTTCAACGATTGGGATGACGCCGACGATGGCGCGATCTATCGCGAGGTCGAATTCACGCACATCGACGGTGGCTTCAACATTGCGGGCAAGGCGCTGTTTCCTGCGCTGCCCGACCTGACCGACGAAGAGCGTTCGCGCGTGGTGTTTGCCGGCGTGATGCCCAACCTGTTTCTGGGCGCCCAGGCAGACGTGGTGTTCTATTACGTGATCCTGCCGCAGGCTGCTGGCGACATCACCCTGCGCGTGGGCGTGCTGACCAGCTGGGACAACTTGTCCCTGCCCACGGCGGACTTGCTGCTCAAAGGCACGATCGACGGGGTGGCCGTGTTCAACGAACAGGATACCGAAGCCAATATCCGCACCCACAAGGGCTTGTCGTCCCGCGTGGCACCGCGCACCCGCTGGTCGCCCAATGAAAAGACGCTGGCGCAGATCAACACTTGGCTGATCAAGCGGTACAAGAG
Organism: Novosphingobium sp. Leaf2; assembly: GCF_001421325.1. Lineage (GTDB taxonomy): Bacteria > Pseudomonadota > Alphaproteobacteria > Sphingomonadales > Sphingomonadaceae > Novosphingobium. The sequence continues at coordinate 98,290 of NZ_LMJY01000019.1, read as the reverse complement.
CTATGCCGCCACGCTTGGCGTCTATGCGGAGGCGGCCGAGTGATGACCGTTACCACCGATTTCGGCATCCCGGATATCGCAGCAGAACTCGCGACCTTGCGCGCGCAAGTCGAAAAGCTGACCGCGAAGGACGCCATCGCCGATCTGGTTACCACCTACGCGCGCTCGTGCGACGTGGGCAACGATCCGGTGCTGCTGCGCCCGCTGTTTACCGACGATGCCACGTGGACGTGCAAGGGGTTCGGCACTTTCGTGGGCGGCGATGGCTGTGCGCTGGGCCTCAAGGCGGTAGCGGGCGAAAAGATCTGGTGGTCGCTGCACAACATGATCTCGGTGCAGATCACCCTGGATCCGTCCGGCGAGGAGGCGATCGGGTTCTGGTACTTGTGGGAAGCGGCAAACCTGCCGAACGAGCATACCAACGAAGCGGAGGCGTACTGGATCGCCGGCACGTACGATGCGCGGTTCCGCAAGGTCGGTGGCAGGTGGCTGTTCAGCACAGTCGAACTCAAGCTCAACATGGCAAGCCCGATCGCCGAAGGGTGGGTGAAGAAACGCTGGCCCGACGGCACGCGCAAGCAGCCGTACTTCGCAACTCTCCAAGCCGGCGAGACGTACCACTGGTGCAAATGCGGAAAGGCCGAGGCGCAGCCGTGTGACCCCGCGCACATGTGCGGAACTGCCCCGGCGATGGCCTTCACTGTCCCCGAAACCGGGCTGCAGGCGATCTGCGGTTGCGGCTATTCCAGGACCAAGCCTTTTTGTGACGGGTCGCACCTGAACCTCAAGTACGACTGGTCGCTGCTGGGCAAGGATGGGCCGGAGGCAGTTGTATGAGCACGGCATCGCTTGATCGCGCAGAGCTTAAGCCCGGCTTCGGCACGCAGATCGGCGGGGTCGATCTTGCGGCTGCCGGTGATGCGCAACTGGCCGATATCGTCGCCGAGTTCCATCGCACCGGCGCCCTCGTGCTGCGCTGGCAGTCACTCACGCCCGAGCAGTTCGTGCGCTTTGGCAAGGCGTTCGGGCCGCTGGAGGGACACACGCTGCAGGATTTCACGCTGCCCGATCATCCGGAGATCTACATCCTGTCCAACCGGGTAGAGGACGGCAGGCCGGTCGGCGCGCACAACGACGGCATCGGCTGGCATACCGACCTCAATTACACCGCCGAGCCGGCGATGTGCACCATGCTCTATGCGATCGCGGTCCCGCCCGAGGGCAGCGATACGTTGCTGGCAGATCAATGCGCGGCCTTTGCGGCGTTGCCCGCACAGCGGCAGGCGGAGTTGGCGCGGCTCAAGCAGATCCATTCGTTCGAATACCTTGCCAACATGCGCAGCGAAGGGCGAAAGGCGATTCCGCCTGAAGTCTTGCGCGCCAATCCGGACGTGGTGCATCCGCTGGTCCGCACCCATCCGGCCGACGGGCGCAAGGCGCTGTGGGTGTCAAGCCTGACGCCCGGGTTCGTCGGCTGGTCTACCGCCGAGAGCGAGCCGGTGATCGACGCGTTGATCGCATTCGTGACGCAGGAGCGTTTTGTCTACCGCCACAAGTGGCAGGTCGGCGACGTGCTGGTGTGGGACAACCGCTGTACTTTGCACACGGGCACCTTGTTTGACGACACACGGTATATCCGCGAGATGCATCGCATGTGGGTGAAAGGTGATCGCCCGTACTGAACGTGTGCGCGCCAGGCCAAGACTTGGCGGCGCGGCGCGTCTAGCACGGTAGCGGGCCGATTCCGGCCAGGTTGGGTGGTGTATGTCTGTCACAGTGTTCGGGTCGCTCAATTTGGACATCGCGCTGCGGCTGCCTGCAAAGGCCGGCTGGGGGCAGACGCTGCTGGTTCAGGAGAGCGAGGAGGCCGTGGGCGGCAAGGGCCTGAACCAGGCCATCGCCGCTGCGCGCTTCGGCTCGGTCACGCACATGGCCGGCGCGGTGGGTGACGATAACGCAGGTGTCCAGTTACGCAGCGCGCTGGTGGCCGAGGGCATCGATACCGCGCATGTCCAGGTGCTGGCCGGGCAGCCCAGCGGGCGCGCGACGATCCTGATCGAACCGGGCGGCGACAACATGATCGCGGTAGAGCCTGCCGCCAATATGGCCGCGCGCGCGATGGACGCGCTGCCCGCATTGTCTGCACAAACGCGCGTGCTGCTGGTGCAGCTGGAAAACGACGTGGACGAGATTGCCCGGTTGTTGGCCAGCGCGCCGGCCGCATCCTTGCGCAAGATCCTGAACGCCGCGCCGGCGATTCCGGCGGGTGCGGCGCTGTTCGGACTGGCCGATATGCTGATCTTCAACCAGACCGAATTTGCCGACTATCTCCAGTTGGACCGGGAACCGGAAACGCTGGATGACGTGCTGGTCGCGCGGCGGCTGCTGGGCCGGCCCAATCAGGCCGTGGTGGTGACGCTGGGCGCGATCGGTTCGGTAGCGGTGTGGGCAAACGATGCGATCTTCTCGCCTGCGATCCCGGCACCCGTTGTGATGGACACGAGCGGCGCCGGAGACTGTTTCTGCGGCGTCATCGCGGCCTGCGTCGATCAGGGCATCGGGCCGCAAGACGCGCTTCGCCTTGCCAATGCCGCCGCGTCCCTCTCGGTGCGCGCGCGCGGCGCGGCGCCGTCGATGCCGGACCGCGCGGCGGTGGACGCGCTGGTGGCGGCGACTGTCTGAGCAGGTGGGTCATCGACCGGGGCTGCGCGCACCATGCCGAAGGAAATGGCGCTCTGGCTCAAGCACGAAAACATCGACGGTGTAGTATGCGCGCAGGGTTTGACGCGCGCGGATGGTCGAACGTTTGAACAGCCGTGTAGTTCGCCATGATATATGCATTATAAATTGCACCAGTTTTGAATTGGTGCAATCCTTCGATCAGCAAGGGATTAGGAGTCAGCAATGGAGACAGTGGTTCAGGACAGGCCGCACGCGGACGGGCGCTACGCGCTGCTCAAGGTGGAGCGTCTCAATCCCACGATCGGCGCTTATGTCAGCGGCGTTGACCTGACCCAGCCCTATGGCGAGGATGTGGCGGCGGAGCTGCGTCAGGCTCTGGCCGATCACATGGTGATTTTCCTGCGTGATCAGCCGCTGGATTTCGCCGCGCATCGCCGTCTTGCCGCGGTATTCGGAGAAGCGCATGTCGCGCCCAGCACCAAGCCCTGGCGCGTCCCCGGCTTTGACGAGATCACCAAGATGCACGCCGACCACACGTCCAAGTATGTCGCGGGCGAGGACTGGCATTCGGACATGAGCTGCGATCCGCAGCCGCCGATGGGTTCGATCCTTTACCTGCACACCATTCCCCCGCTTGGCGGTGATACCGTATTCTCCAGCATGTACGCCGCCTGGGACGCGCTGTCCGACCGGATGCGCGCGCAGCTGCAAGGGCTGACCGCGACTCATGACGGGGTGAAGGCGTTCGGGGGCCTCGTGCCCGAGGGGATGACGCTGCCGTGCACGTCGCATCCGATCGCGCGCACCCATCCGGTTACCGGGCGCAAGGCGTTGTACGTCAATCGCGGTTTCACCACCCGGATCGACGGGGTTTCCGAGCGCGAGAGCGAGGCCCTGCTGGGTTTCCTGTTCGAACATGTGCAAAGCCCGATGTTCCAGTGCCGGTTCACGTGGAGCCCACATGCGATCGCGATCTGGGATAACCGGTGCGGCCAGCACATGGCGATTTGGGATTACTTCCCGCAAGTCCGTTCGGGATACCGCATCCAGATCAAGGGTGAGACGCCGGTTTGAAGCCTGCTGTGGCCACGGTCCCGGCCTACCTTCGCAGCCAGGGTAGCCTGTCGCTGCGTTTCGAACGCCGGGGCGGTGCCACCGTACTGCGCCGGCGGCAGGAGGGCGGATGCCTGCGCGTGCGCGTGCCGCGTGGGCGGACCACCGAAGCGGTCATGATCAACACGTCGGGCGGCCTGTGCGGCGGTGACGCGGTGACGCAAGATGTCATGTGGGATACCGGCACGGCCGCTGTGCTGACGACCCAGGCGGCGGAAAAGGTCTATGGCAGCCGGGGCCCCGCCAGCACGGTGTCCACCCGCTTGACGGTGGCGGCGGGTGCCCACGGGGAATGGCTGCCCCAGGAAACCATCCTGTTCGATGGGGCCAGGCTGGAGCGTGAGGCCGCGATCGTGGTGCAGGGCGATGCCACGCTGCTGTGGTGCGAATGCCTCGTGTTCGGTCGCCTTGCGCGCGGTGAGCGTTTCGCCTCGGGCATGCTGCGTGACCGCGTGCGTGCGTGGCGCGATGGCACGTTGATCTATGCCGACGTCCTCGACCTTGGCGAAGCGCCCGCCGCGCAGATGGCCCGCGCCGCACTGGGGAACGGGGCGACGGCGTCAGCGGTGATCCTTGCGCTGGGAGGCGATGGGGCGGGGCGGTTGGACGCCTTGCGCGCCGAACTGGAACATCATCCGAACGTACTTGCCGGGGCGAGCGCGTGGAACGGGATCGTCTCGGCCCGGTTGCTCTGTGCCGATCCGGCGGCGCTGCGGCTGTGCCTTTCGGGCGCGCTCGACGTTCTGCGCGGCGATGCCCGACTGCCTCGCGTGTGGCGTTGCTAACGTGCAATTGACGCCCAGGGAAAAGGACAAGCTGCTGATTTCCGTGGCGGCAATGGTGGCCCGCCGGCGGCTGGAACGCGGCGTGCGGCTCAACTATCCCGAGGCGATCGCGCTCATCAGCGACTTCGTGATCGAAGGCGCGCGCGATGGACGCCGGGTTTCCGACCTGATGGAAGCGGGCGCGCACGTCATCACCCGCGAGCAGGTGATGCCCGGCATCGCCGAAATGATCCCGGACGTGCAGGTCGAGGTGACCTTTCCCGATGGCACGAAGCTGGTTACCGTCCATGACCCGATCCGCTGATCCGATGGCGCCGATGATCCCGGGCGAACTGCTTGCCGCAGACGGTGAGATCGTATTGAACGCGGGCCGTCCGGTCACGCGGCTTGCCATTGCCAACACCGGCGATCGGCCAATCCAAGTGGGCAGCCACTACCATTTCGCGGAAACCAACCCGGCGCTGGCGTTCGATCGCGATGCGGCGCGCGGGCAGCGGCTCGATGTTCCTGCCGGCACGGCGGTGCGTTTCGAGCCGGGGCAGAGCCGCATGGTAGACCTCGTGCCGCTGTCCGGTACGCGCCGGGTGTTCGGCTTCCGGCAGGATGTCATGGGAGACCTCGACTGATGGCCTATCGGATGAGCCGGGCCGCGTATGCCGACATGTACGGCCCCACCACCGGCGACCGCCTGCGCCTGGCCGACACCGACCTGATCATCCGCATCGAGCATGACTGCACGTCCTATGGCGAGGAGGTGAAATTCGGCGGCGGCAAGGTGATCCGCGACGGGATGGGCCAAAGCCAGGCAACCCGCGCGGCGGGCGCTGCCGATACCGTCATCACCAACGCCGTGGTGCTTGACTGGAGCGGTATCTACAAGGCCGACATCGCCTTGCGCGACGGGCGGATCGCTGCGATCGGCAAGGCTGGCAATCCCGATGTGCAGCCCGGCGTCGACATCGTGATCGGGCCGGGGACGGAGATCATCGCGGGTGAAGGGCGCATTCTCACCGCAGGCGGCGTGGACGCGCACATCCACTTCATCTGCCCGCAGCAGGTGGAAGAGGCGATCGCCAGCGGTGTGACGACCATGATCGGCGGCGGCACCGGCCCTGCGACCGGCACCAACGCGACGACGTGTACGCCCGGACCGTGGCATATCGAGCGCATGTTGATGGCGGCTGAAGGCCTGCCGGTGAACCTGGGCTTTGCCGGCAAGGGTAACGCCAGCCAGCCGCAAGCGCTGGTGGAGCAAATTCGCGCCGGGGCCTGCGCGCTCAAGCTCCATGAGGACTGGGGTACCACGCCGGCCGCGATCGACTGCTGCCTTTCCGTTGCTGACGCCATGGACATCCAGGTGATGATCCACACCGATACGCTGAACGAAAGCGGCTTCGTCGAGGACACGATAGCCGCCTTCCAGGGCCGCACCATCCACGCGTTCCACACCGAAGGCGCGGGCGGTGGTCATGCGCCCGACATCATCCGCCTGGCCGGTCTGGCGCACGTCATCCCCTCGTCCACCAACCCGACGATGCCGTTTACAGTCAACACCATCGACGAGCATCTCGACATGCTGATGGTATGCCACCACCTCGACCCTTCGATCGCGGAAGATCTCGCCTTCGCCGAAAGCCGCATCCGCAAGGAAACGATCGCAGCCGAAGACATTCTGCACGATCTTGGCGCGCTCTCGATCCTGTCGTCGGACAGTCAGGCGATGGGGCGGGTCGGCGAGGTGATCACCCGCACGTGGCAGACGGCGCACAAGATGAAGCGGCAGCGCGGCCCCCTCGATGGCGATGACGACGCGGCCGACAATACGCGCGTGAAGCGCTACGTCGCCAAGTACACGATAAACCCCGCGCTCGCCCAAGGACTGGCGCACGAGGTCGGCTCGGTCGAAGTTGGTAAACTGGCCGATCTGGTGCTGTGGCACCCCGCCTTCTTCGGCGCCAAGCCCGAACTGGTGATCAAGGGCGGCATGATCGTCCATGCCATGATGGGCGACGCCAATGCCTCGATACCCACGCCGCAGCCCGTCCATGCCCGGCCGATGTTCGGTAGCTACGGACGCGCGATGGCGGCAAGCTGCATCACGTTCGTCAGCGCGGCGGCGCTCGAAACCGATCCCGCGCACCGCCTGAGCTTGCATCGCACCCTTAGCGCCGTGCGCGCGACCCGCGCGATCGGCAAGCGCGACATGAAGCACAACGACGCGCTACCGGTGATCGAAGTGAACCCCGAGACATACGAAGTGCGCGCAGATGGCCAGTTGCTGATCTGCGAACCGGCCGACGAACTGCCTCTGGCGCAACGCTATTTTCTTTACTGAGCAAGGGTTTATCACACCATGCAGCGCATCATCACGATCATTCCGGGCGGCGGGGCAGCGGCCGATGACGTGGTAGAACTTGACCACGATCACCGCCGCCGCCGCCGGATCGTGCATGCCACCCGCAATGGCCGCACGATCCTGCTGGACCAGCCCAACGTGGTTCACTTGCGCGACGGAGATGGCCTGCAACTGGAGGACGGCGCGGTCGTAGCGGTCCAGGCGACGCCCGAGCATCTGATCGCGATCGGCGCGCCCGATATCGCCGCGCTCGTGCGTATCGCATGGCATCTGGGCAACCGCCACCTTCCCACGCAACTGGCCGGCGAAACCCTGCTGATCCGCGCCGACCATGTGATCGCGCACATGGTCGAAGGGCTGGGCGGCACGTGCCGGGCCGTTCTTGCGCCGTTCGATCCTGAAGGCGGCGCTTACGCGGGTGGCGGCCACGGGGATTCCCATAGCAACGCCCATAGCCACGCGCACGGGGATGCCGGGCATGACGGCGCGCACGATCATCACCATCACGCCCACCATAACCATGCCCATGGATGACGGAACCCTCTTCGATCTGTTGAGCTGGATGTCCCCGGCCTGGCCGATCGGCGCTTTCGCGCATTCCGGCGGGCTGGAATGGGCTGTGGAGGCGGGCCATGTGCGCGACCTCGCATCGACGGTCGACTGGATCGGCGACCTGCTCGAACACGGCCCGCTGCACAACGAAGCGGTGTTCTTCCTTCACGCCTTGCGTGCGGCCACAGCAGGCGACGCAGATATGCTGGTGCAGGTGGCCGAGCTTGCCGCCGCGGCGCAGAGCGGCTTCGAGCGCCACCTGGAAACCACCGCACAGGGCGCGGCATTTCGGCGCATCGCGCTCCACGCTGCGGCGCCCAGCGGCTTTGCCGGGATGATCGCGGCGGTGCCGGAGGGCGCGCTGGCGTATCCGGTTGCGGCCGGCTGCCTGTTCGGCTTTCATGCGGTGCCGGAGATGCACGGGCTGGTTGCATACCTCCACGGCTGCGTGGCCAATCTGGTCTCGGCCGCCCAGCGCCTGGTGCCGCTGGGCCAGACCGATGCCCAACGCGCGCTCCACGCCTTGCGCGTGCCCTTGCGAACACTGGCCGCCGACCTGATCGCGCACGCGGGTGGTGATCCCTTTCTGGCGCTGCGCGGCTGCACGCTGGTGGCCGAGATCGGCTGCATGGCACATGAAACCACCTACACAAGGCTTTTCAGGACATGACGCAGATGGAACAGATCGTCCCACCGCAGACCACCGGCGCGTTGCGCGTCGGCATCGGCGGGCCGGTCGGCTCAGGCAAGACGGCGCTTATGGACGCATTGTGCAAATCGCTGCGCGAGCGCTTCCAGATCGCGGCCATCACCAACGACATCTATACGCGTGAGGACGCCGAGTTTCTGACGCGTGCCGGCTCACTGGATGCGGACCGCATCTTGGGCGTGGAGACCGGCGGTTGCCCGCACACCGCGATCCGGGAGGACGCCTCGATGAACCTTGCCGCGGTCGACACCCTCGAACGGCGCTTCCCCGGTCTTGAACTGGTGCTGATCGAAAGCGGCGGTGACAACCTTGCCGCCACGTTCAGCCCGGAACTGGCGGATCTGACGATCTACGTGATCGACGTGTCGGCAGGGGACAAGATCCCGCGAAAGGGCGGGCCGGGGATTACGCGCTCCGAACTGCTCGTGATCAACAAGATCGATCTTGCGCCGCATGTCGGCGCCAGTCTGGAGGTGATGGACCGTGATGCTCGCAAGATGCGGGGCGCGCGTCCGTTCGTCTTTGCCAACGTGCGCGCCGGCCACGGTGTCGCCGAGATCGAAAGCTTCATCATCACCAAAGGAGGGCTGGGCCGATGAAAATGCAAAGCATGCTCGCAGCGCCGATCGCGGCGGCGGCGATTCTGGTGCCGGCTGTGGCACAAGCACACCCCGGCCATGCTCTGGCAGCCTATCCGCTGCTATCGGGCGTACTGCATCCGTTGACCGGGACGGACCATCTGGCGGCGATGGTGCTGGTCGGGATGTGGAGCGGCACGCTGCCCGGCAAAAGCCGCTGGGCGCCACCGGCTGCGTTCGTCGGTGCAATGGTCGCGGGCTTTGGCCTTGCGCTGTCGGGAGCCGGGCTGGGCGGGTTCACCGGCAGCGCGGAATGGGGAATAGTGCTGTCGGTGCTGGTGCTCGGTTGCATCGTGGCGCTGCGCCTGCGCGCGTCGCTGGCGACCGCGTGCGCGGTGACCGGCGCATTCGGCATGGCGCATGGCATGGCGCACGGGCTGGAAGCGCCGGGTCAGGGCTTGGCGAACTTCGCCGCGGGTTTCATCGCGTCAACCGCTGTTCTGCACATCCTTGGCGTACAGATCGCACGGCGCATGCCGTCCGGCTGGGTTCGCGGGCTGGGGGTGGCCGGGGCCGCGCTGGGCGTGATGCTGGCGGCGGGGTAAGCCCCGGTCAGCCGTTACCCTGCGCTGCCTTGCGCGGCGGTGTCTACAGGACCGGCCAGCGGCACGGTACGGTCTTGCCCGCCCGTGCCAGCAGGATGGGCGCGGCGGCTTCGACCTCGGCGTAGATGGCGTCCTCGTCTATTGTGGTGCAGCGATAGCTGTCGACCACGCGGCGGCCATCGACCCACACGCTGTGCACGCCGCGTCCGTCGGCCGACCAGACGAGCTGATTGACGACATTAAGCAGTGGCGTCCATTCCGGCCGATCGCGGTCGTGGGCGACGAAATCGGCCTTCTTGCCCGGCTCCAGGCTGCCGATAAGATGGCCCATTTGTGCGCCGGCGGCGCCGTTGAGGGTGGCGCATTCGAGCACGTCGTACGCGGAAAAGAGGCTGGAATCGCGGCGGGAATCCTTGAACAGGCCCGCGGTGACATACATCGCGCGCATCAGGTCTGCGGCATTGCCGTTGTTGTTGCCGTCGGTGCCGAACTGGATCGGGACACCGGCTGCGGCCATTTCGGGGAACAGGCCAGAGTGGCTGGCGCCGTAGGCTCCTTTCATCGCGGTCATCGGGCAATGGGTGACGTGGGTGCCGGTGGCGGCCAGCAGATCCACTTCCGCCCGATCGAGAAATATCGCGTGGGTCAGCGACACATGGTCGCCCAGCACCCCGATCTCGGCGAGGTGGGCGATCGGCCGGCGTCCGGTGGTGGCAAGATAGAATTCGGGGTCCTGCGGGTCCGGGCTCATGTGGGCCGTGACGCCCGCGTTGTGTGCCAGCGCCAATTCGCTCGCCGCGCGCCACAGATCGTCAGTTGCGGTGGCATGACCGACCAGTGCGGGCCATGCGGCAAGCAGCGGATCGCCAGCGCACGAGTAGCGCTCCACTTCGCGTTGCAGCGTATCGATCGCCTGACGGGTGAGGGCGGCCTGGTCCTCGCCCGGCGCGAAAGCGCGGTCCTGCGCCCATTGGCCGATGCGACCGCGTATCCCGGTTTCCGCGAGGCCGTCGTGCACGGCGGCCAGATCCAGGATAGTGCCCGCTTCGATGAAGCAGGTGGTGCCGGTGCGCAGCATTTCAAGCGCAGCGAAGCGCGCGGAGAGCCGCTCCTCCTTAGGGGTCTGCGCTTGATACGTGGGGATCAACCAGCCCATCACGTTGGCTTCCCAGTCCGTATCGTCGGGGACCGCACCGCGCGTGAGCGGCTCTCCGGTGACGTGGACGTGGCAGTTGACGAACCCGGGCGTCAGCACGAAGCGCGATCCGTCGATCACCTCGCGCGCCGATACCATCGCCTCGATTTCCGCGCTGGGGCCAACTGCATGGATACGGTCTCCCACTATGGCCAACGCGCCATCACGATAGATGCGCCGCTGCGCGTCCATCGTAACGATCCAGGCATTGCGGATAAGCAGGTCGACTGTAACGGGGCCAGGGCGCTCGTTCATGCCACGGCGCGCTTTTCAGGCGCATCGGCTACGTCGTCGCCATTGCGCCACGCGTCGACCACCGCGTCTGTCGTCACCAGCAGCGAGGTATGCTGGCTCAGCGCGTTCAGCGTGTGGGTGTGCAGCCCCGGATCGAAACTGGCGCAGGCATCGGACACCACGAAGGTGTGGAAGTCGCGGTGGAAGGCATCGCGCGTGGTGGAATCGACGCAGCAGTCGGTGGTGAGCCCGGTCACTACCAGCGTGTCGATCCCGCGGGCGCGCAGCTGGTGCTCGAAATCGGTTCCGTGAAAGCTGGAGTAGGCCAGCTTGCTCACTTCGATATCGCCCGGCTCGGGGCGGACGCGGTAGTAGTCTTCGCCGCCGCTGCCGATCCTGCATATGCCTTCGCTGCCGGGCGTGCCGCGGCGGGCCATCCACATCTTGAGCGCCTTTGAATCGGTTTCGGGCCGGGTCATGACGCGCATAAAGCCTACCGTTGTACCCGCCTGGCGCGCGGCGGCGATCAACGCCTCGATGCGATCGATCGCTGCCTCGGCCGGGCTCATGTCCACGCCGTGGCGACCGATCACGCCTTTTGCCGAAGCGAAATCCACCTGGACATCGATAACGATGAGAGCGGTGTTTTGCGGTGCGATCATCGCCGCCGGCTGGGCAATATGCGGCAGCGGATCAGCCATGCGCCGGTACCATTGCGGTGCGCACGCATTCGGGGAGGGATAGGCTCTGCATCAGTGATACGCCCTTAGTCGACAGATTGGACCGCTCTTGGCGAGGCTATGGTGGGCGGGCCGACGAATCTTGTCGCGGTGCGCCCGCTATCTTGTCGGCGGCATGCGCAGCACTTGGTTTGGAGGCATTTTTGCCTGAGCGCGGGAGCATGGGTGGCTGCCTGGATCAGCGGCCAGGGAACGGATAAAGATCGCCCTGCGCTTTGCGCCTCGCGGCCAATGACCGCAAAGCGATTGCGCGCCGCGCCGCCGTGTTGCACAAGCCCGCACCATGAACGGACCGCGCATCCTGCTGATCGTTGGCGGCGGCATCGCTGCGTACAAGGCCTGCGAACTCGTACGCCTTATCCGCAAGCAGGGCGGCTCCGTCACCTGCGTGTTGACCGATGGCGGCGCGAAGTTCGTCACCGCGATGACGCTGGCGGCGCTGTCCGAAAATCCCGTGCGCACCACGCTGTGGGATCTCAAGAACGAGGCCGAGATGGGCCACATCCAGCTTAGCCGCCAGGCCGATCTGGTGGTGGTGTGCCCAGCAACCGCCGATCTCATGGCGCGCATGGCGGCGGGCATGGCCGACGATCTGGCGACCACGCTGCTGCTGGCCACCGACAAGCCGGTGCTGGCAGTTCCGGCGATGAACGTGCGCATGTGGCAGCACGGCGCCACAATGCGCAACGTCGCCACGCTGCGCGCGTCCGGCGTTGATGTGATGGAGCCGGACGAAGGCGCGATGGCCTGCGGTGAATACGGACCTGGTCGCCTGCCCGAACCGGAGCGGATCTGGCAACGGATCGCCGATGCGCTGGAAGGCGGAGTCGAAACCGGTGGGAAGGACGTGCTTCTGGGCCAGCCGGATTTTGACGTCGGCGCGCGGCACCGCGCATTGTACGGGCGGCACGTGGTGGTCACCGCCGGGCCGACGCATGAGCCGATCGACCCGGTGCGCTACATCGCCAATCGCTCGTCCGGCAAGCAGGGTTTCGCCATCGCAGCAGCGGCAGCGGCAGCGGGCGCGCGGGTGACGCTGGTGGCCGGGCCGGTCCATCTGCCGACCCCGCCGGGCGTCGAGCGGGTGGACGTCGAAACCGCGCGGGACATGGCAGCGGCAGTGGACGCTGCGCTGCCCGCTGACGTCGCGATCATGGTGGCCGCCGTGGCGGACTGGCACGTGACCGGTGCGGCGGACCAGAAGCTCAAGAAGCAGGGCGGGGCCGTGCCTGCGCTCCAGCTGGCGGAAAACCCGGACATTTTGGCGGGTCTGTCTCGCAGCTTGCGCCGCCCTTCGCTGGTGGTGGGCTTTGCCGCCGAAACGCAGGACGTCATCCCGCACGCCACCGAAAAACGCACCCGCAAGGGCGCGGACTGGATCGTCGCCAACGACGTGTCGGGCGATGTCATGGGCGGGGATACGAACACCGTCCACATCGTCACCGCCGACGGCGTGATCACGCTGCCCGAAATGCCCAAGCAGGACGTGGCGCGCGTCCTGATCGAAAGGATCGCCGATGCACTCCCCCGTTGACGTTCCCGTGATGGTCAAGGTTCTGCCTCACGGGGAGGGGCTGGACCTGCCCGGTTACGCGACGGACGGCGCAGCAGGCATGGACGTGGTAAGCGCGCAGGATCTGACGCTGGCCCCGGCCGAGCGGCAGGCGGTGGCCACCGGCCTCGCGATCGCCATTCCCACCGGGTATGAGATTCAAGTGCGTCCGCGGTCGGGGCTGGCGCTGAAGCACGGTGTCACCGTCGCCAATGCGCCCGGCACCATTGATTCCGATTATCGCGGCGAGTTGAAGGTGATCCTCGTCAACCTGGGGCTGGAGCCTTTCGTGATCCGCCGGGGCGACCGCGTGGCGCAACTGGTGCTGGCCCCGGTCACGCGCGCATCGTGGCTCACCGTGGACGAGCTTGACGAGACGGCGCGCGGCGAAGGCGGGTTCGGCTCGACCGGGGGGCTGGCCGCGCTGGGCAGCTGAACCTCTGGAATTGGGCGCCTGGACCGCCCATATCGGGGCGCGAAGGAGTTTTGCCTGCCATGACCGACAAGATCGAACTCACCGATGAACAATGGCGCGATCGCCTGACGCCTGAGCAGTACCGCGTGCTGCGCGAGGGCGGAACCGAACGCGCATTCACCGGCAAGTATGAAAAGAACAAGCAGCCGGGCGTCTATACCTGTGCTGCGTGCGGCGAACCGCTGTTCGGGTCCGACACCAAATTCGAATCCGGCTCCGGCTGGCCCAGCTACACCGCGCCCGTCACTGACGGCGCGGTGGACGAGCATCGCGATACCTCGCACGGGATGGTGCGCACCGAAGTGACCTGCGCCAAGTGCGAAGGTCACTTGGGCCATGTGTTCCCCGATGGTCCTGGGCCCACGGGCCTGCGCTACTGCATCAACAGCGCCTCGCTGGACTTCAAACCGCAGGACTGAGGCTTTTCCACGATGATCGCGGGCGGGTTCGGCATGCCGCCGGGCCCACCCGTTCACGTCTGGTTACAAATGCCGGTGCAAGGTGTAGGAGTTACCCGAACGTTCGTTTTTGATTGGGGCTTATACCTTACCCATGGCCAATCCTCCCGGCCGCCGCCGCCCGACCCGCGGCGCATCTCCTGAACCTGTGCAAAAACCCCTCTGGCGCCGCATCGTGCGCGCCGCGCTGGTATGGGGCACCGCGCTGGTGTTGCTGGCAGCGATCTTCCTTGGCACCGCCGTATTCTTCACGATGCGCGAACTGCCGGACTATAACGCGCTGAAAAGCAGCCAGAACGGCCAGATGATCGTGGTGCGCGCGCGCGACGGGCGCGAACTCGTCTCGTTGGGGCCAAGCTACGGCAAGTGGATACCGTACGCCCAGATCCCCACGGTGATGAGCGGCGCGATCCAGGCCGTGGAAGACCGGCGGTTTCGCGAGCATCCCGGTGTCGATCCGATCGGGCTGATGCGCGCGGTCTACGTCTCGTTCACGACCGGAGGGCGGGCGAAGGCCACCTCCACGATCACGCAGCAGCTGGCGCGCAACGTGTTCCTCAACAATTCCCGTTCGTTTACCCGCAAGGCGCGCGAAATGGTGCTGGCGCTCGCGCTGGAGCGCAAGTTCACCAAGGATGAGATCCTCGAGTTGTATCTCAACAAGGTGTATTTCGGCGGCGGCGCTTATGGCATCGATGCCGCCAGCCGCAAGTTTTTCGGCCACCCCGCTACCGAACTTTCCACCGCCGAGGCCGCAATCATCGCCGGGCTGGTGAAGGCCCCGTCCAACTATTCGCCCACCGCCGATGTCGAGGCCGCCAAGCAGCGCGGCAAAGTGGTGCTGCAGCTGATGGCGCGATCGGGCGTGATCTCGCAGGCGGAGGCCGAAAGCACCGATTTCTCGGACGTCGCCGTCGCCAGGGAAAAGGGCCAGAACTCGGTCCGTTACTTCACCGACTGGGCCTTGCCCCAGCTCGATGTGTTGCTGCCCGAAAACAAGGAGCCGATCGAGGTGTGGACCACGCTCGATCCCGCGATGCAGGATGCGGCGACCAGGGCGGTGGACAGCAACGTGCCCAAGGGTGCGCAAGGCGCGCTCGTCAGCCTGGATCGGGACGGCGCGGTGCTGGCGATGGTGGGCGGCACCGATTACGTCAATTCCAACTATAACCGCGCCACCAGCGCACTGCGCCAGCCAGGCTCGTCCTGGAAGCTGTTCGTCTACCTCGCGGCCCTGGAAGCCGGGTACAAGCCCGACGACCGCGTGGTGGACGAGCCGGTGACGATCGACGGCTGGAGCCCCAAGAATGACGGGCGCAACTTCGCCGGCCAGATCGATATCCGCACCGCCTTTGCCTATTCCAAGAATACCATCGCGGCGCAGCTGGGCAACGAGGTCGGCTTTGGCACCGTTGCCAGCATGGCGCGCCGGTTTGGCATCAGCACCCCGATCAACACCAAGCCGGCGATGGTGCTGGGTACGTCCGAAGTGCGGGTGATCGATATGACGCGCGCCTTCGCGGCGATTTCGGCGGGCGGCACGTCGGTTGAACCCTACGGCATCCTCAAAGTGACCACCACGTCGGGCGAACTGCTGTATCAGCACAAGTCCGCGCAGGGCCAGCTGCTGGTGCCCCCGCATGTGGCAGCGGGCATCACGGATCTGCTGCAGACCGCCGTGGCCACCGGAACCGGGCGCGCGGCGCAGATCGGCCGCCCGGTGGCGGGCAAGACCGGCACTACCAGTTCAAACAAGGATGGCTGGTTCCTGGGCTTCTCCAGCGGCATCACCACCGGCGTGTGGATGGGCCGCGATGATGCCAGGCCGGTGCCGGGCCTCTCCGGCGGCCATGCGCCTGCCCGCGCCTTTGCCGATTACATGCGCGTTGCCGTCGCCAAGCGCCCGGTGGAGCAGTTCGACACCCAGCTCAAGCTTCCCGAGTGGCAGTTGGAGCCGGACGACGAGCAGCTGCAGGGCAATCCTGACGATTATTACTACACGGACGAGAACGGCAATCTGGTGCGCCCCGAAGGCGGCGGCCAGCCCGCCGAACCGCGCCAGCCGGATGACGGCGCGCCGGTGCCGCCGGACTATGGACCCCAGCCGGGTCCGCAACCGGGCGGCGCACCGCCCGCTGCGGGCCGCGATTTCCTCGACCGCGCGACCGGGCGAGGCAATGACGATCCGGGCTTGCGCCCCGGCGCCAACGGTCGCGGCCGGATGGTGCCGGTCCCCGGCCCCACCCCGGTGCCTCGTCAGGCGCCGCCGCGTGGGTACGGCCAGAACCAGCCGTACGATCCCGGCCAGTATTGAGAAGGCCACTGCGTAAGAGATCGTTGGAGAACGGTCTCTTAACAGAATGGTGCGTATATCGGCCCCATGTCGATGTGCACTCAGCAGTTTCATGCGCCGCCACCTGTCTGGGGTGAACGTTTGTCGAGTGAGCCTGCAAGCCGTTTTCCTGAAATGACGGACCCGGCGCTCGACCGGGCGATGGCACTGGCACGGATCGGTGCGTGGTCCTGCAATCTGTTGGACAATCGCTTGAGTTGGACTTCGGGCGTTTACGACATCTTTGGGCTACCGCCCCAGATGGTGCCTGACCGGCAGCAGACTGTCGCCATGTACACCGATGAATCCCGCGAAAATCTGGAGAGGCTCCGCGCGCAGGCGATCGCCATGCGCGGTGCCTTTACGCTCGATGCGCAAATTGTGCGCCCCGGCGGCGAGCAGCGATGGATGCGAATAACGGGCGAAATGGCCCGCAGTGCAAATGGTGATCCCATCCTCCACGGACTGAAGCAGGACATCACCGAGGAGAAGTTACGCTCCGAAGAACTGCGCCGTATCGCAGAAAATGATGCGCTGACCGGGCTGGCAAGTCGCGCCGTCTACGAAAGCCGCTTTTTGAACAGGTGCGGCGCAACATTGCCGCTGGTGCCGCTCGGCGCGCTGATCCTGTTCGATCTCGATGGCTTCAAGGGCGTCAACGATCGATTGGGTCATGCGGCTGGAGATACCTGCCTCCGAGTATTCGCCGAGCGGTTGTCCGCAAGCTTCCCCAATGCACTGCTGACTGCAAGGATAGGGGGCGACGAATTCGCCGTGGTTGTCAGTGACGATGAGCCAATAACCGCCATCAGGGCGCGCGTTGACAGGTTTCTGGCGCATCTGCGCGCACCCGCGCTGTGGCAGGATCAGATATTCACGGTCGGTGCTACCAGCGGCATCGCCGT
This sequence comes from Novosphingobium sp. Leaf2, assembly GCF_001421325.1. Taxonomy (GTDB): domain Bacteria; phylum Pseudomonadota; class Alphaproteobacteria; order Sphingomonadales; family Sphingomonadaceae; genus Novosphingobium. Next base: position 81,019 of record NZ_LMJY01000019.1, on the reverse strand, counting down.
CCCGCCCGATCCCTTCGCCTATGATCCCGAAGAGTTGTTCGTGCGCGCCGACACGGCGCTCTATGCCGCCAAGCGCACGGGGAAATCCGCTCGGCGACCTTAGAGCGCAGCGGTTGAATAGCCTGCCCTATGCCCGCCCGATCGAGGTATAGGCAAAGCCCGCCGCGCGCATGTCTTCCGGCTTGTAGATGTTGCGCAGGTCCACCAGCACGGGCGCGTTCGCGAGCGCCTTTACCCGGTCGAGGTCGAGCGCGCGGAAGGCGTCCCATTCGGTGACGATCACGACCGCGTCCGCGCCGGTGATCGCCGCGTAGGGGTCACCCACCATCTCCACTTCGGCCATCAGCGCGCGGGCTGATTCCATGCCTTCGGGATCGAAGGCCGCCACCGACACGCCGTTGTCGGTCAGCGTCTGGGCGATGGCGATGGCGGGCGAATCGCGCATGTCGTCGGTGTTGGGCTTGAAGGTCAGGCCCAGCATCGCCACGCGCTTGCCGCGCGCCGCATCGTGGCCGCCCAGCGCCTCGATGACCTTGCGGCCCATCGCGCGCTTGCGGCTGTCGTTGACCTTGGCGACTGCCTCCACCAGGCGCAGCGGGCTGTCATAGTCCTCCGCGGTCTTTAGCAGGGCCAGCGTATCCTTGGGGAAGCACGAACCGCCATAGCCGGGGCCGGCGTGGAGGAACTTCTTGCCGATGCGCCCGTCCAGCCCGATGCCGCGCGCCACGTCCTGCACGTTGCCGCCGACCTTCTCGCACAAGTCCGCGATCTCGTTGATGAAGGTGATCTTAGTGGCGAGGAAGGCATTGGCCGCGTATTTGATCATTTCGGCCGACCGGCGCGAGACGAACAGTATCGGCGATTCGTTCAGGAACAGCGGGCGATAGACCTGGCGCATCACCGCCCGGCCAAACTCGTCCTCAGCGCCGATGACGATCCGGTCAGGCCGCTTGAAGTCACCGATGGCGGCGCCCTCACGCAGGAACTCCGGGTTGGAAACCACCGAGACGCGGTGCTTCGTGCCGCTTTGCGCGATGATCCGCTCCACTTCATCACCCGTACCCACCGGCACCGTGGACTTGGTGACGACGACCGCATCGTTCGACAGGTGCTCCCCCACTTCCAGCGCCACGGCATGCACGAACGACAAGTCGGCATGGCCATCGCCCCGGCGCGAAGGAGTGCCCACGGCGATGAAGATTGCCGATGCTCCGGCGATACCCTCGGCCAGATCGGTGGTAAACGAAAGCCGCCCGGCGCGCACGTTGCCGGCGACCAGCGCGTCCAGCCCCGGCTCGTAGATCGGCATGATCCCGTCATGCAGGCGATCGATCTTGGACTGGTCCTTGTCGATGCACACCACATCGTGGCCGAAATCCGCGAAACAGGCACCTGACACCAGGCCAACGTAGCCCGAGCCCACCATAGCAATCTTCATGTGAACCTCATGGGAGGAGAACAGGAGCGGCCTTTAGGGCCGAAGGAGCGCAAGGGGAAGTGCAGCGCACCTCCCGGTCACGTCGGTGACGGCGATTACAGGCCGGTGTACCCCCGAAACCAGTCCACAAAGCGCGGCACGCCCACCTCGATCGGCGTGCTGGGCGCATAGCCCGTGTCGCGGGTGAGCGCGGTGATGTCGGCATACGTGGCGGGAACGTCGCCGGCCTGCATCGGCATCAGGTTCAGCGTGGCTTTGCGGCCGCAGGCTTCTTCCAGCACCGCGATCAGGCGCATCAGATGCTCCGAGCGGTTGTTGCCGATGTTGTAGAGCGCATGGGGCTTGACGCTGCCGCCCGCCTTTGGTGCGCCATCGTCTGCCGGTGGACGATCGAGGCAGGCCAGTACGCCGGCCACGATATCGTCGATGTAGGTGAAATCGCGCTGCATCTCGCCGTGGTTATAAACCTCGATCGGGCGGTCCTGCAGGATGCGTTCGGCAAACTTCCACATTGCCATGTCGGGCCGGCCCCACGGGCCATATACGGTAAAAAAGCGCAGGCCGGTCAGAGGGATGCGGAACAGATGGGCGTACGTCTCGCTCATCAGTTCGTCGGCTTTCTTGGTGGCGGCATAGAGGGACACGGGATGGTCGGCGCGATCCTCGACGGCGAAAGGCAGCTTGGCGTTGCCGCCGTAGACCGAGCTTGAGCTGGCGTAGACCATGTGCGCCACGCCGCGCGCGCGGGCGATTTCCAGCATGTTGACATGGCCGGCCAGATTGGACGCAACGTAAGCCTGCGGATTTTCCAGCGAGTAGCGCACCCCGGCCTGCGCGCCCAGATGGACGATGGCATCGAAGCGGTAGGGTTCGAGCGCGGCTGTCAGCGCCCCGGCGTCCGAAAAATCGAGCGGGAGAAAGCGGAACGCATCGCCGTGCGCTGCCCCCACGCGATCGAGGCGCGCCTGCTTCAGCGACACCGGGTAATAGGCGTTGAGGTTGTCGATGCCGATAACCTGCTGACCGCGCGCCAGCAGGGCCTGCGCCACTTGCGCGCCGATGAACCCGGCTGCGCCTGTCACCAGAACCGTTGAACCCAGCGTCGTCATCATGCCTCCAGCAGCGGCGAGGGCGGGTGCCGCTCACGTTGCGATCCGGCCATAGCGGCCAAAGGTGGATCAGAAGCTAATCACGCACAGAAAAAGGGGCCGGCGGACAGTCTCCGGTCCCGGCCCCTTTCCTGTGATGCGGCAGCGATCAGCCTTCGACGCTGACCGGGATTTCCAGGCCGTGCTCCTTCAGCAGCGCGTGGCGCCGCGCGGCCTTGTGATCCTCGGCGACCATTTCGGCGCACATTTCCTGCACCGTGATGACCGGCTCCCAGCCCAGCAGTTCCTTGGCCTTGGAGGGATCGCCCAGCAGCGTTTCCACTTCGGCAGGGCGGAAATAGCGCGGGTCGATGCGCATGACGACATCGCCAACGGCAAGTGCGGGCGCCAAAGTGCCTTCGATCGCGGTGACCGTGGCGATCTCGTCCACCCCGGTGCCGGTGAATTCCAGCGTCACGCCCAGTTCCTTGGCGGCCCACGTGATGAACTGGCGCACCGAATACTGCACGCCGGTGGCGATCACGAAGTCACGCGCTTCTTCCTGCTGCAGCATCATCCACTGCATGCGGACATAGTCCTTGGCGTGGCCCCAATCGCGCAGCGAATCGATGTTGCCCATGTACAGGCACGGTTCGAGGCCGAGCGCGATGTTGGCGAGGCCGCGGGTGACCTTGCGGGTGACGAAGGTTTCGCCGCGGCGCGGGCTCTCATGGTTGAACAGGACGCCGTTGCACGCATACATTCCGTAGGCTTCGCGGTAGTTCACCGTGATCCAGTACGCATAGAGCTTGGCGACCGCATAAGGCGAGCGGGGATAGAACGGCGTCGTCTCGCGCTGGGGAATTTCCTGCACCAGCCCGTACAGTTCGGAGGTGGAGGCCTGGTAGAAGCGGGTCTTCTTTTCCAGACCAAGGAATCGCACCGCTTCCAGGATGCGCAAGGTGCCGATCGCGTCGACGTCGGCGGTATACTCCGGCGCTTCGAAGCTGACGGCCACGTGGCTTTGCGCGCCTAGGTTGTAGATCTCGTCCGGCTCGATGTCGCGGATCAGGCGGGTGAGGTTGGAGGTGTCGCTAAGATCGCCGTAGTGCAGCTTGAAGCGCGAGCCGTGCTGATGCGGATCTTCGTAGATGTGATCGACGCGCGCGGTGTTGAACAGCGAGGCGCGGCGCTTGATGCCATGAACCTCGTAGCCCTTCTCAAGCAGAAATTCGGCCAGATAGGAGCCGTCCTGTCCGGTAACGCCTGTGATCAAAGCCACTTTGCGCGCGCCGCTGCCTGAATTGCTCATCGTTAGACACACCCCAAATGAAATAGTGGTAATTCCATAAAGCCCGAGGGTCTTTGCTGCAATGCAAAATTCCGCGAGACCCGATAGTCAGCAATGCGGTAATGACAAAGTTTGCCGCGCCGTCACGCCACCTGGTTTGGTCAAGTGTCAGAAGGATTTGCGTAAAGACAATCCGCCGGTGGTGATGTCGCCGGTCGAAACGCCAAAGCTGCGGGTGGCGAAAAGATCGAGATAAATGTCCCGCCGAAGCTTCAGGCTGGTGCTGGCCCCGGCCTCGAACCAGCTGTCGGGATAATGCTTGCTGAAAAGCCCGAGGCCCAAGGCGCCGTCGTTTTGCAGCTCGGGGCGGATGCGCAGCATCGAGATGCCGTTGCTGGTCCAGTTGCGGGACAGCGACAAGCCGACGTAATCGCTGTGCTGCGGCCCGAACGCATAATCGATCCGGGTGGCCGCATTGGCGGACCAGGTGGGCTCGTTCGTTTCGAGGTCCGTAAACGTGGTGCCGGTGGGCGCAGGGCGCAGTAGTTTGCCTTGGGCGAAGGCGGCGGCGATCGTGGGGGTCAGGAAGAAGTTGCCGCCCAGGGGCACTACGCGCCCGAAATCGCCGCCGGCGGCGTAATAGTCGCTCGCCTTCGATCCGGTGCTGGCCCGGCTTCCCGCACTGGTGCTGATCCGCCCGTAGACCTGCCGCCCGTAACTGGCCCATCCATCGATCACCCAGTTATCGAAGTTGCCGCCCGCGCCGATGGTGCCGACATAGTAATCGGACGGCAGCGCCACGTCCGACTGCAGCAGCGTGCCGTGATAGCGCATCACGGTGCCGCGCACGTAGCCCCGGCCCACCCGGCGGGTCAGGTTGAGCGTCTGCCAGGTGCCGTCCGGCCCGCTATCCCGCGCGCTGATGCCGGTGGATAATGCCGCCGTCCACAGGGGCGGCGCCGGGGAAGCAGGATCAGCGGTTGCCGCGTCAGCCGGCTGGGCAGCGGCGTCCAGCGATACGGTCGTCGGGGCCTGGATCGGCGCTGTGGTGTCTTGCGCGGCGGCGCGGGCGCCGGGCAGCAGCGCCAGCAGCGGCGCCAGTGTGCTTAGGACGATGGGCGTTTTCAAGCGGATCACGCCGCCTTGCGCAGGGGGGAGGAGAATGCTGCCGGAACGCTCAGCCGGGTGATGAAGCCGTCCTTGCCGTGCGCGAACGAGACATCGCCGCCGTGCGCCCGCGCGATCGAGCGGCATACGGCAAGGCCAAGGCCACTGCCGGTGCGGCCGGACCGTCGCGCCGCTTCGCTGCGATAGAACGGCTCGAATGCGCGGTCGAACTCGTCCTCGGGGATACCCGGCCCGGCATCGACGATTTCGGCAACCGCCTCGCCGCCGGAAAGCGAAACCCGCACGCGCGCGCTTTCGCCGTATTTCACCGCGTTTTCGAGAAGGTTGGCCAGCAGGCGCCGAATGCCCACCGGGTCCACGTCCACCGGCACGTGGGTGGTGCTTTCGATCAGGACGTTGGCGCCCACCAGTTGCCAGTCGGCAACGCTGCCGGCGATCACGTCGGCAAAGTCCAGGCGCTGGCGGGGCCCCGGCGTGGAGGCATCGCGGATGAAGCCGATGACCTGGCTGATCATCGCTTCCATCTCGGTCACTTCCTTCAGCAATCCGGTGCGCTGATCGTCTGGCACGTCTTCGATGCGGAAGCGCAGCCGGGTGAGCGGCGTGCGCAAGTCATGGCTTATCGCGCCCACCATGGCGGTGCGGTCATCGACGAAGGCGCGCAGGCGATGGCGCATCTGGTTGAAGGCGTTGGCAGCGCGGCCGATCTCTGCCGGCCCGGAGAGCGGCAGGATCGTTGCGGAAGGATCGCGGCCCAGTTGCTCCGCCGCCACCGCGAAATCGCGCAGCGGCAGTACGATGCGCCGCACGAACAGCCATGCCAGCGGGCTGACGATCGCCAGCGACAGGGCAAACCACAGCATCACCCGGGTCTGCCAGGCGTTGGGGAACGCCTCGGCGCGGGGGGCCACTGCCAGCCAGGTGCCGTCAGCCTGGCGTGCAGCGGCCACGAAATCCCCCTCGATAAACGGCGGCGATGCCAGCTCGAACAGCGAATCACGTTCGCGGCGGAATGGTATGGGCTCCGGCTTGGTGACGACGGCAGAGGTTGCCGCATCGGGCGCCGCCACAGCCGTTACCACAGGGCGCTGCGCGGGCAGGACAATCGGCGCGGTCGCGAGGGGTACTTTCACGCTTACCGGGCCTGCGGCGCCAGGAAGGACTGTCCTGCTTTCGCCGGTGTCGCCAACGATATTCTGCGTCGCCGCGCGCGGCGTCCGGGGGGCGTCCGGGTTGATGGCCGGCAGGTTGGGCATGACCATGATGCGGGAGCTCATCCCGGGTCCCAGTGCGCCGGTGGGTCGTCCCAGCGCTCCCAGCGATTCGGGCCCGGCGAATGGGCCACGGCCTCCAAACGGGCTACCGGGCAGCGCGCCCTGGCCCAACCCCGTGGTGGTCTGGCCTGGCGCGGGTGCGGTTGATCCGGCTCCTACGCCAGTGGGTCTGCCGGAACCTCCCGGGTTTGCACCAGGCCCGGCAGGCAAGCTGCCGCCGCCCGGCAAAGTCGTGCGCGGCATCCCCGTTCCAGGTTGACCGGGATTTCGCGGAAAAGAAGCGCCCGGAAACCCGCGCCCCGGAAGTCCGCCACCGGGCAGGCCGCCGCCCGGCAGCCGGCCTCCGGGAAATCCACCGCCGGGCATGCCGGCGGGGCCGGGGCTGCCGGCGATCGGGGGGCCGCCAGGTATGGCCTGCGCATGTGCAGGCGCGATCAGCAATGCCGACATGCCGCCGGACATCCCGTCGGCCAAAGCAAGCGGCGAACCGCGCGCGCTGGGCACGGCGACCCCGCCAACCGGAAGCTGCGTGTAGAAGGCCAGAATCACGTCCTGCGGCGGACGGCCGATCCGGCGCGCCAGCGCATCGCGCGAGGATTGCGACACCAGCCAGCCTTGCCCGGCCACGTCCGGCGGCCCGCGCATGATCCTGCGCTCCAGCCGCGCGGGCGGATTGCCGCCCATGAGCGCAGCCGCCACCTCGGCCATGTCCCACCGCGCATTCGGTCGTGGCGGCAGGATGACCGTCAGCGCCAGGGTCACCAACTGTGCAGCCAGCAGCACGCACACCAGGATGGCGACCATCTGCATCGCCAGCGGCATGCCGAACCGGCGGGGAAGCACGGGAAGAATCATGCGCGTGCTTGTGGCACGGGGAACGGTGAAATTCGATAGCGGTAGATGGTATGCGGAGCGGGGACAGGAGAGAGGGACACGTCCCTCCTGTCCCCGCTCCGCGTTCCCGCCAGCCACAAGGGCTGGTGGCGGGAACGGTCACCCCGGATGATCCGGCCGCGATGCCGCAGGCCGGAGGAAACTCGTATCGCGCAGCCCGGCTCAGCGGGCGGTGCGGCTTGACGGCGCTGCGGGTAGCAGCGCGCCATGACAGTTTGCAGACGGCGCCAGGCAACGCCGTCAGATGCACGCCCTTTAGATCCGGGGTCGTCTACGAGCAAGACGGGTGCGACTACAGAACCTGCTCGTGCGACGACCCCGGCACCGCGGGCAGCCATGGCGGCGGCGTCCCGGGCGATGGGCTGGGATGCAAAGGGCGCGGGAGGGCTGGCACGGAAAGCGGGGGGCGCTTCCATGCGGCGGTTTCCGGCGGCCCGATGCATCTCGTGGCTGTCCATGGCTGCTGATCTGGGCGGCGCAGGTTGCGAACGGATTTCACCGCTTTGCAGATCTATTTCAGACTCGTCGCGACCTGTATCCGTGGATGAAATACCCTTGGAACAGGTGCTGTTCATCACGCGGGAATGATTATAGACCTGCCGGTGATGAACCTTGATACGCGCATTCTCATCGTTGACGACGATGAGGGCATCCGCTCCCTGATCGGCGAATTCCTCGCCAAGCACGGTTACGAGACCCGCACCGCCGCAGACCCGCTGGAAATGCGCGCGATGCTGGCCGGCGAGCGTTTCGATCTGATCGTGCTGGACGTGATGATGCCGCGCGAGGACGGGCTTACCGCGCTGCGCCAGCTTGGCCGTGACGCCCCCCCGGTGATCATGCTGTCTGCCGTGGGAAGCGATGTGGATCGCATCGTCGGGCTGGAAATGGGCGCGGACGACTACCTCGCAAAACCATGCAACCCGCGCGAGCTACTGGCCCGCATCCGCACCGTCCTGCGCCGCCGGGCTGCTGCCGAGCCTGATGCTGCCGTCACCTCCAACACGACGCTTGCGCTCGCCCGCGTGGCTGACGTCGATTCGGGAGAATGCCTGCACTTTGCCGGATGGCGCATGGATCTTGGCCTGCGCCTGCTGTTCGACCCCACCAATGCCCTGATTTCGCTATCGGACGGTGAATTCCGGTTGCTGCGCGCGTTTGCCGAGCATCCCCGCCGGGTGCTGACCCGAGATCAGTTGCTCGACTGGTCGCGCGGCGAGGATTCGGATCATTATGACCGCGCCATCGACGTGCAACTCTCACGCCTGCGCCGCAAGCTGGCAGACGGGCAGGGCGGCAGCGACATTATCCGCACCGTGCGCAATGAGGGATATCTGTTCGTGCCTTCGGTCGGGCCGACGAACTGAAACGCCGGGGCCAGGCGCGCCTGGCGTTACCGCTGCTGGATTTCGCCCAGCTTGCGCTCCCACGCCAGTGCGTGTTCGACGATGGTGGGCAGGTCGGCGTAGCGCGGCACCCAGGGAATCGTCGCCTTGATGCGGCTGTTGTCCGAGATCAGTGCATCGGGATCGCCGGCGCGGCGGCCTTCCAGCTGGCGATCGATCCTCTGGTTGGTCACCCGGTCCACTGCATCGAGAACCTCCAGGACCGAGAAGCCACGCCCGTATCCGCAGTTCATGGTGAGCGAGCGGGCCGGCTGTTCGATCAGCGCTTCCAGCGCCAGGACGTGGGCATTGGCGAGGTCAGAGACATGGATATAATCGCGCACGCCGGTGCCGTCGGGCGTGTCGAAATCGGTGCCGAACACCGACACATGACTGCGTTTGCCCAGCGCCGCTTCAACCGCAACCTTGATGAGGTGCGTGGCCCCGGCGGTCGATTGCCCGGTGCGCGCTTGCGGGTCCGCCCCGGCCACGTTGAAGTAGCGCAAGGCGCAATAATTGAACGCATGGGCCCGGCCCACGTCGGCCAGCATGGCCTCGGTCATCAGCTTGGACATGCCGTAGGGATTGATCGGCACCTTCGGGCTGTCTTCGGTGACGGGCGACACTTCGGGAATGCCGTAGGTAGCGGCCGTGGAACTGAAGATGAAATGCGGCACGCCGGCTTCCACCGCTGCTGCGATCAGCGCCCGGCTCTTGGCGGTGTTGTTGTGATAATACTTCAGCGGATCGCTGACCGATTCGGGCACGACGACCGAGCCGGCGAAATGCATGATCGCGCCCTGGCCCTGGCCCATGCCCTGTTCGGCAAAGATCCGTGCCAGCAGCGCGCCATCCGCGATGTCGCCTTCATACAGCGGCACGCCATCGGGGATCGCGAATCGAAAGCCGGTGACCAGATTGTCGATCACCGCGACCGGCCAGCCGGCATCCTTGAGTGCCAGCACGGCGTGGCTGCCGATATAGCCGGCACCGCCGGTAACGAGGACGGGGTGCTTGATAGTCATGCGTAACCTCGTTCAACCGGCATGTGATGCGCGTGCCGTTAAATCCGCTTGGCCGACCGTCCGCCTGCTGCGGCTTGCGCCGTCGGCTCCGGAGGCGATCGGCAAGACCTGCGTCAGTTTGAGCTGAGCAGCACGAAGGCGTTGAAGATCGGCGCAGCCCGCAGGATATCCTGCCACGTCTGCTTGATGCCCGAAAGGCCTACAGTGATAACGTCGCCGTTCAGCACTTCGGGATCGGGCGCAATGCCGCTGCGGATGTCCTTCAGATTGAACCGCGCCGCCATTCGCTTGCCGTCGATGGTGCGAAAGATGATCACTTCGCTCAACCGCGCGGTCTGCGTCGGGCTTTGCGCCCGCGCAATGGCTGAGAGCAGGGTGAAGTTGTTGTCGATTTCATAAACGCCGGGCGTTTTCACTTCGCCTTCCACCGACACGATCCGCTTGGCCGGCTCCGTAACAGCCACGGTGACCTGGGGGTCGATGAGGTAGCGGCTGCCCAGCTTGGTGGCGATCTGGCTCGACAGTTCCGGCGCGGTCATGCCTGCAGCCTTGATCTGCCCCACCAGCGGCAACTGCACATATCCCGCTTCATCGACGCGGACCTGCGGATTGCTCAGCCCGTCTTCGCCGAACACGTTGACGTTCAGTACGTCACTGGGCGCGATAACGTAATTTGCGGGTGATGGCGCCTTGGCCGGAATCACGTCATAAGCGGCGGCCCCTTGCGGCAGGTTTGGATTTGGCGTCGTCGACGTGCATCCGGCCATGGCGGTCGCGGCTGCAAGCAGGACTGAAAAGCTGCGAAGCCTGGAATATCGAAGCACTATCGGACGTCTCCCCTGACGTGAACCATAGCAGATTCAAGCGGCCGGCAACCGCATGAACCAACGCCAGTGCCCAGTTCGGAACTTGCGGTAACGTGTGCGATTGGATGCCATCAACCCCGTCCCAATATCAAGCCTCAACGCCTAAAGTCGTTCAAGCACGAACTGACACACGATGTTGCACGGACCCTGCATCGCACATTGCAACGCGGTAGTGCCGTAGAGGCATTTTGTGAAGGGCTATAGCGCACAGGCGTGCTGCAGGCGGCTCACGTGTCTGGCGCTGGCTGCAGTTCAGGAGGGCAGGGGCCCGCCAGCGAACGGGCTTCGATCAGGGCAACGCGGTCTTTCACCGGCCGGTGGGCAGCGTCGCGGAAGAAGCGCAACCAGTTCTGTTTGTCGTATCGCGGCCAGAACGCCAGCGCGCGCTTCAGGTCGTAGCCGGCGCATCTGGCCAGCGACGCGCCCAGAATATCGGCACGATCCTCTTTGTCGCGCTGGCGCAAGCGGCTGCGGGTAGAGGCGTCGCGATAGATGATGTGCGCCAGTTCATGCCCCGCCACCATCGCCAGTTCGTCGTCGCTCTGCGTGAAGGCGATGAGCTTTGCGCCAAGACCGACATTGCGTGCGTCGCTGAACGCTTCGATTCCCTTGTCGGTCTTTACCACGAACCGCGCTGCGCAGCCTTGGGCGGGGCGCAAATCTACGGACATGATCTTGCCGTCGCGCTTCAGCTCAAGATGCACGGCAGCGCCTGCCGGGGCTGCGGTTAGCTGCTCGTCCAACTCGTCGGCAATCAGATCGGGCGTGCGCGAGGCCGCCTGAATGGCTGAGACGGCGCGGCCGTCGATAGCCATGATTTGATCGTCTGGCTGAATACCTGCACCAGCGGCAGGGCTGCCGGGCGCGACCCCGGCGATTTGCGGCAGGTCCGAAAAATGTAGCAGGCTGCGCACGAGCGGTCGATCCTGCGGGCTGTAGGCCGCCAGAGCGTCGATCAACAGGCCGGTCTGGGAGCCTTTTTTGCCGCACAGCGGAGCGGCGGCGATCGATAGGCGGTACCCTACCGACGCCATGCGAATCATCTGCGTCCGCAAATTGAGCGGCCACTCCTGCGCCGGCGCCCGCACTGGCGCGACAACGAGCGCAACCGCGCACAACGCCAGACCCGATGTTTTCATTAAGGCCACTCCGGCAATTAACGCGATTCGCATTTTTGTATTCAGATGACTTGATGCCACCCGCAAACTATAGGCCTAAAAGACGAAGTAGGCTGCGGGAATCTAACGCGTTTATTTCCTAAGGGAATATACGGAATTTGGATTGCGTTTCATTGTGCAGTGCGATATAACCGAACGGCGTATCAATCTATCCGCGTCTTTCAGGAGGCAACATGAAGCTCAGCAATCTGCTCTCGGCCGCTACCGCCGTAGGTCTAGTCGTTGCTCCCGTGGCTGCTCAGGCAGGCACGGCAGCAGCTGGTTCGGTCGTTTCGGCCGGCAAACTTTCGGACTTCGGTTCGCGTCGCTCCACCAAGGTGCGTTCGAACGAAAACCTCGATGGCACATCCACCGCAATCGTTGGCGCCCTTGCGGCTGCCACTCTTGTCGGCGGTGCAGTGATCATTGCGGACGACAATAACAACAAGTCGAACGGCTCTAACTAAGCCAACGACGGGTTCGTTAAGTTTACGCCCGCAGACAGCTAATGCTGTCTGCGGGCGTTGACGTGTCCGGCGTAGTTTGCTCTGGTCACGTTGGGGTTTTCCGGTGCCAGGCTCCGGTTTAGTGATCACCCGCCTTGGCACTTACGGGAGCGCGCTTTTGAACGCTGGGAACCAGGTTTCCGCTGCTCCGGGCTACAGGCGGTCCATGCGCGCGCCATCGCCTTTGTTCCTTCAGTTGGCTTTCTTGCTGGCAGTTGCGCTCGCGGCGGGCGGCGGAGGTGTCGGTGCCGCGGGTGGGAACCTCGCGGTGCAGTTGGCGGCAATCGGCCTGCTGGCCTGGAACGGCCCTGCAATCGGCGCTGTCCTGTGGCGCGCGTCGCGTCCCCTTACCATTCTGCTGGCGCTGACGCTGGCCGTCCCGTTGGTGCAGCTCGTTCCGCTGCCGCCAGCGATCTGGCAAGCGCTTCCGGGCCGTGGGCTGGAAAAAGAAGCCTTGGCGCTGATCGGTCAGGCACAGTCCTGGCGCCCCATCAGTGTCTCGCCTGCCCGCACGATCGTGGGATTCCTTGGGTTGATCGCACCGATTACCGTACTGCTTCTGGCGTTGCGCGTGACGGAAAAGCGAGACCAGATGCTGATGCTCGTGGTTCTGGGCGGTGTGCTCGTCGTTTTGCTGGGCGGGGTGCAACTTGCATCAGGCGGCACGGCGGGAATGATCTACGCCGAAGACATCGGCAGCAGCGAATTGTTCGGAACCTTTGCCAACCGCAACACCAGCGGCCTGTTCCTGGTGTTGGCGCTGACCGCGCTGATATCGCGCGGCCGGTTCGACCGCGGCAGGTTCCTTAACCCTGCCACGATCGCGGGCATAGGTCTGGGGGCAGTGTTCTGCTTCGCCATCATCCTCAGCCATTCCCGCTCGGCCATGGCGCTGATGCTTATCCCGCTTCTGTATCTCGCATCCCGCGCCTTGCCGAGCTTGCGTGCAGCCACGGCTCGACAGCCGCGGGCCATCCTGCTGGTGCTCGCGCCGGCGTTCCTGGTGATCGTCACCGGCGTCGGCCTGCTGGTGCAAGGCAACGATCGCATCCACAACGCGGTTGCGCGTTTTGACGATCTGCAGGCCGTCAGGCTCTGGATCTGGGACGACACCATCTCTTCGGCCAAACGGTTCTGGCCGGTGGGCGCGGGTGTGGGCACGTTTGACGAAGTGTTCCAGATCGACGAATCAATCGAATATCTGGAACCCACGCGTGCAGGCCGGGCGCATGACGAACTGCTTGAGCAGGCAGTGGAATCCGGCATTTTCGGCGTGGCGCTGACGCTGGCATGGCTGGGCTGGCTTGGTGCCACCACGTTTCGCGCGCTGGCCGGCCGGGACAGTCCGGGTCGCTCGGCCGCCGCGATCATGCTGTGCTGTATCGCTTTTCAATCCGTTCTGGACTATCCATTGAGAAACCAGACGATACTGTGCTTGGCAGCGATGCTCGTCGCGATCCTCATCGGCAAGAGCCGGTCTGCAGGTAAAAGTTCCGGTTCGGATAGTTTGGTGCGCGGTGGTAACAGGGCTTGAGGCAAGGGGCGGGTTCATCGGAAACGTGCGTTGTTTTGGTACGGCGATGCTGTCCGTGACAGTGCCGATCCTGTTGCCGGTGACGGCGATTTAGGTTCTGGATGAATGGTACAATGAGGGTGGAACAGCAGTTGCAGGGACAGACGATGGATCATGAGGCGAGCCTCATCTACGATCTGGATGATGACGCCAGCGCCTCGGGGCTTGGTTTCGATCTGCGTGCGGTCATCGCGGCGCTGCGCCGTAACCTGAAATGGGTGTTGGCCATCATCGGCGCGGCGATCGTTGCGGGCATCGTGCTGACGCTGATGATCACGCCGCAGTACGTTGCCTTCTCGCGCGTGCTGGTGAACCAGCAGGCGGACGAGATCATCCAGGGCAGCGATGTTTCTGGCGGCAACGAATCCTTTGACGCCGACAGGTTTCTGCAGACCCAGGTTGACATCCTCAAGGGTAGGTCCCTCGCGCAGCGTGTCATCGCCAGCGGCAAGCTGGTAAACGACCCGCGCTTTTTCAACGCACTTGGTGGCAGTCAGACCGCGCAGGGCAATGCTGCAGCGCGCATGAAGCAGGCGGTCGACCTGCTGTCCAACGCGCTCACCGTAAACCTGCCCACCAACAGCCGCATTGTCAGCATCAGCATTACCAGCCGTGACCCTGGCTACTCCGCGAAGCTGGCGGATCTGTATGCGGAAAACTTCATTCAGGCGAACCTCAACCAGAAGTTCGAAAGTTCCGCCTATGCACGCGAATTCCTCATGTCGCAGCTTGAGGAAACGCGCGCGCGCCTGGAAAATTCCGAGCGCGACCTCAATCGGTACTCGCGCGCTGCCGGCTTGATCCGCGTGGCGGGCCAGGGTGGCGCGGCCAATTCGGATTCAACGCTGTCCGTCACCAATGAAGCGCTGGTTCAGACCAACGGCTCGGCAGGTAGCGCAACGACCGATCGCATTGCCGCCGAAGACGCCTGGCGCACCATCGCCAATGAGCCGTTGCTCAATATCCCACAAGTGCAAGCCAATCCGGTGGTGCAAGACCTGCTGAAGCAGAAAGCGGCGCTGGAAGGCTCGCTCGCCAACGAACGCACCCGCCATCTCGAAGATTACCCCACGATCAAGACGTACAAGGCGCAGATCGCGGAGCTCGATCGGCGGATCAAAACCGTCGGTACGTCGATCAAGCGTTCGATCTACCTGAACTACCAAGCGGTGAAGGCGAAGGAAGATTCGCTCAATTCGCGCGTCGGCAACCTGCAGCAGAACGCGCTGAACGAACAGGATCAGGGCGTTCACTACAACCTGCTCAAGCGCGTGGCGGACACCAACCGGGCGCTGTACGACGCGCTGCTGGCCCGTTACAACCAGATCAGCGCCACCGCCGGCGCCACGTCGAACAACATTTCGCTGATCGACCGTGCCGAAGTTCCTGACCGTCCGGCGTCGCCCAAGATGTTCGTCAACCTGCTGGTCGCCTTCGTGCTCGGATGCCTTGCCGCTGCCGTGTTCGTGTATCTCAAGGAAACCTTCGACGACACGATCCGGGTTCCCTCCGACGTCGAACGCAAGCTGGCCCTCCCGCTCCTCGCTGTCATTCCTGTGCAGGAAGAGGGTTCGACCGCAGACAGCCTTGGCGATCCCAAGTCTTCGATCAGCGAGGCCTACCACTCGCTGGTGGTCAACTTGCGGTATTCCACTACACACGGCTTCCCCAAGGTGCTGGTCGTCACCAGCGCCGGGCAGTCCGAAGGCAAGACCACCAGTGCTTATGCCATCGCCGCAGACATGGCGCGCCTGGGCCGCCGCATCCTGCTGATCGACGCCGACTTGCGCAGACCGACCCTGCACCGCCGGATGGGCGCGCAAGCCCCGGGTCTGACGGAGGCGCTGGTCAGCGATGTGCCGGTTTCCTCGCTGGTGCTGCCTTCCGACATAGAAAACCTCAGCTACCTGACCGCGCTGCCGATGCCGCCCGAACCGGCGCTTCTGCTCAGCGGTGATCGGATGGGGCAATTGATCGCCGAACTGGCGCAGATGTACGATTCGGTCATCATCGACTGTCCGCCGATGCTGGGCCTTTCCGATACCGTCGCGATCGCCAAACTGTCGGACGGCGTGCTGTTCCTGCTGGATGCCAGCGGCTTCCATCGCGGCGCGGTGAAGACGGCGCTGCGCCGGCTCAAGCTGATCAATGCCCCGATCCTGGGCATCGTGCTCAACAAGTTCGACCCCAAGAGCGGGGGTAGCGAGCAGGAGTATTACGGCTACAACTACTACTCCTATGGCCGGGACGAGGAAAAGACCGTCTGACCGTGCGCCCGGCCCTCCTCGCATCGCGCATTGTGTGGTGGGCCGTCCTCGCGGCCCTGGCGGTTGTGGCCGTGGGGTATGCGCTTGATCGCCAATCGCGGCGTGACCCGGTGCTGGCCAGGATCGTGCCCATCCCGTTCCGTAATTTCGCCCAGCAGGCGCTGGTTGAAAGCGCGCTGGATGCCGGCGATGATGATGGCACGCTCGATGATGCGAGGCTGCTGGTCGATCGTCGTCCCATGCCTGAGGAAAGCCTTGCGGATCTCGGCTTTGCGGCGCTGCGGGTCCAGAACGACACGTTAAGCCGCGAGGCGCTCGCCGCTGCGGCGGGACGGGGCTGGCGCAGCGCCGTGCCGCAGATCGTGGTCGGCGCTTCGGCCTTCGACAACGGCATGTGGGATGTGGCCGCGGATCGCCTCGCAGCTTTGTGGCGTACGTCGGTGCAGGATAACCGCACCTTCACGATTACCAAGGCGATGCTGGTGCAGCCTGAAGTTCAGGCTCACTTCGTCGACCGGATCGGGCACTACACCCCGGCGGTAAACGATTTCGTCGACTGGGCGGCAAATGGTCTGGACCCGGCGGTGCTGCGCAGCGTGCTGGCGCGGCTGGCGGCGCGCGGCGCCACCTTCGATTGTGCCGACATGGGACGCAGAGCCGGCAATCTGGCGATGGCAGGCCGTGTCGATGCCGCACAGGCATTGTGGAATGGCGCTTGCGCTCGCAACAAGGTCGCCCAACCTGCGTCTTCGGCGTTCAATTCAGCTGCGGACGATTACGTGCCCGGGCCATTCGAATGGCGCTATCCGGAAGAGCCCGGGGTAGACTCCACTGTGGCGCGCGGTTCCGATGGCCGGTACCGGTTGTCCTTCGAAAATACCGACCCGATGATGAAGCAGCTTGCAAACAAGATCGTCCGGCTCGGGCCTGGCATGCATTACGCAACGTGGTCATCCGGCAAAATCGCCAAGGGGGCCAAAGCCGCAACCGTGTATTTGCGTGTGAAGTGCCTCAATCCCGCAAATCCCAGCCGTTTCATGGTCAGCAAATCCCTGGTGGAGGACGACGTTGCCTTCACGCTGCCGAACGAAAACTGCCCGGTGCAAAGCGTGGAATTGATGGCAGGGCAGGGTGTTGGCGGTCCTGGTGAACTGGTGTTGCGCTGACCAGGCACGGCTGACGGCGTTACCCGTCAGTTCCGGGACGGCATTGGATTGAGTTTGCGTTCGCGGATCAGCACGGCGGGGTTGCCGCGATATATGCCGTCCACCACGGCGTCCTCGAACAAGGCGGCACGCGCGGCGAGGACAGCGCGATCGTTGATCGTCACGCCCGGGCCGACGAAGGCATCGGCGGCCACCCAGCACCGCTCACCTATGCGGATCGGGCGCAGCACCAGTTGGAATGCAGGATCGCGCACGTCATGCGAACTGGCGCACAGATAAGCGCCTTGGGAGATGACAGTGTGGGCGCCGATTTCAATGCGCCCTTGATTGTATATCCGGGCACCCGGCCCGACCAGGCAATGGGCGCCAAGCGCCAGGTTGGCCGGCAACCATATAGTCACGCTGGCATGGACGCGGGCGGTAGGGTGAACCTTGGCCCCGAAGGCAATCAGGATCAGCCGGCGCCAGCGATGAAGCGGCGGCGGCGTCCAGCGTGCCAGCACCAGCCACGCCACGCCCCAGGCAACACGCGCAAGCCGATTGGCGAGCGAGAAGCTGGCCCCGCCTTCCAGCGGCGCGGTCTTGCTGGCATCGAGCAGGCTCATGCGGCAATCCCCGCTTCCGCGTGCCGTCCTGTGAGGCCGAGGTAGGCGCCGGCCCACTGCCGCGCCACGGTCTCGCCCGAGAACCGGCCTTGCATCAGCGATAGGGCCGCGTCCGACATTGTTCGCCATTGCGGATCTGGCATCGCTAGTGCGGTATCCAGCGCCGCGCCGATCACCGCAGGATCGAACCCGCAGTTGATCGCAGCGCCAGCCGCGAAGCCTTCGGGAAGGTTGCACTCGCTGGTCATGAGGGCCGGCGTACCTGCCGCCCATGCCTCCAGCACCACCATCGGCAGCCCTTCGCTGTGCGAGGGCAGCACGAAAAAGCGCGCGTCGGCATAGGCGCGCGCCTTTGCATCGCCGTAAAGCGGCCCGGCGAACGTGATGCTGGATGGGGCCCCCGACAGGCTTTGCTGCAAGTGTGCCACGTGGGCATCCTCGCCCCACCCGGCGATCACCAGCGTCGCGCCGGTCGCGGCCATTGCGCTGGCGCGCTGGGTCCAGGCGGCAATCAACGCGTCGATGTTCTTCTTGGGGTGGATGCGGCCCAGATACAGGAACGTCGGGGCACGCGTGTGCGCAGGCTGCGACATCGGAGCAGGACCGGCGTTGGGTATCACCAGGCTGTCCGTGCGGCCCGTTTCGCGGCGGATATCCTGCGCTTCGCGGGCGGTCAAAGCATGCATCGCGGCAGCCGTGCGCCAGCTTGCCCGCTCGTAGCCCGCCCGCGCCAGGGTCTTCTTCAGGCGGCCGCGCGCTGTGATCCAGGGATCCAGCATGCCGTGCGGGCTGATCACGTAGGGCCTGCCCGTCCGCCGCGCCCACGCCGCCCCGGCGTGCGACGGGTACATCCAGATGCCATGCAGATGCAGCACGTCCAGGCGCGCCTTCTCCAGCATGCCGACAAGCGCGGGGGCAAACCCGATCTGGCGCGGCCCGCTGACCGGAGCGATATGCACTTCAGCGTCGCCGAACCGTGCGGCGTCCTGCGCCGCATGGGGGTCGTCGAGCGCGAACACCACTGGTTCACCGCCCAGCGCGCGGATCATCTCCGCCTGCTTGACGACGGCTTCGGACACCCCGCCGCCCATCCTGGAGAGCGATGCCGTCAACTGGCCGACTCGCAAGCCGGAGAGCGACTGGGGCGAGGTGGGATAAGCGTCGGACCGGTTAGTCATGCAAGGTTGTGCCGATACTGACTGGAGGTAGTTTGTGTGATCGCCGGGCAGATCAGGGCGTAGCGGGATCGACGGGGAGAGGCCGTGCGCCGCCGCGAAGGCCCGCAAGGGCCGCATTCCGCTTGCGCTCACGCAGTTCCTGCAGCTTTCTGGCGAGCTGCGCCTTGTACGCCGCCGGCCCAAGGATGCCGAGCAGGCGAACGCGGCGATGCACGCGCCTGCTGAGCAGGTAGACCAGGAACAGCGGCGCGATGTTGAACAGCTGTGAGCGGAAAACGGTGATCAACGCGCCGTCACGGAGGTATAGGATGGTGCCGGCCAGAAAGCCGAAGTACCCAATCACCACCAGCGGCGCGTAACGATAGCGCAGGAACAGATTGTAGCACTTCGCCAGACAGAATCCGGTAAACAGCGAATACAGGATCACCCCGATCCAGCCCAGGTTAGACCACCCGTTGCCGCCGACCGACACCGTGATGCCCATCGCGTTGCCATAGTCGCGTAGATTCCACATCTTGATCGGTGGCCCGACGGGCTTGTCTTGCCACAGAGCGCGCGGGATCGGTTCGGTCAGGATCTGAAGGTTGTCGAGGAAATATCCGTATGTGTGGGTGAGTTCCGGAACCGCCCGAACCATGTATTCGGTATATTCCATATTGGCATAGTCCATGCCATCCAGCAGCGATCTGTCTTCGACAACGCGCGGTTGGGTTTCCTCAACCTGGTTCTTGATAAAATACCCACGGATACCGCGCCCCCGATCCGCGCCGACGATCGTAAACAGCACCAGCGCAATCGCAAACAGACCCATGATGCGGGGCGTAGGCCATTTGCGGCGGTGCTCGTAAAGGTACAGCAGCCCCATTGCGGCGGCCCCGATGACAAACGTGCCGCGCCCGCCCGATCCGGCCTTCAGAACGACGAAAATTGCAAAAGGGATCATCGCCACCGGCCGGAAACGGAAAGCCCACGCCAGCATCAACGTGAGGGGGATCAGCATGTTGGGCGCTTCGGTAAGGTAGCCCACGCCGCTGGTGTTGACGCGATAGCCGCTGGCCGTTGTGACCATTGTGTCGGTATCGTAAGCGCGGTTGGCCCAAGAACGCAGCAAGGCATAAAGGGCAATTGGCGATAGGAGCGCAAACGTAGCCAGAATCGGCTTTTTCAGGCGCTCGCGGATGTCACTGGGGATTTCGACGGTTGTGACTGGCTTTGGCGCCCAATGCATCAAACTCAGCATGACCACGCAATAGGCCAGAGCGACCACGCCAATCGACGTGATCTTCACATCCTGCGTCGGCATGAAGCCATAGACGGTATAGACCTTGGTGTAGTGCCCGTACCACGCGAAAATCGGTCGGACCACGAACACAAAGCCATGCACCGCGGCATAAAAGGTCGCGGGATGAAATGCGCTGATGCAAGGCGAACGCAGATAATACGCCAGGATGACGAGGTAGACCACCACGTTGGCGAAGAGCACCCACTCATACATCGGCAGGCATCCAGTTCGTGGCGAGAAGCGTAAGATTCATGGGCCGGTCGATCATACGGTAGCGGTTCTGGTTCGATTTGCAATTCGGGCCTTCAAGAATGCCCGAATTGCATCGGTTCTGGCCTCGGTTACGCGCGAGAAGACCCATCCGATGGCGACAAGGGCAAACGTCAGCAGCACCGCATGAATCATGGTAGCTAGGGTAGGCTCGCGGCGGACCCCGCCGTACCACCACCCCACCACCGCCATCGCGACCGGAAAATGCAGCGCGTAGAGCGAAAAGCTGCCCATGCTGCCAAAGCTGCCGACCGGGGACAGGATCGTCGGAAATCGCAGATTCGTCCGACACAGGAAGAACAGGAACATCGCGAAACCCACCGCCACCACCGGATCGAACCATATGGAATGAAAGATCCGCGACATGCTGAGCAGCATCAGGACCAGCGCGAACATGCCGACGAGCCCCAGTGCGTCCACGCCGGTGCGCCTGCCCTGCGCAAAACGCTTCAGGGCAAAATGCAGGGCCGACCCCGCCAGCCAGCTGATAAACCCGACCGATAGCGGCGGGCAGAAAATGCCGATGCCCAGGAACAGCAGGGCTATCGTGGCGCGCTTCCGGAACAGCAACATGGCCAGTGCCGGGAACCAGATGTAATACCAAAACTCGAACGACAAGCTCCACAGTGGCCCGTTCGACCCCAAGGGCGCCACGAAGATGTTTGCCAGGAACAGCGGGCCGGCAATCCAGTGCATGATCTCGAGATGATCGGCCACGCTGCCGGTGATGCTGTGTGCGCCGCTGGTGCCCACGTAGTTGGGGAATTGCCACAGGTGGCTTCCCATCCAGTCAAGCGTGCCGCCGATCAGCAGAACCGGCAGAAGCACCACCCACAGGCGAGAGACCCGGTCGATCAGGTAATTGGGCCAGAAGCGGTGCTGATCCATCCGGTTCATGACGGACCGCGTGATCCAGAACCCGCTCAGCACGAAGAATACCACGACGCCGGTATGCCCGAACCCGGTCAGAAAATAGAAAACCTTGGTGAGGAGGCCATCCGAACCGCTGGCATCGCGAACCATAATGTCACGCACATGGCTGATCGCGACCAGGGTTGCGGCCAGCGCCCGGAAGACATCCATCCATGCGTAAGCGTTGCGCGGATGGTCTGGCCGTTCGAGCATTACGTGATTCCCCTAGCGATCGAGGCTACGCGAAATCGCCGCTCGCCGCAATTATGCCGCCGGCAATACAGCACGATTGGATTACCGTTCCACGGCAAGGGCGACACTTTCCGCAAGGTTCGCGGCGATCGCTTCCAGCGAAAACCGGTCCCGATAGCGATCAAGCGCGGCACGGCGCATGGCACGAACGCGGTCCGGATCGCGGGCCAATGTTTCGATGCGCCGGGCCAGTGTCGCTGTATCCTGTGGGTCGATGGCGAAGCCGTTGATGCCGTCCTCCAGCGTCTCTTCGGTGGCGCCGTCGTGGATCGAGGATAGCAATGCCAGCCCATAGCCCAGCCCTTCGAACCCGGCGAGCGAGCGGTAATCGGCCAAAGAGGGGATCGCCAGCACATCGGCCTGCGCATAGAACGGGCCAAGCTGCGCATAGGATCGCCGACCTTCAAACCGCAAGCGCTCTCCCATGTCGAGCGTGGCGGTGGCCCATTCTTCGAGTTCGGCGCGCTCCGGCCCATCGCCCACCACAGTGAGCGTGATGGTGCGGCGCACCGCCGGGTCCACCAGTGCCAGCGCGGCGATCAGTTCGCGCAGACCCTTGCGCGGATTGATGCTGTTGGCGAACAGCAGGCGCAGCGGCCCGTCGTGCGCGGTGATGACGGTCTCCGGGCCGGGCGGGCGCGAGGTGAGATAGGGCGCGACCCGCACGCGCTCAGGTGCGGCGCCCAGATCCTCCACCAGATAGCGTCGGCCATGCACGTTGTTGGTCTGGATGACATGGGCGCGGCGCACCGCCCAGCGCTTTACCGCCCGCACCGCCTTGTTGGCGCTGCCACCGCGCCGCGAGGGGTCCGATTCCACCAGCAGCACCAGCTTGCGGCCCGGCATCAGCGCGGCGACAGTGGTGGCGATGAGGGCGGCGGGCGTGAATTCGATGGTGATGATCACATCCGCCTTTTCGCGGGCCAGCCGCGCGGCGAAGGCCGGGCTGGGCAAGGCGATCTCTGTTTCATAGACCTGCCCGTCCGGCGCGGTGCGTTTGATCGGCTTGCGCAGCACGCGTAGGATCGGCCGCAGCGCGATGTCATAGGTGTTCTGAAAAATCGTGCGGTCATCCACCACCACGGCCATGTTCGGTACCAGATCGCGGAAACACCGAAATATCTCGCCGAAATACATGAAGTCGCCGCCGTAGCCGTAGCCATGGGATACCCATAGGACCCGCAAGGCCCGCAGCCGCTCCCGGACCTGGGGTGTCATCGGCGGATTCCGGGGTGCGGGTTGACGGCTAAATCCATGGACAAACACCTATCCGATTGACATTCCGCAGCGCAACGCAAAAAGGTCGCTGGTCATTTCCGGGTGTTCGTTTGCGCAAAGGTGTGTCCTTGAAGATCGCCGTATTTCACCCTGGTACGCAGCATAGCTGGCAGACGGCAACCGCGTTGCAGAACCTGGAACGCCTGCAATTCTATGCCACCAGCATTTTTTACAATTCGGATAAATGGCCATACCGGGTCGAACGTTTTCTGCCGAGCGGTCTGCGCGCGAAAGTCCATCGCGAATTCAGTCGGTTCGAGCATCGCGCCCTCAACCCGGACTTGGTGAAGACGATCGGCTTCTACGAATGGCTGGAGCGGATGGCCGCGCGCGGGGGCTTCGCACGTGCAGCAGTGAAGCTGGATCAGTTCGGCAATCGCCGTTTCGCCAGCCTGCTGGCCTCGGAGATCCGCTCCGCCGATCCGTTTGCGCTGTGGGGATACAACTCCAGCGCGCTGGAGAGCTTTCAGGAGGCGCGGGCGGCCGGGCGGGTCTCGATCCTCGATCGCACGATCGGCGACTGGCGCTATTTCAACGCCGCGATGGCGCAGGTGTTCGAAAGCCATGCGGACTGGTTTCCGGACCGGCACATGGCGATGGAGCAACTGGTCATCGATCGCGACGATGCGGAGTATGCTGCCGCCGATCACATCGTGTGCGGCAGCGATTACTGCGCCAAGACGATCCGCGATCATTCGCCGGTGCCCGGCGTTGCCGACAAGCTGCGGGTCATTCCATATTGTTTCGACGAGGCGCTGTTCGCCGCTGCGCCGCCGCCTGCACCGGTGGATCGTAATGGCCCGGTGCGGTTCCTGTTCGTGGGCCAGATCGGCATGCGCAAGGGGGTGCACCATGTGCTGGAGGCGATCGCTCAGTTGCCCCGCTCGCAAGCGGAATTGACGCTGGTGGGGCACATGCAGATCGCGCGGGACGTGTTCGCCCGCTACGCCGACCGGGTGACGTATATTCCCACCGTGGCGCGCCACGAGATTCCCGGCATCATGGCGCGCCACCACGCGATGGTATTCCCCAGCTATTTCGAGGGTTCGTCCCTGTCATTGCTGGAATCGCTGGCGTCGGGCATGGCGGTGATCCACCCCCCGCAAGCGGGCAACGGCGTCACCCCCGATACCGGCATCCTGCTGAAAAAGCCGGACACGCAACTGACGCTTGAGGCGATGCTGGCGCTCATCCACGACCGGGATCGGCTGGATCATTACCGCGCCCATGCCCAGACCGAGGCCCGCAATTACACCTTTGCGCGATACCGCGAGAATATCGCGCGGTTTCTTGCGGACGTCGGCCTGGACTGACGGAGGGCCTTAGAGCGGGTCGATCCACCAGCGCGCGGTGAATGTGGCCGAAGCCATGGCGGACGGCGCCGTTCCATCGACGTTGCGCAGCCAGAACCGCACCGCGTCGGTCTCGGCCCGCTGCGCGCTGACCACCAGTCCGCCGATGCCTGTGGCCGGAACGGTCACACCCACGCGGTGGTGCGGACGGCAGCCGCTGGCCGGAATGACATACGGCCCGCTTTCCGCGCCGATGGCGGTTGCCGCCATCTCGATCGTGGCGGTGGCACTGCGGGCCTTGGTGGGGGTGACCAGATCCCATGACGCGGTCGCCTTGTTGGCGCGGAACCGGGCGGCGTCCTTGAAGCCCAGCAGGCAGCGCGTGACGGTACCGTCCTTGATCTCCACGACGTTGCCGGGTTTGGCGCCATCGCGATGCTCGATCACGATTTCGGCGTTGTGGTTGAACATCGTCAGCGCCGGCAGGCTGACCGGGCAGTTGGTTGCCCCGCTGCTGAACGTCGTGGCCCGCATCCAGCCGCAGCCCATGTCCGGGGCAGGGGTGGTGGTGGGATCGAACGGAGTCCCGAACGTGCCGTTGGAGCCTTGGATACCGTCGTTCACGATGGCGGCGTAGTTGTCGGTAACGCCGGTAGTGGTGCCGATGGTGCCGGCATAACCGCGCAGCGAGACATAGTTGCTTTTGCCCAGCGACCCCGCCTGGTTCACCAGCGCGGTGCACCAGTACCCGGCCGCTTCGGCTTCCTTGGATCGCACCACATTGAGCCGGATCGTGTTGTTGCAGATCTTCTGCGACGAACCCGGGAACGTGGAGAAGCGCATGGCCTGCGCCATGTTTTTCGAATGAACCGTGACTGTAACGTCAAGGTTGTTGCCCTTGCATTCCATCGTCGCGCTTTGCGTTATCAGCGCCAGCGAACTGTCGATCAGCCGCAATCGGCCCTGCACGTAAGACCCGATGTAAACGTCGCCGCAATCCTCGAACGTGGCGTCCACGATGCAACCGGGTTGCGATCCATCGGTGCGCAGCGGCGCGTCGTAGGTGTAGCTGCCGTAGATCGCGCCCGAATTGCACTTGCGGAAGTAGGCGTTGACCACACGCCCAACCTCGACCCCCGACCAGCCTTCGAAGGCGAAGCCGCAGTTTTCGGCGTAGAACCCGTCCACGTCGAAAAACGAAGGGCCGTTGGGGTTGAGCGCCTGGCCGTTGGTGTCCCGCACCACGCAGTTGCGCAGCGATATCCTGCTCGCCTTCAACCCTGGCGTTGCGTAGACACCGGAGGTGTAGACCGCCTCGCCCAGAAAGCCGAGGATCTCGACATTCTCGATGTAGACGTTGCCCACGTGCACGTTCTGTTGAAAATAGACGCCCTTGTTGGAAATATCCCAGCAGTTTTCGCGAAGCCCCGTGGGATCGCGGGACAAGGGCTGGGCGGGCCAGGCGGTGTTGCGCACGCCCTTGGCGTCGGAGTAGAACACCAGGTCGCGGATGGTGACGTGGCTGAGGGCGCTGTCGTCCGGGCGCGGGCCAAAGGCCGATGTGCTTCCCGTCAGCATCACCGCGGCGCCGCGCCAGATCACGTCGCCGCCGTAGCTGGCGACGTTCACCACCTGATAGTCGGTGGCAAGGCTGCCGCCGCGTGGGCCTTTGCAATGCAGGCGGGTGCGGTTGCCATGCCGGCCGATGAGCGAAATCGCCGCGCCATCGATCACGAGGAAGTTGCCGGAGCGGTCAGTGGCGGCATAGCCGCTCGCCAGATTGCGGGGCGGGCTCCATAATTCGTACACCGCTTCGGGGAAATACACGCCCTTGAGGCCGGCCGCCTTGGCATAGTCGATCGCCGCCTGGATATAGGGCTGCTGGTTGACGCCCGGTGCGTAGGCGGGGCAGCCCAGCATTTCCGGCGTCACGAAACCGTCCGGCGTTCCCAGCAGGCGGAAATGGCGTTTGCCCGCCCCGGCGAACACGGCGGCGGGATGCGCGGCCATCAGCGCGGGGGTTGCCAGCGCATCGCAGACATACGCGCCCGCGCCGCGTCCGGTTGCCGCATGGCCGGCGCTTTCGATGCGCTCGACCTGATCATGCAAGGCTGACGCGGCCAGTGCAGCGAACGTGCGCGGGGCCTGGGCACCGGCGCGTACGGCGAGAGCGCGTGCCCCGAAATCGAGGGCGCTCACTGCGACACCCGGTACGATACGGTGCCCGATGTGAGCGTGATGGCGAGGTAGAAGCTCGCTTCGCGCTCCTGCTCCTGCCAGACCGGTTCGTTGACGTTGCCGGTAAAGCGCGCCCAGGCGACGCCGCCCGCCGTCAATGGCTGACGCGTGGCGCCGCCATCGACCGAACGTTCCAGCACCACGCTGCCGCTCCACGTCCCGCTCAGTTGCAGGTGCATGGGCGAATCGGCCAGCGGGATGAACGGGCCCGCCAGCAGGTTGGCGGAGGTGGTGCCCGCAAGCGGCGCGGGCGGAGCGGACTGGCGCACGGTGGTGACCGGCAGCGGCACGCCCGATGCAACGACGCTCAGCGATCCTTGGGCATCGGCAAAGCCGACTGCCACCGGGGTGACATACGCTGACGGGGGAATGATGGGGGAACTGGGCACGATCGCGTCTCCTCGATTGCTCGGGGACGGCGATGACGGAAACGGGGTGGTGTAGGAAAATTAACGCTCGTTAACTTGCCCCGCCATGCGCGATCTGCCTGGTGGACTATTCCGACGCTGACGCCGGCTGGCAGTACTTCCCGACGATGGGTCCTGCCGCCGACATGATGGCTTCGATCATGTCGAAATCTTCCTGGCCATCCACGTCCATCGCGCAGATCTTGTGTACCGGCACCGCCTTGATCCGCGATCCCAGGAAGCGCTCGCCCCAGGCGATATTGCGATACCAGAAGATGTCGGTGTGAAAGACCTTGTAAGTCGCGGGAAATTCCTGCCTGCGGATCATCGAGCGCCCGCCGTCCTCGAAACGGGGAACCAGATAACCGTCATCGATCTGATACAGGCGCGGCTCGCCTTCGGTGACCAGACGCACTGCGTCGACGTCATCTTCCATCAGCGAAAGCGCCGTGTTCAGGTCGTCGATCGATCGGAACGGGAAGGTGGGACGCAACCACACCAGGATGTCGGGCGGGGTGATGCCGTGCTCCGTCAGCTTCGCGTCGAGGTCGGCCAGCACATGCTCTTCCATGCTGGCGTCCTGCGCCGCCGATTCCCCGCGCAGGAACGGCACCCATCCGCCCTGTTCGCGCGCGATTGCCGCGTAATCTTCTGAGTCCGTGGACACCAGCACCTGCTCGAACACCCCCGCATTCTGTGCGAACTGGATGGCGTGCCCGATCAGCGGCTTGCCCGCCAGCATGCGCACGTTCTTGTTCGGCAGTCCCTTGGAGCCCGAACGTGCCGGCACCACGGCCCAAATTCGTTTTGCTGTGCTCATGGTCTGGTCTTTCTGTCGGTGTTGGCGGGCAAGCGGATCAGCGACGGTACTTGTGATGTTCGCTGGGGTTCACGGCCTTTTCCTCGGTGCCGATGACGATTTCGGCCTCGCGGATCTTCTGGACGTAGTCCTTGAAGTCGGGCTTGGTGAGATCGAGCGCGACGGCATCGAAGTGGGCCCATTCGGTGTTACCCAGCTTGACGTGCTTTTCCACCATACGCGCCCCTGCGGCCACGGCCAGCGCGGAGCCGAACCAGCCCTGATCGTGGCTGGAATAGCCCGGCACGATGCGCGGATTTTCGCGGGCGATGCGGGCGTAGTGGCGCACCACGCCCACGTTGCAATCCTCAGCCGGGGTGGGATAGCCGGAATTGCACTGCAACAGGTTCAGTTCGGGACTGTTGGCGAACGTTTCCACCACCCAGTCCTCGAACGCCTTGTCGGTCATCCCGGTGGACAGCACGATCGGGCGGTCGCACGTTTTGGCCACCGTTTCCAGGTAATGGGTATGCTCCGAAATCGTCGAGGGCAGCTTGATCGCG
The DNA here is from genome assembly GCF_001421325.1 of Novosphingobium sp. Leaf2. Lineage (GTDB taxonomy): Bacteria > Pseudomonadota > Alphaproteobacteria > Sphingomonadales > Sphingomonadaceae > Novosphingobium. The sequence goes on along the minus strand of NZ_LMJY01000019.1, from coordinate 52,885 downwards.
TGCGATCCGGCGTCGAGCAGGAAGCGGTACGACGCCTCATCCAATGCAGACGCGAACCACTTGATGCCCAGCTGTTTGCACAAGGTATCGACATACGCGAAATCGTCGGCGTCGAGTTCGAGCTGGTGGCGATAATCGCGGAAGGTGGTGCCAAATGGCGATTTATAGGGCGCGGCCAACTGCTCCGCTGTGTAGAAGCTTTCGACGTCGCGCTTCTGGAACTTCACGAAGTCGGCGCCCGCCGCCTTGGCGGCGCGGACCATACGGTCGATCCGGCCCCGGTCGCCGAAGTGGTTGGTGGTCAGTTCCGCGATCACCGACACGCCCCATGCGCGGTCGTGGGCGTGGCGCTTGGGCAGGAACTGGTCGGCCAGCTGGGCGCTGTCTATGCGCGAGAACGGGCGCCCGCCGACATGGACAACGTCCACCTCGGTGTCCTTGAGCATGTACAGCGCGTTGAGCAGGAAGTTTTCCTGCATCTCGATGCGCAGCCGGCGCTGATCGGCGGAGTCGGTTTCGTAATGCCGGCCGATCGCCTGCGCGTTGCCGGCCTCGGCCTTGAAATCGAACCCCACCATGTACACGGTCTGGCGGCGGCCCCGCTGGCGCGCCACGTTGCGGGCGATCTGCAGCGCGGTGAGGAACAATACGTCCTCGATCACGATCTCGTCCGACAGCAGGCGCTGGACCATCAGGTCGCTGCTCTCCTGCGTCAGCGGCGCGTGCGGGGCGCGCAGAACTTCGCCGCGGCTGGGCGCATAGTCGGTCGAGGTGACGTACAGGCGCGAGCGCGGGCCTTCCTTGGCCAGCGCGTCCTTCACCCAGTCGGCATAGAAGATCGAAATGTCAGCCGGATAGATGCGCTCGGCATCGTTGATGCCAATGACCAGCGATCCGGCGTAGACTTCGGAAGGAACGTCGTCAGCCGAGGGACCCTTGCCCAGGATGAAGATCGTGTCGGTGCCGTATGTCGACGCGATGTCGGCGATCTGGTTCGAGAAGCTGTCCACCGTAAATTTCCCCTTCGAGATAGACCTCGCAGCCATGCTCCAGCGCCAGCGAGACGCCGGCCTGAAGATCCCAGCTATACGCACCCTTCGGGTTCACGAAGCGCGCAAAAGTGCCGCGAATGACGTTGTAGGCATTATAGACCGCGCAGCCCATCACCCGGCTTTCGGGCGATGCGGCGATGATCGCGCCGATCTCGTCGTTGTACGACGAAGACAGGCCGACGATGCGCGACTGGAATTTTTCGACCGGCTGGCCCGAGATGATCGCCTCGCCCAGTTCGGGCAGCATCAGCGCGCTGCCCTGATGCACGCCTTCGTGCCAGATCGACAGCGCGACTCCCCATTCCTTGAGGCCGGAGCAGAAGTTTTCGGTGCCGTCGATCGGATCGAGGATGGCCATCCAGCTGGCCGACAGGTCCAGTTCCGGGGTATAGCTTTCCTCGGCCACCAGCAGAACGCCGGGGATCCGCTCACGCAGGAAACCGCCGATCAGATCCTCGTGGTAATAGTCCGCCGAGGTGACCGGGCTGCCATCGGGCTTCCACACGATCTCGCGGCGCAGCGAAACGGTGTGCGCCAGATTCTCCTGCACAAGGGTCCAGGCATCGGCGAGGATCTGCGCTACGTTCATGTCATGCTCCAGAAGGCCGGACGGCGTGAGGCGGGCTGAACCTGGACGACCCCGGCTGACTGCATCCCCTTGGCCGCGATACGTAGGCGTACCTAGAAGCGTCGCCCCTGTGCCGCAATCCAAATTGACGGCTGGCCGATACTGGCGATGCGGCGTTCATCGCGGTTTTCGGATCGAGCGCAGCATGCGCACGGGATAGCGCATTTCATCGAAGCTGCTTTTGATGCCGGCGCGAAACGAGGCCAGTGTCAGCCAGTTGCGCCAGATGAACGCGACCACCGCCAGCAGCGTCACCACATCGACCAGCGCGAACGACACGCCCGCAGCAGCCGCGCCATAGCGGTCGGCGAACAGGTAGATCACGCCAAGGCCGACCGCGCTGATCGCCAGGTTGGCGTAGGAGAACACATGCTGGCGGTTCATCACCATGATGAGGTTGGACAGCGGGTTCCAGAACATCGCCGCGAACGAGGATATCGCCATGAAGAACAGCAGCATCTGGTCGGCATGGATCGCGCCGTGCGTCCACACCGCTATGAACTCCTGGCCGATCAGCACGAGCCCCAAGCCCGCCACGCCCGACATCACCAGCGCAGGCAGGAACACCAGCCCGAAGAAACGGCCGGCGCGGTAGATCTCGTTCCTGCCCATCGCGTTGCCGAATTCCTGCGAGACCGGCAGCGAGATCATCGTGGCCATCTGCACGCCGAGGCGTGACAAGGTGCGCACGGCGGTGAAGGCGGGCACGGCGGCGGCCCCGGCGATTGCGCCCAGGATCATAACGCTGCCTTGCAGATAGGCGGCCACGCCAAAGCCCAGCGCGCTGGCCGCGATGGCCGGGCCCCACAGGCCGCCCAGTTCGACGCGTGAGATGGCGGACATGCCCGGGCGCAGACGCGGCACCAGGCGCCCGCCGGCAAAGTAGACGGCCAGCAGAGCGACCAGACGCAGCACCAGCAGCGAAATGGCCGCGGCCAGCGGACCATAGCCTAGCGCGGCGATCGCCACGACGCTCAGATTTTCGATCAGATAGGCGCCGGTGCCGAAGAACAGCGACTGCGTGTACAGCATCGCCGACCGCAGCGCGGCGGTGTTGAGGCGGAACACAATGGTTGTCAGCCCGTAGATCAGCAGGATCAGTATCGTCAGCCGCGATGTCGCCTCGTCGAACCGGGGCGCGACCGGCACCACGCCATCGGGCAGCCACCACAGCACCCCTGCAATGATCAGCGCGATCACGGTGATGATCGCCAGCGTGGTGGCCCAGGCGGTGTGCAGCGTGCGGTTGGCCGCATCCCAGTCGTCACGCGCGATGGCCGCGACCATGCGGGCGGCGGCGGAATTGACGATGCCGAAATCGCCCAGCACCAGGAAGGTGGGAATGGTCATCACCATCGCCCACGTGCCGTACAGCGTCAGCCCCCAGGCGTTGGCGAGCACCGGCACCGTGAGAATCTGGACGACGGCCACCGCCACTTTGTCGAACGCATAGGCGCCAAGACCCATGCTCAGGCGTTTGCGGCTCATGGCTTGCGCCTCTGGTTCACCCAACTGGTCATGCGCTGTTCCATGGCATCGATGATCGCATCCTGCGACCAGCGTTCGGTGGCCCGCCGCTGCGCTGCCGCTCCTAGCGTGGCGGCAAGGGCGGCATCGTCCAGCAGGCGGGCAATGGCGTGTGCCATCGCCGCCGCATCGCCGGGCGCGGAATTGATGCCGCAACCTTCCACCTCGTCGAACAACCCGGTGCCGGGCGCGGCGGTGGCGACCACCGGCCTTCCCGACGCGAGCATATTGGTCAGCTTGGACGGCAGCACGAGGTCCGCCGCGCCCACGATCTGGGGCAGCAGGTGCACGGATGCCAGCGAGAGAAAGTCCGCCATGCGCGCCGCGGGCTGGAGATCATGGAACTGGATCGTGTCGAGCCCGGCAGCCAGCGCCTGCAAACGCTCACGATTGGGCCCTTCGCCGCAGATCACGAACGCCAGATCGCGCCGGTGCTGCAACTGGCGGGCCGCCTCGATCACGATTTCAAGGCCCTGCTTGTTGGCGATGTTGCCTGAATACAGCGCCACCTTCTTGTCGCCCAAGCCCCATTCGCGGCGATAGTCGCTGCTGTCGGCAGTGGTAAAGTCGAACGCGGCGTTGCTCCAGTTGCGCAACTGGTAAAGCTGGTGCGCGCCAAAGCCTTTGGCTGTGAGCCGCTCGCACATCTGCGGGCTGATCGACGAAGCGAAGTCGGCCATGCGCAAGATGCGGTTCTCGACGCTTCGGCCCAGGCGCGCCGTCGCGGATTTTTCGTCCAGCAGCCCGGTTGCGAAGGCCGCCTCCACCTCGAAATCCTGGACATGCAGCCACAGCGGCGCCTTTGCGCGGCGGGCTGCGAGTGCGGCCACCGGCACGGACAGCAACGACGGGGCGATGGTGAACACCAGGTCGGGCCGCATGCGTGCAGCGGTCGACAACGCTGGGCCAGTAACGGATGCGGCAAAGCTCAGGTGATGGGCGATCCGCCGTGCACCATTGGGGCGCTGGGGAATGTAATGGGGCACGCGGGTGATCGCCACCGCGTCCTCACGGGTGGTGGTGCGACCGCGCGGCTGACCGGGGTAAGGCTGCCATTGCGGGTAATAGGGCTTGCCCGCCAGCACGTGCACATCGTGCCCGCGCCGGGCGAGCCCTTGCGCAAGTCCGGTCGTGTACGGACCGATGCCAACAGGCTCGGGCGCGTGGTTCAGGCCCAGGATAAGCAGCTTCATGCGTGGTTGTCCCGGCCTTGCGTCCGATGCCGGCTCAGTGCGTACCTTCCTTGACGTGCCCGGCCAGGAATTCGCGGTAGGCATGCGCGACGCCTTCCTCCAGCCCGATCCTGGGCTTCCAGCCGAGCCCGGCGATCTTGTCGCCGCTCATCAGCTTGCGCGGGGTGCCGTCGGGTTTGGTGGTGTCCTTGGTGATCGTGCCGGTAAAGCCAACCGTGTCGCACACCAACTGGGCCAGCTCGATGATCGGAAGGTCGGTGCCCGAACCCAGGTTCACATGCTCGAAGTCGGAATAATTCTTGAGCAGGAACACGCAGCCGTCGGCGAGATCGTCAACGTGCAGGAATTCCCGGCGCGGTGTGCCGGTGCCCCAGATCTCGATACTGTCGGCGCCGCGTTCCTTGGCCTCGTGCGCCTTGCGCAGCAGCGCGGGCATGACGTGGCTGGAATTGAGGTCGAAATTGTCGCCCGGCCCGTAGAGGTTAGTGGGCATGGCGCTGATGAAATCGCAGCCGTACTGGCGGCGATAGGCCTGGCACAGCTTGATGCCGGCGATCTTGGCAATTGCATACCATTCGTTGGTGGGTTCCAGCGTGCCGGTCAGCAGCGAACTTTCGGCGATCGGCTGGTCTGCGAACTTGGGGTAAATGCATGAGGAGCCCAGGAATAGCAGCTTTTCGACGCCGGCGTCCTTGGCGGAATTGATGACGTTGGCTTCGATCATCAGGTTGTCGTAGAGGAATTCGGCCGGAAAGGTGTCGTTGGCCAGGATGCCGCCCACCTTGGCCGCGGCCAGCACCACCACATCGGGCGCGTTGGCGGCAAACCAGTCGCGCACGCTAACCTGGTCCTTCAGGTCCAGTTCGCTGCGCGAGGCGGTGAGCACCGTGCAGTTCTCGCTCGCGAGCCGACGCACGATCGCCGAACCCACCATCCCGCGGTGGCCGGCAACGAAGACGCGCTTGCCCGAAAGATCAAACACTGCACCGGCCATCCGTATTCCTTCCATGTTGCGTCGCGGCATTAATAAGCGTTCATCCCCGACTAGGCAATTGCCCTTATCGCAAGGGATGCGCTGACTGCCGCCGCAGCCTTTTTCAAGGTTTGGTAGCGCGGTTTACTAATTTCAGGGTAACCTTGGGCGCGCCCTTCCCATCGACGATCGAGCTTTCGACGATCCGCGCGAGCCAGATTTCCTTGTAGCTGTTACGGCCGCGATCGTAAGACACCAAGATGTCACCATTTTCGGCAAACGCTACATCGGGGTACGAGATGTTGTCGCGATTGTCGAAGATGTAGGCATTGGGCCAGCTTTTGCCTTCGTCGTCGCTGAAGGCAATGGTCAGGTCGGTACGCCCCGCCGCCGTTTCGTGCTGGTTGAATACCATCAGCAACCGACCCGATGGCGAGCGCGAGATCTGGTGGCGCGAGCCGATGGAGGGATAGAACAGCCAGCGTGATGGAGTGGGGAAATCGAGTGTCCCTGCCGGCGCGATGGACTGGTAAATCCCATCGCGGCTGCGTGACTGGTTGAGCAACGACCCGTCTTTCAGTTCGACGAAAGTGGTTTCGTTGTAATCGGCGTTCGGCGTCTTCGGGATTTTCGTGACGTAGGTGGCGCGATGATTGGCCCAGTCCATCAGGTAAACGCGCTTGCCGATCCGGTCCGGAAAGCGGGGCGGATTGGCATACAGGTAATCGCTCGGCAGGTACCATTGGTTGCGATACAGGAATGGTCGCGCAGGGACGCCGTCGGTCATCCAGAAGCCCGGTTCGAACGTGGGATTGTCAGCAAGCGGGTCGGATATTACAGTGGCCCAGATGCCGAATTGCCCGTCATTGTTCACCTTGCCGCCACCCTGACAATAGATCACCCATAGCTTGCCGTCAGGTGCTGGCCACAGTCTGGGGTCGCACGCGCGGTCGGTGTCCGGATGAGCGGGAACCAGATAATACTCGCGCGACCATGTGTTCCCGCCATCATCCGAATAGGTTAGCACTAGGAAATTGCCGGTGACCTCCCAAGCGGCGGGGGATGTATCGGCGAACCACGCCGTCCAGATACGTTTACCGACCCGGGCGATTGTCGCAACACCCTGATACGTGCGCTTGAGATAGCGTGAGGAATCCAGGCTGGGCACCAGCGCGTCCTGCACGAGACCGTCATTGGCTGGGGTAGGCGCGGCTGTCGGTGTCGGCGTTGGCGCAGGTGTCGCCGTGGCGGTCGGAGCCGGCGCGGGAGCAGGTGTGGATGATCCGCCATCCTCCCCGCCGCAGGCGAGTAGCAAGAACGGCAACACTATGCACGCCGCCAACCGTAAACGCTTCATATCTGTGACCCCCACCGCCGGATGCACTGGCCGCACTGCGACGAATCGCACTCAACCTCCGACAATCGGCCCGCCCTTACTTGTATATTAACTTCGATAACAAGTGTGTCATGTGACCCAATTCGGAACGCCGAAGGCAAGCGGTCAATCTTTACACTTCTATGACGTCGGATGCGTGCCGGTTCGGCTTTTCCATTAGTATACGCAAGTAAGGCGAAGCGCGGTGGGCCAGTGCTGTAAGCGGGTTTTTGCCGCCGTGCAGCGCCACGAAGCGCCGCCAGTCGCGGGCATGGACTTTCTTGTCCTCGGCCCAGCGCTGGCGCAGCCGATCAAGCTTGCTCATGGACGTATCCAGCGAACTGCCGTCCAGCGGGTTGGCTCCGCAGGTGCCGCCCAGCCGGCTGGCCAGTGCCATAGGAATCCCGGCGGCACGCGCACGGAAACCATAGTCGAGATCGCCGTAGATATGCTCGAAGCCAGCGTGCATGTTGCCCAGCTTCGCTTCGGCGGCGGCCGAGATCAGCACGACATTGCCGCTGACCGTGTCCACCGGCGTTGGCCGACCTTGCGGCGCGACCATCGACAGACGCAGCGGCTTGCGGGCATCGGGGCGGACATGGGCGCCGTACGTGATCGTGTCCTTGCCGGGCTCGGTCAGGGCTGCGGCCACGATCACGGGTGTGCCGCGCGGTGCAACGGCATCCGCATCCTCGACCAGCATCGCCAGGGTTCCAGGGGCCAGCCGCACGTCGTCGTTCAGCCACAGGTAGAAATCGAACTCTCGGCCCGATGCCTTGGCGCTATCCCAGGCAAGGCGCATGCCGCCGTTCCAGAACAAGGAGCCGTCGCCCCGGATGACGTTGGCGCCGGGCATCGCGGCAAGCACCGCTTCGCCAGTGCCGTCGCGCGATCCGTCGTCGACGAGAAACAGGTCTTCCCCCCGAAAATGCGCCTGGTCTCGCAGCGTTTCCAGGCAACCGATCGTAAGCTCTCGCCGGTTGAAGCAGGTCATCAAAACCGCGATGCGGGCGGGATTTTCCAAGGTATCGTCCTCTGGCATGGTGGCGCAAGGCCAGGCGGGTCTACGACGGAGCGCCGTCGTTGATCAGCCAGGAATGGTTTGTCACGTCCACGCCATTGCGTTCAAGCGCGCTGGCGAGTTTGCGAAATTCGGCAGCGGCACCGGAAAACACGCTGGCGTCGGGCGCGGCCTGCGTGGTGGCCGCGCTGGCCGCACGTCCGGCGGAAAAGTCACACCCGATAAGCCCGATATCGGCGGCGCCGTTCATCGCGGCGAACAGGATCGCGGTCAGCGCAGAGGTATGATCCAGCACCGGCAGCGAGCGCCCGCCCCGGGGCAGCGTGAAGCTGTCCCAGTCAGGCTGGCGCGGGTGATAGCGCAGAACCAGCGGCGCCTTGAGCCGCCCCAGCTTGACCGCCTGGCGGCGCCACTGCGCTTCATCGAACCGCAGCCACGAGAAGAGATCGCGCCCGGCCGGGGTCATCATCTGGAACTGATCGAGGTAGATCGGCGCGAAGATGCAGTGCTCCTTGCCCAGTTGCCGAAACACCGTTTCCTCGTAGGCATCGATGAATTCGCGCACCGGGCCTATGTCGGTGGTGAAGAAGTATTCCGCGCCGGTTCCCTGCAGCCGTTTGACCGCGAAGTTGATGTAGATGACGGTATCGAACCGGGCAAAAAATTCCTGGCCGACCTTGTCCAGGCTCGGGCCGCTTCCCACGATCAGCACCCGCTTGCCGGCCAGTTCTTCGGCCCATACCGGCGGCACCGTTTGCGGGACGTAGCGCGCGATCAGCGCGGCGCCCCGGCGCGAGCGATACGGCAGTGTCAGCATCCAGCGCAGGAACAGCGACCGGCTGTGGTAAGGCGTGCGGACGGGACGAATATACTTGCGCGTCGTTGCGGTAAAAGCCGCAGGCTTTTGCGTGCTGAATGATGTGTTCACGATGTGCCGCGCGCGCCCTTCGGTAAAACATGGCGCTACCATAGAAGGCTGCGCCATCATTACGAATCAGGCGGGCAGCACTTTTCCCTCGCTTCCCACCTGACGCTCTTGTGCCTTATTTTTGTGCAACTGCGAAGACGGAAATTCAGACATTGAAATGCCTGAGGATGCGGGCATCCAGCGGCTGCTTGAAGCGCACTTCGACGTTTCTCCCACTGCGCTTGGCGGCAACGGCGGCCAAGGGGCCGACTGCGCCTATCCACAGTGAGAAATCGGTATCGAACAGGCCTGCCGCCGACTCCACGATGAGATCGCAGCCTTGGTCGGCAAGGCGGGAAATCCGCACAGGCGCTGCAGCCATATCGCTCTCGCCGACACACTCACCGTAAAGAATGGCATCCATGCGCGATTTTCGCCGGCTTCCCGGCGTCCTTGCCACTTGGGGGGCGGCGGCGGATCGTGGCGGTCCGGCCGGTAGCGGCATGTGCCGTCACTTCAACTGACCCTAATCGCGATAGACGTCAGAATAGTTTCAGCCGGACCCGAATATTTAGCGCGCAATTGGGTATAGCCGCGCGCACCACGTTATCGCTCAGGCCGCCTGGTCATGCGGCTTTGCGGGTTCAGCACTGCGATCCTTGCCGACCAGCGCCCGCACGAACTGCGCGCGCCAGTGCAGCACGTCTTCCTCGCGCACCGAGGTCAGCAGCTTGGCATGGCGGCGCTTGCGTTCCTCAAGCGGCATGTCGAGCGCGCGCTTGATGGTTTCGGCCACATGCTCAACCGCGTGGGGGTTGACCAGCAGCGCATCCTTCAATTGCAGCGCAGCGCCGGCAAATTGCGACAGGATCAGCACGCCGGGGTTTTCAGGGTCTTGCGCCGCGACATATTCCTTGGCCACAAGGTTCATCCCGTCCCGCAGCGGCGTGACCAGGCCGATATCGGCAGCGCGATAAAAGCCGGCCAGCTTCGCGCGCGGATAGCCGCGGTTGACGTAGCGGATCGGCACGAAGCCCACATCGGCATGGGCACCGTTGATGTGTCCGGTCTTGCGCTCCAGATCCTCACGGATCTGCTGGTAGCTGGCGACATCGCCACGGCTGGGCGGGGCGATCTGCAACAGCACGGCATCGCCGGCCAGATCCGGATGATCGGCCAGAAAGCGCCCGAAGCTTTCGAAGCGCTCGCCCAGGCCCTTGGAATAATCCAGCCGATCCACCCCGATCAGGATCTTGCGGTTGCGCACGCTGGACTTGAGCTGCTGGTAGGCCTCGTCCGCCTCCGCGCTCTTTGCGGCCTCTGTAAATTCGGCGTAATCGATACCGATCGGAAACGCGCGGGCGATCACGCGCCGGCCTTTGTAGTCGATCGAATTGTCCAGGTTTACCTTCAGGCCCATTTCCTTCTGCACGTAATGCAGAAAGCTCTCCAGCCATTCTGTCGTCTGGAAGCCCAACACGTCGTACTCCAGCATCGAGGCGACGAGGCGTTCGTGGAACGGCAGCGAGGTGAGCAGGCGGGTGGGCGGCCAAGGCGTGTGCAGGAACAGGCCCATACGGTTCTTGACGCCTTTTTCGCGCAGGATCGAGCCGAGCGGAAGCAAGTGATAGTCATGCACCCAGACCAGATCGTCCGGCTCGATCAGCGGCAGCACTGACGCGGCGAAGCGCTCGTTCACCCGCTCATACCCTTCGCCGAAATTGCGGTCGTATTCGGTCAGGTCGATGCGGTAGTGGAACAGCGGCCACAGCGTACGGTTGGCATAGCCGTTATAATATTCGTCGATATCCTGTGGTTCGAGATCGATGGTGGCGGTGGTCACATCATCGTTGCGCTGCATGTCGAGGTGGCCGGTAAACTCTGCCGTTTCCTGGCCCGACCAGCCGAACCAGATGCCGCGATGTTCGCGCAAGGCCGAACTGAGTGCCACGGCCAGCCCTCCCTGCGCCCCGGCCGCGCCGCTGGCCTTGGGCACGCTGACGCGGTTGGAGATGACGATCAATCGGCTCATGACTCTTCCTTCGCAATGGCCTGCCGGCAACCCGGCGGGCAGGCGCACGCCGTGCGTGCGCGTTGATGTGGCGGAAACAGGGGTGCGCGTATCAGCGCCAGTCCCGCCACGACCGGGACAGTTGCCCGGCACAATTGATGATCCCGACAAGTGAGTAGGTTTGCGGGAAGTTCCCCCAAAGCTCTCCAGTTTCGAAATCCATGTCTTCGGACAATAGCCCGGAACGGGTGCGGTGGCCCAGCATCGCTTCGAACAGACGGCGCGCTTCCTCGTCGTCGCCGCTGCGATGCAGGGCTTCGATCAGCCAGAAGGTGCAGATGTTAAACGCGGTTTCGGGCAGGCCGAAATCGTCCTCGTTGTCATACCGCAGCATGTGTTCGCCGCGCCGCAGGGTGTTCTGCACCGCCTTGAGCGTGGCCTGGAATTTGGGATCGTCAGCCGCGACGTAGCGCAGTTCCACCAGCTGGAGCAGGCTGGCATCCAGCTGCGATCCCCCGAAGGTTGCCGCATAGTGGCCGCCGGCATCATGGCCTTCTACCTTGTGCCAAGCGGCCGCGTCGATATTGGCGCGCACCTTTTCGGCCCGCTCGCGCCACACAGCGGCGCGGTCTGCAAGCCCCAGGAAATGGGCGGCGTTTGCCAGGCGATCGCAGGCGGCCCAGCTCATCACGCTGGAATAGGTATGGACGGCGGTGCGGGTGCGCAGTTCCCACAGGCCGGCGTCAGGCTGGTCGTGGGTTTTCCACGCCATCTCGCCCACTTGCTCCAGGCTGCGGAAATCGTCCTCGTCGGCGATGCGCAGCAGGCGCTGGTCGGAAAACGCCTGGATGGAGGGCAGGACGATCTGGCCGTAACAGTCGTTCTGCACCTGATAATAGGCCGCATTACCCACGCGCACCGGGCCCATGCCGCGATAGCCCATCAGATCGGGCGCTTCCCACTCAATGATTTCCTTGGCGCCGCTCACTGCATAAAGCGGCTGGACGACGCCGTTCGGCGCATCGGCCACGATGTTGCGCAAGTACGCCAGATACTTTTCCAGCACGTCCAGCGCGCCCAGATGGTTCAGCGCCTGCACGGTGTAGTAGGCATCCCTGATCCAGCAGTAGCGGTAATCCCAGTTACGCTGGCTGCCCGGCGCTTCGGGGATCGAGGTGGTAAGCGCGGCAACGATCGCGCCGGTTTCCTCGTGCTGGCACAGCTTCAGCGTTATGGCCGCGCGGATGACCGCGTCCTGCCAGTCGATCGGCGTGGCAAGGCCGCGGACCCAGTATTGCCAGTATTTGGTGGTGCGTTGGAGCATGGTTTCCAGATCATGCTCGACGTTGCCGGCAAACGGCTCGTCCGGGCCCAGGAAGAAGTGCAGCGGCTTTTCCAGCCGGAAATAGCGCTCGTCCAGAATGTAGCCCACCGGCGCGTCCGTGGTCAGGCGCAGGGCGTTGCGCTCCACCAGATAACGGATGTGGTTGGACCCTTGCGTGATCGGGGCGATCTGCGCGCCGTAGCCGCTCATCGGCGTCAGCACCGTGCGGATGCGCGGCGCGCCGGACACCGGGCGCACGATGCGCGCGAACGCCACCGGACGATACATCCGGCCAGACCGCTCAAACCGGGGGGCAAAGTCGTACACCTCCACCGCGCCGCCGCTGGCATCCTCAAGACGGGTGACCAGAACCGGCGTGTTGCGCACATAGTGCTGCTGCACCGAGACCTGGTTTTCCAGCTCGAAGCGCCACAAGCCGCCGTCCTGTCCGCCGCCGCGCAGCAGGGCGCAGAACGTGGGGTCGCCATCCACGCGGGGCACGCAGCCCCATACGATCGCGCCGGCCTGATCGATCAGCGCGCTGACCTGACAGTTGCCGATCGGCCAGAGTTCAAGGTTGGTCGGCTGGGGCGGGTTCATGCAAGGTTCTCCTTAGCGGCCGGGCCGGCGTTCAGCCCGGCCTCAAGCCAGGAATGGACAGCGGCGACATCGGGCAGGCGGTGCGTCGCGGCGGTCGCGCGCATCGCGCCAACCAGCACGGCGCACCCATGAAAGGGCAGGATGGCGCGAAAGGCGTCCTCGTCGGTAACGTCATCGCCCAGAAAAACGGGGTGCGCGCCGGCGAAGGCGGGCAGGGCCATGAACTGGTTGACCGCCGCGCCCTTGTCCGAGCCGGGCATGGTCAGTTCGACGACGTTCTTGCCGTGCTTGAACCCCAGGCCGTTGTCATGTGCCAGGGCGTGGGCGTGTTCCAGCAGGGCGTCCCGCGCTTCGGGATGATGGCGGTAATGCACTGCCACGCTGAAAGGCTTGGGCTCAACCAACAAGCCCCCCGCGTTGCGCGCGAAGGTTTCCACGGCGCGCACCACATCGGCTGCGATCGGCTTGGCCAGCGGCTGCACCGCGCTGCCGGCAACGGGGCGAAACTCCCCCCCGTGCGATCCGGCAACGGCGATCTGCAGCGGCCCCACCAGGCCTTCAAGCGCCGCGATCGACCGGCCGGTGACGATCGCCAGGCGCCCGTCCAACGCGTTCGACAGCGCGGTGAGCAGGCCCGGCAGTCCTTGGGCTATCGCCACGTCATCGGGATGATCGACGATGCTCACCAGCGTGCCGTCGAAATCGAGGAACAGCGCCGGGCGTTCGATCTCGCCCAGCGCAACCGGCGCCGGCAGATCCGCAGGCGTCGAAACGACTATATCCGCCAGAGGCGGTGCAAGGGGGGAGGGCGTTTGCGTCATACGTCGATGTGCTTTTTTCCGTCTCGTCGTTCGGATCAGGCGCGATGGCAGTGTCGCTGGTCGATGCCCGATCCGGTGCCGGGGCGTCCATAGCCAACACCCGGACACCCGCGCGGTTCCCGCCCTTTTTGCCGCGCTGCAACATGTAGGTCATGATGGCGGTGCAGCCAACCCCGGTGTCCGGCGTTCAACAGCGCAGCGAATTAAATCGGGCTAATGTGGCCCGGCCTATTGCCTGTTGAGCCTTGGCGCGCTTTGGATGCGATCTGCGTCCTATTGCTATCGGTGAAGGGCGACTGGCTGCAACCGCGAAAGGCATGGAATGAAGAAAATCGTGGCGTTCGATCTCGACGGAACCTTGGCGCAAAGCAAACAGCCGCTGAGCGACGAGATGGCGCAGCTTCTCGCGCAGCTGCTCACCGTGGCCCAAGTGGCGGTGATCTCCGGCGGAGACTGGCCGCAGTTCGACAAGCAGGTAGCCAGCCGCCTGCCCGAACATGCGGACCGCTCGCGCTTGTGGATGATGCCCACCAGCGGTGCCAAGCTCTACCGCTTCCAGGACGGCGCCTGGAAATCGATCTATGCCGAGCTGTTTACGGACGAACAGAAGAAGCAGATCCTTGATGCGTTCGACGCCTCGCTGGAAGCTACCGGGTTCAAGCCCGAAAAGACCTGGGGTGAACGGATCGAGGATCGCGGCAGCCAGATCACCTTTTCGGCGCTGGGCCAGCAGGCCCCGCTCGAAGCGAAGGAGCATTGGGATCCCGATTTTGCCAAGCGCAAGGTCATCCAGGCCGATCTGGTCAAGCGCTTGCCCGGCGTATCGGTGAACCTTGGCGGCGCGACCTCGGTGGACGTGACCCAGCCGGGCGTCGACAAGGCCTGGGGTCTGAAGCGCCTGGCCGAGCACAGCGGCGTCGCCGAAGCCGACATGCTGTTCCTTGGCGATGCGATCTTCCCGGGCGGAAACGACTATCCGGCCAAGGCGATGGGTCTGGACACCGTATGCGTGCGCGATCCGGCCGATACCGCCAACGTCATCACTGCGATCATCGCCTGCCAGAAAAGCGCATAACCGCTCGCGCGGAGCCAAGGGAGCGGGCATGGATACGGTCTGATGCCCGCTTTCTATCTCACCTTCATCGCCGTGCTGCTGGCCGGTATCGGCGCGCGTGACCAGGTCACGGTCGCAGGGCTTGCCGTGCGGCAGGGGCGACGTCCCGGCGTCCTGATCGTGGGCATCGCAGCGTCGGTCTTGACCGCGCTGCTGGCGGCCTATGCGGCGCGGGTGATGCTGATAACCCTGCCACCGCCGGCCCGCTCGATCCTGGCGGCGATCGCACTGGGCATGGCGGGCATCGAATCGATGATCCTGACGGCGCGGCGCTCGCCAAAGGAGCCGACCAATTCGCTGGGCGCGCTGGCCATCGTACTGCTTGCCCATCAGGTGACCGATGCCGCCCGCTTCGTGGTGTTCGGGCTGGGCGTGGGTCTTGCGGGGCCCGGCCCTGCCGGTGCAGCAGGTGCTCTTGGCGGCGCGCTCCTGATCGCCTTTGCCTGGGCGCGCCCGCACCTGCTGGAGACAGCCGCCGCCCGTCGGACGCGGCGCGGGGCGGGCTGCGTGCTGGTTGGCGTGGCGCTGGTGATGTTCCTGCGGCGTTTCGATCTTCTCTGATCGAAAATTGGCCGTGAACAAACCCTTCTCAAGCCCGTTGTGGGTTCCTAGAAACGGTCACAATGCATCGTAACGACATCACAACGAAGAAGGGGTTTCTCATGACGTCCAAGGACAACTCGCAGGCTGCGCTGATCGACAGCCTCAACGGTCTGCTCGCTGACACGTTCGCGCTGTACGTGAAGACGAAAAATTTTCACTGGCACGTGCGCGGGCCTCAGTTCCACGACCTGCATCTGCTGTTCGATGCCCAGGCCACGGAAATTTTCGGCCTGACCGACCTGATCGCCGAACGCGTGCGCAAGCTGGGCGGCACCACGCTGACCTCGATCGGATCGATCGGCGAAAAGACCACGATCAAGAATCAGGACAACACCAAGCTCGATGCGATGGCTATGGTGAAGGAATTGTTCGAGGACAACTCGTCCTACGTCGCCACGCTCAAGGCCACCAAGGAACTGGCCGGCGAAGCTGGCGACAACGCGACCGACGGCATTATCGACGACTGGACCGACCAGGCGGAACAGCGCGCCTGGTTCCTGCGCGAAATCATCAGCTGATGGCAATGGCCGGGTGCGTCGCAAAGACGCATCCGGTATTCGCACAGAACGGCCCCCAAGCTAAGTTGCAACGATGACCAAACCCGTGATGATCGAGAATGCCGATGACGGCGCCATTGCCGACTGGCTTACGGCGCGGTTGCGCGCCGCGTTGGCGGTTTCGCCCGATATCGCCATTTCCGTGCCCGGCGGCGCCACGCCGTTTCCGATCTTCGACCTGCTGGCGAAAGAGGATCTGCCGTGGGCGCGCATCGCGGTGTGGCCGGGCGATGATCGCATCGTGGACGAGGATCACCCCGCCAGCAACGTGGGCAAGATCCGCGCCCGGCTGGAACCGGTGGGCGCCCGGATCGTGCCGCTTGAGGAGGACGCGCAGCCGCCGCACTTTGCCATCGCTTGGCTGGGCATGGGCGGGGACGGGCACATCGCCTCGCTGTTTCCCAATACCGATCCCAAGGTTGACGATGCGCTGGCAGTGCGCCGGCTGACCCCCGATCCGCTGCCGCCCGAAGCCCCGTTCGACCGGATCAGCCTGACGATCCCCTCGCTGCTGAACAGCGACGAGATCATGTTCGTGATCCGCGGGGCAGACAAGCGCGCGGTATTCGATGCCGCGGCGGCTGGCGAGACGGATTTGCCCGTCGCCCGCCTGCTGCACGCCGCCCGCGCGCCCGTCACCTGTTTTTGCTGAGGGCGATCCCGGCACCGTTGCACCGGGCGTTCTATCGCCTGGCGCACCGGGTCCGCGCGCAAATCTGGCGGGTGTGGAAGCCGCGGCTGGACGGTGTGCGAGTGCTGGCTCTGGACGGGCAAGGCCGGCTGCTGCTGGTGCGCCATTCGTACGGCAGCAGCGCCTGGATGCCACCGGGCGGGGGCTTGCGCCGGGGCGAGGATCCGCTGCACGCCGGCGCGCGCGAACTGGTGGAGGAAACCGGCTGCCGGCTCGAAAACCCGCAGCTGCTGGAAGTGCGCCCGGAAGACCTGCACGGCGCCGACAACCGGGTGCGGATTGTTGCGGGCCGGGCTGTGGGCACTCCGGTCCCCGATGGGCGGGAGATAGTGGCGTCGGCATTTTTCGCGCTCGATGCGCTGCCCGAACCGCTGCTCAAGGGGCATCGTGAGGCGCTGCCGTTATGGGCCGCGCAGTATGCTCCCGGCGATTGAGGGCACTTAGCCCACCGTCAGGAACAGGCCAGCCAATGCGGCGCTCATCAGGTTGGACAGACTGCCCGCCGCCAGCGCGCGGATGCCCAGCCGGGCGATGATCGGGCGCTGGTTAGGCGCGAGCCCGCCGGTGACCGCCATCTGGATCGCGATCGACGAGAAGTTGGCAAACCCGCACAGTGCGAACGTGACCACCGCCACGGTGCGGGGTGAGAGCGCGCTGTCCTTGCCCAGTTCGATGAACGAGACGAATTCGTTGAGCACGATCTTGGTGCCGAACAGGCCGCCTGCGTGCATCGCCTCGGTCCAGTCCGGCACGGCCAGCAGGTAGAAGATGGGCGCGAACACATAGCCCAGCAGCGACTGGAAGGTAACGTCCTGAAAACCGGCGAGGCCAGCCACCCAGCCCACGAAACCGTTGGCCAGCGCGATCAGCGCCACGAACGCCAGCACCATCGCGCCTACCGCCACCGCCAGCTTCACGCCGGTCTGCGCCCCTTGCGAGGCGGCCATGATGATATTGGCGGGCTTTTCCTCCTCATGCTCCACGGCTACCGGATCGTCGACATGGACGCCGGGCAGGTGCGTCACGTCATCGCGGTTCATCGCGGCCGCAGCCGCTCCGGCGGGAGGGAAGGTGCCTTCGTACACATCCTGCGCGGCGGGGTCGGTCAGCGTCGCATCGGACAGGGCGGGGCGCGGATCGGGCATGATCATCTTGGCCATGAAGATACCGCCCGGCGCCGACATGAACGCGGCGGCGACCAGATAGTCGATGCGGATGCCCATCGAAGCGTACGCGGCCAGGATCGTGCCGGCAACGCCCGCCAGTCCCACCGTCATCACACAGAATAGCTGCGAGGGGTTGAGCGCGGCAAGATAGGGGCGGATCACCAAGGGCGCTTCGCTTTGCCCGACGAAGATGTTGGACGCCGCACACAGGCTTTCGACCTTGCTGATCCCGGTCACTTTCTCCAGCGCGCCGCCCAGCCAGCGCACCACCAGCGGCATGATCCTGAGGTAATACAGGATCGAGATCAGCGAGGCGAAAAAGATGATGACCGGCAGCGCCGAGATCGCGAAGCTGTGCCCGCCGATTTCCGGCGACGCGAGCGGGCCGAACAGGAAATCGACGCCCGCGTGCGCATAGCGCAACAGGCTTTCCACGCCGCTGGCCGCGCCTTTGAGGATCCGGTTGCCGAGGGGGACGTACAGCACCAGCGCTGCAAGCCCGGCCTGCAGCGCGAACGCTGCGCCCACCACGCGCAGCCGGATGGCCTTGCGGTCGGTGGAAAGCAGGAAGGCCGCAGCCATGATGAGAACGATGCCGATCAGGCTATAGGCGACATGCATCGAGGCGTCAGGCTCCACAGGAACGGTCAGGACTTCGATCCGGACCCTAGGGACAGCCGCGCGCGACGGCCAGCGCTTTTCCCGTTGGCGTGAATGCGCGGTGGCGGCGCAGGCCGGCCCACGCGCCCGTACGGAGCGAATTGGCAACACTTCAGCAACTTCTTGAAACCGTCATCCATTCGACGCGGCACTGTAACGAACCGCGCCCAAAGGCCCTGCCAAGCGCGCAATCGCGCGATTACCGCAGGGAGTTTACCATGAGATTCGCTCACCGTCTTCTGGCCGGCGCTGCCGTTGCCATGTTCGCCTTCCCGCTCGCCGCATACGCTGCGCCGGAAGCCGAGGGTGCCGCGCCAGACGCCGCCCCTGCCGCCGATACCGCGGCTGCTGATGCCGACGTGGCGCAGGACATCGTCGTGCTGGGCTTTGGCGAAAGCCGCCAGGTGCAAAGCGTGACCGCCAACGACATCGCGCGCATTACGCCAGGCTCCAGCCCCCTGAAGGCGATCGAAAAGCTGCCCGGCGTCAATTTCCAGGCCGCCGATCCCTTCGGCGCTTACGAATGGGCGGTGCGCATCTCGCTGCGCGGGTTCAACCAGAACCAGTTGGGCTTCACGCTGGACGGCGTGCCGCTGGGCGACATGAGCTATGGCAACGTCAACGGCCTGCACATCAGCCGCGCGATCATTTCCGAAAACGTCGCGCGCACCGAAGTGGCGCAGGGCGCGGGCGCGCTGGGCACCGCATCGACCAGCAACCTTGGCGGCACCATCGAATTCTTCAGCGACGCGCCGCATGATACCGCTGCCGTGACCGGCGGCGCCACGTATGGCTCGGACGAAACGTATCGCGCCTTTGCCCGCATCGACAGTGGCGATCTTGGCGGCGGGCTGAAGGGCTACCTCAGCTATGGCTATCTCACCACGGACAAGTGGAAGGGCTATGGCAGCCAGCGCCAGCACCAGGCCAACGCCAAGGTCGTCAAGGATCTGGGCGCGCTGGGCAGCATCACCGCGTTCCTGAACTTTTCCGACCGCACGGAGCAGGACTATCAGGATCTGAGCTACGACATCATCGCGCGGCGCGGCCTGAATGACGACAATATCGCCAACAACTATCCGCTCGCGCTGCAGATCGCCAAAGTCTACCAGAACCAGGTTGCCGCCGCGTCCAAGGCCGCGCTGCCCTGGGCCGGAGCGGGCACCACGCTGCCGGCCGGCTTCGGCACGGTGGACGATGCCTATTACGACGCAGGCGGCCTGCGCCGCGATTATCTGGGTGGGATCACTTTCAACGCCAACCTGGCGCCGGGCCTGACGCTGACGACGACCGGCTACTACCACAATAACGAGGGCCAGGGTTCTTGGATCACGCCTTATGCCGCAACGCCCGTGGGCGCGCTGGATCAGGACGGGTCGATCATCACGGCAGCCAGCCCGCTCAGCTTCCGCACCACCGAATACCGCATGAGCCGGGTCGGCATGACCAGCAACCTTGCCTATGAAAGCGGGATCAACCGCATCGAAGTGGGCGGCTGGTATGAAGACAACAAATTCACCCAGGCCCGCCGCCTGTATGGCATGACCGATACCGCCACCCCCAACCGCGACACGCTCGAATACCAGAACAACCCATATTACACGCAGTGGGACGGCAAGTACGGCACGCAGACACTGCAATACCACGTCTCTGACACGGTGCGCCTGATGGACGAGCGGCTGGTGCTGACGGGCGGCTGGAAGGGTGTTTACGTAGAGAATACCGCCAAGATGCTGGCCGACACGTCCTCGCCACTGGCAGCCGGGCGCATCACCGCGCGTGACTTGTTCCAGCCGCAGGTGTCCGTGCTGTACAAGCTCGCGCCGTCCGTCGAACTGTTCGCCGATTATACCGAGAACATGCGCGCGTTCGTGTCTTCGGCCACCACCGGTCCGTTCGCGACCACGCAGGCCGGGTTCGATGCGATCCGCGGCCAGTTGAAGCCCGAGCGGTCCAAGACGGTGGAAGGCGGCCTACGCTTCCGCGAAGGGCCGTTCCAGGCGTCGGCCGTGGGCTACTACGTGGATTTCTCGAACCGCCTGCTGGCGTTCGCCAACGGCGCCGGGATCCTTGGCAATCCGGCTACGCTGAACAACGTGGGCGGGGTGCATACCTATGGCGCGGAAGTTTCGGCCAACTACCGCATCGTGCCCGCGGTGTCGTTGTTCGCCAGCTACTCGTACAACAACTCGAAATACGCCGATAATGTCGTGAACGCGCAAGGCGCGGTGCTGGTGGCAACCGACGGCAAGACCGCAGTGGATTCGCCCAAGCACATGATCAAGGGCGAGATCGTCTATGACGATCACGGCATCACCGCGCGCGTCGGCGCCGATTACATGAGCAAGCGCTACTTCACGTATCTCAACGACGAATACGTGCCCTCGCGCGTGCTGGTCGATGCCAGCATCGGCTACCGTTTCGAGACTGATGGCGTGCTGCACGGCGTTTCGATCGAAGGCAACGTCACCAACCTGACCGACAAGAAGTACATCGGCACGGTCGGCTCCAACGGCTTCACCGCCAGCGGCGATAACCAGACCCTGCTGGCCGGCGCGCCGCGCCAGTTCTTCGTCTCGCTCAAGAAGGGCTTCTGACCATGAGGGCGGCATTTTGGTCTCGCACGCTGGGAACCGCAGTCGCCGCGCTGGCGCTGGGGGCCACGGCGGCGCACGCATCGCCGGTGCTGATGATCTCGCTCGACGGGCTGCGGCCCGCCGACGTGACGCAAGGCCCGGCGCGCGGGATCAAGGTGCCGCATCTGCAGGCGCTGATGAAGGAGGGCGCGTATGCGCAAGGGGTGGTCGGCGTGCTGCCCACCCTGACGTATCCCAGCCACACCACGCTGGTCACCGGCGTCTCGCCCGCCGGGCACGGCATTTCCAATAACCTGACGTTCGATCCGCAGGCCAAGAACCAGCAGGGCTGGTACTGGTATGCCAGCGATGTGTGCGTGCCCACCTTGTGGCAGGCCGCGCATGCCGCCGGCCTCAAGACCGCCAACGTGCACTGGCCGGTGACCGTGGGCGCGCCGGGCATCGATGAAAACCTGCCGCAGATCTGGCGCACGGGCACGGCAGACGACGCCAAGCTGCTCGCCGCGCTCGCCACCCCCGGCCTGCTGCCCCGCCTGGAAGCCGCGCTCGGACCCTACGAGCAGGGCATCGACGAGACGGTGGAAGGCGATGGCGTGCGCGTGAAATTCGCCAAGGCGATCCTGGCGGACCGTCCGGCCTTCACCACCGTGTATCTGGCCGGCATTGATCACGAGGAACACCGCAGCGGTCCGGGCTCCCCAGCCGCAATAGCGACGATTGAGAAAACCGATGCGCTGGTGGGCGAACTGGTTGCCGCCGCGCGTCAGGCGATGCCCGATGTGACGGTCGTGGTAGTCTCCGATCACGGGTTCCTGCCGGTTTCCACTGACATCAACATCTTCGCCCCCTTCATCGAAGCGGGCCTGATCACCTTGGGCAAAGACGGCAAGGTTGCGTCATGGCAGGCCGAACCGTGGGTGGCGGGCGGCACCGCCACCGTGGTGATGGCCAACCTGGAAGACGCCGCCGTCAAGGCGCGCGTGGCGGCGTTGGCCCAGAAGCTGGCTGCCGATCCGCGCTATCACATCGCCAAAGTGTTCGACCGCGCCGAAACGCTGCGTCGGGGCGGGCCGAGCGAGGCGGTGTTCGAGATCGCCATGCAGCCCGGCTTCGAGACCGGGCATGATCCCGCAGCCCCGATCGCCACGCCTTCGACGTACAAGGGCATGCACGGCTACCTACCCGACGAGCCGGCGATGCGCTCCACTCTGATCGTCGCCGGCCCCACGCTCAAGCGGCGCGGCGACCTTGGCTTAGTAGACATGCGCGCCATCGCCCCCTCCGTCGCCCGCGTACTGGGCGCATCGCTGCCGAGCGCAGAGGTTGCGCCTGCGTTCTAAGGGTGTGTTTACAGGTCCGATCTGAGGGGTTGCTGGCAATCCGCCAGATCGACAGTGGCTTGAACAAAAAGGGCGTGGCCAACGGCCACGCCCTTTTTGTTCACCAACCGGCGTTGCTTACTTGGGCGACAGTACCATCAGCATCTGTCGGCCTTCCATGCGCGGATAGGCCTCGATCTTGGCGATGTCGGCGACATCTTCCTGAACGCGGCGCAGCAGGTCCATGCCCAGCTGCTGGTGCGACAGTTCGCGGCCACGGAAACGCAGAGTGACCTTCACCTTGTCCCCGTCCTCGATGAAGCGGACGACGTTGCGCATCTTGGTGTCGTAATCGTGATCGTCGATATTCGGACGCATCTTGATCTCTTTGATCTCCTGCGTCTTTTGCGACTTGCGTGCGGCGTTGGCCTTTTTCTGGGCCTCGTACCGGTACTTGCCCACATCGAGGAACTTGCACACTGGCGGATCAGCGTTCGGGGAAACCTCAACCAGATCCATGCCGACTTCCGCGGCCTGTTCGATGGCCTGGCGGGTATACATCACGCCGAGGTTTTCGCCCTCATGGTCGATGACGCGGACCTTGTCGGACGTGATCATGGTGTTGTAGCGCGGTCCACTCTTGACCGGTGGCGTCATCATGCGCCGGGGTGGGGGTGCTATATGCGTTCTCCTGAGTCGTTGCTGTCAACGGGGCTGAATTGGGCGTCATTAAGACGATTTAGCGGCTTGCGCAAAGCGGATTTCGCGCATTAGCCGATGGTGCCGCGGGTCAGCCCGCAAGCCCTTGAACGATATAGGGGCTCAGGCTGCTTTTTGCCAGAGCGGGAAGCGCACCAGCCGTCCTTGCGCGGGGACGAGCGCTTCGATCGCATCGGCGGGTTGCAGCGCGCCAACGATGGCCGGATCGCCCGCGTTCATGCCGCCCGTCAGCGCGCCATAGGCCGGCAGGATCAACCGGTTGCCGCCGCGCACCGCGCAGGGGCGGGCAATGCGCCGTCCGCGTGCGGCCACGATCAGGCGGGGATGGAAATGCCCGGACACTTCCGCCTCGCACGTGCCCGGCATTGCCTGATGGCGCAGGGCCAGACCGCCCAGCATCAGCGCATCCACCCGCGTGCCGCCCGCCTCCTCGCCAAGATGGGGATCGTGGTTGCCGGTGATCCATACCCAGTCCAGCGCGCGGGTGAGCGCCGCCAGCATGCCCGCCGCGCGGGGTTCCAGCCGGGCAGGGCCGTGGCTGTCGTGGAAATTGTCCCCCAGCGCAAACACCCGCCGCGCCCCGGTGACCCGCACCGCCGCCGCCAGTCGGTCCAGCGTTTCGCGGCTGTCGTAAGGGGGGAGCATCTGTCCGGTGCGGGCGAAGAAGCTGGCCTTTTCCAGATGCAGGTCTGCCACCAGCAGCGCCTGTTCGCGCGGCCAGAACAAGGCGCTGGCGCCGCGCCCGGCGCCGGCTTGCGCGCCGCCGTCCACCAGCAGCATTTCCTCGCCACAGAACGAAAAGGGAACCATGGCTTTCCCTTGCCGCAGCCCGCGCGATTTGGCAAGCGCCGCACATGACCGACTGGACCCCTTTTTCGACCCGCGCGAGCGACTGGTTCCGCATCCTGCGCGACAACATCTGCGCCGCATTCGAGGCGATCGAGCGCGAGGCGGGTTCCGACGCGGCCTTCGCGTACACCCCGTGGCAACGCGACGGGCTGGACGGGGAGAGCGCGGAAACCGGCGGCGGCACGCGCGGGTTGATGAAGGGCCGCGTGTTCGAGAAGGTGGGCGTGAACATTTCCACCGTGCGCGGCGCGCTCGCCAAGGACTTTGCCGCCACGATCAATGGCGCGTCGGCGGAAAACAACGGCTTTGCGGCCACCGGCATCAGCCTGGTGGCGCATATGGCCAACCCGCACGTGCCGGCCGTGCACATGAACACCCGCTTCCTGACGACCACCAAGGCCTGGTTCGGCGGCGGCGCGGACCTTAATCCGCCGCTGCCGTATGACGAGGATACCGCGGATTTCCACGCCGCCTTCAAGGCCGCGTGCGATGCGCATGGGGCGGATTACTATGACCGCTTCAAGGCCTGGGCGGACGAGTATTTCTACATCCCCCACCGCAAGGTCCATCGCGGTGTGGGCGGCATCTTCTACGATCATCTGGAATGCGCCGACGAAGCGCATTGGGAAGCCAACTTCGCCTTCACCCGCGCAGTGGGCGAAGCGTTCCTGGACGTATTTCCCAAACTGGTACGCCGCCGGCTGGGGATGGACTTCACGCCCGCTGATAAGGCGCAGCAGTTGGAGTGGCGGGGCCGTTATGCCGAGTTCAATCTGGTCTATGACCGGGGCACCCTGTTCGGCCTCAAGACCGGCGGCAACATTGATGCAATCCTGATGAGCCTGCCGCCCGAAGCCACCTGGGCGTAAGACATCGGAGCAAGTTGGCCGCATGCGCGTTGCGCCCTCCATGCACGATAGCCCACACCGCCCGCTTGACCGTCGCTCGCTGGCGCTGGCGGCGCTGTCCACGGTCGTGGAGTGGTATGACTTCACGCTGTATCTCTATTTCGCCACAGTGCTGTCACGCGTGTTCTTCACCGGCAAGGACGCGGTGCTGACCACGCTGCTGGGCTTTGCGATGGCCTATCTGATGCGGCCCATCGGCGCGATGGCGTTCGGCCATTTCGGTGACCGGCACGGGCGGCGCTCCACCCTGCTGGCCTCGATGGGGCTGATGACGGCGGCCATGCTGCTGACCGCCGCGTTGCCCACCGCCGCGCACGTCGGGCCGTTGGCCGGCGTGCTGCTGCTGGCGCTGCGGTGCGTGATGGGCTTTGCGGTGGGCGGCGAATATACCGGCGTGGTCGCTTACATGCTGGAAGGCGCGCCCGCACACCGGCGCGGGTTCGTCACCTCGCTGGCCGCCGCGACGAGTGAGGTGGGTGCGCTGCTGGCAGCGGGCGTGTCCGCACTCACCGTCAGCCTGCTGCCAACCCCGGCGCTGGACGGCTGGGGCTGGCGCATCCCGTTCTTAGTGGGCGCGGCGCTGGCCGGCTCGATCCTGTTTGCGCGCGCCGCGATGGAGGAATCGCCGGAGTTCGAGGCAAGCCAGAAGGCCGGCACGCTATCCGGCAATCCGCTGGGTGATGCGCTATCGCGGCACAAGGCTGGCATCCTACGCGGCTTTGCGATCTCGGCGCTGGGGTCGATCACATACTACGTCGGCATCTCCTACGTTCCGGTCTACCTGACCTCGGCCGGTAGCCTGAACGAGGCGCAAGCGCTGCAACTGGCGACCGTCGCCGCCATTGCGGTGATCGTGGTGACGCCGTTTGTGGGCTTGTTAGCCGACAGGTTCGGGCGACGTCCGGTGCTGATCGGCCTGGCGGTGCTGTGCGCGGCGCTACCCTACACGCTGTTCACCGCGCTGGCCGGCGCATCGAGCGGCGCGGCGCTGGCAGGCGCGGTCGTGCTGGCAATGCTGGCCGGCGGGGTCAGCGCAGTGGGGGCAGTGGCTACCGCGGAGCAGATGCCTGCCGAGGGCCGGCTCAGCGGACTGGCTTTGGGCGCAACCACGGCGACCGCGCTGTTCGGCGGACTCACACCCTGGCTGGCGCAGGTGTTGACTGGGCGCACGGGATCTCCCGCAGCGCCTGGCGTCATGATCGCCTTGGTGGCGCTGTGCGTACTGCCGGTGTTGTTTACGATGCGGGAAACCCGCCCCGTACCAATCGGGGGCTAAATTAGCCTAGCTCTTCAGCACGGCCTGAGATGCGCGGAACCCTGCTCTGTACATGGGCTTACGCCAAGCAGGCGGTCCAGCGCGGCGGAGAAGCCGGCATTGAGGCCGCGGTTGGCGGCATGCAGGCTGGCGATGTCCAGCGCCGCTTTAAGCTGCACGCCGAACTCGCCGTTGCCCACCCAGCGCACCTCGGCTTGCAGATCGCCCTGGCCGGGCAGAGCCACACGCAGCGTTTCGCCGGTCCGGGGTAGCAGCGTGCGCGATGCGATGCACATGCCGCCGGGCGATACGTTGCGCACGATCGCGTCCTCTCCGGGCCGCCCTTCCGCGCCGATGACCGCGCGAATCAGGGTGCGTACGCGCGGCGAGCGTTTCGGAAGCTGTGCCATCTCACCGTCCGCATCTGCCACGAGCCGGCGACGCCGCGTGAGGGTTTTGAGCCATTCGGGGCGTTCGGCCGTGCCGAATCCTTCGGTTTCCGCCATTGCAGGCCTTTCGCGTCCCCATGTTGGTTCATCATCGAAAGCGCAGCCGCCGCGCCTGGGGGGACATGGCGCAGCGGCTGCGTTTCCGATGGCGATAATGGCGCACAGGACTTCCCGTGTGGTTAACAAAACCCTTCCGTAAAGTAACGGTGTCCGGCAGTTTTTCGTATCGATCGCGATTGCAGAAAACAGAGGGGGGCGAAGCTGCACCGATGCAAAATCCGCATTTCCTGTCCTGCCCCCTTGCCGCGCGGCCATAAATCCTGACATTGCAGACCAGCATGCTACGTCAGTACGAACTCGTCGAACGCGTAAAGGAATACGCACCGGAGGCCGATGAGGCCCTGTTGAACCGCGCCTACGTTTACACCGTGCAAAAGCACGGCACGCAAAAGCGCGCCAGCGGCGATCCGTATTTTAGCCACCCGGTGGAGGTGGCGGGCCTGATGACCGAGCTCAAGCTTGATCAGCAGACGATCATGACCGCGCTGCTCCACGACACCGTGGAAGACACGCTCGCCACGATCGAGGAGATCGAGAAGCTGTTCGGCGCGGACGTGGCGCGGCTGGTCGATGGCGTCACCAAGCTCTCCAAGATCGAGGTGATGACCGAGAGTGAGCGCGCGGCGGAAAACCTGCGCAAGTTCCTGCTGGCGATGAGCGAGGATTTGCGCGTCCTGCTCGTCAAGCTGGCGGACCGGCTGCACAACATGCGCACGTTGCACTTCATCAAGAAGGAAGAGAAGCGCCGTCGCATCGCCCGCGAGACGATGGATATCTACGCGCCCTTGGCAGAGCGTGTGGGCATGTACGAATACATGCGCGAAATGCAGTTGCTGGCGTTCGAGCAACTGGAGCCCGAAGCCTATGCCACCATCACCGGGCGGCTGGCGCAGATCCGCAGCCAGGAAGGCGGGCAGGTGGATGCCATCGCCCTGTCGATCAAGCAGGTACTCGCCGAGGCGGGGCTGAATGTCGAGGTTTCCGGGCGGGAAAAGCATCCCTACTCGATCTGGCGCAAGATGGCCGAACGCCACGTGACCTTCGAGCAGATCACCGACATCATGGCCTTTCGCGTCCTGACCGACAGCGTGGAGGATACCTACAAGGCGCTGGGCGTGCTCCACCAGGCCTGGCAGATGATCCCCGGCCGCTTCAAGGACTACATCTCCACCCCGAAGTCCAATGGCTACCAGTCATTGCACACAGCCCTCATATTCGAGGGGCGCATGCGCATGGAAGTGCAGATCCGCACCCAGGACATGCACCGCCTCAACGAATTCGGACTGGCCGCCCACTGGGCCTACAAGCAGGGCGGCGTGCGCCCCGATGGCGAAGTGGGCTGGCTGCGTGACCTGATCGAGATCGTGGACGCCAGCCATGATGCCGAGGAACTGCTCGAAAACACCAAGATGGCGATCTATCAGGACCGTATCTTCGCGTTCACGCCCAAGGGCGCGCTGTTTCAGCTGCCCAAGGGGTCTACCGCCGTCGATTTCGCCTATGGGGTCCACACCAAGCTAGGCAACGCGGCGGTGGGGGCCAAGATCAATGGCCGGCACGTTCCGCTGCGCACGCAGCTGGTGAACGGCGATGTCGTGGAAATCATCAAGAGCCCGACGTCCGAGCCGCAACTGTCCTGGCTGGCGTTTGTCGTCACCGGCAAGGCGCGCGCTGCCATCCGCCGGGCCGTACGCGCCAAGGAGCGCACGGAAGTCGCCGAGATCGGCGGCAAGCTGTATGACGAGATCGTCGGCCGCCTGCCCCAGCGGCTTGGCAAGAAAGCGCTGGCGTTGGCGGTGGAGCGCCTCAGCTTGCGGGACGAGGAAGACCTGATGTTCGCGATCGGATCGGGCCGCCTGTCCGACCGCCAGGTCATGGAAGCGCTGGTGCCCGGCAGCACGTCGGCGATGCCGGACGAGCCGGAATGGACGCGCGGCGAACGCGCCATCTCGATCCGCGGGCTGACGCCCGGGGTCGGGTTCGAGCTGGCCGAATGCTGCCACCCGGTGCCCGGCGACCGGATCGTCGGCCTGCGCCGTCCGGACCACAAGGTGGAAGTTCATGCGATCGACTGCATGAGCCTGGCCAGCGGCATCGACGCGGACTGGCTCGACTTGTCATGGGGCGAACGCACGACCGGCGCGGTAGGACGCTTGCGGCTGGTGCTGTACAACCGGCCCGGCACCCTGGCCGAAGTGACCCAGATCTTCGCTGGCAATCGCGCCAACGTCACCAACCTGCAGATGATCAGCCGGGACGAGCCTTTCGGCACGTACGAGGCCAACCTGGAAGTGTCCGACCTGGCGCACCTGACGCGTATCGTCGGGGGCCTGCGCGCCAGCGAAGCCGTGGCGGAGGCCGAGCGCATCTAGCAGAGACGGACGGGTCAGCGTTTCCCGGCGACGAGCACCTCGCGGATCGGGACGGGCACGTTGCATACCTCGACCCCGCCGGCAGGCTGGATATAGAAGTCATCCTTGCGGTTCGCGCGCGCATGGGCATACGCGGCAAAGGCGCGGCTGTTTGTGGAAAGATATTCGTAGGCGGGCAGATCCTTCACCCCGCCGCCGATCCGCACCGACGTGATCCGCGTGCGCTCCGGCGCGGTCTTGTAAAAGCCAAGATCGCCGGTCCCGCGCTGCAGGGACGAGAGGTTTTCCATGCCGGCAATCACTCGGCCCACCAGTGCGATGTTGCGATCCAACTGGCGCGGCGCATGCCCGATCACCGTGTAAAGCTCCGCGCCGGTCCCGGTATCGGGCGACAGGTTGCGCCCCACGCCAACCATGCCGTAGCAGTGCAGGGGCCACTTGGCGCTTTGCGAACGTCCGATCGGCCACCCCCCCTCGAACGTCGCCAGCGGCGCGTAGGCATCGTTGGTGAATGCAACCGGCCCAGCGGTGGCATCCCCGGCGGTTAGAGGCGAGACATACTCGCTTTGCGGCACTGTCAGCAGACCCGCCGGTAGCGTCTTCGCCTTGCCGGGCATCTCGCCATCAGGGTCGCCCCATTGCACGACGTAGTTGTCCTGCACGCGCACAACGGCAATCCCGTCGAACCAGTGGGCTTTGACCAGCGTGCGAATGTTCTGGACCCACCCTTGCGAAAAGGGCGGCGGCATCACCTGTATGACCACCCGGCGCGCGTGGCCCGCAGCATCTGGCGCAAGGTCCATAACCAGCAGGTCGTCCGGGGCGATCCGCACCCAGTCGCCAGCAGTCGCCGCCGCAACGATCGCGTTGGGCGTCAACGGAGCAGGGGCTTTGTCCGCCGCCATGGCGGATGCGGAAAATGCTGCGAAACCGAGCAGGGAAAGAAATATGCGCATGAACCCATCATGCCAGTCCAACGCCGCTTGCGAAACCCCACGCCGCACGCTAGGGGCCAGCGCCTTACCAGTGCATGCGGAGCGGTGGCCGAGTGGTCGAAGGCGCTCGCCTGGAAAGTGAGTATACGCCAAAAGCGTATCGAGGGTTCGAATCCCTCCCGCTCCGCCACCCCCTGTACATTCACGATCTTCAACGCACTGTCGCGGACGCCAAAAGCGCAGGATTTCTGCGCCTTTTGCGCGGATTTCTGTTCATCGCCGTTCGTAGAAAATCGCGGGAAGCCGTGCAAAAACTATGCTCAAATTTATGCCTAGATCGGCCGTCTAGCAGCTGCTAAAAGCCGAAAATCATGCCCTCGCACGCGCGTAACAAACTTTCGGCTCGCCAGGTGACGACGATCACCAAGCCCGGCGTCTATAGCGATGGCGGTGGTCTGTACCTTCGTGTGCGCCCCAATGGCCGATCTTGGCAGTTCATCGGGACGTTGAAGCCCAAGGGGCAGTTCAGGATCAAAGGCACTGGTGGGGGAACGAAGGTCGAAATGGGCTTAGGCTCTGTGTCGGATGTTGGCCTTGCGAAAGCCCGAGAGTTGGCCGCTCAGATGCGAGAGATGCTGCTGGATGGCGTCGATCCTCGCGCCGAGCGTCTCAAGACCAAGAAGGCGGACGCGCCCGGCGAATCAATCATCACATTCGGCAAGTTCGCGATCGCGTTGATCGACAGCATCGAGGACGGCTTCAAGAATCCCAAGCATCGGCAGCAATGGCGCAATACGCTGACGACCTACGCGCAGCCGCTATTCGCCGTCCCGATCGATAAGGTGACCACGGAGCAGATTCTGGCTGTGCTGCAGCCGATCTGGCTGAGCAAGGCCGAGACGGCTTCCAGGCTTCGGGGACGGATCGAGCGCGTTCTTGATGCCGCCAAGGTCAAAGGCCTGCGCACTGGCGAAAACCCGGCACGAGGTCGGGGGCACCTCGATCTGCTACTGCCCAAGCGCAGCAAGACGGCGGTTAAACATCATCCCGCCTTGCCGTTTGGCAGCGTGGCGCAATTCGTCACAGATTTGCAGGGGCGACCTGCGGTAGCTGCACGAGCGCTGGAATTCGTCATTCTGACAGCAGGCCGATCCGGGGAAGTGCGCGGCATGACCTGGGGTGAGGTCGATCTTGGGGCCCGCTTATGGACGGTGCCAGCCGACCGCATGAAAGCGGGGGTCACCCATGAGGTGCCGCTGAGCGATGCTGCGCTGAAGGTGTTGACGTCGGTCCACGAAGCAGGACTCAAGCCGGCAGATTACGTCTTTCCAGCGCCGCGTAGTGGATCGCTGTCGGACATGGCGCTGTCCCAGCTTCTGAAGCGGATGGGCTATGGTCATATCACGGTACATGGCTTTCGTTCGACGTTCCGCGACTGGGCGGGCGAGACGACCCAATTCGGCCGAGAGGAAATCGAAATGGCGCTTGCACATACCGTGGCGTCTTCCGTCGAACGGGCTTACCGGCGCGGCAGAGCGCTTGAGAAGCGCCGAGAGTTGATGACGGCATGGGCTGAATACTGCTTCAAAATTCCGCAGAACACTTAATTTCGGAAGTGATTCGCGGATCGAATTCCGCATGATACGCTGCCAAAAAAACGCCGAAAATCGGCAGTTTTGACAAATTCTTCGAAATCTTATAAGATGATTTTGCGTTGATCTTCTAATAAATTGGATTGGTCAGCGATTTTTTACAAAAAACTTGTCCTAAGGGATGCCGGATACAATCCGGAGGAGATTTACACTTGCTCGGTACATAGGGTGCAAAGCCCAGACGTCGGCAAGTCGTTGTCCGCGAGATCGGCCCTTCGGTCGGTGGAGGTCCCTAGGGGCACTCCATACGAACGAGGACTGCAACGTGGATAAACAACAAGTGAAAACAACATCATCGATGGACGACCTGGAACGGGCCGGGGCGGTGGTGCGCAACATCGAGCGGGTCGAAGCTGATGGCGAGCTTGCCATCGGCGCTCTCAGCGAACGCATGATGCGGGCATCCGTTCAAGCGATCACCAAAGTCGCCACTGCGCCTTGGCAGGTGATTGAAATCGACTGGACGGCCAGGGTCGTCTGCCCCGAGTGGAAGATGGTGCGAGGCGTTGGTACCGGCGATGCTTGGCTCGAACTCACGGAGATCGGAGCTGAGGACGAGGAAGGCTTCAGTTGGATTGGCGTCGCGGTCGGTGCCGCCCCGACGCGGTTCGGCCTTGAACTTGCGTTCCGGCCCGGCCTGCAGGCGCGTGCGGAAACGGTCATCCACGACGATAAGGTGGTGGCCCCGCTCTTGAAGCTGGGGATGGTTCGCGACGAATCGGCAACGCGTCTGTTCTTCCCTGTGGCCGTGCAAGCCGAACTGCTCGCGCAAGGTTTCGAACAAAACGATCTCGACAAGGCGCTGCTTCCGGTCGGCAAGGCCACTGAAAAGGCCATAGCCGCCAAGTCGGAACTTGACCGCCTTATCGGGCAAGTCCGCAATCCAGCGACGGGCAAGTAACCGCATCCCAGCAACGGCAGCCCCGCAGATCGCTCGATCACATCGGGGGCACGCCATTCCATAGACAATCCAGCCGCCATTGGGCCTTCGTGACGGGTCACGTGGGATGATGGCGGCTGCGTGCAATCCGAGGACTTCCACCATGTCAAAACGGACGACCGGCGAAACCGCGCTCGCCTCCCGCGCCGAAGCGATAGCCCGCCTTAACGATCACCTGCGCACCACCGGCACCGGGGGCGCGATCCTGATCACCCGGAATGTGAAGCACATAACAGGCTTCGATGCTGACGTTCTCGCAGCGGCGCTGGCCGCTTACGATGAATTCGGGCCGGGTAGCGATCCTTACGGCGAGCGCGACTTTGGTACCATGACCTTGTGGGGCTACGATCTGCTTTGGAAGATCGATTACTACGACAAGGATTTGAAGTTCGGATCGGACGATCCCGACAACCCCGCCGTCACATCGAGGGTGCTTACCGTCATGCTGGCATCGGATTGGTAGGGGGCGGGCATGTTTAAACCAACCGACAACACACTGCTACTTGATTGCCACGCAGTAGCATCGCATAGCCAACCCACCTGCGGTCAGTCCCGCGGGGGAGGCGTAGGAACCTCTTGTCGTGCGCACCGGTCGAGTTTTCTCGGCCGGGTGGTCGCCGCGCATGTCCAAGGCTCGCCTAAAGGCGGCGACGCCTTGTGCGTGCGCAGGGTTCCTAACACCCGGCTTCGCGCCGGGGCCTCCATGACTGATGGAGGCAAAGTCATGCGCCGTGCGGCACGATTATTAATCTGCACCTTACCGATTGCTGGCATCGGTCCAGCCCCTTGCGCTGCGCAAGATGTCGGTAATTCAGGGGGCAGTCTGGCATCGAACTCCAAAGTCAGCGCGCAGATGAAAGCGGTCTGCTCCAACCAGAATCTGGCAACGGCGTATGCGGGGTACATGCTGGGCTACCATGTCTTTGACACTGGCGGTGGTGAGCGCATCGCGATCGCCAAGGGCAACTCATTAGCCGAGGAAATTATCGACCGCGCTCACATCGACGACTGGACCTTTGTGGGCTGGAGCGGTGGCAATACCGAGGGCCGCTGCACTATGCGCTTTGCTCTTACGATGGCACCGCAAGACGCTGCGCACTTCAACAACGATCCCCTCTGGGGCGGCGACGTCGTTGCCAACATGTCCCGCGACGGCGGTGGGTGGAAGGTAGTGTCCTTCGTGGACTCCGGCGCTAAGGCAGCCGTCTCGGGCTGGATCACGGCGTGGCGCGATGAACGCGACCAGCAGCCTGCCGGCACGCAGCCCGGCAGCACGCAGCCGCTGGGATCGCCGGTCTCGCCGCGGGAACTCGCCATGAAAATCCAGTATGCGAAGTCTTGCACATCGCATTGGGAAATCAGCGATGATCTGTTCCCCGCTTACAACGCGTGGCTCGACACGCTGGGCACGCCCGCCTTATCGAAGTTCAAGGTCGGCTCGTCAGGACACCTTGAAAACGGTCGTCTCGTTTCGTCAAGCAATCAGGCTATCGTGTGCCGCTATAACGTCGGCACGGGTATCGCTGGCGGCATTGTCGATCGCTCGATCCATGATCTCGACATGCGCTTCACGGTTTTGGGCAACCGACCCAAGTGGGAGGTCGTAACGTTTCCCTACGCGTCCGTAAGGACTTTTACCGCCGCGCAGGCCGAACAGTTGATAAGCCAGATCTACGTGGATGGCGAGCAACTTAAAGCAGGACGTGAAGTCGGAGGCGATCATGGCGGCACCGTCTCGAAATCGGGCCAGGGTTCCACCACGCGGGAGGCAAAACAGTGAGCGGCGACGACATCATCGACGCGGAATGGGAGGAGGTTCCCGACAGCAATGAACCCCACCGATCGTCGGTTCGTCCGCCTTGGTCGTTTGCCGCCCCAGACAGGCGCGCTCATCCACATCTGCCTCGCAAATCGTTCTGGCAGGATACTGTCGTCCCTTATCTTAAAGGCTTGGTGTACATTGTCATAATCGGCGTGGCCGGGGCGTATCTGTTTTTCCTGGCGTTGGCGTTGCCCGCGCACCGAGATCATGCCCCGCCTGAGGTAGCATCCCAATCAGCACCCCAGGCTGCTGATCAGCCTGCGTCCCAGCCTGTACCCGACGCATCGCCAACGCCGCGCCAGGCGCAGCAAGATGGCGAGCAAATGCTGCGCAGCTGGACCGAGACGGTGACAGGCCAAGCCGATGCCTCCGGGTTCGTCTTGGTCGATGGTAGCGGCAAACCCGGTGAGTTTTGCAACAACTCGGACGGCGACACAATGCTCAAGTTTGGTGGCGACACCACCAGCTACATTCCCGGGATTACCATCTTCGACTTCTTCGCTGAGTTTCACGGGACGACGGAATCGGGCACGATCGGTGCCTTCTGGTACGACCCGAGCGATCGCAGTCTGATAACCCGAAATCAGGTTGTCGTCAGTCGCGATGGCAAGAAGGGCGATAGTGTGCCGGACATCGTCCACGCGTTCGATGCCGATGGCGCGGGCCGAGCGACCATCGACGGAACACGGTTCCACGTTTGCACTATCTAGCCCGCCAGCGACTGACTGCTCGTGGACAAATCAACCTATATCATCATCTCATTGGAGTGCGCCCATGAAGCTTGGCTCACGCTTTTTCGTTGCCGCCTTGCCCCTAGTCAGCTTGCTGGGGTGTAACGTTCCCGCCAGCGATCAAGATCAAGGGCATAGCCCGGATCGCAGCGATACCTCGTCGGTTGCCCAGCAGGCCTGTGACCGGGAAGATGTCCAGGATGTCGTCGCCAAGGAGGTCAAAGGCATCCTTTATAAAGCCTGGTTTAAAAATGCTGGCGATGCGGTGTTGCTCATCGACCCGCGCCAGATCAGCGAGGGTTTCAAGCAGGCGCGCACCTCGTTTCATGATGTTATTGTCGATGCGGATGCACGGGACAAATCAATGCCGGTGACGCGCATCATGTGCCACGGCATTTTGCAAATTGATGAAAGCAACGAGACTGACGGACAGGCAATCTTGCAGCTGCGCAAGCTACGCTGGTTGATCGACTTTGGCGGGGCAGTAGACGATCCGCAGACCAGCGCGTTTTCCATCGTACTCGATCGCGGGTCTTTCGCCGACGATATGCGCCTCAACGGCGAGCCGATCGAAGACTGGAAAAGGCGCCAGAGTGATGAGCACACACAGTCTGCGACGCCCCCCACAAACGGACAAAGTGAAAGCGATGGAACTGGCCCGACTCGAGCCGAGCGTGACGCTGCTGATGCCGCGAACGCTCAAACGGACGCAACAGCACGAGACGCGCAGTCCGCTGCCGCGCAGGTCAAGCAGGAGCTGCAGTCCCAACTGGCACAGTGAACGGATGCTTTAAGCGATCGGGTTGGCGGGCACATGTCCCGCCTGATTGCCACCCTGGACTTCGAGGCCAGTTCGCTGAACGAACACAGCTTCCCGATCGAAGTTGCCTTTTTCGTCGGGACGCCTGGCGGGCCGTCTTGCGATTCACGACACTGATCCAGTCCCGGCGCGCGTGGCTTCCGACCCGCAGTAGAATACGGGCTCGCAGCAAATCCATGGCTTGGCATATGACGACCGGGCGGTCGGTATGGATGCGGATGCCGTGTGCGACATCCTCGACGCTGCGCTGGCTGACATACCGGTCACAGTTCATGGCGGCAGCTACGATACGTTTCCGTTGGCGCCCCTGTTGGCTGGCCGGCACCCAACCTTTCAGTTCGATAAAATGGGCGCCCCCCTCACGGATATCGAAGCGATCGGCCGAGAGGCTAATCGGCAATAACATTGGATACATCAGGTTTATAGACGTTCTCGAATCCAGGCTCAATACATCCTTCCGTCAACTTTCTCTTGATCTCTCCTTTTGCGCCGGCTTGGTAAATAAAGCCGACGAGCAATCTAGGAGGGATAGAGTGATGGTAAGCATAAAGCATTTGACTGGAAAAAGTGCTTCTATCCTGTTTGCTCATGACTTCGTCATCTGAAAATAGCGCTAGTAAGCCGAAATGAAACGGGTTCTCATCGAGCCGCACCCGTGATGTTAAAGCGCGACCGTCTCGACGAATGACTTCCTCGAAAATTCTCGTTCTACCTTGTGAGATGTAGTGACTAATGATTCGGTAGCTTTCTCGCTTCAGATATCCAGCGGCAGACTCCGATGGCGATGCACTCGAGCCAGACGATTTCCGGTGCATCCATTCTTCGATCATCGAGTCGGAAAGCTGATCGAACTCACGAAACCGATTGGGTCCGGTAGTTAGCGATGCAGGCAAGCGGATCATATTTTTTCTCCCCAGTTGACAACCCGTTTAAGTCGCCTTTAAAAGCGACTGGAGTCTGCGAATAAGCAGACTTAGCTTACTGTTCGGCTTTTACCAAGCCGGGAGAAGGCTTTCGTCGACCTATCTAGGAGAAAGATCATGCCCACGCACAGGCAACACCCGGCTCGGAAACTCCCACCCAGCCAGGGTAGCGACGCGAACGAAGAAACCGGTGTCAGTGATTCTGGCCGGCGGCAAGCTGTAAAGGGGGACGCGCTGAAATCTTCAAGAGGCGAGACACCAAGTCGGCTGACGGTGAGCACGCGCACCGCCTGCGAAATGCTGGATATCAAAAAAACCTTGCTTTTTCAACTTCTTAAGCGAAATTCACTTATTAGAGTTAAGGCAAACAGGAAGACTCTTGTGACATTGGCGTCAATTCACGCTTTTGCCCAGCACGGAACGGAATAGGCATCGCAGCGCAGCAGGGCTCATGCCCTGCGCGTAACCACGTCACCACATCACCGGCACAGGAAGCATCCTTCTAGGGCAAATTGATGCCCTGGAGATGCCTTCCTGCGTCGATCGAAGGCAAAACATCCATGGCAAAATCTACTCTTCCCCCTCGCACCAGGCGTACCGGCAGACCTAAATCCCGCGTCAACAGATGGTTCAACACGGCCGATGGTACCGGGTTGTCCAACGGCAAGCGGCGGCCCGAGCGCAAGCCCAAGGCTTCGTCTTCCGCTACCAATGCCGATTTGGGCGTTCATGACCTCGATTCCATCTTCGATGGCGTGGAGATGATGGTTCCCCAGCACGAGCAGGATGACCCCGACAAGCGGGCGACCACAGACCCCTCGGCAGATGCTGTGGGCACTGGGAAGTCTGCATCATGAGCGGCCGCAGCTGGGAAAGTCTCCCTCGTCCTCGTCCCGGGTTCCGCCCGGGCGAGGATACCCGTCGAAGCGATGGCGTCATCGGCTTTGAAACCTTGGCGGAAAGCCGGGCCGAAGATGGCCATTGCGCCAAAGCTATCCGGCGATGGATACCCAAGCTTGATCCGCGTGACCGCGCTGCGGCTGAAGGACTGCGGTTGAAGCTGCTGCAGGCGGTTGATCGCCCTCGGACGCCACCTGCAACCCTTGCCAGCAGCGTCTACGCCAGAGCAATCCGACAGCGGATAGTGGGCAATATGTGGCCGCTGGTGGAAGATCCGGCGAACAGCCCGGTGGCGTTTGTCACCCTGCTTCGGCGACATATGTGGGTGCCGGCGGATCGGTTGGTGGGGGTCAATCCCCGCAATCTGAACAAGCGCCTGATCAACGATCTCAACCGGGCCGGTGTCACGGCGGCGGACGGTTGGCTGTATGGCACTTTGGATGCCGAATTCGACAGCCGGCGTGGGGGGTATGACTTCCACCATCATTTGATCGTGTCGGGTGGCAAGGTTGCGGCAATGGAGCGCCTGCGGGGCTTGGGGCCGTACGCACCGGGGCGCTCTGGTGCCCATGAAGAGGGTCGCCGTGATATCGACCGGGTGCAGGTTAAGCGTGTCAGGGACAATCTGCCTGACCCCATGACCTATGCCACCAAGTTCCGCGTCTTTAGCGTGAGCACGTACATCGGTGAAGACGGGACAGTGGAGACCGGTACGTCCACAAGGCGTGTCCCACAGCCCCACCTGACCCACTGGCTTCTGTGGATGGACAGGTGGAGGGTTTCTGATCTGCTGATCACCCAAGGTCTCACCCTAACCGCAGGCGGTATCCGCCGCAGGGTCTAACACTAATTATGAGTAAAAATGACATGATCAAGGTATCTATAAAGCCGGTAGGATCCGGATGTAACCCCCATGTAGGGGCTGAAGAGGCTGTAACAGTCGTACAACACAAGGCGGACCATCATATAGGCTTCCGTTTTGCCGAAGTATCCGGAAAATCCGGTGCGTTTTCATCGCAAAAGCGGTGGGACGTGGGGCAGTGGGGCCATTTTCGCCCCGCGACCCTCAACCGCAAAACCCTGATGGGGCAGGGGGTGGATCATGGCTGAGGTCAGCGAGGTGCGCGTGTACCAGGCCGTTTCCGGCAAGCTGTATGTCCAGCTGTGGCAGGGTTCGGGGTCCATCGTCGAGCCGATCACGTCCTTTATGGGGCTGAAGTTGTCTGATCGACTGGCCCGCGTGGGTATTCGTCTCGAGAACAAGGCGGCCAAGCAGGCGTTGACCGACAGGATCAACGCTGCAGAGCCGATTACGACGTCGCTAGTGCCTGAGGCGCCCGGATGGATCGGACCTTGCTTCGTCCTGATGTCCGGTGATGTCGTTCATGAACCGACCGGCACGGAAATTGTGGTGGCGTTCGATGCTGAACCCCGCCGCTGTGGTCAAGGAGGTAGCTTTCATATTTGGCGCAAGGACGTCGCAGGCGAGCTGACCGGCCTGAGTGTGCCCATGGTGGTCATCATGGCCTGCCTGTTGCCGCCGTTGATGCCGTACATGCCGTTGGTCGAACCCTTCGCCTTGGAGGTGATCGACCCCGACGACGGCGAGTTGTCCATCATTACCCAGCTTGCCGCTGCCGTTGTGGGCGGGACCGGCCTGGCGACCAGCGAAAGCTTCGCCGTGCCGCTCCGTACGCTGATGCAGGATGAACGATGGGTAGCGCAGCGGCATCGCCATCACCCGCTGATCTTGGACGGAGTTGATGCCTACATCGACCTGGCGACGCCCAAGGAACGCAGCAAGGTGTACAACACGTTAGCGCATCAGCTACCGCTCTGGGGTCGCGAAGGTCATGACCTCGGTGTGAAAACCGTCGCCATCTTGACCGCGTCGCGCAGCATCCGGCCAACCGCCAGCGTGCCCTTCGGCAGCACCGACGCTTTGATCACCCTCAACCTGTCAGCAGGCGGTGGCCGTGGCATACTCGATCCGTTGCCCGCTGCTCACCGCAGCGGCGCAGCATTCGCGGATCACCTTCGCAGCACGATCCGGGCGGAACATGGCACGGCGTTCCGGCGCTTGGTGAAAGCCTTACCCAACCCCTCGTCCGACGAAGCCGTAACGCTCCAGCGAACGCTAGGTGACCTGCAAGGTGAATTCCTCACTGCGGTCGAGGATCGCTTCGGTTTGGTTCAAGGTAGCCGGGCGGCCAAGGTTTTTGGGGCATGCTACGCGGCAGGTCGCTATGCCCAGCGGCGCGGAGTGCTGCCGAAGACGTGGAACTGCCTGGCAAGTGCGCTTGACTGCTTTCAGCTGCATCGGGGTGACGTGAAATACAGTGCA
Source organism: Novosphingobium sp. Leaf2 (assembly GCF_001421325.1). GTDB lineage: Bacteria > Pseudomonadota > Alphaproteobacteria > Sphingomonadales > Sphingomonadaceae > Novosphingobium. The sequence continues at coordinate 13,066 of NZ_LMJY01000019.1, read as the reverse complement.
CCGCTGGCTGAGCAGCTCCAGCAGCATATCGACGCCGGTTCGATCTTGGCCGTCAGCGATGGATCGGACCGGGCAGCTCAAACTGCGCGTGCCCTGGAACTTGGAGCAACCGTCAGGGACGCCAAGGCCGGTCGAGAAGTCCGTATGACGCCCGAGGTTGCGGCGACGCTGCTAACGGACTGGCCTGCCATTCTGAACGCCCCTGATGCCTGCGATATCCTAGTGCTCGGTGACGGTCGTCATCGCCAGCGAAAGGCATCGCTCGCACCGGGCATGGAGCGGCGTCGGCTTTTTTGTTTCAGGCTGCCTCCCGCTGAAGAGCCACCGGGCATCTTTTCGGACGACATCCCTCCCGTGCTGCCGCGTGCCTCAAAGCGCAAACGGCCAGAGTACCGTGAAATCGTGAGCGGTCCCCAGCGACTGCGATAACTGCCCATGTGTGGATGGGGCTGCGTTCTTTGATGAGCACGGCCCCATCTATCGGCGGCGTTCAACAGCCCCAATCGTGAATGCGACAAAAGGCGCAAGAAGCGTTCGGCAGGATTGACCAGCGATGAGGTAATGGGCGGTGTGATAGCCCCCTCGCTGAACCCTGCTGGCAAGGGGTTGCCCCATAATCGAAAGGTTCCTGGCAAGCCGGCGGTCTTTCAAAGACCGCAAAGCACTGCAATGAAGCAAGCACCTTTTTTTTAATATGCAGGGCCCCGACAGCACTGCGCTTTCAGCAGATAGCTATAGCGTCACCTTTTCGCGTCCGCGCCGGGAAACTTACATCGTTACAGGTCGCGTCCGACTGGGTCTGGGACTTTGCGGTCGTTCCCGCACGAAGGTTTCAAGGGTAGGTTCATCGCCAAAACCCGTCACTCCACGAACGGTCCGCTGAGCCTGAAATGCGGCTTTAACTGGGTTGCGGCTTGGCAGCTTCCTGGCGCCAGATCGCAAGTAAAGGACGTTGAATCGCTGATCAAGCGGTTAGGCGCACGTCTCGCAGCAGCCACGGCGCTCGCCCTCCATACGAGGCGTGGCACGCGCCAGTTCTTCAGGCTATTCCAGCACGACAGCGAAACAGATTCGCCCTTTCGCAAGACCCGAAGGCGCAACGAGCATGAGACCGCAAAGCCAATGCGGGAAGGACCGTCGGCGCCAAGCGTGCCCTGAAACCGAAGCAGATATGGGAAATCCGATTTTACCTCAATCAGGGGCGGCGCCTGCGAGACCGGGCGCTGTTCGATCTCGCGATCGACAGCAAGCTGCGCGGTTGCGATCTCGTTCGGATGAAAATCGGTGACCTTGTCAGCGGTGGGCAGATACGGACGCGCGCAATCGTGATGCAGCAAAAGACGGGTCGACCTGTTCAGTTCGAACTGTTGCCAGACGCACGGACCAGCCTATTGGCATGGCTTGAACGTCGAGGCGGCACGGTGGACGATTATGTCTTTCCCAGTCGTGTAGACCACAACGGCCATCTCAGTACCCGCCAATATGCCCGGCTCGTAGATGAATGGGTAACGGGGGTCGGCTTGATGCGAAGCGACTATGGCACTCATTCACTTCGGCGAACGAAGGCATCGATCATCTACAGGGCGACCGGCAATCTGCGCGCTGTCCAGATTCTTCTAGGACATAGCAAGATCGAGAATACAGTTCGCTATCTCGGGATCGACGTGGAAGACGCGCTCGCCCTTGCCGAGAACACTGAAATTTGAGCTCATCGGCTCCTCGCCGGCGACGAGGAGCCGAACTCGGACTCGGACCCTGGGACAGGCCAGCGAGGAATATGTCGGCAAGTGGATCTGCACGAAGAACGATCGCTAACGATCGAACGAAATGGAGAGAGCTTGCTGATCCGCGAGACAGCCCAAGCATGACGGGCAAAAGGGGCGGGCCAAGCCTTTGACAGCACTCCCCAAACTTTTCTCACTCGCGTCGGGGGGGGGGGCCACATAACCCGCGTAGGCCGGTCCAAACGGCAGAAATCTAACTCATTTACACCACTCTTTTGCACATAATGAATTTACCGAATGCCATAATTGGCGGCATATAAGTGATCCAGATGGAATGTTTTATATTGACATCTGAACCGATCGACCATCTAGATGGCGGCATAATGTACAAACCTGGGGAGGTGTTATGAAACTTATCCGTTGCGCATTCATGTTGTGTTCCGCGTCGTCACTGACCATCGCCGCAAGCGCCTTTGCGCAATCGGCACAACAAGCTGCTCCGTCGGAGGATGCGCCATCCAGCCAGAGTGGCGTCGAGGACATTGTAGTTACCGCCCAGCGTCGCGAACAGTCGCTACAATCCGTGCCGGTCGCCGTGACCGCGGTCTCGGCTGAAAGCCTCGTCAAGTCCGGGGTAAGCGATATCGGCACGTTGGGATCCGTTTCGCCCGGCTTGGTGATGAACACCAATCGTGCTTCGGTTACGCCTTATCTTCGCGGCGTTGGCACCCAATCGGGTGATCCCGGTGGCTCATCCAGCGTCGCGATCTATGTTGATGGCGTTTATTACCAAGCACCAGCGGCAGGCTTCTTTGCGCTGAACAACATCGCGCGGGTCGAAGTCATCAAGGGGCCGCAGGGAACGCTGTTTGGGCGCAACGCGACCGGCGGCCTCATTCACGTCATCACGCGCGATCCCTCGTTTACGCCATCCGGCGAAGTGAGCGCGGGGTATGGAAATTACCAAACTGGGACTGGTTCACTCTATGTGACCTCCGGGCTGTCCAGCAACCTTGCTGCCGATTTTAGCGCCTTTGGCACTTATCAAGGCAAAGGTTTTGGTAAGAACCTGACGCTGGGCGGCGATGCAAACTATAGGCGCGAGTTCGCGGTGCGCAATAAGTGGTTATGGACGCCGGGCGATGATACGCGGATCGTCCTGGCTGCCGATTATTCCCAGAATTCCAATGACAGCGGTCATATTCGGGCCATTCTACCGGGGTCGTTGGGCGTCGGCGCAACGCCAGCGCGCGGCACCCTTTGGGATACCCAGGCGAACCTGCCGTCAAAAGCGGACGCCTCCCAATGGGGCGCCAGCCTGCGTATTGAGCAAAAGTTCGGCGATATCAAGTTCACGAGCACATCGGCATATCGGAATGTCAAAAGCGTTGCGAATTTTGACCAGGATGCAACGCCCATTCCTCGCGTAGACGCGGTATTCGGTGAGAAGACCGATACATTTCAGCAGGAGTTCACGCTAGGCGGTGGCAACGACTGGCTGGATTTCACCGCAGGGATATTCTTCTTTACCTCTAACGCGAAGACGACGCCGATCACCATTCGCAGCGATGCCATTGCGACGCTTCGCGTGGATCGCTACGCGACGCAAGGCACCGACTCCTATGCCGCCTTTGCCCAAGCGACGGCTTCGGTTACCCCGACAACGCGCATTACTGCCGGATTGCGCTACTCTATCGACAATGTTTCCATCGTCGGTCGAGACATCGCCGCGATGGGGAACTCGCGGGGGCCGCAAGGATCGGTCGTCGCGCAGGCGAAGCAAAACGTCACCTTCAAGAAGCCGACGTGGCGCCTTGCGATCGATCAGGATCTCGCCGATCGCGTGATGCTATATGCCAGCTACAGCCGTGGCTATAAAGCGGGCCAGTATAACGTGAACAGTTTTAGTAACCCGCCTGTTAAACCGGAAAGCCTAGATGCTTTTGAAGTTGGACTGAAGGCTGAAACCGCCGATCGACAGTTGCGTGTCAACGGGGCGGCGTTCCTTTACAAATATTCGGAGATTCAGCTGTTCCGTTCCGCTCCTGGAAATCCCATTCTCGTCAATGCGGCTGCCGCCACGATCAAGGGGGGAGACCTTGAACTGACATGGGTTCCGGCGTTCGCGGACGACAAATTCGAATTGCGTACAGCCGCGTCCTATCTTGACGGTGAATATTCGGACTATCCAAACGCGGCATTCTTCTCGCCTAACCCGGCGGGGGGCCTGATCCAGACGGACGGCGACGCCACGGGCAACACGACGATCCGCTCGCCGAAGTATACGTTCAGCACGACCGCGAATTATAATGTTCCACTCTCGGCGGGCCACATCGATCTCAGTGCGACGTTCTTTCACAGCGCCAAGTTCTTCTTCGACCCTGATAATCGCACTGTGCAGCCCGCCTATTCCACCCTGGCCGGCCAGATCAGCTATACGTCGGACAATGGTTGGTACGCCCGCATTTGGGGGCGCAATTTGACCAATACGATCAACTATACCGCTTGGTCAGAAAGCACCTTGGGCAACTTGGTCGTGGCTGCGCCGCCCCGGACCTACGGGTTTACGCTGGGCTTCAAGTGGTGAGCCTTCTAGCTGGCCTGCTCGTTCTCACCGCCACTGCAGCCGCACCGCAGCTCGAAACGACGAGGATATGCGGTCCGGAAACCGACCGGATCGTTCTGCTAGGAACGGCGGGGGGGCCCACGCCTTCCGCCGTTCGTGCCCAAGCCGCAACCGCGCTGGTGATCGGCGGCACTCCCTATTTGTTTGATGTGGGCGACGGAAGTGTCCGTCGGCTTGCGGAAGCGGGCTTTCCGGCCAATGCAGTCCGCCACGTTTTTATTACCCACAATCACTTCGATCATACGGGAGATCTTGGCTTGTTCCTGGCAACCGCCTGGTTTGCCGATCTGCCTAGACCGATTGAGATCGTCGGACCCAAGGGAACGCGGGAAGTCGTAACGGAATCTTTGGCCGCCTTTCGGCACAGTATCGAGATATTCAATTCGGAAGTCATGCGACAGCCTCTCCGCATGGACAAGGACGTGATCGTGCGCGAGGTTGCGCCCGGCGGTGTAGTGTTCGAGGACGAACGGATGAAGGTGCGTGCCTACGAGAACACTCATTTTGCGCATCTCAAGCCTGGTACAGTCGCTTATGGCCGCGATCAGTCGCTGTCCTATAGAATTGAGACAAGGGGCCGTGTCATTACTATAACAGGCGATTCCGGTGCAGATGAGGTGATTCAACGGGCAGCGCAGAATGCTGATTTCTTGGTTTCGGAAGTGCTGGATCCGGTGGCGACACGGCAATTCGTTAATGCAAGGGCAAAAAAGTACAATTACAGCCCCGAACGAGCGGCCGGAACCATCCAGCATATGCTTGAGACGCATATTCAAGCCGACATGCTCGGTAAGATCGCCGCCAACGCGAAAGTCAAAACAGTGATCCTCACGCATTTCGTTCCGAACACCGGAAAGGACTCGTCGGCCTTCGTAAACGGAGTTGGCGAGGCGTTCCGGGGACGTATCATCGCTGGGCAGGATCTAATGGAGATACCCATCAACGAGGTATCCGGCGAAGTCTGTAGGAAAGCTAGCCAGCGCTTCAAAAATTACAAGACAGATTTGAGCGGCGAGGATTAATGGATGTCTGAAGTAGCTGCCGTGGCGCCGAGATACTCCGATGGCAGATCGGAGTGGCGGGCATGGGCGATGCTGGTCATTCTTGGCCTGCTTTGGATGGTATCGTTCGTCGACCGCTTCATTTTGGCCCTTTTGGTAGCGCCACTGAAGGCTGATCTCCACCTGAACGACGTCCAGCTCGGACTTCTGTTCGGAACTTTCTTCGCGGTGTTCTATGCGCTTATGGGCATTCCCCTTGCGCGCCTTGCAGACAACCATAATCGCAAGCGGCTGATCATCGCCGGGGTAGTGTTCTGGTCGCTATGTACGATCGGTTCTGCATTCGCGACGAATTATGCGACGCTGGCATTGCTGCGGATCGGTCTTGCCACGGGCGAAGCCGCGCTTACCCCTGCGGCATTCTCGCTCCTGACCGATGCTTTTCCTCCGCGGCGGCGAATGATCGCCGGGACGCTGCTCAGCGCCATGGGTATGATGGGAGCATCCATAGCTTTTATCGCCGGTGCCGGTGTCATCGCCTGGGCGGAACAGGCACAAGCATCGATGGGTATGTCGGCGTGGCGCCTGGCATTGATGATCGTGGGAATGCCGGGGATCGCCCTCACCGTCGCCTTTGCGTTTATCGCGCGCGAACCCTCGCGTTCCGAGTTAGAGGCAAAGGTATCGATGGGCGACGTGTTCCGGTTTCTGCGGAAGGAGCGCGCTTTGTATGGCGGCCTGTTCGCTGGTGCTGGCGCGGCGCAATTGATCAGCTATGCACTTATCGCATGGTCGGCCGCCCATCTCAGCAGAAGTTTCGGGTTGGCGAGCGCAGAGGCAGGAAGCTGGCTGGGCCTCTCGCAGTTTGTATCGGCGGTCGGCGGAACGATCATCGTCCCCTTCGTGATCCGGATTGTGGCCGCGCGCAATATTACGGTAGCAAGTCTGTTGCCGGCGACGGGCGTCATTGCCGCCGGGATCTTGGTGGTGCTGTCGACGATATCGGGCAATGCACATTCCTTCCTGATCCTATCCACGATGGGAGCCTTCCTGCTGGTGGGCATCACCAACGCCATTCTCGTTCTAATCCAGTCCACTGTGCCAGGATCGATGCGGGCGACCGTCACCTCGCTACTGTTAATCTGCGTCAGTGGCATAGGGCTTGGCTTGGGGCCGGCGCTCGTACCCATGCTGGGGCGGATATTCCCGCAGGCTTATGGAGAACTGAGCGCGGGCCTAATGGGGGTCGCCTTCGTGGGCTGCGCGATCGGCACGGGCGCATTTTTCGTGGCAGCCCGCTCGCTGCGGCGTGAGTTTGCTCGCTTGGAGGAACGCTGATGCCGGCCAACACGCTTGAATATGGTGCGAATCAGAGTCGCGCACGCGACGAATGTCTGGTCCCCGGATCGGGAGTTGCAGCCGCGCCGCGCCGGCAGACCCTGGCCGACATGCTTTACCGGACCGCCCACCGCTTTCCGCAAAAGATGGCGATCACCTATGGCGAGAAAAGCTGGACCTATTCGGCGCTGGTCGCGCTCGTAGACCGGATCGCCGCTAACCTCGCTGCAGATGGAATCTGCCCCGGAGACCGCGTAGCGCTACTTTCGCGGAACAGCCACTGGTTCGTCGCCTTGAGGTTTGCGGTCGCAAGGTGCGGCGCGGTATTGGTTCCGATAAATTTCATGCTGACGAGCGACGAGGTCGCCTTCATCCTCAGCAATTGCGAGCCGACGATCCTCTTCGTCGATCATCATTGCGCGGCGGCGGGACGCTCCGCCGCGATGCAAGTCGGCCTCGACCGGGTCATTGCCATGCAGGGCGGTCCCCTGGGCAGGGACGGATACAGGGAAGCAGGGGATTTTTCCGCATTCCTCGTGGACGCACCTGCCATGCCTGACACGACGATCTCGGCGTCCTCGCTAGCGCAGATCATTTACACCAGCGGTACGGAATCGCGTCCGAAGGGTGCCATGCTGACGCATGACTCGGTGCTGTGGCAGTATCAGAGCTGCGTGATCGATTGCGAATGGACGGACCGTGCGGTGGTACTCAACGCACTGCCCTTGTTTCATTGCGCCCAGCTCGACGCTTTCCTAGGGCCTGCCCTGCAGGTGGGCGCATCGAACATCATCGTCGATTCTCCCGCGCCGGATATCGTGCTGCCGTTGATGGCAGCGCGCGGTGTGACGTCGTTCTTCGCGCCGCCCACCGTATGGATATCGTTGCTCAGATCCCCACTCTTCGATGCGTGCGACCTGTCGCGGCTGACCCATGGCTATTACGGCGCGTCGATTATGCCGGTAGAGATACTGAAGGAGCTGCGTTCGCGTGTCCCGGGGCTTCGGCTGTGGAACTGCTACGGTCAGACTGAAATCGCACCTGTCGCCGCGGTGCTGAGGCCGGAGGACCAGGAGAGGAAGGCCGGGTCGGCGGGCAAGCCGGTCCTTCATGTCGAGACCCGCGTGGTCGATGAGGCCATGGCGGATGTTGTACCAGGCGAGGTGGGCGAGATTGTGCATCGATCGCCGCAGCTTTTTAATGGGTACTGGCGTGATCCGGCGCGCACCCAAGAGGCTTTCGCAGGGGGCTGGTTCCACAGCGGAGATCTGGCCACCACCGATGCCGAGGGCTTCATCACGGTCGTCGATCGCAAAAAGGACATGATCAAATCCGGGGGAGAAAACGTCTCCTCGCGCGAGGTCGAAGAGGTGATCTATCAGCTTGGTGAAGTATCCGAGGTCGCCGTCGTGGGCATTCCTCATGATCGCTGGATCGAGATGGTCTGCGCCGCGATCGTGTTGAAGCAGGGCAGCACGCTGTCTGCGGCGGACGTGATCGCGTTCTGCCGATCGAGGCTTGCCACGTTCAAGGTGCCCAAGAAGGTCTGTTTCGTCGACAGTCTGCCCAAGAACGCCAGCGGCAAGCTGCTGAAGCGGGATTTGCGGATCCAACTATCGGACGCGGCCAGTTAGGCGGTAAGGCGGGGTGCCGACACCGGATGGCGCGATGGTGGCGCGACGCCTTTCCATCAGGCACCGTTTCAGCGAATGGATCAACGGCTAGAGGGGGGTCTCCTCCAGCCATGCGATGTATTTCGCCATTGCGGTTTCGGGCGTGAAACGCGGCTGAAAACCCAGCTCTGTCCGGGCGCGGCTGATATCGATGCAGCGCCCGGCCATCTGGTCCGGCCCGATGAGCGCGCCGCCGCCTTCAGCCCGCGAGGGGAGGGAGATCGCAAACCCCGGTCGCGCCGCCATCGCAGCTTGTGCAAAGCGTTGATAGGTGTACGCCTCGCCACTGCCCAGGTTGTAAACACGGTGGCGCAAATCGTCGGCCAGGGCCAGCATGGCCAGTCCTTCGACCATGTCTTCGACAAAGATCTGATCATAGCCGTCTTCCGCTGCCGGCAGGACCGTGGCGGTCAGGTCGAGACGACCCACTGCAGCATGCGCCAGGCGGCTCGGGACGTTCATCAACGTGCGGTACAGCGGACCATAGACCCCAGCGGCGCGTGCTATGCGTATCGGTGATCCCGCTTCCCGGATATACAGATTGGCAATGACCTCGAGTGTTTTCTTGGCCCATGCCTGGACGATGAAGTGATCGTCGTTCTCGATCAGGGGAACCGGCATATCCTCCCGATAGGGCGCAAGATCGTTGTCCAGCCCCCAGTAGGTATCCATCGAACTCATCAGCACGATCTTGCCCGTGACGTGGATACGCGCCGCCTCCAGGATATTCGTCAGCGAGTTGACGCGAAACTGGACATCGGCGCCTAGCGACAGCTTCTTCGGCGCATGGCCGGACAGATCGATCACGATCTCGGGCCGGTGGCGATGGAATAGGCCCATGACATCGAACGGGCTGGTTACGTCCACCTTGTCGACGGCGATGTTTGCATCGGCCAGTTGGGCGAGCATGTCCGGCAAGCGGGCGCTGCTTCTCCCGGCTATCGTAACCCGCTGGTTTTTCCTGGCCAGATTCGCCGCAAGATGCTGACCCACGAACCCGTTTCCGCCGATTATCAAGATCATACGCTCTCCTCAGGGTCGAGACTTCTACACTAAATCATCATTGTGGAAAGTTATAGACTAATATATACTCCATGTAGAATAATAAAGGTGATATCCGGTGAGCAGGGAGGCGCGAAGTTCACTTTCCGCCGCTGCGCTCGGTGTGATGTACCTCCGCAGGGCTATTCGCCCTGCGGGCGAGGCGATTGGAGAGTTAAGTGCGCAAATATTCGATGCTGTTGAATGGAATGCCGCATGCCGGGGCTGCGACATTTCCCGTTGTCAATCCGGCGACGGGCGCGACGTTCGCACTCTGTCCGAAAGCTGATCGCGACATTCTGGACGAAGCGGTAGCCGCCGCGCGGCGAGCCTGGCCGAACTGGAGTGCGACGCCTCAAGACGATCGCGCGTCTGCGATAGCCGCGATCGCGGATGCCATGACGGCCCGGGCGGCCGAATTCGCGGCCTTGCTAACGTGCGAGCAGGGCAAGCCCGCCGATCAAGCCATGGCCGAGGTTCGTGGCGGGATCGGACTGCTTCGCGCCGCCGCGGCGATGCGCATCGAGGACCGGACCATCCGCGCGGACGACAATATGAAAGTCGTTGAGCGACGTCGTTCGCTGGGTGTAGTAGCCGCGATCGCGCCGTGGAACTTTCCCATCATTCTCATGCTCGGGAAGGTGGGCGCCGCGCTGATAACGGGCAACACGTTGCTGCTTAAACCGGCGGCGACCACCCCGTTGACGATCCTGCTGTTCGGCGAAATCTGCCAATCGCTGCTTCCGGCCGGCGTGATCAATATCATCTGCGATGAGAACGACCTGGGGGAGGCAATAACGTCGCACCCTGATATCGCCAAGATCGCGTTCACTGGCTCAACCGCCACGGGCCGCAAGGTGATGGCCTCCGCTTCCGGCACGATCAAGCGGATCACACTCGAACTGGGCGGAAACGATGCCGCAATCGTGCTGGACGATGTCGATCCGGTCGATGTCGCGAGGCGGATTTTTCCGCTGGCAATGGCGAATGCTGGGCAGGTGTGCATGGCCATCAAACGGATCTTTGTGCCCGCGCGGCACTATGATGCGTTTTGCAACGAGATGGCCGCTATCGCCAGGTCCGTAGTGGTCGGAAACGGGGCGGATCCCGGCGTACAGATGGGGCCTGTCCAGAACCGTGCGCACTTCGACAAGCTGCGCGCGCTCCTAGACCGGACGCGGCAGGAGGGCACAATCATGACCGGCGGCCATGCGATCGAGGGGGAAGGCTTGTTTATCGAGCCAACCGTCGTTCGAGACATCGCCGATGACGCCGAGCTGGTCCGCGAAGAGCAGTTCGGTCCTATCATCCCCATCTTGCGCTATACGGACGTCGACGATGCAGTGGTGCGCGCGAATGCCGGCCCCTTCGGTCTGGGTGGGTCCGTCTGGGGCGCTGACTGCGGTCGCGCTGCGGCGATCGCAGAGCGGCTGCAGACTGGTACGAGCTGGGTGAACACGCATCTGGTGATGGACCCGGCGGTTCCGTTTCGGGGCGCGAAGCAGTCTGGCCTGGGCACAGAACTGGGCCAGGAAGGCCTGCATGAATTCACACAAGGGCAGGTGATCAGCATCGCCTTGTCCTCCGCCCCGGCGCGTGCAGCGTAGTCCTTGCCAACGTCTCTCCTCTCCCTACTTTACAGGATAAGCCATGAGCCACACACCCGCCGCGCGTTCCAGCAGCGTTCGCGATGTCATGTTCGATCTCTTCCGACAGCTCGGGATCGACACGATATTCGGCAATCCCGGTTCTACCGAGCTGCCCATGTTCCGAAACTTTCCCAGCGATTTCCGATATGTCCTCGGTCTTCAAGAAATGGTCGCGGTAGCGATGGCCGATGGCTATGCCCAGGCAACGCGCAATGCCTCGATCGTGAACCTTCATTCCGCTGCCGGTGTGGGCCATGCGCTGGGCAATGTTTTCACTGCGATGAAGAACAAAACTCCACTGGTCATAATCGCGGGGCAGCAGGCGCGATCAATACTGCCTTTCGATCCCTTCTTGTATGCAGCACAGGCTACGGAATTTCCCAAGCCATACGTCAAATACAGTGTCGAGCCTGCGCGCGCCGAGGACGTACCACTGGCGATCGCGCGAGCTTATCACATTGCCATGCAGCCGCCGTTCGGACCGACCTTCGTGTCGGTCCCGGTCGACGATTGGGATCGGCAGACCGACTATCTCGTAGCGCGTCGCATCCAGGCGGTGCGCTTTCCCGACGACGATAGTATTGATAAACTGGCGGGCGTTCTAATGCATGCCCGAAACCCGGCGTTCGTCGTGGGAGCAACCGTCGATCGGGAAGGTGCATTCGATCTGATGGTGGAACTGGCGGAACGATATTCCGCGAAGGTTTTTGTGGCTCCGTTTGCAAGCCGCTGCCCGTTCCCCGAAAACCATCCGCTGCATGCCGGTTTTCTGCCGCCCATGCGGGAAGGGATCGTCTCCAGGTTGGCCGAGCACGACGTGATCGTGGTGCTCGGCGCACCAGTTTTCAGCTATCATGTTGAAGGCGAGGGCCCGCATATCCCAGACGGATCGCAGCTGATCCTGGTTACCGAGGACCCCGATCAGGCGGCCGGCGCCGCTGTCGGCGATGCGATCATCGCCAATGTGAAGCCGGTGATCGAGAGATTGCTCGATCGAACCGGCAAAGTCGCGCCACCCCTGAGAGAGCCTGTTCGGCCACTACCTTCGTTCGTGGCCGAGGAGGACAAGATTTCCGTCGATTTCCTGATGAAGACGCTGGAGGAGGTGCGTCCGCAGGATTGCGTGATCGTCGATGAAGCCCCCACGGCACACGCCGCCCGGCAGGACCAGATCCGCCTCACGCGCGAGCGCTCGTTCTTCAATTGTGCAAGCGGGGGACTGGGTTATGGGCTACCGGCTGCGGTCGGCTTGGCGCTGGGCTTCCCGGATCGCCGGGTAATCGCCACGATCGGAGACGGCTCAAGCATGTATGCCATCCAGGCGCTCTATTCGGCGGCCCAGCTGGGCCTGCCCGTAACCTTTATCATCATCAACAACGGTTCATATCGCGCGCTTGAGGAGTTCGCGGGCTTTTTCCAGATCGTCGATCCAGTGGGTACCAAGCTGCCCGGCATCGATTTCGTGTCGCTCGCCCGATCGCTGGGCTGCGCCGCCGATCGTGCCAGCGTGCCGGGAGAACTGGCGGGAAAGCTGCAGGCTGCGATCGGCTCAAGCGGGCCGGCGCTGCTGGAGGTTCTCACTCTTTAGGGCGTTTTCCGTGTATGCCGGATCACGACCCCAAGGATCGAGATAATTGGCACGTCTCGGTTCGGGTCGGACCGGGCCGGTGCCGCCGCGCTTCCCCTGCTTCAGCCACGACGATCGCGCCGGAGATTGCCTTTATGCGCGACGATTTCGGATCGGACGAAGCGTTCAACCGCGCGGCCGATATCGTGGGCGGGCGAAGCGCTTACGCTAAATGGTCTGCGGTTTCACCAAATTGTCCATCGATGAACTAGTGGTCCGATTCTGACATTCGACACCGCTTGAAGCCAGGTTGCGTTCGAATGTCATAATCTATTCGGACCACTAGGGTCCGGACTCATTAGAGCCACCATATGACGAAGGCGGCGATGGCGATGGTTGCCATGAAGGTCTTGATGTTGCGGTCAAACCTGGTGGCTACGCGGCGCC
>NZ_LMJY01000018.1 GCF_001421325.1 Novosphingobium sp. Leaf2 | reverse complement strand
GGCGCCGCGTAGCCACCAGGTTTGACCGCAACATCAAGACCTTCATGGCAACCATCGCCATCGCCGCCTTCGTCATATGGTGGCTCTAATGAGTCCGGACCCTAGATCAGACCGAAATCATGGATTGGTTGAACTAGAAGCGGGCCGAGGGCTATGCGCAGGCGACGATCAATCGCTGGCAGGTCATCATGAGCCACATGATGCGCATGGCAAAGCGCTGGGGCCTTCCAGGGGCAGAAGTTAATCCGCTCGAAGGAGTAAAGCAAAAGGACCCCGAGAACCGGGTTGAGCGCTTCCTCACCGCTGCAGAGACCCAGCGGCTCAAGGATTCGGTCGAAGAAAGCCCCAACTTCATGTTGCGGTACATCGTGGCCCTGCTGCTACTGACCGGCTGCAGGAAGCGCGAACTGCTGGATGCCAAATGGGATCAGATATCGTTCGAACGCAAGATCTGGCGGATACCGACCAGCAAGAGCGGCAAGCCCCGGCATGTGCCGCTTTCTCAGGACGCGCTCAACGTGTTGCACTCGATTCCTCGGTTCGATGCCTGCCCATTCATCGTGCCGAATCCGGAAACCTTCAAGCCGTTCGTTTCGGTCTACAACGCTTGGGACAATGCGCGGCGGCGGGCAGGGCTACCCGACGTGCGTATGCATGACCTTCGCCACAGCGCAGCGTCCAATCTCGTCAATTCGGGGCAGTCGCTCTACGTCGTGGCAAAGGTTCTTGGCCACGCTCAGGTCAAGACCAGTGAGCGCTATGCGCATCTCTCGACCGATACCTTGCTTCAGGCGGTGAACGCCGCATCGGAGGTCACTGGAACGACATGGGCGAATGCAGTGGTGGATGTTCAGCCGCCAAGGCTGCCAACGCTGTAGGGCAACGGTAGGTCGTTTGGTGATCGACAATCAGGCCAAAATGTCTTCCAGTGGATGATGGCCGAATTCGGGTTTCACGTGAAGTTACGAGGTAGGTGGGAGTCATTGAAAGGTGGCTCCCACACGTCCTTATAATTTTGTTTTCTAACGGGAAAATCAGGCCGAATCAGAATCTGTTCATGCTGGTCTCTGCCCTCATGGGGCTGGAGCGGATGCAGGCAGCATATGCGTACGCCATCGCGCACGATTATCGCTTCTACTCCTACGGGGATTCCAGCCTGCTGCTGCCCTGACCGGTTTGCGTGTGCATGAACGAGGCGAAGGGGGTTGGAAAACGCGCCGGGTAACGCCATTCAGAGCCGATGCAACCCATCCTTGAAATTCGCGGCCTGACCAAAACCTATAAAGGCGGGTTTACCGCGCTCAAGGGCGTGGACCTTGTCATCAACAAAGGCGAGATTTTCGCGCTGCTGGGGCCGAACGGCGCCGGCAAGACGACGCTGATCGCGGCGGTATGCGGCATGGTGCGTCCCACGTCTGGCACCATCGCGGTGTTCGGCGAGGATCTGGCCCGGAACTGGCGTTCCGTGCGTTCGCGCATCGGCCTGGTTCCGCAGGAACTGGCGACCGACATGTTCGAACCCGTGCTGCGATCCGTGAACCATTCGCGTGGGCTTTTTGGCCTGGCGCCAGACCCCGCGCGGATCGAGGAGATATTGCGCGCGCTCAGCTTGTGGGACAAGCGCGATGCGCAGATCCGCACGCTTTCGGGCGGCATGAAGCGGCGCGTGCTGATCGCCAAGGCGCTGGCTCACGAACCCGAACTGCTGTTCCTGGATGAGCCAACCGCCGGCGTCGATGTCGAACTGCGGCGCGACATGTGGAAGCAAATCGCCCTGCTGCGCGAACGCGGGACGACGGTGATCTTGACCACCCACTACATCGAAGAGGCCGAGGAAATGGCGGACCGCGTCGGCATCATCCGCCAGGGCGAAATCCTGATGGTGGATGAAAAGACCGCGATGATGGAACGGCTGGGGCGCACCGAGGCGCTGATTTCCCTGGCCCAGCCGTTGGCAGAACTGCCGGGGCCCATCGCCCGGTATCCGGTCTCACTGATCGAGGAGGGCACGGTGCTGTGCTATCGCGGTGGTGGCGGTGAGGGGGGAGGGACAGGCACGCAGGACGTGGCCAATCTGACCAAGGACCTGACCCGCGCCGGAATCGACTACACAGCGATCGACATCCACGAATCGAGCCTGGAAGACATTTTCGTCAACCTGCTGGAAGGCCCGCAGGGCGTGGCCCAGCGCGATGGACAAGCGGCATGAGCGTCTTCAACGCGCGCAGCGCCTGGACCATCTACAAGCAGGAATTGCTCCGCGCTTTTCGCACCGCGATGCAGTCCATCCTCGCCCCGGTCCTCACCACCACGCTCTATTTCGTGGTGTTCGGCGCGGCGATCGGCGGCAAGATGAGCGGCGGCGGCATCGACGGCGTAAGTTACGGTGCGTTCATCGTGCCGGGCCTGTTGCTGCTCACGCTACTGGGCGAAAGCACGTCCAACGCCAGCTTCGGGATCTACATGCCGCGTTTCACCGGCTCGATCTACGAGTTGTTGTCTGCGCCGGTCGGGGTGGGCGAAACCTTGGTCGGGTTCGTGGGCGCTGCGGCGACCAAGTCGCTGATCCTGGCCGCCATTATTCTAGTAACGGCCAGCCAGTTCGTTGATTATTCAATCGCACATCCGTTCTACGCATTCGGCTTCATCCTGCTGGTTTCAGCCAGTTTTTCGCTGCTAGGTTTCATCCTGGGCATTTGGGCGGACAGCTTCGAGAAACTCACTGTGGTGCCGATGCTGATCCTGACGCCGCTAACGTTCCTGGGTGGCACGTTCTATTCGATCAACGATCTGCCCGATCCCTGGAAGTCGGTGGCTTTGGCAAACCCGGTGGTGTTCCTGGTCAACGGCCTGCGCTGGACGTTCTATGATCGCTCCGACGTGCCTATCGGCCTTTCGATCGGCCTGACACTGCTGTTCCTCGCAATATGCGTGGTCTTCATCGCATGGATATTCCGCACCGGGTGGCGCCTGCGAACATAGCCGCGTAAGGTTGCCACTATGACGATGCACCGCCGGGTTCTCGCCAGCGCTCCTTTTGTCGTGTTCTGCGCCCCGGCTCTTGCGCAAGAGTATCCGCAGAACCTGATCGTGCCTCTGGCCGCGCCAAGTGTGCTGAGCCTAAATCTGCCGGCCTATCCGCCGTTCGTGCCTTATGTCCGTGCCGAGCGGCCCCAACTCGACCGGCAGGTTCGCGCGATGCTGGAAGCCGCGATGAAGACGGACGACAGCGCCGCCGTTGCTGCTGTCGTCAAGTTCGCTCTCGAAACCCAGCGCTATGACAAGGACGAGATCCGCGAACTGCAGCGCGCGTATAATGACCGCCGGGCCAAGGAAATCGCCGCCAGGACCTTGGCCGAGCAGAACCGTATCCGCGCCTCCGGCGTGCTTGACTTGTGGAAGGGTCAGATCGAACTGGGCGCCTTTCGCGCGACCGGCAATACCGACAACTTCGGCTTCAGTGCGGCCCTCAAGCTGGATCGCAAGGGCATCGACTGGGAGCATATCTTCCAGGCGACGGCGGACTATCAGGAGGATCGCGGCACGGTAACCCGCGAACAGTACACGGCCAGCTATCAGCCGCGTTACACCCTGAACGAAGGCCTGTTTACCTATGCCCGCGCGCAGTATGAGCGGGACCCCATCCAGGGCTTCGAGGACCGGTATACGCTGTCAGGCGGGCTTGGGTATCGCATCCTCAACCGCCCCGGACGCACTTTGTCCCTTGAGGCCGGTCCCGCCATCCGCCAGGTCGATTACGTGCGAGAGCCTAACGAAACTGCCTGGTCGACGCTGACCTCGCTTGATTTCGACTGGAAGATCAACCCGACGATCAAACTGACGCAGGATGCCAGCGCCTATGTGGGGTCAGACAACAACACGTTTACATCGTTGACCGCGATCGAGGCGGGCATGGCAAAAGGGTTGAAGGCCAAGATCTCGTACTCGATCGAACATGAAACGTCGCCTCCTGAAGGATCGTTGAAGACCGACACGATTTCCCGGTTCTCGCTGGTCTACGGATTCTGACCATACGGGCAGTTGTGCGCATTCCGTCGTTTCCGAAACACGCCAAAGTGATTAGGGAGCGCGTCATGAACCCTCGTTTCCAGTTTTCGATCCACGCTACCGACGGCAAGGCGCGCACCGGCGTGATTAAGATGCGGCGCGGTGACATCCGCACGCCCGCTTTCATGCCCGTCGGCACCGCCGCCACGGTCAAGGCGATGAAACCGCAGGACGTGCGCGCCACCGGGGCCGACATTCTGCTTGGCAACACCTACCACCTTATGCTGCGCCCCGGCGCCGAACGGGTGGCACGGCTGGGTGGGCTCCACAGGTTCATGAACTGGGACCGGCCGATCCTCACCGACAGTGGCGGCTATCAGGTGATGAGCCTGTCCGAACTGCGCAAGATCACCGAGGACGGAGTGACGTTCGCCAGCCACATCGACGGCTCGCGGCATATGCTGTCTCCCGAACGCTCGATGGAAATCCAGCGGCTGCTGGGCTCTGACATCGTCATGTGCTTCGATGAATGTCCCAAGATCGATCAGCCGCGCGACGTCATCGCGCGGTCCATGGAAATGTCGATGCGCTGGGCACAGCGCAGCCGGGCCGCGTTCGATGCCGGAGGCGATCACGCGGAAGGGTCTGCGCTGTTTGGCATCCAGCAAGGCGCGCTGGACGAATCCTTGCGCAAAACCAGCGCCGATGCACTGACCGCGATCGGCTTCGATGGCTATGCGATCGGCGGTCTGGCGGTGGGCGAGGGGCAGGAGGCGATGTTCGCAACGCTCGATTTCGCGCCTGGCCAATTGCCCCTGGATCGGCCGCGCTATCTGATGGGCGTTGGCAAGCCGGACGATCTGGTAGGGGCGGTGGAGCGCGGCGTCGACATGTTCGACTGCGTGCTTCCCACAAGGTCGGGCCGCAACGGTCAGGCCTTCACGTGGAGCGGCCCGCTGAACATGCGCAACGCCCGCCATGCTGAGGACACCGGACCGGTGGATCCGCAGTGCATCTGCCCCACATGCGCCACTTATAGCAGGGCCTACATCCATCACCTCATCAAGGCGGGCGAGATGCTGGGAGCCATGCTGCTCACCGAACACAATCTGTCGTTCTACCAGCAGCTTATGCAAGGCATGCGCGATGCCATCGCAGCAGGTTCCTTTGCAGAATTTGCCGCCACTTTTCGGCAGAATTATTTGTAGCGGCGTCTGATCAACAACTTGTCCGCAGCAACAAAGCGGATACGTTCCACGGCGAAGAGACTCAGGGTTTCTCTTCGAAGAGGGGCGATGATCAGAAAAACTTTGTTGAGCTTGAGCGCGGGGTGCCTGGCACTGTGTGCAACGTCACCGCGCGCGGAAACGACGAATGATGCAGCGCGCTTCGGTGCCTTGCCGGCGGTTGAGCACGTCAGCCTGTCTCCGGACGGCACCAAGATCTCGTTGATCATGCGCCAGCCGGACGGCCGTTCATTGCTGGCGGTGCTGGATACGGAAAAAGGCTCCGACCTCAAGGGCATCATGGGCTCTCCCAGTATCGACGCGCAACTGCGCAGGTGCGAATGGGTGACCGACGGTCGCCTGGTTTGCATCGTATCCGTTCAGGCCGAAATGTACGGTAAGCGCTTGACGTTCACCCGGCCTCTGGCGGTCGATGCCGATGGGCGAAATGTGATGCAGCTTGCGCAGCGGCCCACTGATCGCAGTACTGGCGTTGCCATTTATGGCGGTGAAGTGATCGACACGAACCTGGTCAAGCCCGGCCATGTGCTGATGACGCAGAACTTCGTTCCGGAAACCAAGACCGGGTCGATCATTCAGAACAATTCCGACGGGATCGGCGTTCAGGACATTGATGTGGTGTCCGGCGCCCGCAGGACGGTTGAGCCCGGCCGCCGCCAGGCAAGAACATATATCAGCGATGGCCACGGCACGGTCAGGGTCATGGGGCAGATCCAGGCCCAGGATTCCGGCATGATGACCGGTCGGGAGCTGTTCTTTTATCGCACCTTGGACAGTCGCGAGTGGAAGCCGCTGTCTCAAGCTATCTCTGCTGACAACACATCGACCGGGTTCCGGCCGGAGGCGGTCGATGCGCAGAAGAATATCGTATACGGCTTCGACAACGATGCGGGTGGATTGACCGGGCTCTACAGCGTGGCGCTCGATGGCTCACAGCGCAAGGAACTGGTGTTGTCGCGCCCCGGCGTTGATGTCGACGACCTGATGGTTTTCGGCAGATCCCGCCGGGTGGTGGGCGCGAGCTATGCTACCGATCGCCGTGTCGCCGAGTATTTCGATCCGGTCCTGAACAAGCTGAGCCAGGCTTTGATGAAGGTATTGCCGGGCGCCCCTGCAATATCGTTTATCGATGCCAGTGCGGACGAGAACAAGATCGTCATTCTCGCCTCAAGCGACACCAATCCCGGCGTGTTCTATCTGTATGACCGCAAAAGTCATCATCTGAGCCAGATCATTCCTTATCGGCCTAATTTGACTGGCGCCAAGCTTGCCGAGATGAAACCGATCACGTTCCCGGCTGCGGATGGCACGATGATCCCCGCCTATCTGACGTTGCCGCCGGGCAGTTCGGGGCGCAACCTGCCCGCGATCGTCATGCCCCACGGTGGGCCTTCGGCGCGCGATGAATGGGGATTCGACTGGCTCGTGCAGTTTTTTGCCGCGCGCGGTTATGCCGTTCTGCAGCCCAATTATCGCGGCTCTTCCGGGTATGGCGCCGACTGGTACCAGCACAACGGGTTCAAGTCATGGAAGGTGGCGATCAACGATGTTGACGATGCTGGCCGCTGGCTGATCAAGCAGGGCATCGCTGCGCCCGACAAGCTGGGCATCGTTGGCTGGTCTTATGGCGGCTATGCGGCGCTGCAATCCCAGGTTGTGGACCCTGATCTCTACAAGGCTGTGGTTGCGATCGCCCCGGTAACGGATTTGGCGGCTCTGCGTGAGGAGTCGCAAGGGTTCGTGGATTACAATGTCGTCGATCAGGCTATCGGGCGCGGGCCGCATATCGAAGCCGGGTCGCCGGCGCGGCATGCGGCGGCTTTCAAATCGCCGGTGCTGCTGTTCCACGGCAACCGGGACCAAAACGTGAATGTTTCAGAATCGCGGTTAATGAACTCGCGACTTCGTGGCGCTGGAAAGCAGGTCGAGTACGTAGAATTCGATGGGCTGGACCATCAACTCGGATCTGCGGAAGCTCGAACCAAGTTGCTTTTCGAAAGCGACGCGTTCTTGCGAAAAGCCATGGGCCTACACTGAAGGATAGGCCTGGGATTGCGCGTAGGGGGCCGCTTCAGGCAGCCTCGACCATCCCGTCCCCGGCCATCGTTGCTTCCTGCAACTGGGTACCGACGTAGGCCACAAATTTTCCGGTGCGCGTATCCAAAAATCCGGCTCCTATGGAGCAAGCGAAACGCTTCGCCGTAGCGAGATCGGAATACCATTTGCCGGTGCGGTGGGGGGTAATGAATCGATAGCGTGACATAGTACCAGTTTAATACCGTCAGCGCATGGCGGTTCCCTGACAACCGACTGTGATACTGTAATTTTTTGTGAAGCGACGGCATGAAAAAAGGCGGCCCGCAAGGACCGCCTTTTTGGCTGGCGTATCAAAAAACCGATCAGCGCGAGTAGAACTCGACCACCAGATTGGGTTCCATCTTCACCGGATATGGCACTTCGTCGAGTGTGGGAACGCGCACGAACGTGACCTTGTCGTTGCCATCCTGCGCCACGTAGTCGGGCACTTCACGCTCGGGCAGGTTCTGTGCTTCGAGGATCAGGGTCATTTCCTTCGCCTTGGTTCCCAGGCTGATCACGTCACCGACGCGCACGCGGCGCGAGGCGATGTTGCACTTCACGCCGTTGACGCGAATATGGCCGTGAGAAACGATCTGGCGAGCCGAGAAGATCGTCGGCGCGAACTTGGCGCGATAGACGATCATGTCCAGGCGCTGTTCGAGCAGGCCGATCAGGTTCTGACCGGTATCACCCTTCATGCTGGACGCTTCCTGATAGGTGCGCTTGAACTGCTTTTCCGTCACATCGCCGTAGTAGCCCTTGAGCTTCTGCTTGGCGCGCAGCTGGATGCCGTAATCGGAGATCTTGCTCTTGCGGCGCTGGCCGTGCTGGCCGGGGCCGTAGCTGCGGCGATTGACCGCGCTCTTGGGACGGCCCCAGATGTTCTCGCCCATGCGACGGTCGAGTTTGTACTTGGCGCTCTGGCGCTTTGACATCAGTCTTCCTTCATTCTGCTACCGCGCCGCCACCCGGCATCGCGATCGGTTATTTCCGGGTCGCACCATCCAGCCGATTATGCCGGATGCGGCCGCCGCTTCACCGGAAGTGCGGGGCCGAATGGTCAGGCCTGCAAGTGATCGCAGGCACCATGTGAAGTGGACGCCCTTACGGGCTTGCGCCGTAGAGTCAAGATCCTGTGGGAGGATTCACGGTGTGGGATTCAAAACTCACTGGGATTCGCCGAACCGCCCCTTGTTCGCATTCTGCTCATGGCATCCTCGGAATCTTTGTTTTGCCTTCCCCTGATCTGCTTCCATTCGGCCACTGAATGGCATTCGCGCTGCGGGATCCACGAGCCGGCCGAGGTGCTGGAGCGGCAGACGATCTTGTTGGGATCGACCTCAGCTGTCTTCTTCTTGGCGGGAACGACCGTAGGTTGCTCTGGCGGAGGTGCGGCAGAACTGGTGGCTGTTGCCGCAAGAACAATCAAAATATGTGAAATCATCGCCGTAATCCCGTGCCGCACATGGACGTCAGATACAGTGCAGCAACAAGATTGCCAACTATCTTAATGCTTTGCCCACAATCCGGCGATCAACTGGGCCGTCTGTTCTTCCCGCGTAATGCGCTCAAGACGCCGCGCATCGTGCGCACTTCAAGCGTGTTCCATCCGGGCTTCGTCAACATGTTGCGCAAGGTGCGGCGAGTCGCCTCAGCCCGGCTTTCGGGAAAAAAGTAGTTGGTCGGCGCAAGCAACTCCTCAAACTGGTCGATCATGCCTTCCAGTTCCTGCTGCGGCGCCGGGGGCAGCAGGTCCTCGGTGGTGGGCTGGGCCAGTTGGACGCCCTTGGACCATTCGTACGCGCAGAGAATCACCGCCTGCGCAAGGTTGAGCGAGGCAAACGCCGGGTTGATCGGAACAGTGAGGATCGCCCGCGCCAAAGCCACGTCCTGCGTCTCCAGCCCAGACCGCTCCGGCCCGAACACGTAGGCGGAGCGCCCCGGCGATGCGTGGATTTGCCGTCCAGCTTCCTCCGGTGTGACTACGGGCTTGGTGACGCCGCGCTTGCGCACCGTGGTGGCATATACATGCGCGCAGTCCGCCACCGCGTCGGCAAGTGTTTCGAAAACGGCGGCCTGTTCCAGCACCGCGTCAGCCCCGGCAGCGGCAGGACCAGCCGACGGGTTGGGCCACCCGTCACGTGGCGAGACCAATCGCATCTCGGTCAACCCGAAGTTGAGCATCGCGCGAGCGGCCTTGCCGATATTTTCACCCAGCTGAGGGCGGACCAGAACGATCACGGGCTGTTGCGGTTCAGTTGACGCCGACATCACGCACTGTCCCTGCAAATTCCTCGAAGTCGCGCGCCTCGTTGAAGGCCCGGTAGACGCTGGCAAAGCGGATGTAGGCCACTGAATCGAGCTGGCGCAAGCCTTCCATCACCAGTTCGCCGATTACGCGGGACGGCACCTCGGTATCGCCCGATGTTTCCACCTGCCGCTGCACGCCCGATACCAGGCGATCGATCTTTTCGCGTTCGATCCCGCGCTTGCGGCAAGCCAGCGTCACCGATTGCTCGATCTTGGCGCGGTCAAACGGCTCACGCCGTTCCTGTCCTGCGGAATCGTTGCTTTTGACCACCAGGATATCGCGAAGCTGCACGCGTTCGAACGTCGTAAAGCGGGCGCCGCAGCTCGAACACTGGCGGCGCCTGCGGATCGCGGTGGCATCTTCGGTCGGGCGACTGTCCTTGACCTGCGAATCGTCGTGAGCGCAAAAGGGACAGCGCATTCAATATCCAGCTTTCGTCAATCGGGGCGGACCCGCTTGTAGAACTTGTATCCCGCGCCTGCAGCCAGCCCCATGCCGATCGATACGAACGGCAGAAACGCGCCGGCTACAGCGCCGATCGCGCCCCACACCAGCACCGGCTTGGTGGAAGGATGCGCAAGGCCATCCTGAAGCATCCCGGCCAGTTCATGGCGGGCATCTTCAACGAAATGGCCTTCAGGCTGGGGGCGTTGCGGGTCGATCATGGTTTTCAATCCTCATAGATGGGAAAACGGTCACACAGCGCTTCAACGCGCGTGCGCACATTCTGCTCCACCTGAGCATCGCCTTCTTCGCCGCAACGCGCCAGACCATCCAGCACATCGGCCACCATTTCACCAATTTCGCGGAATTCCGCCGGGCCGAAGCCGCGCGTGGTGCCGGCGGGCGAGCCCACGCGGATGCCGCTGGTCTTCATAGGGGGCAGCGGGTCGAACGGGATGCCGTTCTTGTTGCAGGTGATGCCGGCGCGCTCCAGCGCCTCGTCGGCATCCTTGCCGGTCACACCCAGCGGTGACAAGTCCACCAGCGCCAGATGCGTGTCGGTGCCGCCCGAGACGATCGCCGCGCCGCGCGCCTTGAGCGTATCGGCCAGAACCTGCGCGTTTTCGATTACGCGCGCGGCGTAGTCCTTGAAGTCGGGACGAAGGGCTTCGCCGAACGCCACCGCCTTTGCCGCGATGACGTGCATCAGCGGGCCGCCTTGCAGGCCAGGGAATACGGCGGAGTTGATCTTTTTGGCCAGCGCCTCGTCGTTGGTCAGGATCATGCCGCCACGCGGGCCGCGCAGCGTCTTGTGCGTGGTGGTGGTGGCGATGTGGGCGTGTGGGAAGGGCGAGGGGTGGACGCCTGCCGCCACGAGCCCTGCGAAGTGGGCCATGTCGACCTGGAAGATAGCACCCACCGCGTCAGCGATTTCACGCATCCGCTTGAAATCGATCACACGCGGATAGGCAGAGCCGCCGGCGATGATCAGCTTGGGATTATGCTCGCGGGCAAGTGCCTCGACCTGATCGTAGTCGATCAGGTGGGTATCCTTGGTCACGCCGTACTGCACCGCGTTGAACCACTTGCCTGAAAGTGCGGCCCTGGCGCCGTGGGTGAGGTGGCCGCCGGCGTCCAGGCTCATGCCCATCACCGTATCGCCGGGCTTGACCGTGGCGAGCAGCACCGCGCCGTTGGCCTGCGCGCCGGAGTGCGGCTGCACGTTGGCAAAACCGCAGTCGAACAGCGTCTTGGCGCGCTCGATAGCCAGGGTCTCGACCGCGTCCGAAGGCTCGCAGCCTTGGTAATAGCGCTTGCCCGGATACCCTTCGGCATACTTGTTGGTAAGGACCGAGCCCTGCGCTTCGAGCACGGCTTTGGACACGATGTTTTCCGAGGCGATCAATTCGATCTGCTTGCGCTCACGCTGCAGTTCATGACCGATCGCCTTGGCGACGTCCGGATCGCTTTGCGCGATCGTGTCGGAGAAAAAGCCGGCGGAACGAATGGCGGTTTCAACGGTCATGGTGTCTGGGCCCTTCAGAACGCGGGATGAGAAAGCTTTTCGACGCGGCCGGCATGGCGGCCACCGCCGAAATCGGTTGAAAGAAACGCATCGAGGCAAGCCTTCGCCATGTCCGGTCCGGTGAGCCGCGCACCCATGGCGATGACGTTCGCGTCGTTGTGTTCGCGCGCCAGGGCTGCGGACAAGGGCTCGCCGACCAATGCGCAGCGGCAGGCGGGATCGCGGTTCACCGCGATCGAAATGCCAATGCCCGAGCCGCATAACGCAACGCCGAACTGCACTGTGCCATCCGCCACGACCGAAGCCAGCTTGTACCCATAGTCGGGATAATCCACCCTGTCCGCCGTGTCAGGGCCCAGATCGGCCACTTCATGACCCTGCGCGATCAGATACTCGCGCAGTTCAGCCTTGAGATCGACGGCGGCATGGTCGGATGCGATCGCAATGCGCATGGGAGAGGGCGCTCCTGCTGGCGGGGATTCGTCTGCGCCCCCTTAGTCGCCAGTTTGCCGCTTTGCCAGTCCCGTAGTGCGATCGAGATGGACCGACCGTCAGGTTGCCCACACGAGGGGTAGCGCGGTGCAGGCACCCACGTTGCCCCCTTTCATCGTGACGGGCCGGTCAGGCGCTAGGGAAAACTCCGGGATCACCGCCAGCCATTCCTGCAGCAGCGCCATGATTTCCATGCGTGCAAGGCCAGCTCCGACGCAGCGATGCACGCCAACGCCCATCGTAGTATGGCGCACCGGCGCCATGCCGCGATCGAAATCGACCACTTCCGGATCGGGGAAGCACGCCGGATCAAGGTTGTGCAGCACGCTAGGCAGGTAGACCAGGTCGCCGGTTCGGATCGTGACGCCGTCGATATCGACGTCCGCCACGGCATTGCGGCTTACGGCAACGGTGGGATAGCGGCGCATCAACTCGTCGGCAGCGGCGGGGATAAGGTCAGGCCTTTGGCGCAACGTGCGCTGATCATCGGGGTGGCGGGCAAGATGCAGCGCCACCATCCCCATCATCGCGGCCACGGTATCCAGCCCGCCGAACAGCAGGTTACGGCACATGCGTCGGGCTTCATCGTGCGTCCACGGGCGGCCATTGACGGGCTCTGCCAGGATGCGGCTGAACAAGTCGTCGCCGGGCGATTCCATGCGTTTTTCGATGAATGGCCAGAGGTAATCGTCGGCCGCCTGCTTCAACTGCTCGACCGTCATCGATCCATCCGGGCGGGTGAGCTGGACGCCCAGCTGGCGCAGGCGCGGGCGATCTTCGAGCGGAACGTCGATCATTCCGAGAAATACGTTGAGCGGTATGATCTCGGCAAAGTCGGCCACGAAATCGCACTGCCCGCGCGGGCGCAGCTGGGTAGCCAGCAGGCGCATGGCATCGCGAACGCCGGGTTCCAAAGCCGTTACGAAGCGCGAGGCCAACCCTTTGACGACCGGCTTACGGAATGCCTTGTGTTCCTCGCCGTCCTGCTGGAGCGGGATGAAGCGCATGACCTCCCCCAGACCCGGCGTAACCGCCAGGCACTCGCTGGAAAGCCGCTCCGCGTCGTTCCACAGCGTTCGCACCGTGGCTCCATCGGCGGCGATCCAGTGGCCGCCGTTGGCTGTACTCCAGACCAGGGCCGGCCCGTCGAGCAGCGATTTCCAGGCAGCGAAGAAATCATGTTCCACGCCCGGCGGGCTGAACACGTCGAAATCCACGATGCGCTCCGCAGGCACGTGTGCCGGTGCAATCGATCCCATGTCCTCATCCCGCCGTTCTTGTTGCCCGTCAGCCTAGGCGCGGCGCCAGAGCGTGAAACTGGGACAAGGGAGAGGGCGGTGCACGATACCGCAGAGGGCAACAAAAAGCCCGCCGAAGCGGGACTTTTCGCTTACTGGTCGAGGAAAGAGCGCATCTTTCGCGATCGGCTGGGGTGCTTGAGCTTGCGCAGGGCCTTGGCCTCGATCTGGCGAATACGTTCGCGCGTGACGGAGAACTGCTGGCCCACTTCCTCCAGCGTATGATCGGTGTTCATGCCGATGCCAAAACGCATGCGCAGCACGCGTTCCTCGCGCGGGGTAAGACTGGCCAGAACACGGGTGACGGTTTCCTTAAGGTTCGCCTGGATTGCAGCGTCCACCGGGATGATCGCGTTCTTGTCCTCGATGAAATCACCCAGGTGGCTGTCTTCCTCGTCGCCGATCGGCGTTTCGAGGGAGATCGGCTCCTTGGCGATTTTCATCACCTTGCGGACCTTTTCGAGCGGCATCGACAGACGCTCGGCCATTTCTTCAGGCGTCGGCTCGCGGCCCTGCTCGTGCAGGAACTGGCGGCTGGTGCGCACCAGCTTGTTGATCGTTTCGATCATGTGGACCGGGATGCGGATGGTCCGCGCCTGATCGGCGATCGAGCGGGTGATCGCCTGCCTAATCCACCACGTCGCGTACGTCGAGAACTTGTAGCCGCGCCGATACTCGAACTTGTCGACCGCCTTCATCAGGCCGATGTTGCCTTCCTGGATCAGGTCCAGGAACTGCAGGCCGCGGTTGGTATATTTCTTGGCGATCGAGATCACCAGACGCAGGTTCGCCTCGACCATTTCCTTCTTGGCGATGCGCGCCTCGCGCTCTGCCTTCTGGACCATGTTGACGATGCGGCGGAACTCGGGAAGCGCCATGCCGGTGGCTGCGGCAATGTCGGACACTTCCACGCGAATGCGTTCAACCGAATCGCCTTCGTTCTCGGCGAAAGCGGCCCACTTTTTATCTTTTTTGGCGACTTCGGCCATCCAGGTGTCGTCCAGCTCGCGGCCGACGTAGCTTTCCAGAAAGTCGGCGCGCTTCACCTTGTGGCGTTCGGCCAGGCGAAGCATCTGCCCGCCCAGTGTCGTCAGCCGGCGGTTGAAGGCGTAGAGGTTGTCGACCAGATATTCGATCTTGGTGGCGTGGAACTGCACCGATTCAACCTGCGCGGTCAGATCCTCGCGCAGCTGCTGATATTGTTCTTCCTTGGCGCCCGGGAAATCGATGCCCAGCGCCAGCGATTCGAGCCGATCACGCTGCAGCTTTTCGAAGGTCTGGAACAGCTCGGTGATGAGCGCGAACTTCTCCAGCGCCTCGGGCTTGAGGGCCGCTTCCATCTGCGCGAGGGACAAGGTGTTGTCCTCTTCCTCTTCCTCGGCTTTGCGCTTGGGAATCGGATTGCCGTCCTCGTCGACGTCGTCGGCGGCTTCCTCCTCGACGTCATCTTCCTCCTTGAAGGAAGGGCCGGCAGTTTTTTCGCTGATCTCGCCATCGTCGTCGCCTTCTCCGTCTTCGGAGAGGTTTTCCGGCTGCGGCTCCTTCGATAGCATAGCGTCGAGATCAAGGATCTCACGCAGCTGCATTTCGCCGTTGTTGAGCGCTTCGGACCACTGGATGATGGCGTGGAAGGTGATCGGGCTTTCGCACAGGCCCAGGATCATCATGTCCCGGCCCGCTTCGATCCGCTTGGCGATGGCGATTTCGCCCTCACGGCTGAGCAGCTCTACCGCGCCCATTTCGCGCAAGTACATGCGCACCGGATCGTCGGTGCGCTCGATCGTTTCCTTCTTCTTCGCAGGATCGACCATGACGCGCGGAGAGGCTTCATCGCCTTCGCTGTCTTCCGCCTCATCGGCATCGCGATCGTCGTCGGCCTGGCCGTCGGCGTCTTCGTCGCTTTCGACGATGTTGACGCCCATTTCCGAGATCGCGGCCATGATGTCCTCGATCTGGTCAGTGGACATCTGGTCCTGCGGCAAGGCCTCGTTCAGCTCGTCGACGGTAATCACGCCGCGACGCTTGGCGCGGGCGATCAGCTTCTTGATCGACCCTTCGTTAAGATCGATCAGCGGCGCGTCCATGCCGTCGGTATCTGCGCCGTTTGTGTCGTTCTTGCTCATTATTCCGCCGTTATCCCGTGCTGCCCCGTAAGCCGGTGCATACATATAATTATACGATCAGGACGCATGTCTGGTCGCCATTTGCCTCAGACGGTTATCAAACTCCAGCTTTCTCTTGCGAATGCGCTGCTGTTCCGTGAAGGCGTCGTCGGAAAGCTCTGCCTCGAACCGCGCTGTCGCCTGCGCCAGGGCCGCTTCAAGCACCGGGCGCTCCACGAGAAGATCGATGGCCTGTGCAAGTTCCATGGCCGCCTGCTCCTCAGTGACGTCGGGCAAAAGGAAACCGAACCGCAGGTCGGCGTATTCAACCGGCGACGGCATTTGCGTTCCGTTATTGCGCAATATGGTAGCAATAGCCGCCGATTCAAGCGCTTCGGCCCCGCCGCAACACTCGATCAGCACCGCGAGGCGTGGGTCCATCCCCGGTGCGCGGGCCAGTGCCTCGGCATGGCGGGGTAGCTGGGATGGCCAGCGGATCAGCCCGGCAATCACGGCTGCGGACAGCCCGTCACGCCGGGCGCCCGGCGCGTGGCGTGAATTGAGCCGGCTGATCGATTCGGGCGATGAGGGGGCAGGGGTGGGCTTGCCGTTCCACTTGCCGCCCTTCTGCCCGTTGCGGTTTGGCTGAAAGCCGCCGCCCCTGGGCTGCCAGGTGTTCTCGCGTTTGGGAAAGGCGAAGGCGGAATACCGGTCCTGTAATTCGCGGCGATAGAGGCTGGCGATATCGGGGTTCTGGATCGTTTCCACATGCGCCATCAGCCGCGCCTTGAGGCCGGCCTTGTCCTCGGGCGTGCGCAGCGGCACGGCATCGCGCTCTGCCTCCCACAGCACGTCCACCAGGGTTGCGGCCTGTCCCAGCAAGTCCTGCAGGGCGCCGGCG
Organism: Novosphingobium sp. Leaf2; assembly: GCF_001421325.1. Classification (GTDB taxonomy): domain Bacteria; phylum Pseudomonadota; class Alphaproteobacteria; order Sphingomonadales; family Sphingomonadaceae; genus Novosphingobium. The sequence continues at coordinate 259,141 of NZ_LMJY01000018.1, read as the reverse complement.
CCACGCGCCTTGATCAGATCATCAGGGTCCAGACCCTCGGGCAGGCGGACGATGCGCAAGCTATGGGCCGGGCGCAGCATCGGCAGGGCCCGGGTGATCGCGCGCATCGCGGCGCGCTGGCCCGCCGCATCGCCATCGAAACACAGCACCGGGGTTTCCACATGCCGCCACAGCATTTCGATCTGCTGCTCGGTCAGCGCGGTGCCCAGCGGCGCGACCGCATCGGTGATGCCAGCGGCGGCCAGCGCGATGACATCCATGTAGCCTTCGACCACGATGATCCGCCCGGACTGGCGGGCAGCCGGCGCGGCGCGGTGCAGGTTGTAAAGCGTGCGCCCCTTGTCGAACAGCGGAGTGTCGGGCGAGTTGAGATATTTGGGTGCGTCCGTCTTGCCGGGGGTCAGGATGCGCCCGCCAAATGCGATCACCCGCCCGCGCGCATCCTCGATCGGCAGCATCAGCCGGCCACGAAAGCGATCATAGGGATCGCGCTCCTCCACCACGATGCGCAGGCCCGCTTCCACCAGCATGGCTTCAGGGAACTGCGACAGCGCCTCTTTCAGCGCCTGACGACCCTCCGGCGCATAGCCAAAGCCGAACCGCTCCACGGTGTGTGCATCGAAGCCGCGCGTGGCGAGGTAGGCGCGTGCCGCCGCCCCTTCCGCGCCGGCGAGGCTCGCCTTGAACCACGCCTGCGCGGCGGCCATCACGTCGTGCAGACTGTCGCGCTGTTCCGCCGCGCGCGCCATCTTCGGGTCGGGCGTGGGGACATCCATCCCGGCTTCCGCTGCAAGCTCCTTTACCGCGTCCATGAAGGCGAGGCCTTGATGATCGGTCATCCAGCGGATCGCGTCGCCATGCGCGCCGCAGCCGAAGCAGTGATAGAAACCCTTCTCGTCGTTGACGTAGAAGCTGGGCGAGTTCTCGTTGTGGAACGGACAGCAGGCGCGATGCTCGCGCCCGGCTTTCTGCAGGCGCACCGAGCGGCCCACCACCGCAGAGAGCGTGACGCGGGACCGTAACTGGTCGAGCCACTGCGGGGTCAGCATGGCAAGGCAACCTTTGTTGCCGATGGGGTGCCTGATCGCGCCACGCGCTTCAGCTCAGCGCCGCCTTCACCCAGCCGCTGGCCTTACCCATGTCCAGTTCGGTGCCGTGGCGCGCCTTGAGCTGGGCCATCACTTTGCCCATGTCCTTCATGCCGGTGGCGCCAACCTCAGCCTTGATCGCCTCGATCGCGGCCTTGGTGTCTTCCTCGGACAATTGCGCGGGCAGGAAGCTTTCGATCACTTCCAGCTCCACCTGTTCCTCTGCCGCTTTCTCCGGGCGACCACCCTGTTCGAAGAGCTGGATCGATTCGCGGCGCTGCTTGACCATCTTTTGCAGCACATCGATCACCAGTTCATCGTCATCCGGGGTGGACGCGGCGGTGCGAAGCTCGATGTCGCGGTCCTTGATCTTGGCCAGGATCAGGCGAACGGCGGCGAGGCGCTGCTTTTCTCCCGCCTTCATGGCGGAAATCTGGGCGGCCTTGATCGAATCACGAAGCATTGTTTTCAAACGGTCCTTGCGTAAAAGTGAGAGCGCGTTGCGGCGGTAAACTAGCAAGCCGCGCGCCATTTTGCACCTGTGTGCCTTGACGCGATGCACAACCCCCTCTAGCGACCGCGCCTTAGCACACAACGTCAGAAACGCCGTACAACGGAGCGACCCACCATGGCCGACGCCGCATATTCGCTTGCGCCCAAACCGGAAGGCGCGACCGGCGTGCTTGTCCTCAGCGACGGGCACGTGGTCTGGGGCCGTGGCTTCGGCCATATCGGGGAAGCGGTGGGCGAGGTTTGCTTCAACACCTCGATGACCGGATATCAGGAAGTGATGACCGATCCGTCCTACGCCGGGCAGATCGTCACTTTCACGTTCCCGCATATCGGCAATGTGGGCGTCAACGAGGAAGACCTGGAATCGAAGGTCGATGGCGCGGTCGGCTGCATCGTGCGCGAAGACGTGACACCATCGTCCAGCTTCCGCGCGGCGGGCGAATACGGGCAGTGGCTGGCGGACAAGGGCAAGGTGGGCCTGTCCGGGATCGACACCCGCGCGCTGACCCGGCGCATCCGCAAGCTGGGCGCGCCCAACGCGGTGATGGCCCACGATCCCGAAGGCAACTTCGATATTCCCGCGCTGCTCAAGCGCGCGCAGGACTGGCCGGGGCTGGAAGGCATGGACCTGGCCAAGCTGGTCAGCCGCCATATCCAGGAAGGCTGGGAAGGCTCGGTGTGGACGCTGGGGCAGGGCTATGGCCGCTCTCCGCATGATGCGCGGCCCCATGTCGTGGCGATCGACTACGGCGCCAAGGACAATATCTTCCGCAACCTCGTCAAGGCTGGCGCGCGGGTGACCGTGGTGCCGGCGGAAGCCACGCTGGAGACGATCCTGGCGCTGGAGCCGGCGGGCGTGTTCCTGTCCAACGGCCCCGGCGATCCGGCGGCGACGGGCAAGTACGCGGTGCCGGTGATCCAGGCCCTGCTGGAGCGGGACATGCCAGTTTTCGGCATTTGCCTGGGCCATCAGATGCTGGGTCTTGCCGCCGGCGCCAAGACCGCCAAGATGTTCCAGGGCCATCGCGGCGCGAACCATCCGGTCAAGCGCCTGGGCGATGGCGTGGTCGAGATCACCTCGATGAACCACGGCTTCGCGGTGGACAACCAGACACTGCCGGAAAACGTGGAGGAAACCCACGTCTCGCTGTTCGACGGCACCAACTGCGGCATCGCCATCAAGGGCAAGCGCGCATTCGGCGTGCAGTACCACCCCGAAGCCAGCCCGGGCCCGCAGGACAGCTTCTACCTGTTCGAGAAGTTCGTGGGGATATTGGGTTGATGGCTACCGTGCGTGGGTTTGATATGCTGGAGCAGGGTGCGGAACACGCTACCGCGCCTTGCGTCGCTAAGCTGGTGCCTCTCAAACTCGATGGCGAGCTTTTCTTGCAGCTGAATGGGTACGGCCATCCGAACCGTGGGCCAGACGCCGGACGCACTCAAAATTTCCGGCTGTCCAAAGCTGCGTTCGAGCAGCTCGTGGCCGTTGGAAACAAGCACTTCGGGATTGTGAAATAATGCCCAAACGCACTGACATCTCCTCGATCCTCGTCATCGGTGCCGGTCCGATCATCATCGGCCAGGCGTGTGAGTTCGACTATTCGGGCACGCAGGCGATCAAGGCGCTGAAGGAGGAGGGCTACCGGGTCGTCCTGGTGAACTCCAACCCCGCCACGATCATGACCGACCCTGATATGGCCGACGCCACGTACGTGGAACCCATCACGCCCGAGATCGTCGCGCGCATCATCGAGAAGGAGCGGCCCGATGCGGTGCTGCCCACGATGGGCGGGCAGACTGCGCTCAACTGCGCGCTGGCGCTGTTCAACGACGGCACGCTGGAAAAGTACGGCGTGCAGATGATCGGCGCCGATGCCGATGCGATCGACAAGGCCGAAGACCGCCAGCGTTTCCGCGAGGCGATGGACAAGATCGGGCTGCAGTCCGCCCGCTCCGGCGTGGCGCACACGCTGGACGAGGCGTTTGCGGTGCTGGAACGCACCGGCCTGCCCTCGATCATCCGCCCGAGCTTCACGATGGGCGGCACCGGCGGCGGCATCGCCTACAACAAGGCCGAGTTCGAGGCGATCGTACGCTCGGGCCTGGACGCGTCTCCCACCACCGAAGTGCTGATCGAGGAATCGCTGCTGGGCTGGAAAGAGTACGAGATGGAAGTCGTGCGCGACAAGCACGACAACTGCATCATCATCTGCTCCATCGAAAACGTCGATCCGATGGGCGTGCACACCGGGGATTCGATCACCGTCGCCCCGGCGCTGACGCTGACCGACAAGGAATACCAGATCATGCGCTCCGCCTCGATCGCGGTGCTGCGTGAGATTGGCGTGGAGACGGGCGGCTCCAATGTGCAATTCGCGGTCAATCCCAAGGACGGTCGCCTGATCGTCATCGAGATGAACCCGCGCGTCTCACGCTCCTCGGCGCTGGCGTCGAAAGCCACGGGCTTCCCGATCGCCCGCGTGGCCGCCAAGCTGGCGGTGGGCTACACGCTTGACGAGATCATGAACGAGATCACCGGCGCCACCCCGGCGGCGTTCGAGCCGACGATCGATTACGTCGTCACCAAGATCCCGCGCTTCGCATTTGAAAAGTTCAAGGGCGCCAAGAACGACCTGACCACCGCGATGAAGTCGGTCGGCGAGGTCATGGCGATCGGTCGCAATATCAAGGAATCGATGCAGAAGGCCCTGCGCGGGCTGGAAACCGGGCTGGATGGCTTCAACCGCGTGCCGGCGCTGGAAGGGGCGGGCCGCGACGTCATCACCGCCGCCCTGTCACGCGCAACGCCCGAGCGCCTGCTCCACGCCGCGCAGGCGATGCGCGAAGGCTTCACGGTGGACGAGATCCACGCGATCACCCATTACGACAAGTGGTTCCTGCGCCACATCGAAGAGATCATCGCCGCCGAGGCGCTTATTCTGGAGAACGGGCTTCCCAACGACGCGGACGGTCTGCGCCGCCTGAAAGCCATGGGCTTTTCGGACAAGCGGCTGGCCAAGCTGGCGGTGCGCTCGGTCGGTGTGGCCGGCGGGCTGGGCGAAACGCAGGCCAAGCGTTCCGGCCTGCTGCACGATGCCCTGCGCGCCATGGCCGGCGCCACCAGCGAGAAGGAAGTGCGCCAGTTGCGCCGCAAGCTGGGCGTGGTGCCCGTGTTCAAGCGCATAGACAGCTGCGCGGCCGAGTTCGAGGCGGTGACGCCATACATGTATTCCACCTATGAAGCGCCGTTCTTCGGCGAGGCGGAAGACGAGGCGATGCCGTCCGACCGGCGCAAGATCGTGATCCTGGGCGGCGGTCCGAACCGGATCGGGCAGGGGATCGAGTTCGATTACTGCTGCGTTCACGCCTGTTTCGCGCTGGCCGAAGCCGGGTACGAGACGATCATGGTCAACTGCAACCCGGAAACCGTCTCCACCGACTACGACACCTCCGACCGCCTCTATTTCGAACCGCTGACCGCAGAGGACGTGCTGGAAGTCCTGCGTGTCGAGCAGCAGAACGGCGAGCTGGTCGGCGTGATCGTCCAGTTCGGCGGGCAGACCCCGCTGAAACTGGCGCAGGCGCTGGAAGACGAGGGCATCCCGATCCTGGGCACCTCGCCCGACGCCATCGATCTTGCCGAGGACCGTGAGCGTTTTTCCGCCCTGGTGGAAAAGCTCGGCCTGCGCCAACCCGCCAATGGCATCGCGCGCAGCCGTGACGAGGCGGTGAACGTTGCCAACCGCATCGGCTACCCCGTGCTGATGCGCCCCAGCTACGTGCTGGGCGGCCGCGCCATGGAGATCGTGGATAGCGAACAGCAGCTTGACGACTACATCGCCACCGCCGTCCAGGTGTCCGGGGACAGTCCGGTGCTGATCGACCAGTATCTGCGCGATGCGATCGAATGCGACGTCGATGCCCTGTGCGATGGCGAGCAGGTGGTCGTAGCCGGTGTGATGCAACACATCGAGGAAGCGGGTATCCACTCGGGCGATAGCGCCTGCTCGCTGCCGCCTTACAGTCTGGCGCCCGAGATCATCGCGGAGATGGAGCGGCAGGCCGAAGCGCTGGCCTTCGGGCTTGGCGTGCGCGGGCTGATGAACATCCAGTTCGCCGTGAAGGACGGCGAGGTTTTCCTGATCGAAGTGAACCCGCGCGCGTCGCGGACCGTGCCGTTTGTCGCCAAGGCCATCGGCCAGCCGGTCGCCAAGATCGCCAGCCGGGTGATGGCCGGTGAAATGCTGTCCACCTTCCCGCCGTTCAAGCGCGATCTGCCGTACGTGGCGGTCAAGGAGGCGGTGTTCCCGTTTGCCCGTTTCCCCGGCGTCGATCCGGTGCTCAGCCCGGAAATGAAATCGACGGGCGAGGTGATGGGCATCGATGCCGATTTCCCCACCGCGTTCGCCAAGGCGCAGCTGGGCGCCGGGATCAGGTTGCCCACGCAAGGCACGGTGTTCGTCTCCGTGAAGGACAGTGACAAGGCGATGATCCTGCCCGCCGTGCGCACGCTGATCGACCAGGGGTTCCGGGTGATCGCCACGTCCGGCACCCAGAAATATCTGTCGGATGCGGGTCTGCCGGTGGATCTGGTGAACAAGGTGGCGGAAGGTCGCCCGCACATCGTCGACAAGATCGTCGACGGTGAGATCGCGATGATCTTCAACACCACCGAAGGGTGGCAGAGCCTGAAGGACTCGCAGTCGATTCGCGCCTCCGCGCTCACCGGCAAGATCTCGATCTTTACCACCGCTGCCGCCAGCGTGGCGGCAAGTGAAGCGATCAGGACGATTCGCGGGAGCCAGCTTGAAGTGCGTTCGTTGCAGGACTACTATAGCTGAAATCGATCTAGTCTTCCCGACATCGCTGTAGATCGGCCCGTTCCCACAGGCGTATGCCGGGGACCGGGCCGAATGCCAGTTGCATGGCATGCGTTTAGCGGCGGGAAGGCGGCAGGAGGAATAGAAGAAGAATGGCAAGTATCGAAAAGCTGCCGATGCTCGCGGAGGGCTATGAAAGGCTGACCGCTGAGATCAAGGCGCTGCGTGAAGAACGCCCTCGCATCGTCGATGCGATCGAAGAGGCGCGTGCGCATGGCGACCTGTCGGAAAACGCGGAATATCACGCCGCCAAAGAACGGCAGGGCCAGGTCGAAGCCATGCTTGCCGACCTTGAGGACAAGATTACCCGCGCGCAAATCGTCGATCCGGCCACGCTTTCGGGCGATAAGGTCATTTTCGGCGCCACCGTCACTCTGCTTGATGAAGATGACAAGCCGGTGAAATACCAGATCGTCGGTCCTTACGAAGCCGACGCCAAGATCGGCCGGATCAGCTACAATTCACCGCTGGGCAAGGCCCTGATCGGTCGACGCGTGGACGACGAGGTTGAAGTGACGGTGCCATCGGGTGACAAGTTCTACCTGGTGAAGAAAATCGAATTTATCTGAATAATTTGATAAAACACAAAAAAGGCCGGTTTTACGCCGGCCTTTTTTGTGTGTCAGTGACTGGGTTGATCAACCTTGGGGAAGGTCGGGTTCAAGCAGGCGATGAAGATGCACGATGACGTACTTCATCTCGGCGTCGTCGACAGTGCGCTGCGCGTTTGCCTTCCACACCTCTTGGGCGGAGGCGAAATCGCCGAACACGCCAACCAGATCGAGCGTGCTAAGATCAGTGAACTCGAGACTGCGCGGGTCTTTTACCCGGCCGCCCATGACAAGGTGGAGCTTCTGCATCAAGGGGCCGCTTTCCTGTGGGAGTGAGCGGCCCCTATAAATTTACCGGGCTATCATAACAACCCGTTAGCGACGCAGATATCGTGCTAATCGGCCAACAACGCCCCGATAGTCTGTCAATTACCGCTTAATGCGGGTCTTGAGCTCTTCGGCCAGATCGACGACTTTCGTGGAGCGCGCCGCAGCCGCGTCGCCCAGATGTCCGGCAGCATCAGCTGCGACATCGCCAAATTTGCTGGCGCGCTTGGCAGCCGCACGTCCAAAAGCGCTTGCCGCTGCCGCTGCGGCGATGCCGTACTTTTCCAGCTTGTGTGCCGCGCGGTCGCTTGCCTTACTGGCGTGATCCGCCAGGATCGCGGCCTGTTTGCGAGAAACGACGCCAGCATCATGGACGCGATCACTCGCCCGCCGTCCGAATACCTTGCCGGTGGCCGCAGCAACTTCGGCGAGATGCGCTGCGCGCTTGCCTGCCTTACGGCTTACGCGGCGTGGCACTAGCGAACTAACCAACGCGCCTGCCGCCAGACCTGCGGTAACCGTGAGCACCGGATGGCGCTTAACGAACGCGATGACTTTTTCGGAAGGCCTTTCTTCGACCAGTTTGGTCGGAAGGACCGCGATATTGGCGGGCTTTGTGGAATCCGATTTCGCCGGGAAAGTTTTGGTGTCGGTGTTGCTCACCTTGATCACTCCTTTAGCGCTGCGGCGCGATCGCGCAGATCATTGAAAAGGCCCGCAAGCGGGTTACGCAAAAACCAAAGCGCCAGCACGGCCAAGGTTCCTGCCGTAACGACAGGATGCTCCTCCACCACGGCTACGGCCTCGTCGAACATCAGCTTAGCCCGCTCCGCAGCATCATCAGCAATTCGGCCGCCGATGCCCCGGTCGGCAAGGTCTGCCTTGATGAGCTGATAATGCGTGGTGAGCTTTTCGCGCGCCGCATCGCGCGCTTCCTTGTCGGCGATGAACCGAGCTGCCTGCGTTCCCATGACGCCGTCCTTTATAAAGCGGATTTCAGCCCGTCATGATCGTCATTATGCGGCGTATCCGCGCGCGCACGCTTAATCCGCCCAAGACAGCCAACAAGAGCAGAACGAGCGTTACGCAGGCTGTTGCAGCCCAAGGCCCCAGAAGCGGAACCAGCGCAATAACGCTGCCGACCACCAAAGCGATACCGGCAAAAAAAACCATCACCGCTGCCAGGACCATCAGTACGACAATCGTGCGGGCTTCCGAACCTACAAATGAGGCGCGAGATTTCTGGTATGCGATCTCCGCCTGGGCCAAGGACTTGGCCTCGTCAGCCAACTGACGAAGGTCCTGCATGAGGGACATGTCGTCCACATCCCTCACAACAGGCGCGATTTCCGGTTCTGTGCTATGCATTTCCCGCGTTCAGATCCAGGCAATCACGCTCACTTGCTGCTGAACAGGCGTGAAAGCATGAACCCTGTCGCTGCAGCCAGACCGATCGCCAGACCTGGGCTTTTGCGCACGAATTCACGCGCATCCTCTGTCAGTTCTTCCAGCGACTTTTCATCAAGGCGCAGACCGGCATCCTGGATCGATTTCGAGGCGCTGCGGGCGTATTCACCGTACTTGGGTCCGACTTTCTCTTCGATAAGCGTGGCATTGTCGTCGATCATTTTCGAAAGGCCGACAATGGCCTGGCTGGCACGGGCCTTGCCCTCGTCTGCCATACCGGCAGCCTTGACCTTGGCGTCGGCAGCATAGGCGCTGGCCTTGTCCTTGGCTTCATCGCTGCGCACTTTGGCTTCGGTGGTAAGACCTTCGGCAAGCGCCTGCGCGGCGGCCTTGGCCTCTTCCACGGCTTTGCTGAAGTGGTTCTTGGCGCTTTCGGTGCCGTTGCCGGCAGAAGTTGTGGCGTCGACCATGATGGTATCCCTTCCTTGAGCTTCCTTGGGCGCTTGGTGCCGCCTTCATATACAGCGATATGAGGACACAGTAACACTACTCACGCATCCCTGCTGCAACGCAACTTGTCAGGCGAAGTTCCCCTGCTAAGACCGCGTTCGGACGGAAACGCGAAACATGCGCCCGTAGAGGAGACCGCTTCAATGACCGCGATTATCGACATTCACGGCCGGGAAATTCTGGACAGCCGCGGCAATCCCACTGTTGAAGTGGACGTGTTGCTCGAAGATGGCAGCTTTGGTCGCGCCGCGGTGCCGTCAGGCGCCTCCACCGGAGCCCACGAAGCGATGGAACTGCGGGACGGCGACGGCGCGCGCTATCTGGGCAAGGGCGTGTTGCAGGCGGTAGACGCGGTGAACGGCGAAATCGCGGAAGAACTGGTCGGCCTTGACGCCGAGGATCAGCGCGAACTCGACTTTGCGATGATCGAACTGGACGGCAGCGAAAACAAGGCGCGGCTTGGCGCCAATGCGATCCTGGGCACCAGCCTGGCCGTCGCCAAGGCTGCGGCCAACGCGCGAGGGCTGCCGCTGTATTCCTACGTCGGGGGTGTCTCCGCGCATGTCCTGCCGGTGCCGATGATGAACATCATCAACGGCGGCGAGCATGCCGACAATCCGATCGATTTCCAGGAATTCATGATCATGCCGGTCGGGGCCGGATCGATCGCGGAAGCGGTGCGCTGGGGCGCGGAGATCTTCCACACCTTGAAGAAGGGCCTGCATCAAAAGGGCCTGGCGACCGCCGTAGGTGACGAAGGCGGCTTCGCGCCAAATCTTGCCAGCACGCGCGATGCGCTGGATTTCATCATGGCGTCGGTTGAAAAGGCGGGCTTCAAGGCCGGAACTGACATCCAGCTGGCGCTGGATTGCGCGTCGACCGAGTTTTTCCGGGACGGCAAATACGAAATCAGCGGCGAAGGGCTGAGCCTGACGCCGGTGGCATTCGCCGATTATCTTGCCGACCTGACAGAAGCCTACCCGATCATATCGATCGAGGATGGCATGAGCGAAGACGATTTCGAAGGTTGGAAGGCGCTCACCGACAAGGTCGGCCACAAAGTCCAGCTCGTGGGCGACGATCTTTTCGTCACCAATCCCAAGCGCCTGACGATGGGTATCGAACAGGGTCTGGCGAACTCGCTGCTGGTGAAAGTCAACCAGATCGGCACCCTGACCGAAACGCTTGAGGCGGTTTCGATCGCCAATCGCGCAGGCTACACCGCCGTTATGTCGCACCGCTCGGGCGAAACCGAGGACGCGACGATTGCCGATCTGGCTGTCGCCACGAACTGCGGCCAGATCAAGACCGGTTCGCTGGCGCGGTCAGACCGGCTTGCGAAGTACAACCAGCTGATCCGCATTGAGGAAGAGTTGGGTAAAGCCGCACGTTATGCCGGCGCCGGTGCATTCGGCCGGTTGGCGCGCTGAGCCGCGTTAACACCATGATGCGTTCTCCGCTGCTGACCGGCTTTGACCGGGAGCAGCGGAGGATGATCCGCCATTTGCGTTACTGGTAGCTGATCAGCCGGGCGAGCGTTGCAGGCTGCGCCTCATCCAGCCGGACGACCGCGCGAGACGCGGATGCGAAGTATTCCAGCATCGCGGCGTAGCCCTTGGCGCTGAGCTTGACGTAGACCCGCCGAGCGTCACCGGGATCAGCCTCCCGCACGAGCAGACCATGCTTTTCCAGCTGCGCGATCCACCGCAGCGCCGTGGTGGAGGGCACGGCGGAGCCGATGCAGGCGCTTGTCACCGATACCCGGCGCCGTTCCTTGGCCGCGATGAACAGATCGAGCAGGATGTCCCACGCAGGCTCGCCGAACAGATCATCGGTTCGGAATATCTTGATGCGCCGCCGCCGGTCTTCGTAGGTTTGCCTGGCAAGCTCCACCCAGATGGGGTGATCCTGGCTCGCTGTGGATTTTTCGCTGGCTCGTGGCTCATCCTTGTTTGCCAGCGATTTCATCAGCATGGATGGGCTTTCGCCAATTTCCAGTTCTCGCGCCATCGCCAGCAATTCGTTCGCGATACCGATAAGGCGAATGGCCTTGGCGCGGTTACGCATCAACTGGTCGGTATTCTCCATGAATATGTGGCACCCGGTTCCAATTCGCAGAACTTTGCTTGTGCTTTCTGCGCAGGTTAAATCCATTGATGCGTCACAAACATCTTAGGATCGGACCAAAACCCTGGTCCGCATACCTACGAATATCGTCCGCGTTGGATGAAACCTTATGGGGCGGGCGCGTACTAGTCGCGCGCAGCTTGATCCGTATCGGAGGTTCTGCGTGCAAGTGTGAATTGACGGCACAGGGATTCGATCGCAGCATCCACGTGGATTGCAGCCAATGACGCACCAAGGTCATCAAGTCTGGCAATGCAGCCGTAAAGTTCGGTTAGCACTGCGTCGGCAGCGGCATTTTTGTTCATTAACGTGTTCTCCGGCAGGCTGCAGATAGCATCTCCAGCCCGGACTCGTTTCCCGAGCCTCGGTTTGCGACCCGCCAGTTGACCTGGCATTGGTTTTTCGAAATCCTCCGATTTAGACCTAATTCGGAAGACAAAGCTGCGCTACACCAAGAACATTTGTTAAAAAACGACGAATTGGCATACGTCCTACTTGGGAACACATTGCTTGCAGTTTCTGCAGACTACGCATCGCAGCCGAGAACATAGCAGCGCGCGCTTGGAGGTGGGTGCTTCACTAGGTATCATTACGTAATTTTCCCGGAGATACCTTAAAAGGCAAGTTCACGAGAGCCGTGTCCTCCGTTTTCCGCGCGGGACGCGGCAGCAACCCGTGATCATCCGTCGAAGCGCTGCTTGAGATCGTAAAGCGCTACGGCTGCACGAGCCGCTTCGCCGCCCTTATCCTTGCGTGATGGATCGGCGCGCTCAAGTGCCTGGGCTTCGTTTTCGACGGTAAGGATACCATTGCCGATCGGAATTCCGTCCATGGTCAGCGCCATGATGCCGCGCGCCGATTCGCCGGCTACAATCTCGAAGTGGTAGGTTTCCCCCCGGATGACCACGCCCAAGGCGACATATCCGTCATAGTTTCCTGAGCCATCCGCCAAGGAAATGGCGGCGGGAATTTCCAGCGCACCGGGCACCGAGATGACATCGGCCTTGTGTCCAGCGGCTTTAATTGCCGCCTTCGCACCGTCGATCAGCAAATCGTTCAGGCGTTCATAGAATCGGGCTTCAACGATCAGAAATCGGGCCATTGCGGTTTTATCCTTCGTGCGTTTCGGCGCAGCTACCGGTGATCGGTCGCTCCGCTACGATGTTGAGTCCATACCCTTCCAGCGCGACAAGGGAATGGCGGGTGTTGGTCAACAAGATCATGTCATGGATACCCAGTTCCGCCAGGATTTGGGCGCCTACGCCGTAATCGCGGATTTCTTCGAGGTCCGGGCTGCCGCCGCCGCGTATCTCGTTGCGGATATCGATCATCCGCGACATCATTTTAGTCATCGGACGATTGATGACCACGATTGCGCCGGCGCCTTCGGCTGCGATCATCCGCATGGAATCGTGCAGCAGATCGCCTCGCTCGCCCGAATCGTCTCCGAAGATGTCGCTGAACATCGACAGGGTGTGCATGCGCACCAGAGTTGGCTGTGCCGGATCTATGCGACCTTTGACGAGCGCGACCGTTTCATCCCCGGTTGCCCGGTTATAATAGGACCGCGCGGTCCAGTCGCCGCCGTGGCGGGAATGAAAGGCAACTTCGCTGCGCTTCTCGATCATCCGATCATGCCGTCGGCGATAAGCGATCAGATCCCGAATCGTGCCGATCTTCAATTCGTGCAGGCGGGCAAACGCCATCAGATCGTCCATGCGCGCCATCGCGCCGTCCTCTTTCATGATCTCGCAGATCACGCCAGAAGGATTGAGGCCGGCAAGGCGGGATATGTCCACCGCCGCTTCAGTGTGACCAGCACGCACCAGAACGCCGCCCTCACGGGCTCGTAGCGGAAAGACGTGACCCGGCGTGACGATATCGTCGCGCGATTTCGATCCGTCGATCGCAACAGATATAGTCCGTGCACGGTCCGCTGCGGAAATTCCTGTGGTGACGCCTTCGCGCGCCTCGATCGAGACGGTAAACGCGGTTTCGTGCCGGGTGCCGTTCTGCCGGCTCATCAGATCAAGGCCCAGTTCCTCGATCCGCTTGCCCGCAAGGGCCAGGCAGATCAGGCCGCGCCCATGTGTAGCCATGAAATTGATGGCGCTTGGCGTGGCCATCTGTGCCGGGATGATGAGGTCGCCTTCATTCTCGCGATCTTCGTCATCCACCAGAATAAACATCCGGCCGTTGCGCGCTTCGTCGATGATTTCCTCGATCGGCACCAGCGCATTGCGCTCGTCGTTGGCGAACAGAACACGCTCCAGCTTGCCAAGTGTATCGGCCGTCGGGTTCCAGTCCGGCTCCGTGCAGTCTCGCAAGGTATTGGCGTGCAATCCTGCAGCACGCGCCAGCCCCGCCTTGCTCATGCCGCCATCAATTATCAGCTTGCGGACTTTTTCGATTATGTCACTGGCCATTGCGATGTTAATCCACACATTAAGATGTGTGATGTATAACTATGCATCACATTCCGATCAACCCCGAAGGCAGGTGAATGTGTTCGGCCTAGTCATTCTCTTGTGGTCATTCTGTCGTCTCGGCGGTGTCCGGCCCATTCTCGCCCTGCGCCTTGAGGCGGGCCGCCTCGGCACGGCGGCGTTTGCGTTTGTGAAGCTGATCCGAGGACGGGACATTATCATCGACCAGATCGGCAAGCACGGCACCCCGTCGACCGATCGGCCTGGCGGGACCCGCAGTCGTATCGCACAGCGTCTGGCGCTCTATCTCCGCATTGAGCAGGGCCCCGAGGAGCACGCCGTACGCTGAAAGGAACAACCACATCAGAAACACCACGACCGCCGAGAGCGACCCATACATGGCATTGTAATCGCTGATATAAGCGACGTAGAGCGAGAAGCCGAACGATACCGCGATCCAGAGCAGCGTTGCCAGCAGAGAGCCCGGCACCAGCCAGCGCCACTTTGCGGGCCTGCGATCAGGCCCGTAACGCATGATCAGCGCAAAACCCGTGCTGCCCAGGCCGATCGCGGCAACCCAAGTCAAGATCTTGAACAGCAACGCTGTGATGTCGCCAAGGAAAACGCCGGTCTGAATTTGCAGCCAGGCGAAGATACCGCCGGACAGCACACCGGTGAGCGCGATGGTGATCGCCGCAAGGGTCAGTACCGCGGTGCGCAACGTCAGCACGATGATCCCGCGCGTTTCGCGCTCTTCATTGATGATGTTGAGCGCGCTCACCATGCCGCCTGCCGCGCGCATGCCGCCATAGATCGCAAAGAACAGCGCGATGACAAGCGCCAGCCCCGTCACGCTGGCGTTCGTCGAAATGATCCGCAGGAGTTGCTCTTCCAGCAGCCGCGCGACATCTGCGGGCACCACATCAACGATGCTGGCGATCTGCTTGCGTACCGTGTCGACGTTCGCGACCAGGCCGTAGACCATCACCGTTGCACCGATCAACGGCGTGAGGGCCAGAAAAACGTAGAAGGCGAGGCCAGCCGCCAGCAATCCCAGTTCGTGGAATCCGATCATCACCCACACGCGCTTGAGCACGCTTATCCAAGCCGCTGCGGGCATGCTCCACGGTGAAGCTGCGTCGTAGCCAGGCTTCGGATCGATCATCTGCGCCTGCTCGCCTTGCCCGCCACTTGCTTGGGGTTTCTCATCCCCGACGTTCTTGCTATCCATCAAATGGTTGCCGATGAAAGGGAACTTTCGTTAACGCCGTGCTATACGCATGTTCAGGAGGGGCCGGACGCGGTTGTCTGGCACAGGGGTGATTTGTCGCGTTGTTCATGTCCTCGCTAATCGACCGAAAGGCCGCTTGTTCCCTTTTTTTGCGGGACGGATGTGCAAGAAATGTCATTGCGGTCACTTTGGTTGTCGCGGCGACCTTTCCCTTGTCTGTTGCAGCGCAACAATCGGGGGGCAATTCCGCCCCGGCCGCTAGTGGCGCCGATGCGCAGACAGGCACGGACGGTTTGGAAGCCGGGCAAGTCGTCGTGCCGAAGCCTCCTGCGGGTGTCGATCTGCCCCAGGTAGAGCCGATCATTCCTGACGGCGAATTCAACGCCTCCATACCCAAGCTTGACGCCACGAACGATCCCGAGCTGGACAAGCCGCTGGAGTCGATCGACGAATTCGAGCGCAGAACGGCCAAGCCACAGGCTGGGCAGCAGGTTGCCGGTGCTCCCGCGGTCCAGCAGCCGACGACGACCACCGCCGCGAATACGGTGCCGGTCGGCGATGCGCCGGTGCGCGACGCGGAATTGACTGCGCCACTTCCGCCAATCAATCAGTTCGAAGTCACGCCCGTAAAGATCGCCGCCGATGCGCCGAGCGACCGCAAGGATGTCGAGGTGCGCTATCGCACCGAACTGAAAGGTCTCGATATTGCCGACAAGCAGAGCGACACCGATCTCGCGGGTGAGTTCAATTCCCTGTCTGCGCTCAAGAAAGGCCATGGCAAGGCCGCCAACAGCGCGATGATCGCATCGCGGCTGAGCGAAGACAGTCAGTTGATGCAGACGGTGCTGGCGTCCGAGGGCTGGTACAGCCCGATCGTGCGCACGCGGCTCGATCCGGCGAGCAATCAGGATGATCCTGCGTTGACCGCAGTGCTTACGGTAGCGCCGGGTAAGCGTTACGTGTTTTCCGAATTGAACGTGAAGGCGGACCCGACCGTGCCGCCCACGCTGATCGCCGATAATTTCCCGCTGAAGGTGGGTGAGCCAATCGTGGCCGATCGCGTGCAGGGCGCCGAAGCCCGTATCGCGGTGGCGTTGCCTGAAAACGGCTATCCCTTCGCGGAAGTGGGTCAGCGCGATATCCTGCTGGATCCTGACGCCGGATCGGGTGTGTATACTCTGCCGGTCACCGTAGGGCCACGTGGCCGCTTTGGCGGTATCACGACCAAGGGCGATCTGGCCTTCAAGGCGGACCATATTCAGGTGCTCGCCCGCTTCAAGCAGGGCGATCTGTATGACAGTCGCAAGGTGGACGACCTGCGCAAGGCGCTCGTCGCCACCAGCTTGTTCTCGACGGTAACCGTTGCCCCGAAAAAGACCGATCAGGCAACGCCTGAAGGCGACGGCACGCAATATGTGGACCTTGAGGTTGTGCAGGATGCCGGGCCGCCGCGCACGATCGCGGGCTCTGTGGGTTACGCGGCCGGCGAGGGTATTACGGCGCAGGCCACCTGGACCCATCGCAACCTGTTCCCGCCCGAAGGCGCACTGATCGCAAATGCCATTGCCGGCACGCGCCAGCAGGGTGCAGGCGTGACCTTCCGGCGCTCCAATGCGGGCAAGCGCGATCGTACGCTGGAAATCGTGGCGCAGGCCTATCACAACAACTACGATGCCTACGACGCGTACACCGGACGGCTCGCAGCCCGCATTGCGCGCGATTCCACGCCTTTGTGGCAGAAGCGGTTTACGTATGCCTATGGCATCGAGTTTCTGGGCACGGCGGAAACCGATTATGATCCCGCCACTGGCGGTCGTTCGCGCAAAACGTATTACATCGCCGGGATCAACGGTCAGGTGGGCTTCGATACGTCGGACGATTTGCTAAACCCCACGAAAGGCTATCGCCTGACAGCGTTGGCGGAGCCCGAAGCGTCGGTTCGCAATGGGGTGCAACCCTACGTTCGCGGCCGACTTGACGCCTCTACCTATTTTTCGGTCAGCGACAGTCTGGTGCTGGCAGGGCGGGTCCGCTTTGGCACGATTCAGGGCGTTGGCCTGTTCGACATTGCGCCGTCTCGGCGGCTCTATGCCGGCGGCGGCGGTTCGGTCCGCGGCTATGCCTATCAGGCGCTGGGCGAGCAGGCGCCCGATGGCAAACCCGTGGGCGGACGCAGCCTTAACGAAGGGTCGTTCGAGGCGCGCTATCGATTCGGCAACTATGGTGTTGTTGCCTTCCTCGATGGCGGCCAAGCCTATCGCCAGACCACCCCGCAGTTTAACGACTTGCGCTACGGCGTCGGCATCGGCGGACGTTTCTACACCAACTTCGGCCCGGTCCGCCTCGATGTGGCGACACCGCTGGGCCGCAAACCGGGCGAATCTGTTTTGAATGTCTATGTCTCGATCGGGCAGGCGTTCTGATGACGGGGGACGATCGGGTTCAGGTTAACGATACTGTGGTGGTGACAGAGCCGTCGCAGACTTCGCGTTGGCGCCGGGTGCGGATACGCATCGCCAAGACAGTGGCCTTCGTACTGCTGGGGTTGCTGACGTTCGTTCTCGCTGTGGTGCTCGGCATCAATACGGGGCCGGGCCGCCGTTTCGTTGCTGACCAGATCGCCGGAATCGAATTCGAAAACGGCATGCGCATCACCGTGGCCCGGATCGACGGTTCGCTATACGGCAAGATGATCCTGCGCGGCTTGTCGGTTCGCGACCCGGCAGGCGAATTCCTGTATTCGCCCGAGATCCAGGTGGACTGGCATCCGTTCGCCTACCTGCAGAACCATGTCGATGTACGCAGCGCCACTGCGCAGCGGGTCGTCCTGCGCCGCTCACCCCGGTTCCGGGAAACCCCGCCCAGCAATGAACCCTTGCTGCCGAACCTCGACATCGACGTCGGCATGCTGAAGATCGACCGCTTCATCGCTGAAGCGCCCGTGGCCGGCCAACGCCGCATCATGACCGTTAAGGGGCGGGCCCATATCGCCGATGGCCGGGCGCAGATCAGCGCCAGTGGCGGGACGATTGCCATCGAAGGCAAGGGCGGCGGCGACCGGTTTTCCGCGCTGCTGGATGCCGTTCCGGAACGTAATCGGCTCGACATGGCGATCGACCTCGACGCCCCGCGTGGCGGTCTGATCGCAGGCCTCGCCGGCCTGAACCAGCCGGTGAAACTCAAGCTTGGCGGCAAAGGGGACTGGGCGGCCTGGAACGGGAACCTGAACGCCGATCTGGGCGGTGGATCGCTGGCGCGCCTCGCGCTGACCGCCCGCAACGGCACGTTCACAATCAAGGGTCCGACGCAGGCCGCGCGCCTGTTTACCGGGCCGACCGCGAGCCTGCTTGGCCCCGTCACCAATCTGGATCTGGTCACCGCGTTCGAAAAACGCCGCGCGACGGTGTCAGGGATGGTGTCCAGCGATGCCTTCAACCTCACGCCCGCTGGCGTGGTGGATCTCAGCGCAAACACGTTTACCGATTTCAAGCTGGCCTTCGTGCTGCTCAAGCCCACGGCACTGGCGAAAAACCTGAGCGGGGCGGGCATGAATGCCAACCTTACGCTGAATGGCGCCTTTGCCACGCCCTCGGTCGCCTATCGACTGGCGGCGCGGCGGATCGTGATGAACGACATGGGCCTGGAAAACCTGTCCACACAAGGTGCGGCGAAAGTCGATGCCGATCACATCATGATC
The DNA here is from genome assembly GCF_001421325.1 of Novosphingobium sp. Leaf2. Classification (GTDB taxonomy): domain Bacteria; phylum Pseudomonadota; class Alphaproteobacteria; order Sphingomonadales; family Sphingomonadaceae; genus Novosphingobium. Next base: position 240,384 of record NZ_LMJY01000018.1, on the reverse strand, counting down.
CCGGTGGCGGCTCGCGTGAGCCGGGTGACCGGGCTTGACAGCGTTGCCGGTGGCACCCTTGCCAACGTGACGTTGAACGGCGACCTGGCGATCAAGGGCCCGCGCATCCTGTCGGACAATATGCGCCTGCGCTCGGACCGTATCGATGCGGGCCTGATACTCGTCGCGGACATGAGCAAGGGGCTGTACACCGGGGCCATCGACGGGCGGATCGACAATTATCGGCTCGACAGCATCGGCATCTTCGACATCCGCACCAACATGGACCTGAAGACCGAGGCACGCGGCTTCGCGCTGCAGGGCACGGTCCGCGCTCGATCGACCAAACTGCTTAACCCTAACCTGCAGACGTATCTGGGCGGAAACTTTGCCGCATCCTCGAACGTGAAATACGGGTCGGACGGCGTCGTGCATTTCTCAGGCGTCAGGCTGAACGCACCGCTGATGCGCATCACCAGCGGGCAGGGCAGTTGGTCACCCGATGGCCGCATAACGTTGGCAGCCAATGGCACGTCAAGCCAATATGGCAACCTGGGCGTGCGGGTGACCGGCACGATCGCCAATCCCGACGCGCATGTCACCGCCGAACGGCCCGGCCTCGGGATTGGCATCGCCAACCTTGATGCGCGCATCACCGGCGCGCCGGGCGGCTACCGCCTTAACGCCAAGGCGGATACGGACTATGGCCCGCTAACCGCCGATGTTACGCTTGGGCTCGGCAAGGCCACCTTGATCCAGATCAACAACGCCAACTTGTCCGGCGTGGATTTCGCCGGTCGCATCGTTCAAACCCCATCCGGTCCGTTCTCCGGGCAGTTGACCGCCAAAGGCAACGGGATCGGCGGTCTGGTACGACTGGATGCGCAAGGCAAGTATCAGGCGGCAGACTTCAATCTGCGCGCCAAGGACGCCACGTTTGCCGGCCCAGCCAAACTGTCGATCGGCTCTGCCATCATCGACGGGCGCGCAGTGCTGTATGACAAGCCGACCATCGTGGCCGATGTGCAGATCGCCGGCACCAGCATAGGGGCGCTCGACTTGGCGGCAGCGCGCGTGCTGGTCGATTATCGCGACGGGCGCGGCAAGGCGAAGGGCCTGATCGAAGGCGTCAGCGGCGTTCCTTTCCGTCTGGGCGTCAACGCCGACCTGCAGCCGGATGTGTGGCGCGTGGCGCTGGACGGGAAAGTACGTGGCCTCGACCTCAAGACCGCGACGCCCGCGCGGATTGTACCGCGCAATGGAACGTACGAATTGCTGCCCACCGAGATCACGTTCGGCGGCGGCACTCTGAAACTCGCGGGCAGTTATGGTGCCGGGATCAAGCTGCAAAGCCGGATGGAAGGCGTCGATCTGGCAATCCTGAACGCGTTTGCGCCCGGCTATGGCATCGGCGGCAAGGCCAGCGGCAGTTTCGATTTCGAGCAGGCCGGCAGCGGGGCGTTCCCGCAGGCGGATGCCCGTCTCAGCCTGAATAATTTCACGCGGACGAGCTCGTCGACGGTCAGCCAGCCGGTGGACATCAACTTCGCGGGCAAATTGCAGGCCAATGGTGCGGATACACGTGCGGTCTTCCGTCGCGGCGGCGCGGTGATCGGGCGTCTGGTGGCAACGCTGCGGCCGCTGCCCGCCGGGACCGGCACCTGGACTGCCCGTCTGATGAACGCGCCGTTGGGTGGCGGCATCCGCTACAATGGGCCAGCCGATACGCTGTTCTCGTTCGCGGGACTGGCCGGCCAGACTTTCTCAGGCCCGATCGGCGTTGCAGCAGACTTTTCATGCCGCGTATCCGATCCGTGTATCAACGGCGTCGTTCAGGGCCGCGATATCGTCTATGAAAACCAGGCCTATGGAACACGGCTGAGCAGCATGGCTTTCGCGGGCAAGTTCACCGGCAATTCGCTTGAACTGAGTTCGCTCACTGCCAAGGCAGGCGACGGCACTGTCAGCGCATCGGGCCGTGTCAGCTTTGCGGCTGACGCAGGGTATCCGATGGACCTGACCGTAAAGCTGGACAAGGCGCGCCTTGCCCGCAGCGACGCGCTTTCCGCTACCGCCACCGGCACCGTGCGCCTGACCAAGGCAGCCGGGCAACCCGCGTTGCTCTCTGGCGATATCCGGCTGCCCGAAACGCGCTATCAGGTCGTGCGTGAAGGCGCGGCGCAAGTGCCCCGGCTCACCGGCGTCCGCTTCAAGCCGCCGCGCGGCCCCGCGAGGATCACCGGGGACGAGCCTGCGCCGCCCACACCAAGCGCTTTTGCGCTGCTGCGCCTCGACCTTCATCTGCGCGCGCCTGAAAAGCTCTACGTGTCTGGCATGGGGCTGGAGTCGGAGTGGAGCGCCAAGTTTGACGTGACCGGAACCAGCGCAGCGCCTGTCGTCTCAGGCGACGTGACGCTCATTCGCGGCACGCTGGGTTTTGCCGGCCGGTCCTTCCAGCTCAGCGACGGTAAAGCCTCGTTCACTGGTGGCCCGACGCTGGACCCAACGATCGATATCACCGCCACCGACGACATCGACGACGTGACCGTGAAGGTCGCAGTCACCGGTCACGCCACCAATCCGCAGATCACGTTTTCGTCAGACCCGAGCCTGCCTAACGACGAGGTGCTCTCGCGCATTCTGTTCGGCAGTTCGATCGCCAACCTCTCCGCCATCCAGGCGGTGCAGCTGGCATCTTCGCTGAACTCGCTGCGGGGCACGGGTGGCGGCCTAAATCCGCTGGGCAAATTGCGTTCGGCAACTGGCATCGACCGCCTGCGTATTCTGGGTCCGGACCAGACGACCGGGCGCGGCACCGCTGTAGCCGCTGGCCAGTATCTGACCGACGACATCTACGTCGAGCTGATCACTGACGCGCGCGGCTTTACCGCCACCCAGCTTGAAGTGAGCGTGACGAAGTGGCTGTCGGTGCTGAGCCAGGCGGGTGGTTCGGGCGTCAACAGCCTGAACGTGCGCATAAAGAAGGACTACTGATGCGCGCTGTGTTGCCGGTGCTGGCGATCCTGCTTCTGACGGGCGGGTGCAAGCGCCAGCCCAGCTTCGATGAGCGATACGATGCAGCCACGCATGATGTGGTTACGCGCGCCAGGACCATCGACGCGCAGGTGGCGGCCAGCACCGCGCCACCGGACGAGGAAACGCCCACGCGCTGAAACTCGTGGTTTACGCTTGGTTGTTATGCCCTTCCGGCAAGTGCCGTATCAAGGAATCACAATGAAGTCGGATGAAACCGGGAGCCGGGCGAGCCAGCGGATAGCCGTTCTGCTCCATGCCCGCTGCCGCAAGTCGAGCTGGCATGTATTCCCGGTGGAACTGGGCGACGTTTCGCATCTGGGCTGCAGCATCGTGGGTTGCGCCGAGCCGTTCGTACCTGGCCAGATCGTTCGGCTAAGCATCGCCAACATGAAGCCGATCGAGGCGCAGGTCCGCTGGATCGGAGATACGGCGACGGGTCTGCAGTTCACCGTGCCACTGGCCGATCACGTCATCGCACAGCTTGCGAAGGCTTACGGAATTGAGATCACCGCCGCGTGATACGATCTGCGCAGGTTATCGCAAATCGACTTTGACGCCCGCCCACACGGTGCGCGGTTGCCCAAGGTCGATGGAGCCCGCCTGGTTGCGCGTCACGATCGTGGCATCCGTCACATTCTCAGCGCGCAGCACCAAGGTTGCCCCGGTGATGACAGGGATTTGCGCGAACAGGTCAAGCGTGGTGACGGCGGGCAGAATGCTGGTCTCCAGGTCATCCTCGAACTGGGCACCGGTGTGGCGCAGCGTTGCGGAAAGCCGCCAGGAAACGCGCGGCGTCCATGCTATGGTGCCACTTGCAGCATGGCGCGGGGTCTGGGCCGGACGCAACCCATTGAGCTGCGCTTGCAAACCATCAGCCTCCACCTGCGCGTCGGTCCAGGAAAGCGACGCTTCAAGGTCCAGCCGTCCGGCCTTCACCCCGGCGCTTGCCTCGATACCCCGCGCGCGGATGGCCTTCACGTTCTGGCGCTCGCGCAAGGTGGGGGATAGCGTAACGTTGGCGACGGCGTCTTTCAGGAGGTTGTCGAACGCCGTCAGGGACAGCGACAAGCCCGGTCGAGGCGTAAAATCCAGCCCTGCCTCATAGCCGCGCAGACGTTCGGGTTTGAGGCTGGCATTGGCGCGCGTGGTGATCGGAAACACCACGAACGGCCGGTACAACTCGTTAAGCGTAGGCAGCCGAAGCCCGGTGTACGCAGCCGCGCGCACCGACAACGTCTGCGTTGTCTGCCACCGCGCGCCGCCGCGTGCATTGGCTTCCCAACCATCACGGTCGGCATAGAGCACGCTCTGGTTAACCGTGCCGGCAGCGTTCAACTCGCGGTAGAAGCCGTCACGGATGGTCCACCGGTCTGCCCGGACGCCGCCCGTCAGCACAAGCTTTCCCAGCGTCCAGTCATCCTCAACGTAAAACCCCAAATCCGATTGTTTGCCGCCGGCGCGACGAAACGCCGTAGCCCGTCCGGCGGCATTGTATGGCACTTCGACCAGGTTGCCGCTGGAGAGGCGCATGTCCGTTCCCAGGCGCAGGACGTGCGCCTTTCCAATGGGAGGGCGCACTTCCGCCTTGCCGCCGATCGCCAGGGTTGGCGTCTTTTTCTGGTCGAGCGTCTTCTTGAAGCTGGTCGCACTGACAACGACGTTGGAAAAGTCCTGTGCCTGAACATACCCCAGTACGTCGAACTGCCAATCGCCGTGCCCTACGAAGCGCAAGGATCCCTGCTCACCGCTCGATGTCGAATCGGCCCCCTTGAAACGCAAGGTACGCTGATCGTCGTAAACGAGCGTGGAGGCCTGTACTTCCGCCGTGTCGGTCAGCGGTGCCACAGCGCGCAGGGATGCCGACCAGCTTTCATAAGCGGCCCGCGATGTTGCCGGCACCCGCTGGTCCGCGGGGGTGGTCTGAAATCCTTCGCCGCGATCCCATTGCACGCTGGCGACCACGAACCCTTCGCCCAGGCGCGGCGCGGCAGTGACGGACGTCTGCGTTTCGCCGCGATTGTCGATCAATGCTTCGCCCTGAAGCAGGCCGATTGTGTCCGGCCCGGCGCTTTGCATCCCGATGGTGCCCGACACCGCGCCGGTGCCGAACGCGCCCATGCCGCCGCCGCGTGTTACCCGAACCGAGACAAGACGGTCTGGCGCCAGGGCGCTTAAAGGAATGTACCCGAAGAACGGGTTGGCCACGGGCACCCCGTCCAGCAGGACTTGCGCGCGGCTTGATGCGTTCCCGCCCAGCGCGCGCAAGGTAACGCCTTGGTTCGACGGGTTCGACGCGCGGCTATCCGATCGCCGGAACTGCTGAAATCCGGCAACGGATGAGAGCACGTCCTCAATCCGCCCCGACGCGGTGGTCACCAGGGCGTCACGGCCTATTGTCTGCACATCGTAGGCCGGTATCGCAGGGCCGTCGTCGAGGCCGTGGCCGGTAACGATGATGGGCGAGGCATCGGATGGTCCATCGTCACTCGCATGAGCCGAGGCAGGGGCAAGAGCCACCATGGCAGGCATCCACACTGCGGTGCTTGCTGCGACGAAACGGAAAAAGCCGTTTCGCTTTTCGCTAGGCCGAACTGCGCCAATTGCGTCAAGATTGCAGGATACCGCCATTAATCCCCATGCCCGAAACACCAGCTAAGCAGAATGCTGACTGCCTCTTACGGGCCTGGTGGATGATCGCCAATGCGAGAGTTTTCAACGCCGGAGATGGGTGGTGGACGCACTTGGGCTCGAACCAAGGACCCGCTGATTAAGAGTCAGCTGCTCTACCAACTGAGCTATGCGTCCCCACGATGCATCGGGGAGGGAAGGATGGTGGACGCACTTGGGCTCGAACCAAGGACCCGCTGATTAAGAGTCAGCTGCTCTACCAACTGAGCTATGCGTCCACGCTACCTGTCCCCGAGGGCCTTGCGGCCCGCCGATTCGGCGGCGGAGAGGCTCCTATAAAGACTGGCTGTCAGATGGGAAGGGGGCAATTTCCAAAAATTCCAGCGCCCGTTCAGGACAACGAACCGCCACCACGGTTCCACCGGTTTACCGCCATGATGGTGCCCAGGCAGATCATGTTGGTCAGCATCGAGGTTCCCCCGTGGCTCATGAACGGCAGCGGGATGCCGACGACCGGTGCCAGACCCATCACCATCATCAGATTGATCATCACATAGAAAAACATCGTGGCGGTCATGCCGGCGGCCAGCAGGCTTGAGAACCGGTCCGGTGCCCGGCGGGCCACCCGCATGCCCCAGCCGATGACGATCGCAAACACGGTCAGCACGAACAGGCCGCCGAGCAGGCCCCATTCCTCCGCCATGGTGGCGAACACGAAGTCCGTGTGGGCTTCGGGCAGGTATTGCAGATGGCTTTGCGTGCCGTTGCCAAAGCCCTTGCCGAATATGCCGCCCGATCCGATGGCGATCTTCGATTGGGTGATGTGATAGCCGGTGCCGAGCGGATCGCCCTCCGGGTCCATGAACACCAGTACCCGGTTGCGCTGATAGTCATGCAGCAAGGTGAAGAAGGCGATCGGGGCGATGACCATCAGCGCCCCGCCCGCGCTCAGGAACCACCACAGCGGCAAGCCGGCCAGGAACATGATCACCACGCCGCCAAAGCATACGGCAGTGGCCGTGCCCAGGTCTGGCTGGATCAGCACGAATATCGCCGGCAGCGCGATCAGCACGCCGGCGGGCACAAGCCCGCGCCAGCTTGCGGTCATCGCGTGGGGTAGCGTTTCGTAGAAGCGGGCAAGCACCAGCACGATGGCCGGCTTCATCAGTTCGGAGGGCTGCAGCGACATGAAGCCCAGGTTGAGCCATCGCTGACTGCCTCCGCCAACAGCGCCGATCAGTTCGACGAGAACCAGCAGCCCGAGGATCGCGCCATAGACCGGGTAGGCGATGGTGCGAAAGACGTTGCGGCTCAGGCGTGATATGAAGATCGCCATGACCAGAAAGATGCAGAACCGCAGCGCGTGGGTCAGCGCATAGGGCTGCAGGCTGCCCCCGGCGGCCGAATACAGAACGGCGGCGCCCAGCGACACGAGACCGCACAGCGGAATCAGCATCTGCCAAGGCTGGCGCGAGATCGCTTCGGGGACGATCGAGCGGTTCATTGCGGCGCGCTTCCGGGGCTGGCTACGGGTGAGGGCGATGCCTGGGGGGCAGCGCTGGCAGCGGCGTTGGGATCAGGCTCGGGCGCGGGAGACTGCGCCTCAGTGATGGGCTGGGCCGGCTCGTCCGCGCCGTCGGCGGCTTGCAACTTGCGGCTTTCTTCGTCGCTGGGCACCGCTGGCGCGCCGACGCCGTACTGCGCGGAATAGGCTTTGTAGCGCGCATCCAGGCGCTGTTCGGGCGTGCCGCCCCAGCCTGTTTCAAGCTCGGTCAGGATGTCCATGCCCCTCTGCTTGTCGAACACGTAAGTGAGCACGTCGCGCGCGATGGGATAGGCGGCGCCCGATCCCCCGCCATGTTCGACCACGACCGAGCAGGCATAGCGCGGATTGTCCGCCGGGGCGAAGCAGATGAAGTGCCCGTGGTCCCGGTGCTTCCACAAGCCGCCTTTGCCGTTGCCGACATTGAGGCCGACGACTTGCGCGGTGCCGGTCTTGCCAGCCAGCTTGATGTCCGGGAACGGCAGGCGCGCGTGGGGCGCGGAGCCCGGCCCGTTGGCCACATCGGACATGGCCTGGCGGATATAGGCGATATGATCCGCCGGAATGCCCAGCGAGGCCTGCATCGTGTTTTCCTGCCCGTGGATCAGGCGCGGCATGATGATGCGGCCCGTAGCAAGGCGGGAGGCCTGCACGGCCTGTTGCAGCGGATTGACCAGAAAATAGCCCTGGCCGATGGTAGCGTTCACGGTGTCGAACGTCTGCCATTCCTTGCCGTATTTGCGCAGCTTCCAAGCGGGATCGGGTACGGTGCCATAGGATTGGCCGGCCACGGGCAGGGGAAAATCATGGCCCAGCCCCAGCCGGTGCGCCATCGCCGCGATCGGGTCCATGCCGATGCGCTGGGCGAAATGGTAGAAATACACGTCGCAGCTTTGGTAGATGCCCTTGGCCATGTTGACCGAGCCATGCCCCCGGTGCTGCCAGCAATGAAACACCCGGTTGCCGACCCTGAGGCCGCCGTTGCAGATTACCGATTCGTTGGGGTCGAGGCCGGCTTCCAGGAACGACAGCGCGACCATCGGCTTCACGGTGGAGCCCGGCGGATAGAGCCCGCGCAGCACCTTGTTGCGCAAGGGCACATGATCGTCGTCCGACAGCATCTTCCATTCGAGCCGGCCGATGCCGTCGGAAAAGCTGTTGGGATCGAAACACGGCATCGAGCACATCGCGAGCAAGTCACCCGTCTGGCAGTCCATCACCACCACCGCAGCGGATTCGGGGCCGATGCGGCGGGCGGCATAGTCCTGAATGCCGGCATCGATCGTCAGCTTGATCGTCTTGCCGGGCACATCCTCGCGGGTATCGAGGTCGCGCACGATCCGCCCTGACGCCGTCACCTCGACGCGGCGAGCACCGGGCTTGCCGCGCAGGTCCTTCTCGTAGAATTTTTCGAGGGCGTCCTTGCCGACTTTGTAGCCCGGCGTGATGAGGACGGGATCGCGGTCCTTTTCGTACTCTTCGGCAGAGGCCGCGCCCACATACCCGATCAGGTGGCCCACCGCCGGTCCGGTAGGATAGAAGCGGGAATAGCCACGCTGGGTCACCACGCCGGGAAGGTCGGGCAGCCGCACACTGACGGCGGCGAACCGCTCCCAGTCCAGCCCTGATGCCACTTCAACGGCGGCGAAACCGCGGGCCTTTTCCAGCTTGTCCTGCAAGTCCTGCATCGCGATCGGGGTCAGAGACAGCAGCTTGCCCAGTTCCGCGAGCGTGCGATCACCCTCGGTCATCCGCTCGGGGATGATGTCGACGCGAAAGTCCGCGCGGTTGGACGCGAGAGGCTGGCCGTTGCGATCGAGGATCCAGCCCCGGCGTGGCGGAATGAGTGACAGGTTGACCCGGTTGCTTTCGGCCTGAAGCTTGTACTTCTCGTTCTCAAACACCGACAGGTACGTCATGCGCGCGGCCAGCAGGCAACCGATACCGCCCTGGATACCGCCGATCACCACTGCCCGGCGATCGAAGCTGTTGCGCAAGGTTCCAGTGGTGACGTGCGGCGCGCGCAGGAAGCGCCGGAAATTGATCTTCATCGTGCGGCCACGAACGCGGTCAGCCTCACGCGGTCAGCCAGGGCCACGAAGCGACCGACGAGGGGATAGAAAAGCACCGAGATGAAGACCTGCGGAAAAATGACGTCGATGAACGCCGCAGCACCGGCGATGTTCGCGATGCCAAGGCACAGCACCATATAGGCGATGATCAGCCCGATCGCCACCAGCCACTCGGTCAGGAAATTGCGCCACGGGAGGCGTGTCTCCACGTTATCCAGCACGATTGCGGCAACCGACCACAAAAGCACGGCGGTGCCGAACGGGGCGCCGGAAAACAGGTCGTCCACCATCCCCAGCGGCAGGCCGGCCCACATCGGCAGCAGGCCGGGCCTGAGTTGGCGCCAGGCCAGAAAAACGAGGAATCCCAGCGGCGGCAGGACGGGCGCCGACGCGATCAGCAGCCACCCCGGCATGATCGAGCCGGCGATCACCGTCAGCCACGGCAGGGCGCTTGCCACGATCACGGAGGGGCGACGGTTAATGCGTTGCCTGACCGTACCGTCCGGGCGGGAGAGCAGCGGCACGCCTAGCGCTTCCGGGACTTGGCGTCGACCACGGGCAAGGGCGGTGGGGGCGGGGGAGCCCAGGCCTTTTCGACCACCACGTAGTCCGTGTCGGACGGATTGCTCAGCACGCGGGCAATCGCGCCGTCGCGCAGCAACTGCGCCACTACCGCGATCGGCGTGCCGGGACGGTACAAGCCGCCGGAACCGGATGTGACCATCACATCGCCGGGGCGCAGCGGGTTCAATCCCAGGTTCAGCAGGCGGAGGCGGATCGTGCCATCGCCAACCCCTTGGGCGAATGCGGGCACGCCATCGCGCGCGCGGCGAACCGGCACGACGCTTTCGGTGTCGGTAACCAGCAACACGCGCGCGCTGGAAGCGCCCACCTCCAGCACACGGCCCACCAGGCCCATATGCGAGCGGACCGGCATACCCTTGGCAACACCGCGATCACGGCCCGCGCCCAACGTGGCGAAACGCCGGGTGCTCGATGCGGTGGAGCCGACCATGCGCGCATAGGCAACCGGCTGCGCATCGTCTTCGTGCAGGTTCATCAATTGCTTGAGGCGCGCGTTTTCCAGCCGGATCGCCTGGGTTTCCACCAGCCGCAGCTTGGCTTCTGCCAGTTCCCGTTCCAGCCGGGCATGCTGGCTGCCGGTCTTGAAGAAGCCGGCAACGGTAGTGATGAAATTCTGGCTCGCGCCGCGCCCTTGCGCAACTACTTGCGCCGGGCTTTCGGTAACGTCCGACGCGGCCCCGCGCAGGATCGAAAACGCGTCCGGGTTGACGATCGAGACGACGAGCAGGATCAGCCCGACCACGGCTCCTATGAAGCCGGCGGCATAATGGAGAAACGTCGAATATTGCGCCCTGCGCGAAAAGCCGGAGCGCCGATTGGCTGGCGGTGCCATGCGCCATGCACTCCTGTCGTTCCGCGCGGCGGCTATGGTGCCAAGGGCGCCGCCACGCCAATCAAGGGTTCAGGCGGGAGAACAAAGCCCCCCGCCGATCCCGCACGTTCGCTCAGGCGGACATCAGCACGCCGCGATAGATCGGGTCTTCCATCGCCCGGCCGGTGCCCAGCGCCACGCAGGACAGCGGATCTTCGGCAACGCACACCGGCAGGCCGGTTTCCTCGCGCAGGTACTGGTCCAGACCCTGGATGAGCGCGCCGCCGCCGGTCAGCACGATACCTTGGTCGACGATGTCGGCGGCGAGTTCTGGCGCGGTGTTTTCCAGCGCGATGCGCACGCCTTCGATGATCTGCCCGATCGGTTCAGCCAGCGCCTCTGCCACGTTGGCCTGAGTGATGGTGATTTCCTTGGGCACGCCGTTGACCAGATCGCGGCCCTTGATGTGGATCGTCTCGCCAATGCCGTCCGCCGGCATGATCGCGATCCCGTAATCCTTCTTGATGCGTTCCGCCGTGGCATCGCCGATCAGCAGGTTGTGATGGCGGCGCACGTAGGAGACGATCGATTCGTCCATCTTGTCACCGCCGACGCGCACCGATGTAGTGTAGGCCAGGCCGCGCAGGCTGAGTACGGCGACCTCGGTGGTGCCGCCGCCGATATCGACCACCATCGAGCCCACCGGCTCGGTAACCGGCATGTCCGCGCCGATCGCGGCGGCCATCGGTTCGAGGATCAGGTAGACCTGGCTGGCGCCGGCGTTGCTGGCGGCATCGCGAATGGCGCGGCGCTCAACCGAGGTGGAGCCGGACGGCACGCAGATCACGATTTCCGGATAGCGGAACAGGTTCTTCTTGCCGTGCACCTTGCGGATGAAATGCTTGATCATTTCTTCCGCGATTTCGATGTCGGCGATCACGCCATCGCGCAGCGGGCGGATGGCTTCGATGTTGTCAGGCGTCTTGCCCATCATCATCTTGGCATCGTCACCCACAGCCTTGACCTTCTTGACGCCGTTCAGCGTTTCGATCGCGACGACAGACGGTTCGTTCAGCACGATGCCGCGATCCTGAACGTAGACCAGCGTGTTGGCTGTGCCCAGATCGATGGCCATGTTCTGGGAACCGAGTTTGAAGAATCGCGAGAGAACGCCGGCCATCTAAAATCCGTTTCTTTCCAACCGCCGGTCGAATCCACTGCGACGACGACGGGAGGGCTTCTGAGTGGGAGGGCACCCCTTAGACCATGGATTCGCGAAAGGCCAAAATTTTGTTCCCGATTCCGGGGGGAAAGGCGCGGTGCCCGTCTCGAATTTACTACAGTTCGTCGCTAGGTTTGATCCTACCAAAGCCGCCATCGCGTTCGCGGCCTCCATTTTCAGCTACAAGGCCGCAATGCCCACCATTCGCCGTTTGCCCGAGCACCTCGTCAATCGCATCGCTGCGGGCGAAGTGGTCGAGCGGCCCGCGTCCGCGCTGAAGGAACTGGTGGAGAACGCCATCGACGCCGGCGCCAGCCAGATCACCATCAGCCTCGCGTCCGGCGGGCTCGACCTGATCGAGGTGACGGACGATGGCTGCGGCATGCGCCATGACGAAATTGCCCTGGCTTTGGAACGGCACGCAACGTCTAAATTGCCGGGCGAAGACATCGAACTGGTTGCCACCCTGGGCTTTCGCGGCGAAGCGCTGCCCTCGATCGGATCGGTCGCGCGGTTGACGATCGAAAGCCGCCCGCGCGATCAGTCCGATGCGCAAGGCTGGAAGCGCGTAGTCGATCACGGAACCATCGCCACGGATGGGCCAGCTGCGCTGCCGCCCGGCACCCGCATCCGTGTGGAGGATCTGTTCGGCAAGGTTCCTGCACGGCGCAAGTTCCTGCGCTCGCCGCGCTCGGAATATGCCGCGTGCCTGGACGTGGTGCGTCGTCTCGCAATGGCCAGACCGGACGTGGGTTTCACGATGGAGCACGACGGGCGGCGAGTCATCGCGGTGCAGCCGCGCGAGGAACTGGCGGCGCGGGTAGCCCGTCTGGTGGCGCGCGAACTGGCCGACGAGGGCGTGCTCATCGATTACGAACGCGGCCCGGCGCGGTTGACCGGGGTGGCGGGCCTGCCGACCTACAATCGCGGTGTCGCCGATCACCAATACCTGTTCGTGAACGGGCGCCCGGTGAAGGACCGGCTGCTGGTTGGGGCCGTGCGCGGCGCTTATTCGGACATGCTGGCGCGCGATCGCCACGCGGTGCTGGCGCTGTTTCTGGACGTCCCGCCTGAGGAGGTGGACGTCAATGTTCACCCGGCCAAGACGGAGGTGCGCTTTCGCGACCCCGCCTTCGTGCGCGGCTTTCTGGTCAGCGCCTTGCGGCACGCGCTGGATGCCGCCGGCCAGAAAAGCGCGCAGCCCCCGCAGGCAACCGCGATGGCGATGTGGCAGGTCGAGCCCGGCCCGGCAGAGGCGCGCGGGTTTTCTTCGCCGGGACCATCGTCGCTGGAATCCCTGTTTTCCCGCCAGTACGGCGCACCATCCGGCAGCATGGCTGGCGGGCGCGTTTCAGAAGCATCGGAAGTGTGGCGCGCCTATGAGGCGGACGTCATGGCACAGCCCTCCGCGCGGGCCGAGCCGGCGCGCGCAATCGACGACGGCGGGCTGCGCTACCCGCTCGGCGTCGCGCGTGGGCAGGTGGCCGGGACGTACATCGTGGCGGAGGCAGAGGATGGACTGGTCATCGTCGATCAGCATGCGGCACATGAACGACTGGTGCTGGAACGGCTGAAGGCAGCCGGCGCTGGCGATGCCATGAACCGATCACAGGCGTTGCTGTTGACGCATGTCGTCGAACTGGAAGAGGTCGCCTGCGACGCGCTGGAAGACAAGCTGGACGCGCTGGCCCGGCACGGGCTGGTGCTGGAACGGTTCGGGCCGGGGGCGATGCTGGTGCGCGCGGTGCCATCGGTGCTGGCGAACAGCGACGCCACGGCGCTGGTACGCGACATTGCCGACGATCTTGCCCGCAATGGCGATGCCCTTTTGCTCGGCGAAAAGCTCGATCTGGTCCTCGCGACGATGGCTTGCCACGGCTCGGTGCGGGCAGGGCGGGCCTTGTCGGTGGACGAGATGAACGCCCTGCTGCGCGAAATGGAACGCACTCCCCGTTCGGGCCAATGCAACCATGGACGGCCCACGTGGGTTAAACTCGCCCATCAGGACATCGAAAAACTGTTTGGGCGCAAATGATGATGAAAACCGCGTTGACCCTTGCCGCTCTGGCCCTGCTGGCCGGGTGCGGGAGCAAAAATCCGCAGGCCGAAGCGACCGAGGATGCCCAAGCCGTGGCGATGGTCAAGCGGATGAGCCGTGAGCCGTTCAAGCCGCTGCTGCCCAGCCCTATCACACCAGACGATGTGGCGCGCTATGGCCTGGACAAGCCGGGCTGCGCCTTCACCAAACAGGGGCAGGCCAACCCGCTGTTCATCGGCGGGCCCGATGAGGGTTTCCTGCGCGTGGGGAGCGACCTCAAGCGCTTCGCCGCCAAGACCGAAAGCGCCGATCTGCCTGGCGGTGCCCGGTCAGCCTACATCGGGCTTTCCAATTGGGTGGATATCGTGCGCCAACCCGGCGAAGGCGGGGACAGTGATACGACGTGGCCGGCCCGCCTGATGGTGCATGATGCGCAGGAGCGCATCGCCTACTCAGCCGATGGCGTTATGAACTGCCATCGCTGAGCCCTTTGGGGTTTCCCTCAGACGTTGAACTTGAAGTGCAGCACGTCGCCGTCCTGGATGACGTATTCCTTGCCTTCCTGGCGTAGCTTGCCCGCTTCCTTCGCGCCGGCTTCGCCATTGAGCGCAATGAAATCATCGTAGGCGATGGTTTCGGCGCGGATAAAGCCGCGCTGCATGTCGGAATGGATTTCGCCCGCCGCATCCGGCGCCTTGGCGCCCTTGTGGACGGTCCACGCGCGCGCTTCCTTGGGGCCGACTGTGAAGAAGGTCAGCAGGTCCAGCAACTGGTAGCCCGCGCGGATGATCCGCGCGAGGCCCGCCTCGGACAGGCCCATTTCCTCCAGAAATACCATGCGGTCTTCCGGGTCCATCCCGGTCAGTTCAGCTTCGATCGCGGCGGAAACGATGACGGCGCTGGCGCCTTCCGCAGCAGCCTTTTCGAACACCCGCGCCGAGAATTCATTGCCGTTTGCCGCCGCTTCTTCCTCGACGTTGCACACGTACAGCACCGGCTTGGCGGTGAGCAGCTGGGCCTGTGCGAAGACGCGGTGTTCGTCTTCGTCCTTGGGCTTGGTGAGGCGGGCGGGCTTGCCTTCGCGCAGCAGCTCCAGCGCCTGGCCCAGCACGGAGGCGGTGATCTTGGCTTCCTTGTCGCCCTGCGTGGCCTTCTTCTGCGCAGCCGGAACCCGCTTTTCCAGGCTTTCGAGGTCGGACAGCAGCAGTTCGGTATCTACCGTTTCAGCGTCGGCGATCGGGTCCACCTTGTTGTCGACATGCTGGATGTCGTCATTCTCGAAACAGCGCAGAACGTGGATGATCGCGTCCACTTCCCGGATGTTGCCCAGGAACTGGTTGCCCAGCCCTTCACCCTTGGACGCGCCGCGTACGAGGCCGGCGATGTCCACGAAGGAAAGCTGGGTGGGGATGATCTTGGCGGAACCGGCGATGGCGGCCAGTTTGTCCAGCCGCGGATCGGGCACGCCCACCTGGCCCACGTTGGGTTCGATCGTGCAGAACGGATAATTGGCCGCCTGCGCCGCTTGCGTTTCCGTCAAGGCGTTGAACAGGGTAGACTTGCCAACATTGGGCAGCCCCACGATCCCGCAACGAAAACCCATTGAATACTCCGAACCTGAAATTGAGGAGGCCGATCGGCCCTGATCGCCCGGCCCATAGCCGCAAGGCACGGGATTGACCAGTTGGGCGAAGGCGTAAAAAATCAATCCTGCTGGCGAAGCGCCACATCGTTCATGAACCGGGTATCGTCACCGCTCGCCAGCCGCTCCGCCTCCGCCGCCACCGCGCCCAGCATGTCCGCCAGCGGGTCCAGCTCGGCCTTGGCGTAGTTGCCCAGCACATAGCCGGTCACGCGGTCCTTGTGGCCGGGATGGCCGATCCCCAGCCGCACGCGCCGAAATTCAGCGCCAAGGTGCTGGTCGATCGAACGCAGCCCGTTGTGGCCGGCATGGCCGCCGCCTTGCTTCACCTTCACCTTGAAGGGGAGCAGGTCCAGTTCATCATGGAATACGGTCAGCGCCGCCGTGTCTAGCTTGTAGAACCGCAAGGCTTCGCTGACCGCGCGCCCGCTCTCGTTCATGAAGGTGGCGGGTTTGAGCAGCAGGATCTTGTCGGTGCCGATCCGACCTTCTTGCATCCAGCCCTGGAACTTCTTCTGGACCGGGCCGAACCCATGCACCTCGGCGATGGCGTCAACAGCCATGAACCCGACGTTATGCCGGTTGAAGACATACTGCGGTCCGGGGTTACCCAGTCCGACCCAAAGCTGCGTTGCCATGTATGATCTCCGGGCTGCCAGCATCGCGCCGGCAAGTGCGCGGCAGAAATGAAAAGGCCCTCCCCGCAAGCACGGGAAGGGCCTGTTTCACGTGTCAGCGAAAGCTTATTCGGCTTCGGCTTCGGCAGCTTCCGCGGCCTCGTCCTCTTCACTGGGAACGTCGGTCGGCGTAGCGATCGTGGCGATGGTGAAATCGCGGTCGGTGATCGCGCTTTCCACACCGTCAGGCAGCTTCACGTGGCTGAAGTGGATCGATTCGCCGATGTCGAAACCGGTGACGTCGATCACGATCTCCTGCGGGATCTTCTCGGCGGCGCAGACCAGTTCCAGGTCGTGGCGCACGACGTTGAGCACGCCGCCGCGCTTCAGGCCGGGCGCGAGTTCCTCGTTCTCGAACACCACCGGCACGTTGACGTGCACTGTTGCGCCCTTGGCGATGCGCAGGAAGTCCACGTGCAGCGGGGTATCGCTGACGGGGTGAACCGCAACGTCCTTGGGCTGCGTGCGATACGTCTTGCCGCCAACCTTCACCTCGATGATCGAGTTGAAGAAGTGGCCGGTGCCCATGAGCCGCTTCAGCTCCTTGAGTTCGACGTGGATGGCAAGGGGATCTTCCTTGCCGCCATAGACCACTGCGGGGACGCGGCCATTACGACGCAGATCACGGGAGGCTCCCTTGCCAGCCCGTTCACGCGTCTCGGCCGGCAATTTAAGCGTATCGCTCATGAGACTTGCCTTTCAAAACTGGATATAAAACGGCAGCGGGACGCTTCTCGGCCCACGCCGTCCCGTCACGCCTCCAGGGATGACCATGACGGGAAGGCGCGGCGCTTATCCGCAGATGCCCGCAAATGCAAGCCGCGATCGCCTATTCGATGCGCGTGACGGTGAACCCGCGTGACTTCAGCATGGCCGGCAGGCCCTGTGGCCCGGCCATGTGCGCCGCACCCACCGCCACGAATGGTCGCTGGCCCGCTGTGATGCTTTGCGCGATCCTGATCGTCCAACGCTGGTTGCGACCGGTGAACAGGGCAGCGCGCAAGTCCGGGTCAGCCAGCATGCCTGTCCGTGTTTCGCGTTCCACCGCCGTCATATCGCCGGTACGCCAGCTTTTCGCCAGATCCTTGTCCGGGGCGGCGGCCTCGGTTACCACAGCGCCGAGCAGGGCGCGCTGGTCGCGCTCGGGCAGGGCGTCGAAGATGCCCAGTTGCGCGCGGGCGCCTTCCAGTTCGATCACCGGCTTGGTTCCTGCGGCGACAATGACTGCGCGGTCGACGCCGTTGCGGGCACCCCCTGCATCCGCCCCGGCCTGCGCCAGCGTGAGCGCCGCTGCCCAGGTTTCGGTGTCCGCGAAATCCGCCTCGGTCTTGCCGGCCTTTTTCAGCAGCGCCTGAAGGGCAGCGCTGTAGCCGGTCGGGACGCGCTGCGACAAGGGCCGCAGGCCTTGGCTGTGCGCCAACGCGGCAAACGTGGCAGCGACCTGTTGCTCGTCCGCCAGATTGCCCACTTCCACCATCACTACGCCTGCGCGGTTCAAGGCCGCGTCCACTTTCGGCGTGCGCCAGGCCAGCGGCCTTTCGGACACATGGATCGTGCCGAACAGCCAGCCCACATGGCCGCGCCCGTCCTCCACCCGCCACAAGGCCGGGTTGGCCTCCAGCGGCTCGCGCGCGCAGGCCAGCAGAGCCAGCAGCGGCAGCAGCGGCAGCAGGATGAGGGCGCGGCGCATCATCGTCCTACTGAACCCGCGTTACCGTGATGCCGGCGGCGGCAAGCTGGTCCTGCACGCTGCCGGGTCCGGCAAGGTGCCCTGCGCCCACCGCAACGAACACCATCCCCGGCTTGGCCAGCCTGGCCTTGAGCCACTTTGCCCATGCCACGTTGCGATCGGTGATGAGGACTTTGGCGATCATGGCGTCGCTCTCGTCCTCATTCAGCAGCTTTGCCAGATGCTCCGCGTCTCCGGCTTTCCAAGCCGCGACCATCGCATCGACATCGCCCTTCACGTCGGGCAGGGCCTTCACTACTTCGCCCAGATACGTGCGCTGCGTCGTCTCCGGCAAAGTATCGAACAGGCCGATCTGGTACGTCACCGTCTCTAGCGGGCGGTTGAGCATATGGCGGGTCCGCGCCCGCACGGCCACCTGCGCATCGATACCGGTTTCGGTATTGTAGCCGGCGGTCTTGAGCGGAATGAGCGTGAGCATCAGCGCGGCGAACCACGCCTTGTTGCCATCGAAGGCCGAGACCGGCAGGCCGATGGAAGTCAGCGCCGCCTCATAGGCAGTGCGGTCCTCGGGCGCCAACGTATCCCGCAGCGACTTGCCATCCTGCCGTTTGGATTTTTCCAGAATGGCGCCGGGCGCCTGCGCGGTGGTGTCGATGGGAATTTCGGTGACCAGTTCCTGCGCGGAATCGAACGCCTTTGCGACCGGGCCGGTATGCCAGTCCACCGGCTGGGGCAGCACGTGGATCGTGCCGAACAGCCAAATCGTGGTGTCCTTGTCTGCCACCTTCCACAAGGCCGGCTGCGGCGCGCTCGATGCGGGCGCATCCTGTGCGATGGCAAGAGGGGCGGGCAGGGTGGTGAGGGCGAGTAGCCCCGCGCCGAGCCAGGAGCGTACGCGCACGTTAATACGGAACATTTTGAAAGGGGCCTGTCGGGCAAGAGGGCGATTTACGCTCTAACGCACGCAGGGGCGCATCGTTGTCAAGCAGCGGGTACGGTTATGCGCCGCGCATTGGCCGGTGTTGATTTCGCAGGTCCGATCCTTCAAAGGCCGGGCATTGCCAAAACCGACGGAAAAACACCGGATGACCGCCGCGCCCACCCAGCCGCTCAGCTTCCAGGACATGATCCTGACGCTCCATAACTTCTGGAGCGCGCACGGCTGCCTGATCCTGCAGCCTTACGATATGCGCATGGGCGCGGGCACGTTCCACCCCGCCACCACCCTGCGCGCACTGGGGCCTGAGCCGTGGAAGGCGGCCTACGTCCAGCCTTCGCGCCGGCCTACCGACGGGCGCTATGGTGAAAACCCGAACCGTTTGCAGCATTACTATCAGTACCAGGTGATCCTGAAGCCCAACCCGGAAAACCTGCAGGAGTTGTACCTGCAAAGCCTGGCCGCGATCGGCGTCGATCCGCTGGCGCACGACATCCGCTTTGTCGAGGATGACTGGGAAAGCCCTACGCTGGGCGCCTGGGGGCTGGGCTGGGAAGTATGGTGCGATGGCATGGAGGTAACGCAGTTCACCTATTTCCAGCAGGTGGGCGGGTTCGATTGCAAGCCGGTGGCGGGCGAACTGACGTACGGGCTGGAACGGCTGGCGATGTATATCCAGGGGGTGGACTGGGTCTACGATCTGCGGTTCAACAACGAAGGCGTCAGCTACGGCGACGTGTTCCTCGCCAACGAACAGCAGCAGTCCAAATACAACTTCGAGATCGCCGACACCGACAGCCTGTTCGCCGGCTTCAAGGCGGCGGAGGCGGAGTGCATGCGCTGTATCGACGCTAAGGTGCCCTTAGCAGCCTATGATCAGGCGATCGAGGCCAGCCACCTGTTCAATCTGCTGCAGGCGCGGGGCGTGATCTCGGTACAGGAACGCGCCAGCTACATGGCCCGCGTGCGCGATCTCGCCAAGGGATCGTGCCAAGCCTGGATCGATACCAACAAGGACAAGTGGGAAACCAATTTCCCCGGGTGGAGCGTATGACCGACTTCCTTCTCGAACTGCGCAGCGAAGAAATTCCGGCCCGGATGCAGGCCGGTGCGCGCGCCGATCTGGAAAAGCTGTTCCGCAAGGAAATGGACGCGGCGGGCGTGGCGCTGGGCCAGATCACCGTGTGGTCCACCCCGCGCCGCCTGGCCCTGATCGCCAACGGCCTGCCGGACACTACTGAGGCGGTGAGCGATGAAACCAAGGGCCCGGCCACCAGCGCACCCGATCAGGCGCTGGAAGGCTTTTTGCGCAAGACCGGACTGACCAAGGACCAGCTTGAGGTGCGCGACGTGAAGGGCAAGCCCACGTACTTCGCGATCATCGAAAAGCCCGGTCGCGCCACGCGCGATGTGCTGGCGGACGCGATCCCGGCTATCGTGCGGGCATTTCCCTGGCCCAAGTCGCAGCGCTGGGGCGCGGCGTCCATCAGCACGGAATCGCTGCGCTGGGTGCGCCCGCTTTCGGGCATCGTCGCCATTTTCGGCGAGGATCTGGTGGAGTGCGAAGTGGGCGGCATCCGCTCCGGCTACGCCACGCGCGGCCATCGCTTCCACGCGCCCGGCGAGATCACCATCGGCGGCGCGCATGACTATGCCCGCAAGCTGTCCGCCTGCCACGTGATCGTCGATCACGTCGAACGCCAGGACCTGATCCGCGACGAGGCCCGCAACGTGGCCGCCGCCGCCGGGCTGACGCTGGTGGAGGATGAGGGGCTGGTGATCGAAAACGCCGGCCTTACCGAATGGCCGGTGCCGCTGCTGGGCCGTTTTGACGAGGCATTCCTGGAAGTACCGCCCGAAGTGATCCAGCTAACCGCGCGGGTGAACCAGAAGTATTTCGTGTGCGAGGACGCATCCGGCGCCCTGGCCAACGCCTTCGTATGCACCGCCAACATCGACGCGGTGGACGGCGGCGAGGGCATCGTCGCGGGCAACCGCAAGGTGCTCGCCGCCCGCCTGTCCGACGCGCGCTTCTTCTGGGAGCAGGACCGCAAGACCCCGCTGTCCACTCAAGCTGAAAAGCTGGGCCGCATCACCTTCCACGAAAAGCTGGGCACGCTCGCCGACAAGGTGGAACGCGTGGCGAAGCT
The DNA here is from genome assembly GCF_001421325.1 of Novosphingobium sp. Leaf2. Classification (GTDB taxonomy): domain Bacteria; phylum Pseudomonadota; class Alphaproteobacteria; order Sphingomonadales; family Sphingomonadaceae; genus Novosphingobium. Next base: position 219,374 of record NZ_LMJY01000018.1, on the reverse strand, counting down.
GGCCGAATGGCTGGCGAGTGAGGGCATCGTGCCGAATTGCGACCCGGCGCTGGCGCGTCAGGCGGCAGAATTGTGCAAGGCCGATCTCGTCACCGAAATGGTCGGCGAATTTCCTGAATTACAAGGACTTATGGGCGGCTACTACGCCCACGCCGAAGGCCTGCCCGACGCCGTGGCCGACGCCATTCGCGACCACTACAAGCCGGTCGGGCAGGGCGATGATGTGCCTACTGCGCCGCTGACAGTTGCCGTATCGCTGGCGGACAAGCTGGATACGTTGATTGGGTTCTACTTCGCGGCAGAGTATCCAACAGGTTCAAAAGATCCGTTCGCTTTACGACGCGCAGCAATTGCTATCGCTAATCTTCTTACGGCTAACAATATAAGAATTTCACTTAAATCTGCGATATGGAAAGCGGCATCAGAGATCGCCTTGTCGTTTATGACGACAGGAAAATCACCAGTGCGAACGCATCAGCAGAGGTTTCTAATAAACGAGTTTTTTAATAATTCTGGTCAGGTTTCATCTATTGCCTTGTCAGACAAGAGACTGTCGGCATTGCCCGATCAGGTCCTTATTACCGAAACGCTGTTATTGGAATTCTTCGCCGACCGCCTCAAAGTTCAGCAGCGCGAAGCAGGCGTCCGTCATGACTTGATCGACGCGGTGTTCGCGCTGGGCGGGGAGGACGATCTCGTCCGCCTGCTCGCCCGCGTCCATGCGCTGCAGGCGTTCGTCGCCACCGAGGACGGCGCAAATCTGCTCGCCGGATACAAGCGCGCCGCCAATATCCTGCGCAAGGAGAACTGGCAGGGTATCGAGGCGGAGCTTTCACAGACCGGCGAGGAAGATCCGCTGTCCGAAGTGGACGATCCCGATCTCGCGGTGGTGATCGCGGCGAAGATGGCCGATCGCCACGCTGCCGAACGCGGGCTGACCTACACGCCCGAGCCGGCGGAGAATGCACTCCTTGACGCGCTCGACAGCGCCGAACCCGAAGCCGCGGCAGCCGTGGCGCGCGAGGACTTTGCCGCCGCCATGTCGGCGCTGGCATCGCTGCGCGCACCGATCGACGGGTTCTTTGATACCGTGACCGTCAACGATGCCGATCCCGCCAAGCGCGCGGCGCGCCTTGCCTTGCTGGATCGATTCCGCGCTGCGGTGCACACCGTGGCCGACTTCTCGCGGATCGAGGGCTAAACGTCAGCGCTTCCAGCCCGAAAGGGTGAGGATCTCGAACCGCTCCACGGTGCGGCCATCGCGTGCTGCAGCGGCGAAAGCCTCCTGCGCGCGGCGCAGGGCGGACTTGCCCAGCGCCGGGCCGGGGTCTGCCAGCACGTTGGACAGGCCTTGCGCCCGCAAATCCTGCACCAGCCGGCCCAGGCTGCGAAAGCTGACGTCCAAATGGCGGTGATCCACCACCGGATCGGCGAACAGCGTGCGCTGCAAAAGCTGCGCCCCCGCGCGCACGTCCACCACCGGGTGCAGCCGCGCTGCCGGGCGTTCGCCATCGGCAGCCAGCATCACATCGCGCAATGTCGGCAAGCTGCCGGAGGCTGCGAAGCTGGCGATCAGCATGCCGCCTGGTGCCAGCGCCTTGCGGCTGTGCACCAGCGCGCCGGGCAGATCGTTCACTGTATCCAGCGTGCCCAGGCTGGCGATCAGATCGAAGCCATCGAAGGGAAACGGCTGCTCCTCCGCAAAGCCCAGCGCAGGTTCGGCCTGGGTCACGGCAACGCCGCGCGCTAGCAGGGTTTGCGAAAGCGCGCCGGAATAGTCACCAATCACCAGCGCACGGGCCGGCTCGAACCGCAGGAACGAGAGGCGCTCCAGCACGTCCTCCACCATATCTTCGATGATGTAGCGCGGCGCATCGGCGCGGCTTTGTAAGGCCAGCATGCGACGGCGCAGGGCCAGGCGGCGGGCGGGGGAGAAGATGCGCGGGGGAGCTTTGCTTGCCATGTCCATGCCCCTGCCGCCTCGATGAAATCCTTGCAACCGTCTTGCTGTCACCGCGCGGGCCGATACGGTTGCGGCCATGCCTGTGCCACAGCTGCTGGTCCCCGTGGTGGACCTGATCTTTCCGCCGCGCTGCCCGCTGTGCGGCGGCGGGATCGGCTCGCAAAGCGGCCTGTGTCCGCAATGCTGGAGCACGCTGTCCGTACCCGGCGACCCGGCCTGCGCGCTGTGCAGCCGCCCGTTCGGCGATACGATGCCGGACGGCGGTATTTGCGCACCGTGCTTCGCGCAGCCGCCGCGCCATGCCGGGATCGCCGCTGCCACCTTGTATGACGAGCCGTCACGCAAGCTGGTGCTGGCGCTCAAGCACGGTCGCCGCCTTGCACTGGCCGGGATGATGGCGCGCCTCATCGCCGCGCGCCTCAACGGCGTGGACGAAACATGGCTGTTTGTGCCGGTGCCGCTGCATCGCTGGCGCTTGTGGAAGCGGGGCTATAACCAAGCGGCGGAACTGGCGCGCGAACTGGTGCGGATCAGCGGCGGGCAGCTGGTGGTGGACGGGCTGGAACGCCGCAAGCCGACGCCGTCGCTGGGCGGCCTGGGCAAGCTGGCGCGCAAGCGGGCCTTGTCCGGCGCGATCCGCGTCAACCCACGCCGCGCCGGCCGGTTGAAAGGCGCAAGCGTGGTGCTGGTGGATGACGTGCTGACCAGCGGCGCGACCAGCAATGCCTGCGTTGCGCAGCTGCGGCGCGCAGGCGCCAAGCGGGTGGTCATCGCCTGCTTCGCACGCGTGCTGGACGAGGCGCTGGATCACACGTGATCGGGAAAAACGAAAACGCCCGGAACTGCAGATTCCGGGCGTCCTCGTGACGAAACTGTTAGGTCCTGCTTTCGCAGTTCAGCGAGCCCCTGGACTTCGCTTGACCCGATCCCTCATAATCGCTTCCCTGAACCGTGGCGCGCTTTCGTGATCAGGCCAGATTTCCGTTGCCGGATACTTGCCTGCGAGCGACCTGTAGGTCAGAAGCAGCCCCCCAGCTGCAAAGCCAAAATCCCTCGAATCAGCCTCGTTGAAAAGAAGTTTCGCGAAGATGGACGGATTTTGACTACGTCCTGTTGTTATCCTGCAACAATTGGGGCGATCATTGCGGTAATAGCGTTGGATGGATGAATGATTGACGTAACAGCAGCGGAGCGAGAGCTTGGTTCGGCGTTTCTTCCGCGCTTCGACGCCCAGGGCCTGCTGATCGCTATCGCTGTCGATTCGCGCAGTCAGGAGATTCTGATGGTCGCGTATATGGACGCTGAGGCTCTTGCGAAAACACGCGAGACGGGGCTGGCGCATTTCCACTCCCGCTCGCGTGGACGGCTCTGGCTCAAGGGGGAAACCTCAGGCCATTTCCTGCGCGTTCAGGAAATTCGGGTCGATTGCGATCAGGACGCGCTGCAGCTGCTGGTTACGCCCGAAGGCCCGGCTTGCCACACCGGGGCCCGCAGCTGCTTTTATCGGCGGTTGGACGGCGATACGCTTGAACGGTTGGAGGACTGAGACCGAAGTCTCAGCCGCCCAGGATCTCATCGAAGAACGACAACATCGCGGCCCAGGATTGGCGATCCGCGCTGGCGTTGTAATTGAGCGCCGCCATGCCCTTGGTGTCGCTATCCGGGTCCGTAAAGCCGTGCTTGACGCCGCCGTAGGCGTGGAAATGCCAGTTGACCCCAGCGGCGTCCATTTCCTCCCAGAAGGCCAGCACCTGATCGCGCGGGGCGAGCGGATCAGCATCGCCGTGGCAGATCAGGATGCGTGGGCGCACGGTGCCGGGCTGCGCCGGGGCGCTTGTGCCAAGGGTTCCGTGGAAGCTGACGATGCCGGCCAGGTCTTCGCCCGCCCGCGCCGCTTCCAGCACCGCTTGGCCGCCCATGCAGTGACCGATGGCGAAGACGGACAGGCCAGCCGCGTCAGGGTGTGAGCGCAGGGCGTCGATCCCGGCGGCGATGCGCGCACGGTAGTAGTCGTTATCGGCACGCAGCTTTTCCGCCAGCGGGAAGGAAGCCTGGAAGCTTTCCACCGGCTCCCCGTAGAAGTCGACAATCAGAACCAGGTAGCCGGCGTCGGCGAGCCGCTGCGCGCGCTGTTTCATCAGCGAGTTGGCGTTGGCGATGGTCGGAAACAGCGCGACGGCAGCCCGTGGTGTGCTTGCGGGGCGCGCCAGCAGGCCAGTCAGGTCAACGCCGGCGTGGGTGTAGGGAACGACTTCGAGTTCAGGTACGACGGTCATGCAGCGCTCACTTACTCAGGCAGGAAATCGGGGACCGAGAGATAACGCTCTCCGGTATCGTAGTTGAACCCCAGTACGCGCGATCCGGCTGGCAGGTCCTCCAGCTTGCGGGCGATCGCGGCCAGCGTCGCGCCCGAGCTTATGCCCACCAGCATGCCTTCTACGGTGGCGCTGCGGCGCGCCCATTCCTTGGCGTCGGCGGGGTCGACCTGAATGGCGCCGTCGATCGCCTGCGTGTGAAGGTTGCCGGGGATGAACCCGGCGCCGATGCCCTGGATCGGGTGAGGGCCGGGCTGGCCGCCGGAGATGACCGGCGACAGCGTGGGCTCTACGGCATAGGCCTTCATCGCGGGCCATTGCGCTTTCAGAGCCTCTGCGCACCCGGTGAGATGGCCACCGGTGCCAACGCCCGTGATCATCACATCGATCGGGGTGTCGGCAAAATCCGCCAGGATTTCCTGCGCGGTGGTGCGCACGTGCACATCGACGTTGGCGGGATTGTCGAACTGTTGCGGCATCCAGGAACCGGGCGTGGCCTCGATCAGTTCCTTGGCCCGTTCAATCGCGCCTTTCATGCCTTTTTCACGCGCGGTCAGGTCGAACTTGGCGCCGTAGGCCAGCATCAGCCGGCGACGCTCCAGCGACATCGATTCCGGCATCACCAGAATGAGCGGGTAGCCTTTCACCGCAGCCGCCATCGCAAGGCCGATGCCAGTGTTGCCCGATGTCGGCTCGATTATTGTGCCGCCAGGCTTCAGGCTGCCATCAGCCTCTGCGGCTTCGATCATCGCCAGGCCGATACGGTCCTTGATCGAGCCGCCGGGGTTCGCCCGCTCTGCCTTCACCCACACCTCGTGGTCGGGGAACAGCCGCGACAAGCGGATATGCGGCGTATTGCCGATCGTATCGAGGATGCTTTGGGCCTTCATGTCTCTTGCTCCCATTTGGGTTCAAACGTGCGGGCGCGGCGTATTTCAGGAAACAGCCAGGCCCAGGCAAGCGTGATGCATATGGCGGCCCCGCCGCCGAAAACAACCGCTCCGGTTGCGCCCAGCAGCGCGGCGGCAAAGCCGGACTGGAACTCCCCCAGTTCGTTGGACGCCGAGATCGCCAGGCCCGAAATCGCAGACACACGCCCGCGCTTGTCATCCGGTGTGCGCAGCTGGATGAGGGAGCTGCGAATGAACACCGAGATCATGTCCGCCGCACCCAGCAGGGCGAGAAACAGCAGCGACAGCAGGAATTGGCGCGACAGGCCAAAGCCGATGGTCATTGCCCCGTAAAATACTACGGCCGCCAGCATCTTGACGCCGACGTTGGATTGCAGCGGGCGGAACGAAAGCGTCAGCGCGACGATCGCCGCGCCGGCCGCTCCCGCCGCGCGCATCTGACCAAGGCCTTCAGGCCCCACCTGCAGGATGTCGCGCGCGAATACTGGCAGCAGCGCGGTTGCACCTCCCAGCAGCACGGCAAACAGATCGAGCGTAATGCACCCGAGCAGGAAGCGTTCGTTCCAGACGAACCGGAACCCGTCGGCGATCTGACGGAACGGATGGGGTCGGGTGGCATGGGCCGTTGGTGGCGGCATGTGGCGGATGGAGCGGATGGTGATCGCGCCTACCAGGGTGAAAAATGCCGACGACCAGTAAGGCAGGGCGTGATCGGCTGCGAACATGAACCCGTAGGCAACGGGGCCGATAATCGTTCCGGCCTGCATGGCGATGGAATTGAAGGCGATCGCCCTGGGAATAAGGTTGGTCGGCACGATGTTGGGCGCGATCGCGCTCATCGCCGGGCTGATGAAGACGCGCACCGTGCCGTGTAGCACCGCAAACAGATACAGGACCGGCAGATTGCGGATCTGCAGCGCGGTGATCAGGCCGAGCCCCAAGGCAACACACATGTCGAGCAGAGCGGCGGTTGATGCCACTTTGCGCCGGTCGATCCGGTCGGCCAGCACGCCGGCCACCGGGGTAAGCAGGAACACCGGCAGGAATTGCGCGAAGCCCAGCAGGCCCAGCTGAAACGATGCCTGCGGGATCGACATCCCGTAGTCCGCACGCGCGATATCGTAGAGCTGATAGCCGATGATGACGACCGTGCCGGTGGTGGCCAGCACGGCGCAGAACCGTGCCAGCCAGAACCGGCGGTAGTCAGCAATCTGCAGCGGAGAAGTGGGGGCGGGTCGACTCACGCTGCGGTGAATGGCAGGGCCGCCCCCACTTGCCAATATGTCCCTGCGTTTCTCGTCAGTAGCTGATCTTCGCCGTGATGCGCACATCGCGCCCGGCGATCGGCACGAAATCCCGCGTTTCGGAGGCTGCCAGGCGTCCGGACACGTCGAGCAGATTGTCCGCCGCCAGGATCAGAGTCACCGGGCTGCCCGCGCCCATCGGCCGCCAGGTGGCGCTCAGGTTGACAAGGGTGAAGGCCGATGTGGGATTTTCATTTGCCGTGACGCGGTCCTGCTTCGCATTCCATTCCACTTCGCCGCGCAGATCGAAGGACGACGAATCGAATTCCAGCCCGCCGCGCACGCGCAGGGGCGGAATGCGCGGCACCGGCCCCATGTTGACCAGCTTGGCATGAGTATAATCTACCCCGGCATCGGCCTTGAACGCGCCGCCGCTCTCCAGCCGCGCGAACGTCAGCGCGCCTTCCGCCTCTACGCCGCGGAAGCGGGCAGGGGCCTGGATATATTGATAGACCGGCACCTCGTCAGCAATTGCGCCGGTGGGAATGGCGGTGATGAAGTTGCTGAAATTGGTGCCGTATGCGGTGACCGATCCCACGAAGGCCCCGCCGTTGTAGCGCAGGCCCGCCTCGATACCGTCACTCTTCTCGACCTTGAAGCCGGGATTGCCGATTTCGTAGGACTGGGTGGCGTCATGCGGACCGTCGACGAACAGTTCCTCGGACGATGGTGCGCGTTCGCCGTGCAGGTAATTTACCGAAAGCGTCACCGTATCCACTGGGTGCCAGGCGACACCGGCCACGGCGGCATACTGGTCGAAGTTGCGGCTCTGCCGGGTCAGCAGCGCGCCACCGTTGGGGGTGGCGTTGATGCCGGTGTGCTCATAGCGAAACGCGCCTTCGATATCGAACTGGCCCACTTCCAGCTGCTGCAGGGTGAAGACGGCGAAGCGTTCCGTGCGGCTATCGGGCAGCAGCTTCTCATCGCCGCTGATGTCCATCGAGGCATCGGAATACTGCACGCCGGTAGACCCGCTCCAGATCCCGCGACGGGCCTGGTCCGCCTGCAGCCGCACCGAGAGTGCCTTGCTGTCGAACCGGGTGCCGGTCTGCCCGCCTTCTATTTCGGAGTGCGTGTAGTCGCCATACGCGCCGCGCAGTTCCAGCCGCTTCAGGAACCCGTCCAGGTTGAGGCCGGCGCGCAGGTCAATTCGCGTCTGGCGCAAGGCGATCGAGGTATTGTCCAGATCGACGGACGGGCGCGGGGGAATGCCATAATCGGTGGACATGCGCGCCACCGAAATGCCGATGTCGCCGCCCGAATCGATGAAGGCCAGGCCGCCGCCCACGGTCCATCCCTTGGTGCCGCTGTTGGCGATGGTGCCACGGCGGTTGGCCTGAGCGGTCAGGCTCTGCGCGCCATCGGCGTCCCCGTCCGCAGCCAGCAAATCGGCAGCAGTCAGCGTCTGCGCCCGCAGTTGCGGAGAGAGGACGTAGCCGCCCACATGCAGGTTGTCGGAATGGAAATACGATCCATCGACATGGGCGACCCAGCGATCGGCCAGCTTGACGTTGGCAGCTACTCCGCCGGTCACCTGATTGGCAGCGGTGCCGTAGGAGCCCAGCGCATCCACGGTGAACGCCTTGTCCGGCACGGTGCGCGGGATACGCTTGTCATACGCGTTGACCGCGCCGCCCGCCGGATCGCTGGCGTACAGCAGCACGCGCGGGCCGTGCAGCACTTCGATGCGATCGACGTTCAGCGTATCGATCGAGACAGCATGGTCGGCTGAAACCGAAGAGGCGTCGAGCGAGCCGAGGCCGTCGATCAACACCTGCACGCGCGGCCCGTCGAAGCCGCGCAGAATCGGGCGCGATACGCCGGGTGCGAATCCGGTGGTGCTGACGCCAGGCAGGCTTTTGAGCATATCGCCGATCTGCGGCTTGAGGTCACGGGTAAGGGCATCGCCGGTCAGCACCACGGGCGCGGAAATTGGATCCGCGTTGCCGGAAATGACACGCCCGGTCACGATGATCTCCGGCCCGCTTTCCTGCGCATGGGTCGATTTGGCGGCGGTCGGCGCAGGCGGGAGGGCTGAGGCTGTCGTGCTTTGCGCTAGTGCGGGAGTGGCCCCGGCAGCAAAAGTGGCGACGAGGCTGGCGCATGCCAGCAGGGCGGACCGGGAGGTGCGTGCGTTCATGCAGACCCCGTAACTGTGATGATATATTATATCAAAGATATTTTTTCGCGATGCAGCATGATTGGCTGGCGCTGTTGCAAAGATGTCAGCGTCGGGGGCGCAACCGCGGGTTGGGCTGCAGGGTATCTACCAGCTTGAGGAAGTCGTCGATGCGAATGATTCGCTCGAACTGGAAGCCGGCGCGCCCTTCGTGCAGCCAGATCATGTGCGCTTCGATCCGGCCGATCACCGGAAAGCGCATGACGATCCGCTCGCCACGCTCAAGCGACAAGTCGCCCTGCGACATAAACCCTTGTGCAGAGATGTTTACGATGTGCAGCGACAGCTCGCCAAGCTGGCGATGCTCGGCAATTACCGTGTAATCGACCGGATGACGCGCGGCGCGCCGCTTGTCAGTAACAGTGAGCTGCGCCCCTGCACTCATCTCCATACCCTCTGCTATTTGACCGTGGCGCAAGGGTAGGGGAGATTGGCAAACAAACCGTAAACGACCGCGCGGCTGTTCGCGCCTGGCGGGCCGTTCGTCGCATCATACGCCGCGCAGGACGCCGTGCTTCTTCTTGCCTACGCTCAGCTTGCGGCTTTCGCCAGCGGGCACAATCAGCAGCAGCGCGGGATCGTCCATAACCGCGTCGTCAACGCGCACCGCGCCTTCGGCGATCTTGCGCTTGGCCTCGCCGTTGGAGGCAACGAAACCGAGCGCGGTGCAGGCCGCGCCGAGGCGGATACCTTCTGCATGCACCTCGATCGAAGGCAGATCCTCGCCCACACCGCCGCCCGCGAAGGTGGCCTGCGCGGTCGCTTCGGCGGCGCGTGCCGCATCCTCGCCCCGGCACAACCGGGTCGCTTCGTTGGCCAGCACGATCTTGGCGGCGTTGACTTCGCTACCCTGCAAGGATTCGAGGCGGGCGATTTCATCCAGCGGCAGGTCGGTGAACAGGCGTAGACGGCGGCCAACATCACGGTCGTCGGTGTTGCGCCAGAACTGCCAGTAGTCGAAGTGGGCCAGCTGATCCTCGTTCAACCAGACCGCGCCGCCCACCGTCTTGCCCATTTTCGAGCCATCTGCGTTGGTAAGCAGCGGCGTCGTCAGCCCGAAAACCTGCGTGCCATCCACCCGGCGGGCCAGTTCCACGCCGTTGACGATGTTGCCCCACTGGTCTGACCCACCCATCTGCAGCCGGCACTTGGCCTGACGCGACAGTTCCAGAAAATCGTAGGCCTGCAGGATCATGTAGTTGAATTCGAGGAAGCTCAATGACTGTTCGCGGTCCAGACGCAGCTTCACGCTATCGAAGCTGAGCATCCGGTTGATCGAAAAGTGCTGGCCGATATCGCGCAGGAACGGGATATATTCCAGCTTATCCAGCCAGTCGGCATTATCCACCATGATCGCATCACTGGGGCCATCGCCGAACGTCAGAAACCGTTCGAACACGCTGCGAATGGAGGCGACGTTCTGGGCGATGGTATCTTGCGTCAGCAGCTTGCGCGCCTCGTCCTTGAAGCTGGGATCGCCGATCTTGCCGGTGCCCCCGCCCATCAGCACGATCGGCTTGTGACCGGCGCGCTGCAACTGGCGCAGCATCATGATCGACACCAGGTGTCCCACGTGCAGCGACGGTGCGGTGGGATCGAAGCCGATATACCCCGGCACCACCTGCCGCTCCGCCATCGCGTCGAGGCCTTGCGCGTCGGTCAGCTGGTGGATGTAGCCGCGCTCGTCGAGCAGGCGGAGCAGGGCGGACGTGTAAGTCATCACAATATCGCTTCGTCTGGAATGGATGGGCGCGCCTAGCACGCACGGTCCGCGAAAAAAAGCGGCTCGGCAAAAGGCCATTGCCAGCCATCAGCGGTGCCGCCTAGGCATGGGGCCTATGTCACAACTTGTCTTTCATCCCGCACATCCGCCGCTTGCCGTGCGCAGCGTCGAAGCGCGTATCATCGGTTTCGATGTCACCTGGCTGCGGGTGCGCTGGCGGGTTCTGGGCGCGGGCAAGCTGATCGTGCCCGCCTTTGCCGGGAAAGGGCGCGCGGACGGCTTGTGGCAGACCACCTGCTTCGAGGCGTTTCTGAAGCGCGACGGCGAGCCCGGCTATTGCGAGATCAACCTGTCCGCGTCCGAACGCTGGAACGTGTACGATTTTGCCGCAAGGCGCGAAGGCATGGCCGAGCGCGCGACGCCGCGCGAGCCGGACTGCACCATGCGGCTGGGCACCGACCTGGCGATCTTCGATGCGGCCATCCCTGCTGCCGGTTTGCCCGCGCCGCCCTGGCGCTGCGGGCTTGCCGCAGTGATCGAGGAGACGGGCGGCCACAAAAGCTATTGGGCGCTTGCCCATCGTGCCGACGCGCCCGATTTCCACGATCCGGCTTGCTTCACGCTGGCGGTTGCGGCACCCAGCGGCGCATGAAATTCGGTATCGATCGCCTGCTGGCGGACCCTGACGTGCGCGCACCTTTGGCAGACCGGCGCGTGGCCCTGATCGCGCATCCCGCCTCGATCACCGAGGGGCTGGTCCATTCGCTGGACGCGCTGATCGGCGTAGGGGTGAACATCACCAGCGCCTTTGGCCCCCAGCACGGGCTGAAGGGGGACAAGCAGGACAACATGGTTGAGACCGCCGATACCCGCGATTCCGTGTACGGCATCCCGATCTACAGCCTGTACGGCGAAGTGCGCCGGCCCACCCCGGCGATGATGGACAGCGCCGATGTGTTCCTGTTCGACCTGCAGGACCTGGGCTGCCGCATCTACACCTTCGTCACCACGCTACTGTATCTGCTGGAAGAGGCGGCGGCGCGCGGCAAGACCGTATGGGTGCTGGACCGGCCCAACCCGGCGGGCCGTCCTGTTGAGGGCACGACGCTGCTGGCGGGGCAGGAAAGCTTCGTTGGCGCCGGTCCGATGCCGATGCGGCACGGGCTGACGATGGGCGAGATGGGGCACTGGTTCATCCGCCGCTTTGGGCTCGACGTCGATTACCGCGTGATCGCAATGGAAGGCTGGCAGCCGGATAACGGTCCAGGCTTCGGGTGGCCAGGCAGCCGCATCTGGATCAACCCCAGCCCGAACGCGGCCAACCTCAACATGGCCCGCGCTTATGCCGGCACGGTGATGCTGGAAGGCACTACGCTGTCCGAAGGGCGCGGCACCACGCGTCCTCTGGAAGTGCTGTTCGGCGCGCCGGACATTGATGCACGCGCGGTGCTGGCCAGAATGCAGGCCTTTGCGCCCGAATGGCTGGCGGGATGCGCGATGCGCGAATGCTGGTTCGAGCCGACCTTCCACAAACACGCCGGCAACTTGTGCAATGGCCTGATGATCCACGCCGAGGGCGCGTTCTACGACCACGCGCGGTTCCGCCCATGGCGGTTACAGGCGCTGGCGTTCAAGGCGATCCGGCAGTTGTACCCGGACTATCCGCTGTGGCGCGATTTTCCTTACGAGTACGAATTCGACCGTCTTGCGATCGACGTCATCAACGGTGGCCCTGCCTTGCGCGAATGGGTGGACTATCCCTCCGCGCAGCCGGGCGATCTTGACGCACTCGCAAACCGGGACGAAGCGGCTTGGCGAGACGAAGTGGCGGACCTGCTCCTGTATTGACCAGACGACGGCGCTGCGGGCGTCACCCCTTCTTGCGGGTAAGCTCGCGCATCGCAGCGTCCAGCCCGTCAAGTGTCAGCGAATACATTGCGCCGCCCATGATCTCGCGGATTATCCGTACGGAGCTTGTATAGCTCCAGTGCCGTTCGGCTGACGGGTTGAGCCACACGGTAGCCGGGTACGTCTGCACCACGCGCTGCAACCACACGGCGCCGGCTTCCTCGTTCATATGCTCCACCGATCCGCCGGGATGGCTGATCTCGTAAGGGCTCATCGCCGCATCGCCCACGAAGATCACCTTGTAGTCATGGCCGTACTTGTGCAGCACGTCCCACGTGGGCGTGCGCTGCGACCAGCGCCGCGTGTTGTCCTGCCACACGCCTTCGTACAGGCAGTTGTGAAAATAGAAGAACTCCAGGTTCTTGAACTCGGCAGTGGCCGCGCTGAACAGTTCCTCCACCAGCGTCACGAACGGGTCCATCGATCCGCCAACGTCCAGGAACAGCAGCACCTTCACGGCATTGTGCCGTTCCGGGCGCATCACCACGTCCAGCCAGCCCTGCCGCGCGGTGCCTGATATGGTGGCGTCCAGGTCAAGCTCGTCCGCAGCGCCCTCGCGCGCGAAACGGCGCAAGCGGCGCAGCGCCACCTTGATGTTGCGGGTGCCAAGCTCGCGGCTGCTATCGAGATTGGCGAACTCGCGCTTTTCCCATACTTTGACAGCGCTCTTGTGCCGGCTCTCGCCGCCGATCCGCACGCCTTCCGGGTTATAACCCGAATGCCCGAATGGCGAGGTGCCGCCGGTGCCCACCCATTTGCTGCCGCCCTGGTGCCGCCCCTGCTGCTCCTCAAGCCGCTTCTTGAGCGTCTCCATGATCTCGTCCCAAGTGCCCAGCGCCTTGACCGCCTCCATCTCTTCCGGCGAAAAATAGCGCTCGGCCAAGGCCTTCAGCCAATCTTCGGGAATTTCCACAGGCTGCTGGCCATAGTCCGTCAGCACCCCGTCAAAAACTTTGTGGAACACCTGATCGAACCGATCGAGCAAGCCTTCGTCCTTCACGAAGGTCGCACGGCTCAGGTAATAGAACGCCTCGGGCGTCTGCTCGATCACGCCCTTGTCCAGTGCTTCGAGCAGGACGAGATGCTCCTTGAGCGAGGCGGGAATACCCGCCGCCCGCAACTCGTCGATGAAGTTCAGGAACATTTCGCGCTCCGCAAGCTAACCATGTGGCCCATCCGGACGACCGATGGCCGTGTGTCTACCTGCCAACGGACGGTGCATGGCAGAGACCATCACAAAAGAAATGTACATCAGCAGATACCATGCGCCCAGCTTGCCGGGGTGCACCATCGTCCAATCCGTGCGCTGGCTGGGATAGATCCAGGCACGGGCGAACGTGGCCAGATTTTCCGCGAACCAGATGAACACCGCTACCAGAAACCATCCCACCAGCAGTGGCATCCACCGGTCGTCGCGCCAGACGCGAAACCATATCCGGGTCCGGCCAAACAGGATGATCATCGCGGCGAACAGCACGATGCGGATGTCGGGCAGCCAGTGGTGCGTGAAAAAGTTGGCATAGATCGCGCCCGCCAGCGCCACCGTGATGGCAAAAGCGGGATACCGGGAAAACCGAAAGTCGAAGATCCGCCATATCCGCGCGATGTAACTGCCTACGGCGGCATACATGAACCCTGAAAACAGCGGCACATTACCCACACGCAGCACGCCGGGCTCAGGATATTCCCACGAGCCGACGGAGGTCTTGAACAGCTCCATCATCGTCCCGACGAGATGGAACGTCAGGATCACCCCCGCCTCGTCCCGTGTCTCCAGCCGCATTGCGAGCATGGCAATCTGGATGCACAGCGCGGCTATCGTCAGAAAATCGTAGCGCGCCAAGCTGGCCGAGGCAGGATACCACAGGTGCGTGCCAAGCAGCAGCGCCAGCAGGACCGCGCCGAACAGACATGCCCAGGCTTGCTTGAAGCCGAACAGCAGAAATTCGTAAATCCACGATCGCCAACCCAGCGGCGGGGTATAGCCTTCAAGCCGGGCGCGCGCGGCGGCAAAACGCGTATGCCGCTGCTGTGGCACGGTATCCGTCACTCAGGGTTTCGGGTCAGGGGCAGCCCCGGGCGCGGGCGGCTGCTGGGGCCAGCGTTCCAGAGCGGGGTCGATCGCGGCCCAGGTTGGGGCTTCGTCGGTCCAGATCGCCATTGTGGGGGCAAGGCCGTGGCCTTCGTTCAGCAGGCCCATGCGGACGGTGCGCAAATGCAGGCGCGCATCGGAGCGGCCCAGCACGGGCACCCCGCAGCCGGGACAGAACTCGTGAGTGAGAGTGTTGCCGCTCGCAGCGACGTAAGCGCACTCGGCCCGCGCGCCCGTGATCGTGATCGCATCGAGCGGGAAGATGGCGTTGTTGGTGGGGCCGCCGGCAGCGGTGCGCTGGCACTGGCGACACCAGCACTGGCGCGTGGCGACCGGCTCCGCGTCGATCGTGATGGTGACCGCACCGCAATTGCAGCGACCGTAATAGGGCGCGCCCATCAGGAGCCCCGCCGGGCCATGAAGGCCAGCCGCTCGAACATCATCACGTCCTGTTCGTTCTTGAGCAGTGCGCCGTGTAGAGGGGGGATCGCCTTGGTGACGTCTCGGTTCTGCAGCACGTCGAGCGGCATATCCTCGTTCATCAGCAGCTTGAGCCAGTCCAGCAGTTCGCTGGTGGAAGGCTTTTTCTTGAGGCCCGGCACTTCGCGCAATTCGTAGAAAATCTCCATCGCCTTGCGCACCAGAGTTTTCTGGATGTCGGGATAATGGACCGCGATGATCGCCTCCATCGTCTCGCGATCAGGGAACTTGATGTAATGGAAGAAACAGCGGCGCAGGAACGCGTCGGGCAGGTCCTTCTCGTTGTTCGAGGTGATGACCACTACCGGGCGTTCCACCGCCGCGACATGCTCTCCGGTTTCGTAAACGTCGAACGCCATGCGATCGAGTTCGGTGAGCAGGTCGTTGGGAAACTCGATGTCGGCCTTGTCGATCTCGTCAATCAGCAGCACCGGCAGTTTGGGCGCGGTGAAGGCTTCCCACAGCTTCCCCTTGCGGATGTAGTTGCCGATGTCATGCACGCGCGCATCGCCCAACTGGCCATCGCGCAGGCGCGCCACAGCATCGTATTCATACAGGCCCTGCTGCGCCTTGGTGGTGGACTTGACGTTCCAGGTGATGAGCGGGGCGCCCAGCGCGGCGGCGATCTGTTCGGCCAGCACGGTCTTGCCGGTGCCGGGCTCTCCTTTCACCAGCAGCGGGCGGCGCAGCAGCACGGCGGCGTTGACGGCCACCTTGAGGTCGTCGGTCGCCACATAGTCCTGAGTGCCTTCGAAACGCTGCATCGGTTCGTCCTGCTCGTTTAATCAGTCGGTTAACCCTATGCGGAGCGCAGGTGCAACGCAACATCGGGTTCATGGCCGGCGCACGATGATGGACAAGGTGCACGCCAGCAGGCACACGATCAGTGATGGGGGTCGCATTCGCGCGAGAGATGGACTGGCTTGGCGCGGCGCGCGCCGGCGGATACCTGCGCCTTTTCGCGGCGCTCAACGTGGCCATGCTGGTGGTGCTGGTCGCAACTTCGCGTGGAGGCGTGGATAGCAACGGCTTCCTGCTGGGCAGCGATTTCATCAGCTTCTGGACGAGCGGGCGGATGCTCCATCACGGTGGCAACCCGTATGACGCGGCCGCGCACATCTCCAGCCAGCGGGCCTACTTCGCTTCGGATACCGGCTACACCGCATTCTTCTATCCGCCATCGTTCCTGCCGCTGTGCTGGCCATTAGGCGCGCTGCCGTATTTCCCGGCGCTGGCCGCGTGGCTGCTTGTGACCGGCGCGGTGTATTATGGTGCCGTCAGCGCGTGGTGGCGAGAGGCCCGGCCCGGGGTTCCGCGAGGGCTGCTGTTCGCCGCGTTTCCGGCAGTCCCGATCGTCATCACTCATGGGCAAACCGCGTTCCTCGTGGCCGGCCTGCTGGGACTGGGCAGTGCACTGGTCCGCAGCCGGCCCGTGCTGGCAGGGTTGCTGCTCGGCCTCGCCACGATAAAGCCGCAGATGGGCCTGCTGCTGCCGCTGGTGCTGCTCGTCACCGGTGAGTGGAAGACGATTGCCGCTGCCGCCTTGTCGGCGTTCGCGCTGGGACTCGTCTCCGCAGCATGGTTCGGGCCCGGCACATGGGCGGACTGGCTGGACGCCAGTGCGCGTGCGCAGCAGGCCATGGCGTCCGGTGCGGTGGGATATGCCAAGATGGTCAGTCCGTTCGCGGCAGCCAGGCTGCTGGGCGCGGGCATCTCCGTTGCGTACGTTTTTCAGGCCATTGTGGCGCTGGCTGCAGCCGCCCTCCTGATACTGGCGGCGCGGCGGCGAGGATGGACGCTTGGAATGGCCGCCGCAATGCTGGCGGCAACGCCGCTGGCAACGCCTTTCGTGCTCGATTACGACCTCGTGATCCTGGCGTTTCCGCTACTGTGGCTGACCGGACAAGGCCTCCGCTACGGCTTCGCGCCGTGGGAGAAGATGGCGATCCTCCTCGCCTTCGCCGCACCCGCCTTTGCCCGCCCGCTCGCGATGAAGGCCGACCTCCCGATCATGCCGCTGGTGTTGGCCCTGCTGTTCGCGGTGATCTGGCGGCGGGTTATGGCGTTACCGCCACTTTCGCCAAACGGCGCATGAGGGCGGCGAAGCGGGGTTCGTCGAGGGCGGCGGCGGGGTTGTTCCAGCTGCCGGACACGGCGAACCACGTGCCCGCATGGGTGCGCAGGAGCCACGTCATGCTCATCACGCCGTCTTCCGACCCGCCCTTGTAGCCGACAAAGGCCCAGCGCCGGGCGGTCGGCTCGTCCATCGCGGGGTTCATCGCAAGGATCGCCAGGGCTTCCGGGCTGGCAAAGCCGCGCAAATCGTCCATCGCCCCGGCAAGGTCGGCGGGCGAGGCGAACCATTCGATCGTGTCGATCGCGACCGGACCGTGGCCGAAGACCTCCACCGGGTCAGCCGTGGCGATGGGCGCAAGGTCCAGCGCGGCAAGCAGGCGTTCGCGTTCGGCCGGGTCAGCGGCGGCATAGCGCGCGGTCAAGGGCGGGCCTGCGCGCTTCAAGGCGAACAACTGCGCGGTGGTGAGTATCGGGCGCATACGATCCGGCGTTGCGTGGCCGGCAAGCTTCACCTCGCGTGCCAGCGCATCCTGGCCGACGAGGCGTACGAGAATATCGGTGGCGGTATTGTCGCTGATCGCGATCATCAGGCTGGCCAGGGTGTGGAGCGTGACTGGTGAGCCTTCCGGAAGCGTATGGATGGTGCCGCCGGAGAACGACTTGCCGGTGACCGGGACCACATCGCTCCAGTGCCGGGTGCCGTCCCTGATCTGCCGGGTGAGCGCTGCCAGTACATAGAGCTTGAAGGTGGAGCCGATCGCGAAGACGGCGGTCTGGTCGCGGCCGCGCAAGAGGATGGGGCGGCCTTCGCCCAGCCGGTACACACCGTAGCCGGCCTTGCAGGGCAGCGCGGCAAAATCAGCATCGATCGCCGCTATGCTGTCAGCGTCCTGAGTGAGGTCGAACAGCCGGAAGCCTGAGACCAAGTGAGGCGGGGTTGGGCCGAGTTCGATGCGTCCCGGAGCGCTGGCGCGGGCGAAGCGCAGAGTGAAGGTGGCGGACGCCTGCTGCGCGCGCTGAAAATCGGTGAAGTCCTGCACCGGTCCGCCGCTGGCAGCAAGCTGCGCTGCCAAAGCGCGCAGTTTCGCGGGAGGCACCTCATGCAGAAAGCGTGCGTCGAAGGTGGCGGCAGGATCGCCCTTGCCCTGCATCACCGCGATAACTTGCGTCAGCCGTGCCTTGAGCAGCGCGTCAGTATCGTCCTGTGCGTGCAGTGGGGTAATCACACCAAGCCCGATGCCCAGCGCAAGGCAACAGCGAACCAGTATCCGCGCGATCCGCATGCAGGAATCCTTGTGTCAGGCGTCGATCAGCTCCGGATCGATGTCGGCGGCGCGGTTCTGGATGAAGTGGAAGCGATGCTCGGGATTGCGGCCCATGAGGCGATCCACCAGTTCCTTGACGGCATACCGGCCTTCGCTTTCCTGCGGCAGGGTAATGCGGATCAGCGAGCGGGTGGCCGGGCTCATCGTGGTTTCGCGAAGCTGCTGCGGGTTCATTTCGCCAAGGCCCTTGAACCGGCCCACTTCCACTTTCTTGCCCTTGAACTTGGTCGCTTCCAGTTCCGCGCGGTGCGCATCGTCGCGCGCGTAGGCCGAGGTTGCGCCCGACACGAGGCGGTAAAGAGGCGGCTGGGCGAGGTACAAGTGGCCGCGCCGCACGATGTCCGGCATTTCCTGGAAGAAGAATGTCATCAGCAGCGTGGCGATGTGCGCCCCGTCGACATCGGCATCGGTCATGATGACCACGCGATCATAGCGCAGGTTGTCGGCGTTGCAGTCCTTGCGAATGCCGCAGCCCAGCGCCAGACCAAGGTCGGCGATTTCCGAATTGGCGCGGATCTTGTCCGCCGTGGCACTGGCGACGTTGAGGATCTTGCCGCGGATCGGCAGGATCGCCTGCGTCTTGCGGTCCCGCGCCTGCTTGGCCGAGCCGCCGGCCGAATCGCCCTCGACGATGAACAGCTCGGTTTCGCCGCTGCCTTCGCCCGAGCAATCGGTGAGCTTGCCCGGCAGGCGCAGCTTACGCGCATTGGTGGCGGTCTTGCGCTTGACTTCGCGCTCCGCCTTGCGGCGCAGGCGATCGTCCATGCGCTCCATCACCGCGCCGAGCAGTGCCTTGCCGCGATCGAGGTTGTCGGTGAGGAAATGGTCGAAATGATCGCGCACCGCCGCTTCCACCATGCGTGCGGCTTCCGGGCTAGTGAGGCGGTCCTTGGTCTGGCTCTGGAATTGGGGGTCGCGAATGAAGACGGACAGCATGACCTCGCTGCCGGTCACCACATCGTCCGGCGTGATGTCCTTGGCCTTCTTGGCCTGCCCCACCAGATCGGCAAACGCGCGGATGCCGCGGGTGAGGGCGGCGCGCAGGCCCTGTTCGTGGGTGCCGCCATCGGGCGTGGGAATGGTGTTGCAGTACCAGGAATACGCGCCATCGGAATAGAGCGGCCACGCGATCGCCCATTCCACGCGGCCCTGATCGGACCCGTCATCGCCCTTGGGAAAATCTTGCGAGCCGGCGAAGGCCTGCGTGGTCACGCATTCGCGCCCGCCGATCTGCTCGGCCAAATGATCGGCAAGGCCGCCGGGGAACTGGAACGTCGCTTCTGCCGGCACCCCGTCAACCGCCAGCGCGGGCGCGCATTTCCAGCGGATTTCCACGCCGGCGAACAAGTAGGCCTTTGACCGAACGAGTTTGAACAGGCGGGCAGGCTTGAACTTCTGGTCGCCGAAAATTTCGACGTCGGGCGTGAAGGTTACCGCCGTGCCGCGCCGGTTGGGCGCTGCGCCCACCCGCTGGATCGGGCCCAGCGTCACCCCGCGCGAAAACTCCTGCGCGTACAGTTCCTTGTTGCGGGCCACTTCGACGCGGGTCTTGACGGATAGCGCGTTAACCACGGAGATGCCGACGCCGTGCAGGCCGCCTGACGTGGCATAGGCCTTGCCCGAAAACTTTCCGCCCGAGTGCAGGGTGGACAGGATCACTTCCAGCGCGGACTTGCCGGGGAACTTGGGATGCTCGTCAACCGGAATGCCACGCCCGTTGTCCGTGATGGTGAGGCGGCCTGGGGTGCCGGGCTCATCGTCCAAGGTAACTTCGATACGGTTGGCGAACCCGGCGACGGCCTCGTCCATCGCGTTGTCTAATACTTCGGCGGCCAGATGATGCAGTGCGCGCTCGTCCGTGCCGCCGATGTACATGCCGGGGCGACGGCGCACCGGCTCAAGGCCTTCGAGAACCTCGATCGCGGAACCATCATAGGCTTCGCCGGCGGCAGTGGGTAGCTTGTCGAA
This sequence comes from Novosphingobium sp. Leaf2, assembly GCF_001421325.1. Taxonomy (GTDB): domain Bacteria; phylum Pseudomonadota; class Alphaproteobacteria; order Sphingomonadales; family Sphingomonadaceae; genus Novosphingobium. Next base: position 199,130 of record NZ_LMJY01000018.1, on the reverse strand, counting down.
GAGGTCGTCTGACATGGGCACGACTATAGGACGCGCGGATTCGCCCCGGCAAGCGCCGGTGTGGCGTTTATCCGCAAAGCTGCCGCAGGGGCGGGTGCGTCAGTCTCCAAACTTGGCCGGGGCCGGGCTGATGACCCGCACGGTGCCGGTGCCCACTTCGCGCACTTCCAGCGCGCGTTCCACCAGACCACCCTTGGTGAAGCGGAACGCCCCGTCCACGCCCAGGAAGCCGCCGGGGAATGCCTTGGTATCGCGCAGCGTGTCGGCGGGGAAGCGGGTGCCCGGCTTCCATTCGCGCGCCACGCGCAAGGTCAGCAGCACCGCGTCATACCCCAGGGTGGCGATACGGAACGGCTGGCCGCCAAAACGTGCGCGATAGCTTTTGGAAAACTGCCCGAACCGCTGGTCGGATACGGTGGAATACCATGCGCCGGTCAGCGCGGGCGAGGCGGTGACATCCCGCTCGCCGCTCCACAATTCCGTGCCCAGCAGGCGCACGGGATTGGCGGCGGCGGCTTTGCCGGTGCCCTTGAAGGCGGTGGCGGCACGCCCTGACAGGCTGCCGCTATCCGCGATCAGCAGAGCATCGAACCCGCCCTTGGACTTCATCCGCAGCGCGGCGGATGAAATCGACGGCCCGCTGCGCTCATACGGCTCCACCGCCACGACCGTGCCGCCGCTGGCGCGCACGGCGGAAAGCAGCGCGGCGCTGGTGCGGTCGCCATAATCGCCGCGCGGGATAAGCGCGGCAAACGTCGAGATGCCTTGCCCACGCGCGTACTGCACGGTGCGCGAGACTGACTGGCCGGGCAGGTTGCCCATGATGAACACGTCGCGGCTTGCTGCCTCCTCGTCGTTCGAGAACGAGATGACCGGGATGCGCGAGGCCTTGGCGATCGCCGATACGGCCGGAATATCATCCGCCAGCAGCGGGCCGAGAATCAGCTGGTTGCCGTCTGCCACGGCGCGGCGTGCGGCTTCTTCGGCGCCGGCGGAGGTATCGTAGGTGGTAACGCGCAGGTTCTTGGCATTGGTATCCATCAGCGCCATGTTCGCCGCGTTCGCCAGCGCCTGGCCGACGCCGGCGTTCGGGCCGGTCAGCGGCACGAGGAGGGCCACGCGGTGCCGCTCGGTATCGACCGGAATGTCGCTGGGCCGGGGCACGGTGCGCGGCGGGGGTGGCGGCGCGGTCGTCGTGGAGGGGCCTTTGGGCACCACGGTACAGCCGGCCAGCACGGCCATCGTGGCGGCGACGAGAAGATTGCGCCTGTTCAGGCTCTTGTCGAACATAGCTTGCCGCTCCCTTGGTGCATGGGCATGAGTGGGGTGATGGATAACACCCTTTCCCCAGGCCTTTACATAGTCGCAACCCCGATTGGCAACCTGGGCGACATTACGCTGCGTTCGGTGGAGACATTGCGCATGGTCAGCGCGGTGGCGTGCGAGGATACGCGAGTCACCGGCAAGCTGCTGCATCACCTCGGCATCAAGCAGCGGCTGATCCGCTATGACGATCATGCCGGAGAGGGCGATCGAGAGCGGCTGCTGGCGCTGATGATGGACGAACCGGTGGCGCTGGTCAGCGATGCCGGCACACCGTTGATCTCCGACCCGGGCTACCGGCTGGTGCGCACGGCGCGCGAACGCGGCATCGCGGTGACCAGCCTGCCGGGCCCCAATGCGGCGGTAGTGGGGATGACATTGTCTGGCTTGCCTAATGACCGGTTCCTGTTCGCCGGCTTCCTGCCCAACAAGGCCAAGGCGCGCGAAGATACGCTGACCGCCTTGGGCCAGGTGCCCGCCACGCTGGTGTTTTACGAAACCGCGCCGCGCCTCGATGCCGCGCTGGCCGCCATCGAAGCAGTGCTGCCCGGCCGCGAGGTGGCGGTGGCGCGTGAGCTGACCAAAAAGTTCGAGGAATGCCGCACCGGCACGCCCGGCGCACTGGCCGCGCATTATGCGGCGCATCCCCCCAAGGGCGAGATCGTGCTGCTGATCGCTCCGCCGGGAGAGGAGGCGGCGCCGAGCGACTTCGATGTGGACGCCCTGCTGCGTGCGGCGCTTGCAGATGCCAAGCCATCGCAGGCAGCCGCCGCCGTGGCCAAGGCCACCGGGCTGGACCGCAAGACGCTGTATGCCCGTGCGATGGAGCTCAAGTGAACACGCGCCTCAGGGCCGAAAAGCGCGGACGGCGTGCCGAGACGACGGCTGCCGTCTATCTGTGGCTGTCGGGCTGGCGCGTGCTGGGCCGGCGGGTGAAGACCCGGCGCGGCGAGGTGGATCTGGTGGTGCGGCGCGGGCGGATCGTGTGTTTCGTCGAAGTGAAATGGCGCGCTTCGCGGGCGGAACTGGCCACCGCGATCGACGCGCGCCGGCTTCGGCGGGTGGCGGACGCGGCGCACCTGATCGCACCGCGTTTCGTGCGCGCCGGCGACGACCAGCGGATCGACGTGATGCTCATGGCGCCGCGCTGCTGGCCGCGCCGGATCGTCAACGCGTGGCAACCGGGCGCTTGACCGGCGGGGGAGCGCGGTCCATCGCCGCCGCGAACGTCTGTCCACCAAAAGGTTCGCTCTGCCATGTCCCTTCGCGTTGCCGTCCAGATGGACCCGCTCGAAACGATCAAGATCGCCGGTGATTCCAGCTTCGCCCTGATGCTGGCGGCGCAGGCACGCGGGCACACGCTGTTTCATTACGACGTGCGCACGCTGGCTTACGATACCGCGCACGGCGCCAATGGCCGGCTGACCTGCTGGGGCGCGCCGATCACGGTCCAGCGCGTTGAAGGCGCGCATTTCACGCGCGGCGAGTATCGCCTGATTGATCTGGTGGACGATGTGGACGTGGTGCTGATGCGTCAGGATCCGCCGTTTGACCTTGGCTACATCACCGCCACGCACCTGCTGGAGCGGCTGGCCGGGCGCACGCTAGTGGTCAACGATCCCGCCTCGGTGCGCAACGCGCCCGAAAAGGTGTTCGTGCTCGATTACGCCCGGTTCATGCCGCCCACCTTCATCGCTCGCCGGATCGAGGACGTGAAGGCGTTCAACCAGCGTCACCCCGGCGATCTGGTCATCAAGCCGCTGCACGGCAATGGCGGCAAGGCGGTTTTCCGTGTCCCGGCGGACGGATCGAACCTGGGCGCACTGATCGAAATGTTCGAGAATGCCTGGGTGGAGCCGTTCATGGTCCAGCCGTTCCTTCCGGACGTTGCGGACGGCGACAAGCGGATCGTGCTGGTGGACGGCGAATTTGCCGGTGCGATCAACCGCAAGCCCGGCGCGGGCGAATTCCGCTCGAACCTTGCCGTGGGCGGCTCGGCAGAGGCCAGCGAACTCACTTCGACCGAAGAGGAAATCTGCGCAGCGCTTGGCACGGAACTCAAAGCGCGCGGTCTGGTTTTCGTTGGCATCGATGTGATTGGCGGAAAATGGCTGACCGAAATCAACGTGACGTCGCCCACCGGGATCGTGGCGATAGACCGCTTCAACGGCACGGACACGGGCGCGCGGATCTGGGATGCGATCGGGGCGCGCCACGCGGCGATGTAAGCGCGGGGCCAACTCGTGTCTGAGTGGGTCTACGAGGTTATCCGGCAGGGCGGATACATGGGCATCATGCTGCTCATGGCGCTGGAAAACATCATTCCGCCAATCCCGTCCGAACTGATCATGGGGCTTGGCGGCATTGCCGTGGCGCGTGGCGACATGCAGTTCTGGCCACTGCTGGGTTGGGGCACGCTGGGCGCGACGCTAGGAAACTACGTGCTGTTCCTGATCGCCGACCGGCTGGGCTACGAACGGTTGCGCCCGGTTATCGAGCGGTGGGGCCGGTGGCTGACGCTGGAATGGCACGATGTGGAAAAAGCCGGCCATTTCCTGCGCCGTCATGGACACTGGGTGGTGTTTTTGATGCGGTTCATGCCGATGTTCCGCACCGTCATCTCGATTCCGGCGGGTCTTGCGCACATGAGCCATATGCGGTTCCTGCTGTTCACCGCAGCAGGCGCGGCGATATGGAACGTGCTGCTGATCCTGGGCGGGCAGTGGCTGGGCCACACGCTTTCCCAGGCAGAGCAATGGCTGGGCTATGCGACGCTCGCGGTCGCCGCCATCACGGTGGTGTTCTACGTGTGGCGCGTGGTCAACTGGAAGCGTCGGCCCCGTTAGGCCTGTTGCCGGCAGTCTTGTCCGCCCCGCGTTCGCGCGGGTGGGCGTTGCGATAGACGTCCAGCATCGTCGCGGCATCCACGCGGGTATAGATCTGGGTGGAGCTGAGGGAGGCATGGCCGAGCAGTTCCTGCAAGGATCGCAAGTCCGCGCCGGCCCCAAGCAGGTGCGTGGCAAAGCTGTGGCGCAGCGCATGCGGGGTCGCCGTGGCGGGCAGGCCGAGCACGACACGCGCCCGCGCCACCGCCTTTTGCACCACGCCTTGCGCCAGCGCGCCGCCCTTGGCCCCGCGAAACAGCGCCTTATCGCGTTCCATCGGCCAAGGGCACTTCGCCAGATAATCAGCAATACCATCGCGTACGATCGGCAGCAGCGGCACCATCCGCTGCTTACCGCCCTTGCCGGTCACTACCAGCGTCTCGCCCAGCGGCAGCACCGCGCCGGAAAGCGAGAGCGCTTCGGCAATGCGCAGGCCGGCACCGTACAGCAGCAGCAGCACCGCCCGGTCGCGCGCGCCGATCCAGGGGCGGGATGCGTCCTCCTCCACCATCGCGGCCAGGTTCACCGCCTCGTCCGGGGTGACAGGGCGCGGCAGGCCTTTCTTCACGCGCGGCCCCTTGAGCCGGGGCGGCAGGGCCTGCGCGATGCCGGACTTTTCCCGCGCGAACGTAAGAAACGCCTTGAGCGCGGACAGTTCACGCGCGGCGGACACATTGCCGATGCCATCGTTCCGGCGCGCCGCTAGATGCGTGCGCAAGTCTTTCGCGTCGATGCGGGCAAGCGCTGCCCAGTCCTGTGGGGCCACCGCATCGATCAGGCGCGCCGCCGTTGCCAGATAGGCCCTGACGGTATGCGGGCTGCGGCGGCGATCCTGCGCAAGATAGGCGCCCCACGGCTCCAGCAGGTCCGCCTTGGCACCCATCAGCCGGCCACGAGTTGCGCGGGCACCAGTTCGGCCATCAACGCATCGAGCAGCACCATGCCGGCCTGCGTCACGATAACGCGCGAGCCGTCACGCTGCACCAGACCCTGCTTTTCGTAGAATGCCGCCTTGGCCGGATCGCACAAGTGCCCCTCATCCATCCCGAATCGCGCGGACATCGCTGCAAGGTCCACCCCTTCGCGCAGGCGCAGGCCCATCAGCATGGCCTCGCTCGCCTGTTCGTGAATGCCCAGCACGCGCTCCTCAGCGATGCCGTGGCCGGCGCGGTCCACGCCCGCCAGCCAGTTTTCCGGCTTGCGATGGCGCACGGTGGCCAGACCGCCGCGCCGACCGTGCGCGCCGGGTCCGACGCCGCAATAGTCCTGATAGCGCCAGTAGGTGAGGTTGTGGCGGCTTTCCTCGCCGCGGCGGGCGTGGTTGCTGATCTCATATGCGGGCAGCCCGGCTGCCGCCGTCGTTTCCCGCGTGAGGGCGAACATGTCGGCGCAGGCGTCCTCGTCCAGCGGCAGGAAATCGCCCTTGCGCACCATCGTCTCGAAACGCGTGCCCGGCTCGATCGTCAGCTGGTAGAGCGACAGATGGCCGGTGCCCAGAGACAGCGCGCGTGCCAGTTCCGCATGCCAGTCCGCCAGGGACTGGCCCGGACGGGCGTAGATCAGATCGAAGCTGACCCGCTCAAAATGCTGCTGCGCCACCTCCAGCGCCTGAAGTCCTTCGCCCGCGTCATGCAGCCGGCCCAGAAAGCGCAGCGTCTGATCGTCCAGCGCCTGCAGACCCAGCGACACACGGTTGACGCCGGCATCGGCAAGCGCGGCGTAATTGGCAGCTTCGACCGAGGAGGGATTGCCCTCCAGCGTGATCTCGATTCCGGGCGCGAAGCCCCACAGTGCTTCGGCCTCTGCCAGCAGCCGCGCCACCAGCGCCGGCGGCATCAGCGAAGGGGTGCCGCCGCCGAAAAAGATCGAATCGAGGGGCTCCCCGCCCGCAAGGACATGCTCGTGGCGCATGTCGGCCAGCAGCGCGGCTTGCCAGGCGTCATGGTCCACCCGGTCCCGTACATGGCTGTTGAAGTCGCAGTACGGGCACTTGGCGAGGCAGAACGGCCAGTGGATGTAAAGGGCGCGGGCCATGTGTCCTTCAGGCGCGGCTATTGCCGCGAAGTCAAGGCGCGGCGCGGTCGTTTCCGAATTGCGCGGCAACCAGTTTGGCAAAAGCATCGGCACGGTGGCTGATGCGCTGCTTTTCTTCCAAGGGCAGTTCGGCGAAAGTCAGCGCACTGCCCGCAGGCACGAAGGCGGGATCATAGCCGAAGCCCATGATCCCGCGCGGGGGCCAGGTGAAGGTGCCGTCGATACGCCCATCGTAGACCGCCTCGCCGCCGTCCGGCCAGGCGATCGCCAGCACGCTGGTGAACCAGCAGGACCGGTCCACCGTGGGGCCAGCCTGGCACAGCAGCCCTTCCACTTTGCCCATCGCCATGAACCAGTCCCGGCCCGGCTCACCCTCGAACCATTGCCGCTCGGCCCAGTCAGCCGTGTAGACGCCGGGCCGGCCGCCCAGCGCGGTAACCGACAGCCCGCTGTCGTCGGCCAGCGCCGGCAGCCCGGAAGCCTTGGCGGCGGCATGCGCCTTGAGCAGCGCATTCTCGACAAAAGTCGTGCCGGTCTCCTCCGGCTCGTCCAGCCCGAGAGCGCCCGCGGAAACACACGACATGCCATAAGGGGCAAGCAGCGCGGAAATCTCGCGCAGCTTGCCCGCGTTGTGCGTGGCGATGACGAGCTGTTGCGCAGGATCCAGGATGCGGGCGACCATCAGGTTCAGCGTCCTACCGCTTTGGCCTGTGCCGCAAAGATGCCTTCGCAGCCGATGCGGGCCAGACGCAGGAGGCGCAGCAGGCCTTCCTCGTCATAGGTCGCGCCCTCGGCGGTGGCCTGCGCTTCAGCGATGCGTCCGCCTTCGATCAGCACGAAGTTCGCGTCGGCGTCGGCCCCGCTATCCTCGATGTAGTCCAGGTCGAGCACCGGCGTGCCTTCGTAGATCCCGCAGGAAATCGCGGCGACCTGGGCCTGGATCGGATCCTCCTTGATCTTGCCGGCGGCGATCAGCTTGTCCACCGCGATGCGCAGCGCGACCCACGCGCCCGAGATCGAGGCGGTGCGGGTGCCGCCGTCCGCCTGCAGCACGTCGCAGTCCAGCACGATCTGGCGTTCGCCCAGCTTCTTCATGTCCACCACGGAGCGCAGCGAGCGACCGATCAGGCGCTGGATTTCCTGCGTGCGGCCGGACTGCTTGCCCTTGGCCGCTTCGCGCGAGCCGCGGGTATGCGTGGCGCGCGGCAGCATCGAATACTCCGCCGTCACCCAGCCTTCGCCCTTGCCGCGCAGGAACGGGGGCACCTTTTCCTCGACCGAGGCGGTTACCAGCACCCGCGTATCGCCGAACGATATCAGCACGGAGCCTTCGGCATGCTTGGTGAAGCCGGTCTGGATATCGATGACGCGCATTTCGTCTGGCGCGCGGCCGGAAGGTCGCATGGGGCATGTCCTTGTCGTGAATTTGTGCCTGGGCCCTAGGCGCATTGGGCTTGAGGGTTCAAGGGGCTTGAGGGCGCAAAAGGATCGCCTAAATTGGAACATGCGATGCCAACACAGCCGATCACCGAACTGACGACCAGAGCGCGCGAGATATTCCGGCTCGTCGTGGAAGGCTATCTGGAAACCGGCACGCCGGTGGGCTCCAAGGCCCTGGCGGGCAGCGGCGGCATGAACTTGTCGTCAGCCTCGATTCGTTCGGTGCTGGCGGACCTGGAAGGGCTGGGCCTGCTGGCCGCACCGCACACCAGCGCCGGACGGCTGCCGACCGAGGCGGGCCTGCGGCTGTTCGTGGACGGCATCATGCAGGTGGCGGAACCCACCGTTGAAGAACGCATGGCGATCGAGCGGCGGATCGCGGCGCCCGGCCCCATCGAAGCCGCGCTGGAAGCGACTAGCGCGCTGCTCTCCACCCTGACCTCGGGCGCGGGCGTGGTGATGGTGCCCCGGCGGGAACCGCGCCTGCGCCATCTCCAACTGGTGCCGTTGGGTCCGGGCCGGGCGCTGGTGGTGCTGGTGGGCGAGGATGGCGCGGTGGAGAACCGGGTTCTGGACCTGCCGCCCGGCCTGCCGCCCGGCGCGCTGGAAGAAGCATCGAACTACATTTCGGCTCACCTGGGCGGACGCACACTGGTGCAGGCGGCGCAGGCGATGCGCGCACAGATCGCGTCTGGCCGCTCAGCGCTCGATTCCGCCAGCCGTGATCTGGTGGAGCGTGGGCTGGCGGTGTGGAGCCAGGACGCTTCCGCCCGGCCCGTGCTGATCGTGCGCGGGCAGGCCAACCTGCTGGACGAAGCGGCGCTGACGGACCTGGAGCGGGTGCGCTCGCTGCTGGACGATCTGGAGAACAAGCAGTCGGTCGCGGATTTGCTGGACACCGCGCGCGACGCGCAGGCGACGCGCATTTTCATCGGCTCGGAAAACCGGCTGTTCGCGCTTTCGGGCTCGTCCGTCATCGCTTCGCCCTATCGCGACCGGGAGGGCAGGGTGGTCGGCGTGGTGGGGGTTATCGGCCCGACTCGGTTGAATTATGCGCGCGTCGTGCCCATGGTGGATTTCACCGCCCAGAGCCTGGGCAAGCTCATCGGATAGCTGGAACAGTTTAGAAAATGACTGACGACAAGACGCAGACCCCCGCGATTGATCCTGCCATTGCGGAAGAACTCAAGGGCGTGCCTGAAGACATGCTCGATACCAAGGACGAGAACGAAGAGATCGCATCCTTGCGCGAAAAACTCGCGAATGCGCAACAAGACGTGCTGTACGCCCGCGCAGAAACCCAGAACGTGCGCCGTCGTCTGGAAAAGGACATCGCCGATACCCGCGCCTACGCCGCAACCGGGTTTGCGCGCGATATACTGTCCGTGTCCGACAATCTGGCGCGCGCCCTTGCCGCCATCCCGGCAGACTTGCGAGAGGATGAGCGGATGAAAAGCCTGGTCACCGGCATAGAGGCGACGGGCCGGGAAATCGAGAAGGTGTTCGCCAGCCACGGCATCACCCGCATCGCCGCCACCGGACTGCCGCTTGATCCCAACCAGCACCAGGCGATGATCGAGGTGCCGTCCAACGATGCAGAGCCCGGCACGATCGTGCAGGAAATGCAGGCCGGTTACATGATTAAGGACCGTCTGCTGCGCCCGGCCATGGTTGCAGTAGCCAAGAAGCCGGACTGACGGCTCAGCGTCACCCTGCCGGGAAGAATGACGTTTTGTGAAGACGGAACCTGTTGCCCCGTTGTGCCGTTGTCCGTCCATTACCACTGAATTTCGGAGACGGTGTATGCGCAAATTCATTCTTCCCATTCTGGCAGCCGGCGCCCTGAGCGTAGGCGGCTGTGCAAGCAATTACGGCGGTGAAGGCGCGGTGGCGGGCGGCGCGCTGGGCGCTGGCGTCAGTGCAATTGCCGGCGGCAATGCCGTTACAGGCGCAGCGGTTGGCGCCGCTGCCGGTGCCCTGGTCGGCTCGCAAGCCAAGAAGGACGGCGACCGCGGTTGCTATCGCTATGACCGTAACGGCGAACGCTACTGGGACCGCGATTGCTGATCGCTTGCAGACTGCGATCTAGGATGATCTAAAAACCTGGGCACGTGCCGGACAACGGCACGAGCCCAGGTTCGACGGAAGCTCAATCGGCCCCGTCAGAGCGTTTCCCATATGCCGGGATAAAACCATTCCGCGCAAATCTGGGCAGATGGAGAAGCGTAACATGTGGCTACGATATTCAGCATTGATGCTTGCCATGGTCCCCGCTGTTGCCGCCGCGCAACCCGCCAATGCTCAAAGCGTAACCCGCATCGACGTGGAGCTTTCGAGCTTCAAGATCATGCCGGAAACCATCACCCTGGATCATGGCAAAAGCTATGTGCTTCACATCGCCAACACGTCGACCAGCGGGCATAATTTTGTGGCGAAGGGCTTTTTTGCGGCATCACGCGGCGTCAAACCGCCGCTGTCCAGCGATGGCAAGATAGAATTGGGCGGCGGCGAGTCCGTGGATATCAAACTTATCGCGCCGGCGCCCGGACGCTATGACGTGCATTGTTCCCACTTGATGCATTCTACCTTCGGGATGAAGGGTACGATCATCGTGCGATAGTGGGGTGCGCCCGGGCGATCAGTCGTTCGGCACAAACGGCACCAGCGCCTCGTAAACTTCCACCGGCGGTTTGCCCGGCGAAGATCCACTGCTGCGCAGCACGAACAGATCCCGCATGATTTCGGCCTGCTGCTCGATGCCATAGCGCTCGAACGGTTTGCCCGGCGTGATCGTGTAGCCATAGCGGCAGAAGGGGTGGCGCATCAACGGCAGCCAGTATCGGCCGCGCAGCTGAGCCTGCCACACATGCGTCATCTCGTGCAGGAACAGCCCCTGCAGGCTGCGCGGCGCTTGCGCGAAATCGTCACGGTATAGCTTCGATCCGGGATGAAAATGCAGGTGGCCGCACGGCGCCATAACCGTGTTGACCGGCTGAAACGGAAACCAGCGCCGCTGCCGCACCCGCACTGGGGCGCAATCGATGGCATCGCCGAATAGCGCCTTGACGAGTTGCGCCTCGCCGCTTGTCAGCGGGCGCCCATCGGCGGGCGAAGCGGGTGTCAGTGCTGCATCCCCGGCATGCCCTTCATGTCATGGCCGGTCATGTCCTGTGCGGCCATGCTGCCGTCTGGGCCATCGGGATCGGCATCCGTGCTTTCCATCGTCTCTATGCGCAGCGGCATTGACAGCTTGTCCCCATCAGAGAACGTCAGCGTCAGTTCGGCAACGCCTCCGGCCTTCATCGTCGGCGCGAGGTTGAAGGCCATGATGTGCAGCCCGCCCGGCGAAAACACCACAGATGCACCTGGGTCCACCGGCAGCGAGGCGACCATCCCCATCGACCCGCCGTTAGTCTGATGCATCTGCGCCTGTCCCGCGCCCGATACGTTGACGCCGGCCAACGTCACCGGCACTGCGCCATCGTTGCGCAAGGTGAAGTAGACCGCGGCGGGACGCCCCGCAACCACCGGCAGCACCAGCCGGCCATCGCTGGCGGCAAGGCCGGGCTTGGCGTCGGGTCCGCTCACCTTTGCCTCGTTGGTCTGGGTAGGACTGTCAGGCGTCTTGCCGCAGGCGCCAAGGCCGGCGATGAGGGCGAGCGCGCCGATCACGGCGATGGGGCGGTGGCGCAAGGTAATCGGCATATGCATGCTCCGGCATAAGCGTCGGGTCGCCCCGTGGAAAATCGCCCGCCTAATGCCACCACCGCAGACTTGTTCCAAGCAAAACGTCACCTATATCCCCGCTCGACGACTTAGAACGTCACCGAGCCGCGCAAGCCGCCTTGCCTTGGTGTAAGGGAGGCGATCCGTGCGGTGTCATCCACTGACGTGAGGAATGGGGATAATGGCTAAAGTAATTGGTATCGACCTTGGCACCACCAACAGCTGCGTCGCCGTAATGGACGGCGGCAAGCCCAAGGTCATCGAGAATTCCGAAGGTGCGCGCACGACGCCTTCGATCGTCGCATTCGCCAAGGATGGTGAGCGTCTGATCGGTCAGCCGGCGAAGCGCCAGGCCGTGACCAACGGCAACAACACGATTTTTGCGGTAAAGCGCCTGATCGGCCGCCGCTTTGATGATCCGGTGACCAAGAAGGACACCGAGCTGGTCCCCTACACCATCGTCAAGGGCAAGAACGGCGATGCCTGGGTGCAGGCCGGCGGTGAGGATTACAGCCCGTCGCAGATCAGCGCCTTCACGCTCCAGAAGATGAAGGAAACCGCCGAAGCCTATCTGGGCGAGACGGTGACGCAGGCGGTCATCACCGTGCCGGCCTACTTCAACGACGCCCAGCGCCAGGCGACCAAGGACGCCGGCCAGATCGCGGGCCTCGAAGTGCTGCGCATCATCAACGAGCCGACGGCGGCGGCCCTGGCCTATGGTCTCGACAAGCAGGATGGCAAGACCATCGCGGTCTACGATCTTGGCGGCGGTACGTTCGACGTGTCGGTGCTGGAAATCGGCGACGGCGTGTTCGAGGTGAAGTCCACCAACGGCGACACGTTCCTGGGCGGCGAGGATTTCGATTCCAAGATCGTGGAATGGCTGGCCGACAAGTTCAAGGCCAAGGAGGGCCTTGACCTCAAGACCGACAAGCTGGCCCTGCAGCGCCTGAAGGAAGCGGCTGAAAAGGCCAAGATCGAGCTTTCGTCCACCGCGACGACCGAGGTCAACCTGCCGTTCATCACCGCCCGCATGGAAGGCGGCGCCACCACGCCGCTACATCTGGTCGAAACCATTACCCGTTCCGATCTTGAGCGCATGGTCGCAGACCTCATCCAGCGCACGCTTGAGCCGTGCCGCAAGGCGATCGCCGATGCCGGCCTATCGGCCAAGGACATCGACGAGGTGGTTCTGGTCGGCGGCATGACGCGCATGCCCAAGGTCCGCGAAGTGGTGAAGGACTTCTTCGGCAAGGAGCCACACACCGGCGTGAACCCGGACGAAGTCGTTGCGATGGGCGCGGCGATCCAGGCCGGCGTGCTGCAGGGCGACGTCAAGGACGTGCTGCTACTCGACGTCACCCCGCTGTCGCTGGGTATCGAGACGCTGGGCGGCATCATGACCAAGATGATCGATCGCAACACCACGATCCCCACCAAGAAGAGCCAGGTCTATTCGACCGCCGAGGACAACCAGCAGGCGGTGACGATCCGCGTGTTCCAGGGCGAGCGCGAGATGGCGCAGGACAACAAGCTGCTGGGCCAGTTCGATCTTGTGGGCATTCCGCCGTCGCGGCGCGGCGTTCCGCAGATCGAAGTGACCTTCGACATCGATGCTAACGGTCTGGTCAATGTGTCGGCCAAGGACAAGGGCACCGGCAAGGAGCAGCAGATCCGCATCCAGGCCTCCGGTGGTCTGTCCGATGCCGACATCGATCAGATGGTTCGTGATGCGGAGAAGTTCGCCGAAGAGGACAAGAAGCGGCGCGAATCCGCAGAAGCGCGCAACCAGGCGGACAGCCTGGTCCACGCGACCGAGCAGCAGCTTGCCGAGAACGGCGACAAGATCGACGCCGGCCTCAAGAGCGAAGTCGAGGCCGCGATTGCCGCCACCAAGACTGCGCTGCAAGGCGACGATGCCGCTGAAATCAACGCCAAGGCTCAGGAATTGACCCAGGTTGCGATGAAGGTCGGGCAGGCGATCTACGAGAAGGAGCAGGCATCGGCTGCCTCTCCGGAAGCGGCTCCGGCCGGCGGTGACGACGTGGTCGACGCCGAGTTCTCGGAAGTCGACGATAACAAGGGCTGACAAGTCCTGATGAAAACCATGACCGCCACTGGTGCATTTTGCGCCGGTGGCGGTTAGGTTATCCGCGGGGAAGAAACATACCGTGTCAGCAACTGAAATAGACTATTACGAACTGCTCGAATGCGAGCGGACCGCCGACGACAAGATCCTTAAATCGTCCTATCGGCGGCTCGCCATGCGGTATCACCCGGACAAAAATCCGGGCGATCGTGAGGCGGAGGCCAAGTTCAAGCAGATCAGCGAGGCATACGATTGCCTGCGTGACCCGCAAAAGCGCGCGGCGTACGATCGCTATGGCCATGCGGCATTCCAGCAGGGCATGGGCGGCGGCGGCCAAGGCGGGGCGGATTTCGGCGACATCGGCGATATCTTCGAATCGATCTTCGGCAGCAGCTTTGGCGGCGGTGGCCGGCAGCAGCAGCGCCGCGGCGCGGACTTGCGCTACGACATGGAAGTCACGCTCGACGAGGCGTTCCACGGCAAGCAGACCGAGATCACCATCGAAGTCTCGCAAGGGTGCGAGCCGTGCAAGGGTTCCGGCGCCGAGCCGGGCACCGGCAAGCGCGGCTGCGCGATGTGCGGCGGCCACGGCAAAGTGCGCGCACAGCAGGGTTTCTTTGTGGTCGAGCGCACCTGCCCGACCTGTCATGGCCGGGGCGAGGTGATTGAAAAGCCGTGCCGGGCGTGTGGCGGCGAAGGCCGGGTGGACAAGCCCCAGACACTGCAAGTGGACATTCCGCCGGGCGTCGATTCGGGCACGCGTATCCGCTTGTCTGGCAAGGGCGAGGCGGGGCCGTTCGGCTCCCCGCCGGGCGACTTGTACATATTCCTGCACGTGAAGCGCCACCGCGTGTTCGAGCGCGATGGCACCACCTTGCTCACTCGGGTGCCAATCACGTTCACCACGGCGGCACTGGGCGGTGCCATCGAGATTCCCGGCATGGACGGCGAGCCCATCGCGGTGGAAATCCCGGCGGGCATCCAGTCCGGCAAGCAGCTCAAGAAGCGTGGTGCCGGCATGCCCGTTCTGCAAGGGAGGGGGCGCGGCGACATGATCGTGGAGATCGCGGTGGAAACGCCCACCAAACTGTCTGCGCGGCAGAAGGAATTGCTGCGCGAACTGCAGGCTACCGAAACCGGTGACGAATGCCCGCAGTCGAAGGGCTTTTTCGATCGGATCAAAGAGGCCTGGACCGACCTTACGGACTGATGATCCGGGGCGCCCTGCGAAAAGGGGCGCCCCGACATCGCACCGCCTTTCACGCGTGGCGTTCCACCTCCGCCCGGATGCTGTTCACCAGTTCGGGATCGGCGTGCAGGCGGTCCTGCTCCTCGTCCAGTATCGCCAGGAAGGCGCGGCGTTTGTAGGCTAGCAAGTCCTGCGCGGACATGGCCATGTCTGCGGGCAGGGTGGACGCGATCAGGTCCATCATGCGTTCGGCGCCGTGCAGCCGCCCCCACAAGTAATCGTTCTCGCGGTAACTGCGGCTGAAGAACGCGCCGAAGTTGAAAAACTCGCGCCCGCGCAAGGTCGGTTCGCTCGTGCCGCGCCGGATCGCGTGGCAGTCCTCCGGCGAAATGCGATCCACCAGCACCGGGTTGAATTCGGTCAGCCCCTCGCCGCGCAGCAGAGGCAGGGTGACGGTGTCGTAGAAGGGAAAACCCAGATACGCGAGCAGCACCCGCCGGCGCAGCGGCTGCGGCATCGCCGCCAGCGCCGTGGCCAGGATTTCGTCCGCGGCGTTGTCGGTTTCCAGCAGATTGCGAGCCTTGGCGACATGGTCGATCACCGCTTGTGGATCTTCGAAGAACGCGCGGGCCAGCGGAGCAAAGTCATCTCCCATCGCCGCCAGCGGCTCGCGGGCAATATACAACGACAGCGCCGCGTAGATCGCCGCGCGCGCGGCGTCGCGGTCCTGCGCGCTCACGCCGTCCTGCGTCTCCCACTCCTGCGCCAGCCGGCGCGCTAGCAGGCGCAGGCGGCGGATGCGGAAGGTGAGATCGTGATTGCGGAAGAACACGATCATCTCAGGCGATGCGCCGTTGCGCAATCCCTGTGCCCGGTCGATCCCGGTTGCGGCAAGGTGCGCGACCAGCCGGTCCGCCACCGGATCGGGCGACGGCAGGTCCAGTTCGGGCGCCGCATCCACCACCAGCCGCGCCAGCATCGCAATGATGCCGCTGAACTTCACTTGCGCATACCCGTGATAAGCGAACCCCGCCTGCTCGAACGCGGCGCGCTGCGCCTTGGCCCGCCAGGCAGCCAGCCTTTTGGGTGTGGGACGATCGAGGAAGAACGTGCGGCCAAACAGCGTGTCGACCGTCTCCTCAACCTCCGGACGCAGCGCGCCGATCATCGTGCGCAGCGATGCCATCTCCCGCGACTGGCGTGCCAGCGTTTCCAGATTGTCGCGTATCGGCTGCTCGCGCGGGATGGCGGACAGTGCGCCGAAGATCACCTGGAAGAACCCCGGCACTTTTGTATCGCGGCGCATTTCCGCGCCGAGGTGATCGGGCGTGGGGTCGATATACACGAACCGCCGGTCTATCTCCCGCGTTGCCGGACGGTCGCGCAGCACCGCCATCGCATCGGCGAAGGGCGCGTTCACCAGCACTGAACCGTCGATCAGCGAAACGCTGTCAAGATCACCGCGTCGCGCATGTTCGGGCATGATGCGGTGCAGGAACGCGTCGCGTCCCGGCCACGGCGTATCATGCTCCGCCATCAGCGCGTCGATTTCGGCGATCCGCAGCGGCGGAAAGGCGCCCGGAAAGCTGGCGGACGCGCGCGCGGCCATGACCAGTTCCGGGATGGCGGCGAGCGGCGAGCCGTGGCTTTGCACAAGCCCATGAAATCCAAACGTCAGCCGATGCTCGCTTTCCAGCACGAGTTCGGGCGAATGCAGACGAAGCGTTTCCAGCCGCCCGGCAAAATCGGTCGCGGTCACGAACAGGTCAATCGGATGGCGCGGCGGCAGTAGCGGTGGTCCCGCCGGTGCCTGCGCCATGGCGGACAGCGCGCGGTGCAGCAGGCGCGAAAAGCCGATCCCGCTGAATGGCGGCTCGAACCAGCGCGAGCGCACCAAGTTGGATAGCTTTTCACGCACTTCCGCACGTGTTTCCGGCGCCACGCTTTCGCTCACCGCGTTGCCGGGGCGATGCAGCAGATAGCTTACCAGCGGCGCGGCCCAGAACTTGGCGGCGCGCGACCCGGGCTTGGCCTCAGGGTCCAGCAGCATGTCGACGTCGGCGGTTTCCAGCCACAAGTCGGTCAACGGCTCCAGCGACTGGCCGGAGTGGATCGCCTGAGCCAGGAAGATCGAATTGATGCCGCCCGCGCTGGCGCCCGCCACGATGTCCGCCAGCACCCGCAGGCGCACGTTGCCGCTGCCCTCCAGATGGCGCAGCAGGTCGAGGTACACCGCCGCGCTGCCTTGGGGCGCATCACCTCCCGCCCAGTGCGCGCGGCTGGCCTGAAGCGCCTTCCACAGCTCCTTGGTGACACCGTGCATGTAGACCGCGAGGCTGACACCTCCGTAGCAGACCAGGGCGATCCGCAGTTCTTTCTGCTGCATCACGCCTGTGTGCCGCAGCATTTTCAGAATGGCAATTGCGTTCTCATTGTGTTCCGTTTAGGCGAAGGCATGGCGAAACCCAAACGGCGATATGTGTGCCAGGCGTGCGGCGGCGTTTCCACGCGCTGGCAGGGGCAGTGCCCCGATTGCAGCGAATGGAACACGCTGGCCGAAGACGTGCCGCAGACGGTGTTTTCGGCCAAGCACGATCTGTCCACCGGTGGGCGGCCCATCCACTTCACGCCGCTGGACCGGCCTGGCGAAATCCCCAAGCGGCGCACCAGCGGCATTTCCGAATTCGACCGGGCGCTGGGCGGCGGCTTCGTGCCCGGCTCGGCGATCCTGATGGGCGGAGACCCCGGCATCGGCAAATCCACGCTGCTGCTGCAGGTCTCGGCGCATGTCGCCAATGCAGGCGGCCTGTCGGTCTACGTCAGCGGCGAGGAAGCGGCGGGGCAGGTGCGGCTGCGCGCTGACCGGCTGGGCCTGACCAGCGCACCGATCCAGCTTGCCGCCGCCACGTCGGTGCGTGACATCCTGACCACGTTGGGCATGATGGACCCGCCCGCGCTGCTGGTCATCGATTCGATCCAGACCATGCATTCCGACCAGATCGAAGGCGCGCCCGGCACCGTCAGCCAGGTGCGCGGCTGCGCGTTCGAACTGATCCGCTATGCCAAGGAGAACGGCGTGACGCTGGTTCTCGTCGGCCATGTCACCAAGGACGGGTCGATCGCCGGCCCGCGCGTGCTTGAGCACATGGTGGACGTGGTGATGAGCTTCGAGGGCGAGCGCAGCCACCAGTATCGCATCCTGCGCAGCCTCAAGAACCGCTTCGGCCCGGTGGACGAGATCGGCGTTTTCGCAATGGAAGGCGCGGGGCTGGCGGAAGTGGGCAATCCCTCGATGCTGTTCCTGTCCGGGCGCGAAGAGCCGATGGCCGGCAGCGCGGTATTCCCGGCAATGGAGGGCACGCGCCCGGTGCTGGTGGAGATCCAGGCGCTGATCGTGCGGCTGCAAAGCGGTGCCACGCCGCGCCGGGCGGTGGTGGGCTGGGATTCCGGGCGTATGGCCATGCTGCTGGCGGTGCTGGAAGCGCGCTGCGGACTCAGCTTTTCCAGTGCCGAAGTCTACCTGAACGTTGCGGGCGGCTATCGGCTGAGCGATCCGGCCGCGGACCTTGCTGTGGCGGCCGCGCTGATCTCGGCGCTGGGGGACAAGCCGCTGCCCACAGATGCCGTATGGTTCGGCGAAGTGTCGCTGGCCGGCGAAATCCGGCCCGTGGCGCATGGCTCTATCCGGCAGCGCGAATCCGGCAAGCTGGGCTTTGCCAAGGCCTTCGGTCCGTCGAATGGGCCAGCGCCTGAAAAGGGGCTGCAGTTCACTGGCCTGGCAATGTTGCCCAACCTCGTTGACCGCATCCTGTCCGATGCCTAACTCATAGGGCATATGACCGGCTTCGACATCGCCATCCTGCTGATCGTGGGTATCGGCGCCATTTTCGGCTTTATCCGCGGCTTCGTGCAGGAAATTCTGGCGCTGGCGGCATGGGTGTTTGCGATCTTCGCCATTCGGCTGCTGCATACCCCCTTCACCCAATGGCTTGAACCGCATCTGGGGTCAGGCTCGGGCGCGGCAGTGCTGGCATTCGCCTTATTGTTGGGATTGCCATTCGCGGCGGTCAAGATGGTGGCGAAATGGGCCGGTTCGAAAAGCCGCGCTTCGGTGCTGGGGCCGATAGACCGGGTGCTGGGCCTTGGGTTTGGCGCGGTGAAGGGCGTAATCATCGTCGTGCTGGGGTTTTCGATACTGGTGCTGGGCTACGACACGATCTGGGGCGTGGGCGGTAGGCCGGACTGGATGCGGCACGCCAAAACATACCCATTCATCAATGCGAGCAGCGAATCGCTTGTGCAGATGATCGCCCAGCGCCGCGCACAGGCGCGAGCCGCCGCCGCCAAGGAAGGTGCACAGTGAGCGCGGTAGTCCTTTACACCCCGGAAGTGCTGGGACTTGCCATCGAACTGGCCGCCTATTCTTTGGCGGATGACCTCGCCTTTCAGGGCGAAGCACGATCCAAAAGCTGCGGCAGCGCGATCGTGCTGGGGCTTACTTTAGACGCGGAAGGTGCGGTGGAGCGCGTCGGCGTCAAAAGCCATGCTTGCGCCATCGGACAGGCGTCAGCCGCGATATTCGCGCAATCGGTGCGCGGTATGACCGGCGCACAGATCCGGTCGGCGCGCGACGCCATCGCGGTCTGGCTTGATCAGGGCGGGGCGACGCCCGACTGGCCGGGCCTCGAAACCATCGCCGCAGCGCGCGCCTACCCCGCCCGGCACGGGGCAGTGATGCTGCCGTGGACAGCCGCCACGCAGGCGCTTTCCACCGGCTGAAGGCGCGGCTACGGTAACGTCAAACTAAGGCCGGGGTTAGGGCTGGGGGAACATGGCAGACACACAGCACCATAAGCAAGGCGCGGCACCGTCCGCGTCCGACATCCGGCTGGTGATCGCCGCATCCTCGATGGGCACCGTGTTCGAGTGGTACGATTTCTTCATCTACGGCACGCTGGCCGCCATCATCGGCAAGACGTTCTTTCCCTCCGGCAACGCCACACTCGAAACGCTGCTGGTGTGGGCGGGTTTTGCCGTAGGCTTCGGCTTCCGACCCTTGGGTGCGATCCTGTTCGGCTTTCTGGGTGACCGGTTGGGCCGCAAATATACGTTTCTCGTCACCGTGACGCTGATGGGCATCGCCACCGCCGGGGTGGGTTTCATCCCGTCGGCACAATCGATCGGCTATGCCGCCCCTGCCATCGTGCTGCTGCTGCGCGTGCTTCAGGGCCTGGCGCTCGGCGGCGAATATGGCGGCGCAGCAATCTACGTTTCGGAGCATTCGCCGCCCAACCGGCGCGGCTACTACACCGGCTATATTCAGGCCAGCGTGGTGGGCGGCTTCGTGCTCAGCCTCATCGTGGTGCTGGGGTGCAAGGCCCTGATGAGTGCGCAGACATGGGATGCCTGGGGCTGGCGCCTGCCATTCATCCTGAGCATGGCTTTGCTGGCGGTATCCTTGTGGATGCGCCTCAAGCTGTCGGAAAGCCCGGTTTTCCGGGCGATGCAGGCGCAAGGCGAATTGGCGGGCAATCCGTTCGTCGAAAGCTTTACGTATCCCGGCAACAAGAAGCGCATCTTCATCGCACTGTTCGGGATCGCGGCGGGTCTCACGGTGATCTGGTATACCGCCATGTTCTCCGCGCTGGGCTTCCTCAAGGGCGCGATGCGCATGGACGATACCTGGGCGGAAGTGATCGTCGGGATATCCGCTGCCATCGGCATGGCCTTTTTCGTGATTTTCGGCAGCTTGTCCGACCGGATCGGCCGCAAGAAGCCGATCGTGTGGGGCTATGCGCTGACGCTGGCTCTGCTGTTCCCGGTCTTCTGGACCGTAGGCTCCTACGCCAATCCCGGTCTTGTGACCGCGAATGAGCGGGTGCCGGTTTTCGTGGTCGGCCCGGATTGCGCCTACGATCCCTTCGCTGCGGAACAGGCCACCAAGTGCGGCAAACTGCTGGGCGATCTGGCCGGCGCCGGCGTGACATATAAGCTGTCCGCCGCGCCGAACCTTGTGCTGCAGATCGGTGGCAAGGCGATGCCGCTGGATACATATGCATCGGCCGACAAGAAGGCTCGCACGGCGCAGATCCAGTCCTGGCTCACCCAGGCGGGATACGATCTGGGCAAGGTCAAGCCGCCGCTGGGCAATGCGGTGATGATCGGGCTGATGCTGATTGCGATGATGGCGTTGTCCGGCGCTACTTACGGTCCGGTCGCTGCACTGCTGTCGGAGATGTTCCCGCCGCGCATCCGCTACAGTTCGATGTCAATTCCCTATCACATCGGTACGGGCTACTTCGGCGGCTTCCTGCCGCTGATCTCAAGCTACATGGTGGCACGCAGCGGCAATCCGTATCAGGGGTTGTGGTATACCTGGATCGTGGTTGCGGTAGCACTGGCGGTTTCCTTGTGGGGTTTGCGCAGTGGTCCGCCGCGCGACTATGGTGAAGCCTAAGCGCGTATTCAACGATTTGGGCCGCCGTTCTGTGAGGCTCGGCTTTTTGCTGCGCAGCAAATTGTGTTGCAACGCGACAAGCGCAAGTGATAGCATCACGAAATCAAAACAGATTTTCGGAGGCGGACATGGCTGAAGCGGCGGCTGGCGAAGACAACACGGTCATCATCAAGAAATACGCTAACCGGCGCCTCTACAATACGCGCTCGTCCAGCTACATAACGCTCGATCACTTGTCGAAGATGACCCGTGAAGGCGTGGACTACAAAGTGCTCGACGCCAAGACCGGGGCCGACATCACTCACACGATCCTGACGCAGATCATCATGGAGGAAGAATCCAACGGCGAGCAGATGCTGCCGGTGAACTTTCTGCGCGAACTGATCAGCATGTACGGCAATTCGATGCAGTCGCTGATCCCGCACTATCTGGAAGCCTCGATGGAGAACTTCCGCGCCAATCAAACCAAGCTGGCCAAGGCGTTCGAGGATAGCCTGGGCAACAACCCGCTGGCCAAGCTGGCCGAGCGCAACATGGCGATGTTCAGGGCTGCCTCCTCTGCCTTCATGCCCGGCGCTGAAAAGCCGGAAGGCAAGGTGCCTGCGGACCCGGACGATCTTGCGGCGTTGCGCGAACAGATGGCGGAGATCCAGAAGCGGCTCGATACGCTGGGCAAGTAATGTCCAGCCGTGCCGCCCGTCCTGCGGCCCGCATCCTTTTGCTGGACGATGCGGGCAGGGTGCTGCTGTTTCGCTTCGATCCGCCTGACCGGCCGCCATTCTGGTGCACACCGGGCGGCGCTCTCGATTCCGGCGAAACGTACGAGGATGCGGCAAGGCGCGAACTGCTGGAGGAGACCGGCATCGTCGCGGAGCCGGGGCCACAGGTGGCTCGTCGGCAGGCGGAATTCATCACGCTGGAAGGCGTGCCCGTCGAGGCTGACGAGCGGTACTTCAAGGTGCGCTTGTCGGAAGGCACCGATCCGGAAGCGATCGATACCGCGGGCCACACCGCGCTGGAACGCGCCGTCATGAAAAGCTGGCGCTGGTTCGATCGCGCTGCGCTGGCTGCGCTGGACGAACCGTTCTACCCTGCGGACCTGGCTGACATGCTAGACTAAGGCGGCGTGGTCTCCCGTTTGTGCGACGAGGGTTTGAACCAAGGTCGGAGTGCGGCTAACAGCGCAGTCATGAATCAGAAGACCGGCCAGACGCCCGCCATCCGCCATGCCCTTTCCACCAAGCGCGCCGACGATTTCGCGCAGTGGTATCAGGAAGTCGTCTCCGAAGCCGAGATGGCCGAGGAATCCGGCGTGCGCGGTTGCATGGTCATCAAGCCGTGGGGTTACGGTGTGTGGGAACGCATCCAGCGCCTGATGGACGATCGCATCAAGGCGGCGGGCGTGCAGAACTGCTACTTCCCGTTGTTCATTCCGCTGTCGTACTTCGCGAAAGAGGCGCAGCACGTCGAAGGCTTCGCCAAGGAAATGGCGGTCGTCACCCATCACCGGCTGATCGGCGATGGCAAGGGCGGGCTGGTGCCCGATCCCGAAGCAAAGCTGGAAGAGCCGCTGATCGTGCGCCCGACGTCCGAAACGGTGATCGGACAGGCGATGGCGCGGTGGGTTCAATCGTGGCGCGACCTGCCGCTGATGGTCAACCAGTGGGCCAACGTGGTGCGCTGGGAAATGCGCACCCGCATGTTCCTTCGCACCAGCGAGTTCCTTTGGCAGGAAGGTCACACCGCACACGCAGACCGCGAAGACGCGATGAGCGAGACGCTGCGGGCGCTGGAAATGTACCGCGATTTTGCCGAAACCGAACTGGCGATGCCGGTGATCGCCGGCGAAAAGCCTGAGAACGAGCGGTTCCCCGGCGCGGTGGCGACGTATTCGATCGAGGCGATGATGCAGGATGGCAAGGCGCTGCAGGCCGGCACCTCGCATTACCTGGGCACCGGTTTCGCGCACGCGGCAGGTATCACTTATCAGGACCGCGAAGGCGCGCAGCAATATGCGCACACCACGAGCTGGGGCACGTCCACCCGCATGATCGGTGGCCTGATCATGGTCCACGGCGATGACGATGGCCTGCGGGTGCCGCCTGCGGTTGCGCCGCACCAGATCGTGATCCTGCCAATGCTGCGCGAAACCGCGGAGGACGATGCGCTGCTGGCGTACTGTGAGGATCTTCGCGAGGCACTCGCCGCGCAGTCTGCGCTGGGTGAACCGGTGCGCGTGCTGCTGGACAAGCGGCCAGGCAAGGCGACGCAAAAGCGCTGGGCGTGGGTGAAAAAGGGCGTGCCGTTGATCCTGGAGATAGGCGGGCGCGATGCGGACAACGGGCAGGTGTCCGTCCTGCGGCGCGACCGGTTGTGGACGCAGGCCGCCAAGGCGAATTTCGTGGGGCTGGCTCGCGAGGCGTTCCTGGCCAGTGCCGTCGCCGAGATCGAGGACGTGCAGACGTCGCTCTATGCGCAGGCGAAGGCCAGGCGGGACGCCAACATTTCCACCGCAACGACGTTCGAGGAGCTGGCGCAGGTCTTCGCAAGCGAAAACCGCTACCCCGGTTGGGTCGAGGTGGAATGGGCGCGGCCCACCGGCGAAGAACTTGAAGCCGTGGTGCAAAAGCTCAAGGGCTTGAAGCTGACGATCCGCAATACCCCGCTGGGTGCGGCGCCGGCTACCGGTGCGTGCGTATTTACCGGACGGGCGGCCGTGGAACGGATATACGTGGCGCGATCATACTGATTACCGTTTGGGGGCAACCGGCATGCTGGCAGCGATACGATACAATCTTGCGAACCTTGTGAACTTCAAGGGCCGCGATAGTCGCCAGACATTCTGGTTTTACGTGCTTTTCCTGGTGTGCATACAAGTGGCGATCTCCATCGTCATGTCGATCGCCATGGTCGGCCCGATGATGGCGGACATCTTCTCGGCCGCACAGCGCAACCTGCCACCGGATCAGGTGCAGCAGCAGATCTACGGCCACATCGCCGACATGACGCACACGTCCGTCCCGATCTATGCGGTGATATCCGTGATCATCACGGCCATGCTGGTTGCCGCGTTCACCCGCCGTCTGCACGATTCGGACAAGCCGGGGTGGATCGCGGTGCTGCTGGTCGTGCTGCAACTGGCCAGCATCGCGATCCAGCTGGGATCGATCAACCTGTCAGCGACCTATCTTGCATTGGCGCAGAGCGGCGATGTGGAGCAGATGCGCTCGGCGCAGGCATCGCTGGCATGGCGCCAGTTGCTGAGCTGGGTGCCGGCACTGGTCATCGTTGTGTTCGGCGCGTGGCCTTCCAGCGATGGGCCGAACCGCTATGGTCCGGAGCCCGACGTCATCGGCTAACGCCCCGTCACTTTCGCCGCTACGCCGAGCACCATTGCATTGCCGCGCTATCAGCCCCATTGCGGAACGATGCCCGCAAACAACCGTCCCGCGCCCGGCCTGCCGACCCGCAAGCAGATCCTCGATTTTATCCAGAACTCGCCCGTGCCGGCAGGAAAGCGCGAAATCTCGCGCGAATTCGGCCTCAAGGGTAACGAGAAGATCCAGCTCAAGGCACTGCTCAAGGACATGGCTGAGGAAGGCCTGATTGACGGCAAGCGCACCGCGTTCCACAAACTCGGCGGCTTGCCCAAGGTCACCGTGCTGCGGGTGATCGACATCGATGAGGGCGAGGCGATCGCCGTTCCCGACACCTGGCAGCCGGAGGACGCCACGCCGCCGCCACGCATCCGCCTGATTGAGAAGGGCCGGGGCTCGGCGCTCAAGAAGGGTGACCGGGTACTGTCGCGCACTGAGGAGAGCGGCACCGGCTGGCGCGCATTCCCGATGAAGAAGCTGGAACTGCGCGCGGAACAGGTGCTGGGCGTCGTCGAGATCGATGGTGCCGGCAAGCCGTGGCTGGCGCCAGTGGACAAGCGCATCCGCAATTCCTCGCCGATCTCAGACCTTGGCGAGGCGAAAGCCGGCGAACTGGTGCTTGGCGTGCCGATGGGCCGTTCCGCGCGCCCATCCATCAAGGTGACAGAGGTGCTGGGCGAGCCGCTGGCGCCCAAGGCATTCAGCCTCATCGCCATTCACAAGCACGGCATCCCCAATCATTTCGACGAAGAAACGCTGGCCGAGGCGCAGGAAGCGGCGAAGTTGCCGCTCAGCCACGAACAGCGCGAGGACTTGCGCCACCTGCCGATCGTAGCGATCGACCCTTCCGATGCGCGCGACCATGACGATGCGATCTGGGCGCAGCCTGATGGGGAAGGCGGCTTCGATGCGCTGGTGGCGATCGCCGACGTATCTTTCTACGTGCGCCCCGGCGGCAAGATCGACCGTGAGGCGCGCAAGCGTGGCAATTCGGTGTATTTCCCGGATCGCGTCGTGCCGATGCTGCCCGAAGTGCTCAGCGCCGACGTCTGCTCGTTGCGCTCTGGTGAGGACCGCGCTGCGATGGCCTGCCATCTCAAGATCGATGCCGCTGGCAAGCTGGTGAACTGGCGCTTCACCCGCGCCCTTGTCCGTATCCACGAGGTGATCGCGTACGAGGAAGCGCAGGCCCGGATCGACGAGGATCGCGCCGAGGCGCATATCCGCAATCTATGGGCCTGCTGGCAATTGCTGGCTGCGGCGCGCAAGGATCGCGATCCGCTGGAACTGGAGCTGCCGGAACGCCGGGTCAAGCTGGACGACAAGGGCCGCATCACCGAGATCGCGGTGCGTGAGCGGCTGGACGCGCACCGCGTGGTCGAGGATTTCATGATCGCCGCGAACGTGGCGGCGGCGAAGGCGCTGGAGGCGAAGACAGCGCCGGTAGTCTATCGCATTCATGAAACACCGGGCCGCGAAAAACTGACCGCGCTCAAGGATTACCTCGCCACCTTCGACAAGAAGCTGGCGCTGGGGCAGGTCATCACTCCGGGCCTTTTCAACCGGATGCTCAAGGGCATCACTGACGAGGCGGAAAAGGCGCTGATCATGGAGGCGGTGCTGCGCAGCCAGACGCAGGCCTATTACGGCCCGGCCAATGCGGGTCACTTCGGTCTGGCGCTGGCCTCTTACGCGCACTTCACCTCGCCGATCCGGCGGTATGCGGATCTTCTGGTGCACCGCTCGCTGGTAGACGCGTATAGTCTCGAACAGCCCCGGCCCGGCGGCGACATTCCCGCCACGTCGGGCCTGTCCGAGCGGGACCGTGAAGACCTTGGCCGCGTCAGCGATGCGATCAGCAAGGCGGAGCGCCGGGCGATGGAGGCCGAGCGCGAGACGATCGACCGCTACGTTGCCGCGTGGCTTTCCAGCCGGGTGGGCGAAGTGTTCGATACCCGGATCACCGGCGTGCAGAAGTTCGGCTTTTTCGCCACCATCATCGGGCTTGGCGGCGATGGGCTGGTGCCGGTTTCGACGCTGGGGGACGAGCGTTTCGGGTACGATGAAAAGGCCCAGGTGCTGGTCGGCGAACAGAGCAGCACGACGTATGCCGTAGGCCAGATCCTGCGACTGCGTCTGGCGGAGGCAAACCCGCTTACCGGTGCGCTCAAGTATGAACTGGAAGAAGGCAATGGCCGGATCGAGCCACGCGGGCGTCCGCAGCCAGTGAAGAAAGTCGGCGGGTATGTTGCGGGTCAGCGCGGGCGGCCCAGGAACATCCGGCATCAGGGGCGCGGCAAGCGGTAAAAGTATCGCGCCTCAGCTGAGCCGTTCGATCGCCTCTGCGTCCAAATTGCCGGGAATCACGTAGACCGGGCACGGCACTTGCCCCATGCCCGCGCCGGTAAAGTGCGCGACCAGCGGGCCGGGGCCGCTTTCCACCGACGCGCCGAGCACCAGCGCGGAGACTTCGGGATGCTCTTCCAGGTATTTGCGCACGACCTTCACGTCTTCGCCGACCTTCACCGCGATGACCGGCATCTTGGTGCCTTGCGACAAAAGGTTGCCGGCCGCCGCCATCACCAGCGTTTCCGCCCGCGCCCGCGCCTCCTCCTCGATCGTTGCCTGCACGGCGGCGAAGGCGTTGAAGGGCTGGGGCGGGACCAGCGCGAGCAGGTGCACCGCGCCCCCCGTTTTTGCGGCACGGCGCGCGGCGAATTGCAGCGCGACCAGCGCCTCGGCGCTTTCATCGACGATCACCAGATAGATGCGCATGACCAGCCCCTCTCGAAATACGTTATCGAGGGTATTGAAAGGCGGCGCAAGCGATCGGTGTTGCAAAAAAACGAACTGCAAGCCGCTTGTGCGGGCAACTCAAAATGTTCAAGAGGACAAACCTGAAAAGCGACCGTCGGCTATCCTGACCCCCGGACAACAAGGGACGATACACTTTCCATGCCCATCGAGATCAAGATGCCCGCCCTGTCTCCCACCATGGAAGAAGGCAAACTGGCCAAGTGGCTGGTCAAGGAAGGCGATACCGTCTCCTCCGGCGACATCATGGCCGAAATCGAAACCGACAAGGCGACGATGGAGTTCGAAGCCGTCGACGAAGGCACGATTGGCAAGATCACCGTCGCCGAGGGCACTGAAGGCGTAAAGGTCGGCACCGTAATCGCGATCCTGGCCGGCGAGGACGAGGACGCGTCTTCCATTGAAGCGCCGAAAGCCGACGCCGCGCCGAAGGCAAAGGCCGAGCCGGAAACGGCCCAGGCGGACGCGTCCGATGCAAAACCTGCAAGCACCCCGGCCAAGGTTGCCGAACCGAAAGCCGCCGCTGCCGCGTCCAAGTCAGCTGCTGGCGGTGACCGCGTGATTGCCTCGCCGCTGGCCAAGCGCATTGCCGCTGCCAAGGGCGTGGATCTCGCCTGTGTCGAAGGTTCGGGCCCCAATGGCCGCATCGTCCGCGCCGACGTCGAGGACGCCAAGGCTCCCGCTCCGGCCAAGGCCGCCAGTGATGCCGTCACGGCTGCGAAAACAGCGGATGCCGCGCCATCGTCCTCGGTCGAAATGGCGGACGAAACCCGCGCTCTGCTGGATGCGCGCGTGCCCCATGCGGTGGAAAAGCTCTCCGGCATGCGCAAGACGATCGCGCGGCGGTTGGTCCAGTCTAAGCAGGAAGCGCCGCACATCTACCTCACCGTCGACGTGCAGCTGGACAAGCTGCTGGCGCTGCGGGCCGAGGTGAACAGCGCGCTGGAAAAGCAGGGCGTGAAGATTTCCGTCAACGACATGCTAATCAAGGCACTGGCCGCCGCGCTGATCGCGGTGCCCGAATGCAACGTCGCATTCGCCGGCAACGAACTGATCAAGTACGAACGTGCCGACATTTCGGTGGCGGTGTCGATCCCCAACGGGCTGATCACCCCGATCGTCCAGGATGCGAACGGAAAGTCGTTCTCGGCCATCGCCCGCGCCACCAAGGACCTTGCCCAGCGTGCCAAGGAAGGCAAGCTCAAGCCTGAGGAATACCAGGGCGGCACCGCCTCGATTTCCAACATGGGCATGATGGGCATCAAGCAGTTCGCGGCCGTCATCAACCCGCCGCAGGGCATGATCCTGGCGATCGGCGCGGGCGACAAGCGGCCTTGGGTCATGGCCGATGGATCGCTGGGCGTTGCCAGCGTAATGAGCGCGACCGGCAGCTTCGATCACCGCGCGATCGACGGGGCTGACGGTGCGCGCCTGATGGCAGCGTTCCGCGAATTCGTGGAAAGCCCGCTGGGCATGATCGCCTGACGTGGTGCACGAGGCCGGCGATCTTGTCATCCGCGTAACCGCGATGCCTACCGACCTCAATCCCTATGGCGGCGTGTTCGGGGGCTGGCTTATGAGCCAGCTTGCGCTGGGCGCCGCCTCGCTGGTAACCCGGCGCACCGGCCACAAGGCCGTGGTTGTGGGAGCGACGGATTTCACCTTTCCGGGTGTCATGGTGGTGGGCGATGAGCTCAACGTCTATGCGCACGTGAGCAGGACGGGGCGCACATCGATGACGATCGTGACGCGCGGTTTCGGTCGGGCGCGCGCCAGCGAGGACGAAGCGGAAGTGGCCAGGGGTACGTTCACCTTCGTCACCCTGGACGAAAATGACCGCCCAAGAGCCATCGCGGTGCCTCCGGCGGCCCAGACCGAGTAGACAATGACGCAAATAACCGAGCCTGTTATCCGGGTCACCGCGATGCCGGCGGATGCCAATGCCTACGGCGACATTTTCGGCGGATGGCTGCTCAGTCACATGGACCAGGGCGCAGGATTGATCGCCGCACGCTATTCGCACGGCCGCGCGGTCACCATCGCGCTGGATGGGATGAAGTTTCACAAGCCGGTGCATATCGGCGATGAGGTCAGCGTCTATGGCCAGTTGCAGCACGTTGGCCGCACCTCGATGACCATCCGGGTAGAGGCGTTCCGTCGGGACCGTTTTGAAGAAGAGCAAGTGAAGGTTACCGAGGCGGTGTTCACATTCGTCGCCATCGACGAGGCGGGTAAGCCTCGCGCCATCGAGCAGGAGAAGTAAGACAGTGGCAGATACCTACGACGTCATCGTTCTCGGTTCGGGCCCCGGCGGCTATGTCGCGGCAATCCGCGCCGCGCAGCTCGGTCTCAAGACCGCCATCGTGGAGCGCGAACTGCTGGGGGGCATCTGCCTCAACTGGGGCTGCATCCCCACCAAGGCGCTGCTGCGTTCGGCCGAAGTGCTGCATCACATGAAGCACGCCAAGGATTACGGTCTGGCGGCGGACAACATCACGGCGGATCTGGACGCCATCGTCAAGCGCTCGCGCGGGGTCGCCAAGCAGCTGAACCAGGGCGTGACGCACCTGATGAAGAAGAACAAGATCACGGTGCACATGGGCACTGGCAAACTGGTCGGGGCCGGCAAGCTGGAAGTCACCGGCGAGAAAGGCACCGAGACCGTCAGCGCCAAGCACATCATCGTCGCGACCGGCGCGCGTGCACGCGAGCTGCCGTTCGCCAAGGCCGACGGCAAGCGCATCTGGACGTACCGCCACGCTATGACCCCCACCGAAATGCCCACCAAGCTGTTGGTCATGGGATCGGGCGCGATCGGCATCGAATTCGCCAGCTTCTATAACGACCTTGGCGTGGACGTGACGGTCGTCGAAATGCTCGACCGGATCGTGCCGGTGGAAGACAAGGACGTGTCCGCGTTCCTGGAAAAGGCGCTGACCAAGCAGGGCATCAAGGTGCTGACCGGTACGGGCGTCGAGGCCATCACTACCGACGCCAAGGGTGTGAAAGCCAAGATCAAGGGCAAGGACGGCAAGGTTGCCGAGCATGAATTCAGCCACGTGATCTCCGCTGTCGGCATCGTGCCCAACACCGAGGATCTGGGCCTTGAAAAGCTGGGCGCCAAGCTGGATCGCGGGTTCATCCAGATCGACGATTACGGCCGCACAGGCGTTGCCGGAGTATGGGCGATCGGGGACTGCACGCCGGGACCCTGGCTTGCCCACAAGGCCAGCCATGAAGGGGTGACTGCGGCGGAATCGATCGCCAAGGAGCTGGGCAACAAGGACGTGCACCCCCACGCGATCGATCGGCGCAACATTCCGGGCTGCACCTACTGCCATCCGCAGATTGCCTCCGTCGGCCTGACCGAAGCCAAGGCCAAGGAAGAAGGCTACGAAGTGAAGGCCGGCACGTTCCCGTTCATCGGCAACGGCAAAGCCATCGCGTTGGGCGAGCCGGAAGGTTTCGTGAAGACGGTGTTCGATGCCAAGACCGGCGAACTGCTGGGCGCGCACATGATCGGCGCCGAAGTCACCGAAATGATCCAGGGCTATGTCGTTGGCAAGACGCTGGAAACCACCGAGGCCGAACTGATAAACACCGTGTTCCCGCACCCGACGATCTCGGAAACGATGCACGAAGCCACGCTGGCGGCGTTCGGACGCGCGATCCATATCTGACGATCGCTATCCGGCTGACGCTGGCACGCGCAAAAGAAAAGGGGCGGGCCAGCAGGCCTGCCCCTTTTTCCGTCGGTCCGAAGGAAGTTATAGTCTGGCAAGATACACATAGCTTTGCTGAAGATAAATATCTTCGTTCGTTATTCGCCACAGGCGCATGCACGCTCCCGCACCCATGCGGTAAGATTGGCCTGGTAATTGAGGTTGAACCTTAAGCCGATCGCGGCGTCGATCGCGGCGCGGGCCTCATCCAGAAACCGCTTGTCGTCGGTCAATGCAAATGCCTACAGCATTACCCAAGCGTAAATGCCACCGACGTCGGTCTGGCCGCGCCCGTCGGCAGCGGACTCAGTGATGACTGAAAAATCGGTGACCTTGTACTGGATGGGCCATTTATACCGAAAGTGGCGCTCCGCCCTGATCCCGTAATTGATTTGAGGAACAGGCGTTGCCGCCCTGTCGCCATCCAGCGCCATGCGTGCGAGGCTGGGCAGCGGATGTTATATATACCAGCTGTCGATCGCATCCGCATCCGTCCTTCCCGACGTTCGGAAGATAACGGCGCAGCGTCTTGAGCTTATGGTCGTAAAATTTGCCGAGGCCGGCCTTAAACTCTGCTTCCAGCGGGTGCGACTGTCCCTGCCATTTGACCCAGTCATGGGTTGCCGCAACGAGTTACACCTGACCATGATATGGATAGAGATCGCGCGGCATGAAGGGAACACCTCGAGCGTATGGCGCGTGCGCTTCGTGCGCTCTCATCCGATCCCAGCGAAGACATCGGAACGCTTTTCGCCCGCTCTCTCTTTACTTGATTGATCGCTGATGGTGCCATGCGCCTGAAGAATGTAGCCATGCTCAAGATGGCGGCGCTGCACGCCCGAGCATTCGAGAGCGTCCGCTTGGCGCCGCTTTACGACACGCTGACGACGCGCGTCTTTCCCGAACTGCACAACGATCGCATGGCCCTGAAGCTCGCTGAAAAGGACAATCAACTGCGCTGGGCCGATTTCGAAACATGCACGCCAACGATCGATCTTCCGCTCCGCAAAGCGCGCTAAATTGCCGATCACCTATTGGATGGGTTGGGGCATGCCCTATACACGATTGTCTTGCCTCGGCTGGTGCAAGAATCCACCGACGCTCTTCGTATTGCAGAGGCGGTGCTCGGCATCGTGCGAACGCGACACTCAGCCCTTGCGGCTGACATTTGATTGCGCAGGGAATAGTGCGGTGGCCCAGTATGCCTATCAAAAAGCCGCTGAAATGCCTGATGGGCTCCTAGCGATTGCGGCAAGTGGGCAAATTGCCTGTGACCAAAAATGGGTTGTTAAGTGATGTCCCAGGACGTTAAAATACCGTAACGCATTGTACAGGCAACGATGTGCGGATTTAACTAAGTATCTGTATTTCCTGCATAATGCGTTACGACTTTGGGGCTTTTGATCTGTAGGTCGCCGGGTCGTACCCAGCAGGGCTCACCATATACCGTCGCCGATCGGCGATTTGCTGACGGGCCGATGGTGTTGATTGTGTCCGTTCCCTATCCTGACTGAAATGCCTGTTGGCGGCATGACAAGATTCGCCGAAGGGCGATCTTTGCGTATATCGACGCCGGGATTATTGGAGAGGGCGCATGAGTTACGAACACATCCTGTATTCGCTTGAGGGCGGCGTTGCGCGCATATCGCTGAACGATCCTGCGACCATGAACGGGGTTACCGAGCCGATGGGCTTGGAGATGGCCGATGCGCTGGACCGCGCTGCCCGGGACGCGCGCGCGGTCCTGCTTACCGGGGAAGGCAAGGCATTCTGTTCGGGCGCGAACCTGGCTGCGGCGCAGGACCTGCTGCCAGACCCCATGCGCGATGTCGGTGGGCAACTGGACCGCGCGTTCAATCCCGTGATTATGGCGATCAAGCGGATGGAGCAGCCGGTGGTTACGGCCATTCGCGGAGCCGCGGCCGGTTTTGGCGCCGGCTTGGCCGCTGCCGGCGATATCGTGGTGATGAGCGAGAACGCCTACTTCTTCTGCGCGTTCTGCCATGTCGGCCTTGTGCCTGATGGCGGGGCGACATATCTGCTGGCGCAGGCGGTGGGCCGCGTGCGCGCCACGCAAATGATGCTGCTGGGCGAAAAGATCGATGCAGCTACGGCGCTGTCGTGGGGCCTGGCGACCAAAGTGGTACCCGATGAGGCTCTCGATGCCGAAGCGATGGCGATCGCCACGCGGCTGGCCAGCGGACCGCGTTCCCTGGGCCTGATCAAGCGCATGGCGTGGGACGCGCTGGATTCGAGCCTGGAAACCGCCTTGCAGTCTGAACGGATGGCACAGCGCGAAGCGGGCCGGACGCAGGACTTCGTGGAAGGCGTCAACGCTTTCATCGAAAAGCGGCGACCGGCTTTCAAAGGCAGCTAGAATGCAAATCCCCTGATTCAACGGAGATTGCGGCAGCGGATTTAACCGTTTCGCAATGGGGCAGCGCCCATCACAGCGCGATGTCGAATACAGGTTTGCGTTCAGGACGATTCCCCCGCCGGGGCACTGCCGCCCAGGCGGGGCAGGAAGAGCGTGCATCGGAGGCGAGCGCGGTGCAGCCGCGTCCGTCGGTGACCGGATTCGTGCGTATCCAGGCCTCACGCGATGCCAATGACGTTTTGCACTATTTCACGTCCGCACGCTGGTGGATGATGGCACCAGCGATGGCCTCATGCGTGCTGATCATGATGTTGATTTCACGATCTGTGCCGACACTGCTGCCTGCGGTTTGCATGGCAGCCGCCGCAGCGGCCTGTGCGCCAGCCCGGCTCTATGCCAGGCTGGAACGCCGGACCCCCCATGATGGGTGGCAGCGATACGGGATGCTTGCGGGCACGATCGTGCTGCCCATGGTGCTGTTCGGCTTCGGATTGTCGCACTGGGCGTTCCACGACGACAAGCTGGCCTGGGATGTCACGGTCAACGTCCTTGTCATCCTCGTGCTAAGCGCGACGGCGCTGCTGGAAAGCCGGCTCACGTCCATTATCGCGGCGACCATCGGGTTGTGGGGTGGCGGCGCTGTTTACACCGGATCGCCCACGTCGATGGCGCTACTGGTACTCGGCGCTGGCATCGGCTTTGCGCTGGCGATGGCGCAGGCCCGCCACGCCACCGCGCAAAGCCTGATCTATGCCGAGCGGGAGCGCGAGCAGCGCCGCGCCGAACAGTTGCTGCACGAATACGAGCAGACCGGGCAGGGCTGGTTCTGGGAAACGGACCGCCTGGGCAGGATCACCTATGTGACCGAGCGCATTGCCGGCCTGCTGGGAAAGACGGCAGCGCAGCTGGAAGGGTGCGCCTTCACCCAGCTGTTCCTGCTGGAAGCCGAAGGCCAGCAAAGCGAGCGCACGCTGGTGTTTCATCTCAACACTCGCTCCGCGTTCCAGGATCTGGACATGCGCGCGGCGGATGACGGGCAGGAGCGCTGGTGGTCGATCTCGGGTCGACCGGTGCTGGACCAGTTCAACAATTTCATGGGCTTTCGCGGGTCGGGGACTGATCTTACCGAAAAGCGTCGCTCGCAGTTGCATGCAACCCAGCTTGCCCGCTTCGATTCGCTGACGGGTCTGGCGAACCGCTTCCAGATGAGCGAGTGGCTGGAGAAGATCCTGGCCAGCCCGCGCGTGGAAACGCGCGCGTGCGCGGTGTTCCTGCTCGACCTCGATCGGTTCAAGCAGGTGAACGACACGATGGGCCATCCCGCAGGCGATGCCTTGCTCAAGCAGGTGGCCCAGCGCCTGGGGCAGACCGTCGGCGATCGTGGCCGGGTGGGGCGGCTTGGCGGGGACGAGTTTCAGGTGGTGCTGCACGGCGCGCAGCAGCGCGAAGGCCTGGCCCATCTGGCCCGCCGGATTATCGAGAACCTGTCGCAGCCTTATGTCATCGACGAGAATGCGCGGGTCACGATCGGCGCGTCTGTCGGCATTGCGCTGTGCCCCGACGATGGGGTTACGTCCGAGGCACTGATCCGCAACGCCGACCTGGCGCTCTATGCTGCCAAGGGGGCGGGGCGCGGACGGCACCATTTCTACGACGACGACCTGCACTCCGACGCGAAAGAGCGCCAACAACTGGAGCAGGACTTGCGCGACGCCATTGGCGACGGCGCGCTGGAACTGCATTACCAGCCGCAAGTGCGCACCACGTCCGAGCGGATCACCGGGTTCGAGGCGCTGATGCGCTGGAACCATCCGGTCCACGGGTACATGTCGCCGGCCAAGTTCGTGCCCGTGGCGGAGGAGACGGGGCTGGTTTCGGCGATCGGCGAATGGGCATTGCGCACGGCGTGCCGCGATCTGGCCGCATGGCCGGATGACGTGCGCGTTGCGGTGAACGTTTCGCCGCTGCAATTCGCCAATCCGGCGCTACCGGCGATCGTGACCAGCGCGATCGCTGCTGCCGGAATCCATCCGTCGCGGCTTGAGCTTGAAATCACCGAAAGCGTGTTCCTTAACGACGACAAGTCTACCGAGGCGATGTTCGGTGCGCTCAAGGCCATCGGCGTGCGGCTGGCGCTCGATGATTTCGGTACGGGCTATTCCTCGCTCGGCTATCTCAAGAAAGCCCCGTTCGACAAGATCAAGATCGACCAGAGCTTCGTGCGCGGCGCCACGGTGCCGGGCAGCCGCAACGGCGCGATCATCGCCTCGATCGTCAGCCTGGCTGAAGCGCTCGGCATGGAGACGACCGCCGAAGGGGTAGAGACGTTGGACGAGCTCGACCTGGTGCGGCTGCTGGGCTGCAGCCACGTTCAAGGCTATATCTACGACCGCGCCTTGACGGTGGAAGCTGTTGCCAGGCGGCTGGAGCAGGGGCTGCAGGCAGTCGCCGAAGGTCCGCGCTCGGCTCGCCTGCCGCGTCAGACCATGCTGCGCAAGGTGGTGCTGGAACATGGCGACCACACATATGACGCGACGATCCGCAACATTTCCCGTTCGGGCGCCATGATCGAAGGGCTGTGGAACGTGCCCGAAGGGACCGACTTCGGGGTGCGGCTGGCCGAGGGCCACACGGTGGTGGGGACCGCGCGCTGGTGTCAGGGGGACAGGGTAGGCGTGCAGTTCGCGCAGCCTCTCGAACTGGACGATACCGGCGCGGTACTGTTCGGATCGTCCGCTTCTACACGCCGCCGCACGGACCATACCCCGCTTCGCCGGACGGCCTGAAGCGGGGCGCATGCTTGCCGATGCTGACACGGGCGCAAAGCGCTGCTAACGGCGCAGCCATGACCGACCTCGCGCAGATCCGCAACTTCAGCATCATCGCCCATATCGACCACGGCAAGTCCACGCTTGCCGACCGGCTGATCCAGAGTACCGGCGGCTTGTCCGAGCGCGAGATGAGCGCCCAGGTGCTCGACAACATGGACATCGAGAAAGAGCGCGGCATCACCATCAAGGCGCAGACGGTGCGCCTGAATTACACTGCCGCCGATGGGCTGACGTATGAGCTCAATCTGATGGACACGCCTGGTCACGTGGACTTCGCGTACGAAGTCAGCCGCAGCCTGGCCGCGTGCGAAGGCGCGCTGCTGGTGGTGGACGCCGCGCAAGGCGTGGAAGCGCAGACGCTGGCGAACGTGTATCAATCGATCGAGCATGACCATGAGATCGTGCCGGTGATCAACAAGATCGACCTGCCCGCAGCCGAACCCGAAAAGGTCCGCGCCGAGATCGAGGAAGTCATCGGTATCGATGCGTCCGAAGCGGTGCTGGCCAGCGCCAAGTCCGGCATCGGCATTGCCGAAGTGCTGGAAGCGATCGTCAAGAAGATCCCGCCGCCCAAGGGCGAGCGCGACAAGCCGCTCAAAGCGATGCTGATCGATTCGTGGTACGATCCCTATCTGGGCGTGGTGATCCTGGTGCGCGTGATCGACGGGGTCATCAAGAAGGGCCTGAGCGTCAAGTTCATGCAAGGCGCGACCGAGCATCTGATCGACCGCGTGGGGTGCTTCACCCCCAAGCGCATCGACCTGCCCGAGCTTGGCCCCGGCGAGATCGGCTTCATCACCGCGCAGATCAAGGAAGTGGAGCAGGCCAAGGTCGGCGATACCATCACCACAGTGAAGAACGGCGCGACGCAGGCGCTGCCGGGCTACAAGGAAGTGCAGCCGGTGGTGTTCTGCGGGCTGTTCCCGGTGGACGCGAACGACTTCGAAAAGCTGCGCGAATCGATCGGCAAGCTGCGTCTGAACGATGCGTCGTTCAGCTTCGAGATGGAATCGAGCGCGGCGCTGGGCTTCGGTTTTCGCTGCGGCTTCCTGGGGTTACTGCACTTGGAGATCATTCAGGAACGCCTGAGCCGCGAATACGATCTTGATCTTATCACCACCGCGCCTTCGGTAGTCTATCGCCTGACGATGACCGACGGCACGGTGAAGGAATTGCACAACCCGGCCGACATGCCCGATCCGGTGAAGATCGACTTCATGGAAGAGCCGTGGATCAAGGCGGTAATCTATACGCCCGACGAATACCTGGGCTCGATTCTCAAGCTGTGCCAGGACCGGCGCGGCATCCAGAAAGACCTGACCTATGTGGGTGGCCGCGCGCAGGTTACGTACGAATTGCCGCTCAACGAAGTGGTGTTCGATTTCTACGATAGGTTGAAATCGATCAGCCGGGGCTACGCCAGCTTCGATTACGAGCAGACGGGGCTGCGCGAAGGCGATCTGGTGATGATGAATATCCTGGTCAACAACGAGCCGGTCGATGCGCTGAGTATGATCGTCCACCGCAATCAGGCCGAGCCGCGCGGGCGCGGGCTGGTGGAGCGATTGAAGGAACTGATCCCCCGCCACATGTTCAAGGTGCCGATCCAGGCCGCGATCGGCGCGAAGGTGATCGCGCGCGAAACGATCAGCGCGATGCGAAAGGACGTGACCGCCAAGTGCTATGGCGGTGATATCAGCCGTAAGAAGAAGCTGCTCGACAAGCAGAAGGAAGGCAAAAAGCGCATGCGCGAATACGGCAATGTCCAGATCCCGCAGGAAGCCTTCATCGCTGCGTTGCGCATGGGTGAGGAGTAGGCGGCGCTGGACGGCGCAGAGAGCCACATCGCCGTTCTGCAGACATCACCTAGCGGATTATCGCTATATACTAGCTACGTAGTACTTTAAATTATTGTTAATCCTCGTTATCGTCATACCCGAACGGTAGATTTGTTCAATTCGGGCACGATAGCGGCTGCCCGAACGACGATGGATATGGGATTTAGCAATGCCGGATACGCCGCGCGGGCAAGGCGCCGATATCCTCGAAATACTCCCCGGTCTCACGGTCAAGCAACACGAAGTGCTCCGGTTCGTCGCGGAAAACCGCACGAGCAAGGAGATCGCGTGGGAACTGGGAATCTCCGAAAGCGCCGTCAACCAGCGGATCGAAGGCGTGCGCCTGCGCTCCGGCTCGCCGCCACGTGCGGAACTGGCCCGTGCCTATCGTCAGTACCAGCAGGACCTGGAAGCAGCCTGTAACCCGCTACCAGATAAGATTCCTCAGGTTCCGCTTCAGCCTCATGAACTGCCAACCGGCGTTCAGGACGAACGGGCCGGGCAGCTCGCTCTGGGGGATGCTATGACCTATACGGTCACTGCACCCTGGCAGCGCGAACAGTTCGGAAACGTCGTCCCGGAGGTGCTCGATGGGGCGAATGCCGGCCTTAGCAGGTCGGCCGCGATGTTCGCCATCGCCGGTGGCATGCTGCTGGTTGCGATGGTGGGGCTTGGCGTCATTCGCGCATTGGCCGATCTAGTCTGATCGGCTTGTGTTCCAACCTCCTGTCCATTGCGTATATCGCGCGCCGTCCGGGCCGGCGCTGCAACAGGAGGGTTCCCATGTCCATCACGATTGCCGCCGCCACCGCACGTATTGCCCGCCAGCTTCCCGAAGCCGAACTGTCCCTCGATTCCGCGCTGCTCGCTTCGGCCCGGCTGATGGAATCGATGCTGCTGGCCCGTCAGGCCGATGGTATCGAAGTGTACACCGGCCAGACTGCGCTTATGCGCCTTGCCAAGGCCCAGCGCACCCTGATCGAAAGCCAGAACGACATGATGCGCATTCATCAGGAACTGCGCGGGATCGGCCAGGAAGTGAAAGCGATCAGCGATCACGAGGGTTCTTGCCCCACCGAAGGTTTTCTGGGCGCCGAACCGCTCCGGGCAATGGCCTGATACTGCGACCTGGACTGCTGGGACGTGCTCATGGCTGAGCAGTCCTGGGTCGCGTACCTCTGGTTTCACAAGGACAAGTTGCAGCTTGTCATCTTCATCGTGCTTTTCCTGGTCAGCCTGCGCCGCGCGGCTGGCGCGCCGGAGCGCATTCTGGCGGCGATGCTGCTGGCGATCCCGGTTGTCGACCACATTTATCACCTTGCCGCTGCAGGATCGCTCCTGTGGCGGCAAGCGGATATCGGGCACCTTGTTATCGACGGGGCGGCGCTGGGGGGCATGTTCTTCGTGGCGCTGCATGCAAACCGGGTCTATCCGCTGTGGATAGCGGCGGCCCAGATCATCGCTACCTCCGGACATTTGTACCGCATGGGGCTGACCGAGATCAACCGCTTCGCGTACGACGTGATGGCGATAATGCCATCGTACATCCAGATCCTGGCGATGACGCTGGGACTTGCGTGTCACTTGTCGCGGCGGAGGAAACGCGGCAGCTATCCCTCCTGGCGGCGATCCTCCTTCCTTACGCGGGGGGCCGCAGCGAAGACTTTGCACGCCGCCTGATCCGCCGCTTCGGATCGTTGCGCACCATCTATTCCGCATCCGCATCCGCTCTGAGCGAGGCCATTGGCGATTGCGGTGACTTTCACCAGGAGATCGCCGCGGCAATCGTCGGGGCGCGCAGGCTGGCCGAAGCCGCCGCACTGGAAACCCTGTCAGGCCAGCCTACGGACACCGCATCCCCTGCGTTTCTCAGCTATCTGATCACCCGGCTTGGCAGCCGGCGAGAAGAATGCGTGCTGGTGCTGTTCCTGACCGGCGAGGGCGTTTTCATTGCCGAGGACCTGTATCTGGGAGGCCGGCGCACCGAAGTGCGCATTCCGCTGCGCCGCACCGTACGCCGTGCGTTCGACCTTGACGCACGCCGGCTGATCCTGGCGCACAATCACCCTTCAGGCACCGCCAGCCCCAGCGCGTCCGACATCGCGGCCACCCGGCACTTTGCCAACATCGTGGAAGCGCTCGACATCCGGCTGGACGATCATTGTGTGGTCGCCGGCAATCGCGTGGCCAGCATGCGTGGTATGAGGCTTATCTGACCGGTCCCGAAAGGCGGATGGAATTACGCCATTTCACAGCGATTGCGCCCCAGCCGCTTGGCTGCGTAAAGTGGCACATCCGCCAGGGCCAGCCACTCCTCGGCCACGGTAATGGTATCATCCAGCATCGCCACTCCGAAGCTGGCGGTCACCGCGATCGTCTGGCTGAGGCCAATGGCGATGGGCAGGGCAGCGATCGCGGCCCGGAAACGTTCGACGGCGGCCAGAGCTTCGGGCACGCCGGTTTCAGGCAGGAGAATCGCGAATTCCTCGCCTCCGACACGGCCCAGAATATCGCCGGATCGACCGATCCGCTCCAGCGTGCTGGCCAGTTCGCGCAGCACCTTGTCACCGGCGGGGTGCCCCCAGGTGTCGTTCACGGTCTTAAAGCGATCGACGTCGATAAGGGCCAGCGATGCGGTGCGTCCGTGGCGCCGGCAGCGCGCAATCTCGTGGTTCACCTTTTCCAGAAAACCGCGCCGGGTCAGCGCGCCCGTCAACTGGTCGCGATCGGCGATGCGGCGC
This sequence comes from Novosphingobium sp. Leaf2, assembly GCF_001421325.1. Classification (GTDB taxonomy): domain Bacteria; phylum Pseudomonadota; class Alphaproteobacteria; order Sphingomonadales; family Sphingomonadaceae; genus Novosphingobium. Next base: position 158,287 of record NZ_LMJY01000018.1, on the reverse strand, counting down.
AGTTCCATTTCGTTGACGACTATGCGCGCGAAGTTGCGCAGGATGTCCATCTCGCCATCGGTGAATTCGCGCGGGCGGGTATCCACCGCACATAGCGCGCCCACGTTGTAGCCGTCGGCGGTGACCAGCGGCACTCCGGCATAGCTGCGCACGAAGGGATCTTCGGTCACGGAAGGATAATCGGCGACACGTGTGTCCAGGCGCGCATCCGGGATCAGCATCGGCGTGTCCTGCTGGATGGCATAGGCGCAGAACGATTCGCTGCGCGGGGTTTCGGTGGCGTCCAAGCCGTCGATCGCCTTGAACCACTGCCGGTCCTTGTCCACCAGCGTGACAGCCGATATCGGAACGCCCAGAACCGAGCGCACCAGCCGCACGACGTTGTCGAAAGGCTCCTCGCGCGGGGTGTCGAGGATGGCGAGGCGGGCAAGGGCGGCAAGGCGGGCCGGTTCGTCGGCCAATGCGTTGTGAGCAAGCATCCTGCGGTCATTCTCATCGGCGCACAGCGGCAGTGACTGCCCGTGCTGGATAACTCTGCCGTATCTTTACCTGCATCCAGGTTAAGAAAATTCGAAGATCGCGAAAACCTTCGCCATAGCCCTTGCGTGGCCAGTCATCGCCCTGACGCAGGATTTGACAATGGCTGCGTTGGCCCGGCAAGAGTCCGCATTGAAATCACGGTCGGTCCGCGCCCCCTAATGGAGTTACCCCGCTTGACCCAGATCCTTACCATGCCGACCACCCCGTTCGAAGGGCAGGCGCCCGGCACTTCGGGCCTGCGCAAGAAGGTGAAGGTCTTCCAGCAGCCCGGCTATGCCGAAAACTTCATCCAGGCCGTGTTCGATGTTGCCCAGCCGCCCGCCGGTTCCACGCTGGTAATCGGCGGCGACGGGCGGTTTCACAACCGCACCGTGATCCAGCAGGCGATCCGCATGGCGGCAGCGAATGGTTATGGCAAAGTGCTGGTGGGGCGCGGCGGTATCCTGTCCACCCCGGCAGCCAGCCACGTGATCCGCAAATACGGCGCCAGCGGGGGCCTGGTGCTGTCCGCCAGCCACAACCCCGGCGGGCCGGACGAAGACTTCGGCATCAAATACAACATCGCCAATGGCGGCCCGGCGCCGGAAAACGTGACTGACCCAATCCTTGCGCGCACCAAAGTGATCGACCGCTGGCTGACGGTGGACGCGCCCGATGTGGACCTGGATACCATCGGCGAAACGCAGGTGGGCGGCATGACGGTGGCGGTGATCGACCCGGTGTCCGATTATGCCGACCTGATGGAAGAACTGTTCGACTTTGCCGCGATCCGCGCTGTCGTGAGTTCAGGGTTCACCATGCGTTTCGATGCGATGAGTGCGGTGACCGGGCCTTACGCCACTGAAATCCTGGAAACGCGGCTGGGCTTTGCCGCCGGCACGGTCGTCAACGGCACGCCGCTGGAGGATTTCGGCGGCCACCACCCGGACCCGAACCTGATCCACGCCAAGGAGCTGTACGACCTGATGATGTCTGACGATGCGCCTGACATCGGCGCCGCATCGGACGGAGACGGCGATCGCAACCTCATCATCGGACGGGGGCGGTTCATCACCCCGTCCGATTCGCTGGCGATGCTGGCGGCCAACATCGAGATTGCTCCTGCCTATCGCGGGCGCCTGGCCGGTATCGCCCGCTCGATGCCCACCAGCGCAGCGGCGGACCGGGTGGCCGAAGCGCTGGGCGTGCCCTGCTTCGAAACGCCCACCGGCTGGAAATTCTTCGGCAACCTGCTCGATGCCGGCAAGGTCACCATCTGCGGCGAGGAAAGCGCCGGCACGGGTTCCGACCATGTGCGTGAAAAGGACGGCTTGTGGGCGGTGCTGCTGTGGCTCAACATCCTGGCCGTGCGCCAGATCAGCGTTGACGCGCTGGCCAAGGAACACTGGGCGCGCTTCGGGCGCAATTATTACGCTCGCCACGATTATGAAGGCATCGAAACCGCAGGCGCCAATGCGCTGATGGCGCAACTGACGGAACGGTTGCCGACCCTGCCGGGAACGCGGCTGGGTGAATTGACGGTGCGCCACGCTGACAGCTTTTCCTATACCGACCCTGTCGATGGGTCGGTCAGCGCCAACCAGGGCGTGCGGGTGTTGTTCGAAGATGGCAGCCGTATTGTGTTCCGCCTGTCCGGCACAGGCACGCAAGGGGCCACCTTGCGCGTCTATCTCGAACGGTATGAGCCCACGCTGGGCCATCTGGATGCGGATACCGGCACCATGCTGGAGCCGCAGATCGCGGCGGCACAAACGCTTGCCGGCATCACCGCGCACACCGGCCGCGCCACGCCCGACGTCATCACCTGACCGGCATCATCTGACGGGTGGGGCCTTGCGGGCTGCGTCCAGCGTGTGCAGGCGCGCGGCCGTCTCCGGCTCGTCCAGCAGGTCGAGCAGGGGGCGGCTCAGGCGGCGGCGCCAGTTGGGATGTTCGGTCGTGGTGCCCGGCAGGTTGGGCTGTTCGCGCAAGCCCAGCAGATCTTCCAGCGGCGCGATCGCCAGCCCGCACGGCGTGGCGCCCATATGGCGCAGCGCGGCGTTCACCACCGGGGCGGGGTTATCGGGCTCCGGGCGCGGTTCGGCGTCGTGGGTGAGGGTGGCCCATAGCAGGCCGCGATCCCAGGCGCGCTGCGCCTGCGCTTGATCGGGCGTGGGATCACCGGGAAGCCGGCCCAGCTTTTGCGCCCATTCCAGATCGCGCCCGCTCCACCATCCCGCCACGGTGGGCGTATCGTGGGTGCCCGTCATCGCCACGCCGCGCGCGTCGTAATCGGACGCACCGGTAAAGCCGTCGTCGCGCGCGCGTTCGAACCACAGCACGCGCATGCCCAGCATGCCGTGCGCGGCCAGCGCGGGTTCGAAGCCCTGCGGCGTGGTGCCCAGATCCTCCGCCACGATCACCGCGCCGGCCAGATGCGCCTCCAGCGTGACCAGACGCAGCAGGTCTTCCAGCGGATAGCGCAGATACGCGCCGGCGCTGGACGGCGTCCCCTGCGGGATCACCCACAGGCGGGCAAGGCCGAAGGCATGGTCGATCCGCAGCGCCCCGGCGGTGGACAGCGCGGCGCGGATCGTGGCGATCCACGGCGCGTAGCCGCTACGCGCCAGCCCCTGCGGCGAAAATCCCGTCAGCATCCAGTTCTGGCCAAGCGGGCCCAGCGGATCGGGCGGCGCGCCGATGGTGAGGCCATCCAGCATTGCGTCACGCATCGCCCAGGCGTCCGCACCGCCCAGGTGAACCCCCACCGCCAGATCGGCGAGCAACCCCATCGCCATGCCCGCATCGCGGGCGCGGCGCTGCACGGCGGCCAGACTTTCACGCGCCAGCCACTGTGTGAACAGGTGAAATTCGATCTCACCCGCGTTATCGCGCGCAAAGGCGGCGACTTGTGGGCTGGTGGGATCGTGGAACGCCTTGGGCCAGGACTGCCAGCCTTTGGCGCTGCCGGATTGTGCGAAGTGGACGCTTAAGGCATCGAACAGCGCGTGATCGCGCAGGCCCTTGCCGTAGGGCGCGTTGTCCGCCGCGATGCGCTGGCGGGTGGGAGCGTCCAGCGCGGCAAACACGGCGCGCAGTTGCGCCTGCCTTTGCGGCAAAGCCGTTTCCCAATCGATCAGCGCATCGGGTGTCAACGGTGCACCTGGCGGCAGGGGTGGCAGCCCAACCAAGCCCGGATCGCCCATCGAGGTGTTCAGATACAAGCGGCTGGACGGGGAATACGGGCTGAAATCCCGCCCGTCGCCCGCGAACAAGGCGTGCACTGGATTGATCGCCACCGCATCCGCGCCGGTTTGGGCGAACGCGTCGACCGCCTTGGCAAGGTCTGCGAAGTTGCCGAAGGGCTGGGGGCTGGCGCTGCGCAGCGCCGGGATCTGTACCGCCGGCCCCCAGATACGCCCTTTGCCGAGCGAGGCGATGGACGGGCAGGAAGCGGGGGCGACCGCCAGCGTCAGCGCATGACCGTTCACATCCAGCGGATAATAGCCTGGCTCGTCGAGCGCGGGCAGCGTCCAGCTTGACGTATCGAGCCTGTGGGTGGTGCCGTCAGGCGCGGTCAGAACCGCGCTGGTGAGGCTGCGCGGCAGCGGCGTGGTCTTGCCGACTTGCGTCACGATCATGGCGGGCGGGCAGGCCTGTTCCTTGCGCGCCGCATCCAGACTGTCGGCTATCTGCGCGGGCGTGGCGGCCGGATAGCCCAGCGCCTGCGCCAAGGCCTGCAATGAGGCGTCCGGCACGATCATTTCGCGCCCTTGCGCGTCCCACCACGTGCGCGAGAGGCCGATGGTTTCGGCAAGCGCGTGCAACTGCTGCATCGGTGTGAAAGGCTCCGTGTGGCTTGGCTGATCAGGCTAGTGCGCGGCTGCCGGATCGGCAACCACGCGCTCCCGGTCGCAGGGGAAGCGAAGCGCGGCGGCCATCGTTCCAGACGACCAACCGACATTCGGCGCGCGCAATCTTCACCTTATATCCAGTGCTTATCCACACACTTGCCCACTACACTAGCACGGTGGCGCGATCCTCCAGCATCAGCGCGGCCCCGCGCAGGCCCACCGCCATCGCCGGCGCGTTGGTATTGCCGGTCACGTGGCCCGGCATCACCGAACAGTCCGCCACGCGCACGCCCCGCACCCCGTTCACGCGAAGCCGGGCATCGACCACGGCGTTCGCATCATCGCCCATCCGGCATGATCGGATGGCGTGCAGGCCGCAGCTTGCCAGGCGGCGGAACATCGCCAGCACGTCTTCGTCGCTTTGCACCGCATCGCCCTTCACCAGTTCTGCGCCCACCATTCTGGCAAGCGGGCCGGAGCGCACGTATTTGCGCATCGCGCGGACCAGCGCGATGGCGGAACGGCGATCGTGCTCTGTGGACAGGAAGTTGTGCAGGATGCTTGGCGCATCGGATGGCGCCGGTCCGGTGGCATGAACGCTGCTTTCGCTGGTGAGGCGCAGGAGTTGCCCGTAAATGGTGATGCCGGGCAGAGGATCGATCTTGTCGAGCGGGACGGGGTCCTTGTCGTCGCCGACTTTGAAGGTGTAGCCACCCAGGTAGAACTGGGCATCGGTGCGCCCGTCCGGATGGGCGACGTTGCAGAACGCGCCAACCTCGAACGGCCCGGTGGCCAGCACGCCATCGCCGCGCACAAGATAGCGCAGCATCGCCAGAGCCGCGCCGATCCCGAAGAAGCTGCGGTTGGTGCCCTTACCCCGATCCAGCCGGAACGGCATCGAGAGCGAGAGGTGCTCGATCATCCGCTCACCCACGTCGGGCGAATGCGCGACGAGCGGAATGCCCGCCGCCGCCAGTCTTGCGGCATCGCCGATCCCCGAGCGCTGCAGCAGCAACGGACTTTCCATCGCGCCGGCGCTCACCACAATTTCACCGCCGCATGCGAAGTGCTGTGCCTGCCCGTTCACCACCGCGTCCAGCCCGACCGCGCGCGTTCCGTCGAACACGATCCGCTGCGCCAGGGCGTTAGTCAAAACCGTGACGTTGGGCCGTTTGCGCGCGGCGGCAAGGTATGTGCGCGCCGAGGAATCGCGCTTACCCTTGCGGATGTTGTGGCTGTAATAGCCGACGCGCGGTCCGGCGGTGGCGTTCAGATCGTCCACCCGGCGCAGGCCCGTTGCCTCGCCGGCCTCGATCATGCGTTCGGCCAGCGGATAGGTGTAGCAGGCGGGATCGACGTGGACGAGGCCACCGCTGCCGCGCATGGGGGAGGGCCCCGCGGCGTGGTCTTCAAGTTCGAGGAAGGCGGCGGTCATGCTGGCGCCGTTCCATCCGGTGGCGCCGGCATCGCGCTCCCACGCGTCATAATCGGCCGGTTCGCCCCGGCTCCAGATCATGCCGTTGATGGATGATGAGCCGCCCAGGCCCTTGCCGCGTATCCATACTTCGCCGGCGCCCGGATCGTTGGCGCCCGGATCGCGCGGCTGGGCCACGTGATAGGCCCACATGTGTTCGGGCTTCTTGACCAGCTTGGCGACGCCTTTGGGCAGGGTTACCCAGAAACTGTCATTCTCGCCGCCGGCTTCGAGCACCAGCACCTGCGCGCGGCCATCGGCGCTGAGCCTTTCGGCCATCACGCAGCCCGCGCTCCCGGCGCCCACAATGATGAAATCCCACGCCTTGGTCATCGATTTTTCTCCCGCCGCAACGGGTCGCACGAACTGGCCTATTGGCTACCCTAGCGTTTTGGTGAGTCACCATCGGGGCGCGCGCAGGCCTACACCGGTTTCATGACCGGACTTCAAATACCGGGTGGGAGCGAGATGCGGGCAATTGCCCAAGGCCTGTTCACCGATGAGACGCCGCCGCGTCTGATCGGCGGAAAGGATCGGGAAACCGGCCGTATCGTCTATCCCTGCCCCGACGCCCCGACCTACGATCCCGTGCCGCTTTTGCGGGAGGGCACCTTGTGGTCGTGGACGGTGCAGCGTTTCCGCCCCAAATCCCCACCCTATGCCGGGCCTGACTCGTTCGCGCCGTGGGTGGTGGCTTATGTGGAACTGCCAGGCCAGGTGATCGTCCAGGCGCGGCTGGTGGATGTTGCCTTCGAAGACCTGCGCGTCGGGCTGCCGGTCCGTTTCGCGCCCGCCCCGCTCGATCCTGCAAATCCCGATGGCGTGCTGGTGCCCGCCTTCGTTCCGATGGAGGCTGCGGCATGAGCGACGTGTGCATCGTGGGCATCGGCATCCACCCGTTTGGGCGCACAGACGGCGTTTCGGGCGTCGATCAGGGGGTTTTCGCCGTGCGTCAGGCGCTGGCGGACGCGGGGATCGACTGGCCGCAGGTTCAGTTCGCGTATGGCAGTTCAGATGCGGCGGGTAACCCCGATACGATGGTGGACCGCCTCGGCCTGACCGGGGTGCAGTTCATCAATGTGCGCAATGGCTGCGCGGCGGGTGGTTCGGCGCTGTTTTCGGCGCAGATGGCGATCAAGTCCGGCGAGTTCGACATCGGGCTGGCCGTGGGCTTCGACAAGCACCCGCGCGGTGCGTTCAACGCGCTGCCGGCGGAATACAACCTGCCGGACTGGTATGGCGAAGTGGGCCAGATGGTCACCACCCAGTTCTTTGCGGCCAAGATCATGCGCTACATGAGCCTGTTCGGCATTTCGCAAAAGTCGCTGGGCATGGTGGCCGAAAAGGCGTTTCGCAACGCGGTCCACGCGCCGCATGCGTGGCGGCGCCAGCCGGTCGCGCTGGAGGATATTCTGGCCGCGCCGCTGGTTAGCGATCCTTACACCAAATACATGTTCTGCTCGCCGGGCGAAGGCGGCGTGGCCCTGGTGCTCGCCAGCGAAAAGAAGGCGCGCGAACTGGGCAAGCCGCTGATCCGCCTGAAAGCCGCCACCATGCGCACCCGCCCGCCGCACAGCTTCGAGGTGTTCGCGCCCAGCGTGGACGTGGTGGCGGACGACACCGGGCCGCGCGGTACCGCATCGCGCATCGCATCCGCCGATGCCTATCGCATGGCCGGGATGGGCCCTGCGGACATCGCGGTGGCGCAGTTGCAGGACACCGAAACAGGAGCCGAAATCATGCACATGGCCGAGAACGGCTTTTGCGCCGACGGCGAACAGGAGCGCTGGCTGGCCGAAGGGCGGACCGAAATCGGAGGTGCACTGCCGGTCAACACCGATGGCGGATGCTTGGCCTGCGGTGAGCCGATCGGCGCATCGGGCTTGCGGCAGGTATACGAAAACGTCGTGCAATTGCGCGGTGACGGGGGCGGGCGGCAAGTGCCGGGCGATCCCAAGACCGCATACAGCCACGTCTACGGCGCGCCGGGCGTATCCGCCGTCACCATTCTGGAACGCTGAAAGCCCACATGGACATCGAACTTTCCACCCAGGACATCGCCTTCCGCGACGAGGTTCGCGCGTTCCTGCGCGATAACCTGCCGGCCGACGTGAAGGCCGGCGCGGCTGCCACCCCGTCCGTCTTCGTCGAGCCTGACATCGGCCAGACGTGGAACGCGGTACTGAACGCCAAGGGCTGGCTGGGCTATCAATGGCCCGCCCAGCACGGCGGCACCGGCTGGACGCCGCTGCAGCGCTATCTGTTCGAGAAGGAATGCGCCGCCGCCGGTGCGCCCAACCTGACCGTGTTGGGGCTCAAGCTGCTGGCCCCGGTGATCTGGACCTTCGGGACCGAAGCGCAGAAGGCGCACATCCTGCCGCGCATCCTGTCCGGTGAGGACTATTGGTGCCAGGGCTTCTCAGAACCGGGTTCCGGCTCGGACCTTGCCAGCCTCAAGACCCGGGCGATCCGCGATGGCGATCGGTATATCGTCAACGGCTCGAAAATCTGGACCACGCATGCCCACCACGCCACCGGCATGTTCACGCTGGTGCGCACCAATACCGAGGTGAAGAAGCAGGCGGGTATCTCGTTCCTGCTGATCGACCTTGCCAGCCCCGGCGTTTCAGTGCGCCCGATCCTGACCAACGCGGGCGACCACGAAGTGAACCAGGTGTTCCTGGAGGACGTGAGCGTTCCGGCGGAAAACCTCGTAGGCGCGGAAGGGGATGGCTGGACCATCGCCAAGTTCCTGCTGGAGAACGAGCGCGGTGGTTCTTGCCATGCGCCAAAGCTGGGCTACGATCTCGATCAGATCGAAAACGGTGCGAAGCAGGAGAGCGATGGCAAGGGCGGCATGTTGTCGGACCAGACGGACTGGCGGCGCCGCGTGGCCAAGGCCCGGCTGTCAGTCAACGCGCTGGAAATGATCGAGCTCAAGATCATCTCGGAAATCGCCAAGGGCCGCGCGCCTGGTCCGCAAACCTCGCTGACCAAGCTGCTGGCGTCCAACTTGCGCCAGGAGATAGACCTGCTGGCGATGGACCTGTTCGGCCTTGCCGGGCTGCAACTGGAAACCACCCGTCCGCTGTACGGCAAGGATGCGCCGGTGCCCGTGCATGCACCCGGCGCGCAAGTGATGGCCGCGCGCTATCTCAACAGCCGCGCGTGGACGATCTTTGGCGGCACTAACGAAGTGCAGAGCACGATTATCGCCAAATCGGTGCTGGGCCTGTGATGGTGCCGCGATTGAAGGCCGCAACCCCTATGATTGAAGAGAGGAAAGCCCGATGCAGCTGAACCGCGAGGCGCTGACGCGCGCCTATCGGCAGATGAAGCTGATCCGCGAATTCGAGGAACGGCTCCACGAGGAGATCCAGACCGGCGAGATTGCGGGCTTCACCCACTTGTACTGCGGGCAGGAAGCGGTTGCGGTTGGCGTGTGCGAACACCTGACCGAGCGGGACAAGATCGTCTCTACCCATCGCGGCCACGGCCACTGCCTGGCCAAGGGCTGCGATGTGGAAGGGATGATGAAGGAAATCTGGGGCAGCCAGGAGGGCCTGTGCAACGGCAAGGGCGGCTCCATGCACATCGCCGACATCGACAAGGGCATGCTGGGCGCCAACGGTATCGTGGGCGCAGGCGCGCCGATCGCGGTAGGCGCGGCGCTGTCCAACAAGATCGACGGACCTGACGAGAACGGCAAGCTGGCCGTCGCCATCGCCTTTTCAGGTGACGGCGCGTGCAACCAGGGGACCACGTTCGAGGCGATGAACCTGGCCGTGGTCACCAAGGCCCCGGCGATCTTCGTGTTCGAGAACAACCATTATTCCGAGCATACCGGCGTCGATTACGCGGTCGGCACCAGGCAGGACATCGCCAGCCGCGCCGAAGCGTTCGGCATGAAGGTGTGGCGCGCGGACGGCACCGATTTCTTCTCCGTCTATGACACCTTCCGCGACGTGCTGGAATACGTGCGCGTGCCCGGCAACGGCCCGGCGGCGGTGGAATTCGATACCGAGCGTTTCTTCGGCCACTTCGAAGGCGATCCGCAGCGCTATCGCGGTGATGGCGAGCTTGATCGCCTGCGCGCAGAGCGTGATTGCCTGAAGATCTTCCGCAAGAGCGTGACCGGCGCGGCCCTGCTGGACCATGCCGACCTGGATATCGTGGACGCCGATGCTTTGAAGGCGATCGAGGATGCGGTGACAGCATCGCGCGCCGCAGCCCGCCCGGCGCCCGAAAACGTCCTCGACAACGTTTACATCAGCTACTGACAGGAACGACACTCATGGCAAAGTTGATGTACCGCGACGCCATCCGCAACACGATCTTCCAGGAAATGCAGCGCGACAGCCGCGTCGTCGTCCTGGGCGAGGACGTGGTGGGCGGCATGGGCACCGCCGGCGGCCCGGAAGCCATCGGTGGCATCTGGTCCACCTCCACCGGTTTTTACGACGCCTTCGGGCCTGACCGGGTTATCGACACCCCGATCAGTGAAAGTGCGATCATGGGCGCGGCGGGCGGGCTTGCCCTGGCCGGCAAGCGCCCGGTGGCCGAAATCATGTTCGCTGACTTCATCGGCGTGTGCATGGACCAGCTGTGGAACCAGATCGCCAAGTTCCGCTACATGTTCGGCGGCAAGTCCATTTGCCCCGCCGTGATCCGCATGCCCTGCGGCGCCGGCTACAACGCAGCAGCGCAACACAGCCAGATGATCAGCCAGTTCGTGACCAACATGCCCGGCATCAAGGTGGTGATGCCCGCAACCCCGGCGGATGCATGCGGCCTGCTGCGCCAGGCGATCCGCGACGATGATCCGGTGGTCTTCCTCGAACACAAGTTCCTGTACGCGATGAGCGGCGAAGTGCCGGACGATCCGGACTTCACGATTCCCTTCGGCCATGCCCGCCTGGCCCGCGCCGGTCAGGACGCCACCATCGTCGCCAGCGGCATGATGGTGGGCTATGCCGAAACCGCCGCCGACGATCTGGCGCGTGACGGAATCGGCTGCGACGTTATCGACCTGCGGACCACATCGCCGCTCGATGAAGAAGCGATCCTCGATTCCGTCGAGGTTACAGGGCGGGCGGTGATCGTGGACGAAGCGCCGCCGCGCTGTTCGCTGGCGACCGACATTTCCGCGCTGATCGCCCAGAAGGCTTTCGCCAGCCTCAAGGCGCCAGTTGAAATGGTGACGCCGCCGCACACCCCGGTGCCGTTCGCCCGCGAACTCGAAAGCGCGTATCTGCCCAGCCCCGCCAAGATTGCGGCGGCTGTGCGCAAGACGCTCGAATACCGGTGAGGGGGCACAGCACATGAGCCGTATCCGCGCCTTTACGATGCCCAAATGGGGTATCGAGATGACCGAGGGCACCATTGCCGACTGGACCGTGAAGGAGGGTGACACCTTCAAGCGCGGGCAGACGCTGTGCCTGATCGAAACCGCCAAGATCACCAACGAGGTCGAGGCCGAATACGACGCCACCGTGCGACGCATTCTGGTGCCGGGCGGCAGCGAGGCCGAGCCGGTGGGTGCGCTGCTGGCGGTGTTCGACGAAGGCGATCACTCCGACGCCGAGATCGACGCCTTCGTAGCCGGCTTCAAGCCTGCCGAGGGCGGTATCGCCAAGGGCGCGGAAAAGCCCAAGCCCGCCGCCGAGCCCGTCGCCGCCACCGCAAGTGCGCCGGCCAAGGCCCGTACCAAGATCGACACCAATCGCCCGATCAGCCCCGAAGCCTTGCGCCTGGCGGAGGAAGAGGGCGTCGATGTTGCGGTGATCGAAGGCTCGGGCCGGGGTGGGCGCATCACCCATCAGGATGTGGTCAAGGCCCTGCGTGGACCGGCTTCGTCCGTGCCGCGAGGGCCGCTCCCGGTTGAGATCGAAGACCTGAAGATCTTCGCCTCCCCGCTGGCCCGCCGGATCGCCGCCTTGCACGGTATCGCGTTGGGTGACTTGTCCGGCACCGGGCCGCGCGGTCGCATCTCCAAAGCCGACGTACTGGCGCTGGTGCCCAAGGCCGGCCCGGGCACGTCTGGCACTTTGGGCACGCCCGCTTTCGTCGCTGGCGAGAACCGCGCGCAGGTGGTGCCGTTCGATCGTATCCGCAAGGTGGTGGCGCAGCGGCTGACGCAGGCCAAGCAGGACATCCCGCACTTTTATCTGCGCACATCGGCGCGCGTCGATGTGCTGCTGGAGATGCGCAAGACCGCCAATCTTGTGCTGGGCTGCAAGGCTTCGGTGAACGACTGGATCGTCAAGGCGGTGGCCAATGCGCTGGTGCGGCATCCGGACGTGAACGTGCAGGTGCACGGTCAGGAACTGCACCGCTTCCCGCATGCCGACGTATCGATCGCGGTCGCCGGCCCCAAGGGGCTGGTAACCCCGATCGTGCGGCAGGCGGACCGGATGCGGATCGACCAGATCGCCGCCGAAACCCGCCGCCTGATCGACAAGGCGACGCTTGCCGATGGCGGCAAGGGCTTGTCGATGGATGACATGGAAGGCGGCACGTTCTCCGTCTCAAACCTGGGCATGTTCGGCATCGAGAATTTCGATGCGATCATCAATCCGCCGCAAGGCGCGATCCTTGCGGTGGGTGCCGCCTTGCGGCAGCCGGTTGAAGCGGCGGGCGGCATAACCTTCGAAACGCGCATCAGCTTCACCTTGTCGGTCGATCACCGCGCGATCGATGGTGCAGCCGGCGCGCAGTTCCTGCAGACCCTCAAAGACCTGATCGAAAAGCCGGAAGGCCTGTTCGCGTGAAAGGACACGACATGACCACGCAAGGCCTCAAGCCCGGCCCGCTCAAGCGGCTGGGCGATGTGATCCAGCTTGCCTATTTCCCCACCGACTTCGATGCGACCATGAAATACTGGATCGAGACCGTCGGTGTCGGCCCGTTCTTCGTGCTCAACGACGTGCGGCTCGATGACATGAAATACGAAGGGCAACCCACCGACGCCACGTTCTCGATGGCGATCGGGTATTGGGGCGACATCCAGATCGAACTCATCAAGACGGATAGCGCCTCGCCCTCGCTCTACACCGGCGAATATGCGGTGCGCGATCGGCTGCATCATGTGTGTGTGTTCGTCGAATCCATCGCCGAAGCGCGGGCGGCCTGCGCCGAGGCTGGTGCGAAGATCATCGTCGAAGGCAAAGTGGGCGCGGATGGCGAAGTGATCTACGTCGATCCCGGCCAGGGCCCCGGCCATGTGATAGAGTATCTTCAGCCGCTGTCCGGCACCGAAGGCCTGTTTCAGATGATGAAGGATGCCGCCCGCGATTGGGACGGGTCCGATCCGATCCGGGTGCTGCAGTAATGGCGGAGATTTCCCAACACGCGCAAGACATGGCCGCAAGGGTCGAGGCGTTCGTGCGCGAAAAGATCGTGCCGTATGAGAAAGACCCGCGCCGCGATCATCACGGTGCGCCCACGGACGAACTGGTCATGGAAATGCGCGGGCTTGCCCGTGAGGCCGGGGTTCTGACGCCGCACATCCACGACGATGGCGCGCACATGACCCAGCGCGAAACGGCGGTCGTGCTGATCAAGTCCGGCCTCTCGCCGCTAGGCCCACTGGCGTGTAACACGATGGCGCCTGACGAGGGCAACATGTACCTCATCGGCCATGTCGGCTCGCCGGAATTGAAGGCCCGGTTCCTGACCCCGCTGGTGGAAGGCAAGGCGCGTTCGGCGTTCTTCATGACCGAGCCGGCCGACTGGGGCGGTGCCGGCTCCGACCCGTCGATGATGAAGACCACCTGCCGCAAGGATGGCAACCACTGGGTGATCGACGGGCGCAAGACCTTCATCACCGGCGCACAAGGCGCGCGCGTCGGCATCGTCATGGCGGCATCGCAGGAGGAAGATACTAAGGGCGGCGCCTGCATGTTCCTGGTCGATCTGCCCGATCCTGCGATCCGCATCGACGAGGTACCCAACACCATCGACACGTCCATGCCCGGCGGCCACGCCACGCTGACTATCGACGGTCTTCGCGTACCGGCGGACCAGATGCTGGGCGCGCCGGGCGAAGGTTTCAAATACGCGCAGATCCGCTTGAGCCCCGCGCGCCTGTCGCACTGCATGCGCTGGCTGGGATCGTGTATCCGCGCGCAGGAAATCGCCAGCGATTACGCTTGCCGCCGCCATGCGTTCGGCAAGCAGTTGATCGAGCATGAAGGTGTGGGCTTCATGCTGGCGGAAAACGCCATTCTGATCCAGCAGTGCCAGTTGATGATAGACTGGTGCGCCGGGGTGCTGGACAGCGGCTCACTGGGCACTGTCGAAAGCTCGATGGCCAAGGTGTCCGTCTCCGAAGCGTTGATGAAGATCGCGGACAACTGCGTGCAGGTGCTGGGCGGCATCGGCGTTACCGAACGCACCATCGTGGAGCAGGTATTCCGCGAAATCCGCGCGTTCCGGATCTATGACGGCCCGACCGAAGTGCACAAGTGGAGCCTTGCCAAGCATATCCGTCGCACTTGGCGCAAGGCACAGGAACAGCAGCCGGCATGAGCGCGATCGCGGATGCCAATTCCGGCACCACCCCGGTCCGCGAAGGGTATGCCTTTGACGAGGCAGCGCTCAGCGCGTGGATGCAGGCCAACGTCGCCGGTTTTGCCGGACCGATGCAGGTTGAGCAATTCAAGGGTGGCCAGTCTAACCCTACCTACAAGCTGGTGACGCCCGCGCGCAGCTATGTCCTGCGCCGCAAGCCGCCGGGCCAGCTGCTCAAGGGCGCGCACGCGGTAGAACGCGAGGCCAAGGTGCTCACCGCGCTGCATGGCGCCGGCTTTCCGGTGGCGCAGGTCTATGGGCTGTGCACCGACGACGCCGTGATCGGCACCTGGTTCTACGTGATGGACATGGTGGAAGGCCGAATCTTCTGGGACGCCACCGTGCCGGGCGTGTCCACCGCCGAACGCGCCGCCATCTTCGATGCGATGAACGCCACAATCGCGCAGCTGCACGGCCTTGATCCCGCCGCGATTGGCCTGGCCGACTATGGCAAGCCGGGCAATTACTTCGCCCGTCAGGTGGCGCGCTGGTCCCGGCAATATTTTGAGGACGAAGCGGCTGGCCGCAATGCCGACATGGACGCGGTGATCGCGTGGCTGGAAGCCGAAATGCCGGCGGACGATGGCGCCTCCAGCGTCATCCACGGCGATTTTCGGATCGACAACATGATTTTCCACCCCACCGAGCCGCGCGTGCTGGCGGTGCTGGATTGGGAACTTTCGACGCTGGGCCACCCGCTCGCGGACTTTGCCTACAACGCGATGATGTACCACATGCCCCCGCATATCGTGGCGGGGCTTGGCGGCGCGGATATCGCGGCGCTGGGCATCCCTACCGAGGCGGACTATGTGGCGGCTTATTGCCGGCGCACGGGGCGCGAAGGGGTGCCGGACTATCGCTATTACATGGCGTTCAACTTCTTCCGGCTGGCTGCCATCTTCCACGGGATCAAGGGGCGCGTCATTCGGGGCACTGCCGCCAGCGCGCAGGCGCGGGAGCGGGCAGAAGCGTTCCCCGAACTGGCGCGGCTGGCGCTGGGCTTCACGCAAGGATGAAGGGGACGGCGGGCCTTGGCACGCCAATTCCTTGACTTTCAAAGCCCGCCGCCGTAAGCGCCAGCCTTTCCGACCCCATAGATTCTTACCCGGGAGTGCCCATGGCGCGCGTTACTGTCGAAGATTGCGTCGACAAGATCCCCAACCGCTTCGACCTCGTGCTTCTCGCCGCCCAGCGCGCGCGGGAAATTTCCGGCGGTGCCGAACTGACGATCGAGCGTGACCGCGACAAGAACCCGGTCGTGGCCTTGCGCGAAATCGCCGAGCAGACCGTAACGCCCTCGATCCTGAAGGAAACGCTGGTCACCTCGATGCAGCGTGTCCTGCCTGACGATGACGACGAGATCGATGAGATCGGCTCGCTCAGCCAGTCGGCAGAGGCGCTGCGCATCACCGCATCGGCACCCACTCGCAACACCTCGCTGGGCGGCGATTACGACGGTTGATGTTCGGGGCTGACGCTCCGGCGTTGACTGCCCGGCTGGCGGCAGGCAACACTGGCCCCGTGGCCCCGAAATCGAAACTGCCCAGAATTATCGGATTTGCCGGGGGACCGCCCAACAGGGCTGGTCCCCCTGCTGTGTCAGAAAGCGACGCGGCATCGCCGGCCCATGGCGGGGCGACGATCGCGATCTACAGCGTGAAAGGCGGGGTAGGCAAAACCACCTTCGCGGCCAATCTGGCATGGTGTTCGGCGGTATCGGCGGCCCGCCGCACGTTGCTGTGGGATCTTGATGCGGCCGGCGGCTCGGCGTTCCTCTATGGGCTTGAGCCGCACGCCGCGCGCTTTGCGCAGGACGTGTTCGCCCGCGAACGACCCGCCGCCCGATTGATCCAAGCCACCCAGTTTGAGGGGCTGGATATTCTTCCCGCCGACGAATCGATCCGGGCGCTGGACGCGCAACTGGCCAGGATCGGCAAGCGCCGGCGGCTGGCCAAGCTGACCGCCGAATTGTCCGCCGGCTATGCGCGGATCATCCTGGATTGCCCGCCGGTGATGAACGAACTGTCCGCGCAAGTGGTTCGCGCTGCCGATCTGGTGATCGTGCCGCTGCCGCCATCGCCGCTCTCCACTAGGGCCTTCGAACTGGTGGTGCGCGAGATTGCAGGCAACACGCGGCAGCATCCGCCGATCCTGCCGGTGCTATCCATGCTG
Organism: Novosphingobium sp. Leaf2; assembly: GCF_001421325.1. Classification (GTDB taxonomy): domain Bacteria; phylum Pseudomonadota; class Alphaproteobacteria; order Sphingomonadales; family Sphingomonadaceae; genus Novosphingobium. Next base: position 141,697 of record NZ_LMJY01000018.1, on the reverse strand, counting down.
GACATGCGCCGCACGCTGCATCGCCGGGCGCATGAGGGCAATCCCAGCTGGCCGGTGGTCCCCTACGCCAGCGCGGTGGAGCAATGCGCGGTGCATCGCCAGCCGGTGGGCGCGTTCGCACCGCAAAGCGCGGCTGCGCAGTCTTTCGCGCGGCTATGGGATGCCATCGAAAAGAAGCTGGCCCTGCGCTGCTGATGGCCCCAACGGTGAGGCTGGTCAGCCCAGCCGATCGAGAAGCCGGATCCGCGCCCGGTCGTTGGGACGGCCAAGGCGTTCGAACAGTGCGCGCACGTCCTGCAAGTCCGGGACGTAGACGGTAACCGCGTCCACAACGATGGCACAGCGGGTTGCCGGTTCTACCCCCCGCCAGATACCATCGGCATCGCGCAGCCGGAAGTTGGCCATGAATTCAACCACCAGCGGGCAGGCGGTCCATCGCGCGAACACCTCAGACCAAAAGCGCGGGTGATGCGATCGCGGCGCCGGGCCAACGCCGATCCGGGCCATCAGGCGATGCGCGTCGGCAATGCTGAGCACGACGTCGACGTCCGATACGCAAATCGGCGCCGCGCCGTGCAGGGCAGCAGCCGCGCCCGAGATGATCCACCAGGGGTCGCGCGCGCCGGCCAGCACGGTGCCGACGGCTACGAGTGTCTCCTGAAGTCCCGGCTGTATGCTCATCCGCGCGGTCATGACCCACCGCGACGGTGGTGGCAACCAGACCATGCGCGACGCCGCAGGGCAAAACGCCAAAAGGAAAAGGGGCGTCGGGCCTAAGCCTGACGCCCCTCCTGCATTCTCCTTGGGGGAGAACCGTGAAACTGCTGCGATCAGGCGCCTTGCGTTGCCGTCCCGCCGGTAAAGCGCTTGCCGGACTTGGGGATCGCGGAACCGGTGACTGGGCGGGGCAGGACCGACCCGCGCGGTTCCGAAGACCGGTCGATTTTGCCGCCTTCCAGCAGTTGAGTGATATCCTCGCCCGAAAGCGTCTCATACTCCAGCATAGCATTGGCCAGCGCATGAAGATCGTCAGCGCGATCGTTCAGGATCTGGGTGGCCCGCGCGTGCGCAGTGTCCACCAGAATGCGAATTTCGCTGTCGATCAGGCGGTTGGTCTCGTCAGAGCCCATGGTGCGGTTGGAGCCGCCCATGCCCAGATAGCCTTCCTGGGTTTCCTCGTACTGCAGCGGCCCCAGCTTGTCCGACATGCCCCACTTGGTGACCATCGAACGCGCAAGGCTGGTGGCGTACTGGATGTCGGACGAGGCGCCCGAGGAGACCTTGTCGTACCCGAAGATGATTTCTTCGGCCACGCGGCCACCCATAGCCACGGACAAGTTGGCCAGCATCTTGTCGCGGTGGTAGGAGTAGCTGTCCCGCTCCGGCAAACGCATCACCATGCCCAGCGCACGGCCACGCGGGATGATCGTTGCCTTGTGGATCGGGTCAGAAGCGGGTTCGCTCAGCGAGACGATGGCGTGGCCGGCCTCGTGATAGGCGGTCATCTTCTTTTCGTCCTCGGTCATGACCATGGAGCGGCGTTCCGCACCCATCATCACCTTGTCCTTGGCGTCTTCGAACTCCTGCATCGCAACCAGCCGCTTGTTGCGGCGCGCGGCGAGCAGGGCGGCTTCGTTCACCAGGTTAGCAAGATCGGCGCCCGAGAAGCCCGGCGTGCCACGGGCGATGACGCGCGCGTTCACGTCGGGTGCCAGCGGCACCTTCTTCATGTGGACGGCGAGGATTTTCTCGCGACCGTCGATGTCGGGCACGGGCACGACCACCTGACGGTCGAAACGGCCGGGACGCAGCAGGGCCGGGTCCAGCACGTCGGGGCGGTTGGTGGCCGCGATGATGATGATGCCTTCGTTGGCTTCGAAGCCGTCCATCTCGACCAGGAGCTGGTTGAGCGTCTGCTCGCGCTCGTCGTTGGAGTTGCCGAGACCATGGCCGCGATGACGACCTACCGCATCGATTTCGTCGATGAAGACGATGCACGGTGCGTTCTTCTTGGCCTGCTCGAACATGTCGCGCACGCGGCTGGCGCCAACGCCCACGAACATCTCGACAAAATCGGAACCCGAAATCGTGAAGAACGGCACACCGGCTTCACCCGCGATCGCGCGGGCGAGCAGCGTCTTGCCGGTGCCGGGCGAGCCGACCAGCAGCGCGCCCTTGGGGATCTGTCCGCCAAGCTTGGAAAACCGGGTGGGATCACGCAGGAATTCGACGATTTCCTCAAGCTCCTCACGCGCTTCGTCGATGCCGGCGACATCGTCAAACGTCACGCGACCCGACCGTTCGGTCAGCAGCTTGGCCTTGGACTTGCCGAAGCCCATCGCGCCCGAACCGCCGCCTTTCTGGACCTGGCGCAGCGCGAAGAACGCGATGCCCACGATCAGCAGGAACGGCAGTGTCTGGGCAAGAATGTACAGAAGGACGCTGCCCTGTTCGGCCTCCTTGCCGGAATACTTCACATTGTTGCGCTGCAGCAGGTCGGCCAGCGTAGTGTCGCCGGGTACCGGAACCGTAGTGAACGCATCGCCGTTGCGCATTTTGCCATCAATGCGATCTTCGGAGATCTGCACTTCGGAAACCGCGTTTTCCGCCACTTTGGCGCGGAAGTCGGAATAGGCGATCGCCTGCCCGCCGGCGGTGCGCGAGCCGAACATCGACACCACCATCAGGAGCGCCAGGAAGATGCCCCCCCATACCAGGAGACTCTTGACCCAAGGGTTGCCGCTAGGCTGGTCGTCGTTCATGTGAGGAAATCCGTCCTTTCGCCGGTCAATGTAGGCGTCCCTGCCCAAATCTCAAGCTGGCGCGAACGCACACAGTGATCGTTTCGGCCTGATTATCGTGACAGGGTTAAAATGCCTGCCTATCCGGCCTTGCCTCACGTTAGCACATCCTGTCAGGGAGGTCGCACGCGATGAAGATCCACAGCCATATCCACCCCGTCTACGCGCAAATGGGCAGCACCGTTTTCGAGACGCTGTCCGCGCTGGCACGGGAGACGAGGGCGATCAATCTGGGGCAAGGGTTTCCCGATGGCCCGGTCCCACCTGCTTTGCTGGACGCCGGGGCGCGCGCGCTCCACGAACGCTCAAGCCAGTATCCGCCCAGCAGCGGCCTGCCCGAATTGCGCGGGGCGGTGGCACGTTTCTATGCGCAGCGGCAAGGGCTGGTGGTGGAGCCGGGCGACGTCATCGTCACCTCCGGCGCGACCGAGGCCATCGCGGCAGCGGTGCTGGCGCTGGTGCAGGCCGGCGACGAGGTGCTGCTGTTCCAGCCGGCCTACGACGCTTATGCGCCCCTGGTGCGGCGCGCAGGCGGGATGCCGGTGTCAGTCGGGCTGGCCGCGCCGCATTTCCGCTATGACGAGGCCGCCATCGCCGCCGCAATCACGCCGCGCACCCGCGCACTTATCTTGAACGATCCGCTCAATCCCGCCGGCACCGTCGCCACCCCGGACGAACTGGCGATGCTGGGCCGGCTATGCACGGCGCATGACTTGGTGGCGATTTGCGACGAGGTGTGGGAGCAGGTGCGCTTCGATGGCGTCGCCCACCGCTCGCTCATGGATGTGCCGGGCATGGCGGAGCGGACGGTGAAGATCGGGTCGGCTGGCAAGATCTTCGGGCTTACCGGTTGGAAGATCGGCTGGATGATCGCACGCGGCGAACTCGCCACCGCACTGGGGCGGGTGCACCAGTTCCTGACCTTCACCAGCGCGGTACCGCTGCAATGGGCGGTGGCCGAAGGACTGGCGATGGACGCTGTGCTGGACGACCTGCACGCCGGGTGGGCCGCATCGCGCGCGCGGCTGACGGCCGGGCTGGAGGGGATCGGCCTGCACGTGCTGCCCAACGCCGCGACGTGGTTCGTGTGCGTCGATCTGGCGGCATCAGGTATCGCGCTGGAGGATGCCGCGTTCAGCGAGCGCGCGGTGCGCGAGGCCGGCGTGGCGATGCTGCCGGTCAGCGCGCTTTACGATCTCGACGGCGGACCCAAGCACTTGGTGCGCCTGTGCTTCACCAAGCCGGACGATATGCTGGACGAGGCCGTCCGACGTCTGGGCGCATGGTGCCCTCGGTGATCGCCGCGCCCGCATGGCGCGCGATGCAGGCCGACGACCTGGACGGGGTCGTCGCCACCGCGCGGGCCTGCTTCCCCGATCATTTTGAAGCGCTGGCCTGCTTTGCCGAGCGGCTGGCGCTCTATCCGCAGGGCTGCCTGGTGCTTGCCGCCGGCACGCAAGTGCAAGGCTATTGCATTGGCTACCCGTGGCCGCTGGGCGCGATTCCGCCGCTCGACAGCCTGCTGGGCGAATTGCCCGATGCGCGCGACGCCTACTATCTCCACGACCTTGCGCTGATGCCACATGTGCGCGGCCAGGGCTTTGCGGCGCAAGGGCTGGATCGGCTGACCGCGGTGGTGCGCGGGGCGGGCGGGGAGGTTATCGCGCTCGTGTCGGTGAACGAGACGGCGCGGTTCTGGGACGCCCTGGGTTTCCGCGCGGCTGGGGCGAGCCCGGCGCTTGTGCGCAAGCTGCAAAGCTACGGCGAGGGCGCAACCTACATGACGCGCGCGGTGTAATCGCGAGGCGCGCCGTCAGCGCACTTTCAGGCCGATCTCGCTCAAAAGCTGGCTGGCTTGTTCCGGTGAGATGACCGCCCCGCGAAACCGCGCCGCATCGCCAAGCTGCACGCCGCCAAGGTCCGCGCCCCGCAAGTCCGCCTGTTCGAACCGCGCGCCGTCTACCAACGCCTCGCGCAGGCTGCACGCGTCGAAGGTAGCCATGCGAAAGTCGCACTTGCGCAGGTCTGCCTGCGAAAAGTCGAGCCGGACGAGGGTCATCTTGCGAAACGACCGGCCCGCCAGCTTGGCGCTGATGAGCAGCGTTTCCTCCAGATGCAGCTCTACCGCGCGCGCATCGGTGAAATCCGCGCCGGTCAGCTTGCAGTTCACGAACCGTGCGGCTTCCAGCGCGCTGCGCTTGAGCGAGGCATTGTTGAAATCGCACGCGGTGAACGCCGCTTCGCTCAGATCCGCGCCGGTGAAGTTGGCGAAGGGGCCGCGGCACGAACGCCAGACCGTGGAATCGAGCCGCGCGCCGGCCAGATCGACGCGGCGCATCGTGCACTGCTCGAACGACCAGCCGGACAAGTCCAGCCCGGACACATCCGCGTCCTCAAGATCGCAGCCCACCAGCGCCTGCCTACCGGTCAGTGCCTCGATGTCGGAACGGCTGAGTGTCCGGTCGCGCACCGGCTCGCCTGCGAAAACGTCTTTCATGACACAAGGCCCACCGTTCGTTCATCGCCGGCCGTGGGCCGACATTTTCCTACATCGGCCGGGCCTGCTACAGTCGTGCCGCTCTTTTCCATCGTCAGCCCGCACCGCACTTCAGGACATGCCCAAAGGCATTGCGCCAGCATGCACTTCATCAACTTGCGTTTGGTGCAACCGTGCTCAATCGCTCTCGAAGGCCGCGCGCATGTCGTCTGGCGCAAGGTCGGAGAACTTGGTGATGCGCGCCTCGAAGCGCAGGCGCACTTTGCCGGTGGCGCCGTGGCGCTGCTTGGCGATGATCAGTTCGGACAGCCCGGTCACCTCCTCCATCTTCTGGCGCCAGGTGTCCCACTTGTCACGCACGTCCGCGCTGTCGTTATCGCTGGGGAACTTGGGCTCGGTGGCCTTTACGTAGTAATCCTCACGATAGACGAACCACACCATGTCCGCGTCCTGCTCGATCGAGCCCGATTCGCGCAGGTCAGACAGCATCGGCCGTTTATCGTCGCGCTGCTCCACCGCGCGGCTAAGCTGGGACAGCGCGATCACCGGCACGCCCAGTTCCTTGGCCAGCGTCTTGAGTCCGCGCGAAATTTCTGAAATCTCGTTGACGCGGTTGTCGTTGGCGCGGCCCGACCCGGTCAGCAGCTGCAGATAGTCGATCACCACCAGCCCGATATTGTGGCGGCGCTTGAGGCGGCGGGCACGGGTGCGCAGGCCAGCGATGGTCAGGCCCGGCGTATCGTCGATATACAGCGGCAGCTCGGCCAGGCGCTGGCTGGCGAAGGACAGCTGCTGAAAATCCTCGCGGCTGATCTTGCCCATGCGCAAGGCTTCGGAGCTGATGTTGGACTGCTCGGCCAGGATACGCGTGGCGAGCTGGTCCGCGCTCATTTCCAGGCTGAAGAACGCCACCGGCGCGCCCACCGATTTCTCCGGCGGCATGCCATCACGCTCGGTATCGTCGACATAGCGCTGGGCGGTGTTGAAGGCGATGTTGGTGACCAGCGAGGTCTTGCCCATGCCGGGGCGGCCGGCCAGGATGATAAGATCGGAATCGTGCAGGCCGCCGATCTTCTGGTTCAGCGACGTCAGACCGGTGGTGCGCCCGGAAATGTGGCCGCCGGAATTGAACGCTTTCTCGATAGCCTGGATCGCGGTGCGCGTGGCGACGCCGAAACTTTGCGCCTCGCTTTGCGATGCCGCGCCCTCCGCCACTTTGTACAGCGCGGCTTCGGCGCGTTCCACCTGCTCCATCGGTTCTACCGATTCGGAGGTGTCCATCGCGCTTTCCACGAGGTTGCGGCCCACCAGGATCAGTTCGCGCAGCAGCGCCAGGTCGTAAATCTGGTCCGCCAGTTCGCGCGGGGCCAGCAGGCCCTGGCCATCGGCGGTAAGGCGGGCGAGATAGGCCACGCCGCCCAGCGCTTTCAGTGCCTCGTCGGCTTCGAAATACGGGCGCAGGGTGACTGGGGTGACCACGGCCTTGCGGTCCAGCAGTTGCAGGATGCGTTCGTACAGGCGGGCATGCACGGGCTCGAAAAAGTGCTGGGGTCCAAGCTGCGTCTGCAGTTCCTCGATCACGCGATTGTCAATGAGGACGGCGCCCAGAAACGCGGCCTCTGCCTCGACGTTGGCGGGAAGGTTGCGGACGACGGCGGTCTGCGGCGGCGCATCGGCGCGGATGAGAAGATCTTGCTGGGCCATAAGCGCATGACAATGCTCCGGCCCGGCGAGTCCGGCAAGCAGGAGCCCCGACGATTTTATTCCACAGCTTGTGGATGCACGGGCACCTTAAAGCCCACTTGCCCGCGTGCATGGCGACCGACTAAAGCCGGTTCACCATGGCCGACCCGCGCATCTCCCACATCGAACTCGACGATGCGACCATTCTGTGGCGCAATGCCGATATCGAACAGGAACGGCGCATCGCCATCTTCGATCTGATCGAGGACAACGTGTTCAAGCCGCTGCGCGCCTGTGATGCCGGTCACGAAGGGCCCTATCGCCTGAAGCTGGCGGTGCGCGACGGGCGACTTTCCATGGAAGTGACGGGCGAGGACGGCGCCGAGTTGGAAACGCTGGTGCTGGGGCTGGCGGGCTTCCGCAGGCCGATCCGCGAGTATTTCGCGATCTGCGAGAGCTATTACCAGGCGATTCGCAAATCGACCGCGCAGGAGATCGAGACGATCGACATGGCGCGTCGCGCGATCCACAACGAGGCGGCGGAGCTTCTGCTCGAACGCCTTCATGGCAAAGTGGAAACCGATCACCCCACTGCCCGCCGGCTGTTCACGCTGATCTGCGTGCTGCACATCCGCGGCTAAGGAGGGGGCGATGGCGGCACGCAAAGGCGCAAGAGTGAAGGCGCATGGCTGGCGGCTGCGAGTGCTTGGCGCCTTGGCGCTGCTGGCGATCGTGGCCGGCGCATGGGGCTGGTGGACTATGCGGCACTGGACCCCGGACCGGCGCGACTATCCGATGCAGGGCGTGGAAATCGGCGCGAACGACGGTGAGGTCAGCTGGAAGTCGCTGAGGGCGATCGGCGCGGACTTTGCCTACATCGATGCCAGTGCCAGCGCATTTGCCCGCGATCCACGTTTCGTGGAAAATTTCGAGGCGGCAAAGGCGGCGGGCATGCAGGTGGGGGCGCTGCACCGCTACGATCCATGCCAGCCGGCAGGCAATCAGGCGGCAAACTTCGTCACCACTGTGCCGCGCGATGCGAAGCTGCTGCCGCCCGCCGTCGAACTGGACATGCTGGCCGACAACTGCCCCGTCAAAGTCAGCGAGGCGCGGGTGGAGAGCGAGTTGATGACGTTCCTCAATCAGGTGGAAACCCACACCGGAAAGCCGGTGATCCTGAAGGTGACGCCCGCGTTTCAGGCCCGCTACAGCATTGCGCACAAGCTGGATCGCAACTTGTGGCTGGTGCAGGACCGGTTCGAGCCCAGCTACGCCGGCCGACCTTGGACGATGTGGACCGCCAACCACGATCTTGCCAACGAGGTTGCGCAAGGGGGGCTGCGCTGGGTAGTCGTGCTGCCATGAACGACACCCGCGATACCCTGATGACGGCCGCCCGGCAGGCTGCGGCCAACGCTTATGCGCCCTATTCCAAGTTCCACGTCGGCGCGGCGCTGCTGCTTGCCGATGGAAGGGTGGTGACCGGCGCGAATGTAGAGAACGCCAGCTACGGTTTGTCGCTGTGCGCGGAGACCGTAGCGGTGGCCTCCATCCTGGCGAGCGGCGCCCGGCCCCAGCTGACGGCTTTGGCGGTCACTGGCGGCGGGCCCGGCGCGGCGGGGCAAGGACCCCGCGTCACGCCGTGCGGCCGCTGCCGGCAGGTGCTCAACGAAATCGCGCAGTTGGGCAATACCGACCCGGTGGTGTGGTGCGACGGGGCGGAGGGCATCCTCGAAGTGCGCCTGTCAGACCTGTTGCCCCACGCGTTCGGGCCGGCGAACCTGGGCTAGACGCTGGCGAGTGGCCGCGTCAGGCGTCCCGCTCCACCAGCCATTCCAGCAGAGCACCGAGGCAATCGCGCCCCAGTTGCATCGAGCGTTCCGGGCTCCAGCCCTGCGCAGCGTCGGCGGCGGGGTCGTGGTCCTTGAACGGCATCTCCAGCGTCATCGACACCGCACCGAACCGCTCGGCCACCTGGTTGGTCGACATCGTCAGGTTGCCCGCGCCGGGCCGTGTAAGCGGATAGCCCAGCTTGGTCTGGAAATCGGGGCTGCGGCGTTCCAGCAAGTCGGCATAGCGGGTATAGCCGGCTTGCTGCTGCTCCTTGAGGCCAGGGATGCCCTCGAAGCCGGCCAGGAATACCGCCGGGATCGCCTCGTCGCCATGCACGTCCATCGCGAAGTCCACGCCGGTTGCGTCCATCGCGTTGCGGATCGCCAGCACTTCGGGCGACTTTTCGGGCGAGGGCGCGTGCCATTCGCGGTTGAGGTTCACGCCCACGGCATTGGTGCGCAAATGTCCGCGGCGCGATCCATCGGGATTGGCATTGGGCACGATATGCAGCGTGCAGCGCTTGCGCAGTTCCCGGCCGACCGAGCTGGCAGGGTCGGCAAGCAGATCAAGCGCGCCTTCCATCCACCATTCGGCCATCGTCTCACCGGGATGCTGGCGGCCATAGAGCCACACCTGCACAGGGCCGTCGCCGGTTTCCAGGCAATCGACTGGTTGCCCGTCGATCGAAAGGCCCAGCGTGCGGTGGGTGATATGCGGCGCGGCGGCGGCAACGCACACCAGATCGTGGTGCCGCTCCATCGAATAGGGCGCGAAATAGGCGAACCACGCCAGGTCGCCAGCCGGCTGGTATCGGATAACCAGCGTACCGCCCTCTGCGGTTTCGTCGAAATGCGTCTGCGCGCGGCCCCAGTATTCACGGTCCTCGGAGACCACGGCGTTATATCCCCGCCAGCCCATCGGGTAGGCGGATCCGTTCAGGCCAGTGATCCGCAGGGTCACTTCGCGTCCAGCGGCGCCGCTGACGCGGAAATGGAACCATTGGAAAAAGTCGGAGTCCTGGTCCTTGCGGATGGCAAGGCGGGCCTCGGTTTCGTGGACGGAGAGGGTTTCGATATTGCCGGCGTCGAACGCGGCGGTGATCTGGATGTCGGTCATTTCACTTGAATAGTTTGTCCCGACTCTCCCGGAAACCCCTTGAACAGCGCTTCTGCAAGTTTAGCCGATCCAAGCGACGTTCCGGCCAGCGGCGAATCCGCGCGGGCGGCGGATACTGCCCGGCCTTCCCACAAGGCGGTGGCGCTTGGCGGTGCGGCCCGGTCGCGGATGGACACGAACATGCGCGTGGCGACCTGGTCCTTCGGCGGCCCGGACAGGTCGATGGCAAGCCCAAGCCCCGCACCCGATCCATATGACCCGACCGATCCCGCCCCGCCCACCGTCACGGGACTGCGCCGACGATCAGGCCGGAAGGTCTGCCGGTCAAGCGTCAGCAGCGCTACCTGTTCGCTGGGTGCACCGCCGGGCAGTGGGGCGCTGTAGCCGACGCGTTGCAGTTCGCGCAGGACGGCGGCGGCGTAGGCGCGAAATTCCAGGGTGTCGGGCTGACCGGGTGCCGGCTCCACCGCAATCGTGCCGTGGCCCAGCCGCGCCAGGTCAGGCGCGTGAAAGCGGGTTACCTCAACAGGGCCAACCGGAGCTACACAAGCCGATGTCAAAAGGCACGACGCGGCAAGGAGGGCGCCTGCCCCAAGCTGCGCAAAACGCCGAGCATACCGTGTCATCGCATCATCCCCTTTGTGCCCGTCAGCCGACGGCACCGATCATCGCAATGCCATTGCTGTTAACCGACCGGTGTAATTGGATCGGCCTTGGGGAAATTGTCAAACAAGGCGCTCGCCAGTTTGGTGGCGACGAGCCCCTCGGGCCACTTGTCGTCACCTTCGCGCGTGGCGATGGTGGCATAGCCTTCCCACAGCACCTTGCCGCTGGCCCGGTCCACGATCTGCGCATCCAGGCGGGTGGAGACCAGCGCCGAACGCGGCTTGGTCAGATCGACATTTATCCCCAGCCCATAGGATTGGCCATAGGTGCCCACTTCCATCGCCGCCGTTCCGCTGACGGGGCTGCGCTTCTCTTCGGCGGGCACCAAAACCTGGCGGCTGATCTTCAGCTTGACCACTTGCGGCTGGGGAACATCGGGATGCAGCGTGTCATACCCGGCGTGCACCAGCGAATCTATGATCGCCGCCTCGTAGGCGCGGCGGGCCGATACCTCCACCCACGGGCCGTCTCCCGATTCCGAGGTTACCGACACCGGGCCATGGCCCAGTTCGGCTGCCGCCGGATCGGTGGAGACGAAGCGGGTCACTTCCACGTGGCCTTCGCGGCCATCGCCGACCGAGCGGCGCGAATCGAACCCGCGATCGTTCCAGCCGGGACGGTTCCAGCCGCCACCCCATCCTCCGCCCCATCCCGGACCCCACTGGGCATTGGCATTGGGCGCGACGATCAGGGTCATAGCGGCGCTGCCGGCAATCACAGCGGCCTTGAGGGTGTTCATATTATCGCTCGATCCGCAAAAAAGACGTTGGGGTCGCACCCGCGCGTGGGTTATGCGCCGATGGGATTGCCGGTGCATGAACGACAGGTAGGAACGCCGCGATCGGTAAGCAACGGGCCCCGATCAGCGGCAGGGCTGCTTGACTTTCGATGCTGCCACCACTAACGGCCCCACTTCGAATTCCCGGCGGTCGGTAACCGCCATGATGACACGGACGGAAGACTCATGAAGATTCGCAACAGCCTCAAGTCGCTCAAGGACCGTCACCGCGATAACCGCGTGATCCGTCGTCGCGGCCGCACTTACGTTATCAACAAGACGAACCGCCGCTTCAAGGCGCGCCAGGGCTGAAGTCTTATCGTCTGCGGCCCTGCTCGTGGGGCGGCGGACATTGATACGCGGACGGTTTCGTCGTTTGCATGAGACCCCCGCCGTCCGCGGGGGTCTTGTCATGTCTGCAGCGTGCGAAAATACTCCGGTGCAGGCCGTGGTTTTCGATGTCGGCAAAGTGCTGGTGGAGTGGGACATGCGCCTGCTGTTCGCCAAGCTGATCGACGATCCTGACCAGCTTGACACGTTCCTCAGCACAGTGGTGACGCAGGACTGGCATTTCGAACATGACGCCGGGCGCGATCTTGCCGAAATGGTAGCGGCGCGAAAAGTCGAGTTTCCTGGGCACGATCACTTGCTCGATGCCTATGCCACCCGGTTTGCCGAAACGCTGCCCGGTAACGTGCCCGGCACGCACGCAATCGTGCAGGAGTTGGCGGCACGCGGCGTGCCGCTGTTTGCCATAACCAACTTTGCCAGCACGTTCTGGCACCAATATCGCGCATCCGAGCCGCTGTTCGACCTGTTTGCCGACATTGTCGTCTCAGGCGATGAAAAGCTGGTGAAACCCGATCGCGCGATATTCGACTTGGCGGCAGAGCGCTTCGGGCATGATCCGCACACGATGCTATTCGTGGACGACAATGCCGCCAATGTGGCGGCAGCCCGGGCGCTGGGCTGGCAGGTGCATCATTTCCACGATGCCGCCGCCTTGCGCGCAGACCTTGCCGCGCGCGGCCTGATCACAGCCTGACGCGCTGGAATTGTAACGCATCGCTAACCGGCGATATTTCTTCGCAGCTGCAGCGACAACGCTTGGCAAGGTGGAAATCCTGTTGCATCACTTGGTCAACAGGGAGTCACAATGTCCGATACTGGCGCGGCGAACTTCGACGAAATGCTTAACAGGGACGGCACCGTGCGTCCCGCCTACGCCGACTTTCGCCAGTGGTTCGATGGTCAGGACACCGCGTGGCTGCGGCGCCAGGACGCGGAGGCCGAGCGTTTTTTCCGGCGGATCGGCATCACCTTCAATGTTTACGGCGATGACGCGGGCGAAGAACGGCTGATCCCGTTCGACATGATCCCGCGCATCATCACTGCGCGCGAATGGCGCAAGCTGACGCGCGGGATCGAGCAGCGGGTGAGGGCGCTCAACGCCTTCCTGCAGGACTTGTATCACCGCCAGGAAATCATCCGTTCCGGGCGGCTGCCGATAGAGGCGCTGCGCAATAACGAGGCGTTCCTGTCGCAGATGATCGGGTTTACCCCGCCCGGCGGCGTCTACACGCACATCGTGGGCATCGACCTTGTGCGCACCGGCGACGACGAATTCATGGTGCTGGAGGACAACGCCCGCACCCCGTCCGGCGTGTCGTACATGCTGGAAAACCGCGAAACGATGATGGCGATGTTCCCGGAGCTGTTCACGCGGATCCCGGTGCGCCCGGTATCGGACTATCCGAGGCGGCTGGCGCGCTCGCTGCGCGCGTGCGCGCCGCCGGCCCACACCGGCAGCGGCCGTCCAGTGGTGGCGGTGCTGACGCCCGGCATTTACAACTCCGCCTATTTCGAACACGCTTTCCTTGCCGACCAGATGGGCGCGGAACTGGTGGAAGGCAGCGACCTGCGGGTGATGGACGGGCGCGTGTGCATGCGCACCACCACCGGCTACAAGGCGATCGATGTGATCTATCGCCGGGTGGACGACGATTATCTCGATCCGCTGACGTTCAATCCCAATTCTGCGCTTGGCGTGGCCGGGATCTTCGATGTGTATCGATCTGGCGGGGTGACGATCGCCAATGCGCCCGGCACCGGGATCGCGGACGACAAGGCGATCTACAGCTACATGCCGGAAATCGTGGAATTCTACACTGGCGAAAAGCCGATCCTGCAAAACGTGCCGACCTGGCGCTGTTCGGAAGCGGATTCGCTGGGCCATGTGCTGGACAATCTGTCCGACCTGGTCGTCAAGGAAGTGCACGGTTCGGGCGGGTACGGCATGCTGATCGGCCCCACCTCCTCGAAAAAGGAACTGGCGGATTTCGAGGCGAAGCTGCGTGCCAAGCCTGCCAATTACATCGCCCAGCCCACCCTGTCGCTATCGACGGTGCCGATCTTCACCAAGGAAGGGCTGGCGCCCCGGCATGTCGATCTGCGGCCCTTCGTGCTGGTTTCCCCCAATGGTATCGACATTACGCCCGGCGGCTTGACCCGCGTGGCGCTGAAGAAAGGATCGCTGGTGGTCAATTCCTCCCAGGGCGGGGGCACCAAGGACAGCTGGGTGCTGGACGAGTGAGGGGGGCCGCCTGATGCTTGGACGCGCAGCCAACGGCGTTTACTGGATGAGCCGCTACCTCGAACGGGCGGAGAATACCGCGCGCCTTATCGACGTGGGGTTCCACCTCGCGCTCACGCGCGGCAACCGCCAGTCGCAGGACGAGGAGTGGAAGTCGGTTCTCACCACGACTGGCCAGCTTGAGGACTATTGCCAGAAGCATTCCGATTTTTCGGGCACGCAGGTGTTCAATTACCTGCTGCGGGAAAAGGACAATCCCGGCTCCGTGCTGGCGATGGTGGAGAATGCGCGCACCAATGCGCGGGTGGTGCGCACCAGCCTGACCAACTCGGTATGGGAAACCACAAACGAAGGCTGGATGAACCTGCGCGAGCTGCTCTCGCGCCCGGTGCGCGAAACCAGTCTTGGCGAAGTGCTGACGCAGATCCGGCGCACTGGCACACTGGTGCGCGGCGCGCTGGAAGGCACGATGCTGCGCAACGAGGTGTTCAACTTCTCGCGCATTGGCACTTTCATCGAACGGGCGGACAACACCGCGCGCATTTTGGACGTGAAGTATTACGTACTGCTGCCCTCCACCGCATGGGTCGGCTCCAGCCTGGACAATGTGCAGTGGGATACCCTGCTGCGCTCTGTGGCCGGAAACCGGGCCTATTCCTGGCTCAACGCGGGATCGATGGACCCGCGCGGGATCGCCCGGTTCCTGATTTTGGACGGCCAGTTTCCGCGCAGCCTAATCTTTTGCTACGACAAGATCCGCAGCAACATGGCTGGCCTCGCAAAGGAATATGGCCGCGAGGTTTCGGCGCACCAGTTGCTGCGCGATGCCGGCGCGAAGCTGCACCAGATCACGATCGAAGAGATTTTCGAAGGTGGCCTGCATGAATATCTGCAGGCGTTCATCAGCAAGACGATCGAGATCGGCAGCGCCATTGCCGCCGATTATCGTTTCAGCGAATAGGACGCTTGCCGTGCTCCTCACCGTAAAACACACCACCCGCTACACGTTCGCCGGCTCCGTGACTCACGGTTTGCAGCGGCTGCGGCTGAAGCCCAAGACCAGCCACGGCCAGGAAGTGGTGGACTGGCGCATGGAGCTGTTCGGCGCGCAGCAGCAGGCCGGGTATGAAGACCAGCACTACAACCACGTCGATCTGGTATCGATCGAGCCGGGCACCCCGGAAGTCGTCGTGACGTGTCATGGCACCGTGCGCACGGCGCAGGAAAACGGCGTCATCGGCGCGCATACCGGCCTCATGCCCCTGTGGTGTTTCCTGCGTCCCACAGCGCTGACCAAGCCCGGACTCAAGGTGCGGCAATTGCTGGCCGGGATCGAGGCGGATCGTTCCGATACCCTGGGCTTCCTCCACACGCTGTCGGGCGTCATCGCCGATCAGGTGGAGTACGTGCCGGGGACTACGGATGCGCGCACCACGGCCGAACAGGCGCTGGCCGCGGGCAAGGGCGTGTGCCAGGATCACGCCCACATCTTCATTGCGGCGGGCCGGATGCTCGACGTTCCCATGCGCTATGTCGGCGGCTATCTGCGGATGGACGACCGGGTGGATCAGGAAGCAGGCCACGGCTGGGCCGAGGCGCATGTGCCCGGCCTGGGCTGGGTGGGGTTCGACATATCGAACGCCATTTGTCCGGACGAACGTTACATCCGGGTAAGCACCGGGTGTGACTATTCCGAAGCCGCGCCGGTCACCGGGATCGCCACGGGCGCGGGGGAGACACGCATGGACGTGCAATTGTCCGTCAACGAAAGCCGGACGGCCATGCAACAGCAGCAGTCCGGCGGCAGTCAGCAGCAGACACAAGGCGGTTGAGCGGTTAGTGAGTGATCGCGCCGCGTTTCGATAATGAACAAGGTCTTGAAATAAAATGACTTATTGCGTGGGCATGATGCTCGATCGCGGGCTTGTCCTGATGAGCGACACGCGAACGAACTCGGGCGTCGACAACATATCGACGTTTCGCAAGATGTTTCACTGGGAACAGCCCGGCGAGCGCATCATCACGGTGATGACGGCGGGAAATCTTGCCACGACGCAGGCCGTCATCAGCCAGTTGGAGGAACGCAACAAGGCGCCGGCGGACAGGCACAATTCGCTGCTGGAAGCGCCGACGATGTTCAAGGTCGCCACGATCATCGGCGATCTGCTGCAGGACATCATCGCCCAACGCGCGGCGGACAATGGCCAGAAGGCGGCCGCCGGTACTTTCAGCGCGTCGATGATCGTGGCCGGGCAGATAAAAGGCATGGAGCCGCGACTGTTCCTGATCTATCCGGAAGGCAACTTCATCGAATCCAGCTTCGACACGCCGTTTTTCCAGATCGGTGAAACGAAGTATGGCCGCCCGATCCTGATCCGGGGCTATCACCGCGACATGACCTTCGAAAGCGCGGTAAAGCTAATGACGGTATCGTTCGATTCGACGCTCAAGGCCAACTTGTCGGTGGGTCTGCCGCTCGACCTGATCGTTCTTGAACGCGACCGGTTCACGCCGCTGCACGAACGCCGCATCGGGGATGGCGATCCCTATTTCCGGTCCGTGTCCGCCAGCTGGAGCGAGGCGCTGCGCACCGCGCTGGACGGGTTGCCCGACTATCGGTTCGAGCCCGCGCCGGTCTGACCTAGCGGCAAAAGCCGGCGTGATCGGCTTCCAGGTGGAAGTGGTTGGCATGGGCTTCGTTGTATCCGGGACCCAGCGTCGTGCCGAACCGCTTGCAGGCGCTGTCATGCACCACGCGGAGGAACTTGCGCTCCGCCGGGGTGCCCCCGTTCCAGTCGGCCAGCACGGTGATGCGCCGGCCATCGCCAAGCACGAAGCCGGACACGTCGATCGCATTGGCGCTGGCATGCCCTGATCGCCGGCTCGTGCCCGCCACGTTGCGGCACGAATAGCTGCCGAACGTTTCCACCTGCACCAAGCGGCTGCCCAGGATCTGCTGCGCCGCCCGGTCTACCCCGTAGCGCACCCACGCGGCGAACGGCGCAGCTGTGGCGCACGTAACCGGGCCAAGGTTCGTGACGGTAACGGTCGCGTTGTCGGTATTGAGCGCCACCAGCTTGACGGTGCCCACCGTGGAGCACGAATTGGCGTACCAGCGGTCGGTCAGCGATGTGAAAACGGCGTTCTGGCTGCTGAGGGAGGATAGGCACTGGCGCAATTCGGGCGCAGGCTGAGTCTGCCGGATCGGCGCACGCACGGTGGTGCGCGCAGGCTGGCGCCGGGGGGGCTGCGGCCTGTCGACACAGGCAGTGATCGCGACGAGAAGCGAAAGACAGTACCAGAATTTACGCATGCCCGCATGTTCTGCTCACAGGTGGTTAACCCCGCCTTACCGGCAGGTTAGGCCGATGCTTTGCCATGACAGACGGTTGGCAGGCGTGTGGTTATGCCCCGGGCCGGGCGCAAGGCGATTGACTTATCCCCCCGCCACTTTAGAGGCGGCGCCGGGCCACGCGGTCCCAACGCCGCGCGTGCTCTCTGTAAGGAGAGTCAGAAATGACTGATTTGAATGCCGTACCCGCGCGTAAACCTGCGCGTCCGCACTTTTCGTCCGGTCCTTGCGCCAAGCCGCCCGGATATTCCCCTGCCAAACTCGCTACGGAATGCCTTGGCCGCTCGCACCGCGCCAAGATCGGCAAGTTGCGTCTGGGCTATGCCATCGACCTGATGCGCGAAGTTCTGCAACTGCCTGACACACACCGCATCGGCATCGTCCCCGGGTCCGACACTGGCGCTTTCGAGATGGCGATGTGGACCATGCTGGGCGCACGCGGCGTAACCACGCTGGCGTGGGAAAGCTTTGGCGAGGGCTGGGTTACGGACGCTGTGAAGCAGCTCAAGCTCGACCCCACCGTCATCCGTGCAGACTACGGCCAGTTGCCCGATCTCACGCAGGTGGATTGGAGCACCGACGTGCTCTTCACCTGGAACGGCACCACGTCCGGCGTTCGCGTTCCCAATGCTGACTGGATTGCGGCCGACCGCGAAGGCCTGTCCTTCGCCGATGCAACCTCGGCTGTTTTTGCCTACGATATCGACTGGTCGAAGATCGACGTAGCCACCTTCTCCTGGCAGAAAGTGCTGGGCGGCGAAGGCGGTCACGGCGTGCTGATCCTGGGCCCGCGCGCGGTGGAGCGGCTGGAAACCTACACACCGGCCTGGCCGCTGCCCAAGGTGTTCCGTCTCGTTTCCAAGGGCAAGCTGACCGAAGGCATCTTCAGGGGGGAAACCATCAACACGCCTTCGATGCTCGCTGTCGAGGACGCTATCTTTGCGCTCGAATGGGCGAAGGGGCTGGGCGGGCTTGAAGGCCTGAAGGCACGTTCGGATGCGAACGCCGCCGCGCTTGGCAAGATCGTCGCGGAACGCGATTGGCTCGGGCATCTGGCGATCGAAGAGGCCAGCCGCTCCAAGACCTCGGTGTGCCTGACCGTGGAAGGCGCGGATGCGGACTTCATCAAGGCGTTCGCGGCCCTGCTCGAAAAGCATGACGCGGCGTACGACGTGGCCGGATACCGCGATGCGCCGGCAGGCCTGCGCATCTGGTGCGGGGCAACCGTTGATACTCAGGACATCGAGGATCTCGGTCCCTGGCTCGACTGGGCCTACGCTACCGTCAAAGCCGGTTGATTTTCCCGCGTTAATTCACTGGCGGGCGTTTCGGCGCGGGGGACGCAGCGTTCCCTGACACGACCGATAGCCCGCCGTCCTGCCCGCCCCGACCGGGGTGATGAGCCAAGGAATTGTATCGTGACCAAGCCCAAAGTCCTCATCTCCGACAAGATGGATCCCAACGCCGCGCGCATTTTCGAAGAGCGCGGCTGCGATGTTGATGTCATTACCGGCGAAACGCCTGAGCAGTTGATCGCCCGTATCGGCGAATACCAGGGGCTGGCGATCCGCTCGTCCACCAAGGTGACTCAGGCGATCCTGGACGCCGCGCCGAACCTCAAGGTTATCGGCCGCGCCGGTATCGGCGTCGATAACGTTGATATTCCCGCCGCCTCGGCCAAGGGCGTGGTGGTGATGAACACCCCGTTCGGAAACTCGATCACGACGGCGGAACATGCCATTGCGCTGATCTTCGCCCTGGCACGCCAACTGCCCGAAGCCAACGCGCAGACCCAGGCGGGCCTGTGGCCGAAGAATGGTTTCATGGGGGTTGAAGTAACGGGCAAGACCCTTGGCCTGATCGGTGCCGGCAACATCGGCTCGATCGTCGCCAGCCGGGCGCTGGGCCTGCGCATGAAAGTGGTCGCGTTCGACCCGTTCCTGACGCCGGAGCGCGCCGTGGAAATGGGCGTCGAAAAGGCGGATCTGGACACGTTGCTGGCGCGGGCGGATTTCATCACGCTTCACACCCCGCTGACAGACCAGACCCGCAACATCCTGTCCGCCGAAAATCTGGCCAAGACCAAGAAGGGCGTGCGCATCGTCAACTGCGCGCGTGGGGGGCTAATCGACGAGGCGGCTTTGAAAGAGGGCCTCGATTCCGGCCATATCGCCGGCGCCGCGCTCGACGTGTTCCAGACCGAGCCGGCCAAGGACTCGCCGCTGTTCGGCACGCCGGGCTTCATCTGCACGCCGCACCTTGGCGCATCGACCACCGAAGCGCAGGTCAACGTCGCGCTTCAGGTGGCGGAGCAGATGGCCGATTTCCTGGTCAACGGCGGCGTGACCAACGCGCTCAACATGCCATCACTGAGCGCTGAGGAAGCACCCAAGCTCAAGCCGTACATGAAGCTGGCGGAAATGCTGGGTTCGATGGTCGGCCAGCTGACCGTGGATTCGGTGCCCCGCATCTCGATCCACGTCGAGGGTGCGGCCGCAGAACTCAACATCAAGCCCATCGTCGCGGCGGTTCTGGCCGGGTTCATGCGCGTCCAGTCCGCCACGGTGAACATGGTCAACGCCCCGTTCCTGGCCAAGGAGCGCGGCCTTGAAGTGCGCGAGGTGAAGACCGAGCGTGAGGGCGATTATCACACCCTCGTTCGCGTCTCGGTGAAAACCGAGGCGGGCGAACGCTCGGTTGCGGGCACGCTGTTCAACAACGTCGAGCCGCGCCTCGTGGAAATGTTCGGCATCAAGGTCGAGGCCGAACTTGCCGGCCAGATGATGTATATCGTAAACGAGGACGCGCCCGGTTTCATTGGTCGCATCGGCACCCTGCTGGGCGAGAACGCGATCAATATCGGCACGTTCAACCTTGGCCGGCGCGCCGCGGGCGGCGAAGCGGTCTTGCTGCTTTCGGTGGACGGCGATGTGTCGACCAAGGTGCTGGAGCAGGCGCGCGCGCTTCCCGGCGTGAAAACGGTCAAGGCGCTGACGTTCTGATCGCAGCCTGCACCGGCTTTTGAAAGGAGGTTGGCGCGAACGCGCCAGCCTCCTTTTTCTTGCGTATCTGCGGCCAACTATAGCCAAGATGCCCTCGCCCAAGTCGTTATTCGACATGAAAAACCCCGCCGGTAAGGGCGGGGTTTTCGTTACCGCAAGGGCGCCAGACTTAGGCCAGTTCGACCGCCACGGCGGTTGCCTCGCCGCCGCCGATGCACAAGCTGGCGATGCCGCGCTTCAGGCCCTTTTGCTTAAGGGCATTGACCAGAGTCACGATGATACGGGTGCCCGAAGCGCCGATGGGATGGCCCAGCGCCGTGGCACCGCCGTTTACGTTCACCTTGTCATGCGAGATCCCAAGGTCGTGGATTGCGAACATGGCGACACAGGCGAAAGCCTCGTTGATCTCGAACAGATCGACGTCCTTCAAGTCCCAGCCCACCTTTTTCGCCAGCTTGGTGATCGCGCTGACCGGCGCGGTCGTGAACTTGGCAGGTTCGTGGGCATGGGCTTCGACGCCGACGATAGTGGCGACAGGCGTGAGTCCCTTGGCGTCCGCCACGCTACGCCGAGTCAGCACGACGGCTGCGGCACCGTCCGAGATGGAACTGGAGCTGGCGGCGGTGATCGTGCCGTCCTTGGCGAACGCGGCGCGCAACGTGCGGATCTTGTCCGGGTTGCCCTTGGGCGGCTGCTCGTCCGTGTCGATGACGACGTCACCTTTGCGGGTCTTGACGGTAACCGGCACGACTTCGTCCCCGAAGGCGCCGCTGGTTATCGCCTGCTGGGCGCGGCGTAGCGACTCGATCGTGTAGTCGTCCTGCGTTTCGCGCGTGAGTTGGTACTCGTCCGCCGTAACCTGCGCGAACGACCCCATCGAGCCGCCCTCGTACGCATCCTCAAGACCGTCCAGAAACATGTGGTCATACAGCGTGTCGTGGCCGGCACGGGCGCCAGAGCGGTGCTTCTTGGACAAGTACGGCGCGTTGGTCATCGATTCCATGCCGCCCGCCACAACGATATCGATCGAGCCGGACGCCAGCGCTTCGGCGCCCATGATGACGGTCTGCATGCCCGAACCGCAGACCTTGTTCACGGTGGTGGCCTGCACCGATTTGGGCAATCCGGCTTTGATCGCGGCCTGACGGGCAGGGGCCTGTCCGAGCCCGGCAGGCAGCACGCAGCCCATGTAGATGCGTTCGATCTCGTCTCCCGATACGTTGGCGCGTTCCACTGCGGCCTTCACAGCGGTGGCGCCAAGGTCGGTGGCGGACACGTCGGCCAGAGTTCCTTGCAGCCCGCCCATCGGCGTGCGCGCATACGAGAGGATAACGATCGGGTCCGAAGCGGAAATCTGAGCCACGGGCATACCTTTCACACTAAGTTTC
Organism: Novosphingobium sp. Leaf2; assembly: GCF_001421325.1. Taxonomy (GTDB): domain Bacteria; phylum Pseudomonadota; class Alphaproteobacteria; order Sphingomonadales; family Sphingomonadaceae; genus Novosphingobium. The sequence continues at coordinate 119,988 of NZ_LMJY01000018.1, read as the reverse complement.
TATCTGGTTCGGATGTTGATTAATGTTGCAGCGCATCAATTGCAATCATGTCAGCGCCGCCAGACAAGCGCGTCACGACCCACTTTTGCACCTGCAATCCATACCGTTCGCTACGTAACGTCGGTGGCATGATGATAAAATACAAGGTCGGGCCTTGCTGGCTCGTAAGGAAATAATCGCATGCGATCAGGAATTTGCGTGGAATCGCGGGATCTTGGCGGGCTTTGTCCGGATTTGGCGGAAGCTGGCTTGGGTGCGCTGAACTCGCTTGTTGCAATGCAGTGCAGGTGAGCCGAATAATGCGCGACGAGACCTTGCGACGGACGGAGGGCTGGCCTAAGAGCGCGCCAACCTAACGGCTTTTCCATGACCGAGCCGAGTCCGTCAGTCGCATCCGGTAAGAGGCAAGACCATTGACCGACCTGTCGCAATATCTGCCGATCCTGATTTTTCTGGTGATCGCGCTGGGGCTGTCCTCCGTGATCGTGCTGCTGCCGATCGGCGTGGCGCGGCTCACTGGCACACATCAGCCTAATGCGGACAAGAACAGCGAATATGAGTGCGGTTTTCCCGCCTTCGAGGATCCGCGCAGCCAGTTCGACGTGCGCTTCTACCTCGTGGCTATTCTTTTCATTATCTTCGATCTCGAAGCTGCGTTTCTCTTCCCGTGGGCCGTGTCGCTCAAGTTCACCGGCTGGGCCGGCTGGCTGACGATGATGGTTTTTCTGGGTGAATTGGCCATCGGCCTCGCCTATGCGTGGAAGAAGGGGGCGCTGGACTGGGAATGAGCACTTCCATCATGAACCCTACACTCGTCAATTCCGCAGGGCATCCGCTCGCTGGCAGCGCAGGCGCCGCCGGTGCCGTTGCGCAGCCGGATCAGGCGTTCTTCAAGGACCTGAACCAGGAAGTGTCCGACAAGGGCTTTCTGGTCACCAGCACGGAAGACCTGTTCCAGTGGGCCCGCACCGGTTCGCTGTGGTGGATGACGTTCGGGCTCGCTTGCTGCGCGGTCGAGATGATCCACGTCAACATGCCGCGTTACGACATGGAGCGTTTCGGCGCTGCGCCGCGCGCGTCCCCGCGCCAGTCGGACGTGATGATCGTAGCCGGTACGCTGTGCAACAAGATGGCCCCGGCGCTGCGCAAGGTCTATGACCAGATGTCGGAGCCCAAGTACGTTATCTCGATGGGCAGCTGCGCCAATGGCGGCGGCTACTATCACTACAGCTACTCGGTGGTGCGCGGCTGCGACCGCATCGTGCCGGTCGATATCTACGTGCCGGGCTGCCCCCCGACCGCGGAGGCACTGCTGTATGGGGTGATGCAACTGCAGCGCAAGATCCGCCGTGTGGGCACTGTCGAGAGGTAAGGACAAGATGCCCGTTCTGCATTCCGCCCCCCGGTATACGTCCAACGACAGCGTGCTCGATACGCTCGTTGCAGCGCTGGGCTCGAAAGTCGTCGCGTCGAAAGAAGAGCATGGCGAAATCGTGCTCACCATCGCGCGTGGCGAGATCGAAAACGCGCTGCGTGCGCTGCGTGACGATCACGGGTATCAGCAGCTGATGGAAATCGCCGGCGTCGACTACCCGTCGCGCGCTGAGCGGTTCGAAGTCGTCTACATGCTGCTGTCCGTGACCAAGAACCATCGCGTGATCGCCAAGGTCACGGCGGCAGAAAATACCGCTGTTCCGACGGTCACCACACTGTGGCCCAACGCCGGCTGGCTGGAACGCGAAGTGTTCGACATGTACGGCGTCGTGTTCGCCGGCAACCCGGACTTGCGCCGCATCCTGACCGACTACGGGTTCGAGGGGCACCCCTTCCGCAAGGATTTCCCGCTGACCGGTTATGTCGAACTGCGCTATTCCGAAGAAGACAAGCGGGTGGTCTATGAGCCGGTGAAGCTGGCGCAGGACTTGCGCAGCTTCGATTTCATGAGTCCCTGGGAAGGCGCGGATTACGTGCTGCCCGGTGACGAAAAGGCGGCGCAAGCCGCGGGCACGCCGCCCGTGGCGGAGCCGAAAGTCACGGAAAAGAGCGGTGATACCGGGGCTGGCGAAAAGGCTAATGCCAAGGTCGCGGACACAATAGCGCCTGCGCCCGCCGATACCGGCAAACAGGATGCCGGCGCGCCCGATCCTACCGGCACGCGTCCCGATCGCGGTCCCGCAGGCGGGGCGCGCGCCAACGAAGGCACCGGCTCCGCGCCGGAAGGAAGCTGAACATGAGCATGCAGCTCGAAAGTTCGCCGACCACCGGCGACGAGGTAATTTCCAACTACACGATCAACTTCGGGCCCCAGCACCCGGCGGCGCACGGCGTGCTGCGCATGGTGATGGAGCTGGACGGCGAGATCATCGAGCGGATCGATCCCCACGTCGGCTTGCTGCACCGCGGCACCGAAAAGCTGATCGAGCACAAGACCTACCTTCAGGCGCTGCCGTATTTCGACCGGTTGGACTATTGTTCGCCGCTGGCCATGGAGCATTCCTATGTGCTGGCCGTTGAAAAGCTGCTGAACATCGAAGTTCCGCTGCGCGCGCAGTATCTGCGCGTGCTGTTTGCCGAACTGACCCGCATCTGCAACCACATGCTCAACATCGGCAGCCACGTCATGGACGTGGGCGCGATGACCCCGAACCTGTGGCTGTTCGAAATTCGCGAGGATTGTCTTAACTTTTTCGAACGTGCCTCCGGTGCGCGGATGCACTCGGCCTGGTTCCGGCCGGGCGGCGTCCATCAGGACGTGCCGCTCAAGCTGCTGACCGACATTGCTGACTGGCTGGACACGCGCATGCCGCGCCTGTTCGAGGACGCGATGAGCCTCGTGGTCGACAACCGCATCTTCAAGCAGCGCAATGTCGATATCGCAGTGACCAGCAAGGCAGATTCGCTGGCCTGGGGCTTCTCCGGCCCGATGATCCGCGCCGCCGGCGTTGCCTGGGATCTGCGCAAGGCCCAGCCTTACGACGTGTACGACCGGATGGACTTCGAGATCCCGGTGGGCACCAATTCGGACTGCTATGACCGTTTTATGGTCCGTGTCGAGGAAGTGCGCCAGTCTGCCAAGATCATGAAGCAGTGTTTGCGTGATATGCCCGAAGGCCCGATCGCCTCGGACGATCGCAAGGTGGTTCCGCCCAAGCGCGCCGAGATGAAAAGCTCGATGGAATCGCTGATCCATCACTTCAAGCTCTACACCGAAGGCTTCCACGTCCCGGCCGGTGAAGTCTACGTCGCCACTGAGAGCCCCAAGGGCGAATTCGGGGTGTATCTCGTGTCCGATGGCTCCAACAAGCCGTACCGCTGCAAGATCCGGCCCACTGCGTTCAGCCACCTGCAAGCGATGGACTTCATGTCCAAGGGCCACATGTTGCCGGATGCCACCGCCATTCTCGGCGCGATCGACGTCGTGTTCGGGGAGTGCGATCGTTGAGCCGCCTTCAGATCGCCCAGCAGATGATCGGTCACTACAATGCACAGGATGCCGATGCGTACGTGGCCTTGATGACTGACGACGCGTGTGAGGCCTCATATCGCGGCGCGGTGGTGCGCGAAGGCAAGGAAGGAACGCGTGAAGGGCTGAAGGCGATGTTCGCCCAGTTCCCGCAAAATCGTGCTGAAATCCAGACTGGGTACGAACTGGGCGACTATGCCGTTCTGCATGAACGGGTCTGGCGATCCGCTGATGCCGAGCCGTTCGATGTGCTGGCGATCTACAGTTTCGAGGGCGATCTGTGCTCTCGCGTCGAATTCATCCGGTAAGCGTGGGAGTGGGACCGATGACGAAGTACAACACCGTTGACCTGATCCGCATCTGGGCAAGCCTGACCGGGCTGTTTCTGATCGGGCTGTACTTCGTCGTGCTGTGGGCCGGGATTGCACCGTCTCCGATGATCGCGATGCTGGGCACCGCGATCGGCGGCTTTGAAATTTTCTTTTTCGGCCAGGACCAGTGGCTGAAGCGCAGAGGCAAGCATGGCTGACCGCTACATCGAACCCGATACGCCCGAACTTCGGGCCCGTTGGGGTAATTTTGCCTGGACCGAGGCCAATGCGGCCAAGGCCAAGGAGATCGTCGCGCGGTATCCGGAAGGGCGCCAGCGCTCGGCGGTGATGCCGTTGCTCGATCTGGCCCAGCGGCAGATCGGGGCGGAACTCAATACGCAAGGCTGGCTGCCGATTCCGGTCATGGAATATGTTGCCACGTACCTTGATATGCCGGTGATCCGCGTGGTCGAGGTCGCGACGTTTTATACGATGTACAACATCGCCCCGATCGGACGGTTTCACGTGCAGGTCTGCGGCACCACGCCATGCATGCTGCGCGGGTCGGACGACATCATCGCCACTTGCAAGGCGCGCGGCATGAAGAAAGGCCACACAACCGCTGATGGGATGTGGTCGTTCACCGAAGTGGAATGCATGGGCAACTGCGCGTCCGCACCGATGGTGCAGATCAACGACGACAACTACGAAGACCTGACGCCCGAGCGGATGAATGCCGTGCTCGATGCGCTGGCGCGGGGCGAAACGCCCAAGGCGGGGACGCAGGATCCGGCCCGTCATACGGTGGAGCCGGTGGGCGAACCGACCAATCTGGTAGCGATGATGACGCAGAACCATGACTATCGGAGTGAGTGGTAATGGCGCTCGCTGACAAGGATCGCATCTTCACCAACGTCTATGGCTTTCAGCCGTGGAACCTGAAGGAAGCGCAGGCACGCGGCGCCTGGGACGATACCAAGGCGCTGATCGCGCGCGGGCGAGATGCCATCATCGACGAGATGAAGGCGTCGGGCCTGCGTGGTCGTGGCGGCGCGGGTTTTCCCACCGGCATGAAATGGTCCTTCATGCCCAAGCAGCCGCCGCTCGATCAGGCGGGTAACCCCAAGCCCAGCTTCCTCGTCATTAATGCCGACGAATCCGAGCCCGGATCGTGCAAGGATCGCGAGATCATGCGCCACGATCCGCATCTTTTGCTGGAGGGCGCGCTGGTCGCGGGTTTCGCAATGGGTGCGCGCGCGGCGTATATCTACATTCGCGGCGAATACATTCGCGAGGCCGAAACTTTGTTCGCGGCGCGCGATGAAGCGTATGCGGCCGGTCTGCTGGGCAAGAACGCCAGCGGTTCGGGCTACGATTTCGACGTGTTCGTGCATCGCGGCGCTGGCGCTTACATCTGCGGCGAAGAGACCGCGATGATCGAGAGCCTGGAGGGCAAGAAGGGACAGCCCAGGCTGAAGCCCCCGTTCCCCGCCGGGGCGGGCCTTTATGGCTGCCCGACGACGGTGAATAACGTGGAATCAATAGCCGTCGCGCCCACGATCCTGCGTCGCGGCGCTGCCTGGTTTTCGTCCTTCGGGCGGGAGAACAACAAGGGCACCAAGCTGTTCCAGATCAGCGGGCACGTGAATCGCCCGTGCGTGGTCGAGGAAGAAATGTCGATCCCGTTCAGCGAACTGATCGAGCGGCATTGCGGCGGCATTCGCGGTGGGCGGGACAATCTGCTGGCGGTGATCCCTGGCGGATCCTCGGTGCCGCTGGTGCCGGCATCGCAGATATGGGATGCGCCGATGGATTTCGATGGCCTCAAGGCCGTCGGCTCTGGCCTGGGCACCGCGGCGGTCATCGTCATGGACAAGTCCACCGATATCGTACGCGCGATCAGCCGCATCTCGTACTTCTACAAGCACGAAAGCTGCGGCCAGTGCACGCCGTGCCGAGAAGGCACGGGCTGGATGTGGCGGATGATGGAGCGTCTGCGCACCGGCGATGCGGCGATCGAAGAGATCGACATGCTCCAGCAGGTGACAAAGCAGGTCGAAGGCCACACCATTTGCGCGCTCGGCGATGCCGCAGCGTGGCCGATCCAGGGCCTGATCAAGCACTTCCGTCCCGAGCTTGAGCGCCGCATCGAGGAACGCCTGGGCGGTATCGCGGTGGCAGCGGAATAATGGCCACAACTATCCTTGCCCTAGCAGCCGTGAGTTGCGCAGCGTTGCTGTCGACTGTGGTGTACGCTGCCCCCACGCCGGTCGGAACGGACGAAAGTCCGTCGGCCTTGGCGCTGCAGGCTTTGCACAACTACGCGATATGCGCGGTGAAGCGCACGCCTGCCGGGGCGGAGAAAATGCTGTCCCTCGATCCGAACTCGCAGGATTTCAAGCGTTCTCGCGCGCGCTTCGGCAAGGGGCACGCAATGTGCGAAAAGCGAGGGGATGTTCTGCGGTCCTCGCCGATGCTCTTCGCAGGTAGCGTCGCCGAGGCGCTCATAATCAAATACCCGGTGGGAGCGCTTGGTTCGGCGGCAGCCCGCAAGGATATTCAGCCGCGCAATATGGTCGAAGGCGTTGGCATGTGCGTTGCCGCGCAAGAGCCGACGAAAGTCAGCGCTGTTTTCGCGACCGAGCCCGGATCCGATGCCGAGCGTGTTGCGCTGAACTCCACTGCATCCTTGCTTCCCGGCTGCGTTCCACCGGGCAAGACCATCAAGCTGAACCGGCCGGCGGCCCGCGCGATCTATGCGTTGGGTGCGTATCGTCTGCTGGCCGGCAATCCCGAACACCTGGAAGGCTAAGGCATGCCGAAGGTTAAAGTAGACGGCGTTGAAATCGAGGTTCCTGCCGGCGCGACCGTGCTGCAGGCAGCCGAACTTGCCGGCAAGGAAATCCCGCGGTTTTGCTACCACGAACGGCTTAGCATCGCTGGAAACTGCCGCATGTGCCTGGTCGAAGTGAAGCCCGGCCCCCCCAAGCCGCAGGCTTCGTGTGCGCTTCCTGCCGCTGACGGTCAGGAAATCCGTACCGATTCCGAAATGGTGAAGAAGGCACGGGAAGGGGTGATGGAGTTTCTCCTCATCAACCACCCGCTGGACTGTCCGATCTGCGATCAGGGCGGCGAGTGCGACCTGCAGGACCAGTCGGTTGCCTATGGCCGCGGCGGTTCGCGCTATCACGAGAACAAGCGCGCAGTCACCGAGAAGTACATGGGGCCGCTGATCAAGACGCAGATGACGCGGTGCATCCATTGCACCCGCTGCGTCCGCTTCTCCGAAGAGATCGCCGGCGTCGATGAAATCGGCGCGCTCTATCGCGGCGAATCCATGCAGATCACCACGTATCTCGAACATGCCGCCAAGCACGAGATGAGCGCCAACGTGATCGACTTGTGTCCCGTCGGCGCGCTCACCAGCCGGCCCTATGCGTTCGAAGCCCGTCCTTGGGAGCTGAAAAAGACGCTCGGCATCGACGTGTCCGACGCCACTGGCTCGAACATCCGCATCGATGCGCGCGGTCGCGAAGTTCTGCGTGTGCTTCCGCGCAACAACGATGACGTGAACGAGGAATGGCTGAGCGACAAGGCACGCTTCCAGGTCGATGGCCTGGTGAAGCGCCGGCTCGACAAGCCCTATCTGCGTCGGGACGGCAAGCTGGCTCCGGCATCCTGGAACGAGGCATTCGCCGCCGTCGCCACCCTCAATCCCGGTGCGTCGATCGCTGCCGTGGCTGGTGACATGGTGGACTGCGAGACGATGTTCGCAGCCAAGGCGCTGGTGGGCACATTGGGCTCGACGCTTCTGGAAGGCCGTCAGACCGGGATGGACTATGATACGTCCAGTCTGGCGGGGGTCAATTTCAACACCACGTTTGCCGGCATCGAAACCGCTGACGTCATCCTGATCGTGGGATCGAACGTGCGCTGGGAAGCCCCCGTCGTGAACGTTCGCTTGCGCAAGGCGGTAAAGAGGGGCGCCAAGGTTTTCCTGGTCGGGCCGGAATGGGAAACCACATTTGGCGGCGAATTTCTGAGCGAAGACCTTTCCGTTCTCGGCAGCCTGCCGCAACAGGTGACAGAAGCGTTCGGCGCGGCCAAACGCCCCGCGATGATCGTGGGCGGCGCGGCGCTTGGCCGAGGCGGCCTTGAAGCGGCACTCTCATTGGCCGGCCAGTTCAATCTGGTGCGCAACCTCGAAGATGGCAGCGCGTGGAACGGATTCAACGTGCTGCATATGGCAGCCTCCCGCATGGGTGGGTTGATGCTTGGCTACGCGCAGAAGGGCGGCATCGCCGACATCGCCGCCGCCAAGCCGAAGGTGCTGCTGTCCTTGGGCGCGGATGAGGTGGATTACACCCGCTTTGCCGACTCGATGATCGTCTACATCGGCCATCACGGCGACAAGGGTGCGCACGCGGCGGACGTGATCCTGCCAGCATCGGCGTACACCGAGAAAGCGGGCACGTACGTGAACACGGAAGGCCGGGTGCAGTTCTCGGACAAGGCCGTGTTCGCACCGGGGGACGCGCGGGAAGACTGGACGATCCTGCGCGCACTCGCCGACGCTTTTGGTGTTTCGGTGGGCTTTGACAGTTTCGATCAACTTCGCGCTGCAATGGTTGCACAAGTGCCGGCTCTGGGCGTAGAGGGGCTCGCGGATTACGGCACGGCCTTGCCATCCGGGGGGCTTTCCGCTTCCGGGGCGATCGCCTACCCGATCAAGGACTTCTACATGACCAACCCGATCGCCCGCGCCAGCGCGACGATGCAGCGTTGCTCGGCCGAGCTGCTGCATGGCGAGGAATTCGCGGAGGCGGCTGAATGACGTCGTTCTTCCAGTCCCTGGGCATGACGTATGAGGCGGCGTGGTTGCTCGCGACCATCTGCGGCGTGCTGCTGATTGCGCTGCCGCTGATGCTCAGCGTGGCGATGATCATCTATGCCGATCGCAAGATCTGGGCGGCGATGGCGCTGCGCCGCGGGCCGAACGTGGTCGGTCCGTTCGGTCTGCTCCAGTCCTTTGCTGATGGCCTGAAGGTGTTCCTGCAGGAAACCATCATCCCCTCGGCATCGAACAAAGGCATTTTCCTGATCGCGCCGGTGGTCACGTTCACCGTGGCGCTGATGGCTTGGGCGGTGATCCCGTTCAATGGCGGCGCGGTTCTGGCCAACATCAACGTCGGCCTGCTGTACGTGCTGGCGATTAGTTCGCTGGGCGTTTACGGCACGATCATGGCGGGTTGGGCCTCCAACTCGAAATACCCGTTCTTTGCCGCGATGCGTGCCTCCGCGCAGATGATCTCGTACGAAGTGTCGATCGGCTTCATCCTGATCTGCGTCGTCCTGTGGGCCGGCACGTTCAACCTGAACGACATCGTGCTGGCGCAAAAGGGTCATGTATTCGGTATCTTCAACGGCTTTGTGTTCAACCCGCTGCTGTTTCCCATGTGGGTCATGTTCCTCATCTCCGGCATGGCGGAAACGGGCCGCGCCCCGTTCGATCTTACCGAGGCGGAATCCGAACTGGTCGCTGGTTATCAGACCGAATATTCCTCGATGGCGTTCGCTGCCTACTGGCTGGGTGAATACGCCAACGTGCTTTTGATGTGCGCGCTCAACGCCACGCTGTTCTGGGGTGGGTGGCTGCCGCCGCTGGACATTCCCATCCTTTACCTGGTGCCCGGCTTCATCTGGTTCGTGCTCAAGGTCCTGTTCTTCTTCTTCGTGTTCAGCTGGGTAAAGGCGACGGTTCCCCGTTACCGCTATGACCAGCTGATGCGTCTGGGCTGGAAAGTCTTTCTTCCTGTTTCGCTGTCGTTCGTCGTGATCGTCAGCGGTTACCTCATGGCCACCGGACACTTTGCATGACCGTCGCATATCTCATCAAGAGCTTCACGCTCTGGGAGTTCGTGAAGGCGCATTGGCTGACGTTGAAGTATTTCTTCAAGCCCAAGGCGACGATCAACTACCCCTTCGAGAAAAACCCGCTGTCTCCGCGCTTTCGCGGCGAGCATGCCCTGCGCCGGTATCCCAACGGTGAGGAACGGTGCATCGCGTGCAAGCTGTGTGAAGCGGTCTGCCCTGCACAGGCGATCACGATCGAGGCCAGCCCGCGCGAGGACGGTTCGCGCCGCACTACGCGCTACGACATCGACATGACCAAATGCATCTTCTGCGGTTTCTGCCAGGAAGCCTGCCCGGTTGATGCCATCGTCGAAGGGCCGAACTTCGAATACGCGACGGAAACGCGCGAAGAACTGCTCTATGACAAGGCCAAGCTGCTGGCGAACGGGGACAAGTGGGAGCGGGCCTTGGCCGCGAACCTTGAAGCCGACGCGCCTTACCGATAAGGGCCGCCGGCACATGATCCACGTAATCGCCTTCTACCTTTTCGCGGTGATGACCGTCGCGTCCGGCGCGATCACCATTCTGTCCCGTAACCCGGTGCATTCCGTGCTGTGGCTGATTTTGGCGTTTTTCAACGCCGCTGGCCTGATGGTGCTGGTGGGCGCGGAATTCATCGCGATGCTGCTGGTCATCGTGTACGTCGGCGCGGTCGCGGTGCTGTTCCTGTTCGTCGTGATGATGCTGGACATCGACTTTGCCGAGCTTCGGGCCGGTTTCGTACGATATTTTCCGTTCGGCGCGCTGGTCGCGATCGTACTGCTGGCCGAAATGGTGCTGGGTATCGGCGCCTACAAGGCCGGCGCGATCGTGCTGGGAACGCCTGACGGTACTGCGGCGACGCCAGCCGGCACCTCCAACATCCAGGCGATCGGTACGCTGCTGTACAGCCGCTACCTGTTCCTGTTCGAGGCGGCGGGTGTGATCCTTCTGGTGGCCATGATCGGTGCCATCGTCCTTACACATCGCCAGCGCTCCGACACGCGCGGGCAGAACATCAGCAAACAGAACCAGCGCCGTCCGCAGGACGCTACGTTCAACGTCAAGCCGGAAATCGGCCAAGGGGTTCAGATATGACAGGGGTTTCGCTGTGATCGGCGTCGAACACTATGTCGTCGTAAGCTCGATCCTCTTCGTGCTAGGCGTCCTCGGAATCTTTCTGAACCGTAAGAACGTGATTGTCATCCTGATGGCGATCGAGTTGATCCTGCTTGCGGTGAACATCAACCTGGTTGCGTTCAGTGCCTTCCTGCATGACCTGACGGGCCAGATCTTCGCCATGTTCGTGCTGACGGTGGCAGCCGGTGAGGCTGCAGTGGGGCTTGCCATCCTGGTGATCTACTTCCGTGCACGCGGCACGATTGCCGTTGACGACGTCAACCGGATGAAGGGCTAAGACAGTGTCGATCCTCGTCATCGTCTTCTTGCCGCTTCTGGCAGCAATCATCGCCGGGCTCGGCAACAAGTCACTCGGCATGCTGGTGCCAAAGGTGCTGACAACCGGCGCGCTGTTCGTGGCTTGTGCCTTGTCGTGGCCGATCTTCATCAGCTTCCTGGCCGGTACCGGCGAGGCCCATGTGGTACCCGTGCTGAAGTGGGTAGCCTCAGGCGCATTCACGTTCGACTGGGCATTGCGGGTCGATACCCTGACGGCTGTGATGCTTGTCGTCATCACGTCAGTATCTTCGCTCGTGCACCTTTATTCATGGGGGTACATGAGCGAAGAGGCCGACCAGCCGCGCTTTTTCGCGTATCTGTCGCTGTTCACCTTTGCGATGCTGATGCTGGTGACCGCCGATAACCTGGTGCAGATGTTCTTCGGCTGGGAAGGCGTGGGGCTCGCCTCGTATCTCCTGATCGGGTTCTGGTTTCGCAAGCCGTCGGCCGGTGCCGCCGCCATCAAAGCCTTCGTCGTTAACCGCGTTGGCGACCTTGGCTTCATGCTCGGTATCTTCGGCACGTTCCTGGTGTTCGGCACGGTTTCGATCCCAGAGATTCTCCATGCGGCGCCCTCGATGGCGGGTTCTACGATCGGCTTTCTGGGGCATCGGTTCGACACCATGACGGTGCTGTGCCTGCTTCTGTTCGTTGGCGCGATGGGCAAGTCCGCCCAGTTGGGCTTGCACACCTGGTTGCCGGACGCGATGGAAGGCCCGACGCCGGTGTCCGCGCTGATCCACGCCGCAACGATGGTCACTGCTGGCGTGTTCATGGTGTGCCGCCTGTCGCCGATGTTCGAGCAGAGCACGACGGCGATGAATTTCATTGCGGTGATTGGGGCGGCGACCTGCTTCTTTGCCGCCACGATCGGCTGCACGCAGTGGGACATCAAGCGGGTCATCGCCTATTCGACGTGTTCGCAACTCGGCTACATGTTCTTCGCCACCGGCGTTGGCGCATATGGCGCGGCTATGTTCCACTTGTTCACCCACGCCTTCTTCAAGGCGCTGCTGTTCCTCGGTGCCGGCTCGGTGATCCATTCTATGCACCACGAGCAGGACATGCGGTTCTACGGCGGCTTGCGTAAGCGCATTCCGATTACGTTTTGGACGATGACGGCAGGGACGCTGGCCATCACCGGCGTGGGCATTGCGGGGGTCGCCGGTTTCGCCGGGTTCTATTCCAAGGACGCGATCCTGGAAGCAGCGTTCGGAGCAGGCACGCCGGCGGGCAGTTTTGCCTTCTGGATGGGCATCTTCGCTGCGCTGATGACCAGCTTCTATTCCTGGCGCCTGGTGTTCCTGACGTTCTTTGGAAAGCCGCGGTGGATCCAGTCCGAGCACATCCAGCACGCGCTGCATGCACACGGGCACGATGATCACGCGGCACACGAAGGTGCGGGCAACAAAACGGATCATCATCCGCACGGTCATGATCATGGCGACGGCACGGGTGGTTACCATCCGCACGAAAGCCCGCTGGTCATGCTGCTGCCGTTGCTGGTCCTGTCGCTGGGTGCCGTATTCGCGGGCTTCGTGTTCGAACATTACTTCGTTTCCGAAGGTGAAGGGCCGTTCTGGCGCGGATCGCTGGTGTTCTCAGAGCATCTGCTCCATGCGATGCACGGCGTACCTCTTTGGGCGAAGTGGGCGCCATTCACCGTCATGGCCCTCGGTTTCCTGATTGCCTGGTACGGCTACATCCGGAACTTGAACTTGCCCAAGGCCGTCGCCGAACAGCTCGGGCCGATCTACACGTTCGTCTATCGCAAGTGGATGTTTGACGAACTGTACAACGCCATCTTCGTCAAACCCGCGTTTTGGCTTGGCAAGGTGTTCTGGAAGGTGCTGGATATTGGCGTGATTGACCGTTTCGGCCCTGACGGCGCCGCTGCAGTCGTGGCCAAGGGTTCGACTTACGCGCAGAAGGTCCAGTCGGGCTATTTGTACAGCTACGCACTTGTCATGCTGCTGGGCCTTGTCGGCGCCATCAGCTGGGTGATCGCGGGATAAGATGATGAGTGGTTTTCCGATCCTCAGCCTGATGCTCGCCGTGCCGCTGATCGCGGCGCTGGCCTGCCTGTTCCTTCAAGCCAAAGCGGCCCGCTCGGTCGCGCTGATCGCCACGCTGGTAAACCTTGCGCTCGGCGTGGTTCTATGGATGAACTACGATATCGGCGGTGCTCAATGGCAGTTCACCGAGCGTCTGGAGATCTTTTCCGGCTTCTCGTGGGCGCTGGGCATCGATGGCATCGCCTTGTTGCTGATCATGCTGTCGGTTTTCCTGATGCCGATCTGCATCGGCGCCAGCCATGCAATCGAAAAGCGCGTCGGCGAATATATGGCCGCGTTCCTGCTGGTCGAAACGTTGATGCTCGGCGTGTTCATGGCGCAGGACATCTACCTGTTTTACATGTTCTTCGAAGCCGGCCTGATCCCGATGTACCTCATCATCGGCATCTGGGGCGGCGCGGATCGCATTTACGCCAGCTACAAGTTCTTCCTGTACACGCTGCTCGGCTCGGTGCTGATGCTCGTCGCGATGTTGTGGATGGTTCACACGGCGGGAACGACAGACGTTCCCACCTTGATGGCATATAATTTCGATTCGAAGGCGCAGACGTGGCTGTGGCTTGCCTTCTTTGCCAGCTTTGCGGTGAAGATGCCGATGTGGCCGGTCCACACCTGGCTGCCGGCCGCGCACGTTCAGGCGCCGACGGCGGGTTCGGTCATCTTGGCAGGCGTCTTGCTGAAGATGGGTGGCTACGGCTTCATCCGCTATGCGCTGCCGATGTTCCCGGAAGCCTCAGCCTACTTCGCGCCGCTGATCTGGGGACTGTCGATGGCGGCGGTCGTCATCACATCGCTGATCGCGCTGGTGCAAAGCGACATGAAAAAGCTGATCGCCTATTCTTCCGTGGCGCACATGGCCATCGTTACCTTGGGGCTTTTCGCATTCAACGTGCAGGGCCTGGAAGGCTCAATGATGGTCATGCTGAGCCACGGCCTGGTATCGGGCGCGCTGTTCTTGTGCGTCGGCGTCATTTATGACCGGCTGCATACCCGTGAGATCAGCCGGTATGGCGGTCTGGCGATCAATATGCCCCGCTATGCGCTCTTCTTTTTGCTGTTCACGATGGCATCCATCGGTCTGCCGGGGACCAGCGGCTTTGTGGGCGAGTTCCTGAGCCTTGGCGGCGTGTATCAGATATCGACCTGGGCGGCCTTTGTCGGAACTACCGGCATCATTCTGGGCGCGGCATACATGCTCTACCTTTATCGCCGGGTCGTATTCGGTGAGCAGAAGAACGCTGACGCTGCCGCAATGCCCGACCTTTACGTGCGTGAGCTGCTGATGGTCGTGCCGCTCGCTCTTGCGGTGTTGTGGATGGGTATTTACCCGGAGAGCTTCATTGCGCCGATGCGCGCCGATATTGCCGCCCTTGACGCTCGTCTGGCGCGTGCGAAGCCTGCCGGCGACAGCGCGGTCACACTCGGAAAAGCTATGCCTGCGCAAGCCCAAGCGGCTGCGCACGGGGGATCACACTAATGGACTGGTCGCACTCCCTGCGCCTCATTGCGCCGGAAGAAACGCTGAGCATCGCAGGCCTGATCCTGCTGTTGATCGCTGCCTGGGGTGGCGACAAGGCAAGCCGTCTGATTTCGATCCTGGCCGTGGCCGCGTTGATCGGTGCCACTGCGCTGGTAGCGCCTGCGTTGTGCAGCGGCGCGATGGGGCCGGATACGTCCGCGTTCTTCGGGCAGATCCATGCTGACGCCTTCTCCAGCTTTGGCAAGATCCTGATCTACCTGTCCGCAGCCGCCACGCTGGTGGTCGCGCCGACTTTCTTCGATCGTTTCGGTGCTATGCGGGCCGAATTTCCTATCCTGGTGCTGTTTGCGGCGCTTGGTAGCGGGCTGATGGTTTCTGCCGGAGATCTGGTTGCGCTGTATATCGGCCTGGAGATGAACTCGCTGGCTGCCTACGTGCTGGCGGCGTTCGTGCGGACCGACGGGCGCTCTGCAGAGGCGGGCCTCAAGTACTTCGTTCTCGGCGCGTTGGCATCTGGCATTCTGCTGTTCGGTATGAGCCTGACATACGGCTTTTCCGGCACGACGTCATTCGAAGGCATCAACGCGGCGCTTTCCGGGGGGCTGTCCCACGGCGCGCTGTTCGGCGTGGTGTTCATGCTGGCCGGCCTGGCCTTCAAGATGAGCGCGGTGCCGTTCCACATGTGGACGCCCGATGTCTACGAAGGTGCGCCGACGCCGGTGACGAAGTTCTTCGCCACCTCCGGCAAGGTAGCCGCGGTTGGTCTGACGATGCGGGTGATGCTTGAAGCGTTCGCTGACCAGGCGGATGCTTGGCGCCAGATCATCGTGTTTATCGCGCTTGCATCGATCGTCGTGGGCGCACTTGGCGCGATCGGTCAGAAGAACATCAAGCGCCTGATGGCCTATTCGTCGATCAATAACGTGGGTTTCATCCTGGTCGGTCTGGCCGCTGCCAACGTGCAGGGCGCTTCGGCGATGCTGTTTTATCTGGTGATCTATGTCGCGATGACCGTCGCCGGTTTCGTCACTGTGCTGATGCTCAAGGACGAAGCCGGAAACCCGGTTGAAGACATCGCCAGCTTTGCCGGCTTGTCGCGAACGCGGCCGGGCCTCGCTCTCGGGCTGGGCTTGGTGATGTTCAGCCTGGCGGGCATTCCGCCGCTGTTCGGCTTCTGGGGCAAGTTCCTGGTTTTCCGGGCCGCCGTGGATGCGGGCATGATGCCGCTGGCTGCCATCGGTTTCGCCGCGTCGGTGATCGGAGCCTTCTATTACCTGAAGATCGTCAAGGTCGTCTATTTCGACGAGCCAGTTGATGTCATCAAGGGTGAGAGCGACATCTGGCACAAGGCGATCCTGGTCGTGACGTGCCTGTTCATCTCGCCGCTGGGCTATCTTCTGAGTGGCTGGCTGCAAGGCCTCACGGACACGGCCGCAGCGGCGCTGTTCCACGCTCTTTGATCGGCGCGTTTTGATCGAAGTTGTCGCCGAAACCGGCTCTACCAATGCGGACCTTGCCAGCCGGATCGCAACCGGTAGCCCTGCGGTGGAAGGGCACTGGCTGGTCGCCGATCGTCAGGTCGCGGGCAAGGGGAGGTTAGGGCGCGTCTGGAACGATGGCGCCGGCAATTTCATGGGATCGACGGTAGTGCGCCTGAGACCCGGCGATCCTGCTGCGGCCACGCTGGCTTTGGCCACCGGGCTTGCCGTTCATGACGCGCTCGCGACCTACGTGCCCGATGGCCTCAGCCTGAAGTGGCCCAATGATGTCTTGCTTCGGTGCACCCCCGGCTCATCCGAGCATGGTAAGGTTGCCGGCATCCTGCTGGAAATGGTCGCCGGCGCTGTTGTGGTGGGGATCGGCGTGAACTTGGCCTACGCGCCTGCGGTGCCCGGCCGCACGGTGATGGCATTGCGCGATGCCGGCGTTGCACCCAATCGTGACGGCTTTGCCGAGCGGATGGCGCAAACCTTTGCCGCCGAATTAGATCGCTGGCGCAAGGCCGGTCTCCCGCCATTGCTGCGGCGGTGGGAGGCGACGGCGCATCCCTTGGGAACGCGCTTGCAGATCCATCCGCCGGGCGAAGATGCGGTGGAAGGTGCATTTGCCGGCCTCTCCGGCAATGGTAATCTCCAGCTTAAGCTGGCAGATGGTACGGTCCGGTTGATTAACGCCGGCGACGTCGTTCTCGTTTGAGGAAGCCCCGAAGCCATGCTGCTCGCCATTGATGCCGGCAACACCAATGTCGTTTTCGCGCTGATGGACGGCCATGTCCTGCGCGGGCGGTGGCGCATCGCGACCGACCCGCGTCGGACGGGTGACGAATATGCCGTCTGGCTGTTGCAGTTGCTTGCTATTCGCGGGGTTACCCCCAACCAGGTCGACCAGATCATCATTTCCACGGTCGTGCCGCGCGCCTTGCACAACCTTGAAATCCTGGCTCGGCATTATTTCGATGTGGAGCCTCTGATCGCCGGGCAGGGCCGGGCCGCGTTTGGCATCGACATCGACGTCGACGAACCACGCTCCCTTGGAGCAGACCGCGCGGTCAACGCGATTGCCGCGCATGAAAAGCATAGCGGTGATCTGATCGTCGTCGATTTCGGCACCGCCACAACATTCGATGTGGTGGATTTCAACGGCGCGTACAAAGGCGGCATCATCGCGCCGGGGATCAACCTGTCGCTCGATGCCTTGGTCGGCAACACGGCCAAACTGCCGCGCATCGCCATCGAAATACCCAAAGGCACCAGCGTGATCGGACGCAACACCGAAGATCAGATGTTGATCGGGGTGTTCTGGGGGTATGTGGCGATGATGGAAGGCCTGATCGCGCGCATTCGTGCGGAAATAGGTCGGCCCGCCAAAGTCATCGCGACAGGTGGCCTGGCCGTGCTTTTCGATGAAGCCACGCAAATTTTTGATGCCGTCGACGCTGATCTTACGATCGATGGCCTCGCTATTCTCGCCGAAAGGGCAGTATCTAAGTGATTCCCGGTAAGGAACTTCTATTTTGTGCGCTCGGC
Organism: Novosphingobium sp. Leaf2; assembly: GCF_001421325.1. Classification (GTDB taxonomy): domain Bacteria; phylum Pseudomonadota; class Alphaproteobacteria; order Sphingomonadales; family Sphingomonadaceae; genus Novosphingobium. Next base: position 102,283 of record NZ_LMJY01000018.1, on the reverse strand, counting down.
GGTTCGGGCGAAATCGGCATGAACGTCAATCTCTACGGTTGCCATGGCAAGTGGCTGATGGTCGATCTTGGCATGACGTTTTCCGGCAACGAATATCCAGGGGTGGACCTGGTATTTGCGGACCTGGAATTTATCGAGAACGAGCGGCGAAACCTGCTGGGTATCGTGCTGACCCACGCGCATGAGGATCACATCGGCGCGATCCCGTATTTCGCGGAGGAACTGGGCGTTCCGCTGTATGCCACGCCGTTCACCGCCAAACTGATCGCGGGCAAGCTGGAAGAAGCGGGCATTCTCGACAAGGTCGAACTTAATGTGGTCCACGACCTCGAAACATTCCAGCTTGGACCGTTCGGCATCCGCTACATTCCGCTGGCGCATTCGATTGCAGAGGGTAACGGGCTGCTGATCGAAACCCCGTACGGTCGGATTTTCCACACCGGTGACTGGAAGCTGGATGACGAGCCGCAGGTTGGCATACCCACCACCCAGGCTGAACTGACCGCTATCGGTGACGAGGGTGTGCTGGCGCTGGTTTGCGATTCCACCAACGTTTTCAATCCCGAAGCATCGGGTTCGGAAGGCGAAGTCTATCGCGGCTTGCTGGCAGAGGTATCCAGGCACCGTGGGCGCCGAGTGATGGTCACCACTTTTGCATCGAACGTGGCGCGTTTGCAGACGTTGGGCGATGTGGCGAAGAAGACCGGGCGGCAGTTGTGTGTGTCCGGGCGCTCGCTTGACCGGATCATCGAGACGGCAAAATCGTGTGGTTATCTGCGTGATCTGCCAGAGATCATCGATGCGGACACCGCGATGGACGTGCCGCGCGGCGAACTCCTGATCGTGGCCACAGGCGGGCAGGGTGAGCCACGTGCGGCGCTGGCCCGCATTGCCGATGGCAGTCATCCGATCAAGCTGGACAAGGGCGACGTGGTGTTGTTTTCGAGCCGCCAGATCCCCGGCAACGAAATCCAGATCGGCCGCATCCAGAACCGTCTGGCGAGCGCCGGCGTGATCGTCGTCACCGATCGCCAGAGCCCGATCCACGTCTCGGGCCATCCGGGTCGCCCCGAGCTTGAGGCGCTTTACGGATGGATCCGTCCGCAGATCTTGGTGCCGGTGCACGGAGAGATCCGCCATATGAAGGAACAGGCGCATCTTGGCGCCGCCTGTGGCATTCCTAAGGCGATCTTCCAGAAGAACGGCGATCTGGTGCGGCTTGCGCCCGATCGTCCAGGCAAGTTCGGCGAAGTGCGCGCGGGCAGGTTGATCCTGGATGGCGACATCATCGCGCCCGCAGACGGCGAGGCGATGATCATGCGCCGCCGGATTGCTTTCAACGGCATCGTTTCGGTGGCGGCGGATCGGCGCGGTCGCGTTGAAATCTCCGCAGTCGGCTTGCCGCTCGACGAGGACTACGACGCGTTCGTGGAAGAGGCCAAGCGCGACATTGCGCAGGCTTTGGGCCGCGCCAGGAAAGCTGAGCCGGAGGTGCGCAAGGAAGCCGCCCGGCTTGCGGCCCGCCGTGCGGCCACGCGATGGTCGGGCAAGAAGCCGCAGGTGCAGGTGCTGTTGCTGGAGGATTGACGCTGATGGCGATGAACTGGACCTCGATGATCGCGATCTATTCGCTGTTCTGGGTGCTCAGCGCCTTTCTGGTGATGCCTTTCGGATTGCGCACGCCAGACGAGGTCGATGGCCACAAAGTGCCGAAGGGGCATGCCGACAGCGCGCCCGTGAACTTCAACGCGCGGCGGATAACCCGCCGCGCCACGGTGCTGGCGCTCGTTCTGTTCGGCCTGTATTACGTCAATTACGATCACCAGTGGATCAAGGTGCAGGACCTGAACATCATGGGCAAACCCCCGGTAGACAATCTGGGCTACTGACGGCGGCAAGAACGGCGGGGGCAGTTGCGAAAACGGCCTTACGCGGTGATCAGCTTCTCAGGCGTTCGATCGCCTGCGCCAGCGCGACATACAACTTGCCCATATCGGACGAGAGCAGTGTAACCCCCAGAGCGTTGCCGTCCCGGGTTGAAAGAACCTGACGCAAGATCGCTTCAAAATCGTGGATGTAGCGGCTGACGTTGGCCTTGAAGGCATCGTCGCGCTCGAAGATCTGCTGGATGGCTTTGGCTTCGCTTGCGTCCAGAAGGCTGACGGCACGGCGGGTGAAGATGCCACGATCGCCGCGCAAATACGCGGCCCAGGCCGTGTCGGCAATGTCGCTGGAGAGCGCGGTGGCAATGTCTATCGCGTTGGAATTGAGCGATTCGGTGATCACCGCAGCCCGGCGGGCAAAGTCGTTGTTGACCTGTTCCTGCGCCTGTTCCTGCGCTGCGCTGAGCCGCGCTTCGAGGTTGTCGACGAGATTGCCGACCTGTTCCAGTTGCTGGCGCAATTGCCCGGCCGTTTCGCGCGTGACGCCCGATGCGTGAGCAACGGCCTGCTCCAGCTGGCCGGAAATTTCGGCGACGCGGGTGCGCATGGACTTGTCGATCGCGGCGGCGCTTTCATCGCCCAAAGTCTGCGCGACATGGGCAATGCGCGTGGCGCTCTCGCTCTCGATCGCCTGCACGGCATCGCGAAGGGTTGCACCAAGGGCAGCGATGGCGGCAGACAATTCGCCATTGGCGCGTGCGGCGCTGGCCTGAATTCCGGCGTCGATTTCGGCAAGGTTGAACTGCATGCGCGTGAGCAGCGCTGCGTGATCGTTACCATGCGCGCTGATCTGAGCCTGTGCGTGCGCGAGTTCGGACAGCAGGCTGCCCAGATGCTGGCTTGATGCGTCTATAGTGGACGCGACCGTGCCGCCTCCATGTGCAGCCTCGTCAAATTGCGCGAGCAAGGCGCCGACGCCGTGCTGCAACCGGAGCAGGCGATCTTCCGAAACCGCGAGCGCTTCGGGCAGGACGTTGTGAGTCTGTTTGGCACTGGCTTGGACCAGTTCGAGCAGCCGCACGCTATTCTCCGTCAACGTGCCCAGATCGTCGTCGGTGGCGGCAAGCGTGGAGCGGGCAGCCGTCAGGCGGTCCGTGAGCGCAGCCAGGCTGCCCAACAGGCGCGTTTCGGATCTGCCGGTATGCTCGGCAATCGCAGACAGGGTAGATTCGAAATCACCCAGTTCGGCGGTGACCGCCGCTGCCCTGTCCGCCAGCGCCGCGGCCTGAATGCGGTGCCGCTCCAGCCGCTCGGCGATGGTGCCGTCCAACTCGCCCAGCATATGATCGATCCGCGCGATCGCATGGCGTTCCTGCTCGACCTGGCGGGACTGGCGCTCTTGCGCTTCCATCGCAAGCCGCTCCGCCCGCAGGCCGATTGATTCGTCGATCTGCTGCGCTTCGGCGGCGATCGTGGCGAGCCGTCCGGCCAGCGCGTCGAGCGCGGCATGCTGGGTGTCGGAGATCGTCTCCGCCAGTTCCGCCTGCTCGTGCGCCAAGGTGGCCAGCGACGATCTCAATGTCTCGGCAGCGCGGCTCTCGCTCGTGCGAAGGGTGCGCGAGACGACTTCGCTTTCGTCTCGCAAGGCCACCAGACGGGCACGCAGCGATGTCAGGCTTTCCGCCTCATGCCGGTCCAGTTCCCGGCGGGTATCGTCGATCTCTTCGGCGAGCGCCTTGGCGCGGTTACGCACGCCTGCCAGCGCCGCCACTTCGTGATGGTCCAGCTGCGCGCGAAATTCATCGCCGCGTTCCGCCAGCGCCGCGAAGCGAGCGGCGGCGATCTGTTCCATCTGTTCGCAGCGCTGGTTGAACCCGTCGAGCGTGTCGTTCACCTGTTCGCCCAAGGCGGCGACCTGCCGTGTGCTGGCGGTGCCGAATTCGTTCAACCGGTTGAAGCCGTGGATCATGTCATCCAACTGGGCATGGGCGGTGCGCCCGGCGTTGGCGATGGTGTTCGTGACGTCCTTGGCGGAGCTTGCGATCACCGGCAGTTGCCCGCGCAGTTTCTCCATGTTGTCGAGCGCGGCGGTGCTGACGGTGCTTATCGATTCGACGCGTGCGCCGTTATCCTGCACCAGCTTTTCCAGCCGCTCTGCGTTGTGCGAAAGCCGCTCGGTCGCCAGTCGGCCCAGCGTTTCCAGATCGCGGGACTGCGCTGCCACGAATTCCCGCGCCAAGCTGAGCTCGCGGTTGACCTTGGTCAGTCGCGTTTCCAGCAAGGCCGCTTCGTTGGAGAGCGTGCGGGCGATGTCGCCAAACCGGTCGGACTCGCGTGTGCTGGTGCGCATCGCCAGCAACCAGCAGATGCCGACCAGAAGGACAGGACCACACCATTGCGCAATCACCGTGGACACCTGCTGCAGCGAAGCGCCATCGCGCATCGCCGGCAATTGGCCTGCAACAAAAAGCCCCGTCCATGCCACGATTACGAGGACGGCGAGGGCAGGAACCAGCCAGCCGCGCGTACGGGCGAGATCGTCGGGCTGCGTTTCTGTGGCAACCCACGCGTCGTCCCAGCTTTCTTGTGCGGGCAACGCGGTGAAACCTTCCGCAGCGCGCTCATTCTCAGCGCCTGCGCCCGTGTTCTCGCCGTCTCCGGCTCCGAAAGCGATGATCCTGTTTTCCCCGGCCATGAGCAAGGATACCACGCCGCGCGCGGCAATAAACCCCAGCTTAACGCTTATGCGATTAAGCTGGGGAAATGGCTTATGAAGCAGGCGCCCTTGAAGCGACACTCGCTGCCGCTGCGGGCGGCGATCCGGAACTGATCGCGGAACTGCGCGCGGCTTTCGTGGATGGCGTGGCGCGGCAGGTGGATCTGCTCGAACGGTCCCGGTGTGACGGCAACTGGGTGGTTGCGGCGATGCGGCTCAAGGGGCTGGCCGCAAGTTTCCATTCGAGCGCCTTGCTGGCCTTGGCGGAAGCGACGCTGGACGCAGCGCCAGGCGAACCCACGGTCGTGCGCCGGCTCAAAGCTTACCTGGCAGAGTTTTCCGCGCACTGATCTGCGGCTTTCGCTTGGCACCCGGCCCGCGCCTGCCTACATCAAGGGCGGGGTGCTGGAGATTACCACGTTTTGCGCATAGCCTTGCTGTCCATGACGGAGCCTGCCGGCGCAGGCCAGCCGTTTGCGCGTGCTTTCCTGCGGGTTGCCGGTGCAAGCGTGGCGCAGCATCAGCTTGGCCTGGCGCTGGCGCTGGATTGCCAGCGCGTGGTGTGCCTTTCCCGGATGACGTCGCCCGAACTGATCGCTCTCCAGCATGACGCCGAGGATGCCGGGCTACAGTTCGCGATCGCCACCGGTCCCGCGCAGCTGGCCGGGCTGGTCACTGCCGGCGACGAGATCATCGTCGTGTCCGAGGGTCTGTTTGCCGATACCGCCCATGCTGCGGAACTGCTTGAGGGTCGTGCGCCGGTGGTGCTTGCCCAGCCGGTGGAAGGTGCGTTGGCAGCCGGTTTCGAGCGTATCGACATCAATCGCGCCGACGCGGGGCTGATGCGCTTGCCCGGCAGTATCGTTGAGCGCCTGCATGAACTGCCTGTCGATGTGAACGTGGTCTCGTCGCTGACGCGCATCGCGCTGCAATCGGGTGTGGCGCTGCGCGAATTGCCAGCATCCGCCCGTGTCGGGTCCGGCTGGCGTATGGTCCGTAGCGAGGCGGAAGCTTACGCGCTGGAAGACGAGTGGATGCGCGCACGGTTTGCCGATGATCGGGTGACATCACCCGGTCGCAGCATCGCGCGTTTCGGCGTTCTGAGCTTCGGGTCCTCTCTGCTGCACGCCGGCAATGCCAGCAACGTCGTGTCCGCCGCCGCGCTTGCGGTGCTGGCAATCGCGATCGGCGTGGGATGGCTCGGCTTTGTCGCTGCCGGCTTCGTGCTGGTGGCCGTGTCGTGGTTGTTGGTGGAAGCCAGTCGGCTGTTGCGCTCGGCTGAGCGACATGCGCTGGGGCAGTCCGTACCCGCAATCCCCCGCGCTGACGCCTTGGGGTGGCTGGTGGATTGCGTTTTCGCCGTACTCATCCTGCTCGACATGCCACGCTTCGCCGGCGAGCCGATCATCGCGTGGCTGTGCACGCCGGTGATCCTGATGCTGCTTCTCGTGCTTTTGCCCAAGCGGGCAACGGGCCGGCTGGCGGGATGGGGGTGTGATCGCGCGCTGCTGGGGCTTGTCCTCGCTTTCGCCTCTGGCTTTGGGCAGGTTCTGCTTGTCGTCCGCCTGCTGTCAGTCCTGCTGGTGCTGGCAGCGCTCGGCCTTCCTACCCGCCGCGCGGGATAACGGCGGGTTAACCAGATGTGGGGTAAAGCCACCGGATGATCGACACCGCCTCGCATGCCGCGAACCTGAACGACGCTGAGGCGGTGCTGCTCGATGCCTTGGCGAATGCCGAGCGCGCATCCGGCGCGGCGCGATCGTTTCTTGCACAGGCCGCCCGGTCGCCGGCGTCGGACGACGTTTCAGAGGAAACCAGGGTGCGCACTTATGCCGCCCTGGCCTCGCTTGCCGTGGCGGTGCTGGATGGGCTGGTGGGCGCTGCTGGTGCGCGCCATCAGCCTGCGGAAGTGGACGTTGTGATACGCGTCCTTTCGGAGTGCCCAGCGTTGCTGGAGCACCTTCGGGCCGACGTGATCGAATGGCAGCTTACGCAGCGCTTGCACGATACGCTCGCCCTTGATCCGGTTGCCCCGCCGCTCCTGCAGCAGTTGGTAGCCCAGCCCGATCATCGGGCGGCCGCGACCGCGTTTTTGACCGCGCAGATGTATTGGTGCCGGGCTCACGCACGCATGAACATGACGCTGGGCAATCTGCCTTATGCGGTTCAAAATCAGGTTTGCGGCGTGATACAGGCGTTGGGGGCCAGCGAGCCCGATCTTGCTGACCGTGCTAACATAGTGTGCGCCGATGTGCGAAGCGCCTCCGATCCGGCTGCAGACCGCGAACGGTGCAGCGCGAAGGTGCTTGAGCTTCTAGGCCTTGATGCGCCTGCTGCGTTGCGAGTGCAGGAGGCGGGCGTCGCCCTCTTTCTGACCGCGCTGGCCCGCAGGACGATGCAGTCGCGAACTGCGGTCGCAGGATGGACTGACGAAGCGCAGGCAGCGCGCTTGGCGGTATCGCTACGCGCCGCCGGGACAGACCCGGGCGACATTCGACAGCAGTTGCTCGCCTTGCACTTCGACGATGCGCTGGCGGAAGGATTGGCACAGATAGCGCCTCAGCAGGCATCCGACATGCTTGCAGATATGACATGACGTCGCTGGTCGGCACCATCCTTGCCCACGCATCAACCGACGGGCAAGATCGCCTGACGGCTGCGGACGAGCCATTGGCCGGTTTGCAGACCGCCTGCGGAGGCGAATTGCCCGGTGCGATCGCGATACCTGAACTCCGCGATCTGGTGCGAGCTGTGCGCCAATCCGGCCTTGCGCTGACCAAAGCGGTGAACGCGCAAGACGGTGCGGACGCAGTGGTTGCGTGGATGAACGTGGAACCCGGCGCCCCGGATGGCGGATGTACCATCCGGGTCAGAAGCTGGCAGACATCCCCGGTGCTCGCCGACGACAGCAGCGCAGCGGCTCGGCGCAGGGTGATCGATCGCGGCATGGCCGAACTGCAGGCGTATCTGGATGGCGGCCAGAGGGTACTGGCGGCCATCACCGACAGCACGGAACTGGCCAATCTGTGCGCCGCGATGAACGCCGGTGCAGGCACGCTGTGGACCGATTTCCTGCCGCCTGAAAACGTCCATCATCACCAACCCTTGCACTGGCGTCTGCTGGACGACACACGCGTGTCAGTGCCCGGATCGGCTCGCAGCTGGCGTGTCGCGTTGCTGCCGCAGATGCAGCCCGGGCACGACGCGTCTGGGTTTGAACTGCTGTTGCTGTCCGACGATCCGCCGCAGCTTTTCAGCCAAGCGGCTCCCCCAAACCCATTGCCACCCCGCGCCAATCTTATCGGCGGCGATCTGGCGCCGGTGCTGCGCCAGCCGATCGCACGCATCGTTGCAAATGCGGAAACGATCCGCACGCGCCTGGCCGGTCCGCTGCCGGATGCCTATGCCGATTACGCTGGCGAAATCGCCAGCGCGGGCAAGCTGCTGCTGGACCTGCTGGAGGATATGTCCGATCTGGAGGTAGTGGAGGCTGAAGGTTTTACTACGCACCCCGATTCCATCGATCTGGCAGAGGTTGCCCAACAAGCCGCTGGCATTCTGGGGGTCAGGGCGCGGGAGAAGGCCATCGCTATCGATCTGGATATGCCGGAGCATCCGGTCTTGGCGCGCGCGGAATTTCGGCGGGTGCTGCAGATCCTGCTCAATCTGATCGGCAATGCGATCCGTTATGCACCGGCCAGTTCGCGGATCGGGATTACGCTGAGATCATCCGGGGATCGCGTGGGTGTGGTCGTGTCCGATCAAGGACCGGGGCTCAGTGCGGACGACCAGCATCGCATTTTCGAGAAGTTCGAGCGGCTTGGCCGCAGCGGAGATGGCGGCTCTGGGCTGGGGCTGTACATATCCCGGCGGCTGGCAGAAGCCATGGGCGGCGCCTTGACCGTGGAGAGCGCGCCGGGCGAGGGGGCCGCTTTCCTTCTCGCTCTACCGCCGGACACCGACGCCTGACGTCATCCGCGGCGTGACAACCAAACCACGATGCCGCCGACGACGGCCAGGATGGCGCCGCGTACGGCCCATCCCCGGTCTGACAGCATGAAACTGTCCGCCGGCCACAGCACTACCCCGGTGCCTTGCCCAACCCACAAAAGGCCGATCACGATGGCGAATATGCCAATGATCATGGCGGCAATTCGAATGAACAGCATACTGTACGTGCCCCGTTTCACCGCAGGATGATCCCAGGATCAGGGGCCATCATGACTCACTTGGCCGCAAATAGCCACTGCATCCTCGATTGGTCGAGGCAGTTGTCCCGCAGATACGAAAAGACCCCCGTTTCCACGAGGGTCTTGATCGCAAACCACGATTGTCGTGGTTCAAAAGAATGGTGCGCGATCAGCGCTTGTCGAGCGGAACGTAGTCGCGCTGCGTTGGGCCGGTGTACAGCTGGCGCGGGCGACCGATCTTCTGGCCGGGATCGGAGATCATTTCGTTCCATTGCGCCACCCAGCCCACAGTGCGCGCCAATGCGAACAGCACGGTGAACATGGTGGTCGGGAAGCCGATGGCCGAAAGGATGATGCCGGAGTAGAAATCGACGTTCGGGAACAGCTTCTTCTCCACGAAGTAGGGATCGTTGAGAGCGATTTCTTCCAGGCGAAGCGCGGTTTCGAACAGCGGATCGTCCACCTTCAAAGCGTCGAACACTTCGCGCACGGTGGACTGCATGACCGTCGCTCGTGGGTCGTAGTTCTTGTACACGCGGTGGCCGAAGCCCATCAGGCGGAACGGATCGTTCTTGTCCTTGGCCCGCTCGATGTAGTGCGGGATCTTGTCGGGCGTGCCGATTTCCTTAAGCATGTTCAGCGCGGCTTCGTTCGCGCCGCCGTGGGCGGGGCCCCACAGGCAGGCGATACCAGCGGCGATACAGGCAAACGGGTTGGCGCCGGAAGACCCGGCAAGGCGCACCGTGGAGGTGGACGCGTTCTGTTCATGGTCGGCATGGAGGATGAAGATCCGGTCCATCGCCTTTTCGACCTCAGGGATCACTTCGTATTCTTCGGCGGGGACGCCGAAGGTCATGCGCAGGAAGTTGCCGGTGTAGCTCAGATTGTTATCCGGATACAGCATAGGCTGGCCGACCGAATACTTGTATGCGGCTGCCGCGATCGTGGGCATCTTTGCGATCAGGCGGTGCGAGCTGATCATGCGATGCTCGGGGTCCGCGATGTCGGTTGAATCGTGGTAGAATGCCGAAAGTGCACCTACCACGCCGCACATGATCGCCATTGGGTGCGCATCGCGGCGGAAGCCCTGATAGAACTGGCGCAGCTGTTCGTGCAGCATCGTGTGGCGGCTGATCGTGTACTCGAACTTTTCGAGCTCATCTTTGGTCGGCAATTCGCCGTTCAGCAGCAGGTGGCTGACTTCCATGAATGAGGAGTTTTCGGCCAGCTGGCCGATCGGGTAACCGCGATGCAGCAGCACGCCTTCATCGCCATCGATATACGTCAACGCCGATTCGCAGCTTGCGGTAGACGTAAAGCCGGGATCGAACGTGAACATCCCGGTCTGGCCGTACAGCTTGCGGATGTCGATCACGTCGGGACCGACACTGCCCTTCAGGATCGGGTAGTCGTAGTCCGCGCCACCAGCGCTCAGTTTTGCCTGATCACCCACGAAAATTTCTCCTTGTTATGCTTGCGACCCGGCGGGAACGTCTGCCTGCGCGGCGATGCGCGCGAGGCTCTCGTCCCGGCCGAGAAGTACCAGTACGTCGAAAATCCCCGGCGAGGTCGTCTGACCCGTCAGGGCTGCCCGCAACGGTTGCGCGAGCTTTCCGAGACCCAGGCCCATATCTTCGGCCATGGCCTTCAGACGGGTTTCCAGGGCTTCCAAAGTCCAATCCATCGAACCGGACAGGCTCTCGTGAATGGTCGCCAGGCGCGCGCGCCCTTCGTCCGTCAAAAGAGCCAACGCCTTCTCGTTCATCGAGAGAGGACGCGTGGCGAACAGGAAGGCTGCACCTTCCGCAATTTCGTTAAGATCTTTGGCGCGAACCTTGAGCACCGGCATTGCACGGGTCAGCAGATCGATGTCTGCGGGCCCCTCTAGGCGCGGCAGCACCAATTGTGCCAGCCGTGCGTCGTCCGCTTCGCGCACGTAGTGGCCGTTGAGGTTGTGCAATTTCGCCAAGTCGAAGCGCGAGGGCGATTTGCCGACGTCCGCCATGTCGAACCAGGCGATCGCCTGATCGCGGTTGATGAATTCCTCGTCGCCGTGGCCCCAGCCCAGGCGCAGCAGGTAGTTGAACAAAGCCTCGGGCAGGATGCCCATTTCGTCGCGATAAGCATCGACGCCCAGCGCACCGTGACGCTTGGATAGTTTCGCGCCGTCCGACCCGTGGATGAGAGGCACGTGGCCGTAGATCGGTACGTCCCAGCCCATGCCATTGATGATGACAAGCTGGCGGAAGGCGTTGTTTAGATGATCATCCCCGCGCAGCACATGCGTGACTCCCATGTCATGATCGTCGACCACGACGGCCAGCATGTACGTAGGCGTTCCGTCGCTGCGCAGGATCACGAAATCGTCGATCTCGACGTTCTGGACGGTGACCGCCCCTTGCACGATATCATCGATCGTGGTCTCGCCATCGCGAGGTGCCTTGACCCGCACCACCCAGGAACGGTCCGCCGGCCAGTTTGCCGGATCGGCATCGCGCCACTCGCTTTCGATGCGGAAAGGGCGGCGCTCTTCCTGGGCCTGCTGACGGCGCTGCGCCAGTTCCTCGCTCGTCAGATAACAGCGATAGGCATTGCCGCTCTCAAGCAGTTGTGCTGCCACCTGCGCATGTCGTTCGGACCTGGCAAACTGAAATACCGGCGGTTCGTCACCTTCCAGGCCCAGCCACGACAGCCCGTCGAAAATAGCGTCGATCGCCGGCTCGGTGGAGCGGGCGCGGTCCGTATCCTCGATGCGCAGCAGGTATTTGCCGCCGTGGTGGCGCGCGAACAGCCAGTTGAAAAGCGCCGTGCGGGCACCGCCGATGTGAAGATAGCCGGTGGGCGAAGGCGCAAAGCGGGTGACGACGGGCTTGCTGTCCGCCGAACCGCCCGATGCACTGCCGCTTGCCATCAACCCAACCTTCCTGTCCTATTGGCGGCTATGGGGACCAGTAGCGCGCAGTATGAAATTCAGCCTTCGGCAGACGCCCAAGGCGCTGCATTGCAGCATCGGCAATGGACTGGAGATAGTCGCTTGTCGAGGGTTTTGGAGGGTATCGAGCAATTTCTTTCGCGTGCTGGCTTCGAGCGTGGGCCGTGGCTTGCAGTGGCGTTTGCGACGGGCATTCTGGCCTGGTTTGCGCTTCCGTCGGTCCCGGCCTGGACTGCGCTGTGTGTTGGTAGCGTGCTGGTTTTTACAGCAGCCCTGATCGGTTGGAAACGTGATACCGCAAACCCGCGCTTGCGCCAGGCAGTGCTGGTCCTGCCCATACTGATCCTCGCCGGATGCCTTACCGTCTGGACGCGTTCGGTGCTAGTCGGAGAAGCACCGCTGGGACGACCTATCGCGGGCACCTTCACTGCGCGGGTCTTGGCGGTGGAACAGCAGCCGGCGCGCGATCGGCAGCGTCTGATCGTGGCGATGCGCGAACCCACTACCGGACGGGCGATCAAGGTTAGGATCAATGTGCCCGATGCCCCGGAGGGCAAGCCGATCGCTGCCGGGCAAGCTGCCCCGGGTGACCTGGTGCGGTTTCGCGGCAGGCTAATGCCGCCCGCCCCGCCGATGCTGCCGGGCGCGTACAACTTTGCGCGTACCGCCTGGTTCGCCGGGATTGCCGGGACCGGCACGGTATTGCGGCAGGTCGAAATCATCGAGCGGGGCCGGGCGCGGGCGGGCTGGTTGGCCGGCGTGCGCCAGTCCCTGACCGACCACATTGCCGAGCGGATCGGGCCGCGCAATGCCGGCATGGCCGCCGCGTTCGTCACAGGAGACCGGGGCGCGATCAGCGAGGCGGACGACCAGGCGATGCGCGATTCCGGTCTGGCGCATCTTCTGTCGATCAGCGGGCTGCATGTCAGCGCGATGGTTGGGGCGGTCTACGTGCTGGTGATCCGCCTTCTCGCGCTGTGGCCATGGCTGGCGCTCAGGGTGCGGTTGCCGGTGGTGGCCGCCGGGGCCGGCGCGCTTGCGGGTGTCGGGTATACCCTGCTGTCAGGGGCCGAGGTGCCAACCGTCCGCTCGTGCATCGGCGCTTTGCTGGTGCTAGCCGCGCTGGCGCTGGGGCGCGAGCCGCTGTCGCTGCGCATGCTGGCATTCGCGGCGTTCTGCGTCATGCTCCTGTGGCCCGAAGCGGTGACCGGGCCCAGCTTTCAGATGAGTTTCGGTGCAGTGCTGGCGCTTGTCGCGCTGGGCGGCAGCGCGCCGGTGCGCCACTTTCTGTCCCCGCGCGAGGAGTCCATGGCGGCAACCGGGCTGCGCCATCTGGCGCTGCTGCTGCTGACCGGGGCAGTTATCGACCTGGCCCTGATGCCGATCGGGCTTCACCATTTTCACCGCGCCGGGGTCTATGGTGCGCTGGCCAACGTGTTGGCGATCCCCTTGTCCACCTTCGTGGTGATGCCGCTGCTGGCCGGCGCGCTGGTGTTGGACATGGTAGGGCTGGGCGGTCCGGTGTGGTGGCTGGCCAACATTTCGATCGACCTGTTGACCGGCATCGCGCACTGGTTCGCCAGCCGGCCCGGCGCGATGACGATCCTGCCGGCTGCGGGCACGGGCGCGTTCCTGCTGTTCGTGGTGGGCGGCCTGTGGCTGGGCCTGTGGAGCGGACGGGTGCGCTTGCTTGGCCTCATTCCTGCGGTGGCTGGCGCGGTGCTGCTGGCTACTGCCACACCGGCTGACATTCTGGTGTCGGGCGAGGGCAGGCATCTGGGGCTTGTGGAGGCGGGCGGGCAGCGCCTGTTCGTGCTTCGTGATGGCGGCAAAGGCTATGCGCGCGACAACCTGATGGAACTGTCCGGCATGGAGGGGGAGCCGGTGGCGCTGACGCAATGGCCGGGCGCGCGATGCAACGCCGACTTTTGCGTGATGGGCATCACGCGCGGCGGCCGCCGCTGGGATGTGCTGGTGTCACGCGGCAAGGACGCCGTGCCGGAGCGGGCCTTGGCAGCGGCGTGCGAGCGTGTCGATATCGTGGTGTCCGAACGCTGGCTGCCGCGCAGTTGCCGCCCGCGCTGGTTCAAGGCAGACCGGGCGTATCTGGACAAAAGCGGCGGGCTGGCGATCTATCTGGATAAGGGGCGCGTCAATACGGTGGCGGATACCCAAGGGGAGCACGGCTGGTGGCAGCCCCGCGTTCTGGAGCGTCGCAAACCGGTCACCACCGGGCAGGAAACCGGCAGCCCGCCATGACCCGGCATGCGCCTGGTGACGGGCTATCGCGGGAACCCTATTTCTTCGATTCAGCGATCAGCTTCCCATCGATGGCCTTGGCCGCCTTGTACGCCGCGCGTGCCTGGCATCGTTCGGCGTAAGCGACCAGCGAAGGCTGTGGCGGCATGGTACCGAACGTCAGCCCCCAGTCCACCGCACTGCCGACATAGACGTCCGCCATCGTGAAGCGATCGCCGCAAACCCAGTTCGATCGGGAGAATTTCTCCTCGATCGTGTGAACGGTGCGGTCCAGGTTGCCCCATCCCGCCATCATTTCCTGCTGCTTCGTAGGCTCGAATTTCAGCGCCCGCGCGGTGACGGCCTGCTCGATCGGGCCGGAGGCGAAGAACGTCCAACGGTAGTAGTCCGCCATCTCGGCATCGTTGGGCAGCAGCCCGGCCTCCGGGTGCATCTCGGCAAGGTAGAGGCAGATCGCAGCGCCTTCTGTGACGACCCGGTCGCCGCCCTCGGTGTGATGGACGATGGTGGGCACTTTGCCCATCGGATTGGCTTTCAGGAACGCCTCGGGCTTGTCGTTCCAGTCAATCAGGACCTGTTCGTACTCCGCGCCCACTTCGTGAAGGGCCCACCGGGCGATCTGCCCGCGCGACATGGGGTTGGTGAAGAAAGTATAGTCGGCCATGTGCATTCTCCCGAAGGTGGGGCGGAAACGGGCGGGCGATTATGGATCAACGAGCCGTTTGGGGTGCAGGTTCGTGCTGGGCGAACACGGCGAGTTGCGCCTCCAGCGCCCGTGCGAAGGCGGGGCGGCCCTCAGCCCGCGCCACATAATCCCACAGCGCCGGCCGCTCCTGAAATTGCGCGGCGTCTTTGATGGGCCGCAGGACCGAGACCATCGCAATGTCAGCGATCGAGAACTCTCCGGCCAGCCATTCCTTTTCGCCGAGCGCCTGCTGCAATCGCTCCAGCCGCTTGTCCACCACCTGCTCGAGTGAGGGCAGGCGTAGCTTTGCCCATTCCTCCTTGCGGTTGAACACGGTGCAGTTCACGAATTCCTGAATGAAGGGTTCGACCGAACTGAACGCGGCGAACAGCCAGCTCAGGATATCGGCGCGGGCCTGCAAGGTAGGCGGCGGCAAAACGCCGACCCGCTCGGCAAGGTGGACCAGGATGGCGCCGCTTTCGAACAGCCCCCATTGCCCGTCTCGCACGTAAGGTACCTGGCCCCAGGGCTGCTCATCGTAATACCATTCTGGGCGTTCCAAGGCGCTGATCAGCCTGACCTCGTAGGCAATGCCATATTCTTCGCAGGCCCAGCGGGGGCGAAGGTCGCGAACCTGCCCCTGGGCGAAGGACGGCACCCATTCGAAAGCGGTGATTTCGATGTCCGCGTTCGGATCGATCAGCATATTTTTGTCTCCCATTGCCCTTTACGCCCCCGACGCGGTGTCGCCGGCCATGGCCGCCGGGTCCATCCACATGACTTCCCACACGTGCCCGTCCGGGTCCGCGAACGCGCGGCTGGTCATGAAGCCATGATCTTGCGCTGGGTTGATGTCCGGCGTGCCGCCGTTCGCGCCCGCTGCGGTGTTGAGCGTGTCCACCGCGCCCCGGTCATCGCAAGACAGGCACAGCATCACCTCGCTGCTGCCGGCGTCAGGAATGGGCCTGGTTGTGAAAGTCTTCCATTTGTCGTGGGTCAGCACCATCACGAAGATCGCTTCGGACCAGACCATGCATGCTGCCGTATCGTCGGAAAACCGCGGCTCGTTCACAAATCCCAGCGCCGTGTAGAAAGCCTTGGCGCGCGTCAGATCGGAGACGGGCAAGTTCACGAACAGCATGCGCGTCATTGTGATCTCTCCTGGTCGCAGGCGCCTTGTCCGAATCGCCTTGCCAGCCAGAGTGCCGCTGGTTCGCACAACCTTACAAGGCGTTATTGCGCCGCTTCGGCATTTCGCGATGGGCTGGACAAAGCGACAACCTGGGCAGTCAACCCTATCAAACGTTATTGCGGCATGGCCTTGCGTCCTTTAGGCGATGCATGCGATGACTGACACCTCTATCCAGACCGAAAACCGCGACGCCACCGTGCTGGCCGCACCTGACATCGAACTTGACGTGCGCGAAACGTTCGGGATCGATATCGACATGAAGGTTCCGGCGTTCTCCGTGGCCGACGAACGCGTCCCCGATCTTGACGAGACCTACGTGTTCGACCCGGACACCACGCTGGCGATCCTTGCAGGCTTTGCCTACAACCGCCGGGTGATGGTGCAGGGCTATCACGGCACCGGCAAGTCCACCCATATCGAGCAGGTGGCCGCCCGGCTCAAGTGGCCGTGCATCCGCATCAACCTGGATGCGCACATCAGCAGGATCGACCTGATCGGCCGCGATGCCATCGTGCTGCGCGGCGGCATGCAGGTTACCGAATTTCGCGAAGGCCTGCTGCCATGGGCTCTGCAACACCCCGTAGCGCTGGTGTTCGACGAGTATGACGCGGGCAGGCCCGATGTCATGTTCGTGATCCAGCGTATCCTGGAAACCGAAGGCAAGCTGACCTTGCTGGACCAGAACCGGGTCATCCGGCCTCATGCAGGCTTCCGGTTGTTCGCCACTGCCAATACGGTGGGTCTTGGCGACACGTCCGGCCTGTATCACGGCACGCAGCAGATCAACCAAGGCCAGATGGACCGCTGGAACCTGGTGGTGGCGCTGAACTATCTTTCGGCGGACACCGAAGTGGGCATCGTTTCCGCCAAGGTTCCCGCGATCGAGAAAAGCGTGATCGCCAACATGGTGAAGGTAGCGGACTTTTCGCGCCAGGGCTTCATGAACGGCGATATTTCCACCGTGATGAGCCCGCGCACCGTGATTACCTGGGCGCAGAACGCCACGATTTTCAAGGACGTGGGTTTTGCGTTCCGCTTGTCGTTCCTCAACAAGTGCGACGAAACCGAGCGTATGCTGGTGGCGGAATACTACCAGCGCGTGTTCGGGCAGGAGTTGCCGGAAAGCATCGTCGGCAAAGGCTGAGCTACCGGGGCATCGACGCAGAAAAAAGGGCGCACCGTTTTGCACGGCGCGCCGTTTTTCGTGGAAGGTCGTTTACGCTGGCACCATTGCGCTAAGCAGGTCATCGACATTGCCGACGGAAAAGCCGGTGATCTCGTCCCCAATCGCATAGGGTAGCAGGATACGCCGGCCTTGCACGAGTACGCCGCAGGTATACGTCACGTTCGGCACATAGCCGCCCCGCTGTTCCGCACTTGGGAAAATCAGCGGAGACGCCGTACGGGCAAGCACCTTGGAAGGGTCCGCCTTGTCCAGCAGGCAGGCACCTATGCAGTATCCGCGCACCAGCCCGACCCCGTGGGTGAACACCAGCCAGCCTTCGTCGATTTCGGTGGGCGATCCGCAATTGCCCATCTGCACGAATTCCCAGGGGTAGCGCGGGCCTAGAATCGGCTCCCCTTCCTCCCAGGTGAACAGATCGTCCGAGCGCAGCAGCCAGATGTTTTCGTTGTCCTGCCGCCCTAGCATCACGTACTTGCCGTCGATCCGCCGGGGAAACAGGGCCATGCCCTTGGTGGCCGTCATCGCCCCTTCCAGCGCACGCATCTCGAAAGTCTGCCGGTTCACCCCGCGCAGCAGTTCCTGTCGGGCGCTCTTGCCGTCGAACGCCGTATAGGTGCCGATCAGGAACTGGCGCCCGTCATCCTCAGTGAAGATGACCATGCGCAAGTCCTCGACCCCCTGATGCTGGGATGGGAGGACAGGGAAGATGACCGTTTCCGACGCATCCTCGCTATCGTCACAACGCAGCCGCACCCAGCCTTCATTGTCGCTCTCAATACGCGGAGGCACGCTGTAGCAGCTGACCGGGTCTATGCTCACGGCCTCCTTGCCATCCCAGGTTCCGGTGCGAAACGTGACAGACGATACGTGTCCTTCGCCGATGCCGCGCAATGACAGCAGGAACCGCACGTCGCCTTCGTCTTGCCTGACTTTCAATTCCGGGTCTTGGTCGGACGAGTCCTCGGCTGGCATCAGGACGATGCTGGGATTGAACAACGCGGCGGATTCGAACGCATATTCCTGGCTGAAATACGCGCCCAGTAACACGCGGTCGCGCTCGTTCAGTTGGGACACGTCGCAAATATCCGTCGAAACGGCAGATATCTGCCGCAGAAACGTGGCGTCGGCATTGCGATGGCGCTCGCGCATCGGGCCGGCGACGACCGCCATCATCCTGTTGCGGGTTTCGTCGTCGGTAGCCATCAGCCGCTCCAACACCACCCGTGGGCGGGGCGGGCGTTCTTTGGCATACGGTTCAGGGTATTCAAAATTGAAGGGGCGGATCACGGTTCGTGCGGGATCAGGTCGCAGTTCGAGGTCCAGCTTGGTAAATACGTCCTTGGCTTCCATGCTTTTCGACACCTTGCCAGGCAACCGGCACCCGGATGCTCTGCGGGGGTGAACGCCGGGAACGCGCGCAGGTTCTGTGACAAATTGCACAAAAACCGGACAGTCTAATCGCCGGGGTAGATGGCCCTAGCGAAATACAGCCCATCGGGCGGAGCGTTAAGGCCCAGCGCCTGACGATTGCGTGCCGCCAAAGCCTGTGCCACCTGCTCCTCACGCCAACGTCCCAGCCCCACAAGCACCAGGCAGCCCACCATCGAACGCACTTGGTGATGCAGGAAGCTGCGCGCCTCTGCCTCGATCAGTACCGTATCGCCATCGCGTTCCACCGCCAGCCGGTCCAGCGTCTTCAGCGGCGAGCGCGACTGGCAATGAGTCGATCGGAATGTGGTGAAATCATGCAGCCCGGTCAGCGTCTGTGCGGCGCGCTGCATCGCGGCTACCTCAAGCGGCTTGCCCACCTGCCAGGCCTTGCCGCGCTCCAGCGTCAGCGGCGCACGACGGTTGACGATCCGGTAGACGTACGCGCGCCCGACGCAGGAAAACCGCGCATGCCAGTCCTCGCTGACCACGTCGCACGCCAGCACCGCAATTGGCGCCGGGCGCAGCCGCGCGTTTAGCGCCTCCATCAGCCGGAACGGAGACAGCGGCTTGGCGATATCAATATGCGCGCGCATCCCCAGCGCATGGACACCCGCATCGGTGCGCCCGGCGGCATGCAGGCTTGCCGCCTCGCCGGTCACCGCAAACGCCGCCTCTTCGATCGCCTGCTGGACGGAGGGGCCGTGCGCCTGCCGCTGCAGCCCCATGAACGGCGCGCCATCGAACTCAAGGGTCAGCGCAAAGCGCGTCAAGCGAGCACCGTTCCGGGCGGTATCGGCCGACCACGCAGCAGGTCTTGCGCGGCCATCGCGGGCTTGCCGGCGCGCTGGATCCGCGTGATCCGGATCGCACCGCCTTTGCAGGCAATGGTCAGCGCATCGTCCAGCACTGTGCCAGCAGTGCCATCGCCCGGTACGATGTCCGCCGCGAGCACCTTGTAGCGTTCGCCCTCGAGTTCGAAAAATGCGCCCGGCGTCGGCGTGAATGCACGGATCTGCCGTTCCACTTGCTCGGGCTCTTGCGCAAAGTCGAGCCGCGCCTCGCTCTTCTCGATCTTCCTCGCATATGTCACGCCGTCCTCCGGCTGACGCACGGCGCGGTGGACGGCAAGGTCTTCAAGCGTGCCGACCAGCAGCCGTGCGCCCTTGTCGGCCAGTTCGGCGGTCAGCTCGCCAGCGGTCTTGCGACCGATCGTGGTGCGCAGGGTGGAAAGCATCGGCCCCGTGTCGAGCCCCGCTTCCATTTGCATGATCGTGATCCCGGTTGTCGGGTCCCCGGCTAGGATCGCCCGCTGGATCGGCGCGGCACCGCGCCAGCGCGGCAGGATCGAGGCGTGGACGTTGAGGCACCCCAGCTGCGGCGCGCCCAGCACCGGCTGCGGCAGTATCAGCCCATAGGCCGCCACCACCGCGATGTCGGCCTCAAGCGCCGCAAATGCGGCCTGCGCGTCGGCGCCTTTCAGCGATGCGGGATGCCGCACGGGAACGCCGCGCCGCTCCGCCTCCAGGTGTACGGGCGACGGCGTCAGGTCCTTGCCGCGCCGGCCACCGGGGCGCGGCGGCTGGGTGTAGGCGGCCAGCAACGTGTGTCCGGCTTCCAGCAGCGCCACCAGCGTAGGCACCGCGAAATCCGGCGTTCCCATGAAAACGATGCGCATCCTTGGGAAAACTCCTTAGTGTAGCGTGCAATCGGCGGCTGGCGTGCAATCGGGCTTTCTAACCCGAAGCGCAGCCCCTATCTCCCGATCCATGGCATCGCAAGAGATCGAGACGTTGACCGCCGCCCTGGCGCGCCTGCCCGGGCTCGGCCCACGTTCGGCACGGCGGGCCGTGCTGTGGCTGGTCAAGCGGCGCGAAACGGCGCTGGTACAACTGGTCGATGCACTTGAGGCGGTGCGCGGCGCGCTGGTCGAATGCGGCACTTGCGGCAACGTCGACACCACAGACCCGTGCGCGATCTGTCGCGATTCGCGCCGTGACCCGCGCGCGCTGTGCGTGGTGGAGGACGTGGCCGACTTGTGGGCGCTTGACCGCGCGCACCTGTTCACCGGCCGCTACCACGTGCTGGGCGGGCGCTTGTCCGCGCTTGATGGCGTGCGGCCCGAAGACCTCGCGATCGACACCCTGCTGCGCCGGGTGGAGGAGGGCGGCGTGGATGAAGTGCTGCTGGCCATGAACGCTACGCTGGAGGGGCAGACCACCGCGCACTATATTGCCGAACGGCTGGAAGGGCTGCCGGTGCGCATCACCCAGCTGGCCCACGGTCTACCGGTGGGCGGCGAACTGGATTACCTCGATGAAGGCACGCTGGCCCAGGCGATCAGGGCCAGACGCCCGGTGGCTTGAACCGATTACCGTGATCGCGGGCCCCACCTTGCGAAAAGTGCGCATGGCGATTATCTGGCGGACATGGCTATTCGTGAAATCCTGGAAGTTCCCGACCCGCGTCTGAAGCAGGTCTCGGCCCGTGTCGAAACGTTCGACGATTCGCTCAAGACGCTCGTCGCGGACATGTTCGAGACGATGTACGATGCCCCCGGCATCGGTCTGGCCGCGATCCAGGTAGGCGTACCGCTGCGCGTGCTGGTGATCGACCTGCAGCCTGAGGACGAGGATGCGGAGCCGGAAGTGTGCCATTCGCACGGCGACCATCATCACACCCATCAGCCCACCAAGCGCGAACCGCGGATCTTCATCAACCCGGAAATCCTTGATCCGTCCGACGATCACATCGTCTATCAGGAGGGATGCCTTTCGGTCCCGGAGATTTTCGCGGACGTGGAACGCCCTTCTAGCATCCGCGCGCGCTGGCAGGATCTGGACGGCACCGTCCACGAAGAAGCCATGGCAGGGCTGATGGCGATCTGCCTGCAGCATGAGATGGACCACCTCGAAGGTGTGCTTTTCATCGATCACTTGTCGCGTCTGAAACGGCAGATGGCGCTGAAAAAGCTCGACAAGCTGCGCAAGGCCGCCTGACAATACGGCGAGCGTGGAAAACTTCGAGAGGGATCTGGCGTTCCTGTAATGTTCCGTGTATGTGGAGCGGATGGAACTCGTAATCGTCTCGATTCTTGCCGTCGTTGTCGGCCTGATTGCCGGTTGGATTTTCGGATCTCGCCCCGTCGCACAGTGGCGCCAGCAAGCGGAAAATCGTGAGCGCGAGGCACGTGAAGGCGATGCCAAATACTTGCGCACGTTCGCTGATCTGGAAGCGGCGCGGGAGCGCGCGGGAAGGGCGGATGCGCTGGAACAGGCGCTCGAACGGGCGCGCGGCGAACACGAAGCGGCTACCGCGCGGCTTCGCAGCGAAGCATCCGAAATGCTGGAGCGCACGCGCGCCGAACTGACGCAAGGTTTGGACAAAGTGCGCGCCGAACATACCGCACGGCAGGACGCGCTGTTGCGCGAACAGCGGGATTTGTCCGACGAGCTTTTCACGCTGCGGGAAAAGTCGGCCAACTTTGACGAACAGAAGCGCCTGCTCATCGAAGCGCAGGAAGCCTTGCGCAAGGAATTCGAGAACGCCGGGGCCAAAGTGCTGGCGGGCGCGCAGGAAGCGTTCCTGCGCCGGGCCGGTGAGCGGTTCGAGCAGAGCGAAAAATCCAGCGCCGAGCGGATCAACGCCATTCTCGCACCCGTCGGCCAGCGCCTGAAAAGTTACGAGGAGCAGGTTGCCGCGCTGGAAGCCAAGCGCGTCGATGCCTTCGGGCAGTTGACCGGACAGATCGAGGCGCTGCGCGTGGGGCAGGAACTGGTGCGGGCCGAAGCGCTGCGGCTGGGCAATTCCCTGCGCAATGCGCCCAAGGCGCGTGGGCGGTGGGGCGAACAGCAACTCAAGAATGTTCTAGAGCAGTGCGGGCTTACCGAACACACCGACTTTGAAACCGAACAGTCCATCAACACCGAAGAAGGGCGCCTGCGCCCCGATGCTATCGTGCGCATCCCCGGTAACAAGCAACTGGTGATAGACGCTAAGGTTTCCCTGAACGCATACCAGGACGCGTTCGAGGCCGAGGACGAGGCGACGCGGCTTGCCTGCCTCACCCAGCATACCGCGTCGATGCGCAATCACATCCAGGCTCTGGGTGCCAAAAGCTACCAAAGCCAGTTCGAGAATGCGCCCGATTACGTCATCATGTTCGTGCCGGGCGAACATTTCATTGCCGCGGCACTGGATAACGATTCCGGGCTGTGGGATTTTGCCTTCGATCGCAAGGTGCTGCTCGCCAGCCCTACCAATCTTGTCGCCATTGCCCGCACGATCGCGCAAGTCTGGCAGCAAGAAGGTCTGGCGCGCGAAGCGCGGGAAATCGGCAGGCTGGGCGCCGATTTGTACGATAGCCTTGCCAAGACACAGGACGATCTTGGCAAAGTGGGCACGCACCTTGGCCGTGCCGTCAACAGCTTCAACGATTTTGCGCGCACGTACGAGGGTAACGTCCTCAGCCGCGCTCGGCGGCTCAGCGAAAAGCACATCAAGATCGGCAAGCGCGAGATTTCGGAGGACGTGCCGCTCGTCGAAGCAGCGCCCCGTTTTGCTGAAGCGCCGGTGAGCCTGGCGCATGGATCGAACGACATCGCCGAAGCTGCGGAATAGGCGGGCGGCAATCGCCCGCTCTGGGCTGCTACGGTTTACGTAAGTGCGCGAGCGCCTCGTATGCCAACACCGCGCCGGCCACGGCGGCGTTGAGACTGTCAGCGCGCCCCAACATCGGGATGGTTACCCGCAAGTCGCAAGCCTGTTCGTAGGCTGCGGGCAGCCCTTGCGACTCGTTGCCGACCATCAGGAAGCACGGTGCGGCGTACGGTGCCTGCCGGTAATCGGTAGGATCGCGCAGGGACGCGGCAACCAGTTGCCCGGTGCCGGTACGCAGCCAGTCATGGAATTCGTCCCACCGGGCGATCGCCAGTTTCTGCGTGAAGATCGCCCCCATGCTGGCGCGCACCGCCTCAACGGAGAACGGGTCCGCGCAATCGTCGATCAGGATGAGCCCACCGGCACCGACCGCGTCGCCGGTGCGCAGCATCGTGCCCAGGTTACCCGGATCGCGCAGCGCCTGCGCCACCAGCCAGATCGGGGCGGCGTTGCGGTTCAGGTTGGAAAGCCGCGTATCGAATTCGGCGAAAACGCCGGCCACTGCCTGGGGGTTATCCTTGCCGGTCACTTTGGCGAGAATGTCGACATCCATTTCGATGATGTCGCCACCAGCGGCATGGACCGCCGCTTCCAGTTCAGACAGCAGCGGGTGCGGATCACGGCCGATCGCCATCACCAGCGTTTCCGGCAAGATTCCGGCCTCCCGCGCATCGGTGAGCAGCCGCAGCCCTTCCGCCAGGAAACGCTGTTCGCGCTTGCGGTGCTTTTTGTCCCGCAGTGAACGCAGGAACTTCACGACAGGATTGGAAAAGCCGGTGATGGTGCGGCGTTCAGCACCGCTGTTTTCGTGTTGAAACGACACTACGCGCTGCCCGTCATTCTTCCCCGAAGCCGCCGCGCACCAGATCGCCCAAGGCCGCCAGCGCGTCTTGCGCACCTTCGCCGGAGCAGGCGATTTCAACGGTATCGCCCTTGGCGGCGCCCAGCATCATCAGGCCCAGGATCGAGCCGCCTTCCGCGGACATGCCGTCCTTGCTGACGGTGACTTTGACCGAGGAAGGCAACTCGGCGACATGGCCCACGAACTTTGCGCTGGCCCGCGCATGGAGACCGCGCTTGTTGACGATCTCAACCGAGTCGCGGCATTCGCTCATGCATCCTGCCCCAGGTATTCGCTGGCGATCGTGATGTAATTGCGCCCGGCATCGCGCGCGGCTGCCACCGCTTCGCGCACCGGCATGCAGGCGCGCGCCTTGGCGAGGCGGATCAGCATCGGCAGGTTGATCCCGGCAATCACTTCGACCTTGCCAGCCTGCATCAGGGAAATCGCGAGGTTGGACGGGGTGCCGCCGAACAGGTCCGTCAGCACGATCACACCCTGGCCGCTGTCGACGCGGGCGATGCCCTCGGCGATTTCCGCGCGGCGGCGTTCCATGTCATCGTTGGGTCCGATACACACGGTCGCCACGTCGGGCTGATCGCCCACCACATGCTCCATCGCATGTACGAACTCCTCGGCCAGATTGCCGTGAGTAACCAGAATCAAGCCGATCATGCCGGGGGTGCGCTCCGAATTTGCTGCAATTGCCCCGGGACATTGCCCTCATTCCCACGCCGCTGCCCTCCTTCCAGAAAGTCAGCCGCGCGAGAGCCCAGGTTGCGGTGCAGCAATGTGAGCGAAAATCCGGCCCGGCGCAAGGCCGCTGCCATTTGCTCGGCGGTAAAAACCGAACGGTGTTTCCCTCCGGTACACCCGAAAGCGATATGCACATACGCCTTACCCTGGGCGCGATAGCGCGGGAGCAGCATCAGGATAAGATCGCGAATCCGCGTAAACGCCTCGTCCCAGGCCGGATCGGTGCGGATGTATTCACCAACCGGAGCGTCCTTTCCGGTCTGTGGGCGCAGCTCAGGGTCCCAGTGGGGATTGTCCAGAAATCGCATGTCAAACACCAGATCGGCCACGGGCGGCATCCCGCGCGAAAAGCCGAAACTGGACACCGTGACCGTCAGTTCGTCCGGTCCACTGCCGCTGAACTGCTCGCGAATCGCGCGCTGCAGGTCGTTGGAGGTGAAATCGCTGGTGTCGATCAGCAGGTCTGCCCATCGCCGCAGCGGAGCCAGCAGATCCCGCTCGGCACGGATGCCGGTGGAGACCGGCGCGTCGGCAGCAAGTGCGTGGCGGCGGCGGGTTTCGTTGTAGCGCCGTTCCAGTTCTCCGCTTGCGCAATCGAGGAACAACGTGGTCAACTCGATGTCGGTGCGCTGGGTCAGGCCTTTTACCTGGTTGATGACGCGGGTCGGATCGAAGCCGCGCGTGCGGGAATCAAACCCGATAGCCAGCGGCGTTGGATCGCCATCGCGTGCACCATCGATCATGGCTTCGAGCATGCGGACAGGAAAATTGTCTACGATTTCCCAGCCCAGATCTTCAAGCACCCGCAATGCAGTGGTCTTGCCGGCACCCAGCATTCCGGTGACCAGCAGCACGCGCTGTCGCTGGGTGGGACTGTCGTTGGATTCAGGCCGGTGGGCCGGTGCGTTCCCCATGGTTAAACCTATGTGCGCCATGCGGGATGGAAATGGAAGAGGAGCGCTCACGGTAATTGCAAAGGACGCCTAGCTAAATGGCGAGGCCCATCCGCCTCAGCGCAAGTTCCGCCTTGATGGCTATCGCGCCGGCAGCGGGCCAAAGCCGGACGTGCGGCAAGGCGACGCCGTTGACCGTTATCGTTTCCGGCGTTTCGATAAAGCGAGGGGCGTCGTGGTCGAGCGTGAGCAGCAGGCAGACCGGGGCAGCCTCCAGACACGCGAAACGCAGCAGCCCGAGGTTTCGTACTTCCAGCAAACCATGGGTGGCGGGATGCGGGCGGGCGACGAGTCGATTTCCAACCCGTTCAAGTGAGATGGAATCGTCGCCGACCAGCACCGCGCCGCGATCGATCAGGTGCAGCGCAAGGTCCGACTTGCCGACGCCGGGCGCGCCTTCGATCAGGACTGCGCGCCCGTCGATCGCAACGCATGTCGACTGGCGCGGGGATGGTGCAGGCGTCATCGCTCCTGCTCCCATCGCGGCAGCGCGATGACCAGTCTTGCACCAGGCGCGCCGTCCGTGCGGTCGGTGGCGACCAAGCGGCCATAGTGCGCTTCGACGATGGTTCTGGCGATGGCGAGGCCGAGGCCGCTATGCGTGCCGAATTCCTCGCGATCGGGGCGCAGCGAATGGAAACGCTCGAAAACCCGTTCGCGCGCGGCTTCAGGGATGCCCGGGCCGTGGTCTGCAATGGCGATCTTTACCCGGTTGTCTTCTGTCCACAGCGCGATCTCGATGGCGCTGCCGGGCGGCGAGAAAGACACCGCATTGTCCAGCAGGTTCTGCAGCACGCGTTCAAGGCGCGGCGCGTCGCCGGCCACGGTGAGGTCACTGTTCGAATCACGGGTGATGGAAACCGCGCAGCCGCCGTTGACCGCGCGCTGCTCGCGCTCCCCCACCAGGGCCACGACAAGACGGCCCATGTCTACCGGTTCGAAGATCGTGCGGCTAAGCTGCGCGTCGATGCGACTGGCGTCGGCGATCTCGGTGACAAGAAAATCGATGCGGCGCACGTCATCGCGGGCAATGCGGAGCAATTGTTCGCGCAAGTCGGGCTGTTCCACCCGGTCGAGCGTTTCGAGCGCGCTGCGCAGTGATGTCAGCGGGTTCTTGATTTCGTGCGCCACGTCAGCCGCAAAGCTTTCGACGGCGTCGATCCGCTGGCGCAAGGCCCCGCTCATGTCGGAAATCGCGCGGGCCAGGAGGCCGATCTCGTCCCGGCGGTCGGGCAGGCGGGGCACCACCACGCTGCGATCGCGGCCCAGCCGCACCCGCACGGCGGCGCGCACCAGCTTGCGCAGCGGTTCCACGATCGTTCGGGCCAGAAACAGCGATAGGAGGATAGAGATACCCAGGGCGCCGCCCAGGATGATCGCCAGGGTCTGGCGCGCCATGCGCACGTTTTCGGTAATGTCGCGCGCGTTGCGGGTGATGAGCAGCGCCGAACCGTCATCGCCCACGTGGGTGGCCGCGATGATGACCGGGGTGCGATCCGGCGCGGCCTTGTGGCTGATCCAGGTCTTGCGCTCCGCCAAGGCTGCCGCGACTTCGGGCCAGGCGCGCGCGCTGGTGTCGGCTGGGTCGCGATACTCAGGCAGGCGGGGGGCGCCCAGCACGAAGTCCATCGCGCGATCGAGCATGCGGGCGGCGTCCTGCAGCAAAGGCTCCGATGCCGGATCGATCAGGGTATAAGATGGGCCGGACAAGGCAAAGCTGTCAGCCGTGAGGCGCCCGGATGGATCGAATACCCGCAGGCGCAAGGACTGCTCCGCCCCGATCCGCGCGATCAGGCTCAACCGTTTTGCAGGGGGCTGGCCGGCCAGGGCGTCAGCGGTAATCTCCGCTTCGGATTTGGCCAGGCGATAGCGTTCGGCCAGCAGTTCGTTGCGGTAGCTGTCGATATAGAACAGACTGCCGGCCATCAGGGCGAGGGCGATCACGTTTACCGCCAGGATGCGCGCTGTGAGCGACCCGCTCCACGACATGGCAAGCCGCATCGGCAGGCGGCGGTTGTTACGTCGCATCGAAGAACGAGTAACCGGCGCCGTAAAGCGTATCGATGGCCGAAAACTCGGAATCGACGGCGCGCAGCTTGCGGCGCAGGCGCTTGATGTGGCTGTCGATGGTGCGATCATCGACGTAGACGTCATCGGAATAGGCCGCGTCCATCAACTGGTTGCGGCTTTTCACTACGCCGGGCCTTTGCGCCAGCGCCTCCAGGATAAGGAACTCGGTCACGGTCAGCGATACCGGCTTGCCGTCCCAGGTCACCTGATGACGGGCGGGATCCAGCCGAAGCCTTCCCCGGACCACCGGTTCGGGCAAGTTCGCCTGTGACGGGGCGTCGGGTTGTGCGCGAGCCAGATCGCTGCGCCGCAGGATGGCCCGGATCCGCGCCACGAGCAGGCGCTGGCTGAACGGCTTGGCGATGTAATCGTCCGCGCCCATCGCCAAGCCCAGCGCCTCGTCCAGTTCCTCGTCCTTGGAGGTAAGGAAGATCACCGGGAGCCGAGAGTGGGCACGCAAGGCCTGCAGCAGGTCCAGGCCATCCATGCGCGGCATCTTGACATCGAAGATGGCAAGGTCAGGCGGGTTTTCGAGCAGGGCTTTCAACGCCGTTTCACCGTCGGCGTAAAGCCGGGTGGCGAAACCTTCGGCGTGCAGCCCGATGGATAGCGTGGTCAGGATATTGCGGTCGTCGTCTACCAGCGCGATCGTCTGCTGGCGGGCGGTAGGGGGCGGCTCTTCCGCCGGGACTGGGAGACTTGATGCATCGGCCATGGGCGTCAGCAGGATCCTTGATTGGGCATCGAACCATGCTGCCTACCCGCTGGGCGCAAGGTACGCAATCGCGAGAACCTTCGGGCCGGGAATACCTAGGATTGCCTGAACGGTTGCGTTCGAGGTTTCATTTTGTTGCGTTTTGACCGACATAGATGCTGCCGCTTTCTTGCGGCCCGATTCTTGCGCACGAGTCGGTTTGCGCAAACAGGAACACCTGTCGGCGCCATCTTGGAGGAGATGACTTTGACTGCTTCGCTTAGCTACCCACTGGCAAAACAGGGTATTGAAACCAAAGCCCACGTGTTTGCGAACCTGGGTACCGCCCCCCTTGTCGAACACGCGGTGAAGAACGGGGAAGGCGTGTTGTCCGCAGGCGGTCCTTTTGTGGTCGCAACCGGCAAGCACACCGGCCGTTCGGCCAAGGACAAGTTCATCGTGCGCGATGCCGAGACGGAAGATACCGTCTGGTGGGGCAAGACCAACGTGCCCATGACGCCCGAGCATTTTGCCGCGCTCAAGGACGATTTCATGGCCGCGCTGGCGCAAAAGGACACGCTGTACGTTGCGGACCTGTTCGGCGGATCGCAGCCCGAGCATCGCGTCAAAGTGCGCGTCATCAACGAATTCGCCTGGCATAACCTGTTCATCCGCACGCTGCTGGTCCGCCCGACGGAGCAGGAACTGGCAGACTTCGCGCCGGAATATACGATCATCGACCTGCCCAGCTTCCGGGCAGACCCGGCCCGTCACGGTTCTCGGTCGGAAACGGTGGTTGCGGTCAACTTCTCGGAAAAGCTGATCCTGATCGGCGGCACTGCCTATGCCGGCGAAATGAAGAAGTCGGTCTTCGGCATCCTCAACTATCTGCTGCCGCCGCGCGGCGTGATGCCGATGCACTGTTCGGCCAACATCGGGCCGGATGGCGATACCGCCGTGTTCTTCGGCCTTTCGGGCACCGGCAAGACCACGCTGTCCGCCGATGCCAGCCGCACGCTGATCGGCGATGACGAGCATGGCTGGTCGGACACCGCCGTGTTCAACTTCGAAGGCGGCTGCTACGCCAAGATGATCCGCCTTTCGGAAGAGGCCGAGCCGGAAATCTACGCCGTCACCCGCCGTTTCGGCACGGTGCTGGAAAACGTCGTTATCGACCCCGTCACGCGCGAGATCGATCTGGACGATGCCTCGCTGGCCGAAAACAGCCGGGGCTCTTATCCGATCGACTTCATCCCGAACTGTTCGGAAAAGAACCTGGGGCCGGTGCCGCAGAACATCATTTTCCTTACCGCAGACGCATACGGCGTGTTGCCGCCGATCGCGCGGCTGACCCCTGACCAGGCGATGTACCACTTCCTGTCCGGCTACACCGCGCGGGTTGCGGGCACGGAAATCGGCGTTACCGAACCGGAAGCCACATTCTCCACCTGCTTTGGCGCGCCGTTCATGCCGCGCCATCCGTCGGTTTACGGCAACTTGCTGAAAGAGCGGATCGCCAAGGGCGGCGTGAAGTGCTGGCTGGTCAACACCGGCTGGTCCGGCGGCAAGGCCACGATGGAAGGCATCAAGCGCATGCCGATCAAGGCCACGCGCGCTCTGCTCAACGCCGCGCTCGACGGTAGCCTGAATGCCGCGCAGTTCCGCGAAGATCCGAACTTCGGCTTCGAGGTTCCGGTGGCCGTGCAGGGTGTGGACAGCAAGCTGCTCGATCCACGCGGCGCCTGGGCCGACCCGGCCGAGTACGACAAGACCGCGCAGGAACTGGTGCGCAAGTTCATCGACAACTTCGAGCAGTTCGAAGATCACGTCGACGAAGGTGTGCGCAAGGCAGCCCCGGTCGCCGCCTGATCCGCAGCCGGATTAAATTCGTGAAAGGGCTTCGGAGCATCGGCTCCGGAGCCTTTTGCGTATGGGGCGAAGGCTTTTGTTGATGAAAGTCATGCGTGAGGCGCGTGTGCGAAGTGCGATCGCGATGGACGCTGTCTGACGCTGACAAAGAACCGAACGGATCGTAGCAGGCTGCAGCGATGTAGGAAAATCCTGGCATCGCAGGGCAAGCGCCTTTCGCCGGTCACGCCTTGCCCCCATATCAAGGGTCCGCATTACGTAGGAGGTTCGACTATCATGGGCATTTTCGACGGCATCATCAGCCAGGTCAGCGGCCATCCCGATGTTTCCAACCTTGCCGGCAAGCTGGGCCTCGATCCCGCCGTGGCGGAAAAGGCCATCGCCGCGCTGGGCATCGCCCATCAGCAGGACGGTGACACCGCACAGCTCGCGTCCGAACGCAGCGGGCTGGACGTGGGCACCGTGCAGCAGATCATTCAGCAGATCGGCGGCGAGGGCTCGCTAGGCCAGTTCGCCAGCGCCCTGGCGGCAGACCCCGGCAAGGTCGCCAGCCTGTTCGACAAGGACGGCGATGGCAGCGTGATGGACGACCTGACCGGCATGGCCAAGGGCCTGTTCGGCAAAAGCTGATGGCATGCGGCATGGGGTAACGTTTTGGTGGCTCCATGCCGATCAGTCGTCAGGTCCGCTTGGCGGCGATATATTCGCTGACATTCTGGGCCAGCACGTCGAGCGGAACGTTGCCGCCGTCTACCACCGCCTGATCGTAATCGCGCAGGTCGTACGCTGTCCTTAACGCCTGCTGCGCGCGGGCGCGCTGCGCCACGATTTGCGAATGGCCCATCTTGTAGCCGCAGGCCTGCCCGGGCCATGAGCAATAGCGATCGACCTCGCTGGCCACTTCCTCACGCTTGTTGCCGTTCTTCTCCATGAAGAACCGTACTGCCTGATCCCGCGTCCAGCCCTTGGCGTGCAGGCCCGTATCCACGACCATACGGCAGGCGCGGAAGGCCAGCGATTGCAGATACCCCAAGCGGCCAACCGGATCCGTATCGTAGGCGCCCAGTTCGTCTGCCAGCTGTTCGCCATACAGCGCCCAGCCTTCGGAATAGGCGTTGAACGCCAGGATCGAGCGGATCAGCGGCAGCTTGTTGGCATATTCGCCTTGCCACACATGCCCGGGAATAGCCTCATGATGGACAAGGGTGGGAAGGTCGTATTTGCGGTGAAGATCGGTGGTGCCAAGGTTGATCCACATCTTGCCCGGCACCGTGCCGTCCTTGGACCCCGCCCCGCCATACGCGCCCGGTGCGCCGGGTTCTTCGGACAGAGGCAGCCGGCGCACTTCCACGTTGCCGGACACCAGAACCCGGAACGCGCGCGGCATCTGCGCGCGGATCCAGTCTATCCGCTTGCGGATGAAGGCCAGAATCTCCTCCCGGCCCGGGTCGCCGGCCGGGAACATGAAGCGCTTGTCCTGCCCCAACGCCGCCATGCGCGCGCCCACCGTGCCGGTGGTGTAGCCCAGCGACTGCAGGATCGGCTCCATACGCGCGTGTAGTGCGGCAAGTTCCTGCAGTCCGCGCTGGTGGATCTCGTCAGGCGGAACTTGCGTGGTGGTGCTGGCGCGCAAAGCCCAGGCGTAGAACGCGGGGCCATCGGGGCGCTCACGCATCCCAGGATCGCTTTTGGCCAAAGGTCGCTGGCGCTGCAGTTCCGCCAGTTGCCGCTCCAGCGCGGGGACCACGTTGCCTGAAACGATGCGCTTGGCATCTGCAGCCCACGTGCCTCGCATCTGCGTGGTGCGCTGGGCGATCGAGGTGACCATGCCGCCGCCATCGGCGCGCGCTTCTGCGATCGTGCTGGTCATCTGCGCGATCGCGCGATCGAGCAGGAAATCGGGCGGCACCAGCCCGTAGGCCGCCGCCGCCTTCACCCGCCCCAGTTCACCGTCAAGCTGGCCATCGAACTTCGAAAGGCGGGCGATGTAGGCGTCCGCATCTTCACGGGTGTGCACCGGATGATCCGCATCGAGGAACTTGGGGGTGTCGAGGTACGCGCCCACGTTCTGGATCACGACGTAGGGCGTGTTGCGCCAGCCGCCCACCGCCACATCACCATACGGCAGCGCAAACCCATCGAGCGCGGTGGTGAACGCGCTTTTGACGACAGCAACGCTGGTGCGTGTCGCGTGATCGAGTGGCGCGGCGTCTATCGCGTTCACCGCCACCAGGCTACGGCGCAAGGTGGCTGCATAGGCATCGCGCCCCGCCTGCGAGCGATCTTCAAGGCGCGCGCGCAGCCCGGCATGGGTGCCGGTATCGACGCCAAGGCTGGTCGCGCCTTCGGGAGTATGATCCAGCAGGCGCCAGGCGATATCGTCCAGCACGGCGTCGACGTTGACAGAGCCGCTTTTTACGGCGGCGCGGGCGGGCAAGGACAGCAGGGCGGTTCCGGCAGCCAGGACGTTGAGGGCGTGGCGGCGCGTCAGGGGCGCAAAATCGTGGGTCATGGGCGGGAGGATGCCGGGGCTTGCAGCGGGTGTCAAACCGCGTTGCCGGTTGTGCAGACCCTCTCGCGTCGTCTGCGCAGGTCGTGCTAGATCGCGGGCATGGATATCGCGCTATCGCTTCTCGTACTGACCGCCGCCGCGCTGATTATCGGCGCGATCCTCCTGTTGCGGCGGGGTGGCCGTCGCCGCCAGGCCCTGTTGATGCTGGGGCTGGCGGCGGTGATGATCGTCAACATCGTGATCTGGACATTGCCCACCCCCGATGGCCGCACCTTGTCCGCCGAAGCGGGCAAACCGGGCTGAACCACGCTTAGCCCGGCGGCACCGCTTACTTGATCGGGCAATCCGGCGAGAGGCGCATGTCGAGGTAATTGTCGACCGAGCGCATCAGCTCCGGGCCTTCGTTTTCGAAGAAGTGATTGGCGCGCGGGATCTCGTCGTGGTGGATGGTGATGTGCTTTTGCGTGCGCAGCTTGTCGACCAGCTTCTGCACCGCGTTGGGCGTTACCACCGTATCGCCGGTGCCCTGGATGATGATGCCGGAAGCCGGGCAGGGCGCCAGGAAGCTGAAATCATACATGTTGGCCGGCGGGGCGACCGAGATGAAACCGCGAATTTCCGGGCGGCGCATCAGCAACTGCATGCCGATCAGCGCCCCGAAGGATACGCCCGCGATCCAGGTGGTGGACGCTTCGGGATGGATCGACTGTACCCAGTCCAGCGCGGCGGCGGCATCGGACAGTTCGCCGATGCCGTTGTCAAAGCTGCCCTGGCTGCGGCCCACGCCGCGAAAGTTGAAACGCAGCGTGGCGAAACCACGGTTCACGAACGTCTTGTACAGGTTCTGGGTGATGCGATCGTTCATCGTGCCGCCGGCCTGCGGGTGCGGGTGCAGGATCATCGCCACCGGCGCACGGGGACGCGATGCGGGTTGGAAACGGCCTTCGAGGCGACCTTCGGGGCCGGGAAAAATGACTGCGGGCATGTCTGTTGCGGCCTGACCTTTGGAACCCCTGCGCAGGCGGCGCGCGGGCCGCGTGTGGCAGGAGTGGAAAAACGGAAGGCTCGCTATATAGAAAGCTTGCGCGCAAAGACAACTTTCCCACGCACCTGCCGTTTCGGAGCTTCGACAATTACCATTTACCTCGATCATGCCGCGACCACGCCGATGCTGCCGGCCGCGCGCGATGCGTGGATCGATGGCGCACGGCTTTGGGCCAATCCATCGAGCCCGCACGCGGCAGGGCGCGCGGCACGCAGCGCGCTGGAGGATGCGCGGGCGCGGGTGAAGGCGGCGCTGGGCTGGCAGGGCGAGGTCATCTTCACCTCCGGCGCGAGCGAGGCGCTGGCGATCGGGCTGGGCCGCGCCAAGGCGGTGCGTCGGCTGGCCTCTGCGGTGGAGCATGATGCGGTGTGGCGGGCCGCGCCGGACGCTGCGGCGATGCCGATGACGGACGGCGCGCTCGATCCGCAGGCGCTGGCCGCCGCGCTCGCCCTGCCAGGCCGGGCGGTAGTGGCAGTGCAGTCGATCAATTCGGAAACGGGGACGGTGCTGCTGGCCCCCGGCGATACCTTGGCTGATCAGGTTCGCGCGGCGGGCGGGGTGCTGCTGGCGGACTGCTCGCAATCGGCGGGCAAGACTGCCTTGCCCGATGCGGACATGGTCGTGGTTTCAGCCCACAAGCTGGGCGGCCCGGTGGGGATCGGCGCGCTGCTGGTGCGCGATTTCGCTATGCTGGAGCCGAGCGGCGGGCAGGAGCGCGGCTATCGCGCGGGCACGGAAAACCTCCCCGGCGCTCTGGCCTTTGCTGCAGCGCTGGATGCTGGCGCAATGGAGGCCTGGACAACCACCGAAAGCCAGCGGCTGGCTTTTGGCGCGCAGTTGGGCGCGGGCGGCGATGTGTTGCGGCTGGGGGCGCAATGCTCGCACATCGTGGCGGTCGCGGCGCGCAGCATTTCGGCCACGGCGATGCTGATCCGCATGGACGCGCAGGGGTTCGCGATTTCCGCAGGCAGCGCCTGTTCGTCCGGCACGCTGAAGCCAAGCCGGGTGCTGCAGGGTTTCGGCATCGCCCCGGACGTCGCGAAGCGCACGGTGCGGGTTTCGATCGGGTGGAACACCACGCCCGCCGATCTCGATGCTTTCGCACAGGCATGGGTTGCGGCAAACGCATGATCTATCTCGATTATCAGGCGACCACGCCGCTTGCCCCCGAAGCGCGCGAGGCGATGCTGCCGTGGCTGGGCGGACCGGGCACTGCCGGCTTTGCCAATCCCCACAGCCCGCATCGTCCGGGCCGGGCGGCGGCGGCTGCGGTCGAGGTGGCGCGAGCGCACGTCGCCGCGCTGCTGCCGACCGGGGGCCGGGTGATCTTCACCTCCGGCGCGACCGAGGCGATCAACCTGGCGATCCTTGGCAGCCGGGCGCGCACGCTCGCCGTCTCTGCGATCGAGCATGCGGCGGTGCTGGATACTGCGCGGGCGACGGATTCTGCGCTCACCGTTTTGCCGGTCGATGGGCAAGGACTGGTAGCGGCGGACGCGGCGATCCCGGTGGGCACCGGGATCGCCGCGGTGATGCAGGTCAACAACGAGATCGGGACCATCCAGCCGGTGGCGCAGCTTGCCGCCCGCGCGCACGATGCGGGCGCGCTGTTCCTGTGCGATGCGGTGCAGGGCGCCGGCAAGATCGCGCCGCCGGCGAATGCAGACCTGATCGCGATCAGCGCGCACAAGCTCTACGGCCCCAAGGGCATCGGCGCGCTGTGGATGCGCGACGGGCTGGACCTTGCGCCGGTCATTCATGGCGGCGGGCAGGAGCAGGGCCTGCGCTCAGGCACGCTGAGCCCGATGCTGTGCGCCGGTTTCGGTGCCGCCGCCGCGCTCGCCGCGTCGCGCGTGGAGGAGGACGGGGCGCATGTAGCTATGCTGTGGGATCGCGCCCGTGCGGTCCTGTCCCGATGGACGCTCAACGGGTCCGACACCCAGCGCTGGCACGGCAATCTCAACGTGCGGCTGCCGGGACTGGACGTGGCGCGGCTGATGTCGGATTTGCGGACCATAGCGTTCTCTGCCGGCTCCGCCTGTGCCAGCGGATCGGGCCGGCCCAGCCACGTCCTGCGCGCGCTGGGGCTGTCGGACGCGGATGCCAAAGCCTCTATCCGTCTCGGATTTGGTCGGTATAGTGACAGTCGGGAAATCGAGGATGCCTGCGCACAGATAGAAACCGCGGCAGCGGCGCAGGGAGTATGACTTGGTTAACGTGCAGTTCGTAAATCTGGACGGATCACGGGTCACGGCACAGGCCGAGGCCGGATCGCGTCTGCTGGAAGTGGCGCAGAATGCCGGCATGCCGCTCGAAGGCACGTGTGAAGGCCAGATGGCGTGTTCCACCTGCCACGTGATCATCTCGCCGGACTGGTTCGACAAGTTGGCCCCGGCTTCCGAGGACGAGGAAGACTTGCTCGATCTTGCAGCCGGCGTCACCAGCACCAGCCGCCTGTCTTGCCAGATTGAATTGACCCCGGAGCTTGATGGCATTGCGGTGCGCATCCCGGCCGTCGTCCGGAACATGCAGATAGGCTGACGCCGCCTGCGGGGCTTTGCCCGCACGCGACGCCATCCCAATCCTACGTTCAGGCGGCTGCTACGGACGCCGTAGCGTCCTTAATCGCCGTGATGATCGCTTTGGAAAATGCTGGAATGTCGTCCGGCTTGCGGCTTGTGATGAGATTGCCGTCAACCGACACCTCCTCGTCCACCACGTTGGCGCCGGCATTGCGCAAATCCGTGCGGATCGAGGGCCAGCTGGTGACCGTGCGCCCGCGCACGATGTCCGCCTCGGCGAGCAACCACGGACCGTGGCAGATCGCCGCGACCGGCTTGCCTGCATCGAAAAAGCTCTTGACCAGCCCGACGGCGGTTTCGTCCATCCGCAGTACGTCCGGGTTCATCTGACCGCCGGGCAGCACGATGGCGTCGAACTCGTCGGCGTTGACCTGATCCAGCGTCTTGTCGACCTTCACCGGATCGCCCCAGTCGGTATGCTGCCAGCCCTTGATCTCGCCGGCTTCGGGGCTGGCGACGACGGTTTCGATGCCTGCTTCGTTCAGCGCGTCGCGCGGACCGGTCAGTTCGCTCTGCTCGAAACCATTGGTAGCGATGATGAGTACGCGACCCATGTGATAATCTCCTGCGTTTGGGGTTTGCAGGAGTAATCAATCGCGGAAAACTTAGGTTCCGCCTGTTTCGTTCAGATCATCGTGTTGCTAGTGCGTTCCGGCCATGGTGACCACGAAAGACGACGAATCCGATCCGTTCGACGCTATCGTCGACGCCCCGTTCGATGCCGCGCTGTCGCAGCGCTATCTCGTCTATGCGCTTTCCACCATCACCGCGCGCTCGCTGCCGGATTTGCGGGATGGGCTGAAACCGGTCCACCGCCGCCTGCTGTGGGCGATGCGCCTGCTCAAGCTGGATCCGGGCAGCGCCTATAAAAAGTCCGCCCGCGTGGTCGGTGACGTGATCGGCAAGTATCACCCGCATGGCGACGTGGCGGTCTACGACGCCATGGTCCGCCTGGCGCAGGACTTTTCGCTGCGCTATCCGCTGGTGGAAGGGCAGGGCAACTTCGGCAATATCGACGGCGATAACGCCGCCGCCTACCGCTACACCGAAGCGCGGCTGACCAAGACTGCGATCCAGCTGATGGCCGGGCTGGACGACGGGACGGTGGACTTCATCCCCACGTATAACGGTGAGGAAAGCGAGCCGGAGATATTTCCGGGCCTGTTCCCCAACCTGCTGGCCAATGGCGCGATCGGCATCGCGGTGGGCATGGCCACCTCGATTCCCAGCCACAACGTGGCCGAGATCATCGATGCCACGCTGCTGCTGATCGACAATCCGCAGGCCGAACACGCGCAATTGATGGAAGTGTTCCACGGGCCGGACTTTGCCACCGGCGGCTTCGTGGTCGACAGTCCGGAGGCGATCAGCCACGCCTATGAAACCGGCAAGGGCGCGTTTCGCGTGCGCGGCCGCTTTTCCACCGGGCGTGACGATGCAGGCAACTGGGAAGAGACCGGCATCGAAAAGCTGGGCGCCGGCCAGTGGCAGCTGGTCATCAGCGAAATCCCCTACATGCTGGCGAAGGGCAAACTGATCGAGCAGATCGCCACGCTGATCGGCGATCGCAAGCTGCCCATCCTTGAAGACGTGCGTGACGAGAGCGACGAGGAAATCCGCATCGTCCTCATCCCCAAAAGCCGCAACGTCGATCCCGAACTGCTGAAGGAAAGCCTGTACCGGCTGACCGATCTGGAAAGCCGCTTCAGCCTCAATCTCAACGTGCTGGATGCGCACCGCACGCCGGGCGTGCTGGGGCTGCGGTTGCTGTTGCAGGAGTGGATCTACAGCCAGATCGACATCCTGCTGCGGCGCACCCGGCATCGGCTGGAAAAAATCGCCGCGCGGCTCGAACTGGTGTCGGGCTATATCATCGCCTACCTCAACCTCGACCGGATCATCGAGATCATCCGCACCGAGGATGAGCCCAAGGCGGTGATGATGGCCGAGTTCGAACTGACCGACCGGCAGGCCGAAGCCATCCTCAACATGCGGCTGCGCTCCTTGCGCAAGCTTGAGGAAATGGAGCTGCGCAAGGAACACGCCGAACTGCTCAAGGAGCAGGCCGAGCTCAATACTCTGCTGGAAAGCCCGGCCCGCCAGCGCACGCGGATCAAGCGCGACCTGGCGAATCTGCGCAAGGACTACGCCCCCGATACGCTGCTGGGCCGCCGCCGCACCACCATCGCCCAAGCGGCGAAGACGGTGGAGTTCAGCATGGACGCGATGATCGAGAAGGAGCCGGTCACGGTGATCCTGTCGGCGCGCGGCTGGATTCGCGCGGCGCGCGGGCATGTGCCGCTTGGCCAAGGAGACAAGGGGGCTGATTTCAAGTTCAAGGAAGGGGATGGCCCCGCTTTCGCCTTCCACGCGCAGACCACGGACAAGATCCTGATCGCGCTGGATAACGGGCGCTTCTACACGCTGGGCGCCGACAAGCTGCCGGGCGCTCGCGGCTTTGGCGAGCCGATCCGCACGATGGTGGATATCGACACCGAAGCGCACGTGGTGTCGGCCATTCCCTACAAGCCCAAGGCGCAGTTGCTGCTGGCCTCCAACGCCGGGCGCGGCTTTGCGGCAGAGACGGACGAACTGCTTGCTGAAACCCGCAAGGGGCGCGCCGTGATGTCCACCAAGCCGGGCGTGCGCCTGGCGATCGTGCGGGAAATCCCGGCAGAGCACGATCACGTGGCGGTGGTGGGCGACAATCGCAAGCTGGTGATCTTCAGCCTTGAGGAACTGCCGGTGATGGCCAAGGGGCAGGGCGTGACCCTGCAGCGGTATCGCGATGGCGGCATGGCCGATGCCATCACCCTGCGGCTGGAGGATGGCCTGTCCTGGGCGATGGGCGGCGATAGTGGCCGCACCCGCACCGAAAAGGACATGGGGCTGTGGAAAGTGGCGCGCGGCGCTGCGGGGCGTTTGCCGCCCAACGGCTTCCCGCGCGACAACAAGTTCCAGGGCTGAGCGCCCCGCTTCAGGTTTCGCTGGTGTCTGCTGCTTGGGGGTGGTGCGGCACCAGGATCAGCGTGTTGTCTTCCACCCGCCAGCTGGCGAGGCGCGACAGCAGGTTCATCCCGATCACGTTGGTATCGCCGATCCCCGGCGCCACCACCGCGTCGATCCCGCGCGCCACCACGCTGCCCATGCGCAGTTCGTCGATGGTGGC
Source organism: Novosphingobium sp. Leaf2 (assembly GCF_001421325.1). GTDB lineage: Bacteria > Pseudomonadota > Alphaproteobacteria > Sphingomonadales > Sphingomonadaceae > Novosphingobium. Next base: position 62,662 of record NZ_LMJY01000018.1, on the reverse strand, counting down.
AAGCTGTGCCTCCACCGTGCCGTTCGCGGTCTTCATCAGCACCGAGCGGTTGAGTGCATTGGCGCGCAGCTGCGCGGCCTGCGCGGCGGCCGGGGACACCGCCGTCAGCGTGGCGCCGGTGTCCACCAGAAACCGGCTGGGCACGCCATTCATCGTCGCCCTGATCCAGAAGTGACCGTCCGAGTCCATCGGCACGCGCGTTTCGCCGCCCGCCACGCTTTGCCGGTTCATGCCCAGCGGCGGGAACGCGAAGTCAGCGCTGGTGGTGAGGCGGGCTGCCTGCGCGATGGTCAGCAGCATGGCCGCCAGCAGGCCAAGGTTGCCGATCCCGCGCACGAACCCGCCCAGCAGCGGCAGCACCCCGCGCAGCATGCCGCCCACGATGCACACGACGATGCTTGCCATCGCCAGCGCCAGCAGCGGCTGGCCGGCCAGGAAGCGCAGGATTTCGGAAAGGTTCATGTCCGCCATCCTAGCCGACCGCAGCTTTCGCAAGGCTGACTGTGGCGGTGCGGATCATGGACATGCGCCGCCCAGTTCTTCGTCCAGCAAAGCCGCGACCCGCGGCGCATCCGGAAACCCTTCGGCGATCCAGCGCGCCTCCACCGCGCGCAGGATGCGGGCCACCTCCGGCCCGGCGCTGACTCCGCGCGCCACGATCTGCCCGCCGGAAAGGGGCAGTGCAGGCGGGGTCCAGTCGAGGATCGCAGACGCATCGTGCCCGGCCAGCAACAGCCGATCGAGCGCAGCGTCCCGGCCCAGCCGATAAGCCAGTGCGCGCGGATCGTGCGGCCCATCCTCACGCCCGGCCGCCAGCGCCAGCCGCTTTTTCTGAGCGTTGGGCAGGCGAAAACGCGCGGCGACCTGCTCGGCCACGGCGGGCCGGCAGGGCAGCAGCGCGGCCAGCCGGCGCACGGGATCAGGCGCGATGCCCTGCGCGCGTTCCTGTGCCACCAGTGCGGCAAGGCCAGTGACTTTGGCTTCGGGCAGGATCACCGCCAGCACGCCCAGTTGGGCCATGCGATCTATGGTGGGGGCAGGATCGGGCAGGCCCAGCAGGTTCATCGTCTCCATGCCCACCCGTTCGCGCGACAGGCCTTTGAGCGTCGCGGCGAGATCGGCGCAGGCGCTTTCCGCCTCCGCATCCGCCGGGCTTGAGCCGAACCGCGCCTGGAACCGGAAGTAGCGCAGGATCCGCAAATGATCCTCGCGGATGCGCTGGCGGGCATCGCCGATGAACCTGACCCGCCGCGCGGCCAGATCGTCGAGACCGCCGAACCAGTCGAAGATTTCGCCCGTCAGCGGGTCGGCATACAGGGCGTTGATAGTAAAATCGCGCCGTGCGGCGTCCTCGCGCCAATCCTGCGCGAAGGCGACAGTGGCGCGCCGGCCGTCGGTGGACACGTCATGGCGCAGGGTGGTGATCTCCACCGGGCCGCCCGGCAGCACGGCGGTGACGGTGCCATGCGCGATGCCGGTGGGAACGGTGCGAATGCCGGCCGCGTCCAATTGCGCGATCACCTGGTCCGGCGTCAGCACCGTGGCCATGTCGATGTCCTTCACCGGCAGGCCCAGCAGCGTATCACGCACCGCTCCGCCTACGTAGCGGGCATTGTCCGGCCCCAGCGCGGAGACGAGATCACGCAGGTCATCGCGCGCCATCCATGCGGCTTGCAGCACATCAGGCATGTTCGTTCAGCCGCAGCGCAAGATTGTGCAGGATCGCGCCCGTCACACCCCAGATCACGTGATTCCGCGCGCCGTCGTTCCACACGATCTCGATGAAGTTGACTGTCCGGTCATTGAACGTGGCCGTCCGGGTGCGCTGGTTGGCCGGGTTCAGCACGAAATCCAGCGGTGCTTCAAACCATTGCGCCACCTCTGCCGGGTTTGGCCGGATGACGATGTCCGCAGGAATGACGCCAAGCACCGGAGTAATCTCATACCCGGTGCCGGTACGATACAGGTCGCTTGCGCCGATCACCTGCACGTTTCCGGGCGCAATGCCCAGTTCTTCGTCCGCCTCGCGCAGCGCCGCTTCGATCACCGTTTCGCCCGGATCGATTTTCCCACCGGGAAGCGCAACCTGACCCGGATGCGCGCGCATCGAGGACGGACGGTGGATCAGCAGCAAGCCGGGACGGGGCCGGTCGGTGACGGCGAACAGCACGGCGGCGGGCTTGAACGTAGTGACCCGGTCAAGCCGCGGATCGTTCCACAATTGCGGCGCACGTTGCCCATGCCCGGCGGCGAACCGGCGCGACAGATCGTCAAATACGCTGCTCATTCCGGGATCAGCGCAAACCGCAACCCGCCGCTCATCACTGCCAGCTGCGGGCCGTCCTCGTTATCCAGCGCCATGTCGATCACCTGCGCATACGTGCTGCGGTTCAGCCGGGCGCGAGTGCCGTGGCGCACAGCCAAGTACAACGCTGGCGTTTCCGCATCGCCCTGCGCGGTGATGGGATGATCCGGCCCGGCGATCACGAAATCGTCGGTGTTGAGCCTGAAGGTCAGCGTATCGTCCTGCCGCGTCACGTCGATCGCCATGAACGCGGCGTCCTCCACCGCGATGGACAGCTTTTGCGTGGGCGTCACCAGCCAGTGCTGCCCTTGCCCATCGCACATCAGCAGCGAGGCGAAAGCGCGCACCATCGCGGGCCGGCGGATTTCGCCGCCCTGATGATACCACCGCCCGTCAGCGGCGATGCGCATTTCGCTGTCGCCCTCATCGGCGGGGGACCATTGATCCACCGGCGGCAGTTTGCGCGCGGCGACCAGCCCGGCGATTTCGCCAAGGCTCAGGGAAGCAAGTTCGGGTGGGGGGTCATATGGCATCGGTCTGCGATGCCAGATAGGAACGCGCGCGCCAAGGCCAAGAGGCGCAGAGCAGTTCGCCCGATCAGCGCAGCCAAGGTCCCAGCATCCCCGCCTTGGGCAGGACGGCGGGGTTCGCCGCGCGCACCAGCAGGCGATGGCGCTCAAACGGTCCGGGCAGATCCCATCCGCCGGTGCTTTCGCTGGTAAAGCCCCAGAACCGACCGTAATATTCCGGATCGCCGATCATGACCTGCGGCAGCGGCGCACGGTCGTCAATCCCGGCCATGCTGGCGGACATCAGCGCCTTGCCATAGCCCAGGCCCTGATGATCGGGCAGCACCGCCACCGGGCCCACCATGATCATCGGATGCGCGCGCCCGTCAGGATCGTTGAGCGCGACCGGCCAGCACTGGATGGAGCCGACCAGCATTTCCTGTGCGTCCAGCGCGGCGAAGCTCAGCCCGGGCAGCCAGTCGGTCTGCCCGCGCACCTTGTACGCGGTGCGGCCATGACGGTCAGCCCCGAACGCAGCGTCGAGCAAATCTTCGACGAGCGCGGGATCGACATTGTCGAGCGGGATGATCGTGGCGGCGGATGTGTCAGCAGGGTTCATGGCGCCGGCGCCATAGGGGCGCTGCTGCCGTCTTGTCGATCAAAATCGGCGCACTGGCCTTTCTCAGCAGCTTGCGAAGCAGCGGTTGAAGCGCGATACGGCAATCATGAGCGGCGCCGCGATCATACCTGCATCCATCGTCTTGCCGTCAGGCGGCGTCATTGCCAGCAGGCGCACCATCATTGGCGTGGACGAGGCCGGGCGCGGTCCGCTGGCCGGGCCGGTGGTGGCCGGTGCGGTGATGCTGTGCAAGCCGCGTCCTGCCGGTCTGGACGATTCCAAGAAGCTGTCCGCGGCCCGGCGCGGTGCGCTGGAAGCCGCGATCAAGCGCCGGTGCCACTGGGCGGTGGGCGTTGCCGAGGTGGAGGACATCGACCGGCTCAACATTTTCGGCGCGACCATGCTGGCGATGACCCGCGCGGTAGCCGCCTTGTGCGAGGCGCTGGACGAGGACCCGTGCGAGGTGCTGGTGGACGGCAATCTGACGCCGTACGGACGGCGCGCGGAATGGCGCTGGAACGCGCGCGCGATCGTGGGCGGCGATGCTATCGAACCGTGCATTTCCGCCGCCTCCATCATCGCCAAGGAACACCGCGACCGCCTGATGCGCACGCTGGCCGAAGCCCATCCGCATTACGGGTGGGAGCGCAATGCCGGTTACGGTACGCCCGAGCACTTGTCAGCGCTGCGCCTGCATGGCCCCACGCCCCACCATCGCCGCAGCTTCGCGCCCGTGGCGCAGCTGGAAATGGCGCTCTAAAGGCAGGCCTGTCTTCAGCCGAAGGCGGTGCGGGCGCGCAGGTCTGCTTTGGCGGCGAGATACTGGGCGGCCAGCGCATCGACCCGGCTGGCAACCGGCTCCACCGCATCGATCACGCCGATCCCTTGGCCTGCGCCCCAGATGTCCTTCCAGGCCTTGGTGGCGCTGGTGCCGCCCGATCCGAAATCCATCGTGCTCTTGTCGCCCTCGGGCAGGTTGTCGGGGTCCATGCCCGCCGCTTCGATGGAGGCGCGCAGGTAGTTGCCGTGAACCCCTGTAAACAGACTGGAATTGACGATGTCCGCCGCGCGGGCCGAAACGATGGCCTGCTTGTACGCCTCCACCGCGTTGGCTTCGGTGGTGGCGATCCAGGGTGAGCCGATATACGCAAAGTCCGCGCCCATCGCCTGCGCCGCCAGGATCGCGCGGCCCGAAGCAATTGCGCCGGACAGCGCCAGCGGTCCATCGAACCAGCTGCGGATTTCCTGCACCAGCGCGAAGGGCGATTGTACCCCGGCATGGCCCCCGGCACCGGCGGCTACCGCGATCAGGCCGTCCGCCCCCTTTTCCACCGCCTTGCGGGCGAACCTGTCGTCGATCACATCGTGCATCACGATCCCGCCCCAGTTGTGAACGGCATCGTTGATTTCCGGGTTCGCCCCCAGCGAGGTGATGACAAGCGGCACCTTCCACTTTTCCAGCATCGCCAGATCGTCGTGCAGGCGCGAATTGCTGCGGTGAATGATCAGGTTGACGGCGAACGGCACCGCGCAATCGCGTGTTTCCTCGCCGATGCGCTGCAACCATTCGTCAAGCTGGCTTAGGGGCCGCGCGTTCAGGCTGGGAAAACTGCCTACGATGCCGCTGCGCACTTGCGCTATCACCAGCTCCGGGTTCGACACGATGAACATTGGCGAGGCGATGACCGGCAGGCGCAGGCCGTCGAACAAGGCGGGAAGGGGCATCGGGTCTCCGTTTAATCGTTCGATTAAACGCGGGGCTTTACCGACCACGCTCCACCTTGTCGAGGCGGATCACCGGATGCAGGTCTTCACGTAGCAGGAAGCGCCGATGCGGCTTTCGCGGCGACGGCGGCATGGAAAACTGCCGGGTCATAATAATACGGCCTGATCTCGCAGCACTGGCCATCGCGGAACCGGAACATCTCGCACAAGTGCGCTGGCTTGGCGGGATCGGCAAAGCGCATGGTCAGAACCGCAATCGCGACGTCCTTGCCGGTCAGCAGGTCGGTGCGTTCCAGCCCGGTCACATCCACCATGCCCAGCGCTACGCCGAAAAGTTCGCGCAGGCCGCCCTTGCCGCGAAATTCGCCGGCCATGGGCAGTGCGTCGGATTCGTACGCCACGAAGTCGTCCGTGAGCATGGCTTCGGCCGTGTCCCAGTCCCCGGCACCGGCTGCAGCATAGAGGCGGTCGACCATGTCGGCCATCTGTTCTGGGGTCATGCTCATGCGTCACTCTCCATGTGTTTTGCCGGCGAGTATGGGGTGACTTGGCGTATGCGATAACCTAGCGTTTAGATCAGCCGCCAGATGCGGGTAGACCCCGCTAGCAGGGATGCCATGAGCGAAACGTATCACGACCTTGTAGCCGAAAATGACTTTCCCGAAGATGGCAAGCTGGCCGCGGTGCTTGGCGGCTGGAGCGTCCTCGTCGTCAAGACCGATGGCGGCTACAATGCCGTCAACGACCGGTGCACCCACGCCGCATCGCCGCTCTCGACCGGACGCATCCGGCGCGGGGCGATCATGTGCCCCCTGCATGGCGCGCGTTTTGAAGCTGCGACGGGCCACTGCATCGGCGGCGCTTACGCCAACCTGCGCACGTTCCCGGTGCGGGTTTCGGAAGGCCGCATTGCGGTGGCCGTGCCCGACGAGGCACCCGGCCCGCAGGAACGCCCCGTTTCCGTCTGACGCCAGCCTCGCACAAGGCATAGGTTCGGCGCTTCGCATGTGGGGGTAGCATCGCTCCCAAACATTGGGAGAATGCCGAAATGCCTTTCACCGGACCGTTCGAGGACCGCCTCGCCATTCGTGAGCTGCTGGAGACGTATGCTGATGCGGTAACCCGCAACGATGCGGCGGCGTGGGGTGCAACGTGGGCCAGCGATGCGCAGTGGTCCTTGCCGGACTATCCGCAGCTTGGCACCACCATCGGGCGCGATGCGATCGTGGCGATGTGGAACGAGGCTATGAAGGGGTATCCCGGCATCATGTTCGAAGCATGGCCCGGTTCCATCGAGGTGGACGGTGACCGCGCAACGATGCGCAGCTATACGTCCGAGGTCTACGACCAGGACGGTGTGACCATGCGCGATCGCGGCGTGTACGAGGACACCTGTGTCAAGATCGACGGCAAGTGGCTGTTCGCCAGCCGCTCCTTCCGCAACATCCATCGCCAGCACGCCCCGCGCGGGGTCTAAGGCCAATCACGGCGGGGCGCGGGGTTTATCGTCCGCGCCCCCCGGTCTCGATACGCCGGATCAGGCTACCACAAGTGCACGCGCTTGGCGGGATCGAGATAGAGCTTGTCGCCCGGCTTCACGTCGAACGCTTTGTACCACGCATCCACATTGCGCACCGTCAGCGCGCGGTATGGCCCGGGCGCGTGGGCATTGCCGATGACCTGGCGGCGCAGCGCACCGTCCCGCGTCTTGGTGGCCCAGCCTTGCGCATATGCGATGAAGAAGCGCTGATCGCCGGTATAGCCGTCGATCACGGGCAATTCCTTGCCGCCCAGCGCCTCGCGGTAGGCATCATAGGCGGCAGCAAGGCCGGCCACGTCAGCGCCGTTTTCGCCCAGCTCCAGCTTGCCGTTTAGATGCAGGTCGGGGAAGGGGGCATAGGCGTCATACTGCGCCACCAGCGCCTGGCTCTGCGCTTCGAAGTGAGCAAGGTCCTGCGCGGTCCACCAGTTGCGCAAGGTGCCGGTGCCATCCACCGCCGCGCCGCTGGTGTCGAAGCTGTGGCTGATCTCGTGCCCGATCACCGCGCCGATCGCGCCGTAATTGCTGGCAAGATCGGCGGCAGGGTCGAAGAACGGCTTTTGCAGGATTGCCGCCGGGAAATTCAGTGCGTTCTGCACCGGCAGGTTCACCGCGTTCACCATCTGCGGTGTCATCCACCATTCGCCGCGATCCTGCGGCTTGCCCAGCTTCGCCAGTTCCTGCAGCGTCTTGCCGCGGATCGCTGCCATGCGATTGGCGTATGCCGCGCCCGGCTTGATCACGATCAGCGAACTGTCGGGCCAGGTATCGGGATAGCCGACGCTGACCACCATGCCGGCCAGCTTCGCCTGTGCTTCGGTGCGCGTGGCGGGGGCCATCCAGTCCAGCGCATCGATGCGGCGATCGAACGCGTGCTTGATGCGCGTGGCCATGTCGGACACTTGCGCCTTGGCTTGCGCCGGGAAATAGGCGGCGACGTAAAGCCGCCCGAACGGCATGCCCAGATCGTCGTTCACCGCCGCCAGTGCCCGCTTTTCGCGCACCTTCTGCTGCGGGGTACCCGACAAGGTGGTGTCGAAAAAGGCGAAGTGCAGCGCGTCCAGCTTGGCGGGCAGCACGTCTGTCTGCGCGTTGATGCGGTGGAAGGCCAGCCAGTCCTTCCAGGCCTCCAGCGATTGCGAGCCGACCAGCGCGGCAAGCCCGGTGATCGCGGACGGGCTATAGACGTCGAAGGTCTGCTGGGCGGGCATGCGCGCGGCGGTGAAGTAGGCATCCCAGTCCATGCCCGGTGCATTGCGGGCAAAGTCCGCCCGGCTCCATAGCGTGCCGCCCTTGGTGAAGTCTGCCGTGTCCGCCTTGGCGGGCGTGGCGGCGGCGATGCGGGTTTCCAGATCGAGGATGCGCCCGGCCCGGCCTTCGGGATCGCTCACGCCGGACAGGCGCAGCAGGCTGGCGATATAGGTGCGGTACTGGTCCCGGATGGTGACCATGCGCGGCTGCGTGGACACATAGTATTCGCGGTCCGGCAGGCCGAGGCCGCCTTGGAAGATATACGGCACCACGGCATCGCTTTTCAGCGCCTTGGTGATGAACAGGCCGAACAGATTTTCCGTCGACATATCGTTGTTGTTGTTGAACAGATCGACGTCCGCCTCGGTCTGGTCGCCCAGCACGCGCGTCAACTGCGCGTTGTCCGTGATCGCGGCATAACGGGCGAGATCGGCCTTGAGTGGGGTAAGCCCGGCCCGCTCGATCGCGGCGGTATCCAGGTACGCTTGCCAGTAATCGCGGATGCGCGCCTCGTCGGACCCGGCGGCGGGGCTGGAGGCCAGCACCTTGCGGATCAGCGCCATTTGTTGACGGTCCGTTTCGTCCGCGGCGATGGTGTGCGCGCCGATGCTGCTGCGATCTGCCGGGATCTGCGCACGCTGCTGCCAGGCGCCGGCGGAGAACTGATAGAATTCATCGCCCGGCCTGACGCTGCGGTCCATCGCCGTCTCGTCGATCCCGGCAGCGGTGGGCGCTTGCGTTCCAGCAGGCGCGGGCGCGGCGGATATGGCTAAGGGAGCGGCGGCACCGAGCAGCAGCGCGGTAATCAGGCAGGTCTTGTGCATATCGGGCGGCTCCTCTGGCGGTGGCAGGGCGCGTTGGCCGTTGCCTTATCCGGTGCGTACCATCCGCCTAGCTGTTCACAACCCGCCATCCCAGCAAAATGTTGCGCGCGGGCGCAACAAACACCCGCACGCTACGTAGCAAGCCGATCAGAACTTCTTGCTGAGTTCCACCATGACCGTGCGCGGCAGGTTGCCGAAGCCGAGCTGGTCGGCCTTGAAGCCTGCTGCCGTGCCGGTGCCACCACCGGTGGAGGGACCATCCACCACACCGCTGACGTAGAAGCGGTTGGTCAGGTTCTTGCCGATCACCGCCAGCTGCCAGTTGTCATCCTGGGCACCGAAGCGCAGACCCGCGTCCAGCGTCACATACCGGCTCTGGCGCGACAGCGGGTTGCCGAATCCGGACGCCAGGTAGCTGCCCGAATACTTGGAGTCGACGTTGAAGCCCACCTTGTAGGCCTCGCCCATGGCGGTTTCGTAGTTCACGCCAAGGTTGCCGGTCCACTTCGGCGCGACCGACAGCGGCGCGCCGGTCAGATCCTGGCGGGTGTTGCCCACCAGGTTGCAGCCTTCCGCCGGGGTTTCACCGGCATAGCACGGCGCGATCGGGAAGCTGATGTAACGCGCCTTGTCGTAGTTGACCGAGCCGTGGAAATCGAGGCCGGGAATGCCGTTAGGCGCGAATTCGAACTCGACCTCCACGCCCTTGGTGCGCGCATCGGCAGTCAGCGTCTGGAACGCGAAAATCGGCGAGTTGAAGAAGTCTACCTGCAGGTCCTTGTACTTGTAGTTGAACGCAGTGACGTTGAAACGCAGCTGGTTGGCCAGCAGGGTGGACTTGAAGCCGATCTCGAAGCCTTCCGAACGCTCCGGATTGAAGGTCAGGTCGGCGGAAGGATCGGCGCTCAACTTGGAGTTGATGCCGCCGTTGGAAAAGCCGCCGGACTTGTAGGCGGTCTTGTACGCGCCGTAGACCATCAGGTCGCGGGTAGGCTTCCAGGTCAGCGTGGCCTCGGGCGACCAGTTGGTAAAGTGCTGGCGCGCGGTGACTACGCCCAGGCCATCGGGATCGTTCTGGTCGCGGAAGATGCCGGTCAGCGCGGGGTTGTTGTAGAACTGCGTGAAGAAGCTGTTCTTTGTCTCGTCGGTGTAGCGCACGCCGCCCGCCGCTTCGAGGGTGGGGGTGATCTTGTAAGTCAGCTGGCCGAACACGGCCATCGTGTCACCCTTGGTGTAGCTGGTCTTGGCGGTGCCCACGTAGTTCAGGCCCGGAGGCGCGGCGGAATTGGATACTGCGCCCACGATCACGTACTGCTGGAAATCGCGCTGGGTGTGCTGGTACAGCGTACCGACCATCATGTTGAACGGACCGTCGAACTGGGTCAGCGCGCGCAGTTCCTGGCTGAACGCCTTCCAGGATGAATTCTCGGTTGCCCAGTTGCTGGCCGAATTCGACTGGAAATCGCAGGCGCAGGCCCAGCGGTTGTTGTTCCACTGGTAGTTGGTGACGGACGACACCTGCAGCTGATCCGCCGCGTTGTACGTGATGTTCAACGTGCCGCCGGCGGAGCGGTAGCGGTTGTAGAGCGAGCCGTCGCTCTTGGCGTACGGGAAATTGGCGGCGATGTCGGCCGGGATGTTGTTCTGGTACGTCACGAAGTGATCGCCGCAGGCCTCGCCGGTCAGCTGCGATGTCGATCCGTTGCCGCAGCGAAATGCCACGTAGTTCCACGAGTTGTTGTTGACGTTGCTGCCGTCCACGCTGCCCTTGAGGCTGACGGTCAGGTTGTCGGTCGGCTCCCACTTCAACGTGGCGCGCGCCAGCAGTTCTTCCTCGCCCGGCGCCTTGCGGGCAGCAGGGGTAGCCAGGTGGGTGGAGGCGGTGCCGGTGGCGATGTCGAAATCGTTGTAGAGAACGTCCTTCGCTTCGTTGCGATAGTAGCCGCCGTCCATCTTGGTGTAGCGGGCGGCAACGCGCAGGCCCAGCGTGTCGGTCAGCGGGCCGGACGCATAGCCTTCGATGCGGTACTGCTGGCTTTTGAATTCATACCCGCCCTTGATCATGAATTCAGGCTTGTCGGTAGGATCGGCGGTGGTGATCGAGATCACGCCGGCGGTCGCGTTCTTGCCGAAGAACAGCGCCTGCGGACCTTTGAGCACTTCGACGCGCGACAGGTCGAAGAAGCCTTCGTTGATGACGCGGCCCTGGCCGTAATACGCGCCGTCAACCACCACGGCGACGGACTGCTCGATACCGATCGAGGTGGAGGACGAGCCGATGCCGCGCAGCGTAAGCTGGGCGCCCGACCCGTTGGACGCGCGTCCGACGCTGAACTGCGGGGCGATGGCGGTGATCTTTTCGATGCTCGTCACATCGCGGTTGGCGATCTGCTCCGCGGTGATCGCGGTAACCGCAACCGGCACATCCTGCACGCTTTCCTGGCGTTTGCGGGCGGTGACGATGATTTCGTTCAGGCCACCGGCGGCGGGTGTTGTAACCGGGGCAGGGGCCGCCTGCGTGTCCGCGCTTTGCGCAAATGCCGGCATCGCGGTGGTGGCAAGCATGCTGGAGGCAAGCAGCACGGTTTTTACGACACGCATTTCAGATTATCTCCCCGATGTTTTATTGCGCCCGCTGTAGCTGTCTGCATGCGAGTGGAACCCTGTGCAAACGGCTAGTCCTAGTTGTTTGCACAGGTTGCGTTGGAGGCGCCCCGCGCAAGGGTCGGCGTAGAGGAGACCTGATGTGCCGACATGCCGTTTCTGGCGACTTAATCGCCACCCTGAGGGGAATACCGGGTTCGATCGCTTCCTGAGCCTGGAGGAGGAGACGCTATCCCCTCTTGCTGCCGGCGAAGTGCGGGTGGCCGTTGAATATCTGTCGATGGACGCTGGCACCCGCATGTGGATGACCCCGCGCACCGATGGCTACCAGCCGCCCTTGCCGCTGGGCGCGAAGATGGTGGGGCTGGTTCTGGGCCGGGTCATCGAGAGCAACGATCCCGCTTTCGCACCCGGCGCGCTGGTGCGCGGCTTTGGGCAGTGGGCCGATATCGCCACGCTGGTGCCAGCGCTGTCCGGGCTTGAGGTGGTGGACGACTCCATCGCCGATCCGCTGCAGCATTTCGGCGCTTTGGGCATGAACGCGTGGACGGCCTACGTCGGCGTGCAGGAGGTGGCGGCGGTGAAGCCCGGCGAATGGCTGGCCGTCTCTGCAGCCGCTGGCGCCACCGGCAGCCTCGCCTGCCAGGTCGGGCGCAATCTTGGCGCCAAGGTGGTGGGTATCGCCGGCGGCGCGGAAAAATGCCGCTACCTGCTCGATGACCTGGGCGTGGACATGGCGATCGATTACCGGGCCGAAGACGTATCCGCGCGGCTGGCGCAAGTGCCCGGGGGACTGAATGCCTTTTTCGACAATGTCGGCGGGCCGGTGCTGGACGCGGTGCTGCGCAACATGGCGCATTACGGGCGCGTCGCCATCTGCGGCATGGTGGCCGGATATGACAGCGATGTCGCGCTGCCAGGCCCTGCCAGCTTCGATCAGGTGCTGATGAGGCGGCTGCGGATCGAGGGGTTCTTCATCCCCGATTTCCTGGAGCGCGGCGCACAGTTCCTGCCGCAACTTCGCGCCTGGATGGATGCCGGAAAGCTGACGATGCGCTTCGATGAAACGCAGGGGCTGGAGAACGTGCTGGTCGCCTACGAGCGGATGTTGACCGGCAAGAACATCGGCAAAGTCGTGGTGAAGCTTTAGCCGGAGAATGCGCGCCTCGTCCCGGCCTGAACCGGGACGATGCGCGCAGCACCTCACATCGCGGTGACGCCGCCGTCCACCACCAGTTCGCACCCGGTGACGTAGTTGGATTCGTCGCTGGCCAGGAACAGGTTCATGTTCGCGATATCGACAGGGGCCCCCATGCGCTTCATCGGGATCGCGGCTACGATCTGCTTGAAGCCCTCGGGATTGTCCTGCCGCGCCACGTCCTGCATCGCCGTTTCGATCATGCCGGGATGCACTGAATTGCAGCGGATGCCATCGGCGGCGCATTCCATCGCGACCACCTTGGAGAACGTGCGCACGCCGCTTTTGGCTGCAGCATAAGCGCCGCACATCGGCACGCCCACTTGGCCGGCAATGGACGACAGGTTCACGATCGAGCCGCCTTTGCCGACCTTGCGCATCAGGGCCACCGCGCGCTGCGTGCCGAAGAACACGCTGTCTAGGTTGACTAGGTTCTGCTTCTTCCAGTCCGCCGCCGTCAGTTGCTCCAGCGGCTTGAGGATGGCGATACCGGCGTTGTTCACCAGCACGTCGAGCCGGCCGTGGCCCTGCTCGACGGCGGTCATCACGGCGTCCCACGATTCCTCGCTCGTCACGTCATGGCCCTGGGCTTCAGCGTGTCCGCCAGCGCTGCGGATTTCAGCGGCGACGGCTTCTGCGCCCGCTGCATCCAGGTCGGTAATATAAACGAACGCGCCTTCCTGCGCGAAGCGATGTGCCGTGGCGGCGCCTAGACCGCGCGGATTTCCCGCGCCCGTAACCAGCGTGATCTTGCCTTCGAGACGACCCATTGTGTGTGCTCCTTTTCAATCAAAAAAAAGGGGTGCCTGGCGCATGCGTCCCGGCACCCCCGTTGTCCGCCCTGGTGCCAGGCGCGCCTAGATCAGAACTTCACGCCGATCGTTGCGCCATACGTGCGCGGCTCAAGCGCGGTGGCGAACGAGAACAGGCCTGCCACCGTGAAGGCGTGCGTCGTGGTCTTCTCGTTGGCGAGATTACGACCGAAGAAGCGCAGGTACACGTCCTTGTCGTTGATATCGAAGTTGAAGGTCAGGCTGGCGTCCAGCAGATCCTGCGTGGTGGTGCGCACGCGCGGATCGTTGCCGTTGACGATTACGCTGGTGACCGCGCCCGAGCCGTTGACCACCGGAGTGAGCGAGGCGGTCGAGATCTGCTCGTCATACGGGCTGATATGGCGCCAGCCGCCGGTGGCCACGATCTTGCCGAAGCTGGTGGGCACTTCGTATTCCGCACCCAGCGACGCGGTGAACTTGGGCGCATAGATCAGGTTGTTGGCCGAATAGTCGAACGGCACGATCGCGGTGCCCAGCACACCGTTGGCAATGAAGTTGCGGAAGTGCGACTTCATGTAGGCGGCAGACGTGGTCAGGCGCAGCTGCGGCGTGATGCGCAACGTGCCGTCCATCTCGATGCCCTTGATGATCGCACCGCCCGGAACGTTGCCGGTGATCGTCTGGTTGCCGGTGGGGCCGCCAGGCAGCGTCAGGTTCTGCTGCATGTTCTTGTAGTCGGACACGTAGCCGGCCAGGTTGATCTCCAGCTTGCGGTTGAACGCCGCCAGCTTCGCGCCGATTTCGTAGGCGTCGACTGTTTCCGGCTGGAACGGGGTGCTGGCGGTGTCCGCAGTCGCAGCGCGCGGGCTGAAGCCGCCCGAACGGTAGCCGCGCGACCAGCTGGCGTAGAGCATGACATCGCTGCTGGGGCGATAGTCGATGCCCACCTTGGGGGTGAACTTGGTGAAGTTCGCATCGCCCGAACCGATCAGGCCGGACTGGGCGAAGCTGTTGGTCAGCTGCTTGTTGTCATGCGACCAGCGGCCGCCGAACGACAGGCGCCATTTGTCGGCGAACGCCCAGTTGAAGTCACCAAAGAAAGCATAGCTGGTGGTCTTGCCGGCAACCTGCTGCGGGTTCTTGTCGAAATCCATCGGCGAGATCGACGAGTCGAAGGCCAGCAGGCGGGTCCACTGGGTCAGGTCGTACTTCGAGTGGAAGTAATACCCACCCACAACGTAGTCGAGACCGTCGAACACCTTGCCGGAGGCACGCAGTTCCTGGCTCCACTGGGTGTAGCTCTGGAAACGCTGGGCATAATACAGGTCGGTGCTAGACCCGTCGAAGTCCTGCGTCTGCTTTTCCTTGGTGTGGCGCCAGCCGGTGATCGAGGTCAGCTTAACCGCGCCGGCATCGTAGTTCATTTCCAGCGTGGCGTCGGGCGCCTTGTACGTGCTGTGTGCAGGCTCTGTGAACGTGGTGTACAGGTCGGTCGTGGTGTTGCGGTTGCACTGGTTGGCGGGCTCGAAGCCGCAGAACAGTTCGCCGGTCTTGGTGATGTTGGCCACCACCGGTTCGAAGCTTTGCGTTACGTTTTCGATGGTGAAGTGCGCATCGAAGCCCGAGCCGGTCGGCTTGAACAGCAGGCTGGCGCCGTAGCTGTCGCTCTTGCTGCCGCCCGAACGCTCGTCACGGATGGGGTTGTAATAGAACCCGTCGGATGCGCCGTGGAAGTACCAGGCCTTGACGCCCCAGGTTTCGCCGTTGCCGTAGTTGGCGATCGCCTTGGCGGCCCAGGTGTTCCAGCGGCCATAGGTGACTTCGGCCTTCACGCCCGGCTCCATGGTGGGCAGGGTGCGGGTGATGTTGATCACGCCGCCGATGGTGTTGGCGCCGAACAGCGTGCCCTGGGGCCCACGCAGCACTTCGATCTGGGCGATGTCGAACGCGTCCTGCAACTGGCCAGTGCTGGTGCCGATCGTCACACCGTCCACCACGACGCCGACGGTCGGCGTCTGTGACTTTTCGATGTCAGCATATGTCAGGCCGCGGATCGAGATGTTGGCCGCCTGCGCGCCCGAGTTCTGCTGCGTGATCAGCAGGCCAGGCGCGGCACCTTGAAGATCGCCGATGTTGGCCGAGGCCTTGTTTTCCAGCATCGCGGCGCTGACCGCGGTGATCGCCACCGGCGTATCCTGCAGCGTTTCCGAACGGCGGCGTGCCGAAACAATAATCTCATTAGGGTCGACAGCGGCGCTGTCTGCGGCAGGCGCCTGCTGCGCGAAGGCGGGCACCGACAGGCACGTCAGCGCGCTCGATGCGAGTGCAAGTTTGATGAGCGCGGTGTGCCGCGCTCCGCGAACATGTGCGGATGCCATCAGTAATCCTCCCGGTGCGGCCATCAATCCAACAGGCCGTCTTTCCGTGATCACTATGCATCGGATTGCCGGGGCCACTACCTGTCGAATAGCACAGGTCAGGCGCGTTGCCGTTCGACTGTTGCCAAAAAGACAAAGGCGGCAGTCCTTGGGGAAGGACCGCCGCCAGCACTTGTAAGAGTGAATTACGTCGTCGTCAGAACTGGATGCGCTTGGTGTACCCGCCATCGATCACGACGTTGGTGCCCGTGGTGTAGGATGAGGCCGGGCTCGCCAGGAACACGATGGTGCGCGCCACTTCCTCAGGGCCGCCCCAGCGGCCCAGCGCGAAAGTCGCTTCTGTGGCCTGATACAGTTCGGGCGCGAGATCCTTGATCGCCTCCCAGTTGCCGCCGGGAAACTTGATCGGGCCGGGCGATACGCAATTGACGCGAATGCCCTGCGGTCCCACCATCTGTCCGAACTGGCCGGAATAGGCGATCAGGGCTGCCTTCATAGCATTGTAGGCTTGGGGCACGATGAAGGTTTCGGTGCCTGCCGTGGAGGCCATGATGACGATGGCGCTCGAACCCGATTCCGCGAGATACGGCTGCAAGGTTTCGCAGCCCAAAACGGTGCCCTTGATATCTGCGGCGAAACAGGCATCCCAGTCACCGGTGGTGCCCGATCCGGACGCGCTGGCGCCCGGCACGAAAATGTCGACGCCACCCAGTCGTTCGGCGGCAGATTTGAGCCAGGCCACGTAGCCGTCATGGTCAAGCATGTCCAAAGGCTCGCCGATCACTTTGCCGCCGTGGCGGGACAGCGATTCGACCGTTTGCGCGACCTGCTCTGCATTGCGGGAGAAAAAGGCGATGTCGGCACCTTCCTCGGCAAAGATTTCCAGTGCCGCGCGGCCGATCCCCCGGCTGCCGCCGGTCAGGATGACCTTCTTGCCCTTCAATCCCAGATCCATATCGTTATTCCTCTTGCACGCGAATATAAGCCTCTACGCGCCCCGTGTGTCGGCGCTGGGGCAGTGTGTGGCCACTATGTTTTTGGTCAGGACCGCGGATGCCACACGATTGCCGCCCCGCGCCGTCAGGTTGCGGCCAGCAAGGTCTTGATCTCTGCGCGCAGCATGTCCTTGCGCACTTTTCCGGAAGCGGTGCGCGGAAAGTCGTCGCGAAATTCGAAGCGTTCCGGTATCTTCTGCTTGGCAAGGCCACTGGCTTGCACGTGCGCTGCCAGATCCGCGCTGGCCGGCGCTGGGCCTGCGGCAATGATGTAAGCGCATACGCCTTCACCCAGCCGGTCGTGCGGCATTGCCACCACGGCAGATTCGCGCACGGCGGGATGGGCGTGCAGCACATCCTCTATCTCCTTGGCGGAGATGTTCTCACCGCCGCGAATGATCAGATCCTTCTTGCGGCCCGTCACGGTAAGCGCACCCTCGGCGCTGCGCACGCCAAGGTCGCCCGTGCGGAAAAAGCCGTCCGGTGTTATCGCCTCTCGGGTCTGATCCGCGTCGGCGTAGCCCAGCATCATGCCAGGGCCCCGCGCCAAGATTTCGCCCTCCGCGCCGTCCGGCAAATCGCGATCGTCGGCATCGACGATGCGCACGTCATAGTCCACCACCTTCCCGTCCGTGGTAGCGGCACGCTGCTCGTCGTGCGGCCAACCGAACGTCACCAGCGGGACTTCGGATGCGCCGAATACCCGAAACGCGCGGCAGTGCTCGAACGCGGCATTGGCGGCGGGGATAAGATCGGCCGGCACCGCCGCCCCGCCGCACGCGAAGAAGCGGAAGGAGGGCAAGCGGTTGCCGCTGTGCCGGGCCGCTGATGCAAGCTCGACGAGAAACGGGGTGGCGGCCACAGTGCCTACCGCCTGATGCCGATCGATCAACGCCAGGGCGGCCTGCGCATCCCAGCTTTCCATCAGCACCGTGCGCGTGCCGCACAGGAATGGCGCTTCCAGTCCGTTGGCATAGCCAGACACATGCGTGACGGGGGAGGGCATCAAGGTCGCCTCACCCGCCGCCAGCCCCCAATGCGCGCCGCTTTCGCGCACGATACGCGCGATCGAAACGTGGCTATGCAAAACGCCTTTGGGCCGCCCGGTGGTGCCCGAGGTGTAAAGCACCATCTTTACGCCCAGCGGATCGACGGTGGGCTGCGCGAACGGCAGATCGCGTCCTTCCGCGATCAAGGCCGCGTAGTCATCAGCGCCTTCGCCGCGCACGGTGAACACATGGTCAAGGTCGGGCAGCTGCGGGGCAAGCCGGCGTGCCATGGCGGCATAATCGAACTTGCGGAAACTGGCGGCCACGAAAACCGCCTTCGCTTTGCAGTCCGCCAGCATGAGCGAGACTTCATGGTCGCGATAGATCGGCACGATCGGGTTGATCACCAGGCCCGACATCGCCGCGGCCAGGTTTATCACCATTGCCTCACGCCAGTTGGGCACTTGGAAAGCCAGCACATCACCAGGCCGCAGGCCGCGCGCGAACAGGGCCGCGCTGAGCGCCTGGGCATCGCCAACAGCCTGCTCGCGGGTGACTTGCACATCGCCTTCGTACAGCGCCACGAAGCCGGGATCGGCCTGCGCCAAAGCGATTGCCTGCTGCGCGATCGTGCGCTCGTCCCACAGACCTGCGTCTGCGTACCGCGCCAGGTGGGCGGGGATGCGATCCAGCCATGCCCACGTAGGGCTTTTCCTCTCCGTCATGTGTGTTGAGTGCCCTTGCCTTGCGCGCAGGCCAACTGGCGAAAGTGCCAAGCGGGCCTATCACCTTGAGCAGCTTGCCGCCCATGCGCCGGGCGCGCAAGATCAGCGGCATAACATTCGGGAGAGACTTGTGGACCGCGTCCAGCAAATAGGTGACGTCGCCGAAATCATGCTCGACTATGTCGAGAACAAGAAGACTTTCCAGACAGCGAAACCGCTGAAGGTGCCCACCGCCAGCTATACTGACAAGGACCAGTTCAAGGCCGAGCTGGAACTGGTGTTCAAGCGGGTGCCGCTGATGCTGGCGTTTACCGCAGAGATGCCCAATCCCGGCGATTACAAGGCGATGGACGCGATGGGCCTGCCCATCCTCATCAACCGTGACAAGCAGGGCAAAGTGCGCGCGTTCCTCAACGTGTGTTCGCATCGCGGCGCGCCGGTGGCGGAGGAAGGCCGGGGCAATTGTTCGCGCTTCACCTGCAAGTATCACTCATGGACCTATGGCGCGGATGGCAAGCTGATCGGCATTTCGGAACCTGGCACGTTCGGCGATGTTGACAAGGGCAGCATGGGCCTGCGCGAACTGCCGTGCGAGGAGCGCGCCGGCATGATCTTCGTGTGCCTGACGCCTAATGCGCCGATTGATCTCGACACCTATTTCCAAGGCTACCTCGCGGATTTCGAAGCGTTGGACTTTGCCAACTGGACGTATCTGGGCAATCGCACGATCGAGGGCGCGAACTGGAAGATAGCGTTCGATGGCTATCTGGAAGGCTATCACTTCAAGTCGCTGCACCCCGAAACGATCTTTCCGCGCACGCCATCCAACTGCACGCATTACGAGGCGTTCGGGCCGAACATCCGTATCGGCTTCCCGCAGCATTCGATCGGCGAGCAACTGCGCACCGTGCCGCGCGAAGAGTGGGGCACGCGCGAGAATTATGGCTACGATTTCGTGCGCATCTTCTTTCCCAACGTCTCGATCTTCATCGCCCCGGAGATCACCCAGGTCGCACAGCTGTTCCCCGGACCGACACCTGATCGCAATCGCACGGTGCTGAATTACCTGCGCCGCGATCCGATTCGCGACGAGGCGGACCGTGAGGCCGTTGAAGGGGCAATGAACTTCTTCCGCGACGTGACCTACAAGGAAGATTACCTGATCGGGCTGGAAATCCAGAAGGGCGTCGAATCCGGCGCGCATGACGATCTTACCTTCGGTCGTAACGAGCGCGGCAACCAGTACTTCCACGAATGGCTGAACTGGTATCTGCAGGACGACGCCTCGCTGCCGCAGCCGACGCTGTAACGGGAGATGGCGCACAAGCTGTCGCTGGCGTCCGGGGTGCTTCCCGAATTCGGCGCCTTGGACGTGATCGAAGCGGGCGCGCAGGCCGGCTTCGATGCCGTCGGACTGTGGATCGATCCGCAGGTATGGACGGCGCAGCATACCCGCGATGCTGCGGCGGCGCTGGCGCGCACCGGGATGCCGGTGCTCGATGTCGAGGTGGTCTGGCTGAAACCGGGCAGCGCGATGGACGATCACCGCAAGGTGCTGGATGTGGGCGCACAGCTTGGCGCAGCGAATGTGCTGTGCGTGTCATCCCATCCCGATCGTTCCGCCACGGTGGACGAACTGGGCGCCTTGTGCCGCCATGCCGAAGGATCGGGCATGCGCGTCGCCCTGGAATTCGGGATTTTCACCGAGGTAAAGACGCTAAGCGATGCCTTGGCCGTGCTGGCGGCGATCGACCATCCCCTGGGTGCAGTGCTGATCGATCCAATCCATGTCGATCGGTCCGGGACGACGGTAGCGCAGATAGCTGCGATCGATCCCAGACTGCTGCCCTATGCGCAGTTTTGCGATGCCTTGGCGCAGCGGCCAGACCCGACGGACTTCGATGCGGTGATCATCGACGCGATAGATTTGCGCCAGCATGTGGGAGAGGGCGCCTTGCCGCTGGAGGACATGCTGCAGGCTCTTCCCGCCGAGATCACGCTGTCTCTGGAAATGCGTTCTGCCGCGCTGCGTGCCGGTTTTCCCGATCCGACAGCGCGGGCGCAAGAACTGTTCAATCGCACCAAAGCGTGGCTACAACGTCAGGACACCTGAGGTTGTAGCGCAGCAAAATTCAGGCTTTGCGCTCTGGTTCACTTGTGGCGGGGGTAAACCCCATTTCCCAAAGCAAATCGGTGAGGCGCTGACCATCGGCCATCACACGGCTCATCCATGTCTTGTGATCCAAGTGGCCCAAGGCGGATCTCTGAAATAGTCCAGCTTCGCATGCGGCGCTGCGCAGCAATCCTGTTGATATTTCCATATCGACCAGCCGATTTGGCGTGGTGGTGGATCGCGCGGTGTTCACCGGCGCTGAAACAGCGGCCAAGGCGGCGCGGTCGATCGTGGCTGTCTTCAATTCCCAACTCCCAAGTCACGACCCCGGCGTTTGGGTCGCGCGCACTGTGGAGAACGCACCACAGGCTTTGGGGTTGCCGATCTTGATCTCGATCTAACTGTATCAGATGGATTAATCGGCCTTTGACCTTCTGATCCTGCTCCTGCCGATCCTAGATCGGGCGCATGTCCGGGGTTGCGTGAATTTCCAGAATCTCGAAGACGTTACCGAAAAAGTCGCGGCAGTACGTACCGGTGTAACCGTGTTTGATGCCATCTTCGATGGTGATGTTCTCCATCGTGGGCGCCGTGTGCACCGGCAGGCCGGCCGCCACGATCCGTTCGTATACGGTGGCCACGTCTTCCACTTGCACGGCAAAGTGCGTGTACCCGTATTCGTTGACGCCCCGATTCGCATCCTGCGGTGCCTGGCGCGGTGCGCTGTATTCAAACACTTCGATCTGCACGTTTCCAAGACGACAGAAGAACTGCCGCGCTGCGCTGCCGGGCAACCCCACGATCGCGTCGATCATCGGGTTGTCTGCCCATTCCAGCGGCGCTACTTCCTCAACCCCGCCCAGAATGTCGATGTAGAATTCACGCGCTTTGGCAATATCCGGAACCGAAACCCCGATGTGGTGGACGCCGATGACGCCGGGAAGCTTTTTAGTCATTGGCGTATCCCTTTTAGGGCGATCAGACCTGGCTGAAGCCGCCGTCCATCACCAGTTCGTCGCACGTCATGAAACTGGACGCGGTGGAGGCGAGGAACACGACGCCGCCGGCCATTTCCTCCGCCCGCCCCAACCGCCCGATCGGATGCGTCGCCATTACACCCGCCATAGCGGCATCGCGCGATGGAACCGCGCCCAGTTCCACGTAGCGATCCATGATCGAGCCGAGCATCGGCGTATCGATCCCGCCAGGGTGAACCGAGTTGACGCGAATGTTATACCCCAGCGCGGCGAATTCGGCGCCCAGGCACTTGCTCAGGATTTTGATCGCACCTTTGCTGGTGCAGTACGCGGCGTTAAAGGCCGCACCGCGCAAGCCTCCGACGCTGGAGAAGTTGACTATGCTGGCGCCGGTGCTGCGGGCCTTGCCGCCGATCTTGAGCAGATCGAGCAGCACTTGCGTACCGATAATGGCCGAGTCCACATTGATCGCGTTGACCTTGTGAAATTCGCTCAGCGGAGTGTCCTCGAACTTGGTGACGATCGAGTAGCCGGCGTTGTTGACCAGCACATCGAGGCGGCCATACGTATCGCGCACCAGCGCTTCCACCGCGCGCCAGTCTGTCTCGCTCGTCACGTCATGGCGCAGGTAGTGGTCGGCGCCGTCGATCTGCGCATCGTCCTTGAGGTCGGTGGCGATCACGGTGGCGCCCGCCGCCTTCATCGCCTTAACGATTTCGCGGCCGATACCGCCAGCAGCACCAGTGACGACGGCGATGACGTCGGGGAGGGCTATGGTCATGATGTCTTGTCCCGTCTTGTCGGAATTATTGTGCGGTCCAGCCGCCGTCGATCACCAGTTCCGCGCCGGTCATGTACGAGCTGTCGCTGCTCGCCAGGAAGAACGCGGCGCTGGCCAGTTCGGCGGGATCGGCAAGCCGGCCCATCGGCGTGC
This sequence comes from Novosphingobium sp. Leaf2, assembly GCF_001421325.1. Taxonomy (GTDB): domain Bacteria; phylum Pseudomonadota; class Alphaproteobacteria; order Sphingomonadales; family Sphingomonadaceae; genus Novosphingobium. Next base: position 40,203 of record NZ_LMJY01000018.1, on the reverse strand, counting down.
GGCTGGCCATCACGTCGATCAGGTCCTGCGTTTTTTGCGCCGCACCGCTATCCACCCAGCGCTGGAATCCAGCCTGCAGCAGCGGGGTGATGACGAAGCCGGGATGCAGCGAATTGGCACGGATCGGCATCTTCTTTTCGGCAAATTCCAGCGCGATGGACTTGGTGAACAAACGCACAGCGCCCTTGCTGGCATTGTAGCCCGACACTTCGCTCATCCCGACCAGGCCCATGATCGAGCTGACGTTGATGATCGAAGCACCGCCCTTCACATCGGCCCCGCCCTTTTCGAGCAGCGGCACGCACGCACGCACGCCCAGGAAAACGCCATCGACGTTGATGCTCATGATCCGGCGCCACGCTTCGAGCGAGGTGCTGGCGACCGGGCCGGTAAGATCGGTGCCGGCATTGTTGACCAGGATGTGCAGCGCGCCGTGCCGCTCGGTCACGGCGGCGACGACCGAAGCCCAGTCGTCCTCGCTCGTCACGTTGGCGCGCACATAGCTTGCCGCCTGGCCCAGCCTAGCCATCGTGGCGGTAGCAAGGTCGCTTTCGGGCGCTTCCAGGTCGGTCAGCACCACTTCGGCGCCTTCGGCCAGGAAACGTTCCACGCAAGCAAGGCCGATGCCTCGCAGACCGCCGGACACGAGGGCAACGCGGCCCTTCAGCCGCTGTGCGTCCAGATCGCTCATACCCCGTTCATCCCTGCTGTGGACGCGCCGTCCATGATAAATTCGCCACCCGAACAGAACCGCGCCTCATCGCTGGCCAGCCAGGCAACCATGCCGGCCACTTCCTCGACCGTGGCCATACGCCCCATCGGCGAGAGGCCTTCGTAGGCGCCGCGCGTTGCGGCGGGGTCCGCGGACTTGTCGATCAGGTTGCGGATCAGTGCCGTTTCCACCACGCCCGGCAGCACCGCGTTGACGCGGATCTTGTACTTGCGGTTGCCCGCATGCACGGCGGCAGACTTTACCAGCGCGACGACCGCCGCTTTCGACACCGAATACGCCAGAAAGTTGCCCATCGCCCGGTGCGCGTTCATCGAGGAGTTGACGATGATGGAACCTTCCGCGCCATGCGGATTGGCGGCCATCGCCCGCATCGCATGCTGCACGGTGAGCATCGCGCCGGTCTGGTTCACGCCGATCACCGTGTTCCAGCCTTCGATGGTGATATCCTCGATGCTGCCATCGCCCGATTCCGTGCCGGCATTTGCAAACGCGATGTCCAGTCGCCCGTGCGCGCTGTGGATCTGCTCCATCAGCGCCGTCCATGCTGCGGCATCGGTGACGTCGTGCTTTACAAAATGCGCGCCGGTGGACGAGCACAACGCGTCCGCCGCCGCCTGGTTGGAGCCGGTGAAGATCACCTGCGCGCCTTCGGCGCACAGCCGCTCCACGGTGCCTGCGCCAATCCCGGACGTACCGCCGGTGATAAGCGCCACCTTGCCTTCAAGCCGCTTCACGGCATTCTCCCGATTATCGAAATTTGCCGCAGCATGGCCGATCCACAAGGGGCGGCAACCTATGATTTTGAGCAAGGTGACTTGCGCTGCCCAAAGGTCCAGACAGGACGACAAACCGGAAAATCCGTGCTTGGGAGACTGAAACAATGGCCGATCGCGATCCGCAAGTCGCCGCCGCGCTGGGCGAAGATCGCAGCGAGGGCATAACCTGGGCTGAATTGATGGCCCAGGATTCGCGCCCCGCTCCCGATATGCTGACGCAGGAGAGCTACGCCTATCGCGGCTCCGACCCGATCCCGGCGGAACGCTATATCAGCGAGGATTTCGCGCGGCTTGAGCGTGAACGCATGTGGCCGTACGTATGGCAGTTCGTCGGACGCGAGGAAGATCTGCCCGAGCCTGGCGACTTCATCGTCTATGAAAACGCAGGCCGCTCCTACCTTGTAAGCCGGCAGGACGATGGCACGATCCGCGCGATGCACAACGTGTGCCTGCATCGCGGCCGCAAGCTGCGCACCCACGAAGGCACCGCCGATACGTTCACGTGCCCCTTCCACGGCTTTGCGTGGAACAAGGACGGCAGCTTCAATTCGATGCCGTGCCAGTGGGACTTTCCCCACCTGAAGGAACAGAACCTCCACTTGCCGGAAGCCGAAGTGGGCCGCTGGGCCGGCTACGTCTTCATCCGCGAGGAGAAGGGCGGCCCCACCCTTGAGGAATTCCTTGCCCCGCTGCCCGAACACTTCAAGCGCTGGCGGCACGAAGAATGCGCCAGCGTGATGCGCGTCGCCAAGGAAGTGCCGGCCAACTGGAAGGTGGTGATGGAGGCCTTCATGGAGGCCTGGCACACCATCGTCACGCATCCGCAGCTTCTACCTTTCACGGGCGATTCGAACGCCGCCTATTGGACCTGGGGCGACAATGTGAACGTCAACCTGGTGCCGTTCGGGGTGATGAGCCCGCACATCCAGGAGGGGCAGGGCCAGCAGTGGATCGTTGACGAGTTCATCAAATATAACGGCCGCTCTGCTGACAATTACGAAGAGGCCGCGCGTGACAACCCGATGGCGGTCAAAGTGCCCGAAGGCATGACCGCCCGCGAAGCGCTAGGGGCGGCGATGCGTCAGGCTTACACGCAAAGCACGGGCTACGACCACGAAGACGCCACCGATGCCGAACTGCTCGACGCGCTGGTCTACAACGTGTTCCCCAATTTCGGGCCGTGGGGCGGCTTCATGCCCAACATCGTCTACAACTGGCTGCCGGGCAAGACGCCGGACACTTGTATCATGGAAGTGCGCATTCTTGCCCGTATCCCCAAAGGCGAGCCGATCCCGCGCGGCGCCCCGCTCAAGTTCCTGACGCTTGACCAGAAGTGGACCGAAGCGCCGGAACTGGGCATCCTGGGCGACGTGTTCGAACAGGACATGGATAACCTGCCATACGTGCAGCAAGGCCTGCATGCTTCCAAGACCGGGCGGATCAACCTGGGCAATTATCAGGAAATCCGCATCCGCCAGTTCCAGGATACGCTGATGAAATACATCAACGGCGAACTTGGCGGCTGGAAGGAGGACTGAGGCCTTGGCTGAAACCGATCAGACGCACCCGCCCCGCATAGACTGTGTGCTGATATGCGGCGGTGTGTGGCACGATATGGACTTCGCCCGGCTCGAACTGCTCAAACTGCTGGCGAAGGACCTGGCTGTGCGTACCCGCGTGTTCGAGGATTACGAGAACATCGAGGCGATTCGCAGCGCCGATATTCTGATAACCTACACGTGTGACGTCACCCCCTCGCTGACCGCGCAGGAAGCTTTGCGGGACTGGCTGGCGGCAGGCGGGCGCTGGTACGCGCTGCACGGCACCAACTCCGTGCTGCGCCTGCTGGCAGACGGACCCGATGCGGGGCTGTGGGACGCGCCGCGCTGGGCACCGCTGTTCATGGACATGGTGGGATCGCAGTTCATCTCGCACCCGCCGATCGCGCCGTACACGGTGACGGTCGCCGATCCGGACCATCCGCTGGTGGCCGGGATCGCGCCGTTCGAGACGACGGACGAGCTGTATCATCTGGAGACGCACGGGCGCTTGCATGTCCTGCTGGAAACGGAATGTTCCGAGCCGGGCACCGGTTTCGTCGAGGCTGCCGCTGCGCCGGGAACGCACCCGGTAATGTACCTGAAGGACCACGGCAAAGGTGGCGTGCTGTACAACACGCTGGGCCATTGCCGCGGGCATTACGATCTGCAGCCGATGCTGGACTGGTGGCCCACAGTGGATCGCTGCGCGTGGGACCTGCCGGTGTTCTACGAACTGCTGGAGCGCGGGATAGGCTGGCTCAAGCAGCGGGAGCGTTGAGGGAGCGACACCGATCGCTCCCCCTCACAGGTAGCGATCAGTGCAGCACTCCGGCGTAGCGATCCAGCGCCGCCAGCGGGTCTTCGGGCCAGCGTGACAACACGAGCAGGCGCTTGTGGCCGCCGCCGACGGCCAGTTCGTCAGTCACGCCCATGCCGCCGTGGAACTGGATCATTTCATGCCCCAGTTCCACGCACGCCGGCGCGATGAACGCCCGCACACCGTGGACCGCGTTGGCAAAGTCGTCGCTCTGCCAGGACACCAGCGCCAGGTTCAGCAGAGCGCGGCTCTGTTCGATCACGGCATACTGCGCCACCATGCGGTGCTGGATGGCCTGGAAGGAACCCAGCGGCGCACCGAACTGGGTACGGGTGCGCAAATAGTCGATCGTGTCGGCGAACATGCGCTCCATGATGCCCAGCGCCTCGGCGCAGCGGGCCAGCGTGGCCATGACTTGCGCCGATGCGACATGGGCGAACCCGTCGCCTTCCAGCCGGCAGTTCGCCGGCACCGCAACGCCGTCCAGTTGAAGCGTTACCGCCACGCTGCCATCGGCCATATGCCATTCGCGGGCGGTTAGGCCCGGCGCATCGGCGGTAACGAGGAACAGCGCGACCCCTGCCGCATCGCCCGGCTCACCCTCCAGACGGGCCGAGACGATATAGCCGTCCGCGCCGGCGCCGGCTGCGCAATAGGGCTTGGCGCCTCTCAGCGTCCAGCCATCGCCGCTTTGCACGGCGCGCGTTTCGATCCACGGCAAGCCGCCGCGTCCGCGCGCTTCGGCGTGCGCCAAGGCAAGCCGCTTCTCGCCGGAGACCAGGGCATCGGCCCAGGCATCGCGCAATTCTTGCGGCGCGGCAGCCGCGAAAATCCGCCCGGCCAGCACGGCGGCTTCGGCCAGGGGCTCCACCACCAGCCCGCGGCCCAGCGCCTCGAACACGGTGGCGATGCCGGTTGCGTCCAGATCCAGCCCGCCCATGTCTTCGGGAAAAGGCGCTGCAATCAATCCCAGTTCGCCCAGCAGCGCCCAGTTGGCCGCCGAAAACCCTGTCGGTTCGGCCAGGAACGCCCGGCGGCTGTCATGGTCGTAGTGGTCGGTAACGAAACGCTCGGCCAGGGCCTTGAGCATTTCCTCGTCTTCGCTGAGGTCGAAATTCACGTTCCACTCCCGTTTCCGGTCATGCTTATCACCAGGCGGCCAAGGTTTACCGCTGCGCAAAATGCTAGTCACATAAACCGGGCAAACGGGGCGCGGGTGATTGTGCCGTCAGACCGACAAGTCTAAGACGTGCGCGAGAGGAATACGATGCAGCTGCTATCCCAGGATAAGATCGACGCTGTGCGCGTGACGTCGCCGGAAGGGATCCGGCCCGCTGCCGAGGCGCTGCATCGCATCGCCATGGATTGCGGCATGCGCGTCGCCCCCGCGCACGACATCGCCGACAAGCGCACGCCCGTGGATGCCGACGGCAAGATGCTGGCCACCGAAGTGTTCGGCTGGGGCGATGAGGAGCGCGTGTGGTGGCGCAATTCGCGCATCGCGCTGGATAGCCCGCTCACCACCGCCTGCCGGTTCGAAGGCCAGCCGTTCTGGGCCAACGCGCAGGGGTTCCGCACCCGTGAACCCAACGCCTATCTCGCTTCGATCGACATCGGCAACTTCGAGGTCAGGGCGATGACCCGCGCGGCTATCGGCGTGCCGGTCCACCTGCCGTTCGGGCAGATCGGCGCAGTCAGCTTCAATCCGCTGGACCGCGAAAAGACCGACTTGTCAGAGGAATTCGCGATCTATTCGGACGCGTTCGGCCTTTATGCCCGCACCTTTATCGCCACGTATGTGCAGGTGATGGGCCGCACCCAGGCGCTGCCGCCCGAAACCCGGCTGTCGAAGCGCGAAGTGGAGTGCCTGCGCTGGGCCGCGATCGGCAAGACCGACCTTGAGATCAGCATGATCATGTCGCGCAGCCGGGCCACCGTGCGATTTCACATTCACAACGCGGCGACCAAGCTGAACGCGGTCAACCGCAGCCAGACCGTGTTCAAGGCGGCGCAGCTGGGTTACATCTCGCTGCAGAATTGATGCCTGCCGGGCTACGCCGGCGTCAGACTTCCTGCAGGCGCGGCATCAGTTCCACGAAGTTGCAGGGCCGGTTGCGGCTGTCGAGCTGCTCGGCCAGGATTCCGTCCCACCCGTCCTTCACCGCGCCGTTTGAGCCGGGCAGCGCGAACAGATACGTGCCGCGCGCCACCACCGCCATCGCACGGCTTTGCACGGTGGACGTGCCGATGGTCTTGTAGCTTAGCCAGCGGAACAGTTCGCCAAAGCCCGGAATCTCGCGCCCGCCCAGCTTGCCCAGCGCCTCAGGCGTCACGTCGCGCCCGGTGAGGCCGGTGCCGCCGGTGGAGACGATGGCGTCCACGTGCGGATCGTCGATCCAGGTGTCGAACAGCGCGGCGATCGCATCCGCATCGTCACGCTCGATCGAACGCCGTACCAGGCGATGGCCCGCCGCTTCGATCCGCTGCGCCAGGATATCGCCCGACGTGTCGTTGGCGGCAGTGCGGGTATCGGAAACGGTCAGCAGCGCGATGGCGATGGGCTTGAACGTCCGCTCAGGGTCGATTGCCACGCACACTCACTCCGTTTGCGGCAATGCGCACGCCCTTCGATCCGGTCAGGCCGGGGAAGGTAGGCCACATACCCTGCACCAGCTGCATGCGGCTTTCCGAAGGACCGCCCGCCTGCCGCTCATACATCCAGTAATTGCGCATGACGATGTTCACGTAACCGCGCGTTTCCCAGTACGGCAGGGACTCGATCCACAGCAGCGGATCGCCCTGGCAGTTGATCTCGGCGTTCCAGCGCGAGATCGGCACCGGGCCGGCGTTGTAGGCGGCGATAACCTTGGGCAGCAGCCCTTGCGTGCCCGGATCGGCCTGCAGGGTCTGCAGATGCCGCTGGCCGAACGCTAGATTCACTTCCGGGTTGTTGAGATCGGTGGCCGAACCGGACACGCCCAGCGCGCCAGCATGGTCCTGCGCGGCGGCGGGCATGATCTGCATCAGCCCGCGCGCACCGGCAGGGCTGACGACCGTGGCGCGGAACACCGATTCCTGCAGGGCGTGGGCATAGACCAGCGCGGGGTCCACCTTCCAGCCGCCAACCGGGGTCCACTTGGGCGTAGGGAAGCGCGATGCGGGCTCCGGCCGGCCACCATAAGGCGCGTTGTAGGCCATCCACAGCTGCGTGCCGGGCAGGCCGAGATCGCGGGCGAGGCGGGTCAGCGGTGCATATTGCGAGGCATCGCCGATGCGCGCCTGATGGCGCAGCACTTCGTCCGCCAGCCCGTCCTCACCGATTTCCGCCAGTTCCACGGCAGTGCGCACGTTGGTGCTGGCGCGCAGCTGCTGCCAATCCGCCTGCGTGAAGTCAGCCCCGGCGTGCTGCTCGGACAGCTTCAGGCCCAGTTGTTCGGCGGCCAGCATGCCATACAGCGTTTCATCGCGCGCAGCCGCAAGGCGCAGCGCGGCGCCCGCCTGTTCGGGCTTACGGCAGCGCACCAGCGCGCGGCTGTTCCAGTAATGCGCAGCGCTGGTCAGCTCTGCGTTTTCAGACGCACGCGCTGCCTTGGTGAAGGCATCGGACGCCCCGTCGCAATCGCCCAGCCGCCAGGCAGCAAGGCCGGCGGTCCACCAGGCTTCGCCGACCCACGGCCCCTGACCCAAGGCGGCGATCTGCGCCATCTGATAGGCCTGCGCGTCCTGGTTCTCGATATAGAAGCTCCAGGCCACCTTCTGGCGCCATTCGGCCTGTGACGAGGGGCTGAGGTTCGCGTCGATCCCGTCCAGCAGCAGCCGCGCGCCCATCGGATCGTCATTCTTGATGCGATCGTTGATGCCGGCGGATATCGCGGCGGGCATCGTACCGTCGTCAATCGAGGCAGGGCGCACGCGCTTGGACATCGAGGGCAGGCGGGCGAAGCTTTGCTCGGCCGGCAGTTGGGGCACGCTGGTGGCGCCGCGCTTTTGCGCCAGGCGGCTGATCTGATCCGCACCCGGCAGTTCGGCCCCTTGCGCCAGCCAGTTTTGCAGATCGGCCAGCTGAATCTTCGGCGAGCCGGAAGCCAGGTAATATTCGGCGCGGGCCTGCTGGTGCAGTGGGCCGTCGGGCCGGTCCGCCAGCATCTTTTGAACGGTGGCCCAGTCCTTGGCGTCGATCGCCTGGAACACCTGCTTGTAGTACGCGCGCTCGTCCTGGCTGAGCAGGGTGGGCACGGCGGTGCGATCGGCCCGGCTGCGGAAATAATCGACGGCGGCGCTGTTGGCGAAGGCCGGTGCACTGCAAACGGTAGCGGCAAGACAGGCGCCCACCGTTAAACCCACCCTGGCAATTGTCCTCAAGTCTTGTCCCCAAATCCTTGCGCGATACCGCGTGTACCCCATCACCGAAGGTCCGCACGTCAGTCAGCGGTCCACTCCAGCCAGGCCTTCCACAAAACCGGCTTTGCGCGCGGTTGGGCGAGCAGAGCCGGCAGCGCCCAGGCCGTGAGCATAGGTATCGATCCACCCTCATGGTTTAAACTTCGTAAAACGGCAGGGCGATGCGGTGATTCGTGGCCAAGGAGCGGCAGGACGTTGCCACCGAGGATCATGACGCGTTTCGGAGCCGCCAATTCGATGTGACGGGCAAGCACCTGGCCGATTCCTTTTGCCACCATAGCGCGCCAGTCCGCGCCGGGGGTGTGGCGGGGCAGGGCACTGGCCAGGTAGATCGCATCGCGGCTGGTCCCGAAGGCAGTGAGCATGGCATCGAGTAGCTTGCCGTGTGGACCGGCCAGTAGCGTTTCGGTGTCCCCGGCTTCGGGTTCCTCGACCACCACCATCAAATCGGCGCCCGCTTGGCCTTGCGGCGCGACGCGCGCGGCGGGGCCACCTTCGCACAACAGCGGCTCTGTCAGCCACCACGGCGTGAAGGCGGCAAGATCTGCAGGAAGGGAAGCGGGATCGATCTTCGCTTCTGCAGGCGCCGGGATCACATCGGCAGGCGCCGTTCGAGGCGATGGCAGAGGGACTGCCGCCGCCTCGGGCTCTGCCGACGCCAGCCATGTGACCGGCTCGTCCAGGTAGTCGCAGTCCACCCCGGCGCTGCGCCACCAGTCCAGCGCACCTGTTACATCGTCCAGAAAAGGCGTATTTGGCCGCTGATCCATTGCGCGGGTCTTGACCTGCCGCGCCTTAGCAATCAAGGCATTTGCAGATTTAATCGAGCGACTAACGCACAATAAAAACACGGGGCTGCCATGATCGAACGCGAAGAGATGCCTTACGACGTCGTCGTCGTTGGCGGTGGACCGGCAGGGCTGGCAACCGCCATCCGCCTCAAGCAGGTGGACCCCGAACTCCAGGTCTGCGTGCTGGAAAAAGGCTCCGAGATCGGCGCGCACATTCTATCGGGCGCGACCATCGATCCCAAGGCGCTTGACGAACTGCTGCCCACCTGGCGCGAAGATGGATGCCCGCTGGCCGACGTTCCGGTGACGGACAACTGGCACTGGCACCTGACCAAGAAGGGCAAGTTCGCGCTGCCGCACCTGATCCAGCCGCGTTTCATGTCCAACCACGGCAATTACACAGGTTCTCTGGGCAACTTGTGCCGCTGGCTTGCCGAGCAGGCCGAAGCGCTGGAGATCGAAATCTTCCCCGGCTTCCCGGCTGCGGAGGTTCTGTACGACGATGCCGGCGCGGTGATCGGCGTGCAGACCGGCGACATGGGGGTTGACCGGGAAGGCAATCCCAAAGGCGATTTCCAGCCGGGCATGAACCTGACGGGCAAGTACACCGTATTCTGCGAAGGCGCGCGCGGCCACCTGACCAAGCGCCTTAAGGCCAAGTTCGACCTTGAGGCGAACTGCGAACCGCAGGTCTACGGGCTGGGCATGAAGGAATTGTGGGACATTCCGGCGGACAAGCACGTGCCGGGCCGGGTCATCCACACGCAAGGCTGGCCGCTGAGCGAAAACGACGCGTGGGGCGGCGGCTTCCTGTATCACCAGGCCAACAACCAGGTTGCGCTCGGCTTCGTGGCCGCACTGGATTACAAGAACCCCTACCTTTACCCATTCGAGGAATTCCAGCGCTGGAAGCAGCACCCGGAAATCCGCGCGATCCTGGAAGGTGGCAAGCGGGTGGCTTACGGCGCGCGCGTCATCAACGAAGGCGGCTGGCAGTCCGTACCGCAACTGGCGTTCCCCGGCGGCGTGCTGGCGGGTTGCTCCGCCGGTTTCGTCAACGTGCCGCGCATCAAGGGCACCCACACCGCGATGAAAAGCGGCATGCTGGCGGCTGAAGCCATCGCCGCCGCGATCAAGGCGGACCGCGCGCACGATACGCTGCAGGACTACGACGATGCGGTGCGCGCCAGCTGGATCGCAAAGGAACTGAAGCTGGTCCAGAACGCGGAGCCACTGGTGGCCAAGTGGGGCGGCGAACTGGGCACGATCCTGGCCGGCGCCGACATGTGGCTGCGCACGCTGTTCGGCTTTGGCATCGCCAAGCCGATGAAGCATCACCGCGACAGTGACGCCACCGGGCGCGCCGACCTGTATCGCCCGATCGCCTATCCCAAGCCCGATGGCGTTATCAGCTTCGACCGGCTGACCAGCGTGTCCTATTCTTTCACCAATCATGAGGAGGACCAGCCGGTCCACCTCAAGCTGAAGGATCCCACGTATCCCACCCGTGTGGAACTGCCGGTCTATGCCGGTCCGTCCACCCGCTATTGCCCGGCGGGGGTCTACGAATACGTGATGAACGACGGCACGGGCGAGGCGCGCTTCCAGATCAACGCGCAAAACTGCGTCCACTGCAAGACGTGCGACATCAAGGATCCGGGCCAGCAGATCGTGTGGACCGCGCCCGAAGGTGGTGGTGGACCCAATTACCCGAACATGTAATCGGGGCGGATGCTGAACGAAACCGCCTACGCCAAGATCAACCTCGCGCTGCACGTCCGCCGTCGGCGCCAGGATGGCTACCACGACCTGGAAACGCTGTTCGCCTTCGTGGACGATGGCGACAGGCTCGTCGCCGCCCCCGCCAGTGCGGATCGGCTGACGACGCGTGGCGAGTTTGCCGGCAAAATTGACGACCCGTTCGGCAACATCGTCGCCAAGGCGCTGGGCGCATTGGCGCACGGCGCCGGGTGGGCGGTGGAACTCGAAAAGCGCCTCCCCGTGGCCGCAGGGCTGGGCGGAGGCTCTGCCGACGCGGGCGCGATCTTCCGCATGGTGGAACAGACCCACGGCCTGCCGGACGACTGGCGGACGCGCGCGGCAAAGCTGGGCGCGGACGTGCCTGCCTGCGTCCTGTCCACCACCTGCATCGGCACCGGTACCGGCACGGACCTTGTGCCTGTCCCCAGCGATCTTGCCGGAACCCCGGTGCTGCTCGTCAACCCGAGAGAAGCGGTCCCGACCGGCCCGGTGTTCAAGGCGTGGGACGGGATCGACCGGGGCCCGATGCCCGGTGGCTCGGTGCGCGCGATCGCGCTGGCAGGGCGCAACGATCTGCAAGGCCCAGCCATCGCCATCTGCCCGGCCGTTGCCGACGTTCTACAGGCGCTGGAGGATACCGCGCCGTTCCTGGCCCGCATGTCCGGTTCAGGAGCCACGTGCTTCGCTTTGTACGATAGTGTTGAGGCGTTGCACGCAGCGGCGGAAAAACTGGCCCGCGATCACCCGCAGTGGTGGCAATTGGCGGGAAGCCTGCGTTAAGCTTACCGCGCGTATCACCCGGCGGTTTGAGGAAACGGAGGCAGGTTTGGCACACGTGGATGAGATGGCCGAGGTTCGCAGGCTGCTGGGCACGCCGCAAACAGGCGGACTGCTGGTGGTGGCCGACCATGCATCCAACCGCGTGCCGGCGGATATCGACCTGGGCATCGATCCCGCGCTGCTGAACCAGCATATCGCCATCGACATCGGCGTTGCCGCCATTGCCGAGCGCATGGTGGCAGATGCCAGCACCATTCCCACCGCTGCCTGGCTGGCCAACGTCAGCCGTCTGGTGTGCGATTTCAACCGCCCGCCCGATGCCCCCGGCATGATCCCCGACGTCAGCGACGGTCACCCAATCCCCGGCAACCGGCTCGACGCGGCTGGCCGGCAGGCCCGCACCGCGCGCTTTTTCGCGCCCTATCACGATGGCCTTGCCGCGCTGCTGCGCCAGCACCGCCCCGCGCTGATCCTGTCGTTACACAGCTTCACGCCCGCCCTTGCCACCAGCGACGAGGCCCGGCCTTGGGAGGTGGGCGTGCTGTATAACCAGGACGAGACCACCGCGCACGTCGCCATCCCTTGGCTGGAGCAGCGGGGCCTGGTGGTGGGCGATCAGCAGCCCTATTCGGGCAAGCTCCTCAACGCATCCATGAACCGCCACGCCGAAGGTAGCGGCATCCCGTACGTTTCGATCGAGATCCGGCAAGACCTGATCGGCGATGCATCCGGGCAGGAGGCCTGGGCGAAAACCATGACGGGGCTGTGCAGCGCGGTAATGGCGGCAATGGCGCCGTGAAATAAAATGTCTCAAATCGCCGTTGAATTGTAATTGATTGCAGCGTAGGGGCCAGTTCATCTGAAGGTGCCCCACGCCGCTCTACTTGTCCGGAGTTCTCACAAATGCCCGCCTATCGCTCGCGCACTTCGACCCACGGTCGCAACATGGCAGGTGCGCGCGGGCTGTGGCGCGCCACCGGCATGAAGGATGGTGATTTCGGCAAGCCGATCATCGCCGTGGTCAATTCGTTCACCCAGTTCGTGCCTGGCCACGTCCACCTCAAGGATCTGGGCCAGCTGGTCGCGCGCGAGATCGAGGCGGCGGGCGGCGTGGCCAAGGAATTCAACACGATCGCGGTGGATGACGGCATCGCGATGGGCCACGACGGCATGCTCTATTCGCTGCCCAGCCGCGAACTGATCGCTGACAGCGTGGAATACATGGTCAACGCGCACTGCGCCGATGCGATGGTGTGCATTTCCAACTGCGACAAGATCACGCCCGGCATGCTGATGGCCGCGATGCGCATCAACATTCCGGCGGTGTTCGTATCCGGCGGACCGATGGAAGCGGGCAAGGTCGTCATCAAGGGCAAAGAGCAGGCGCTCGATCTGGTGGATGCCATGGTCGCCGCCGCCGATGAAAGCTACACCGACGAGGAAGTGGCCGCAATCGAGCGTTCGGCCTGTCCTACCTGCGGGTCGTGTTCGGGCATGTTCACCGCCAATTCGATGAACTGCCTGACCGAGGCGCTGGGCCTGTCGCTGCCCGGCAATGGATCGACACTGGCCACGCACTCGGACCGCGAACGCCTGTTCCTGGAAGCGGGCCGCGTGGCGGTGGACTTGTGCCATCGCTACTACGATCAGGACGATGACAGCGTGCTGCCGCGCAATGTCGCAAGCTTCGAAGCTTTCGAAAATGCGATGAGCCTGGATATCGCCATGGGCGGATCGACCAACACTGTGCTGCACCTGCTGGCCGCCGCTTCCGAAGCCGGCATCGATTTCACTATGGCTGACATCGACCGGCTTTCGCGCCGAGTGCCGTGCCTGTCGAAAGTCGCGCCCGCCAAAAGCGACGTGCACATGGAAGACGTGCACCGCGCCGGCGGGATCATGGCGATTCTGGGCCAGCTGGAACGCGCCGGCCTGCTGCATGCAGACCTGCCGACCGTTCACAGCCGCACGATGCGCGATGCGCTTAACCGCTGGGACATCAGCCGCACCAACGATGCGTCGGTTCAGCAGTTCTACAAGGCGGCGCCGGGCGGCGTGCCCACCCAGACCGCGTTCAGCCAGTCCCGCCGCTGGGAAGAACTGGACCTGGACCGTGAGAACGGCGTCATCCGGTCCAAGGAACATGCGTTCAGCCAGGACGGCGGGCTCGCCGTGCTGTATGGCAACATCGCGCGCGATGGGTGCATCGTGAAGACCGCCGGCGTGGATGACAGCATCCTGAAGTTCACCGGCACCGCGCGGGTCTATGAAAGCCAGGACGCCGCCGTGGCCGGCATTCTGGGCGGTCAGGTGGGCGCGGGCGACGTGGTGGTGATCCGCTACGAAGGGCCGCGCGGCGGGCCGGGCATGCAGGAAATGCTGTATCCCACCAGCTATCTGAAATCGAAGGGGCTGGGCAAGGCGTGCGCGCTGCTCACCGACGGGCGTTTCTCGGGCGGCACTTCGGGCTTGTCGATCGGCCATGCCTCGCCGGAAGCGGCGGAAGGCGGCGAGATCGGCCTGGTCGAAAACGGCGATACGATCGAAATCGACATCCCGAACCGCACCATCAACCTGATGGTTTCGGACGAGATCCTCAGCCATCGCCGCTCCCAACAAGAAGCACGCGGGGCCGATGCCTGGTCGCCGTTACACCCGCGCAAGCGCAAAGTGTCCGCCGCATTGCAGGCTTACGCGGCGATGACCACCAGCGCGGCACGCGGCGCGGTCCGGGACGTGAGCCTGCTGCGCCGGTCCTGAACCGGCGGCGCGGCCAGACCTGCGCAACCAAAGCGGCTGCCGGACGTAAAAGGCCTGTCCCTTACCGCCGGAGAACCATTGATGCCGCCTGCCGATCCGATCCTGACCGTGGCGCAGATGCGGAGCGCTGAGCAGGCGCTGGTCGCGCAAGGCGTCAGCGTGGATGCGCTGATGCAGCAGGCTGGGCGCGGCGCGGCGGAGTGGGTATGGCGCATCGCGGGCAAGCACCGCGTCACCGTGTTGTGCGGGCCGGGCAACAACGGCGGCGATGGCTATGTCATCGCGCAAGTGCTGCAGGAACGTGGCGGCGACGTGCGAGTCGTAGCCCCCGACGCTCCGAAAAGCGAGGCTTGCCGCACGGCCCGCGCGCTGTTCCAGAGCACGGTCATGCAAGGCGGCACGGACGTTTCGGGCGCGGTGCTGGTCGATTGCCTGTTCGGCAATGGGCTCACCCGGTGTCTATCGGATCACCACGGCAGGCTGCTGAATGCCCTCGCGGCGTCCCACGAAAAGCGCATCGCCGTGGATCTGCCCAGCGGAGTGGAGGCGGACGGTGGGGCTATTCTGGGCGACAGTATCCCCGCCTTCGATCTCACCCTGGCGCTGGGGGCATGGAAACGCGCGCACTTTCTGATGCCGGCCACGGCGCGGATGGGCGCACTGCGCCTGGTGCCGATCGGCATCGCGGCAAGCTCATGCGTGACGGCATTGGCAAAGCCGGTCATCACGCCGCCGGGGCCGGACGCGCACAAGTATCGGCGCGGACTGCTTGCCGTGGTGGGCGGGGCGATGCCCGGCGCGGCCCTGCTGGCGTGCACGGCCGCGCAAGGGGCGGGGGCCGGCTACGTCAAGCTGCTGAGCGACCAAAGCGCCGACGTGCCGCTGGACCTTGTGCGCGATGCCCGGCCGCTCGACCACGCTTTGGACGACAACCGGATTGGCGCGCTGCTGATCGGGCCGGGTCTGGGCCGGGACGATACCGCCCGTGCGCGGTTGCAAGCGGCGGTGGCGTCCAAAGCCAAGCTGGTGATCGACGCGGACGCGCTCATGCTGCTGACGCCTAACGCCATCGCCCACCGCATGCCCGGCACCACCATCGCCACGCCCCACGAAGGCGAACTTGCGGCGCTGGAAACGGCCTTCGGGCTGGGCGCTGTCGGCAGCAAGATCGACCGTGCGCTGGCACTCGCCCGGCGCAGCGGCATGGTGGTTGTGGCCAAGGGGCCGGATACCGTCATCGCCAGCCCGGACGGCGTTGCCACCTGCGCGCCGCGTGCCAGTGCGTGGCTCTCCACCGCCGGCACCGGTGACGTGCTGGCCGGCACCATCGCCAGCCGCCTTGCCTGTGGGGACGATCCCGCCGTAGCCGCGCAGCGCGGCGTATGGCTGCACGGCGAAGCGGCCCGGCTGTGCCCGCCTGCGTTCACCGCCGGGCGGCTTGCAGCGGCGATTGCCCAAGCCTTTGCGCGCTGTGTGCAGGCTGGGCAGGGTTGAGCATCGCTGCTAGGCGCGGCTGGGTGGACACTATGACCGAATCTGAAGAAATCCTGCGTATCGCCTCAAAGGGCGATGGCGTTACAGCGTCCGGCCGCTTCGCCTGGGGCGCGGCGCCCGGCGATATCCTGAAGTCCGACGGCACGCTGGAATGGGGCCCGCATCACGTGGCCCCGCCGTGTCGCCATTTCGGGCGCTGCGGGGGCTGCCAGTTGCAGCAGCTTGACGAGCCGAGCCTGGTGCATTTCGTCGAAAGCCGGGTGGCCAACGCCTCCACCGGGCAGGGGCTGGGGGCAGAACAGATCGCGCCGCCACACCTGTCACCCCCGGCCTCACGCCGCCGCGCGTCGCTGCGCGCCGAAAGTTCGGGTGGGCGGGTTGTCATCGGGTATCGCGAAGCCAAGTCGCACCGGGTGGTCGAGCTTGAGGAGTGCCCGGTGCTGGCGCCGGAACTGACCGTGCTGCTGGGCCCTTTGCGTAAGCTGCTGATCACTATGGGCAAGGCCGCGCCGGCGAAGAAGGGCCGGCCCGGCAAGGCCGCAACCCCGCGCATGGCCGCCGATATCGAGATGACGCTGGTCGATCAGGGTGTCGATCTGGGGATCAAGGGTCTTACCGCCGAAGGTCTGTCCGCAACCGAAGCGATGCTGGACTTCGCGCGCGATCACGCGCTGGCCCGCCTGACGATGGACGGCGGCTACGGCTTCGAAACGGTGTGGGAGCCGGTGCCGGTCACCGTGACGCTCGGCAGCGTAAAAGTGCCATTCCCGCCCGGCAGCTTCCTGCAGGCCACGCTGGATGGGCAGGCGGCGCTGGTGGACGCTGCACGCACCTGGCTGGCCGGCGCGCCCACCGTTGCGGACTTGTTTTCCGGCCTTGGCACCTTCGCGTTCGCGCTGGCCGGGCCGGATACCAAGGTGCTGGCCGCCGAAGCCGCGCGCGATGCCCATCTTGCCTGCAAGGCGGGCGCGGACCGTGCGCAGTTGCCGATCTTCTGCGCACACCGGGACTTGTTCCGCAACCCGCTGCAACCCGACGAACTCAGCCGCTTTGCCGCCGTGGTGCTCGATCCGCCCCGTGCCGGCGCGCGCGAGCAGGTGGAGTGCATCGCCGCGTCCGCCGTGGGCCGCGTGGTGTATATCAGCTGCAATCCGTCGAGCTGGTCGCGCGATGCCGCCCGACTGGTCGAGGCGGGATTCCGGCTGGTGGAGCTGCGCCCCGTGGGCCAGTTCCGGTGGTCCACCCATGTCGAGCTGGCAAGCTACTTCGTGCGAGACCCGGACTGACGCGCGCATCCGGTCATTTCGGCTGGTAGGTCTGTTCGGTACCGGGGAAGCTGCGATCCCGAACCTCGGCAGCGTATTGCGCCGCTGCCTCGGTCACCACGGACGCCACGTCGGCGTACCGCTTCACGAAGCGCGGCACCCGCTCGAACATGCCCAGCATGTCTTCGGTGACCAGCACCTGACCGTCACACCGGGCAGACGCACCGATGCCGATGGTAGGGCAGGACACCGCTTTGGTTGCGGCGATGGCGATCGGCTCGACCACGCCTTCGATCACGACGGCGAATGCGCCGGCCTGATCCAGCGCCTGCGTGTCGGCAACGATCTTGTCCGCCTCCGCGTCGCTGCGGCCGCGCGCGTTGTAGCCGCCCAGGATGTTGACCGCCTGCGGGGTGAGGCCGACATGGCCCATCACCGGGATGCCGCGCTCTGTCAAAAAGCGCACGGTTTCGGCCATCGCCGCGCCGCCTTCCAGCTTCACGCCCGCGCAGCCGGTTTCCTTCAGCACCCGCGCGGCGCTGGCGAATGCCTGCTGGGGGGACTGTTCATACGCGCCGAACGGCATGTCGACGATCACGGCGGCGTGATAGCTGCCGCGCACCACCGCCGCGCCGTGCGCGATCATCAGGTCCAGGGTGACCGGCACGCTGGACGGCAGGCCGTAGATCACCTGGCCCAGACTGTCGCCCACCAGCAGCAGGTCGCAATGCGCATCGAGCAGCTGCGCCTGGCGGGCAGTGTAGGCGGTGAGCATCACGATCGGCTCTGCCGTCACGCCATCGCGCTTGCGGCGGCGGATGGCCGGGATCGTCAGGCGCTTCATCGGCGCGGGCGTGGGGTTGGCGCGGCTGGTCGCGGTGTCGAGCTGGAAGGTCGTTGACATGGCCAAACCTCTAGCCGCGCGCGCCGCGCTGCGCAAATCGGCAGGGCCATCCATCACGGTTGCTGCAACAATATTACGATATTGGGGAATCTCCTGCCAATCGCTCTTGCCAAGCGAGCGCTTGTCGTTAGCCTCCGTTCATCAAAATTGAGGGGTCCATAATGTTCGGACGGGTAAAGCCGCTGGATGCCATCCTGGCGACGGCGGAAAAGAAATCTCTTCATCGATCGCTTGGCCCGGTGCAGCTGACGCTGCTGGGCGTGGGCGCGATCATCGGCACCGGCATCTTCGTGCTTACCGCAGCCGCCGCGCAAAAGGCGGGACCGGGCATGATGTGGAGCTTCGTCATCGCCGGCTTCGTGTGCGCGGTGGCGGCGCTGTGTTATTCCGAACTGGCCTCGATGGTGCCGGTGTCGGGCTCGGCTTACACCTACTCCTATGCGGTTGTGGGCGAATTGCTGGCCTGGATGGTGGGCTGGGCGCTGATCCTGGAATACGCGGTTGCCGCCTCTGCGGTGTCGGTCGGCTGGTCGGGCTACTTCATGGGGCTGGTCAAAAGCTGGACCGGGTTCACGTTGCCACCGCAATTGGCAGCAGGACCAACGTGGACGCTGAGCGGCGTTGATTTCAGCCACGGCATCATCAACGTGCCCGCTGTGGTCGTCGCGCTTGGGGTTACGCTGCTGCTGATGCGCGGCACCAAGGAAAGCGCCACGTTCAACGCCGTCCTGGTGGCGATCAAGGTCGCCGCGCTCACGATGTTCGTGGTGCTGGCGCTGCCGCGCATGAACGCGGAACACTTCGCGCCGTTCGCCCCCAACGGTTGGTTCGGCCCTGCTGGCTCCAGCGGCATGGGCATCATCGGCGCAGCGGCCTCGATCTTCTTTGCCTACGTAGGCTTCGATGCGGTTTCCACTGCGGCGGAGGAAACCAAGAACCCGCAGCGCAACGTGCCGATCGGCTTGATCGGCTCTCTGGCGATCTGTACGGTCTTCTACCTGCTGGTGGCAGCCGGCGCGATCGGTGCGATCGGTGCGCAGCCCACCGCGCTGGGCGTTCAGCCAGGCTCTGCTGAATTTACCGCCCAGTGCGCCGCGCTGGCCGCGAAAGGCAGCACGCCACTGGTCTGCTCGAACGAGGCGCTGGCGCACGTGCTGCGCTCGATCAATTATACCCGCGCGGGCGATCTGATCGGGCTTGCCGCCAATCTGGCGCTGCCCTCCGTCATCCTGATGATGCTGTATGGCCAGACGCGGATCTTCTTCGTGATGGCGCGGGACGGCCTGTTGCCGGCCAAGCTCGCCACCATCCACCCCAAGTGGAAAACACCGCACATCGTCACCTTGATGACCGGCGTCTTCGTGGCGATCGCTGCCGCGCTGCTGCCGGTAGGGCAACTTGCCGACATCTCCAATTCGGGCACGCTGTTCGCGTTCTTCATGGTTTCGGTTGCGGTGATGATCCTGCGCGTTCGCGATCCGGGCCGGGTGCGTCCGTTCCGCACGCCGCTGATCTGGGTGGTGGCGCCGGTGGCCGCGCTCGGCTGCGTGGGCCTGTTCTTCAATCTGCCAACCGAGGCGATGCTCGTCTTGCCGATCTGGGGCGCGTTCGGGCTCGCGTTTTATTTCCTGTATGGCTATCGCAAGAGCCACGTGGGACGCGGCATCATGGACCAGTGACAGTTTCAGCGGCGGGATAATCTCCTGCCGCCTCACGAAATAAAAAGGGGACCGCCGCGGCGGTCCCCTTTTTTTATCCACCAGCTGTCCCGGTTTATGCCGGGCTTATCCACAGCCTTGTCACAAGGTGCCGATCGCCAACGTGTCGGCCGTCATGGCGTCGATCATGCCCTGACGGCCCTCGATCTTTTCGCCATCGAGGAAGCTCAGGATATCTTCGGCCAGTCGCTGGGTCTGGGTGGCGAACACCCCATGTGGCTCGCCTTCGTATTCGACAAGATCCGCCGAGGGGACTTGCGCGGCTACCGCACGACCGGTCGCCTCGATCGGCACGGTCGCATCGGCGGTGCCGTGGATTACCAGCGTGGGCACTGTCAGATGCGGCAGGTCGGGCCGAAAATCCGTGTAGGCAAAGGCTGCGGCGGACTGCAGGGTGGCATATTGCCCGGCCTGCATCGCGGTGTTCCAAGCCCATTGCAGTTCTTCGTCGCTCACCGGGTGCTGCAGCAGGCCCACGCCGTAGAACTGCTTGAAGAAGCCGGTGAAGAACTTGCGAAAGTCCGACGTCATGCCGTCGGTCATTTCTTCGATGGTCTTTTCCGGCACGCCCTTGGGATTGTCGTCAGTCTGTAGCAGGAACGGCACTACCGAGGATACCAGCACCGCCTGCGTCACGCCGCGCCCGCCGTGGCGCGACATGTAACGCGCGATCTCGCCGCCACCCATCGAGAAGCCGACCAGCGCCACGTCCTGCGTTGCCCCGGTAGCTTGCATCACATCGGCCAGATCGTCGGTGAAAGTATCATAGTCATAGCCCGTGGGCGGCTGATCGGATCGACCGAAGCCCCGGCGGTCATAGGCGATGGCGCGATAGCCGCCGGGTGCCAGGGCGATCATCACCGGGTCCCACGAATCGGCGGACAGTGGCCAGCCGTGGATGAGGACGACCGGGCGGCCTTCGCCAAGGGTCTTGGTGCGCAATCTGGTTCCGTCGCGGGTTTCGATCATGGTCATGGCAATGTGCTCCTTCGCCGGTATCAATCGACAGGCAGGGAGGCTTGTTCCGCCAGCGTGGCGGCATGCGGTACGGCGTGGTGGCCGGAAGCCGGATGGAGCGGCGCAGTGCCGTATCGCGCGCTAACGCGGGCTTAACCTGGGTTGTGCGATGGTCACCCGCATCGAACTGCAGGGACGGGTCACAATGGCATTTATCAAGGCGCTGTTTCCCGGCGCACTGCTGACATGGATCGTCGCCGGTGTGATCGGTTCGCGTGGATCGAGCGGCGGCATGCTGACGATCGAACATATCACGATGGCGGGCCACAGCTTCTACTGGTCCTGGTCGCTGTTCATCGCCGCCACCGGGCTGGCATGGGGTCTGTTCACGATCATGGATTGAGGCAACGAAAAGGCCGGCGCGCAGTTTACCGTGCCATGGCTTTTTCCGCCTTCGACCGCATCGCCCTTGCCACCTTGCTGATGGGCGGCGTGCTGCTGGCCGGCCGGGGCTGGCTGGCGGATCACCCCCAGCACGACCCTTGGGCGCCGTTGACGCTCGATCAGCCCGAAGGCTGGGCGACATCCCGCAAGATCGCTGCCTTGCGCGATGACCGTGGCTTGTGCCGTAATTTCCTGAAACGCAGTGGCATCGATTTCGAGGCGCTTGCTCCCCAAGGGCAGGGCACCTGCAGGCGCGATGACCGCAAGGTCTTGTCAGCGCCCGCGTTTCTCGACGTATCGCTGGTCCCCGCACAGCCCCAGGCGACGTGCGCGGTGGACGGTGGCCTGGCGTGGTGGTTGCGCCACGGTGTGCAACCTGCGGCAAAGGCCATCTTCGGGCAGCAGGTGGTGCGCATCGAGCATCTGGGAACCAACCATTGCCGCCGCATCGGCAATGGCAGCACGGGCCGCTGGAGCGAGCATTCGCGCGGCAACGCCATCGACATAGCCGCATTCGTTCTGGCGGACGGGCAGCGGATCAGCGTGCTGCGTGATTGGAAAACCGTGCCCGGCCAATCATCGGACGACGCGGCGTTTTTGCACATGGCCCGCGACGCCGCCTGCCGCAGTTTCTCCACCGTCCTTTCCCCGGACTACAACGCCGCGCATGCCAACCACCTGCATCTGGATCAGGCACGCCGCACGGGCGGATGGAGCGCCTGCCGATAGCGCTAACCGTCCTTGCGTTTATGCTCGGGCTTTCCCTTCCGTTTGGTGGAGGCCAGTTCCTCCAGCTCCTTTTCGGACATCGACTTTTCCATGTCGCGCGAGGCGCCTTGCAGCTTGGACTTGGGCGTATCACCGCGCTTGGCGGACAAGGCGGCACCGGCGGCTTTTTGTTGTGCGGCGGATTTGGCTGGCATCGATGCTCTCCCTGGCGTCAATCTGCTTTGGACGCGGTTCCGTTGCCTACGTCCTTACGCGGCTTGCCCTTCGACGTGCGCTGCGCAGCGGCGCTGGCACCCGTCAGTACCGGTCCGCAGGCGGCGGACTTGGCGTCGCCCACATCGACGAACGCGAGAAGTCCGGCGATCGGCGTGGCGACAATTGCAAGGCCAATGCCCGCACCGGCCCGGGTCAGCAGTTGCGGGCTGATCACCTGCAGTTTGGGAGCGGCGAAATGCCCGCCAATGCCCACAGGGGACTGGCCGGAGAACAGGCTGAACTTCTTGCCGTCTGCCTTGAAGGCCATGTCGAGCGCTTCGGTGCCGAAGCTGAATCCGCCCCGCCCGGTGATGACATTTTTGCTGGTGTCGATCAGGATCGGGTCGGTCGCAGCGGTGCCGCCCCGCACGGTGAAGGCGATCAAGCCGCAGTTGATCTCGATCGGCTTGTTCAGCTTGTCTTCCAGCATCTTGGACACGAACGTGCCCACATCAAGCTCGGCAAGCTGCGCGTTGCGCGTGGACAAAGTGCCTTTTGGCATGATGAACGCGATCCGGCCCGAAGCAGTAGCCAGCGAATCGTGGATCGAATCTCCACGACCCTCCAGCCGGATGCGTCCTTTCATGGTGCCGGTGGTTCCTGCTTCTGCCACGCCAAACCCGGACAGCAGCCGGCTCATCGGGGTGGGCGCGATGCGAATGTCGTAGCTGATCGCGGAAGGGCGCTGGCGGGTGTTGATGACGATATCGGAGCGCACATCACCACGCGCCATCGAGAACGTCAGGGGCGACAGGGTGAGGCGCCCGCGGTCCAGCGCCAGTTTCATCCCGATATCGGAAATGGGCACGTGGCGTGAACGCACGACTGCGATCCTCCAGTCCAGCGTGGCATCAAAGCGCTGCATGGTAGCCACCGGCAGTTCGGCGTCCGGCATGATCCGCTGCGGCGCTGCGCCGGTAGCGGCCGCAGCGGCAACCGCCCCCTTGGCGGCGACCACGTCGGGGTTATAACCGATGAACGGGGCGGCATCGATGATATCCAGCCGCCGCGTGGTCAGCACCGCATCCAGGCGCAAACGCTCTTCGTTTTTGACCGTAAGCTGCCCGGCCAGATCGGACTGGCCGAAGGTGCCGGCAAGCTTGGTGAAGCGATATTCGCTCTTGTCCTTCACCATTTGCGCGGTGAGCGCATAACGGCGCGTGTGCGGGATCGCCACGTCGATGATCCACAGCAACTGCGACAAGTCCTTGCCCTGCGCTTTCACCCGCAACGGCACGTCCTCCACGTCCGCCAGCGATGGCAGAATGCCGGAGACATCGATGATGTTGTCCGCGGCCCATGCCCGCAGTTTGAGAGCGTTCTTGCCCCGATTGACGGTGGCATCCGGCGACAGCAGGCTTGCTTCCATGCGGAACGGCGTGTCGCGGAACCGGCCGGTGCCGGTCAATCCCACGGCCTGACCGATGTTGGCCTGCTGCGACACGATCGGATCGATCTTCAGGTCTGCCAGCAGCTGCATGCGCGGATCGAGATACCGCACCTGCGTGCCGCGCACCGTAGCGCGGTCGATGGTGGGAAATTCGAGCGGCTTGCCGCCCGTCTTGCTGCCGAACGTCCACGTGTTGTTGCGGTGCGCCTTGTCCCATTCGAGATCGACGTTGCCGTTCACCAGATCCAGCGAATAAAAGTGCCGACGGCCAAACAGGAGCGACAGCGGCGCAATGCGCGCATCCACCCGCTCTGCCGCAAAAAGCGAAGGCTTGCCGGCCCACTGCGGATTGGAGATGTCCAGCCGCTCGGCCACAAACTTGATGCGCAGCGGCGCGAAATA
Organism: Novosphingobium sp. Leaf2; assembly: GCF_001421325.1. GTDB lineage: Bacteria > Pseudomonadota > Alphaproteobacteria > Sphingomonadales > Sphingomonadaceae > Novosphingobium. Next base: position 16,285 of record NZ_LMJY01000018.1, on the reverse strand, counting down.
GAGTTGGAAGTCACCGCCGACGCGCACCTGCCGCTCCATCAGCGATCCGGCGATCCGTTCGAACGGGTGTTTCAGAAAGCGGCCCTTGGTGATGAACAGAACCAGCCATATGGCAAAGATCAGAACCACCAATCCCAATGCGACGTTGCGAACTATGCGCAAAATTCGCCGCCGGTGGTGTTCAGGGACATTGCCCTCAGACTGTATAGACCGGGGTTCTTCCATGGTATGGTCAAGCGCGCGAAAGGCGCTTGGGTTCCGTGATGCCAAGGTATCGCAGGCGCGGCGGCAGAAAAGCCGCATTTTTGCGCGATGAGCCGGTGAACTTAACCGCGTCCGGCCCGTTGTGCAGCGCATGGGTATTCAGGCGGAAGAGCACGGGATCAGACCGTGGTGGGAAAGCGCGGTCATCTATCAGATCTATCCGCGCTCGTTTCAGGATAGCGATGGCGATGGCATCGGCGACCTGGACGGCATTCGCTGCCGGCTGGATTATGTCCAGAAACTGGGCGTCGATGCAATCTGGCTATCGCCGATATTTCCCTCGCCGATGGCCGACTTCGGCTATGACGTGTCGGATTACTGCGGGATCGAGCCGATGTTCGGCGATCTTGCCAGCTTCGATGCGCTGCTGGCGGACATCCACGCGCGCGGACTGAAGCTGTTGCTGGACTTCGTGCCCAACCACAGCTCGACCCTGCACCCCTGGTTTGTGGAAAGCCGGTCCTCTCGCGATAATCCCAAGCGGGACTGGTATATCTGGCGCGATCCTGCGCCCGGTGACGGCCCGCCCAACAACTGGACCAGCGACATGGGCGGTGCGGCGTGGGAATTCGATGCGCTGACCGGCCAGTATTATCTGCATACGTTCCTGAAGGAGCAGGCGGACCTCAACTGGCGCAATCCGGATGTGCGCGCCGCGATGCTGGACGTGCTGCGGTTCTGGTTCGGTCGCGGCATCGATGGCTTTCGCATCGACGTGCTGTGGCATTGCATCAAGGCGCAAGGCCTGCCTGACAATCCCCCCAATCCGGATTACCGCCCCGGTATGGGCGAAAAGTTCCTGGTGTTGCAGACCAACTCTGCCGATCAGCCCGAAATCCATGACATCGCCCACGCATTCCGGCAGATCGCGGACCAGTATGGCGAGCGGCTGCTCGTGGGCGAGATCGTCCTGCCTCTGCCCAAATTGATGACGTATTACGGCACGCCCGATCGGCCCGGCGTGCAACTGCCTTTCAACTTTCTGCTGCTGGATGCACCGTGGAATGCACACAGTCTGGCCCGCATCATCGCCGATTATGAGGCCGCCTTGCCGCACGGTGGCTGGCCCAACTGGGTGCTGGGCAGCCACGATGCACCGCGCATCGCCGGCAAGCTGGGCGAGGCGCAGGCGCGGGTTGCGGCGATGCTGCTGCTAACCTTGCGCGGCACCCCCACGCTGTACCAAGGCGATGAGCTGGGGATCGGGCGCGTCACCATCCCGCCGGGCCGTGAGCGTGATCCCCAGGATCTGCGCCAGCCGGGTCTCGGCCTTGGCCGGGATGGCGGGCGCACGCCCATGCCGTGGGACGACAGCGCCCACGCCGGCTTTTCCGCAACCGAGCCGTGGCTGCCGCTCAATGACGACTGGCTTGTCCGTAACGTTGCAGTGCAGACACAGGACGCCCGCTCGATGCTCAGCCTGTACCGCGCCCTATTGGCGCTGCGGCGCGAATACCGGGCGCTGAGCGTGGGCGATATTCGCGTATTGTCTTCCGATACTGATGTTCTCGTGTATGAGCGGGGCCACGAGAGCGAGCGGATCCTGGTCGCGCTCAACCTGTGCGAACAGCCACGATCGTTCGCACTCCCGGAGGATTTTGCCGGCGCGCACCGCTTGCTTTCCACGCTCGACAGTCCATCGCTGCCCGGCACTTTGGCGCCCAACGAAGGCGTTATCCTGCGCCTGGAGAACATGTAAAAACCATGCGTATCGCCATGCTTGCTCCCATCGCGTGGCGCACCCCGCCACGCCATTACGGACCGTGGGAACTGGTCACCAGCCTGCTCACCGAAGCGCTGGTGGCGCGCGGCGTGGACGTGACCCTGTTCGCGACGCTGGATAGCGAAACCGCAGCGACGCTGGATGGCGTGGTGCCCGCGTCCTACAACGAAGATCCGGCGATCGACGCAAAGGTGTGGGAGCATCGGCACCTGTCGCATCTGTTCGCGCAGGCGGACCGGTTCGACCTGATCCACAACCAGGCCGATTTCCCCGCCCACGCCTTTGCGCCGCTTGTAAAGACACCGATGGTCACCACCATTCACGGCTTTTCGTCCGACCGCATCCTGCCGATGTACCAGCCCTATCAGGACCGGGTGCATTACGTGGCGATCAGCGCATCGGACCGCCATCCAGCCCTGCGCTATGCCGCGACCATTCATCACGGTATCGTGGTGGACGATTTTCCGCTCGACCCGGTCGGCACGCCCGATCTGCTGTATTTCGGCCGCATCCACCCGCACAAGGGCACACGCGAAGCCATTACCGTGGCACGTCAATGCGGACGGCGGCTGCATATCTACGGGCTGGTGCAGGACGAAGGGTATTACGAGCGCGCGGTATTGCCGCACATTGACGGAGACCAGGTTGTCTATCACGGCACCGTTGGCGGCGCGGAGCGGGTGAGGGCGCTGCAACAGGCCCACGCGCTGCTGCATCTGATCAATTTCGACGAGCCGTTCGGGCTTTCGGTGATCGAGGCAATGGCCTGCGGCACGCCAGTGATCGCGGTGCAGCGCGGCTCGATGCCCGAGATCATCGACCATGGCCGCACCGGCTACTTGGTCGACACCCTTGATGAAGCAATCGCGGCGGTTAACGAGGCCGGATCACTGGACCGTGCCGCCATCGCCCGCACGGTCGCCGAGCGCTTCTCGGTGGAACGCATGGCGGACGAATACCTCGCGCTCTATAAGCGCATCTTGGAGCAATAAACCACGGCACTCCGGGTTCGCACCGAAGCGCCGTGGTTTATATCAGGCTGCGTTTGCGGCGCTGAGCACCGCACGGACGCTGGCAGTCGCTACGTCCTCGTCGATGCCTACGCCCCACACCGTACGGCCATCGGGCAGCACGCATTCCACATAAGCGGCAGCACGCGCATCGCTGCTCTTGCCCATCGAATGTTCAGCGTAATCCTTCACGTCCAACTGGACGCCGAAGCTATCGGCGAGCGTGGCGGTGACGGACGAGATAAGCCCGTTGCCCCGGCCCGAGACGGACTGTTCCTGCCCGTCGACGCCGATCTTGCCGGCAAAGATGCGACTGCCATCCGGCCCCTTGGCTTCGTCCCAGTCGATCAGCTGGAAGCGCTGCGTCCCATCAAGGCGATAGGCCTTACGGAACACCTCCCAGATATCCGCTGCCTGCAGTTCGCGGCCCAGGGTATCGGCCAGTTCCTGCACGTGCTTGGAGAAGTGCGCCTGCATCCGCTTGGGCAGCTTCAGGCCCTGGTCCTGCTCGATCACCCAGGCGAAACCGCCCTTGCCGGACTGCGAGTTCACGCGGATCACTGCCTCGTAATCGCGGCCCAGATCGGCCGGGTCGATAGGCAGGTACGGCACGGCCCACAGCTCGTCGTTGCGCTTTTCCTGCGCCGCGAAGCCCTTCTTGATCGCATCCTGGTGCGAGCCGGAGAACGCGGTGAACACCAGTTCGCCGCCGTAGGGATGCCGCTCCGCCACCTTCAGCTGGTTGCAGTATTCCACGGTCTGGATCACTTCGTCGATATCCGAGAAGTCCAACTGCGGGTCTACGCCTTGCGTGTAGAGATTGAGGCCCACGGTCACCAGACAGCAGTTGCCGGTGCGTTCGCCGTTGCCGAAAAGGCAGCCTTCCACGCGGTCCGCGCCCGCCATCAACCCAAGCTCCGCTGCCGCCACGCCGGTGCCGCGATCGTTGTGCGTATGCAGCGAAATCACCGCCGCATCCCGGTTGGGCAGGTTGCGGCAGAAATACTCGATCTGATCGGCATAGATGTTGGGCGTTGCCGCTTCCACCGTGGCGGGCAGATTGAGGATGATCGGATTTTCCGGCGTTGGCTGAAGAATGCCCATCACCGCCTCGCAGCATTCGATCGAAAAATCGAGCTCGGCGGTCGAAAACGTCTCGGGGCTGTATTCGAAGTGCCAGCGGGTCTGCGGATACTTCGCCGCCTGATCGCGCAGCACTTTCGCTCCGTTTTCGGCGATGGCGCGGATCTCATGGCGCTCCATCCCGAACACGACCGTGCGCCACAGCGGCGACACCGCATTGTACAGATGGACGATGGCCGAGTGCGCGCCGATCAGGCTTTCGAACGACCGCTCGATCAGGTCTTCACGCGACTGGGTCAGCACCTGCACCAGCACGTCTTGCGGGATGCGATCCTGATCCACCAGCCCGCGAATGAAATCGAACTCGGTGGCTCCGGCAGCTGGGAAGCCGACCTCGATTTCCTTGAGGCCGATTTTCACCAGCAGGTCGAAGAAGCGGTTCTTCTTTTCTGCACCCATCGGGTCGATGAGGGCCTGGTTTCCATCGCGCAGGTCGGTGGACAGCCAGCGCGGCGCGCGGGTGATCGTGCGCGATGGCCACTGGCGATCCGCCAGGGCGATCTGCGGGAACGGGCGATACTTGACCGAAGGGTCTTTCAGCATGGTCATACGGGTATTCTCGCTCGGGTAATGTCGTCTGCAGGGATATCGATCAGGTCCCTTGGGCGCCGAGGCGCCGCAGCACGACGCATCATCTCACGCCCAAGGGCGGATAAGTCGCAGGGTTAGGCCGAGACGAAAGGTCATGCCCCAAGCCTATGGGCAGCGCGAAAGCCGATGTAAAGAGGCAATGCGGCCAAGGTGCCCGATCGCGCAAGGCTGGTCAGGGCGCACAGCCGCTGAATACCGTGTGCACCTGTTCGCCGTTGTGGTCATAGATCGTGAAACGCCGCGCGTGGGCGCAAGCACGGGTATACGTGTCGACCATAGCCACCGTGCTTGCGTTGAGGGGGGCGGAGGGAAGCGGGGTTTGCGCCACCACCGTTTCGGGCCGCGCGGCCAGGATGCGGCGCATTTCGCGCTGCTCGTCCAGCCCGGTCCACTCGCGCCCTTCGTACAGATGCGGCGCGAAGGCGAGCGGACTGACGGGCACGGCCCCGACTTTGGCGTAGAGATAGCTCGGCGCACCCCATACCAGCAGCCGTCTGGCCGGGGTTACCGTGCGCACATATTCGACCAGCGCCTGCGCGGCGGGCCGCGCGCGCCATCGGTCCCCCCGATGAAACGTGCCGGACAGCACGAGGCTAAGGCCGATCAGCGCTGCCAGTGCCGGCCATGCCGGGCGGCGATGCGTGAAATAGGCCGCGCACAGGATTGCCAGCGGCGGCAGGGCGGACTGCGCATAATGCACGTAAATATTGGGAAACGAGAATATCAGCGCCAGCGCCGCAGCCCCCCAGCACACGATGATCGCAACGACCAGTCTTGGCGCCATCGCCCGCCAGGCCGCATGCCCCCCAAGCGCTGCAAAAACCAGCGGGATGCCCAGCATGCCGGCCATTATGAAGATCCGCTTCACCCGGATCGCCGGGTCCGCATAGCCGCGTGCGAAGTTCGAGGTGACCATGGCGTTCCACAAGGCGGGGAAATGCCCTTCGGCCCAATAGAACACACTCGTCACGAGCATCGGTGTGGCACCGGCGAGCGCAAGCACGCCGATCCGCCATGCGATGTGCGGCCACGCCCGCCCGGATCGGGCCAAAAGAACGCTCGCGATCAGGCCGAACAGCGCGCCTTCCAGCGCCACCGTCTGCTTGATCGCGATGGCAAGCCCGGCACAGAAAAAACCCAGGACCAGTCCGGCATCGATGCGACCTTGCCGAAGCAGATCAAGGCGTGCGATCAGTAGCCAAACGGTCGCGATCGTCAGGGTGTTGAAGAATACGCCGGCTTCCAGATTGTCGCCTTCGAAGCGGCTGAGCAGCGCGAGATAGACCAGGCCGGACAGCATCGCGCTCGCCGGTGTCGCGATGGTGCGGGCGATGCGGTTGATGCCGTAGGCACCCAGCGCGGCTGATACTGTCGCCACTATCTGGTACGCCAGCATGCTTGGCGAGACGAGCGCGATGAGCGCAAAGATCAGATAGAGCAGGGGCCCTTTGCGATCCCAGATATCGACGTACAGCAGATCGCCCTTGGCCAGCCGTTCGCCCACCAGCGCATAGAACTGGTCGTCGATGCCGAAATTCCATTCGCCCCAAGCGGGGCACCGGATCAGGACGGCGAACGCCAGCAGGCATGCGAATTGCACCAGGCGGCGGCGCGTGATGGCATTGGCCCCAGCCTCAGCCCCAGCCCCAGCCTCAGGCACCCCGCCTGCCTTCCAAGATCCCCGAAAACGCACGTCGCTTCATAGTCAACGAGGTCTTACGATTTCGCAAAGCGCTTTGCGCTGGACTTGCTGCATCCCGGATGCAACGCTGCTGCGTTCCAGGGGTGGAGAGATAGGTCATGATCGCGGTGTTTTTGCTGGCTTCAGGCGCTGCGCTTGCGGGAGCCGAGCCTTCCACGCTGCCGACATGGATGACCGGCTGCTGGCTCAGCCAAAACGGGACGCAATGGTCTGAGGAGTGCTGGTCGCCCGAACGCGGCGGGGTGATGATGGGCACCAACGTCAGTGGCGATACCGGCAAACCGCGCGTACCTGCCGGCTGGGAAACGATGCAGATCGCTAGGGATAACGGTCGTTTGGTGTTTCGGGCATCGCCGCGCGGCAGCGAACGGACCACGTTCCGGGCGACCGTTGCGAAAGGCAGCGAGGTGACGTTCGTCAACACCGGCCACGATTACCCCCAACGCATCCGCTATTGGCGAGACGCTGATACGCTGCGCGCGCAGATTTCGCTGGCCGACGGCAGCAAGGCCGTGAACTGGATTTTCAGCAGGGCAGCGCGCTGAATCACGCTACCAACGCGTCTGGCGAAAAAGGCGCCCCCGGTTGCCCGGCAGCGCCTTTCTCTATCATGTGAATGCCAACCAGCGTGAAAGCCGATCAGCCTTCGACGTGCTCGGCCAGCACCGTCAGCCCGGCATCGCCTACTTCGGCAAAGCCGCCAACGATGCGGATTTCTTCGGGCGCGCCGTTCTCGGTCTTGTAGACCTTCAACGCGCCGTCGGCGATAGTCGACATGAAGGGCGCATGTCCCTGCAGCACGCCGAACTCGCCTTCGGTGCCGGGCACGACCACCATGTGGACGTCCTCGGACCGAACCAGCTTCGCAGGCGTGACGAGTTCGAAGTGCAGCGGCATATCAGGCGTCCGCCTCAAGCTTCTTGGCCTTTTCGACGGCTTCATCGATGCCGCCGACCATGTAGAACGCGGCTTCCGGCAGATGGTCGTACTCACCATCGACGACGGCCTTGAACGACTTCACGGTGTCTTCCAACTGCACGAACTTGCCGGAAATGCCGGTGAACACTTCGGCCACGTGGAACGGCTGCGACAGGAACTTCTGGATCTTGCGGGCGCGGGCGACCGTCACCTTGTCCTCTTCCGACAGTTCATCCATCCCCAGAATGGCGATGATGTCCTGCAGCGACTTGTACTTCTGCAGGGTTTCCTGAACGCGGCGCGCGGTCTGGTAATGCTCGTCACCCACGACGCGCGGTTCCAGCACGCGTGAGGTAGAGTCGAGCGGATCGACCGCCGGATAGATACCCAGTTCCGAGATCGCGCGGTTCAGCGTCGTCGTTGCGTCAAGGTGCGCGAACGAGGCGGCAGGCGCGGGGTCGGTAAGGTCGTCCGCGGGAACGTAGATCGCCTGCACCGAGGTGATCGAACCCTTGGTGGTGGACGTGATGCGCTCCTGCAACTGGCCCATGTCGGTGGACAAGGTGGGCTGATAGCCCACGGCCGAAGGAATACGGCCCAGCAGCGCCGACACTTCGGCGCCAGCCTGGGTGAAGCGGAAGATGTTGTCCACGAAGAACAGCACGTCCTGACCTTCCTGGTCGCGGAAGTATTCGGCCATCGTCAGGCCCGACAGGGCGACGCGGGCGCGGGCGCCCGGCGGCTCGTTCATCTGGCCGAACACGAGCGCGACCTTGGAGCCCTCCGAGGTGGCGTTGCCTTCGGCGTCCTTGGCGATAACGCCGGCGTCGAGGAATTCGTGATACAGGTCGTTGCCTTCGCGGGTGCGTTCACCCACGCCGGCGAACACGGACACGCCGCCGTGACCCTTGGCGATGTTGTTGATCAACTCCTGGATCAGCACGGTCTTGCCAACGCCGGCGCCGCCGAACAGGCCGATCTTGCCGCCCTTTGCGTAGGGGGCGAGCAGGTCGATGACCTTGATGCCGGTGACCAGGATCGCCGCCTCGGTGGACTGATCAACGAAGGCAGGGGCCTGCGCGTGGATGGGCGCGAACATGTCCGAACCGACCGGGCCGCGCTCGTCGATGGGATCGCCGACAACGTTCATGATGCGGCCCAGCGTCTTGGGGCCGACCGGAACGGTGATCTGCTTGCCAGTGCTGCGCACGTCCTGGCCGCGCGTCAGGCCGTCCGTGCCGTCCATGGCGATAGTTCGAACTGTGTTCTCGCCAAGGTGCTGGGCCACTTCGAGCACCAGCTTCTGGCCGTTGTTGCTGGTCTCCAGCGCGGAGAGAATAGCGGGCAGTTCGCCTTCGAAAGTCACGTCGACGACGGCGCCGATGACCTGGCTGATCTTGCCGGTAGTGGTCTGGTTAAGCACGGGTGCGGTGGCCATTATGGTGTCCTTGCCTGCGTTTCTTAGAGCGCTTCCGCGCCAGCGAATACGGTTATGCTACAGCGCTTCCGCGCCAGCGATGATTTCAACGAGTTCGGTGGTGATCGCGGCCTGGCGGCTGCGGTTGTACTGGATGGTCAGCTTCTGGATCAGGTCACCCGCATTGCGTGTGGCGTTGTCCATTGCGGTCATCGAGGCGCCCTGTTCGGATGCCGCGTTTTCCAGCAGCGCGCCGAACAGTTGCGTCTTGAGGTAGCGCGGCAGCAGGGCGGCGAGGATTTCCTCTTCGTCAGGCTCGTACTCGGTTACCGAGTCGGTCTTGACGGCGGCGACCTTGGGCGGCGGCACCGGGATGATCTGCTGGTGCGTGGGTTCCTGCACCAGCGCGGACCGGAACTTCGAGTAGAACAGATGCGCCACGTCGAACTTGCCGGCCTCGTACATCGTCACCAGTTCGTCCGCCACGCGCTCGGCCTCGTCGAAGCCGGGATAGCGCACGTCCGAGGTGTCGAACATGTGCGCGATCTGGTCGGGATATTCGCGGCGGATCACCGGGCGGCCCTTGCGGCCGATCAGGTAGAACAGGACGGTCTTGCCCTGCGCTTCCAGTTCCTTCGCCTTGACGCGGGCGGCCTTGACGATGTTGGCGTTGAATGCGCCGGCCAAGCCCTTGTCCGAGTTGGCGACCACCAGCAGGTGCACCTTGTCGCTGCCGGTTCCGGCCAGCAGTTTCGGACTATTGTCCGTCACGGTGATCTTCGAGGCGAGCGAGGCCATCACCTCGGCCAGACGCGCGGCATAGGGACGCGCGGCTTCGGCAGCGGCCTGCGCCTTGCGCAGCTTGGCCGCGGCGACCATCTGCTTGGCCTTGGTGATCTTCTGGGTCGACTTGACCGAGTTGATACGGCCCTTGAGTTCTTTAAGGCTGGCCATTTAGTTTACCCTAATGTCAGTCATTGAGAGCGGAGAGAAATTCTTCGTCAACAGTTCCTGCGGCGTAAGGGCCGTCGTCGCTGCCATCGGATAGCTCCTCGTCAAACCACACCCAGTACTGCCTCACTGGTCCCTTCAAAGTCTTGACGATATCACTTGAAGCAACGCGTCCCGATCCACCATCTGGCCACAACCAATGAGGGTTTATCCTGACGCGTTGATTCTCGTGAAATCTCAAGCGAACTGCTTGGCGAAAGCGTCGAGCGCGGCCTTGGCCTTGCTCTTGGCTTCGTCACCGAAGTCCTTGGTGGTGCGGATCAGGTCCAGCACATCGGCATGTTCGGTGTGCATGTACGTCAGCATCTCGGTCTCGTACTCGGTGACCTTCGACACCGGCAGCTTGTCGAGATAGCCGTTGGTACCCGCGAAGATCGACAGGGTCTGTTCCTCGAACGCGAGCGGCGAGAACTGCTTCTGCTTGAGCAGTTCGGTCAGGCGCGCGCCGCGGTTGAGCAGCTTCTGGGTCGAGGCGTCGAGGTCGGAACCGAACTGCGCGAAGGCAGCCATTTCACGGTACTGCGCCAGCTCCAGCTTGATCGAGCCGGCAACCTTCTTCATCGCCTTGGTCTGAGCCGCACCGCCAACGCGCGACACCGAGAGGCCGACGTTGATGGCCGGGCGGATGCCCTGATAGAACAGGCCGGTTTCCAGGAAGATCTGCCCGTCGGTGATCGAGATCACGTTGGTCGGGATGTACGCCGAAACGTCGCCCGCCTGGGTTTCGATTATCGGCAATGCAGTGAGCGAGCCGGCACCCTGTTCGTCGTTCATCTTCGCGGCGCGCTCAAGCAAACGGCTGTGCAGATAGAACACGTCGCCGGGATAGGCTTCGCGACCGGGAGGACGACGCAGCAGCAGCGACATCTGGCGATAGGCAACGGCCTGCTTGGAAAGATCGTCATACACGATGACGGCGTGCATGCCGTTGTCGCGGAAGAATTCGCCCATGGCGGCGCCGGTGTAGGGCGCGAGGTACTGCAGCGGTGCAGGCTCCGAAGCGGTGGCGGCCACGACGATGGAATATTCCATCGCGCCGTTTTCTTCGAGCTGGCGCACGATCTGCGCCACGGTCGAGCGCTTCTGGCCGATCGCGACGTAGATGCAATACAGCTTCTTGCTCTCGTCGGTACCGGCGTTGGCTTCCTTCTGGTTGATGAAGGTGTCGATGGCGACGGCGGTCTTTCCGGTCTGGCGGTCACCGATGATCAGTTCGCGCTGGCCGCGGCCCACGGGCACGAGCGCGTCGATCGCTTTGAGGCCGGTCTGCACGGGTTCATGCACCGACTTGCGCGGGATGATGCCGGGCGCCTTGGCTTCGACGCGCGAACGCTTTTCGGCCACGATCGGGCCTTTGCCGTCGATCGGGTTGCCCAGCGCATCGACCACGCGGCCCAGGAGGCCCTTGCCAACCGGCACATCGACGATGGTGTTGGTGCGCTTGACGACATCGCCTTCCTTGATCTCGGCGTCCGAGCCGAAGATCACGACGCCGACGTTGTCGGCTTCGAGGTTGAGGGCCATGCCCTGCACGCCGTTCGAGAATTCGACCATCTCGCCGGCCTGGACCTTGTCGAGACCGTGGATGCGGGCGATGCCGTCGCCGACCGACAGAACCGAACCGACTTCCGAAACCTGCGCTTCGGTGCCGAAGCTGGCGATCTGGTCCTTGATGACCTTCGAGATTTCTGCTGCGCGGATATCCATTGTTCTGCCTTTCTTAGCCCTTCATGGCCTGGGCGAGCGAATTGAGACGGGTGCGGATCGAGCTGTCGATGCGCTTGGAGCCGATGGTGACGACCAGGCCACCCAAAATCTGCGGATCGACGCTGGTCTTGATCGTGACCTTGCGGCCTTCGCGCACTTCCAGCTTCTGGCGGAGCTGTTCGACCTGTTCGTCGGTCAGTGCGTGTGCGGAGGTAACCTGCGCGGTGGCCTCGCCGCGCTGGGCAGCGGCGATGGCGGCGAACGCGCGGATGATCTCTGGCAATGCGGACAGGCGGCGGTTGCCAGCCAGAACGCCCAGGAAATTGCGGGTCAGCGTGGAGGTGCCCAGAACGTTCGCCACGGCGTCGATCGCGCGGGTGGCGGCTTCGCGGCTGACCTGCGGATTGCGAATCAGAGAGCCGAATTCGGCGCTTTCGCCAAGGGCCTGGCCGATGGCATCAAGATCGTTCTCCACCGCCGAGACGGTGCCGTTTTCACTGGCAAGATCGAACAGCGCAGAGGCGTAACGGCCTTGCAGGCTGGCTTTGATGCCCCCGGAATTCTCCACGCGCGTCCTATCCTTACTTCGGTTTTGTCGAACCTGGGGGCGCACCACGACAGCGTGCTCCCCCAGCCCGCTGACGAGGCGCGCATAGCGACGATACTGTCATGATGCAAGGCGCCCATGAACTTGAGGACAAAGCGGGAAGTATCTAGTTTGAACGCAAGGTCCGGGATGCGCGATCGGTAACGATGGGGCACAGCGCGATCAATGTCGGCTAAGGGAATGTCAGATGATCGACCGAATCGCGCAGACGCTGGATGGGCCGCAAGCCGCCAATGGGCGTGTGAATGACGCGTGGGCCTGGCAGGCAGTGCTGGAGCGCGATCGGCGCTTCGATGGCCGTTTCATCACCGGGGTGTTGTCCACCGGGATATATTGTCGCCCGTCCTGCTCGGCCCGCCATCCCCTGCGCGAGAACGTGCGGTTTTTCGATACGGTGGAGGATGCGGAGCGGTTCGGGCTGCGGGCCTGCCTGCGCTGCCGCCCAGGCGAGGTTTCGCGTGAGGCGGAGGCTGTTGCAACGGCTTTGGCTGCGCTGGATGGCACGGACCTTGTGCTGTCGCTGGAAACGCTTGCACAGATCACCGGCTACAGCGCCACGCATTTCCAGCGCGTGTTCACGCAGGCGGTGGGTCTTTCCCCGGCACAGTATGCGCGCGTCCGCCGGGAAGAGCGTGCCCGTGATGCGTTGCGTGACACGGGCAGTGTGACCGAGGCGATCTACGCGGCGGGGTTCGGCGCGCCGTCACGCTTTTATGATGCGACCAGGGGGAAAATGGGGATGGCGCCATCGGCCTGGGCTGACGGGGGCAGGGGCGTGACCATCCGCTGGGCGGTGGTGGAAACCTCGCTGGGGGCGATGCTGGTGGCCGCGACCGACAAGGGCGTATGCCGGGTATCCTTTGGCGAATGGCGCGACGATCTGGCAGCGCGTTTTCCCCGCGCTACGCTTGTAGAAGGCGATGCGGTGTTCGCGGCGCTGGTGGCCCAGGTCGTGGACGCGGTGGAGCGTCCCGGCCACGCGGCCGACATTCCGCTGGACGTGCAGGGCACCGCTTTTCAGGAAGCGGTCTGGCGCGAGCTGCAGCGTATCCCGCCCGGTGAGACCCGCACCTACGGCCAGATCGCGGCGGCGATCGGCAGGCCGGGCGCGGTGCGCGCCGCAGGCAGCGCGAATGGCGCCAACGCCGTGGCGGTGCTGATCCCCTGTCACCGGGTGATCCGGTCAGACGGGACGGTTGGCGGCTATGCCTATGGCGATGCGATCAAGCGCGAACTGCTGCGCCGCGAGCGCGAATAACGGTCGATCTCGACAGCGCCGGCGAAATCGGGTTCAACGCGCGTCCAGAACATAAGGGGTGCGGGCAGATGACGAGCATTTCGAGCGAAGATAATGCGCTCATCGGAACGGAACGGCCGACACCGCTGCGGCGGTTCATCGCCCATCCTTTGATACTGCTCCCAATCGGTGCGGTAATGGTGATTCTGGGCGGCGTGCTGCCGGGGATCGTATTCAATGCGTTTCCGGTGCATCGGGATTCGCCGATGAAGGCCGTGGCCGGGCTCCTGATAGGGATCGGCAGCCTGCTAGGGTATCTGGCATTCACGCGCTGGGTGGAGCGCATACGGCCCACGCCAATGCGCCCTGAGCGCGCTACAGGAGAACTAAGCGCGGGTATCCTGGCGGGCGTGCTGCTGTTCAGTCTGGTCACCGGCATTGTCGCGCTGCTGGGCGGGTTCACTATCGTCGGCGTGCGCGGTCAGGGTCAGCTGTGGGTGTGGCTGGGCATCGCCTTGTCCAGCGGGATGATGGAAGAAGCGTTGTTTCGTGGCGTAGTGCAGCGCCAGCTGGAGGCCCTGTTCGGGACCTGGGCCGCGTTGGCCGCAACGTCCGCGTTCTTCGGGCTGGCGCATCTGATGAACCCGGACGCCACGCCCTTTGCGGCCTTCGCTATCGCGTGCGAGGCGGGCATCCTGTTGGGGGCGGCCTATCTGGTGACGCGCCGCCTGTGGGTGCCGATCGGCCTGCACATGGGCTGGAACTTCACGCAAGGGTGGATCTGGTCAATCCCGGTATCCGGCAGCAAGCCGCCGCTCGGCCTGTTCGACACCCGCCTGACCGGGCCGGAATGGCTGACCGGCGGCGCGTTCGGCCTCGAAGCGTCAGTCATCGCGCTGGTGGTAGCAAGCACGGCGGGCATCGCGCTGTTGGCGTATGTCCATCGCAAAGGCCAGTTCCTGCCGCCGCGCTGGAAGCGGCAGGCTGCTATCATGCGATGAGCTGCATTCCGTAGCCCAGCCGGAGCTGGCGGGCTTCAAAGTCGCCAGGAATGCCTCGGCGCTGTCGAGATAGGCCTGCTGCTTTTCCGGGCCCATCCGGTCCCAGTTGGCATAGACCCGGCTGATCCGGCGGTTGCGTTCGAACAGGGCGCGGTGGCGGTGCATGAAGTGCCAGTACAGCGGATTGAACGGGCACGCGCCGGGGCCGAACTTGCGCGACACGGTGTACGCGCACGCGCCGCAGTAATCGGACATCTTGTTGATGTAGTTGCCGCTGGCCGCATAGGGTTTGGACGCCAGCCGGCCCTTGTCCGCCCACAAGGCCATGGCGGCCACGTTGGGCAGCTCCACCCATTCGTACGCGTCGGCATAGACGACCAGAAACCAGTCCTCGACCTGTTGAGGTACGATGCCGGCGATCAACGCGAAATTGCCCAGCACCATCAGCCGCTGGATGTGGTGGGCATGGGCATTTTCCCGCGTTGACCGCACGCAATCGGCGATGCAGCGCATGTCGGTCTCGCCGGTCCAGTAGAACTCGGGCAGGGGGCGGGTGGCATCCAGCGCGTTGGCCTCGCGCAAAGCCGGCATTTCCAGCCAGTACATGCCCCGGATATATTCGCGCCAGCCGATGATCTGGCGGACGAACCCCTCCACCGCGTTGAGCGGCGCGTCCCCGGCCTGATACGCCGCCTCCGCCCGGCGGCAGCAGTCCAGCGGATCGAGCAGCCCCAGGTTGATCGAGGTGGACAGCAGCGAGTGGAACAGGTCGTCCTGCCCCCACACCATCGCGTCCTGATACTTGCCGAAGCCCGCCAGTCGCTCGTCGATGAAGGCCGTCAGCGCCGCATCGGCCTGCGCGGCGGTGACCGGCCAGTTGAACGTCGCCAGATCGCCGAAATGGTCGGCAAAGCGCTCCTCCACCAGCGCGATGACGTCCTGCGTCATGGCGTCGGGCGCAAAGTCGGGCACAGGCGGGGGACGCAGATGGCGGTCAGGCGCGGCGCGGTTTTGCGCATCGTAGTTCCATTCGCCGCCCTCGGGACCATCGCCGGCCATCAGCAGCCCGGTCTTGCGGCGCATGGTGCGATAAAACGTCTCCATCACCAGTTCGCGTCGCCCGTCGGCCCATTCGCGGAACTCGTCGATGGCGCATACGAACCGGGTATCGGGCAGAATGTCGACCGGGATGCCCAGCGCCTGCGCCCAGCCGTCCATCATCTGGCGCACCCGCAGCTCGCCCGGCTCCACCACGCGCACCGCGCCAGCCTTGTGGCGCTTGGCGGCGCGCTGCACTTCACCGGAGAAGCTGCCGGTGTTGGCTGTGTCGGTCAGCTTGACGTAGTCCACCGTCCAGCCCCGCTCCTCCATCTCGGCGGCGAAATGGCGCATCGCGGAAAAGATCAGCGCGATCTTCTGCTTGTGATGCTTGACGTACCGAGTCTCGTCCCAGACCTCCATCAACAACACGATCGCCTTGGTCTTATCCAAGCCCTCCAGCGAGGCAAGCGTATGAGTCAGCTGATCGCCAAGGATCGGGACAAGGGTTTTTCCAGCCATCCGCGTGGAACGCGCGAAGCGCGGCGGAGATGCGGTTAAATGCGAAGACAGGGGGGGCGGGGGCAACGGATAAATTTTCAGATGTCCGGTTGCGCCCAGAGTCGGACTTTCGGATGAGCCTAACAATTATTGCTTCGGTCGCCACCACGCGAACGCTAGTACCATAACCCCGCTGATAAAGGCAGTGATGCCAATCCATCCCGCAACAAACGGCAGGGACGGCGCACAGTAGTCAAAGCAAACTTGATTTGGGCCAACAACTGGCTTCAGACCAAAGAGGTCGGTGAAATGATCCTAGGGTCCGGACCCATAAACAGGATTCCCAGCAGCGCCGGGATATGATTCACCATCCTCCAGCAAGGAGGTATGGCGGATGGCGGATTTCTTCTGGTTT
>NZ_LMJY01000017.1 GCF_001421325.1 Novosphingobium sp. Leaf2 | reverse complement strand
TTCCCGAAAGCGCTACTCTCCTGGGCGACAAGGGTTATGACAGCACCGCCATCCGCGAGGCGGCTGCGGCCAGGAACATCTGGGCAAACATTCCCAACCGTTCCAACCGCAAGCAACGCTTCGGATTCTCGTCGTGGCTCTACCGCCAGCGCAATCTCGTCGAACGTTTCTTCAATCGCATCAAGCAGTTCCGCGGCATCGCCACTCGATACGAAAAGGATGCTGCCAACTATCTCGCTGCCATCAAGCTCATCTGCGTGCGACTGTGGTGCAATGCGTAATGAGTCCGCGCCCTANAGGCGTCCTGCTCGTCATCGCCGATATCGCCACTCGATACGAAAAGGATGCTGCCAACTATCTCGCTGCCATCAAGCTCATCTGCGTGCGACTGTGGTGCAATGCGTAATGAGTCCGCGCCCTAGTTAGCGTAGCCAACTCGGCTTGTTCCATCGTCGAGCACACCAATCTGCCATTCAACCGCTTGGCCGGGTTGGTACAGCAAGTCTTTCACCTTCGGCTCTGCTCGGATCGCTTTTTGCGCCGCTAACGCCGCTTGATCGGGCTTGCTTACGTCGGCGTTGGCGGGGTCTGGGGGGCATTAATTTTGACGCTAGCAAATTGGAAGGTGAAGATTGCCAGAACAGCAATGCCGATGAGAATAAAAATCAGTCTCCGAGCCAAGCCAATTCTCCTGCAAATATCCCAAAATGGGATATACTAAAACAGGTTCTAGGCCTCGACACAATGTCGCGGTCGGTTTTCTCCGAGCCCTATGGGGCGTTTCTGCAGGCCCTGATCGAGGGCCGAAGGACAGCGCAGTTACGCCAAGTGGATTTGGCCGACCGCCTTGGAAAGCCTCAATCCTTTGTCTCTAAATACGAAAACGGCGAACGACGGCTGGACGTGGTGGAGTTTCTGGCGATCGCAAAACTGTTAGGCCTTGACCCGCACAACCTGATCGATCGGCTCTCCGCTAGCGTAGATGCGGGATCAGACATCTGATTTCGCAGCGGAGAAAGCGGTTGTTACCGACCCTTCTCGGTCATTGAGCAGCGGAATTTCCGTTCCCAAGTGCGGTCGGTCTGCTTTGGCATTCTGGATAGCAAAAGTTGACCGTTTGTGTTCTGGCAGGTTTCGGGGGGGGGAAGCCTGCGGTTACCCGGATGGTCTCAAATCAAGCGGCGTTAGAGGGGGGTCAATACTGTGATGTTGGAATGGTCCACCCTGCAATGTCGCGCCAGTTCTTTTTGATGTCCTTCCCAGGTTTCCATCTCATGCCGATATCGCGTGACTTTGCGCCGGGGCCGTGCGAGCCGGTTTCCCAGAAGCGCGAGTCCTGCGGGCGAAACACCTGCGTTGGGGTGCCGTCGCGCGCGGTGCCGTTCATCGTTGTCCAGTGATCCGGGTGGATGTGGCGGTCCATGAAGCAGTCGATGAACGAGACCTGCCCGATCGCTTCGGGATCGGCATAGCGCCCGTCTGCGAACTTCGTGGTCGGGTGCCAAGGCCGGGCGAGCGCCACCGCTCCGTCCGGCACGCCGTCCTCGCGGGTCAGGCGCGAGCGGTAGATGACGATGCCGTGTTCCTGCGAAGAGGGCGTGGAAGGCGCGGCGATAAAGGACTGGAACTCGCCCGGTACGTGGGGCGCGGCGCGGCGGCGGGAGCGGATCTCGCTATCCTCGATCAGCAGCTGGCCGTTGCCAAAGATGAAGTCGATGTTGCCCGCAATCAGGCTGCGCTTCACCAGCGCGCGGCCGCCGTTGGCAAAAAGCGTATCCTGATAGCCCAGCAGCGCCACGCCATCGAGCCGCACCCGGTCGCTGCCGGTATCGAGCAGCAGCGCCAGAGCCTGCGGGTTCCTGATCTGCGCCTCCGCGGTCAGGGCGTCGTTGGCGAGGTAATCGTACGTGTTCTCGACCGTGAGGCCCGAGACGATCACATCCTTCGCATTGATCGTCAGCGTCGCCGATCCCGGCGTGCCCCATCCGGCACGGTGATAGCGCCCGGCAGTCTGCGCGACTTCGCCGAAATGCAGGCGCGTGGCTGCGACGCCGCTGCCGATAAGGCGCACCCGGTTGCGCGCGATGACGGGTTTTTCGGCATAGTCCCCCGGCGCGACGCGGATGGTGATCCACCGCCCCGAAGTATCGCGCGCGGCGGCATCGAGCGCGCGCTGGAGCGCGGTGTAGCACGGCAAGGCGCTGGCCTCGCACGAGGGGCGCACGGCATATTCGTCCGGGGCAGTCTTGTCCGGCGCTGCGGCGGCGAAGGCGCTGGCGGGCAACAGTGCGGCGATGAGAGGCAGGTATCTCATATAGAAGCGCCCTCCGGCAGCGCGGACAGGAAGGTGTCGATCTCCTGCGCGACTTGCGGCAGCCACGGCTCGAAAAGCCAGAAATCGTGCGGGGCGTTGCTGAACGCATGGAAGCGGTGCGCGATGCCATGGCGCTTCAGATCGGCAAGCACGGCGTCCTTGCCCTCGGTGAAGCGGGGGATACCGCTGGAGACGATCAGCGTCGGCGGGGATTTCGCGCCGACATGGCTAGCCGCGCTCGCCTCGCGCCACTTCGCGGCGGCATGTTCGTAGGACCCGCCCAGCCAGCGCCCGGCAGCGGACGTATCGCCTGCGGCATTCTCGAACGAGAGCGCGGAGGCGGTGGTGAAATCGAGCACGCCGTCGAGGTCGACCAGCGCATTGGCGGTGCGCCCGGCACCCGGCCCGAACAGCCCGGACGGCCCGGCATAGGCAAGCAGCGCGGCCATCTGCCCACCCGAGGACGCGCCGCCCACCGCGATGTGCGCTGGATCGAGGCCGAACTCGACGGCATGGTCACGCGCCCACGCTAACGCATCGCCGATGTCGCTCATCCCGGCCGGATATGGCGCTTCGACGGAGAGGCGGAATTCGGGGAGGAAAACGGTATAGCCACGCTGCGCCAGCAGGCTTGCCAGCGCGTAGAAGTGGGACTTGTTGCCCGCCTGCCAGCCGCCGCCGTGGACGAGGACGATGCCCTGCCGTCTGGCCGCGCCGACGGGGCGGAACACGTCGATATGCAGGTCGCGGGTGCCGGTGTTCTTGTAGGGCCGGTCGAATAGCACCGACTGGCCCTGGCCGAACGTCACGCCTGGCCAGGCGATGCCGGGGTACTGCCCTTGGTAGCGGACGAAGCGCTGGCCGATGGTATAACTGTCGTCCACCTCGCGCGCGTTTGCCGGCCCCTCGAACAGACCCCACATCAGGCTTCCGGCGAGCAGCAGGCCCGCCATGCGCTTGCCAATCGACACTCGGTACACTCCCCAAACGAAAAAGAGGGCCGCTGCCGGAGGGGTTGGCAGCGGCCCTTGAAGGTTGTCAGAATTGATAGCGCGCGCCGACGAACCACTGCGCGCCGGTTTTCGAGAATTCGCGCACGAGGTACTGCGTGCCGTCGCCGGTGCCGTAGATGCGCTCCTTCTCGTTGGTGATGTTGATCCCCTGCAAGTTGAGGCTGAGGCGCTTGGTCAGGTTGTAGTAGGCTGAAAAGTCCACCTGCGTCGGACCGTACTTGCGCTCCTGCACATGGCCGTTGCCGCCCGGTTCGCTCAGGAGGTAGTCGTCGCGCTTGTTGATCGACAGGCGCAGACCGAGGTTACCGGTGTCATAATAGGCCGTGAAATTGTACGAATTGGGCGACAGGCCCGTGGAATCGCGCGCGGTCACATGGGTGTAGTTGGACGCGATGCCGAAGTATGACAGCGCGCCTGGCAGGAACGTGAACGGCACGTTGAGCGTCGCTTCCAGTCCCTTCACGCTGTTGCCGTTCGCTGAGTTGACGGTGCTGTAGAACGTGTACTGCGCTGTCGCCGGGTCTGCCTGGTACGATGGGTCGTAGCGCGGGTCAGCGTAGATCGCAGCCCAGTATTCCTGCGGGACCGACTGCTGCACCACAGAGGTGGTCAGCGAACTGATGATGTTCTTCTTGAACACACCCACCGCGAACAGGCCGCCCTTGCTGAAGTACCACTCGAAGCCGAGGTCGAAGTCGTTCGACAGGTAGGGCTTCAGCGCCGGGTTGCCCAAGTTGCTGACGGTGCGCGTGGTGTACTCGAACACGGGCGCGGCGATGTTGAGCGAGGCGAGGCCCGGCCGCGTCATCGAACGAGCATAAGCGAAGCGTGCTACGAGGTCGGGCGTGATGTTCAGCGCCGCGTTGAACGAAGGCAGGAAGTTGTCGTAATGCCGCTTCACGTCGACCGGCGATCCGGAGATAACCGCGCTCGATTCCACGTCCGTGCGCACCCAGCGCGCGCCGCCGTCGAGGCGCAGGATCATGGAACCGATGTCGATCTCGCCGGTCACTTCGCCGTAGCCGCCGGTGGTCTTTTCAACCACCTCCCAGCCAGCCGCGACGTTGGTGGTGTAGTTGCCCGAGATCAGGCCGGAGGAGCCGATCTTGTCGAAATCCATCACCGCGAAAGTCGGCAGCCCACCCGAGACCACGCCGCTGCCGAAATGGCTGTAGGGGAAGCTGGTCATGTAGTCGGCGGGATCGAACGTCGGGAGGTCACCCTGTGCCTCGGAATAGCGCACGAGGCGGCGGTTGTAGGCGAAGCCTGCCTGCGCGGTGAAGCGTCCCTGCGTGAAGGTGGCGTTGGTCTTGGCCGTGAAATTGTCCTTCACTACGTTGTTCAGGCGGTTGGCGGGGGTTGTAGCATTGATGAAGTTGTTTGGATCGTTGGGATCGTAGGACCCGTAATCGACCTTGGCGACGTCCTTGCTGTCCGAATAGTCGTAGGCATAGTAGTGCGGGATCGAGCGGGCGTAAAAACGCAGTTCGGTGCGGTCAGCGGTGTCGCGTGCCTTGCCGACCATGGCGTCAATCTTAAGGTTGCTCGCCACCTCGTAGTCGCCCGAGAACACGAACTGGCGGAACTTGGACGTCGAGGTCTGGTGGCGGCTTTCGTACCACGAGGTCACGTCGTCGAAGGCGGCAGCGACCAACTGCTTGCCGTCAGGCGCGACGGTGAAGGACAGCGGGGTCTGGCCCACGAAGTTGCCCGGGGTGCCGTGAGTAAGCAGCCATTCCATCGAGTTGTAGCTGTAGCGGTCGTTGTCGAGCTGCGAGTAGAGCGCGTCGAAGCTGAGCGTCAGCCCGTCGATCGGCTTGGCCTGGATCGAGCCGGTCAGGCCGAGGCGTTTCTGGTTGTTGCCGAAGAAGTCCGCGCGCGGCAGGCGTGGCGCCCACAGGCAGTCGAGACGGTCGGCGGCGCCGCAGTTCTCGGGCGTGCCGGTGACGGTGGGGTTGGTGTCCGCCCAGCTGTCACCGTTCACGTAGGGCGATGTCCAGCGCACGCTGGAAAAGCCTTCCTGATAGACCGTCCGCTTTGAATAGGCGGCGGAGAACAGCACGCCAATCTTGTCGTCGGCGAAAGTGTCGGAGATCATCACGGTGGCGCGCGGATCGACCTTGCGCGTCATCGTGTTGTACCCGCCCTGTGCCGAGCCGACCATGTGGAAGCCCTTGAAATCGAAAGGCTTGGCCGAATAGAGATCGACCGTGCCGGCGATGCCCCCTTCCTCGATCGAGGCGCGCTGGGTCTTCTGCACATCGATGCGGTTGAACAGTTCGGACGCGAAGACGTGGAAATCAAACGCACGGCCTGCGTTGATGGTGAAGCCGCCGGAATCTAGGCCGTCGCTGCTCGCGGGCACTTCCATCCCGTTCAGCGTCGTGCGGGTGAAGTCCGGAGAGAAGCCGCGCAGGGTGATGTTGCGACCCTCGCCACCCTCGCGGGAGATCGCGACGCCAGGCAGGCGCTGGATCGATTCCGAAAGGTTGAGGTCGGGCATCTTGGCCATGTCCTCGGCCATGATGGTTTCGGTGAGGTTCACCGCGCGACGCTTCAGGTCCTGCGCTTTGGCGAGACTGCCGCGAAAGCCGGTGACGAGGATTTCGGTCCCGTTCGCCGGTTCGTCGGGTGTTTCGGCATCGGGTGCGGAACGCACGGCGGAACCGCCGGTGCTTTCCTGCGCGGCAGGTGCGGCAGGTGCAGCGGTGAGGCTGGTCAGCGTCATCGCGCGCGGCGTGTTCGCGGAAATCGTGGTCGACGGCGTTCCGGCGCGGGCGACGACGGCGTAGGAGCCCGGCCCGGTACGCTTGGCGACGAGGCGGGTGCCCGCCAGCAGCCGCGCCAATGCCTCGTCGACGCTCATCTCGCCGCGCACGGCATTGGTGCGCACCGTCTGCGTCAGCCGCCGTGCGGCGATGATCTGTATGTCACCCTGCCGCCCAAGCTGGGTGATCGCGGTTTCGGCAGGCTGCGCCTCGATCGCGAACTTGCGCGTCTGGGCGGCGGCCTGCACCGGCGACGATATCGTGCATACGATCGCGGCAGACGTGAACAACGCGCCCCGCAGCGTGGAAATCTTCATGATCCCTCCCAATTCCCCTGTCCGACGGACTTTTTTCCGCCTGTGTTTTTCAAGAGACCTGCTGCTGTGAAATCCTTCCGGGGGAAAGTGAAAAAATTTGCGCGGATCAGGATTTTCGTGCGGCTACTCCCCGCTTCCCTCGATCCGGATCAGCGCCGGGTTGCTGGTGTCCACCGATACGCCAAGGCCTGCCTTCACGGCGGCCGCGAAACCTTCGGGATCGTTGACCCGGAACAGACCGTCCAGCTGCTCGCGCGCCACGCGGGGGTCGGCGATGATGATCTGGCGGCTGTTGTAGCGGTTGAACTCGTCCGCCGCGTCGTAGAGCGTGCGCCCGTCGAGGTCGATCATCCCGCCGCGCCATGCCAGCGCCCGGTCGACCGAAGAGGAAATGCCGGTCTCGTAATCGATCACCGCATGGGCGCTCATCATCGCGCGGTCGCCCGCCTCCAGACGCATGCGCAGCCCGCGGTCGCCCTCGGCCCAAGTCTCGACGATGCCTTCGGTGACGAGGATTTCCACCCCCGTCTCGCGCCGCCGCACCGAGAAGGCGGTGCCCACCGCGCGCACGCGCACGTCGCCCGCCGCGACTACGAAGGGGCGTTTCGCGTCCTTAGCGACCTCGAACCATGCCTCGCCCTGCCGCAAGTCGATCTCGCGGGCCTGCGGTGCCATCGCCACGGTCAAGTCGCTGCCCGAATTCATCGTCATCACCGAGCCGTCCGGCAGTGGCAGCCGCCGGATCTCGCCCAGCCGCGTGGTGTAGGCGGCCGGGGTCTGCATCCAGCGCCAGCCCGTGAAGGCCAGCGCCGCAGATGCCGCCATCCCGGCCATCACACCGCGTCGCCCCCAGCGGGTCAAGGAGCCGGAAGCCGTCGCGACCTCGGGTTTGGCTTCGTCGATTTCGGCCGGGGCGTTCTGCGCTGCGGGCGTCAGCGCCAGCCAGTGCGCCTGTACCTGCAGCAGCAGGCCCTGGCGCAGCGGATCGGCGTCCAGCCATGCCTGCAGTTCGGCTTCGTCCGTCGCGCTCCAGGTGTCGGCGTCCATACGGGCGACGAACTGCGCGGCTTCGTCGCGAACCCTTTCGGCAGCGGCGGTCACCATCGGCCTCCCTCCTGCGCAGAGGCCCGTAGTTCGGAGGCGCGCATGCGGTCTTCGCCCAGCGCCTCGACGCTCAGCCAAGCGTCGCGGATGGCGCGCACCCCGGTCCAGACCTGTTTCTCCACCGCCTTCTCGGTCATGCCGAGATGCGTGGCGATCTCTTTCTGGCTCCAGCCCTCGATCTTGCGCAGTTCAACCACGCGGCGGCAGCGTTCGGGCAGAGCGGCAATGATCACCATAACCCGCTCGTAGCTCATCCGGCTGGCGGCCTGTTCCTCGGGCGAAGGGGTCCTGTCGTCGCGCCAAGTCTCAATCTCGCTGACGGCCTCGAACACCACCACCTGCTGGCGCTTGAGGCGGCGCAGCATCAGATTGCGGGCGATCGCCGACATGTAGGCGACCGGCTGGTCGATGTGATCAACCGAAGGCAGCATGGCTATCCGGCAGTAGGCTTCCTGCATAACTTCGTCGATATCCTCGGGCGAGAGGCGCGAACGCGCGAGCCAGCGGCGGATGCGCGCCTCATGCGGCATGATCTCGCGCGCGACCCAGACCGCGATCCGGCGCCTCCGGGCAGGCTCGCCGCCTGCTCCTGTTGCGTCTGCCTCTCTTGGCGTGACACCCTCCTTCACCGGATCTGTGCCGAGATTGAATTCCCGTTCTGGCATGTAGGAGACCCGGTGAGGAAGATTCCTTCTGCTAAACTGAATTTTTTTCCGGAAGGCGGCGGTTCGGGTGACCCCGGCTCAGTTGGGCGCGATCGTCGCCTTCGCGGATCACGAGCCCGACGTGCAGGCGTGGATATGGCTGATGATTGGCACCGCCGGCCGCCCTGACGCGCTGCTGGCCTTCAACCCGGCGGGCCAGTGGCGCGGTGAGGTGGCTGACCTGCACCCGGCAGACTGGCCGCGGACCGACAAGCGGAACCCCATCGTGCCGGTGATCGAGCCGCTCCAGAAGCTGTTCGCCGTGTGGCCCGGCGCGGCACCGGTGAAGTCGCGCAAGATCTGGTGGCGCACGATGCGCTCGAAGCTGGAACTGCCGACTGCCGTTATCCAGAAGAAGATCCGCCCCACCTTCGCGACCTACCTTCGCGGCCAGGCGGTACCGGGCGAGCAGATCAGCGCCCTACTCGGGCACAAGGACAAGGACGACACGCCGGAGAGCACCAGCGACATCTATGCCCACGTCGACCCGCTGAAAATGAAGGCGACGAATCGGGCGCTGACCAAACTGTGGGCGCAGGTGGAGCGCGAGGCGACCCGTTGGCGTGCTGGCCATTTGCTGACCATTACCGCCGACAACAACAAAATCCTCACCACCCGGAAGGGTGGGAGGCCTTGAATTACGTGTGTTTTGGATGGTGGGCGGTGAGGGGCTCGAACCCCCGACCCTCTCGGTGTAAACGAGATGCTCTACCAACTGAGCTAACCGCCCGGCATGCCGGAGCGGCGCTATTGCTGCGATTCGCCGCAAACGTCAATGGGGCGACGCGCTTTGCATCGCCCCATCAAAGATTGGGGTTTGGTCAGCTTACCAGTCAAACCAGCGACGGCGACGGACTTCGGGAACGCCATCGTGGTTTACGTCAGTAACGACGGTGCGCGGTTCGTAAGCCGCAGTGGTGGTGGCGACGCCGCCCTGTTCGAGTGCTTCGGCGCGGGCTTCGGCGCGGGCAGCGCGAAGTTCGGCGTCATGCACGCGCTCTTCAGCGGTGCGCGCGGCAACTTCACCGCGGCGCTGGCTGCGGATTGCGTAGTAGTGGCTCCACATGTGGCTGTGCGCGAAGGCAAGAGCGAGGCCACCGATGATGGCGAGGTTCTTGAGCGCTTCGATCCGCTGATCCGAATCACCGATCTGCGAATGAAAGAACAGGATCGTGAGCGCCACGAAGCCGATCAGCAGGACCGATACCAGCCGAACCATGAAACCGGCGGCAAGGCACAACCCGGCGATCAGCTCAAACAGCGCCGCCGGCAGCGCGAACTGCGCGGAAAGCCCGTGCGAAGCCATATAGGCCTGGGTCGAGGAAAGGTCTGCCAGCTTGCCCGCGCCGGACAAGATGAAGATGATGGCGATCAGAATGCGCCCGATTATGGCGGCTATCTTCGACACTGCACGTCTCCCGGCCTGTTTATCTGATGCGAAGAGAAGTGACCGTACCGGCCCTTTGTTCCCGCATCACAGGCGCGGCAGCGTAACCCCTTGCTGGCCCATGTATTTACCGGCCCGATCGGCATAGCTGGTTTCGCACGGTTCGTTCCCCTTCAGGAACAGGAACTGACATGCGCCCTCGTTGGCATAGATCTTGGCGGGCAGCGGCGTGGTGTTCGAAAACTCCAGCGTAACGTGTCCTTCCCAGCCCGGCTCCAGCGGCGTGACGTTCACGATGATTCCACAGCGCGCATAGGTACTTTTGCCAAGGCAGATTACCAGCACGTCACGCGGGACGCGGAAGTATTCAACCGTACGGGCCAGCGCGAAGGAATTGGGCGGGATCACGCACACGTCCGTCGTGCGATCGACGAAGGAGTTTTCGTCGAAGTTCTTGGGATCCACCACCGCCGAGTTCACGTTGGTGAAGATCTTGAACTCCGGCGCGACGCGCGCGTCGTAGCCGTAGGACGACAGCCCGTAGGAAATGCAACCGTCCCGCCGCTGCGCTTCCACGAACGGCGTGATCATGCCGTGCTCCTGCGCCTGTGTACGGATCCATTTGTCGCTGAGGATAGACATGGCGGGCGTGATTGCCCAACCGCGCCCCGCGAACAAGAGTGCGGGTGGATTTGTCCACCAATCGCAAAACCGGTTGCCGAACGCCGTCACCGGCCTACTGTGCCCGGGACTGACGAGCCGGGGGGTTACGTGAATGAGAAAGTCCGTCCTGACCGCAATCGCGATGAACCTTGCCGCGACGGCTCTGCCCGTCCTGGCCGAAACCGCGCCCGCCACCGCGGCCAGTCCCACCGCCGATGCCGACATGGCGCTGGTGCAGAAAGCCGCCGGCCTCATCGCGCAAAAGCAGTCTGCACAGGCGCTCACGATGCTGGCGCCGATGCTCACCCGGTTCGATGCACAGATCGCACAGGCACGGTCCGAACGCGTGGTATTCTGCGGTCCCAACGCGCAGGAGGCACTCCTGTATCTCGTGTCGGCGGCGCAGCAGAAACGCTCTGCCGTGGTGCTGGGCCCGGAAGTGTGCGAGGCGTATTTCACCAAATCCTATGCGCTGGTGGAACTGGGCCGCAAGGCGGAAGCGCTGGCGGCGCTGGAGCAGCTCACCGCCCTGGCACCAAAGCACGCCCACTATTTCATCGAACTGGGCTTTAGCTATCGCGCCGCCGGGCAGAACGACAAGGCGATGGCGGCGTATCGCGCAGCGCTCGATTATGCGGAACTGGCCCCGGACGATGCGAGCAGGAAGCAGATGCGGGCGGGCGCGCGGCGCGGCATCGGCTACATGCTGGTGGAGCAAAGCGATCTCAAGGGTGCACGCGAGGCGTATCAGGCATCGCTGCAGGACGATCCGGACAGCCCCGTCGCCAAGTCCGAGCTGGCGTTTATCCAGCAACAGCAACAACAGACGCAATGATGGCCTTATGGGTCGTTTAACATTTCGCGGGTATCGCCTGCGCCCATGACAGCACCTGCCCGCATTCTCGTCGTTTTTGGCACCCGGCCCGAGGCGATCAAGTTGTTCCCCGTCGTTCACGCGCTCAAGGCCGATCCCCGGTTCGAATGCGTGGTGGGCGTATCGGCGCAGCACCGCCAGATGCTGGACCAGGTGCTGACGATCGCCGGCATTGTGCCGGACCACGATCTGGACGTGATGCAACCGGACCAGACGCTCGATGCCTTGACCGCTAACCTGCTGATCGGGCTGGGCAAGGTGATGGACGCGGTAAAGCCCGATCGGGTGATCGTGCAGGGCGATACCGCCACCGCAATGTCCGGCGCGCTGGCCGCATATTACCGCAAGATCCCGGTCGATCACGTGGAAGCGGGGCTGCGCTCGTGGAACATCTACCATCCCTGGCCAGAGGAAGTGAACCGCAAGATCATCGGCGCGATGGCCAGCCTGCATTTCGCCCCCACCACCACCAGCCAGGCCGCGCTGCTGAAGGAGAACGTCGACCCGGCCCGCGTCCACGTCACGGGCAATACCGTGATCGACGCGCTGCACTGGGTGACGGACGAGATCGCGCGCAAACCCGCCCTCGCCGGCGGGCTTGCCGAACTTGAGGCTCGATTCGCCGGGCGGCGCATCATCGGGGTGACCAGCCACCGCCGCGAAAACTTCGGCGATGGCATGGAAGGCATCGCGCGGGCGGTGCGGGACATTGCAACCCGCCCGGACGTGGCGGTGATTTTTCCGGTCCACCTCAACCCCAACGTGCGGCAGGTGATGAACGGCGCGCTGGGCGGCCTGGACAATGTGGCCCTGATCGAGCCGCTGGATTATCCCCATTTCGCCCGCCTGCTGTCCATCGCCGAGATCATGCTGACCGATTCGGGCGGCGTGCAGGAAGAAGCGCCCGCGCTGGGCAAGCCGGTGCTGGTCATGCGCGAGACCACGGAGCGGCCCGAAGGCGTGGAAGCAGGCACTGCGAAGCTGGTTGGGACCGATGCCGCGCGCATCGTTACCGAATTATCAACCCTGCTGGACGATAAGCGCGCATACGAGGCCATGGCGCGCGCCCACAATCCCTTCGGAGATGGGCAGACATCGCGCCGTATCGTGGAGCTGCTTGCGCATGAAATCGGACAATAAGCCATCGGTCTGCGTCGTCGGGCTTGGGTACATCGGACTGCCCACGGCTGCGGTCATCGCCCGTTCGGGCAGCAAGGTGCTCGGCCTGGACGTGTCGCAAAAGGTGGTCGACACGATCAACCGGGGCGAGATCCATATCGAGGAAGTCGATCTCGACGGACTGGTACAGGGCGTCGTGGCGCGCGGATTGCTGAGCGCGTCCACCGAGGTTGCGCCTGCAGACGTGTTCGTGATCGCCGTGCCCACCCCGTTCGACAAGGACCATGCGCCGGACATTTCCTATGTCCTGGCGGCAGGCCGCACGATCGCACCGGTGCTGAAGGCGGGCGATGTGGTGATCCTGGAATCGACCTCGCCGGTCGGCACCACCGAGAAGATGCGCGACATGATTGCCCACATGCGCCCGGACCTGAAAATTCCCGGCCTGACGCGCGAGACGCCCGACATTTCGATCGCTTATTGCCCGGAGCGGGTGCTGCCCGGCCGCATCCTTGAGGAATTGACCAACAACGACCGTTCGATCGGCGGCGTGACCCCGCGGTGCGCCCGCAAGGCGCTGGCGTTCTACAAGCGCTTCGTGCGGGGCGAATGCGTGACCACCGACGCGCGTTCGGCAGAGATGACCAAGCTGGTCGAGAACGCCTATCGCGACGTCAACATCGCCTTCGCGAACGAACTGTCGATCGTGTCCGATCGCATGGGGCTGGACGTATGGGAGGTCATTCGCCTCGCCAACCGGCACCCGCGCGTGAACATCCTGTCACCCGGCCCCGGCGTTGGCGGCCACTGCATCGCGGTGGACCCCTGGTTCATCGTGCATGGCGCACCGGAGGAAACCCCGCTGATCCGCACCGCGCGCGGCGTCAACGACGGCAAGATGCACCACGTGATCGCGAAGGCCGAAGCGCTTATCGATGCCCATCCCGGCGCGCGAATCGCGTGCCTGGGCCTGGCATTCAAGGCCAACATCGACGATTTCCGAGAAAGCCCCGCCCGCTTCGTGGCCAGCCGCATCGCGCGCAAGTACGGCGAGCGCGTGAGTGTGGTGGAGCCCTACGCCGATACCCTTCCGATCGAGTTTACCGACACCGGCGTGGTGCATATCGACATCGACGAAGCGCTGGAGACCTGTGACATCCTGATCGTGCTGGTGGACCACGACGTGTTCCGCGTCGTCCCGCTCGCCGAAAGGGCGGACAAGCTGGTCTATGATACGCGGGGAATCTGGCCAGATCAGCCCCGCGCGGTGCGCGAGGATGCAGCAAAGCTGGCGCTGGCGGGGTAGTCCACAGGGCGCGGATACAAACTGCGACAAAGCGTTCGGGGTAACCGACGAGCGGCAATCCCGTTCGCTATCGCAATATCCTTTGGCCGCTATAACGCCTGTTCATGAATTTGGTTCCCCTGATCGCCATGGCGGCTCTCGCATTCGCCACCCCCGCCGTGGCTCGCCCGCTGCAATGCGTTGAATATGCAAGGGACCATTCAGCGATCGCTCTGCGCGGCAATGCCGCTACCTGGTGGGGACAAGCCGAAGGAACTTATGCGCGCGGCCACACGCCGCTGGCGGGTTCGGTGCTGGTGTTCAAGGCATCCGGTGCAATGCGTGTCGGCCACGTGGCCGTCGTGAAGACCGTTGTAGATCAGCGCCATGTCGTGCTCAACCATGCGAACTGGTCTCGCCCCGGCATGATCGAAACTTCAGCTATGGCGGAAGATGTTTCGGCGAACGGTGATTGGAGCAACGTGCGGGTGTGGTACGCGCCCACCCATTCGCTTGGTCTGCGCGTCAGCCCCGCATTCGGATTTATCTACGCGCCCGGGAGCAAGGCGCAATCGGCCCCCGCCGCCTCCCCTGTCAGCGACGACGCCTTTCAGGCCGCTTTCGCAAACTTGCCCGCCCAGGGCTGACAAGTGTTTGTTTCACGGGCTTGACGCTGATGCCCGCGAAAGCGCCCTTTCCCCTCGGCACGCCGATGAGGAAAGGGCAACATAGGGTTTAGCGGCAGACGCGGACCTTCTTGTGGTCACGCCAGTGCGTGCGGCACACCACGTGGTGGCGGGGATGGCCGCCAGTGCGGATCACGGTCTTCTTCACGGTCGGGCCCTTCTTCACCACGACCTTGGTGACGTGCGAACCGGCAGGCTGGGCCAGTGCAGGCACGGCGGCCAGCGCGGTAACGGCACCCAGTGCCGCGAGAATGGTCTTGGTCGTCTTGATCACGTGTGGTCTCCCATGTTTGGAGCGACGCGCGACGATATACATCGCCGCCCCGTCAAACACACAAAGACACAAAACGGCGTGAGGTTGCGCACGCCCGACCCCCAGCCCGATTAAAGCCGCGTCACAGCGCGGGTTCTATCCGCGCCAAACGCCGCACCGCACTGGCGGTCTGCACCACAAACAGTCCGATCAACACCAGACCGACGCCGCCCACGAACCAATCAAACCCCGTCATCGCGGTCATGTCGCGCTGCTTGTCTCCGAAAAGCAGCATCGCGAATGTCAGGGAGACCAGGATCACCCGTAGTTCGGTGGGCCCGGCATTCAGATACGAGAGGCGCATTTCGCCCAGCACGCGTACAGCCAGGAAGGTATGGATGCACAGCAACAGGTAGCCGATCATCGCGATCAGGGCCACTTCCAGCCGCACGTAAGGGCTGAGGCCGATGCCCAGCAGGATCAGGAACGTCGCCAGACCATCACAGCTGTGATCGAGGAAATAGCCGTAGCGCGGGCGCTCAATGTGACGGAAGCGGGCCAGGCTGCCGTCCATCGAATCGCCTACCCAGTGCAGCAGGTAGCCGGGCATGCACAGCCACAGCCAGTCCTCGTTCAAAAGGCTCGTCGTGTATCCCGCGAAGATCAGCAGCGCCCCGAACATGCCAAGGGCCGTGAGCATATCTGGCTTTACCCAGCTAGGAGTGCGGGCACAAAGCCAGTTCAACACCCGCCGTTCCCCGATCGCGAGGACGTTACGTTGGATTCGCGCGGGCGGAATTATCCTGTTTTCGTGCATCGCGCTTTATTGTGGCAACGCGATTACAAGGCAAGGCAAACCATCCATCGCGCGGCGCGTTCCGTCGCGAATGATGCAAGTTGGCCGCAACCGCGCGCCTTCAGGTGTCCGCGATGATCAGATGCCAGCGTACCACGCGTACGCTTCGGCGTCCTCCCAATACCCGCCCTTGCCGCCATACAGGCCTGCGAGCGAGGCCACCGCCTCGATCCGGCTAACGAACTTGGCGTGCTTGTAGCCCAGCTGGCGCTCCACCCGCAGGCGCAATGGCGCGCCGTGCGCTTCTTCCAATGGCTTGCCATTCATCGCCCACGCCAGGATCGTTTGCGGATGGAATGCGTCGACCAAGTCGATCGATTCGTAGTACGGTTTGCCCAGATACCGGTCCGCGCAATGGAACACGAGATAGCGCGCGGCAGGTTTGAGCCCGGCGATATCGAGCAACATCGACAGGCGCGGCCCCTGCCAGCGCCCGATCGCGCTCCACCCTTCTACACAATCGTGACGGGTAATCTGGGCGCGCTGGGGCATCGTGCGCAGCGCGTGCAACGGGATCGCCAGCGGCTGCTCCACCAGTCCGTCGATCCGCAAGGCCCAGTTCGCAAAGCCCTGCGCCAACTGCGCGCGATACGCCGGATCGACCACTTCGCGGCTGCCGTTGGCGCGAAAAACCGGGGACATTTCCGATTCGCGGTATTCACGGGCCAGCGCATTGCGGCCGAGCGCGCGCTGGGTCAGCCGGTGAAGCTTTTCCGATTGGCCCAGCGTATCGAGGACCGCAGGGTTCTGCGCGATCTTGTCACAGCCGGGCAGCAGCAAGCTGCCCGCGCCGATCATGCCGGTCTGGATCAGGCCGCGCCGGGTTACGATCAGCGTCATGGCCTGCGCTCCTTTGGCAGGCGATACCAGCCGGTAACGATACTGCGCACCTCGTTGAGCGGTCCTGCCAGCACCACCATTACCATGTGCACCACAAAGAAGCCCACCAGCGCGCCGGCACACAGGAAATGCACCGAGCGTGCAGACTGGCGACCGCCCAGCACTTCACTGACCGGCAGCCACGCATCCGTACCTGGCGACATGGCAAGGCCGGTCAGGATCATCAGCGGCAGTAGCACGAACAAGACGGCGGCATAGGCGATCTTCTGCAGCACGGAGTACCGCCGCGCGGCTTGCCCGGTCGGAAAGCGCAGCCGCGCATGATCGCGCACGTCCTGCCACAGATGCGCTGGACGCCACTCACCACGGGTGATGTGGATGTCGCGCTGCAGATGGCGGTTCACCAGCGAGCGCACGAGATATGCCAGCAGCCCCAGCGCCAGTACCCACGCAAACGCGAGATGCCAGATCCGCGCCACCGCCAGGCTATAGCGCGAGGGGATCGTCGCCCAGCCAGGAACCGCGCGGCGCTGCACGCGCCCATCGCCGTCCTTCCACAGCCCGAGCTTACCGGTGGTGTCCCACCGCTGCCTGCCTACCTGCAGATACCCCTGCTCCACAGGGCCGGACCGTGCCGAACCCACGCGCAACCACGCATAGTCCGGATTGGCGCCATACTCGCCCCAATACAGGCGCGGATGAGCGTTGAAGATCATCAGACCGCTCATCAGCAGGACCAGCAGGGTGAGCGCGTTGATCGCGTGCCATACCCGGGTGGACAGCCGGTGGCGTCTCACCAGATCGCCGCTTGGCACATCTCCAGGAATAGCATCTGCGCTCATGCGGTCACCCATGGCAGGTTCATGACAGTCCCTGACTTCATGCGCCGATCAGGTGAGCGGCAATCTGGCGACGATGCGGCATCCGGCGATGTTCGGCAAGATAGATCGCCTGCCACGTGCCCAGCGAGAGCCGCCCGCCGATCACCGGCACCTGCACGTTCACGCCCGTCAGCGTGGCTTTCAGGTGAGCAGGCATGTCGTCCGGCCCTTCATCGTCATGCGCGTAGCGATGGTCTTCGGGCGCGATCCGGTCCAGCCAGGCGGCCAGATCGGTGCGAACCTCAGGCGCCGCGTTTTCCTGGATCACCAGCGAGGCGGAGGTATGGCGGCACAGCAACGTCAGCAGTCCTTCCGCGATACCGGTATCGTCCAGCCATCTGGCAACGGCGCGGGTAACATCGGTGAATCCCCGACCGGTCGTATCGAACGCAAGGATGGTGGTTTCCTGTCTCATCGCCGCATCTTGAACCCGCCCAACCGGCGTTTCAACCACCCACCAGCGCCAAGAGCGCCTGATCGACCGCAAACCCGATTGACGCGAACACCCCTGCATGTCATGCGGCCCCCGGCGCGCGGGTGTAGCTCAATGGTAGAGCAGCAGCTTCCCAAGCTGAATACGAGGGTTCGATTCCCTTCACCCGCTCCAGCACCAAATCCAGCAGAAACCTTAGCTTTTATACCACCCTCAGCGAAGGGCGTATAGCGTTATCGCGCGGTAACGACGCGGTAAATGCCCCTGGAACACGCGATTCGATCTCGTCAATCAGGCGCTCTGTTGCTTCCAGCGCGAGCCCAAGATTAGCCGGATCAGGTAGCGCGTAGATGTCCGATATGCTCGCCTTGCGGTGGCCGAGCATCATTTCCCCTTGCGCCCAATTCGCCTCTCCGATGTAGCGGCGGCAGATCGTGGACACGCTGCGACGTATCAGTTTTTCGCCCGCCTCCGCTTCGCCAGGTAGGCCGATATGCGTGCGCATGGCATCCCACGTGTGGCGAATCGTACTAACGGGCAGATAGTTCTCCCGCTCCATCGCCTCGTCTAGCCACGGCTTAAACTGGCGTGCGACGGGAATGGATGGGCGGTACTTCTTGGTTTGCACCCGACCCGGCCTGTTCAATGCCAGCACGCCGGCATCCTTGTACCATTGCCCCTTGGCTCGCAGATCGTAGATGGCATCCGGCCTTGCCCACGTGGTGACGGCGGCGCGCAAATACCGCAGGAGATTGGTTCGGCCCTCGACAATTACCTGCGCTACCTTGGCGGACCACCTCTGCTTGGGCTTAGCCTCGGGGTAGAGGCAGAACCGAAACATGGCGGCGAGCGTATCGACGTCGGCGCGGTAGACGGGCGAACGCGCCAGATCCTTGACCGAACGGGCCTTAAACTGCGCCTTATGCCCGGTGGTAGAGTTGATAACTGCCGCCAACTGGAGAACGCAGCCCTCTATCCCGCCTGGCGAGCGATCCCTGACGATTGCGCCCGCCTTGTTGACGACAGGCTGCGCGGCCAACCAGCGGCGGAACTTCTCGACCCATTGCGGGGTGACGGCCGGCACGGTGACGGCGGGATCGGTCGCCGCTATGTATTCTATGACCTTTGACAAGCGAGGTTTGGTCGATCGGACATATCCTGCCTGATGCTCATTCTTGAGCATGTAATCGGTTATCGCGCTCAGCAGCAAGGCTGCGACTTCCCCATCCGTTGCCTGTCCACAACGAGGGCAGTAATGGCCCCCATGCGCCTGTAGGTATTTGCGATCGAGCGCTAGTTTGGCTTGCTCAATATCGCTTGTGCCCGCGCTAGCGCTTCGTTCGCGCTTTGCGGTGTCGTCGTACCAGACGATTTCCGGATTGCGTCCGGCGCGGGGGTAGAGGGAGAACTGGCCGCGCTGATAGAGCGGCTTCGGGCGCTTCGTTCTCGGCATTGTGCTTTCCTGAATTCCTGAGCTGCCTTAACAATCGCGTCGTAGGCTCCGCATTCGACGAGGAGGTCCATTTCCTCTGGCGACAACTGGATGGTCTTGCGCTCGTCCAGCTTTTTGTCGAACTTGCGCTGGAGATCGGGAGGATGCGCCCTCACACCCCACCTCCCGCCCGAGCGCGTAGGGCTGCTGCACAGAGGGCGAGTTCGGGGGTTTTGCCGCGACCGACAAGGTGATGTTCTCCGACTTTGCCCCCGTGCAAATTCAGGTGCCAGCTGCGGTCATCAGCACACGGCGCACTGAACGCCATCTGGCGTAGTTTCCAGCCCTCGGGCACCAGCGTCATCGCGGCGTCGAGGGAAGCGGTGAACTTCGCGGCGGAATAGTGTAGCCCGCCCGCGCCGATTTTTGTATGACATTCGACACGGCCAACTTCGGGAACGTTGGCGCGAAGGCCCGCTTTCCAAATGTAGCCGACATAGCGCGGGAAAAATCTACAGGTGGCCGCAATCAGAGCATCCAACTCCCGATCCGCCCCCATCGCAGCCTCACAACGCTCAGCCAGATCGAGCAGGGTTTGCTTGTCGGTCATGGGTCCATGTCCTTGATAGGCCGCATCTTCACGTCGGTCGGCAGCTTGACGAGGCGGATTGGGCCTTCTGATAGGGTCTGGATAAAGGCCACAAGGAAGTCCAAGCGGTCCTGATCCAAAGAAACACAGTGCAAGCCGCCGTCGTCCGTTTCGACGACGATCTGGCGGATTTTCAGAGTGCCCCTCATACAGAAGGCTCCTCGCTGCTGGCGGGAGGTGGCGATTTGAGGGCGCGGATGGCGGTGGCGCACTCAGAACAAGCGAACCGCTCGCTGATCGATGACGCCGGCTGCCCAGTCGCGTATTGCGGCGAAAGGAAATCGCGGGCCTGCTGTTCACAAGCCCTCGCCGCATCCTCCAAGGCCGCGAGACGATGGCGAGCGATTAACTGGATGCGACCTATGCCGTCGTGTCGGCCCTCCAAAATTTCCGCGATGAACCCCGGAGACAACGGGATAGCCGACAGCGATTCGTACGCGATCATCGCCCGCCGATCCCCCTCGGTCACGCCCACAATCTCCCCCGCGCTGGTGGTGGTCATGGGGTCGGCTCCTTGCAGATGTGGGCACCATCCGCATTTATGCGCGGCGTCAGATTTCCGTTGCTGGTGGCAATGTATTGGCAGCCAGTCGCATGGTCGGTGTAGATGCGGAGGCCCGACCGTTCTCCGGTCGCCTTGTTGTCCGTCTCATCGTAGCCTATGCTAAAATACCGAAATGTCAGTCTGGTAGCTGCAGTGAAAACGAGCAAGGCGATGGAAAAGACAGCAATTGCCCTGATCATGCCACAAGTGAATGAATAGCCGATCTGCTCCATCACCCTTCCCCCAACTCACGCGCCCTCAAATCAAGCGCCTGCTGTAGTTCGATGGCCGGGGTCATGCTGCTTTCCTTTCGGCAGGATCAGTCCACTCGACGCCATGTTGGGCACCGAATTGGTAAATTGCTTCGATCAGATCGGAGAACTCTGCCTTGTTCAGGCGGCTCGATTTGAAACCCAGCGGCACGACGCCAGTGCCGTCCAGCGCGGGCACGAACGTGCAGTTGAAGCCCGCCGCGTTCATGAACAGGCACTTCCAGTTCTCGGTGGTCAGCACCCGTCCGCCCGGCTTTGCCCGCGCCACGTCGGACAGCATGGCCCAAAGCTTCGCGTTCTGGTCGCTGCTTCGGTTCGCCTCCCGCACGTTCAGCACAGCGCGATCTGGCGCAGCTTCGATCAGGCGATGGGCACGTATCCGGTTGGCCGGGTTCGACAGGATGATGGTCTGGCCGTTCATCGTGCGCGCCCTCTCTGCTGGAGACGGATTTCCGCTGCCTTTGGGCTGGCGGCGGCGAACTCGGCAGCGAGCGTATGCAGATCGATGCCATGGACGCGACCGAAGGGACCTTCCCCGATGCGATGCTGCTCCGAATGGTGCCCCCGGCAAAGGCTGACGGTGAACCAGTCCGAAGGTTTCCGGCCCATGCCTGCGTCCGACCCGGCGCGAACATGCGCAACCTCAATCGGCATATCCTGGCAGCCCGGCACGCAGCACTGATGCGACCGGACGAACGTGCAATGCGCTTGTGAGCGCCTGCGTTCGGAGCGGTTGCGCTCCTTGGGGATGCGGCGAGGCAAGGCCATCACAGGGGGATCTCGTCATCAAGGTCGCCCCAGTCGCTGCCAGCATTGCTGTTGCCGTCTTGCCAGCCACCTTTGTTGCTGTTGAAAACTTCCTTGTCGTCGTTACGGGAATTCCCGTTTCGGCCTTCGCTCCCCTGCGCGCCGTCCAGCATGGTCAGCACGCCGCCGACCCCGCCTACGGAAACTTCAGTGGTATAGCGGTCATTGCCGGTCTGATCCTGCCACTTGCGGGTGCGTAGTTGGCCTTCGATGTAGACCTTGGAGCCCTTGCGCAGGAAGCGTTCGGCCACGCCGACCAGGCCGTCGCTGTTGATGGTGACGGAGTGCCACTCGGTGCGCTCCTTCTTCTCCCCGGTAGCTCGGTCTTTCCAGCTTTCCGACGTAGCTATGCGCAGGTTGCAAATGCGCCCGCCGTTCTGGAACGACTTGACCTCCGGGTCAGCGCCCAGATTGCCGACGATGATGACCTTGTTGACGCTGCCGGCCATGTCAGGCGACCTTTCGTTCTTCGTTGACGGTGAAGCCGGGGATGGCGCGGATGCCGGCGCGCACGTCTTCGTCGGCCATCTGCTGCAGGAAAGCCTTCACCCGGTCGGGCTGGCGCTTGGCATAATGGACCAGGGCCTTACCACCCTCGCCTTCGACCGGAACTGCCTTCCAGTACGAGCGCATGCCGATTGCCCGGTTCTCGCCAAAGGCCTGCACCTTCTCGCGCTCGACCGAGCGGAGCGTCTTGGCGGCCTGGTCGGAAGCGGCCATAAGTTCGGCGGCTTCGTCGATCGCGTCGAGGTCGCTGGATGCCGCGGCTTCCTTGTGTGCCTCGATCGCGGCGGCGGCGATCTCATCCGCCTTTTCTTTGGCGACGCGTTCGCGCTCGCGCTTCTCGGCTTCCAGCTTGTTGAGCCAGACCGTCAGGGCATTGCCCAGCGCCGATACCGCCTTGCTTGCGGTGCCCGGCACCTTGTTCTTGAGCGGGGCGATGTAGGCGTTGTAGCGGGTCTGGATTTCGTCGATCTTCTCGTCGAACGGCTTCTTCTCCGCGATGCGCGCTTCGTCGGCCAGCTTCATGCCGTCCTGAAGCTGCTGGCGAAGGGTGCCCACGGCATCGGCCTGGCCCTGCGTGGTGATCTGCGCGCCGTCCGCCCAGTTGCGGGCCTCGCTCAGCAGGTCGTCGAGGTGAAGCTTTACGGCAGCCCACTGTGGATCAACCGAAACCTGTTCGTCGGGTGGCGGGTTGTTGTCGCCAATCACGGCCGGGCGCGGTGCCGGCGGATTAAGCGCGACCTCCGTTGCCTCGGCAGTGAGCTTATCGACGTGCGCCTGGAGCGCTTCAATCTCGGCAATGCGTTCTGGCTCGGTGCGCGTCAGCTTGTTTAAGGCGTTTTTCGCGTAGGACAGAGGCATGGTGGCGATATCTTTGTCGCCCTTGCTGGATTTGTAGAGCATAGTTCGGGGCCCTTTCAGTAGGGGATCGAAGCGGCGTCGAGGTTGTCGAACTCGCCGGCTGTGGTGTCGGATTGTGCTTCGCCAGCCTGGTTGGTTTTGGCTTTCGCCATGGCCGCCAGATCGTTCTGGAGCTTGCCAACTGCCTGATCGTATTGTGCTGGGGAGAGCTTTTTCAGATCCGCCACATTGAAGTGCTTGAGCATCTTTCCAGTGTCGGCGTTGGTAGCCTCAATCAACTGGATCAGTTTCGCCCAAGCTGCAGCCGGCATGCCTTCGTCGGTGGCGGGCTGTCGCTTTGACTGCTGTTGCCGGGCCGATTCCCGGACCTCGGTGTATTGCGCCTCCACGAATCCGCCTTCCGGCACTTCCTCGGCCGGGGTCGTGGACAGGCCGGCGTCGATCATCACTACGACGTGCGCGAAAGCCGATCTGCAGGCGCGCGAAATCGCGCGCGTCTGCACCATAGCGCGTCGAGCGTAGACCGGGCGCTTGGACCAGACGTTCTCGTCATCACCGAGGAAACCCTCTGCTTGGGCAATTTCCCTGCCGTCATCCATGCGACGCACCACGGCGACGCACTTAAAGCCGGACATGCCTTCGTCGTTGACGCGTTCGACATTGAGCGCGGACGCTGCGCAACCGTGCGCAATTGCGATCGCCTGCCAGCCTTCGACAGTGACGTAACCACGACCCTGAATTTTCTTGGCGGTCTGCTTGACAATCGCGCCGCAGAGTCCGGCCGCGTCCGTGGACTGGCGAAACTCATGGCCGTTCGTTGGAACTTGGACGAGAGCGTTCACGGCACTTTCCTTTCTGCATGGATGGTCTGGCGCTCAGGCGGCGCAACAAAGATCGCGAGGACAAGAACCGCGGTGATCGCCAGGCACACGAGGTGGAGGGGGCGGTCCATCAGAAGCCTCCCATCAACTGGTCGCGGCGGGATTGAGCGCGCCATTCAGCGGCTTCTTCCTCATCGTTTCGCCAGTCGTCAAAACACTCGCCCATCAGTTCTTCGTCCTCGTAAAAGGATTGTGGAACGGAGATGCTCTTGTCGGCGGGAGCGATGTTGATGATCTCGACCGACGCTGGATCTTCCGGGTCTGTCATGGTCTGGGGTGAGCCAGGGCGACCAACATAGGTGACGCGCACGACAGCTTCGATCTCGCTGCCACGGCTGTCGTGCCACATAAGGGTGGTAGT
Source organism: Novosphingobium sp. Leaf2 (assembly GCF_001421325.1). Lineage (GTDB taxonomy): Bacteria > Pseudomonadota > Alphaproteobacteria > Sphingomonadales > Sphingomonadaceae > Novosphingobium. The sequence goes on along the minus strand of NZ_LMJY01000017.1, from coordinate 262,339 downwards.
GAATGAGCCGCGATGGGTCATGATTTGCGTCCTGGAAAAAGAACCGCATCAATCGCTTCAATCCGGCGCACCCGGCTGTCAGCCGCTGGCGGATAGAGCATGTCGCTGCGGTACTGGTGAGCAAGGGCGATCAGGGCTTCGGGCTGCGCGTCCTCCGCCTCCGAGAACCCGCGCTTACTGAGGATAACCAGCACGTCACTCAAAGCCGCGCTGTATCCCTCGTCGTGGGCGTTGTTGTACGGCGTCGAGGTATCCGCAGCGCCACCGAGGGCGTCGATCTCGCGATAAAGGGTAACGCTCACATCAACCTCCAATCATAATAGCTGCGGCAAGCACGCCGATGATCAGCACCCCAAACAGCCCCGCCGCGATGATCACCCCGAACAGCGGATGAGGCTCCGACGCATCGCCATCTTCGGCAGCGAGACGCGCTTCCTCGGCCCGCATCGCTGCGTATTTGCCGCGCAGGGTTACGGGTGGGTCCATGGGGCGCAGGGCACCGAATACATGCTGCCTGCGTGCCTCGGTCATCGGTGGGCGCGTGGTGTGGAGAGAGGAATGGCGGATCATTGCGCCGCCTCGCGGATTTCGAGGCCATGCTTTCCAAGAGCGGCACGGAAAGCCGAGACGGACTCAGGAGCCGCAGCGCCGTAAGTCTCGCGCAAGCACTCTTGCAGCGGATCAACCGGCGCGTCTTCGTGCTGGGCGATGTAGTGGGCGAAGGCGATGATCGTTGGGTTTTGTTTAGGCTGAGCCTTGGCCGAGTCCCGGTGATGCTTGCTGTGCCCTGATGCAGTGCAAGCCCGCTCAATCGCCCAATCAGGCGGCATCTGTTCGCTCACGCCCCTTCTCCCGAGCCAGCGGTGAGGATGGGCGGGGTGGGGATAAGTTCGGCCAGCAATGAATAATGCAGAGCGACTTCTTGACCCGGCTCGGTGAAGGACACGCGAACCCAAGGATGGCCGCCATTCCCACCGTTGCTTTCGATGCCAACGCAGCCTGTCAGCGCGTCCTGCCACCCCGCATGGTCCGAGGGCGTGGGGACGCGGGTGTTCCATGCGATGATGGCTTCGGCTTTGCTGTCACATTCCCGAGTTCTGAGGCAGCAAGTGCCGCACCAAACATATGGGCTGTAGATCTCGTTCATGACTTCCACGCCGCTGAACGATGCCTGCGTGAAGCGACCGGGCGCCTTTGCGGGCCCAGACCCACAGCAAGGACACGGCAGCAACTCGACCCCGCTATTCTGCGCGTCCGTCATGAGGTGCGTCCTTCTGCGAATGTGTGAAAAGTCTGACCGCGCCGCGCCGTTTCGTGGCAACGCTGGTTGATGGCTTTCAGGCGGTTCCGCTCTTGCCAGTCCGCGCAGTGCTGCACCGGAACGCCGTCGAAATAGGCTTGCTCGGCGTACATCACGCCGCCAGCCTCCCGTAATGACGCATCAGCCGGGTGGCGTCGTAAGGGTCGATGTTGCCGAAGCGCATGGGGCAGCCGAACACGTCCGCCAGAACATCATCTGCGCGGGGCTGGGTCGCCTCGAAGTCGAGGTAATCATGTGCGCGCCCGGATGCCTCGGCTTCGCGGTACGTGCAGCCAAACAGGCCGTCGATCAGGTCGCGGCGCATGTCCTGCAAGCGCTCAACGGCATCGCCAGTGTAGTGCAGGCAATCGTCGCCCATGACCACGATCGGGCGGTGCAAAGACAGGTCGGAAACGTCGATGCTCGCAAGCAAGGCGCGGGCTTCGGGAGCCTCGTGCCATGGTGCTGCGGTGATGCGGGTGATCTGCACTGAACTGACCTCCGAGCAGCGCCGGTGGGGCTGCTGTTGGAGGTAGATGTACACACGTTGTGTACGTACGGTCAAGGGCTATTTTACATATTTTGCGTACACGCAATCATCACGTAAAACCGCCCGTATCCTTTAGCTCTCGCATCAAGACAGGAGATCATTCATGCTTAGGACGCGGTGAATTTTTAGCACTTCCTTGGCGTCGATCTGAAACGTCAGCCCCGGCCTGTATTGCTCCAGCTCAACATATGAACCGGATCGGCGCACCAGGCGCTTCACCAACACCGTGCGAGCGCTTTCACCATCGTCACCATCTTGGCCCTCGCCGTTTTTGCGCAGGTAGACGATCACATTGTCCCCGATGCGCGGCGGTCGTGTCGTTTCCGCGAACACAATCTGGCCGTCCTCGAACGCCGGAAACATTGATGATCCTTGGACATAGATGCCGTAAACGTCCGGGCGTCCGTCAAGGATTACGGGACGCTTGGCGTATCCTATGATTTCATGATCATATAAAGCGGTCTGCTCGATAGATAGGCTATCCTCGATGCGGTCGGCGCCTAGCGCCGTCCCAAGGATCGGCACGTCCTGCTTCATGCGCTCCATAGATGCCCCTTCGTATTGAACAGGCACGGCATTGGCCGGCGGCAGACCTGCCAACGCAAAAACATCGTCGCGCGTGATCGCTGGACTGCCCTTACCTTCTAGGGCGCCAGCTATCTTCTCAGCGACAGTTAAGCTGAGGCGTGCGTCAAATTCGGGGTCCATATAGCGCTGCACGCCAGAGGCAGCCTTGTAGCCGCACGCTGCCGCAAAAGTGCGCATCGACATACCCGCGCGCTTCACGAATTCGGATATTATCTCACCTGTGGTGCGTACGTTTGCCATGTCCGCATTATCGCGAGCAGGCGGTACACTTTCCACGTTGACTGGCGTACACACGCTGTGTACACCATGCGTATGAACCATCAAGCCATTATAGCCGACCTCGGCGGCATTCGCGCCTTGGCCCGTAAGCTGGGTCATAACAGCCACACCACTGTGCAAGGCTGGTTCGACAGAAACAGGATTCCGCTTGCAAAATGGCCGGACGTAATTGCCGCAGCAAAAGAGGGCGGCAAAGAAATCACGACTGAGAAGTTGCTCCCCGCCGATCTGCGGCAGGACGCAGCATGACCGCCCCTCAGATCACCAGTGCTTGTCAGCCCGGCACTCGTCGCACGGCGCTTCATGCACACACCGCGCGTCGCCGTAGCGGCAATACCACGGCGGCGGGTTTCGGAAGTGGGCGAGCAGTTTGCGCAGGATCGACATGGACTGATCATACCTTTCGTCCGAGCGTTCGTATATCGGCATTTCGCACCCCCACCCGCACCACCGGGGGAGCGGCGTGATGGATCACGGGCAGCTCAACATCCCGTTGGCGAAGCGCGGCAACATTGACGCGCAGATCGACGCGTACAAAATCGAGCAGGCGCACGCCCGAAAGGTGACCGCAAAAGAACGCGCTGCCCGTGTCAGCAACCTCAAGGCGAGCATTAAGGGCATTCTCGCAGCGCTGCCAGATGATCGCGTTCTGGCTCTCGCTGCGCCGCTGGGGAAAAAGAAAGCCAGCACGGCTCGGGTGGCCCTTTATCAAGCTGCGGGGGCTGATCTGGCGCGCTGGCAGGATGCCTTGATGCGCGATCTCGCCGCCACCATGAACAGGTGTTGCAGTGTCTCCCCGTGCGCGCGTCTGGAGGGGCCGTGCTGCGACATGGCCGGGCGGTGTGCGAAATGTCGCGCCCGCTATCCTGGCTGCAACTGCTCGCCCGAAGAATGGATGGGCTACTAAATGCGCGCCCTCCTCGCCCACGCCATCCCCCTGTCCAACATCCTGCTCTGTGCGTTCGTCGCGCTTCGGGCTGCGGCTTTGGGGGTGGGGTAGATGGGGGCGCTGGCTCTCCCCACTACTGTGGCGGACATCATCGACGAGTACGCTGCTAAAGACGCTGCGATTGAGGAAGCGATTTCGCAATTCGACCAAGCGTATGATCGTCTCGGCATGTGTGCCACTGTTCAGGGTGTCTATGTCGAACCTGTAGGCTCCAAGTCGTACCTGAACGCGCGCAGCTTGCGTAACAACTTGCTCAAGTCTGGTTGGCGGGCTGTTTACAACCGCCTCCAGATCGACAGCATTGCCAGCGCTAAAGACAAAAAGCTCTTTGACCAAGCGCTGGCAAGTCCGCCGCCGCTGACGATGGAGAACACGAAGGCCACGTTTGGCGATTACCTTATCCGCCCGCGCTTCCATATCCTGAAGGGCCTGGCCGAGGCTTTTGTCGACCTTGACCCCGCATACAAGAGCCACAGCAAGGTTCGCATCGGCGTCAAGGGATTGCCCAAGCGCGTCATCCTTAGCGGCTTCGGCGAATATACCAGTGATTGGGGGCGCAAGCGGTTCGAGGATATGGTGAATGCGCTTGCCGCTTTGCGCAATCAGCCGGCGTTCGAGTGGAAAGAGTGGAGTGCGATCGACCTCGCTAACCGTCGCGGTGACGATGCTGTGCTTGATGGCCGGAACTACTCGAGTACGGACCGCTATGGCAAGGTTGAGGAATTTGCGACCGTCGATCGTGGTCTGACAATCCGCAAATTCGCCAATGGCAATGCTCATGTTTTCTTCGACAAGTGGGCGCTGATCGACATCAACAAGGCCCTTGCCGAGTTCTATGGCGAGGTGCTGCCCGACGCAGAGGCTGATAACGTCAAGCCTAGCGCCAGCACCGCCGTTTCCAAGGATCTCCAGTTTTACTGGACCCCGGTCGAGGTAACGGAAGCGGCCATTGAATTTGCAGGCATACCCAACCCAGCCCACTACAGCGGCGGGCGATCGACGATGCCTGTCAAACGCGTTCTGGAGCCATCTTGCGGCGACGGTCGTATTCTCGATGCGCTGCGCGCGCATGGACACAGCGCTTTCGGGATTGAATATCACCCTGCCCGTGCTTCCGAAGCCCGTGGCAAGGGGCATGCAGTTTTGACCGCAAACTTTCTGGAGCATCCAGCCACACCCGAGTTCGACGCTGTGGTGATGAACCCTCCATTTTACGGAAAGCACTACGTCAAGCACGTCGAACATGCCCTTCGCTTTCTGAAACCAGGCGGCACACTCGTTTCCATACTCCCGGCTACCGCTCGGTACGACCACGGCGTCTTGTCGGGTGAATGGCGTGATTTGCCGGTCGCGAGCTTTGCCGAGGCAGGCACCAACGTGCCCACGGTCATGCTGCGTGTCGTCAAGAAGGCTGGCTGAACCATGCTCTGCGCCCAGTGCCACCGCCCCCTCTGCGACCACACCGACCACGCATATGCGGGTCACACCAACGGCGGCGCATCCGCCGTGCCCGCCCGGCAAGCCCCTCCTCCTGTGCGCCGGGCGGGAACTCCTTTCGATGAACAATCTGTAACTCATGCAGCCGAGGTAGCCCGATGACAGGCCCCGAGTCCGTGAACTTCCCTATGCTCGTTTCCCGCAGTGCAGCAAACGACGCATTGCGCAACGCCCTGCGCCTCTACGTTGGCCGTGGCCGGCATTACAGCGTCAAGCAGCTATCCAACGGGACTGGCATCAAAGATCGCGTGATCGAGGCGGCTATGCTTCCTGCGGATGACCCCGATCATCGCCGCCTGCAGCCCGAAGCGATGTTCTCCTTGTTCACGTTCCTGGGCGCGGACTTCACTAGCCAGGTGCTGGCCATCGCCGGCTTGGGCGCATTTGACCTGCCCACCAATGAGCCGGATCCCGGCGCGCTCGCCATCGCCAACACGGATGACAATGCCTGCATCGTGCGCGCGGCCATGGATGGCGTGTTCGACGATGATGAGCGCAAGAACCTGCGCACTGTCGGTGTTCGCATGGTGGCGCGTGGGACGCAGCTTGCCGGTTTGGTGAGGGCTGCGTGATGGTCCGCATAGCTGACATTGTGACTATCGCAGCTGAGCTTTCCGGCGTGTCGCGTCAGGAAATCATGAGCAAGTCCCGCGTGGCGCGCGTCGTTCGCGTTCGCAACGCCTGCTACATGATCGCGCGGGAGTCCGGCAAAAGCTATCCCGCTATCGGGCGCGCACTTGGTCGCGATCATTCGACGATCATTCACGGGCTGTCGAAGGCCATCATCACGGCGCATGAAGAACCGCGATACCGCGCGTTCCTAAAGCGTCTGCGCACGGCGGTGTCCAACGTCCAACCGTTTGCCGGCGATCGGATCAGCCCGACCGTCGAGCTGCCAAAACCATCGGTGATAGTGCCTGCGCCTCCTGCGCGCAGAGCCGTGAAAGCTCGCAACGACTTTAGCGGCTGCGACACTGACAAGAGCGAGGCCAGCATGGCGACCGGCTCCTCTGATTTTCTTGCCGCCCTCAAGGCTGCCCAATCCAACATCGAAAGGGCCGCATGATGTCCAGTCTCAACCAGTGCCAGTTCATAGGAAACCTTGGCGCCGACGTGGAAGTGAAGTCCTTTCAGAATGGCGGCCGGGTCGCGAACCTTCGCCTCGCTTGCACCGAGAAGTGGAAGGATCGCGAGGGCAACTCCAAGGAAAAGACGGAGTGGGTCAGCGTTGCGATCTTCAATGATGGTCTCGTCGGCGTCGCTGAGCGTTACCTTCGCAAGGGTTCAAAAGTCTTCATTTCGGGCAAGCTCTCGACCCGCAAATGGCAAGACCAGAACGGGAACGATAGGTACTCTACCGAGATCGTTCTGAACGGCTTCGATGCGAAGTTGGTTATGCTGGATGGCCCCAAGGGCGGCCAGGATGGCGGCCAGCGTCGTGAACCGGATGGCTCGCGTGGCGCCTCCGATAGCTGGGGCAGCGGGCCGAAGAACTCGTTTCCGACTGATCATGCTGACGATTTCGACGACATACCTTTCATTTCTAACAAAGGGATCTGGTGATGACCGCCAACACCGACGACCGCCTGCGCCTGTTGATCGAGCGCGTCGAACGCCTCGAAGAGGAAAAGAAGGGCATCAGCGACGACATTCTGGACGTATACCGCGAAGCCAAGGCAGTTGGTTACGACCCAAAGATGATGCGCGCCGTCGTCAAGCTGCGCAAGATGAAGCCCGACGATCGCCGCCAGATGGAAATGGAACTGGAGACGTACAAGTCGGCTCTGGGGCTCGACTGATGGGTTGGCTGTTCAACCGCAAGCCGGGGCCGGTTAATCCCGGCGAGGCCCTCGCTAAGATCGGGCATCAGCAGCGCCGGGCGAAGATCCGCGCCGTTGCCGATCAGATGCGTGCCGACATGGGTTTGCCGCCTGTGGAGTGGCCGGCGCTGTGATGGTCACGCTGCCCTTTCCTCCCTCGTCGCTGTCAGGCCATGCCAAAGGGCACTGGCGCACGAAAGCAGCTGAGACGAAGAAGTGGCGCGCATGGGCACACGCTGCCACCATAGGCGCGCGTCAGGGGTCTGCGTACCAGTGCGCCGATGCAGGCGACATACCCGTCACCATCCGCTTCACGCCGCCCAATCGCCGCAGCGACCGCGCTAACTTCCCCAACCGCCTAAAGCCCATCCTGGACGGCATTGCCGACGCGCTGGGCGTGAACGATCGCCGGTTTCTGCCGTCGTATCAGTTCTGCGAGCCTGAGGCCCCTGGCAAGGTTGAGATCGTCCTGTGACGGGTTTCATCGCCATGGATCGAGGTGCGCTTGACCACCCCCTTTTGAAGGACGCGGATCGGTTTCGCGCGTGGTTCTGGCTGATCGCCAATGCCGCGTGGAAGCCTACGCGTACCCGCATCAAGGGCACGATGGTTGAGATCGACCGTGGCGACCTGACGTTCTCCGTCCGCTTTTTGGCCGACAACTGGGGCTGGTCGAAAAGCCGGGTGGACCGCTTCCTCTCGGATTTGCGTGATGAAGGCATGATCGAAACGCGTTCAAAAATCGGGACAACAGCGGGGCATGTAGCGGGACAAGGACAGAGCATCATAAGTATCTGTAACTACGACAGATATCAGTCATTCGGCGATGTGGAGCGGGACAACGACGATGCGAAAAGTGGGACAAGGCCGGGACAACAGCGGGACAACAGCGGGACAAATAAGAACAAGGGAACAAGGGAACAAGATAAGGGAAATACACACAAGCGGGCGCATGCGCTTGCGGGAGACTGGAGACCCCACCCCTTCGGACCTGAGACGAAATCGCATGCCGTGATGCAGGCTTGGCCGCCGGGCGAGTTCGAGGATCAACTTGAGCATTTCACCGTCCATCATCGCGGGAAAGGCTCAAGGTTCGTCGATTGGCAGGATGCGTGGTCAACGTGGGTTTTGAATAGCAGGAAGTGGAATGGCGGAAATGGAAACTCTCGGAACAACGTTGGATCGCATCCTGCCCGAAATGGCGGAAAGCCCAAAGACGGAGCAATCGCTGCGCTTGACCGAAAAATGGGACTTGACGGTGGCCCGAGTGAGCCCCGCTACCATGACGATCGCCCAGGCCCGAAAGATCGCGGACGCGCCCTTGCCGGCCCTCGTAGCTTGTTCGGATGATCGCTTCGACGAATGCCTGCGCCTTCTGCTGGCAGCGCTCCCCAAGCGCAATTCGGACGACCTGAGCGGCGAGCTTCTAATCCTCGCCTATTCAGGCAAGCTCGGCGGCTATTCGGCGGAACAGATCGCCTACATGACCGACAAGGCTCTTGAGCGCTGCGAGTGGTTTCCGACCATCGCCGAATGCCTCGGGATCATTGGCGAATGGAAGCGCAACGATGCCCCTCTGCAATTGCAGGAACGCGCCAGGTCGATGGTGTTCGACGATCGCCAGATCCGCTTTCGCAAGGTCATGAGCGATCTTGCCGCCGGCGGTTACACGCAGGACCAGATAGACGCGATGCCCGATAGCTGGAAGGTCGTTGGCGAAACGCGCGGCTACCTGTGGGCACATGCGGATGGCTCGTACACGGCCCGCATTTTGCCGAATGGCGAGCGTGTGCCGTATCCCGAAGCGGTGGAAGTCACTCCGAAGCGCGCAGAGCCGGCGTGTCGCAAGTGCCAGGACTTAGGGCGCATTCTCGACCTCGGCGGGAACGAGGTCGATTGCCCGGATTGCCATGAGGAAGCCCAACGACACAACCACCGGGTCATGCATCCGATCGATGGGGGGTGTGGGGCATGAACGCTGTGACGATTATCGGCGCCACCATCCTCGCCCTCGTGTTTACCGACACGATCATCAGCGCGATCAAGGGGAACTAATATGCGGTCGCTCAATCCGCGGACCGGGCAGGAGATGAGCCCGAGCGAGACGATCATCTACGACGCGTTGTGTGAGGCGGCGCGCGACAAGATGCCCTGCCCGTCGAACCTCGATCTGGAAATGATGATCGGATGCAATTCGTCGAGCGTCGCACCGACGATCGTTGCCAGGCTGGAAGCACGTGGGCTGATCGAGGTGTTGCGCTGGCAGCGATTCCGCACCGTCAAAATCTGCGCTACAGGGGAATGGACCATGAAAGCGAGCAACCACCAGACGACGAGTGCGCATGTACCGCGTGGGTGTGGGGCTGGGTCGCGTTCTGGTGGCAAGGTGTTGGTGCGATGAGCCTGACGCCCAAGCAGCAAACTTTCGTTGACGAGTACCTCATTGACCTGAATGGCACACAGGCCGCCATACGGGCAGGATACAGCGCGAAGACAGCAACTTCGCAGGCAGAACGCCTGTTGAGGAATGTTGACGTCCAGAGTGCCGTTTGCGCCCAAAAGGCGGCGAGGTCCGAAAAGACCGGCATTGATGCTGCTTGGGTACTGGCGCGCCTTGCTATGGAGGCGCAGGCCGATCTTGCCGATTTGTACGAGGAAGGTGGTAGTCTGAAGCCAGTGAAGGAGTGGCCTCTCATCTGGCGGCAAGGTCTGATCCAAGGTGTGGAGACGGTGCGCGAGGGTTCGGCTGATGATATTTCGATCGTCGATAAGATCAAGATCAGCGACCGCATCAAGCGCATTGAGCTGATCGGTAAGCATGTTGGCGTGCAGGCGTTCAAGGATCGGCTTGAGGTTGATGTGACTAAGGATCTTGCGGCGCTACTTGGCAAGGCACGGGAGCGCGCCATTGGCAACAGCGGCTGATCTCCAGCGCGAATTGGCATCGGATATAGGATCGTTCACTCACGATCCCTACCGCTATGCCCTGTACGCATTCCCTTGGGTGTCGCCGCAACTTCCCGACGCTGGACCGCGCAACTGGCAGCGCGACGTGATGCAGGACATTGGCGCGCACCTGACCAATCCTGAAACGCGCTATCAACCATGCCGTATTGCGGTCGCATCCGGCCACGGTATCGGCAAGTCTGCGCTGATCGCGATGCTCATCAAGTGGGGGCTCGATACGTGCGTAGATACGCGCATCGTGGTGACAGCCAACACCGAAGGCCAGTTGCTCACCAAGACCTCTCCCGAGATAGCCAAGTGGTGCCGGCTCGCCATCACGGCGGATTGGTTCAAGGCCAATGCAACGTCGATCGTCTCCACTATGCCGGGCCGCGACAAAGGCTGGCGCGCGGATCTGGTTACGTGGAGCGAGAACAACACCGAGGCATTCGCCGGCCTGCACAACCAGGGCAAACGGCTGATCGTGGTGTTTGACGAAGGCTCAGGCATTTCCGACAAGGTGTGGGAGGTGACGCTCGGCGCGCTGACCGATGCCGACACCGAGATCATCTGGCTCGCTTTCGGTAACCCAACGCTCAACACAGGCGCATTTCGCGAGTGCTTCGGCAAGCAGCGCAATCTCTGGAAAACCCGCCAGATTGATAGCCGCACGGTCGAGGGCACGAACAAGACATACCTGCAAGAGATCGTCGATACATACGGCGAGGATAGCGACATCGCGAAGGTCCGCGTGCGGGGCATGTTCCCGTCGGCGTCGTCTATGCAGTTCATCGGCTACGATCTCGTCGAGGCGGCGCAGTTGCGAGAGGTCGGCATTGGGCTTGGGTCCGATCCGCTGATCTATGGGCTGGACTGCGCCCGGTTTGGCGATGACGAAAGCGTGCTGGCCAAGCGCTGCGGGCGTGATGCGAAGTCCAGGCCTTGGAAGCGCTGGAGCAAGATGGACGCGATGACGCTGGCCGCTGACGTGGCTCTTGAAGCGCAGAAGGAGCATCCTGACGCGATCCTCGTGGACGCTGGCAACATCGGTGGCGCAGTGATCGATCGTCTGCGCCAGTTGCTGCCTGACACGCCGGTCATGGAAGTGTGGTTCGGCGGTGAAGGGCGCGACGCGGAACTGGAGCCCGGCGTCACAATCCGCACCAAAAACAAGCGCGCCCAGATATGGACGCAGATGCGCGCCTGGCTGCGGACCGGTGCAATCCCCACTGGCGACAAGCTGCGCGATGATCTGGTCGGGCCGCTCTATTCGTTCGATGAAAAGCAGGCGGTGGCGTTGGAGCGCAAACAGGACATGAAAAAGCGCGGCCTGTCGTCACCGGACGATGGCGACGCGCTGGCCGTTACATTCGCCGAGCCGATCATGCCCCGACAATTACCAGGGTATCTTGATCCGATAAACTACGGAAATGGAGGGAACAGGTATGGCGAACTTGACTGACGCCCCCTTCCAAACCTGGCTCGCCACTCTCCCCGCGCTAGGCTATGAACGGATATGGATCAGCAACAACCTGCCCGGTCTGCGCAAACGCTTCGACGACACGGGCGGCGCTGCTATGCCGGCATGTCCAGCGCCACCGGAGCGGGCGCGCGATCGGTATGAGGAATTGTGATTGCCCCCTGAAATCCACACCGAGACACGCCGCATTGCTGCCATGCCCCGCCTAGGTTTGATCGCAGAGGCAGAAGTCACCACCATTACCGATCTGCGCGACACGCCATTTGGCACGTATGACTTTGGCACCGAGACTGTTAGCGCCATCCGCTGGGTGAAAGAACATGATTGACCACCCGATTTGCAGGCCAAACTACTGCCCTCAGCCTCCTCGGCCTGATGGAGCGACGTGCAAGCAGGCTGGATACTGTCTATGCGACATATATCCTGGCGCCATCAAGCGTTGCATCGATAAGCAGGAGGGTTGGCGCTGGGGTATGGCCGAGCGCGACCCGCTAACAGGCAAAGACAAGCGCGATTCAACCCCTGACTAACTAAGCGCAAAAGCCTCCTGATTACAGGAGGCGACCATCTGCAGCACCCCCGACGTTCCGACCGTCCCCGAGCGGCAGGCTGTCAAGCTGCCTGACTCCGGGGCTCCGCAGGGCGCGACCACGAACAACCGGCGCAAGGCCATCCTCGCCGGGATGATGACATCGCCGCAAGGTGTGCTGACGCCTGCCGCCACGGGCTCGCCCACGCTCGGCTGATGAAGGCTTTGCGCGATCACTGCCGGCAACGTCTGACGGCCCTCAGGAATATCCGCACGGATTACGAGGCCGAGTGGCGCGACATCGCGCGCTTTGCCCAGCCTGCTCGCACGCGCTTCCTATCCACGGAAACCAACAGGGGCACGACGCGGCGCATCCGAAATGCCAAGCTGTTCGATCCGCACGGCATCGAGGCATTCCGCACTCTTACCAACGGCATGACATCGGGCCTCACGTCCGCGTCACGGCCTTGGTTCACGCTCAAGCTGGGCGACGAGGAGTTGAACAACGAACCGGGTGCGCGCGCCTGGCTGTCGGATTGCGACAAGGCGATCTACTCATTTCTGGCCCGCACCAACTTCTACGGCGCTGCGAAGGCCGGATATGGCGAAATGGGCCTGTTCGGGACTGAGGCGTGCGTCATGGTCGAGCATGCCGGCGAAGGTGCTGTCTGCCATTCACTTACCGCTGGCGAATACTGGATCGGACTTTCCGACGCCTTGGTGCCCGATACGCTAGCCCGAGAATGCGCCATGACCGCGCGCCAGGTTGTGCAGACGTTCGGCAATGACGCTCCCCGCATGATCCGCGATGCCTTTGATGGATCACGTGGTGACGAGGTTTTCACCTTCTACAATCTGATCGAGCCCAATCCGGATCATAATCCGCAGCGCGCCGGCTCCAAGTCCTGGCGCTCGGTCTACTGGTTCGATGGCGATGATGCTGACCGGGTAATGCGAGTCAGGGGCTACAACGAGCAACCGTTCTGGGCACCGCGCTGGGACGTAGTGGGCGGCGATACCTACGGCGTGTCTCCCGGCATGGAGGCGCTGCCGGCCCTGCGCGAATTGCAGATGCAGTCCAAGCGCCGAAATGAAGCCATCGACAAGATGGTGAAGCCTGAAATGCTGGTGAAGGCGGGTGTCCGCCTGACCGGTGAGCCGGGTCGCACGGTGAGCGTCGGCAGCATCGACCAGAATGTGGCGATGCCGGCCTACCAGATACCCTACCAAGCCGTCGCAGCGATCGGTGGCGAAATCGACAAGTGCAAGCAGCAGATTGACGGGCTTTCGTTCGCGGACTTGTTCAATGCCATCACCAACATGCGCGGGATCCAGCCCCGCAACATGGAAGAAATCGCAAGCCGCAACGAGGAGAAGCTGACCCAGCTTGGCCCTGTGATCGAGCGTGTGAGCAACGAAAAACTTGAGGTCGTCATTGACCGCGTGTTCGGCATCATGTCGCGCGGCAATCTCCTTCCCCCGCCGCCGCCTGCATTGGCTGAGATACCCGGCGCGCGTATCGATGTCGAGTTCGTCTCGATCCTCACGCAGATGCAGCGGGCCGTTGGCGTCGGCCAGATCGAACGCGGCCTTGGGTTCGTCGGCAATCTCGCTGCCGCTGCGCCCGACATCATGGACAACGTGGACACCGACGAGACGGCGCGGGAGTATTTCGACCGCCTCGGCGTCCCGGCCAAGATCATGCGCGATAAGGGCCAGGTGGACCAGATCCGCCAAGGCCGCGCTCAGCAGCAGCAGATGGCGCAGGCGGCACAGATGGCCCCTGCCCTGCAGCAAGGCGCAGATGCCGCCCGCCTGCTTTCCGAAACCGACGTAGGCGGCAGGCCCGCGCTCGACACGCTGTTGGGCAACTGATGGCCGACCTCACGCCCTCCGAAGTCGAGTTGCTGCTTAGCCAGCCTGACTTTCGCCGCTTCGTTTTCGCCGCGATTCAACGAGCCGGCATCTTGAGCCAAGAAGGTCCTGCTCATGGGCAGACACCGCGTGACCTCAGCTTTGCAGAGGGACGCCGCAGCCTGGGGTTCGAAATACTGCAGATGGCCCACCTCGGTCAGTCTGAGGACGTCCGCAACGCCGATCCCAGTGCGCTCGTGACCCTCAACTCAGTGATCCAGACAGCAGTGACAGCCCCCAAGGAGAAGAAGAGTGCCGCCCGAAGCCGAGACATCCAGCGATACAGTGACCTCGACGAGTCCGACTGAGGCGACGCCCGTTGCAGCGCCCGTCGAACAATCGCCCGCGTCCGACACGCAAGCCGTCGAAGCTGCTGCGCCAGCGTCCGGTGAAGAAGAAACAACGCTCCTCGGCGGCTCGGTAGAGGCCCAGCCAGAGGGCGAAGGTGAGGCCGCGAAAGGTGATGAGCCTGCCCACGTCGTGCCGGAAAAGTACGAGCTGTCGGTTGATGGTCTGGAACTGGACGCCGCCGCCATTGAGATGGCCGAACCCGTATTCAAAGATCTGAATCTATCGAACGAGCAGGCCAACAAGCTGATGCCCGTCGCGGCCCAATTCCGCGAAAAGGTAGAAACCGAAACACGTGCCGCCACCCTGAAGGAACTGGTTGACGGCCACGCTCAGCAAAAATCCGAATGGTTTGCTGCAACCAAGGCTGATCCCGAGATCGGCGGCGGCAAGCTAGACGAGACAGTGCACCTTGCCGCGAAGGCACTGGATCACTTCGGCCATCCCGAAGGGTCCGACTTCCGCAAGCTGCTCACCGAAACCGGCTTTGGCAATCATCCCGAGATGGTGCGCTTGATGCGCTCCGTAGGCGAGATGCTGTCCGAAGACGGCTTTGTCCGCGCCAATGCGGGCGGATCTACCGCGCCCAAGCCTCTCCACGAGCGGCTCTACCCATCTGAAGCAAAGGGGGTTTAACCCATGGCCATTATCGGCAATACGTTCCTCAACCTGCTGGATGTCGCAGCCGTTCGCGATACGGCGGAAGGCGGCATCATCGAGGTTCTGAACTCTCTCGAGCCGTTCTACGCTGACGCCAACGTGATCAAGGCGAACAAGGGCTCATCGCACATGGTTTCCATGCGCACCGGCCTTCCCGCTGTAACCTGGGGCGCGCTCTATCAGGGCATTCCGCAGAGCAAGAGCGGCTACACCAGCGTCGAAGACACGACCGGCTTCCTGGAGGGCCTGGACGCGATCGACACGCGCCTCGTAGATCTGGAGCCGGAGAACTCGGCCAAGCTACGCGCGATGGAATCGCTGGGCTTCATGGAAAGCTTTTCGCAGGCCATCGGCAGCGCGATCTGGTACTCCAACGTCGCTGTCAGCCCCAAGCAGTTCCATGGCCTGTTCGCCCGCTACAACACGCTGGCGAACCCGAACGTCATCGACGGCGGTGGCACCGGCGCGGACAATGCCTCGATCGTGTTCGTCACGCACGGCGATGCGCAGACCAGCATCATCGTGCCCAAGAACGTGCCTGCCGGCCTCCAGACCGAGGATATGGGCAAGCAGCGCGTCCCCGATGGCAACATGAACCCTTACTATGTGCTGGAGCGCATTTTCCGCCAGTACATCGGTCTGACCGTCAAGGACTGGCGCTACAATGCCCGCGTCGCCAACATCGACGTGTCCGACGTGGCGGCGGGCACTGTCAGTCTCAACAAGCTGATGAGCAAGGCATACTACGCCCTCCAAGGTCGTCGCGCCTTCAAAATGGAAAAGCCCGGCGAAGCGAGTCCGGGTCGCACGGTGATCTACATGAACCGGCAGATGATGCAGGGGCTCGACGCCGAGGCCACCAATGCGAACCTCAACAACGCCCTCACGCTTGGTCGCATGGAACTCCAGGGCGAGGAAGTCCGCACCTGGCGCGGGCTGCCGATCCGCGAGACGGATTCCCTGCTGAACACCGAAACCCGCGTCGTCTGAACGCTGAACAGAGGATAATTCCATGATCTTCGACAATACGCTCCTGCTCAGCGACAATCAGGCGATCACCGCCGATGCGGCATCGACCAATACGATCGATCTGATTGCCACGGGTTCGCCGCTCGGCGGTTCTCCCATACAGAAGGATGTCGGACGTGCCTCGTGCGTCCCCCTCGCCATTCTGGTGACGGAGGCATTCAACAACATCACGTCGTTGCAGGTGCAGGTGCAGACCTCTGCCGACAACGCCACCTGGGAAACCATCGAAAGCGGGCGCCAGATCCCGCTCGCGACGCTCGTTGCTGGTCATCAGGTGAAGGTGATCGACGAACTGCCTGAGGGCACCAACGTCCGGTATGTCCGCCTGTTCTACGACATCACCGGGACCGCGCCCACCACGGGCAAGATCACTGCCGGCCTCGTCATGGCCCGTCAGACCAACTACAGCTATGGAGGCCGTTCGTGAGCCGCACCACCTATCGCGCAACCGCTGACGGCTTTCTGTCGGCAGAATCCCGCTACGTCAAAGCAGACGAGGTGTTCTCGACCGACGAGGATCTGTCCAATTGCAGCTGGGCGGAGGACATCACCCCTGCCGAGGTCAAGAAGCAGACCAAGGCTGACGCCAAGATTGTCGAAGCCGAGAAGGACAAGCCGGACGGTTCCGGCATTTCGGCTGAAACGCTGAAGTTGAAAAACTGAGAAGGCGGGGCCGGTCAATCAAAGGCCGGCCCTATTGCCATGAGGCAGGATAACGCTAACAACCCTGGGCGATTGCCGGTCCGTCGTGGGCAGCAGTTCGTCAGCCGCCCCGCTGCAACCCCGGAGCAAGTCGCCATGGCTGGCGCTGATCGCGACACAGATGGTAATCCGGTGCCGACCTGGAAGGCACACGCGTTCACCTATGATACGTCTGGCAATCTCCGCACCGATACGGTCACGGATGGAACGGAGACATGGGTTCGGACCTACTTGTGGGGTAATGGCGTGCAGACCGGCGATAGTGGCTGGGTGAAGCAATGAGCATCCAGATCAAGAACGCTCCGTTTCGGCGGAATCTGGCGGTCAGTCCGATCATGGTGCCGGCCATAGATACCGCATCATACGTACTGCTCGGAGCGCTTCCTAACGGCGTTACCAGTTTTGGCGTGGTGAATTCCTATCCAATCTGGATCAGGCTTCTCGGTACGCCAATGGGCGCTACAGAGCCCGCGAAAGCCAATGAGCATGATGGCTGGCTTTTCCCGCCCGGCCATTTCGGCATCTATTCAACGCAATTCCCAATGGGCTTGTCCTGCATCGCCGTCACGCGCCCTAACTTCCCGACTTATGATGATAGCGGCGCGCTGCTTTATCCCGATGCCGCGCTCGAACTGTTTTATGGTTCGGGGGCATGAGCGTTCGATCACCTGGCTATGGCCTTCCGGGGCCAAAGGGCGATACTGGCGCGCGCGGTCCTGTCGGAGCCCCCGGCAGCAAAGGCGATGCCGGCCCCCAAGGTGCACAGGGCATCCAGGGGCAAAAAGGCGACCAAGGCCTCGCCGGCCTAACTGGAGCCACGGGTGCGCAAGGACCAATCGGGCCCAAGGGTGATACCGGAACCCAGGGTGTGGCAGGCACCAAAGGTGACGCGGGGGCTGCGGGCGCGACCGGACCACAAGGCGCGAAAGGCGACACCGGAGCAGCCGGCATTCAGGGCTCAAAGGGAGATACAGGCTCTACTGGACCGACTGGACCTACAGGCCCAGCTGGAGCAGCAGGGGCTACTGGCCCCACCGGTCCATCGGCCAAAGTCGCGTTGCCGAATGTCACGATTTCAGGCAGTATTCTGGTCGGCGTTGCTGCCGGACCTCGTCTGCATACTCTGGATTGCGCGGGCACCCTTGTGGGCGACGTGCTTGTGCTCACGCCAGTTAATGCCATGCCTACTGGCTACATGCTGGGCGATGCTCGCTGCGCAGTTCCCGGTAAGGTCGAGGTGACACTGTATATACCGGTCGTCACGCTGCTCACCAACTACTCGGTGCCCGTGAAGGTAACGGCCATACGATAGCGCGATTCAACCCTGCCCACCTGCGCCGTAAACCAGCGCTATGGCTGCACTCATCGACCTCTGCAACCGCGCCCTTGCCGCTATCGCAAAGGGCCAGATCGCAAGCCTGGATGAAGGCAGCTTGGAATCGCGTGAGTGCAAGCGATTTGCGCAACCCCTGCTGAACGAGATGGCCGACTGGTCCGATAGTCTCGCGATTGCGCAGGCTAGAGCGCCTCTGGCAGAGCTGGTGAACGACAGGCCGTCCGAATGGCTGCACCGGTATGCCGTCCCCTCGGACATGGCGCAGCCGCTCGCCATTCGTGAGGTTGGCGAGGCCGCGCAATATCTGCCCTTGGCCGGACCGTCGAACTTCCCGCTGCAGAACGCGACGCCCCTCGCTTTTCTGAACGAGTCCGGCTCGATCTACACGAACGTGACCAACGCCACCCTGATTTACACGCGATCGACCGTTGACGCCGGAAGCCTAACGCCCCTGCTGCAGAAGGCCTTCTGCGACGAACTGTCCGCGCGCATCGCAATGCCGCTGACCAAAGAGCCGAAGCTGGTGCAAACGCTCTCGATCATGGCCGAACAGTCCAAGGCAAAGGCGCTGGCCGACGAGGAAAACAAGGTCGAGCGCCACCAGATCCGATATGTCACCGAAGCCGAATACGCGCGTCAGGGCTACGGCGCGTGAGCAACTTTCGGTCGGCGCAAACGAATTTCTCGCGCGGTGAGATCGCGCCCCATCTCTATGGCCGGTTCGATGTCGAGGCTTGGAACTCTGGCGTGCGCAAAGCGCGCAACGTCATGGTCCTCAAGTATGGGGGCCTGACCAAGCGGCCCGGCACGCACTTGGTGGGAGAGGTCTTCGACACCTTGGGCGACAACCGGCTTGTCCCGTTTCAATTCAGCCTGACGCAGACCTATGCCATTGAGATGGGGCAGGCCTATATGGCACCGATGACCGAGGGCGGGCGCATCGTAGAGGATGAGCTTGCCATCACCGGTATAACCAATGCGCCGAATGCTGCCATCACAGCCGCGTACCATGCGTATGTAGCCGAGAATCGCGTGTTCCTGAATGGCATCAACGGCGCGCTGGGCGAGCAGCTAAACGGTCGCATCGCCAAGGTGGTGCAGGTTATCGACGACAATACATTTTCCATCAACATCGACACCAGCGCGATGCCTGCTTTTACCGGGGCAACAGGCGGGATCACGAGGACGGTTACGCCAGATCCGCCGCCGCCGCCTCCGGTTGTCCCGCCAGTTGTGGAGCCACCGACGCGGCCCGTGGTGATCAAGCCTGGCGAACCATTCCGCCCCGACTATGGGGTGGACTGATGGGCGTTTCGCGCGCGTATATCGCCCCGACACCTTACAACGGCGTTGAACTGTCTGAGGTCGATTACGAGCAGACCGCAGACACCATGTATATGGCGCACATCGACCATGAGCCGTGGAAACTGGTGCGCTACGGCCATACCGACTGGCGGTTTATCAAGGTGACGTTCTCTCCCGTCCTGGCTGCGCCCGGCAGCACGACAATCGTTCCCACGCAGCCCAATGTGGATTCCGAGAACGACGGCGACAATTTTTTCCCGCAGCCCGTGTCGTATTGCGTCACCGCCGTGAATGAGGACACCGGGGAAGAGAGCCGGGCATCAGGCATTCAGACTGCCACGGTCGATCTTTCCCTCAAGCGCAACTACGTCACATTCGGATGGGCGGCGGTTTCGGGCGCAGATCGGTATAACGTCTACAAAGCCGACAATTCGCAGTTTTTCGGATACATCGGCACCACCGATAAGCTGACATTCCGCGACGACAATATAGGTCCCGCTCTCGATCGCGCGCCTCCTGAGGCCTACAACCCGTTCCCCGGCGCTGGGGATTATCCGTCTACCGTTGCCCTGTTCGAGCAGCGGGCGATGTGGGCGCGATCCTATAACACGCCCAACGGCATATGGGCTACGCGATCGGCGCTGCTTGAAAACATGGACCGATCGCAGCCGTTGCGCGAGGATGACAGCATCGCGTTTTCGATCGTGGCGGGCCGGGTCAACTCGATCAACCAGCTGGTATCCACCACGGGCCTGCTGGCGCTTACGTCCGACAGCATCTTTACGGTCGATGGCGATGGCCAGGGCGGCATCCTGACGGGCAATTCGCCTCCTTCGGTGAAGCGCCAGATCGGGCGCGGGGCGTCGCGGCTTGGTGCGTTGGTTATCGATAACGTCGTTTTCTACGCACCATCCGTAGGCTCGTCCGTCCGCACGATCCAGTATAGCTTTGAGTACGATGGCCAGAAGTCGAACGATGTTTCGATTTTCTCGCCGCACCTGTTCGAGGGCTTTTCGATCAAAGCGTGGTGCTATGCGCAAGAGCCTCGATCCATGATCTGGGCCGTGAGGTCGGATGGAGCCCTGCTATGCTTCACCTGGGAGCAGGATCAAAACGTATGGGGGTGGACCATTTGCGAGACGGATGGGTCATTTGTGGATTGTATCAGCATATCCGAGGGCGGTGAGAACCGGGTCTATTTCCTGGTGGATAGGATTGTGGGCGGCGTGACCCGGCGCTTTGTGGAGCGCATGGCCCCGCAACTATGGGACGATGTGGCCAGCAGCGTGTATCTCGACTGCGCTATCTCGGCATCGTTCGATGAGCCGCAATCTACGTTTTCCGGGCTATGGCATCTGGAGGGCCGCACGGTATCGGGGCTGGTTGACGGAGTGGTCGTACATGGCCTTGCCGTCACGAACGGACACGTCACGTTGCCGCCGAACAAGCCTACCGCAAAGCGGGTGACATTTGGCCTGCCCTACACCTCTGACATAGACCTTTTGCCGATCAGGGCCAACCTGCCAGACGGTGGAAACAACACTGGCCGGCGCCAGCAGACGGGCGACGTTTGCCTGATCCTTCGCGATAGCCGATCGGTCTACGCGGGCATCGATGCTGAGCATTTGTTCCTGATCAAAAGCCGCACAAGTGAAGCCTATGGCGCGCCCGACGATCTGATGAATGGCGATGATTACGTTTTGTCCACCGATGGCAAGGCGTGGAACGAAGTCACGTGCTGGATACGCTCTGTCGATCCTTTGCCAATGACGGTTCTGGGCGTGACGCGGGACATGGTGATCGGTGGCTGATGGATCAGCGCATCCGCATCGTTCCAGCAGAGTGGAGGCATATCAATACGGTGGCAAATCGCCTTCGTGATATTGACCGGCGCGAATGCGAGGCGATGGGCCGCAGCGGCAAGGACGCGCTTCGCCACGGCGTCGTGACCAGCGACAAAGCATGGACCGCGCTTGTCGATGGCCGGCCTGAGGCCGTGTTTGGAGTGGTCGTTGAAAGCCTGATAGACCGGGTGGGGACGCCTTGGTTTCTGGGGACCGATGAGGTTTACCGTCACGGTAAAGCGCTCTTGATGTGGGGGCCCGGTATCCTGGCGCGCATGGGCGATTCATCGCTGCGGCTATGCAACCTAGTGTCTGCGGATAATCGGCGCGCCATCCGGTTGCTTGAGCGCTGGGGGTTCACGGTGGCCAAGGAACACGTGGTGGTACGCGGCGTGCCGTTCCGGCATTTCGAAAGGATCGGGTGAATGTGCGGACCAGCAGCGCTTCCTATCATAGCAGCGGGACTGGCAGCGGCGGGCTCCATCACTGGTGGCCTCGCTGCCAACGCGCAGGCGAAGTTTCAGGCAAAGATTGCTGATCGCAATGCCGATATGGAGCGCGAAGCCGGCCAGCAGGAAATGGAAAACACGCGCGAGGCGGCGCTGGACCACTACCGCAAAGTTGGCCAGCTGAAAGGTGCTCAACGTGCCCGCGCTGCGGCAGGCGGCGTCAGTGTCGATATGGGCACAGCGCAATGGGTACAGGACGACACCGAAATGCTGGGCCGCGAGGATGCTAATCGCATCTACAAGCAGGGTGCGCAGAACGTGCGCGGCCATGACATTCAGGCTTCAAACTATACCGGGCAAGCATCGGCCTCGCGTCAAGCTGGAACCATGGCACTGATCAAGTCGGGGTTCGATGCGGGATCGTCGATCCTTTCCGGCGCCAACCAATATAACAAGATGAAAAGCGGCACATAATGCCCCGCGTTCCCACGTATCAGCCCGGCCAGGTTGCACCCGTCCAGACGACAGGAGCTCGCTTTCGTGCGCCTGAGGGGCCGACCGGCTTGGAGATGCTGGCCGAAGGCTTCAAGGGTCTTGCCGGCCTTGCCGATCAGCAGGATAAGATCAACGCAGTCAATGACGAAACCCAAGCACGCATAGCAGTTGCCGGCGCTCGCCAACAGATTTCAACGACGCTGGACGGCTTCAAGCAATTGAAGCTTGGCCAGGCGCGGGCCGGGCAACAGGGATTCAACGAGACCCTCGACAAGATCAAAACCGATGTGCTGGAGTCCGCCAAGACCCCGCGCCAGCGCCAGATGATCGCCATGGGGCTGTTGGAGTCTGATGGCGCAGCCCGGAGCATGGGCGCTAATTGGGCGCTTGGGCAGGCCAATGAAGAAACCAAGGCCAGCTTCGGGATCGAGCAAAGTGCGCTCGTCGATGCTGCCGTGGCGTCCGACAATCCGGCTTTTCGGGACAATTCAGGTTTGCAGTTGCGCGACAGTGTGCGCCGGCAGCTGCAGTTCGAGGGCTGGGACGAAAAGGCCAACCCTACCGCCTATGCTGTTGCGGAAAAAGCCGCGCTGACGAAAATGCACGGCGGGGTGTTGGACCGCATGTTCTCGGCGCCTGATCCTGACATCGACGCGGTGGGCCAATATCTTGGCGCATACCGTGATGAGATGACCGGCGACCTTTATACAAAGACGCTGGCGCGGATGCAGGGTCCGTTGCAGGATCGCGTGGATGACTACCGCGCCGATCTGATCCAGGTCGCTCCGACAGCTGGAAACGCGCCTGCGGCAGCAACTGGACCGTGGCAAAGTGTAGCTGTCAATGTCGCCAAACGCTTCGGCCTTGATCCTGCGGACATGGCTGCGGTGATGTCCTACGAGACGGGAGGCACCTTTTCGCCCACGATCATGGGCGGCAAGGGCGGGAATTATATGGGCCTGATCCAGTTCGGCCCTGCGGAACGCAAGAAATACGGCATAGACAAGTCATCGTCTCCCGAGGCCTGGACAAAGGCGGTTGGCGATTATCTGCAGGATCGCGGCTTCAAATCCGGCATGGGCGTGATGGATCTCTATTCCACGATCAACGCCGGCTCGCCAGGCCGCTACAATGCCAGCGACGGTAATGGCACCGTCACGACGCATGTGGAGCAGATCCTCGGCGCGCATAAAGAGAAGGCCAAGGGCTGGCTTGGTGGCGCGGTGGGATATACGAATGCGCCGCGTGAATGGGACCGTCCTGCGATTTATCAGCAGATCAAGGACAAGGCGCTATCGGAAGGTTGGTCGCCAGAGGTCACGAAGCGGGTCGAGCAGGTCTGGGATAAGCGCATGGCGACCGATGAGAGCCTGCTCAAGGAACAGCACCGCAGCGCCGATGAGCAAGCCCGCACGATCGCCCTGAACGCTGGCGACAACTTTAAGGTCTCTATGCTGCCCAAAGCCGTCCGCGACAATCTGGCGCCCGTGGATATGGCTGAATATGGGGCGGCGGAGCGCCGCATCACAGAAGCAAAGGCCAAACAGGAAACGGCGGATCGCGGCCAGTCGGCAACGTGGCAGCTTGAGGCGCAGGCGCGGTTTGACCCTGACGGCTTCAAGTCACAAGACCTGAAGAAATACGTCGGTGTGATCCCGGCTGCACAGTTGAACACCTTGGCGATGAAGCAGGCCGATCTCGCGAGTAGGCCGCCCAAAACCTATTCCGAAGTGGATTATCGCGGCCAAATCCAGTCCGAGATCAATTTTCAGGATAAGCACAACGGGCTCAAGCTGGACGATCGGCAGAAGGTCGCCATGTACGATTACATGAGCGGATCGCTGTCGCAGGTCTACCAGAAAAAGGGCACTCTGACGAAGCAGGACGTATCGACCATTTTCCAGTCCGGCATGCGACAGATCCCGAACGCTGGCGGTATCCTTGGCCGCTCCAGCAAACCGGTCTACGAACTGTTGACTGATGTGCCGGACGACTTTCGGCAGAAATTTATGTCAAGCTGGTCGGGCAATCGTCCGCCCACAAATGGCGATATGGTTTCGGCGTACCAGCAGTGGGTGCAGGCTGGGGGTCTTAGGCAGCGTCACTGAAACACTGACCAAGCTATGATAAGCAAGATCAGCCCCGCGCACCAATAAACCAACAAGCGGCTTCTTTTCCAATAATCTCGCGACCACTGTTCTCGCCACAGTTCGTCAGGAAGGGATTTGTTGGGCTTCACCGCTGATTCGCTCATCGGGTAAAGACCAAGCAGGACGTAAACAGCAAAGACAGATCCCCATACCGTGTCGGCGTCCATAAGGCCTCGCGATTCAATGCCCCCTGCCCCGAGCCTATCCCGGAGGCATGGCAGGCCCCGTTATTCCCTTCGATTACTACGAAAGGCAGCGGCGTCAAACCCGCGCTTCAGATCCGGTAGCGGACACGCTGGCCAACATGCGAGCGAAAGATGCTCGCCAGACCATTCTCGAAAGCGGCAACCCCGACGATGTGGCGCGGACCACACGCATTGCGCGCGATGCTGGCGAGAACCCGTCCGATGTCGAGGGCAACGCCGATGCCTATGAAAAGGCGCTGACCGCCAAGCGGTTTGCCGATGTCGCGCAGGCGAATCACGCCACGGGTCGCTGGGCAATTGCCAATCCACGCGGCGCTGCGGCGGCGGCGGATGACACGCAGAATCTCAGCCTACTTGGCCAAGCCTGGGACGGGCTCAAGAGTTTTGTCACCGGCATTCCCGGCGCGCTGAATGCGGGCCTTCAAGATGGCGCGCGGGGCATCAACGATCTTTCCCGGTCAATCGACCAAGTCTTGTTGCCGATCGCCAACCCCAATGGTGCCAGAGCACTCCTGGATCAGGAGGCATCCTATTCCAAGGATTATACCGCCAGAGGAGATGCCGCCTTCCCCAAAGGCCGGGGAAAAACATCGACCTCAATCTTGCAGGGTGTGCGGAGTATCCCCTCGTCTCTGACCGCCGCTGCGCTCACCGCACTAACCCGATCCCCGGCCATCGGCACCGGCTTCATCGGCGCAACGACTGGCGCCACGTCTTACCAAGAAGGGCTGGGCAAAGGCCTCAGCGGTCCTGAGGCGCTGCGTTACGGCTTGGCCCAAGGCGGCACCGAGGCGCTGACGGAATACATGCCGGCAGGCACGCTGGCGGATCTGATCACGCGGCGAACACCGTTTGGTAAAACGGTCTTGCGCGAACTCAGCCAAGAGCTGGTTGGCGAGAACACCGCCACGGTCGTGCAGGATTTGGCAGATTGGGCATATCTCCCGGAGAACCGCAACAAGACATTCGCGGATTACCTCAAGGCGCGCCCCCAAGCGGCGCTAGACACCACCTTGGCGACCATCGGCGGTGTTGGCGGCACGACTGCACTTGTCGGCGCTGTACACCGCGCCACCGACGCCACGGCATCTGTTGCAGGCCGCGTCCAGGATGCCCGTCAGGCGCAGGCTGAGCGCACCTTTCTTGATCAGGCTGCTACCGCCGCAACGTCTTCCAAACTCAAGCAGCGCGACCCGGAAGCATTTCGGGACCTGATCCGCGAGCATGCGCAGGATGCCAACGCGCAATCGGTGTTCATCCCCGGCGATGCCATCCGAACACTGATGCAGCAAAGCGATGATCTCGGTGCTGATCCGGGATTGTGGCGTGGTTGGCAGGAAGCGGCCCAATCGGGCGGCGATGTCGTCATGCCGATCGAGGATTTCCTTACTGATGTGGTCGGCACCCCAGCGTGGGATGCGATCAAGGACGATGTGCGCCTGACGCAAGGCGGTATCTCGCCACGTGAAGCGCAGGCCTTTGACGACGCGATGAGCGATGTGATCGGACGGGCTGCAGATGAAATGCGGGTTCGCGATCAGGCTGACCAAGCCAGTAAATCGGTGCGGGATAAACTGGTGGATCAGGTCGCCACGATGTTCGGCGGCTCGTTCACGTCTCCCGTGGCGCGGCAGTATGCAGAGATTGCCGTGCAGCGCGCCCAGGCACGGGCTGCGCGCCTTGGCATGGACCTGAAGGGCGACGAGTTCAACAATCTCGATGTGCGGCAAGTGCTGCCTGAAAGCGTTGCACAGGCGCGGCAGGCCGATCGCCTTGATCTTGTTATCAATGCCATGCGCAAGCGGGCGGATGCCAATTACGGCGTCGGCCCATCGTTGTTGGATTTCATCAAGAAGCGCGGCGGCGTGAACGATGTCGGCGGTGATCTGGCATCGATGGGGGTTCCGTCAAAATACCTGACAGGCTTTGATCCGCGCCAAACCGAAATGATGGGCGGCCTATCCGGCATCGGTGACTATGGGCTGGATAACACGCTCCAGGCTGCGATCACTGCCGGCTATTTCCCTGACTTGGCCAACGTCGAGAATGAGGCTGGTCCCTCAACCCTTGATACGCAAACGCTTCTGGATGCGATCGCTGAAGAAATAGCGGGCCGGCCTCGATACGCGGATAATCGGACAGATGATGTTCGGGCTTCTGCGGAAGACCTGCGCCAGATGCTTGATGAAGCCGGGCATTCGCCGTCCGAAATGAGCGACGCTGAGATACGCAGCGTGATCGATGACATGGCGAAACCGCCAGCAAGCGGTCGGGCATACCAACAGGACGCGCGCGGCCAGATCGTATTTGACCAGGGCCGGCAAACGATCGAGCTATTTCAAAGCCGCAATCTGTCGACGCCAATCCATGAGCTCGGCCATATGTGGCTGGAGGAACTGCGTTTCGATGCCAGTCTGCCGGAAGCCCCTGAGCAGGTAAAAGCGGATTGGGCCGCTGTCCAGCGCTGGTTTGCGGCGAACGGCCACCCGATCGGTGGACCAAAGGGCGTCGCGCTTCTCCACGGTTCCCCCAACGCCAATCTGACTCTCAACGATGTGCAGATACTTCGCGATCCAGCGTTGCAGAAGCAAGGCAAGAAGGGGCGCCAATATGGCGGTTTCTATGCCGCCGCAGAAGATCGCATCTCGGATGCTGAAGGCTATGCTGGAGCGAATGGCAGCGTCTATGAGGTTCGGCTTTCCCCGGATGCGGTGATCGAGGAAAAGCAAGGCGACATCACTCGGCTTACGGCTGCACAGATTGCAGAATACCGGGCGCGTGGCGTTGACGCGGTTTATGGTAAAGACCCGCGCGGACGGGTTGAATATGCGGTGCTTAACAAGGATGCGATTGCCAGCTTCGGCAGGCGCGGTGAGGCGGAGGCAGAAAGCTTTTCGGGCGCCATCCCGACCGATGCGCACGAGTTGTTTGCGCGGGGCATCGAGGCCTATTTCATGGAAGGCAAGGCGCCCACGCCTGCCCTCACCCGCATTTTCGAAAACGTTCGGCAGTGGATGGTCTCGATCTACAAGACGGTGGCCAATCTTCGCGCGCCGATCTCTTCGGAAATTCGCGAAGTCTTTGACCGCATGCTGGCGACCGATGAGGAAATCGCAGCAGCCCAGGAGCGCCAGGGCATAGCTGCGCTGTTCAAGGATGCCGCCAGCGTTGGCATGAGCGATGCTGAATTTCAGGCATACCAGGCGCAGGCAGGTGCAGCGCGGGCAGCCAGCCATGCGTCTCTGCTCGACAAGACCATGAAGGCCATCCGCCGCCGTGAGACGGAGCGCTATCGTGAAGCCCGTAAGGGGGTGCGCGAGGAGCAAGTGCAGCGGATAGACGCATCTCCTGTTTACCGCGCGCTTGCCAATATCAAGGCCGATCGCATCAGCAAGGAATGGATTGTCGATCGCATGGCCTTGGATGCGCTGGAACTGCTGCCAAAGCGCGTTCCGCCGCTGTATCGCGACGGCGGGGTCAATCCCGAAACGATCGCTGAAATGTCTGGTTATCGCTCGGCAACGGAAATGCTGGAATCTCTGATTGGTGCGGAGCAAGCGCACCGGCAAGCCAAGGAGGGAGGTGATCCAAGGTCTATGCGGGAGCGGGCCATCGAAACCGCAACCGATGAGGAAATGAACCGCCGCTATGGCGATCCGCTGAACGATGGATCGATAGAGCGCGAAGCCTTGGCGGCGGTCGAAAACGAGCAGCAGGGCGAGGTCATCGCTGCCGAGATACGTGTGCTTGGTCGCACCACAGGCGGGCGCCCTACTCCGTACCGGGCTGCGCGAGATTGGGCGCGCAGCAAGGTTCGCTCAGGCCGCTGGGTGGATGAGGTATCGCCCGGGGCCATCCAGCGACATGCGCGCAACGCCGCGAAGGCCGGGCGCCTGGCAGAGGAAGCGCTGGCCAAGGGTGACCGGGAAGAAGCGTATCGACAGAAACAGTTTCAGATGCTCAACAGCGCCTTGATCACTGAGGCCAAGGCGGCGGCTGATGAGGTAGAATCTGCGGTCAAGCGCATGGATGCCATCGCGCGCGCGACAACGCGCAAATCGGTAGATCAGGAGTATCTTGAACAGGCTCAAACGCTGCTGGAGGCCGTCGATCTGCGACGGCGCTCACAAATTTATGAAAAGCGCAAAGGGCGGTTCGCTGCATGGGCGCAGGCGCGTGAGACGGAGGGATACGATGTCATCGTGCCTGACACCTTCGAAGTGACGCTGGGACAGACCAACTGGAGCCAGCTTCCCGCCGATGCGATCCTCACGCTGGACGAAACCGTCAAGCAGATCATGCACCTGGGCCGGCTCAAGCAAACCTTGCTGGACAACCAGGAAGAGCGCGAATGGGAAGCAGTGATTAACGAGGCGGTTGACGCTGCCGGCAATCTGCGGGGTAAGCCGCCTGCCGATCTGGCGGAGCGCGGTTGGTGGGACGGATTGAAGTCGCGCGTGTTCAGTATCGACGCGTCCCTTCTCAAAATGGAGACAGTATTCGATTGGCTCGACGGCGGCGACCCTAATGGGATTTTCAACCGGGTTGCTTTTCGTCCAGTAGCTGAGGCTCAGGCGCAAGAGCAGGATATGCTCAAGGACTACTATGGCCGGATCAAGGCGCTGTTTGAAGCTGTTCCAGCGTCAACGGTCGAGCGATGGAATGACGTAGAGACGCCGCCGTTTATCGATCCCCATACCGAGCGACCGATGCGGGTCAATCGCAAGCAGCTTGTCGCCATGGCGCTCAATGTCGGGAACGAAGGTAACCTGCAGCGCCTCGCAGATGGCTATCGGGTCAATCCTGAGGCGATCATCAGCCATCTTGACCAGACATTGACTGCTGACGAATGGACGTTCGTTCAAGGGGTATGGAACACGATAGACACCCTGTGGCCTCAGATTGAGGCGTTGGAGCGCCGCGTGAACGGGGTAGCTCCTGAGAAGATCGCGCCGCGCGAATTTACGCTGGGCAACGGCACGAAAATGAAGGGTGGCTACTACCCGGCGATCTATGACAGCAGCCGTGATTATCGCGCAGAACAACATAGCGGGCGCGAGAGCGACGTATTCGAAAGCCGATACACGCGGGCTACCACGCGAGCCTCGTCAACCAAGGAGCGATCAGAGCAAGTAAAACGCCCGATCCTCCTGGATCTTGGCGTGATCAACCGGCATCTGGGCGAGGTTATCCATGATGTCACCCATCGCGAGGCGGTTATCAAAGCCAATCGTTTCCTGTCGAGCGAGCAAGTGAGGCGCGCGGTCGAGGGCGCCTTGGGGCAAGAGATTGGCCAGCAATTCCGCCCATGGGTGAAGCACGTCGCCAATGCCTGGGCGATGGAACGCGCCGGCAATGAAGGGTTTGGCCACTTTCTCGGCAAGCTGCGCGCAAACGTGACGGCGGTCGGCATGGGCCTTCGCGCCACAACGATGGTGACGCAGATCGCGGGCTATTCAAACTCTGCTGAAGTTGTGGGCGAGGCGGCAATCGCCAAGGCTGTGGCCAGTTTCAGCGCGCATCCTATCGAGACGACCCGCTTTGTCATGGAGCGATCGGACGAAGTGCGTCACCGCATGGACACGCTGGACCGCGACGTTAGCGCCGAAATCAACCGTCTCGCGGCTACCAATCCGGTCGGGAGGGCGGCGCGCACGGTGGTTGATGGTCGGCGGTTCTTCTATCATGGCATCGGTTACATCGACCGCGTAGTATCCGTGCCCACTTGGATGGCGGGTTACAACAACGCCTTGGCTGCCGGCATGAGCGAGCGGGATGCTGCCTATGCTGGTGACAAGGCTGTGCGCCAATCGCAGGGCTCCGGGGCTCCGAAGGACTTGGCCGCGATCCAGCGTGGCACGGGGAAATGGGGCGAGGCGCTTAAACTCATGACTATGTTCTATAGTTATTTTTCGGCGCAGTATCAGCGTGAGAGGACGCTGGGTCGCGACATCGGGGGGCAAGACGAGCGCCGTCCGCGCAACGTTCCGCGTCTGGCCGCCCGCGCCTTCTTCCTGCTGATCCTGCCGACGATCGCAACGGAACTGCTGCGCGCATCGGTTGGGGCCAGCGCTGGGCCAGACGATGACGAATGGTGGGCCCAGTGGTTTAGCCGAAAAGTCCTGGCAAACGCGATCGGGCCTATCCCGGTGGCGCGCGATGTTTTCGAGCCGTCATGGAATGCCGTTGTGGGCAATCAGGTGTTTGCGCCCACAATCTCGCCAGTGGCACGCGCCCTGGAGTCCTTCGTGAAGGGCGCCGGCTCTGCCGCCAAGGTGGCGAAGGGCGAGAAAACGAAACACGCCACCAAGGACGTTCTTGAGGCCGTGGGATATTCGACTGGTCTTGTGCCGGGCCAGATCGCCAGTGCCACGCAGTTTCTTGTTGATGTTGGCCAAGGGGATGCTGACCCCGAGACGTTTGGCGATTGGCTGCAGGGCCTGTCTACAGGCAAGATCAAGGACGACTGACCCCGCGCGATTCAACCCCGTTACCTCGTCCCGTAAGCCATCGCCATCTAGGCGAGGCGATAAATGGCTGTTTCCACCGACAATGCCTTTTCGGGGCCGTATCTCGCCAATGGCGTGACAACGGTTTTCCCGTTCACGTTTGTCGCGCCATCGGCAAGCGAGGTTGGTGTGCAGGTCAACGGGGTAACGGTCAGCCCGGTCCTGTTTGACGTTGTAATCGCCGGCGCGGGTGGTGGGTCGGTAACATTTCAAAGCGCGCCATCAGATGGCGCTTTTGTCATTCCATTTTTGAATCCGTCTTTTACCCAGGATCTTGAATTTGAAAACGGATCAGCTTGGTTGGCCGAGCCCGTTAATGAAGGATATGATCGTTCAGCCCTTCGAGACCAAGCGCTTAAACGCGACGTAGAGCGCGGGCTCACGGTTCCGATGGGAGAAAGCGGATTTGTTCTTCCGGACTTGGATAGTCGGACTGGCAAAGCCCTGTTCTTTACCAATGATGGCGCAGCCAGCGCCGTGTCGATCGACGACTTCGCCGCACCAGCAAGGGCGGCAAGCGCGAACGCTGCTTTGTCTGCTGAGATTGCCACACAGGCGGGACGCCTTTTCCCCACGATAGCAGCCGGTTTGGATGCGACTGAAGATGGTGGATATTTCAGCGTGCCGCAGGCGGGGGGTGCCAATGACTATTCAATTCTCTATCGCCGTCAGGGCGCCGCGTCGATCGAGATCAACCGCTATCCAAGTGCCGTGTGGGTTGCGCAGCAGCTTGAGTTTGTAAAGATAACCCTGTCGCCGATGCAGTTCGGGGCCGTGGGCGATGGCGTGGCAGACGATGCCATCCCGCTCAATGATATGGCTGCAGCCGCACGCGCATTGCTGACAGCAAATGGCTTTGCTTCGGTTGAGATTGCAGGCGGAAACAAGCTGTATCGCACGACGCAAAGCCTCAACTTCACCGGGCTTCAGGCGTGGAACCTCAAGGTTGTAAACCTTTATATCCTGGGCGCCTGCACGGGGAAAGCGGTGTTCGATCTGATCGGCACGCGCGGATACACGTTCGATAGCGTCGGCGTGTGGGGCGACAAAACGAACCGGCCCGCCGTCGCATTTCAGGCCCAGCGCGGCACTCCTGGCGGGTTCTGCGACAATGCCAGCTTCAAGGAATGCTTCACCGATGGCTGGTTCTCCCGCGCGGCGGTGCATGACTATGGGCAGGAAACCACGCAATGGGATCACTGCACGATCTACAACCGCGACCATACCGCGCGCGTAGCGATCCACGAGGGCTATGACGCCCATGCAATGACGTCCGACTATGCCACGACGATGACCGGCGGGACGAGCTTCATTAACAAGCAGTTCCTGAACTGCGATTGGCGGTATCTGCCAGCTGATGAGAATATCGCCTCGATCACCGGCATTTCAAACGCCGCCAATGCTGTTATCACGGCGCCCGGTCATGCCTTTCAGATAGGCGATCAGGCGGTGTTCCAGTACATTGCCGGAATGCCGACTATGCCGACTGTGATCGGTACGGTCAGCGCGCGCACATCAACCACATTCACCGTCAACGTCGATACGACAGCCCGCGGCACATTCGGCGGCAGCGGGGTTGCTATCCGTCGTGCCACCCAATCACCCATCTATATCGCCCGAACCGAGGGTTTTGCGATGCGTGATTGCTATATCGTAGCTTATGGCCAACCGCCGATCGAGGTAGCATTTCCCGACGCAGGATTCCAGCGCATCGAGACATTCGTGCTGGAAAGCATTCTGTTCGAGGGCGCTGGGCAATCATCGAGCGTTAAGTTCATGTCTGGGGCTAGCTCGAAGGTTCTGGGCTTCACTCTCACCACTTACAACGCTCACTCGTTCGGGTCTCTGCTGGAGAACCCAAACGCTGCGACGGTCTTATCGCTCTACAGCCCTCGCATTGAGAGTGTTGATCCGCTTTTCGAAAATCCTCTTGCCAACGACCCCTCGCGCTTCGCCGCTTATGGTTGCCAGATTACCTACAACAGTTTGGCTGACGTAGCCCCCTACGATTGGGCGCAGTTCACCGGCAGCATCGTCTCGATCTTCAACGGCACCTATACGGTTTTCGGCACCTTTGGGCTGGGTTCGGTCGTGATGGATGGCACCGTCACTGCGTCAGCCCCTGCCGCGACCACTGTTCGGTACATGACCGTGACGGTCGCAGGTGTTCCATACAAGATCAAGATGGAGAGCGTGGCATGAGTCGCTTTGCCGGTTTGGTGGCAGCCGTCCAACAGGGTTCTCTGACTGAAGAAGAGATCGCTGAACGCCTAAAGGCTATCCAGGACTCGGTTCGGCAGATGGCAAAGGACCGGCCCACAACCGTAGAAGTGCTGCGGCAGGGCGAGGATGATCCGCAATGAGCCATTGGGCCCATCTCATTGCCTGCATCCGCTCGGGTCAGATGACCGAAGCGCAGGTCGCCGCAGAACTGCGCGATCCGAAGTTGGCCGCTTACGCCAGGCAAGCCATGCCATCGCCAATATCACTCCAGTATCAAGGAACTAGCTATGCCGGGTAACGGACGATCTGCCGCGATGCGGCGTCGCATTTTTAATTTGGGTGTTTCTTATGTCCGCGTGTTCGCCGGAACCCGTAACGACCTGCCGACAATCATCCACGATACGGCAGGTGACGGCAATTATTACAAGGTAGCGTACAACCGCAGCGGGCGCACCCTGTCGAACCTGCGCGCTGCTCTGCCCTCGTTCTGGCGCGCCTCCACAATGGCAGAAACAGCCCCTAGTGCGGATTTCACCTGGACAGGTGCAATCGAATACCCTCTGGGCTCTGGCACGCTCTACAACTTCACTCTGGGCGGCCAGCGCAGCATCACAGTGCCGATCGCGCAGTGGGGTATGCTCTCCGATGCCATCACAGGCCTTTCGATCCCTGACGGTGCTGCTTTTGGAATTTACAGCCAGCCCCGTGTCGCAGCCAGCGGCAACTTCTTCCCGGTAAACAACCAGCGCCTGCTGGTGCTGTCGGCAGGCGACCGTAGCGAGCGCGGCGCGATGGGCACACTGACTGACCGCATTGCCGCTGGCACCAAGCCGACCACCGTGGCCGTCAGCTATGGTTACTTCCCTGTCCTGACTGGTGATGCTGATGGCGCGGTGACAGAGGTTGTCCTGCTCATGGGCGACAGCATCGGCGGTGGTCAGGCCGAGAACGTCGGAAATGTCGGCACCATGGATGCATATGGCAACATCGGGCCTATCGAGCGCCGATTCACTGTCAATAGCTCCTATCTCAACATCTGCCGTTCCGGCTCGCGCGCTTTCGATTGGGCTAACGGCACACAGCCGCTGACCAATGCGATGATCGCAGCCATGGGCGTGACGTGGAACACATTGATAGATGAGCTTGGCGCAAACGACTACAACCAAAATCTGCTTGCAACGGATACCGTCACCCGGCGCGGGACGGCTATCGCCAAATGGAAAGGCAGCGCGGCACGGGTCATTTGTACAACCTGCAATCCGATCCTGGCGATCGACGCACGCCCGGTGCTGTCCGCGACGAACACCGGCACCAGCGCGTCGAACGTGTTTCGCTATTACTTCACGAACACGGACAATCTGCCGCAGACGGGTGATGCCATCACGATTACCGGCATGACGCCCACAATCTACAACGTGGCGAACAAGGCGGTTTCAGCGAGCGGGTCGAATTGGGTCGAATGCATCGTCACGACTGGTCAGGTCGATGCGACGGTCATGGGCAACATGTCGTCGTTCACCTCTCCGACTTCACAGAGCGTGTCCGATTCGTCAAAGAACGCCCAACGCATCGCGGGGAACAACTCGGTGCGCGCCAAGGCCATCGCCGGCCAGACCCACTACATCGACGTGGCGGACGCGATGGAGAATGGGCGCGATGCCGGGGTCTATAAGAGCCGCGCCGTGCTGGGTACGCCTGCCAGCCCTGACGGCATCCACCCCCTTTCCGGTCCCAACATCCTCGCAGCGCAGGCACCTGTTCTGTGACCCCCACCGGACAAGAGCCATGCGCCCCATGATCGACAGGCACCACCATGACCGAGAGTGACACGCGCTTTCAGTTCGAGGTTATCAAGCAGCTTGCGGAAAGCGTGCGCGTGAACGGTGAAGTAATGCGCGACATGCAAGCAACGCAGGTCGTGATTTTGGAGCGCCTGGCGCGGATCGAGGAGCAGCGGGTCCACGAGGCTGTTAGCGCCTTGGCCGTGCGTGTCGATGCCCTTGAGCGCACGCATGACGAGCAGCGCGGGGCCATGGGCGCGATCGGTGCCCTGCGTGTGTGGGGGCCGGTCGTGTTCAGCCTGTTCGTGGCGATGTATATCATCGGGCGGGCGACAGGCGTGATTGGCTCACCTCCCACCACCGTGACCAAGATCGAGGCGCCGCTTGCCGTCGAACGGCGCGATCCGGTGCAAAACCATTCTGAGCCGCATGGAGCAGCGCCATGATCGACACCCGCAAACTCCAAACCACCCTTGGCGTGAAAGCAGACGGCCAATTCGGCCCCCTCTCCTTCGCCGCGCTGTTTCGCAAGATGGGAGCCTCCACCGATCGCGCGGAAGGGCTGGCATACACTGCCGTCAAGCACTTCGCGGAATACGGCATCATGGACAATGCCCTGCGGCTCGCCCACTTCCTCGCGCAAGTCAGCCATGAGAGCGGTGGCTTCCGGTACATGGAGGAAATCTGGGGTCCGACTGCCGCGCAGAAGGGCTACGAGGGCCGCGCCGATCTGGGCAACACGCAGCCCGGCGATGGCCTCCGGTACAAGGGTCGCGGGCCTTTGCAGCTGACAGGCCGCGCCAACTATCGCGACTATGGCAAACGCCTGGGGCTCGACCTTGAGGGCAATCCCGCGCTCGCTGCCACGCCTGCGGTCGGGCTGTTAATCGCGTTGGAATACTGGCGGTCTCGCAACCTCAATGCGCTGGCCGACAAGGACGACGTGGTGGGCATCACCAAGCGGATCAACGGGGGCACGAACGGGCTCAACGACCGCAAGGCCCGGCTTGCCCAGATCAAAGGGTGGATGTTGTGACCTCCTCCCCGGACCTCATGCGCAACCGCTTGGCGTTCATGCTCACCGGCGCGTTCATCGGGATGCTGCCGTTCTTCCTGTTCAAGAACCTGCCTGCCAGCAACAAGGACATCATCACGTACATGGTCGGGCAGTTGTCCGGCATGGCCCTGATGGCGCTGGGGCACTACTTCACGAACCGCGCCGGTCAGGACGCTCTGGACGAGAAGCGCGCCGACAACACCGGCAAGCTGGCTGACGCCGTGGTAGCCGCGACAGGTTCGGGTCCGGCCCTTGGCGCCCAAGCCGCTGCCAGCGCCGCACAGGACGTAGCGGAGGAATTGAAGCCATGAGTCGATATTTCACCAAGCCGCGCCCTATCAAGGCATGGATTGCAGACGAAGTGTGGGATGAGCCCATGACGCACATGCCGACCGTCAGCGATCATGAGGCCACCGATACCGGCTTGCTGGACAGCGACGGCAACACGATCTGGCGCGCGCCCAACCCCATCGGCTTTGTGTGGGGCGACGCATGATCGCCGCCGCCCTCCTGTCCGCCCGCGCCTGGCTCTCAGCGCTCCCACGTGGCGTGAAGCTGGCTCTGGCCGCAATCGCCCTCCTCGCGCTCCTATGGGCTGCATGGGCCATCTGGCTGCACACGCACGACGCCAAGGTGATCGACCAGCACGAGGCTGCAATCAACCAAGCTGCCGCCCCTGCCTCACAAGTGGCTGCAGAGGACCGCGCCGCAGACGCCTTGGAGAACGCCCAGCTGCGATCCGAACGCGACGATGCGATTACCAAGGCCGAAGCGGTGGAAGCTGCCAAGCCTGTCGAGCAGCGCGCCGCCTTGCCGCCTACCACCGTGGCGCTGAATTGCGCGCGGATGCGGCAGGCGTATAGCGCGGCGGAACTGGTGAAGGTGGCGGCTTACAAAGAAAGGTGCTTGTGATGCGAACATGTAAGCTGGCGTTACAAGTTGCCTTTACGCTCACCCTCACCGCCTGCAAAACCACCTCCCCCGCGTATCCCCCGGCTGCGGACATAGCCGCCGTGATCGAGGCAAAGCCGAAACCTCCCGTTGAGATACTGACGGACCCGGCTGCGAGCGATCGGTATTCGGCGGCGATTGAGGCGACGCTTGACCGCGTCCACTCAGCCGCCGTCAGGCTATGCCAGTTCCACAAATCCATGGGGATGCGTGGGCTGACATGTGACTAGGATTTTCGGCCATGATTCGGGTGATATCCTAACTTTTCTTCTGCAGTTCTACGTGCCGTCACTGCGTCTGCAAAAGTTGTGAACTTACCTAAATAAATCTTATTTGTTCCGCTTCCAATTTCAACGCGCCAGGCATCCCGTAGTTGTTGTACGCCTACGCGCCCCGTTGTGTTTCGTCTGCTTATCGGTGAATTTCTAGTGTTCATCTCATGCGGAACATCCCGCAAATTGGATATCCGGTTGTCGTTTTTATTGCCGTTGATGTGATCGATGGAATGCTCCGGCCAAGACCCAGTATACATTGCCCAAGCGACGCGATGTACTCGCAGGTTAAAGCCAGCAATTCCAAGAACTAAATAGCCCCTGCCGTTGTCTGAACCCGCTTTCCCGCCGGCCCAGCGACGATTCCAGTCCCTGCACACCCAATCCTGCTTGAAGTCACTTGGATAGGCTTCCCGCCAGACCATATCGCCAGTGACGGGGTTATAGGAGAGACGTTGACGGAGGTATTCGATGGAGGGTAATTGGGCTTTAGTCATAGCGCAGATTCCTTGCGTGGTGGTTAGGGCCGGGCGCTGTTGCAAGCAGCGTTTCCGGCCCGTTTTGTATCAGAATCTTGATTTGTTCTCAAGCCCCACAAGCGACTACGCGCTGCCGGGGTGCGGATTTGCCGGTATGAGCGGGCGTTGGGGATGCCGGTGGATTGTGGGGAGTAGGGCTTCCACCTACCGCCGATTGCACTTCACCGTGGGTGGAGGCTGATCGTCTAAGTTCCGAATGACGGTGCATCCGAGACTTGCGTTGCCCAAGCAGAATCGCAAATCACGATTCCCGGTGCAAGCCTTTACCGACCCCACCGAACCGAATGCTCCGGCGTAAAAAGCGGCCTGTAGACGCCCGACAGGAAGAAGAACCGGTTCCAGCCCTCGCACCCCGGCGTCAATCGGCACTTGCATCGGCGGTTGAGCAGGTTGTAATCACGCCCCACCTTGTCAGCCAGCGCGGCGATCTCGTCGTGCGTGAAGCGGTGCAACCCCGGACATCCGGTGCACTCCACCTGGATACCGCGCCCGGTGCGCAGAACGTTGTCGAGGATGCCGACTGTATCGAGGGAACCATAAGGCATGGCGAGAGCATGGCTATGGCGGGGCGAGTCGGGTCAATCGGTTACGTTCTGGGTGTGTTCTTTTTCTGTGGGTTGGTGGTGGGCGTTCAGGCGGGCGCTGACTTCGAGGCCAAGCAAGGTGAGGCGGTAGAGCGTCAAACCTTTTCGCCGACCGCCAATTGCAGCCAGATCGAGGCGCCAGAGTCCATTGCATGCTGCCCCCGCCCTTCTCCATCCGTCGTGCGGAGCCTCGTGCCAATCCCAAGGTTTCCGCTCGTGACAAACCGCGAGGTTGTGCAACGCCGTCAACTGCGCCTTCGTCAGCCCCGCAATCACCCTGTCGATCTCATCCATGGTCGGCGTCCCCGCGCCATCCTATGGCCTGCAGATAATCGCTATCGAGCGAGGACCAATCGAACGTGTCTTGGAATGCACCGCATCTATGATCCCGGCTTGTGAACGGCTGTCCCGGCGGCGGCGTGTAGCTGGACCAATCAACTCCAAGGCTCTTGAGAACCTGAGCGCCGGACACTGGTGGCGCAGAGGTGCACTCCCCTATGTCGCCGGCCTCACTGGCCCAATGATCACAACCGGCGCAACAGGGGCCGCGCTTCCAGAAGAACGTATCGCAGCGCTTCTGATATTCTCGCTGCCAATCGCCCTTCCTTTGATCATCGCGCACACCGACCGAGAGCAGGCGGCGGCGCTCAATTTCCTCTGGAGGAAGGGAGGTAAATTGGACCATCATATTTCCCCGCGCTCGATGGCGTCGGCAAGGACACGAGGCAAGTGTGGACCGCCGACCTCGGGGTGATTGCTGACGATCATCCGCCACGCTCCTTCTTTTTCTCGCAACCACCCCACGATCTCCGCATCCCGTTTGGCCCTGATGGCGGTCTCGGCGGCGGATAGGGCGGCGCGGGCATCACGGTAGGCCAAGTCCTGATTGATCGTGGCTTCCCAAGGGATGTCTGATCGGCCTTCGTGGATTGCTTTGGCTGCAGCATATAAGTCGGGCGTTACGGGTTGAGCGGTGCGCGCCATCAGCCATCCGAGGTGAGCCTTCTCAATGTTGCCTTCGGACCACTGGTAGCCCTTCGCCTCCATCAAGCGCCAAGCTGCGAGAAACTCGTGGTCATCTTCGCCCGGGGTGTCGATACTGGCCGAGCGAGTGAGTTGACCTGACCAGCCCGACGCTTCGGCCTGCGCAATCCGTATCGCCTGCTTGGCCGCGTCTTGCAGGTCTGGACTACAATAGCCCTCTCGCCCGATGCACGCCTCTTTCCAGATGGCCACAGGGTCACGTAGCGCGGCTGCATCCTCCCCGCTTTCCACGGCGGGCGTTGTGGGAAGGGTGGCTATCGGTAGCGCACTGCCAGTCGGCTTGGCCTTCTGCTTGGCTCGGATGGCCTCCACCTTCGTCCAAATGCGGGCAAGTTCGGTGTTCGCTGCATCGGAAATGCTCAAGCCTGCCGTGTTGCAGAGCGCGGCAAGCGTGACCATGACGCCACCGACTTCTTGCGTTGGCTCGCCGACTGGCCTTCCGAACACATAATCGACCAAGGCGTGAGCGCGCTCTGCTGTGAACGCAGGGAAGGTCTGCGCCAATTCAAGCGCCTCCTCGGTGAAGCGGTCCGCTCGTTCCAGCTGATCAGCCTTGATCGCCTCCCCGAAGCAGGCATCCATCCAGCGATCAACGTCTAATTGGAACGCCACAACCTCCCCCGGCAACGTGGAAGCCTCTGCCTGCGCGGGAGGGGCAAGACAAAGCGCCGCCTCCGGGTGAATCTGGACGCTACCCTCCTCCATTTCGCTTTCGACCGCGTAGCCGGTTTTGGAAAAACCGACAACATGTCCGGTCCACTTGCTGCCCCTTATCGTGGTGACACGATCACCAAGGGCAAATGCGGGCACCGCCTCACGGTCGGCATGGGTTTCGTTGGTCATGGTTTATCCTTTTTACTTCGAGTGGGCAGCAAACTACGCTGCCAACTGCATAGGCAG
Source organism: Novosphingobium sp. Leaf2 (assembly GCF_001421325.1). Taxonomy (GTDB): domain Bacteria; phylum Pseudomonadota; class Alphaproteobacteria; order Sphingomonadales; family Sphingomonadaceae; genus Novosphingobium. Next base: position 222,103 of record NZ_LMJY01000017.1, on the reverse strand, counting down.
CAATCAATAGCCCTATCATTTCGACCGACGCTGCTTGCTGGCCTGCTTGTTCGCCTTGCGACGCTTCAGCACAGCAGCCGACTTCTTGGGAGTCTGAGCCTTCTTGGCTCGGGCGTAGCCCCAGTTGAGATTCATTAGGGCCTTGTCACCGAAGCCGAATGCTCCGGTGATGGCACTGGCTTCGGATGCCTCAGCAGCAGCCATAGCTGCCAAACCAAGACCCAGATTGGAAAGCGAGTACATATCAGGCCCTTATGTTGATCCGCTCCCCGAACGGGATCGGCGTTGTCCTTGTTGGCGAGGGCGCGGCGGGCAAGGGTCATCACCTCGGCCACCGTCTTGCAGTCATTTGCCGTCAGCACGGCGGTGCATTCGTGAAGCGTTTCGTGGCAGCGCTCCAACGCCTCCCGCAGCCGCGCATTCTGCTCTGCCATTGCGAGGATGGCGGGTACGGCGTTGAGGAGGTGGCGGCAATCGTCCTTAGTGAACGGCCAGCCCCAACCTGTTGAATCGGCAGTGCGTGGTGCTCGAAACCGATGGATACATTGATCAGCATGTCGCGACCACAGTCCAATGGCGACCCGACATAGGGCGATTCGCAGATCGGGATGCGCCACCAGAGCACGTCGCCGTGATCCTCGTGCCAGTCGCAGAACGGGCGTATGCGGTAGAGGTCTTCGCTCATGACACAGCGCCCTCCCCGGCTTCCGCAGAGACGGGCGCAGCGGCATGTTCTCGCAGCGCCTCGTAATACCAGTTGCCCAAGTTGATTTCAGCAGGGCGTGTCTGATCGGGTCGATGTAGAAACAGCAGTACGTCCCACTCCTCGCAATCCATGGCGAACCAGAACGCGCCCATGGACAGGAGCGTTTTGCGCGAAGGAGGATGTGTTACGACAGCTTCATGAATTTCGACTGTGCGGGCATGGCGGTCGATCTTGAAAGCGTCAGGCCGAAATGGCTGTTCTCGCGGCGCATCCCACCATCCCTCTTCCGTGGTGAGTTCTCGAATGGATCGCCAAAAGCACTTCGTCTCTGCGCCCGTTGCGCCGACAATCGAGCCAATCAGCTGCTTATGGCGATGCTGAGAGCGGAACTCACCGTTAGCCGGTCGATCGCTGTTTCGGCTGCGCGGTAAAACGGCGGCATCGATAGCCGATGTTCCCGCCTCGTTCGGTGAATGTTCTCGCACTTGAAACCTCCTGTGTTAGGAGATTTCTACCGATTCGGGCGGGGCGTCGTATGCTTCCCAAGCTGAATACGAGGGTTCGATTCCCTTCACCCGCTCCAATTCGCTGGCACGGTCTTCCGGTAGGCGGTCGCCACCGCGCGAATTGGCTTTGATCCCGTTCGCGATATTCGCGGCGCTGACGACGCTCATGGTCACCCAGTACGGCCCAATCGCACACGTCCTGATGTGCGCCGAAACGATCCACGGTACCGGACGCTGCGGCAACGTGTAGCGTTGTCCCAAAACCGGCGTGCGCTTCCGGTCGCCATCGTGATCACCATATCTGCGTGGGTGGATGACGAAGCGTGCGCCAGGAATTCGGCAGGATTTCTGATGATCAGGACATAAGGCACAACTCAGGTCCGCTGCTGTACCGGGAGTCTCCAAGTTTACACTCTTGACATTGGATCCATAAATTGAACTTAATGGATCCAATGGAGAAGCGGTGATGGACCTTGGTGACGTGCCTAACGATCAAACATGGCCGCGCAACGCGTGGTATGTCGCCTTTATGGCTGACGAAGTTGTAGATCGCCCGCTGGCGCGAACCATATGCGGCGAGCGCATGGTGTTTTTCCGGGGGCAGAACGGCGAAGTATCCGCGCTGGACGATTTCTGTCCCCACCGCGGGGCGCCCCTCTCGCTCGGCTTCGTGCGCGACGGGGCACTGGTCTGTGGTTACCATGGCCTCGCGGTTGATTGTCGCGGCAAGGTCTCGGGTATGCCGGGCCAGCGTGTGGGGGGCTTTCCCCCGGCGCGCCGCTATCCAACCATGGAACGGTATGGCTTCATCTGGGTATGGCCCGGCAACGCGGAAGCAGCGGATGCCGCGCTGCTGCGGCATCTGGAATGGGCAGAGAGCCCGCAATGGGCCTACGGCGGCGGCTATTATCATATCGACTGCGATTATCGCCTGATGATCGACAATCTGATGGATCTGACTCACGAAACCTATGTTCATGCGAACAGCATCGGGCAGAAGGAGATCGACGAAGCGCCGGTCAAGACGCGCGCGACCGAGGATGAGGTGGTCACCAGCCGCTTTATGGACAACGTCGTCGCACCGCCGTTCTGGCAGATGGCCCTGCGCGGCGCTGGCCTGCCCGATCAAGACCGCGTGGATCGCTGGCAAATCTGCCGGTTCGGTTTGCCAAGTCATGTCATGATTGAAGTCGGCGTGGCGTTACAGGGTCACGGTGGCTATGATGCGGACGACACGGCCAAGGCATCGAGCATCGTGGTGGATTTCATCACCCCGGAGACGGAAACGTCGCATCATTATTTCTGGGGCATGGCACGCCGCTTCGCCGTGGATGACGCCGCGTTGACCGATACGATCCGCGAGGGCCAGGGAAAGATATTCGGCGAAGATCTGGAAATGCTGGAGCGGCAGCAGGCCAATCTCAGCCGGCACCCGGATCGCAAGCTCCTGAAGCTGAACATCGACGCGGGCGGCGTTCGGTCGCGCATGATGATCGAACGGGCGATCATGGCAGAATCAGGCTCTGTCGCCTCATCGGACAGGGCCGGCCTGGATATGGCCGCCATTTGACAAGATCGCCGGGCGCGCAAAAAAGCGACTCATGGACGAACACGCACCTGCTGATCACCCCACGAAGACGCGCATCAAGCCCGGCCAGTACGTCATCATCTCGCTACGCCGGATGATTGCCGAAGGACGGTTAAAGCCGGGCGAACGGATCGGCGAAGTGGCGACAGCCGAGGCGCTGGGGGTGTCGCGCATGCCTGTGCGTACTGCGTTGCGCACGCTGGAGACCGAGGGCCTAGTGGTCAGGCTGGGCGCGCGCGGCTATGCGGCCCGGGCGATCACCGCTTCCGAAATACATGGCGCGATCGAAGTGCGCGGCGTGCTCGAAGGGCTTGCCGCCCATCGTCTGGCCAGGCGCGGCCTGACAGCCAGCGAGGAACGTGAATTCAGGACCTGCCTTTCACAAGGCGAAGCGATATTTGCCGACGGTGCATTCGGCAATGGTGCGCTCGACCTTTTCTACACTTACAATCTGGCGTTTCACGCCCTGCTGGTCGACGCGAGCGGCAACCCTTCCATCGGCGCAGCGCTGACGCGCAACAATCAACTGCCCTTCGCCTCAGCCGCCGCCCTGGCGCTGGATTGGAGCGATCGCCCTTCGGAATATGAACACCTGCTCAGCGCGCATCGCGATCATTGCAACGTGGTCGATGCAATCGCGCGGCGTGATGACGATGCGGCCGAGCGGTTGATGCGCGAGCATGCCTGGGCGGCGGTCAGGGGAGAAAAGGTGTTTGAGCGGATCTCAGCCAGCCGACCGGCAGGATAACGGACAGCGTATCGACCGCATCATGCCTTGGCATGCATCCATGCAACAAGCGCATCGGTCACCGCTTCGGGATTTTCCATCGGGGCCATATGCCCGCAATCGGGAAACAGAACATAGCGGGCGTGCGCAATGGCCGCAGCTATCGCATGATGCTGTTCGGGCGGGCTCCATCGATCATGTTCACCAACACCTACCAGTGTGGGGCATGTGATCGTCTGTAACAGCGGTCGGGCATCGGGTCGGTGGAGAAGGGCATTGATCTGGTTGCGGTGAATCGCGGGCGACATGCGTTCGACCATGGCATACAGCGTCGCACGCAACGCCGGATCGCGATCGAAGGCCCCTTCCGCCACCATCGGCGGCAACCAATGATCGGCAAGAGCGCGCATGCCCCGGCTGGCGCTGATGTCCAGCATCGCGGCGCGCGTGGTCGCCTCATTGGGCGCGGGCGGATGCACGCCGGTATCCAGCAGCGCAATGCGCTCGATCCGCTCGGGGGCCTGCGCGAACATCTCCAGCGCAACACGCGCGCCCATGGAATGCCCGGCAACCGCGAAGCGCGGCGGAGCGCCGGCCAAAATCCCTGCCGCCATGTCGGATATGCGCGCACAGGCGGTCAGGTCCGGAATACGAACATCGCAGTACCGGGCCAGCGCTGCGGTCTGATGCGCCCATACAACGTCATCGCACAGCAAACCGGGGACCAGATACAGGGTTTTGCGTTCAGCTTCGTTCATCAAAATCGGCTCACGGTGTTGATGGCGAAAGCGCCGCATACCAGCTGCCTGACCGGCGCTGGCGCCGGCCTCCGCGGTCTGGTCCACGCGTTGGCACTCTGAAACACGCTCGTATCCTTACGCAACTCTGTTGCTCTGCACGATAGCGACCGGCGGGACAAGATCGACGCTCAGATGCAATTCCTTGCCGCCTGTCGCCAGCGCCACGCTGGCGGCCCCAGGCGGATCGATCAAACACCTGCCGACTTGCCGGACGACAGTAGGCGCTCTCGAAATCATCGCGTTTTTCTGGAGGTCATATTACGCCTGCAATTCGGCGAAAACAATTTACTCGCCCTTAATCCGCTTCGCCCAATATAGGATGATGGCAAATTTCTACGCTGCGCTTAAGAAAGTATATCGCGGCGCGCTACGCGTATCGCGAGCCGGAAGCATGTCCAACACTGCCTTGCTGACCGTGTTAGTCTTTCTATCAGTACTTACCTCAGGACTCATCGTAAGTTTTCTTGTTTCGCATGCCAATACAAATGCCGATCGTCTGGCGGCGGTTGCAATAGCTGGGGCCATCGATCGCGAGCGATCCCGTATAAGCAACGAAGCATACATCAATGCACACTGGGACGATGCGTTCGCGCACGCTTACGGCTCCATGCAGGATCCGTGGATAGAGTCCCAATGGGGAACTCCCATTGGGCTTAGCTATGTCATCGATGCACACGGACGCACGTTGTACGCGCATCTTCCGGGCGGGCGCGAGCCCCCGCTTGACCAATTGATCGGGTCGCGAACGCTGGCCGCTTTGCTGGCCAGCGTGCCCGAAAACGAAGCGGCCGTAAGGCGGCGGCGTGACGCAGTCGTACTGATCGGGAAGGTCGGCAAAACGCCGGCTTTGATTGCGTTTTCACCCATCGTGCGGGAAAAAGGCCCTGCTACCCTGGACAGGTCCTCCTATCGCATCTTCGTCGACATCCGTTTGCTCGACCATACCGTGCTGGACGAATGGGAAAAAGGCTTCGGCCTGCAGGATCTTCGATGGCTCGCCAACGGCGCTGTCTCGCCTGACGAAGCCTCGACCGACGTTCGGGACTGGTCAGGCGGGCTGATCGGCACGATCGCCTGGAAACGCCTTGCGCCGGGCTCTTTGGCGTTGCGTGAATTACTGCCGATGATCGGCTTGTGCATCGCCTTGTTCCTGGCGGTGGCAGCAATGATCGCGCGCCGGGTGCGCAGTCTCAGTCGCGAAATTACCGCTCACTCCCAAACCGCGGCGGAGGCTGGCCGGCATGAACGCGAGGCGCGCTTGCTCGCTGACAGCGACGGTCTGACGGGCCTGTATAACCGGCGACGGTTCTACGCCGATCTGGAGAGTGCGGCCACGCCTGCTACCCTCAATGCGATGACCGTGGGGTTGGTTGACCTGGATCGCTTCAAGCCGGTGAACGATACGTTTGGCCACCCGGTCGGGGATCGCCTGCTCGTTGAGGTCGCCCGGTTGCTTCGCGACACCGCAGGGCCTGATGCCACGCTCTATCGCATCGGCGGGGACGAGTTCGGCATGATCGTCCGCCTCGATGCAGAAGCAGCATTGCGGCTCGCCGAGACGATGTGCGCGGTCGTGGCAGCCCCTATGCGGATTTGCGACCGGCAGGTCAGTGTGGGGGCCTCAATCGGGCTTGCCGCTTATAGCGATGCGCAACTGAGCCCGACGGAACTTGCCAAACGTGCGGACCATGCGCTGTACCATGCAAAACGTGAGAAGCCTGGCCAGGCTGTCCAATTCAGCCCGCAACTCGAACGGCGGGTAACCGACGATCACATCATCGAGGCAGAGCTGCAATCGTGCGAACTCGAAAGCGAGTTGCGATTTGACGTGCAGCCCATCGTTTCGATGCGAACCGGCGCGATCGTCGGCGGGGAACTTCTGGCGCGCTGGACGAGTGCGCGACTTGGCGTCGTTGAACCACAGCGGTTCGTCGAAATAGCGGAACGCAGCACCCTGATTCATAAGCTGACGCGCAACGCGATGCGTAGCGCGCTGGAACTGCTGGACGTTCTGCCGGCTGACCGAACCCTTGCCGTGAACGTGTCCGCGTGCGATCTGCACTGCGCTGAGACCGTAAATGCCCTTCTCGACATGGTCGGCCGCTCGCGGGTCGATCACCGTCGCCTGTGTATCGAAGTGACCGAGACAGCGGTGATGCGAAACCTTGACGCTGCGATCGATGCGCTCGCCCGGTTTCGGGCAATGGGCTTGGAGATCGCGCTCGATGATTTCGGCACGGGATACTCCAGCCTCAGCAATCTCCACCGCTTGCCACTGGACAAGGTCAAGATCGATCGCAGCTTCGCCTGGGATCTCGATAATGCCTACAGCATGTCCATCGTCCACGCCGTGGTCGGTCTTTGCAATTCGCTTGGACTGGCCTGTATCGTAGAGGGGGTCGAGACTATCGCGCAGGCAACCAAGTTGCAGGGCATCGGATGCGACCTCATGCAAGGATATCTCTTCAGTTACCCGCTGGATCCTGTAGTCTTCGCAGACCTTTCGTCCTGTTGCTCGCCAGAAATCGTCGATCTTTCCTCCCGTAAACAGGGTTGATGATCGTAAAGAAAATGTGCCGCGACCGGGACGTTCGCGACAGTCGGCTTTGAATTGGTGATGTGTTGATCGCCTCCGTCCGCAACCGGTCCAGGCGCGCTGCGACGGCGCGGCAGGGCGGATCATTTCCGCCCTGCGTTCCTGTCGTCAAAAGAAACGCGGAATCGGCCCGTCCTGCGGCGTCTGGTCGGGAAGGTCCACCTCCTCGTCGTCGATGTAGCACCAGCCCCAGCCTTCGGGCGGATCATAGCCTTCGATGATGGGATGACGGGTGGCGTTGAAATGGGCCTGTGCGTGGCGATGTGGCGACTGGTCGCAACAGCCGACATGCCCGCATTCCCGGCACAAGCGCAGATGCACCCATTCGCTGCCGATCTCCAGGCATTCCTCGCACCCGCGCGCGCTGGGGCTGACATCGTCTATCGTGCTGAGATGGGAACAGGTCATTCTTGCGCCTCCTTCATCGCTCGCTCTGCCAGCAGGCTATGTATCTGCGCGACAACCGCAGCACCTTCGCCAACCGCGGCGGCGACACGCTTGGTGGAACCTGCGCGCACGTCTCCGATCGCAAAGACGCCGCGCATGCTCGTTTCCAGGGGCAGCGCCCCGGTACCGGTGATGACAAAGCCCTTGGCATCCGTGTCCACGCACCCCTGCACCCAATCGGCATTGGGATCGGCGCCGATGAACAGGAACATATGCCGCAGCGCCCGGCGATAGGACGAACCATCCATCCGGTTCCGAAAATTCACCGCCGAAAGACCGTTCGCGCGGTCCCCTTCCAGGCTCTCGATTTCAACCCCCACATGCACTTCGACATTGGGCAGGGCGGCGATGCGGTCGATGAGATAGCGCGACATCGTTTCACCAAGATCGCGGCGCACGACGAGATGCAGTTTCTTGACCTGCGGGGCGAGGAATACCACCGCCTGACCGGCAGAGTTGCCGCCGCCAACGAGCACGACCTCTTCGCCTGCGCACATGCGCGCCTCGATCGGCGATGCCCAGTAGGCTATCCCGGCGCCTTCGAACTCCGCCAGCCGGGGCACGTCGGGACGGCGATAGCGCGCGCCCGAGGCGATGACGACCGTGCGCGCCGTGATGCGCCGGTCCTTCGCAAAGACCAGGGTCAGTGGGCCGCCATCACATTCCATCCGCTCGACAGCAACGGGGATTGCGATCTCGGCACCGAACTTCAACGCCTGGTTGAACGCGCGACCCGCCAGCGCCTGTCCGGAAATGCCGGTTGGAAAACCCAGGTAATTCTCGATCCTGGCCGACGCGCCTGCCTGGCCACCCATCGCGCGGGAATCGAGGACGATGACGGAGAGCCCCTCGCTTGCCGCATAGACCGCTGTGGCCAGACCCGCCGGGCCTGCGCCGACGACCGCAACGTCGTAAAGCCGGTCAGGATCGATGTGGGGCAGGATGCCAAGGCACGCGGCGAGTTCCTCGTTGCTGGGGCGTTTGAGCACCGGCCCGCTGGGGCACACCACCAGCGGCAGGTCTTCTGTCAGAACGCCGGTACGCTCGACCAGCGCCTTGCCTTCTTCGTCGGAGCGGACATCGAGGACCAGGTTCGGCAGCCCGCCACGGCTCAGGAAGCCCTGCAGCCGCACGACATCGGGGCTGCCCGGGATGCCGATCAGGATCGTGCCGGCGCCGCCTTCCTCGATCAGGCTGACGCGGCGCAGGATCAGCGCGCGCATCACCACTTCGCCGATGTCCGCGGACCCGACCATCAGCGCGCGCAAATGGGCGGCATCGAACGGCAAGGCGGTGCAGCCATCCGGCCCCGCCCGGCCGGCCGCTATCGAGGCGCGCCCGGCAAGCTGGTTCACTTCGCCGGAGAACTGACCGACGCGGTGAACGGTAATGAGCGCTTCGTGGCTCAATCCGTCGCGCCGCAGCACTTCTATCGACCCTGCCAGCACCAGCCACGCGGGCGCATGCCTGTCACCAATCGCATACAGCGTCTGCCCCGGTGCGAAGTGCACCTCCGGCCCGCTGGCAAAGCGGCGCGCGGTTGCTACCTGTACGGCATCCAGGACCGGAAATCGCTGATGTTCGCGCGGGTCGATCGTGCTCATGGTAAACTCCGCAAGACTTACGTGAATGCTCATCCTGCATCCGCGCAACCTTTGTCCATCATGCGCCTATATCATGCAAATCAGGCAGCTTCTCAAGCGCGGGAACACAGACGCCGCTTGGGCCCGGGCCCCGGGTTTGTCATTAGCTTGCGCCGTGATCGGGCCGTACCGGACCAGCGGCGGGCCAAAGAGGTTAGGCGGCGTGGACGCCTAGCGAGCGGCTGCTCAGCCCGTCTTTGCCAGAGCCGCGTCGAGGGCGGCAGACTTGTCGTCGGCCAGCGCCAGATCGCGCAACGCGGCAATCCGGCTGGCTGGGAGCGTTTGCTGGCGATGCGCGGCGGCGATCCGCTCGTAATTCGCCAAACCGCGTTCGAACGTGTCGCCATAGCCTTTGATGAGACGCTGGCACTTGACCAGTTCCAGCGCCACCGCGCGGTCGCGCAGCGCTTCGGCGCGGACAAGGTCGAGCCAGGTTTCGATGCGCGCCTGCTCCTCGCTATAGCGCAGCGAACGGCGGCGCAGGGCGCGCATTCTGGCCAGCATGCGCAGCGCCAGAAACCAGCGCAGGCCGGTGGTTTCCACATGGCGCCCCTTGGTGAAGAAGCGGCCCAGTTGCCGCGTCAGGCCGGGGCTGGCCAGGATCCGGCTACCGATCCCGGCCGGCAGCGTCTCACACACTTCGCGCAGGCGCGGGTGCATGAATTCGGTGATGGACAGGATCTGATCATCCTGCGCCTTCACTTCGCCGCGCACGCGATCGATGCGGGCGGTGCGGGTCTTGAGATCGGCCACGCGGATGGTGTCCTCGTAGCTCATCCACAAGGCCAGATGACGGGCCGCCTCTACAGTCAGGTCGAAAGGCGCGGCATCGAGCGCGGCCACGGTTTCAAGCCGATCGAGATACAGCGCGGCGTAATCGCCGTCCTGATAATCCATCAGCCGCGCTACCCCATGCAGGGCGTGGACATGGGCGGGCTGCGGCAGGGCGGCGGCGATACGCTGCGCCAGTTCGCGCCCGCGCGCAGTGGTAGGCACCGGCACGGCATGGACGGCCTCGACCGGCTTGGTGACGGCGGTCTGCTGGGCGCACGCAAAGCCTTCCGCAAAGCCTTTGAGGTTGCTGGGAACCGCGATGCCGCTGTGCTCGATCGCCTTGCGGAACGTCTCGGTCGGAAACGGCAGGGCCCCGCTACCGGCCAGTGCGCCGAACATGGTGGCGCTGATCACGCTGCCGGCGCGCTCGGTCGCCGCTTCCATGTCAAAGCCGATGAACCGCTTCGAGCGGGTCTGCGCGGCGTCCAGGATCTTGTCACCGTTGCCGCGCCCGTCCCCCATCGCCTGCTTTTCGCCGATGGCGTAGATGCGGTGTGTGGAGCCGATCAGGGTAGTGCGCCCCGCAGTGGAGAAGCCGCGCAGCAAGGCCCGGCCCGTCTCCATCAGTTCAGACGCCACCACCACGTCAACGTCGCCGGGCATCGGCATCTGCGCCATCACCGGCAGGCGGCCCGATCCATCGTCCTTGGCCAGTTCGACGTAATAGACGGTGGAGCCGGTGCGCTGGGCGACACCGGGCACCGATGTGCCCTGCGCCAGCCAGCCCTCGGCGCGCGCCACGTCCTGGATCCAGTCTGCCAGCACGCCGCCGCCCTGCCCGCCAAGGGCAAGGATGGCAATGGTCAGGCGGGTGTTGGAGCTATCGGCCATGAACGGGTCTCTCAGGCTGGAAATCGGGGGCGGGATCGGGCGGGGTCAGAATGCGCGGGCAGCGCGCTGGCGTTCCGCGCCGGCCAGCCAGCGGGCAATGATCGCGCCGCTGATCCGGGCCTTGATCCGTTCGAACCGGGTGGGGTTGGTGACGATGTGCGCGCGGTAGAAGCTGGGGCACAGCACCGCTGCATGGCTGACTTCACCGCACAGGCCGCAGCCCACGCAGCTGTTTTCGACATGCGCCACAGGATCCTGCCGCAGCGGATCGGGATTGGGCTTGATCGTCAGCGACGGGCAGCCAGACAAGCGGATGCAGCTGTGATCGCCGGTGCAGGTATCGCTGTCCACGCCGAACCGCTCACGCACCACGCGTTCGCCCGCCTTCAGCCGCGCCGAGGTCTGCTTCTTTTCGCGCCGCTGCTTGTTGAGCATGCATTCCGACTGCGCGACGATGACCTTGGGGCCTTTTTCGGGCGTCGTCAGTGCGTCGTGCAGCATGTCGCGCATGCCGGCGATATCGTATGTGTTCTGGGTTTCGCGCACCCACTTGGCGCCAACGCCGCGCACCGCCTTGGTGATCGGGTTCTTGGTGGCGCGGTTGGCGTTGTCCGCGCGTGAGGACAGGATATCCTGCCCCCCGGTGGCTGCGGAATAGCCGTTGTCGATGATCAGGGTGACGGTGTCGTCCTTGTTGAACACCGCGTTGCCGATGCCGGAGGTCAGGCCGTTGTGCCAGAATCCGCCATCGCCCATGATCGCGATCGAGCGCTTGGCGCCGCCCTTCACGCCCAGTTCGCCTTCGCGGGGCTTGAACGCCGAAGCGCCCGCGCTGCCAAGGCCATAGCCCATCGTGGTGTTGCCAAGGTCGAACGGCGGCAGGATCGAGAACAGGTGGCAGCCGATGTCCGCCGAGACATGCGTGGGCCCCAATTCGCGCTCCACCAGTTTCATCGCGGCGAAGATCGGGCGTTCCGGGCAACCGGTGCAGAAGCCTGCCGGGCGACCGGGGATCTCAGCCGCGACCGGCGCAGGCAGTGGATCGGCGGGCGCCAGCTGCGGTGCCAGCGCGGGGGCATGGGCACCCAGGAATTGCGCCAGCCCCTTGCGGATCACATCGGCGGTATATTCGCCCGAGCGCGGCAGCATGTCCTTGCCTACCACGCACGTATCCAGCCCGGCCCGGCGCACCAGCGTGTTAAGCTCGTGCTCGATGAATTCGGGCTGCCCTTCCTCGATGATCAGCACCGCGCGCTTGCCCTGGCAGAACGCGGCAACCTCTTCGGGGATCAGCGGGTACACCACGTTCAGGCAGTAGATCGGCAGCCTGCTGTCACCATAGGCGTCCGCCAGCCCGATAAGCTCCATCGCGCGGTTGAGGTTGTTGTAAAGGCCGCCCTGAACAATGATGCCTATCGCATCCTCGCCATCGTGGGCCCCGAACCATTCATTGAGCTTGTTGTCCCGCACGTGTGCGATGCCGGCGGGCCAGCGCCGTTCGATCTTTTCCACTTCGTGCAGGAAGTTGGCGGGCGGCAACACGATGCGGTTGGTATCCCGCACCGGGTTGGCGGCGGCATCGCCCACCGTCATCGGCGGGCGCACGTTGTCCTTCGCGACGAACGATCCGGTCATGTGGCACGAACGCACGCGCAGTTGGAGCATGACCGGAGTGTTCGAGGCTTCCGAAAGCTGGAAGCCCTGCTCCACCGCCGCAACGATGCTGGGCAGGTTGGGGCGCGGGTCCAGCAGCCACATCTGCGATTTCATCGCGAAGGCATGCGTGCGCTCCTGCATGATCGAGGAGCCTTCGCCGTAGTCCTCACCCACGATCACCAGCGCGCCGCCCGTCACGCCGCCCGACGCCACGTTGGACAGCGCATCGGAGGCGACATTGGTGCCTACGACCGACTTCCAGGCGACAGCGCCGCGCAAAGGGTAATTCACCGAGGCCGCCAGCATCGCCGCCGCCGTTGCTTCCGAGGCGCTGGCCTCGAAATGGACGCCCAGGCTTTCCAGCAGGTCGTTGGCATCGGCAAAGACGTCCATCAGGTGGCTGATCGGCGATCCCTGATAGCCGCCCACATACGCGACGCCGGACTGCAGCAGCGCCTTGGTGACCGCAAGGATACCCTCACCGGTGAACACCTCGCCCGCGCCGGCGGTGAGCTTTTTGACTTCGGACTTGAACGAACGCTCGGCCATTATCGTTTACCGGGCAACCAGGGCCAGGACGCGCAGCGGGCTGCCCGAACCATCGCGGATCTTGAGGGGCGAGGCGATCACCACCGCGCCGGTGGTGGGCAACTGGTCAAGATTTTCCAGGCACTGCAGGCCGTACTTGCCGGCCCCGTGCATCAGCGTGTGCGCGGGGTACATCGGCTCCAGCAGATGCGCCTGCCCGGCATCGGTGCCGATCGTCTCCACCCCCAAGCCCAGCACATCGCGCGCGATCAGATATTCGACCGCGTCGGCGTCCGGGCCCGGCGTGTGTGCACCGTCTTCGCGCCGGTTGGTGTAACCTTGCGCGTCGCGCTTGGACCAGTCGGTGCGAAACAGCACCCAGGCGCCGGCGGGGATCTCCCCATGCTCGGCTTCCCAGGCGCGGATGTGATCGGCTTTCAGCAGAAAATCAGGATCGGCAGCGCACTCGGCGGAAAAATCCAGCACGACAGCCGGAGCCACCAGCTTTTGCGGCGGCACCTTGTCTACCGTGTTGTCAGGCAGGTCCTTGCCCGAAACCCAATGCACCGGCGCATCGAAGTGGGTGCCGGTATGTTCGCCCACGGTGAAGTTGTTCCAATGCCAGGCAACGCCGCGCTCGTCGTAGCGCGAGATTTCCTGCCGGGAGAACGCCGCCGTCTGGCCGAAGGGATCGGGCAGCACCAGCAGCGGGGTGTCCTCGCTCAATTCCTGGGTCAGATCGATCACGGCGATGTCGCCTGTGGCGATGGCGGCAGCGAAAGCGGAAAGCGCGTCTGTCATGGACTTGGACTCCCTTTGGGACCATTAGGCACGAGAGTATCGCATAAACTTGCATGTGCAACTAAAATGTCATCGCGGGCGCTGCGCGTGAGGGGGGACAGGGAATGAGCGAGGATTTGAGGCCGTTCGGCAATCCGGGATCGGAAGACTTTCGGCTCGACGCCTATCCGTTCTATCTGCTCAATCGCGCCGCCAGCCGGTACAACATCGTCATAGAAACCGAACTGCGCCGCATCGGGATCGACATTCCAACCTGGCGCGTGCTGATGATCCTGGGCGAGCATGAGCCGCTGGCCGTGGGCCAGGTGGCGAAGTCTGCGGTCATCAACTTGTCGACGATGATGCGGATCGTCGAGCGGATGACCAAGGCCGAATTGATTCGCACCAGTCCCAGCGAATCGGATGGCCGGGTCACGCAGATCGCCCTCACCCCCCAGGGCCGCGAAAAGCTCGCCGCCGCCCGCGCGATCACCGCCCCGATCTACGAAAAGATCGTGCGCGGTTTTTCTGCGACGGACTTTTCCCGCATGCTCGTGATGCTGGGCAGGCTGTACGACAACCTGGATTGACGGCGGACGGACGAGCGCTTGGGCAGGCGCGACGACGAACTTGCACATGCAACCATATTAGTTTAAGCCTGAAACAAATTCAGGAGCAGTCCTTATGCGTATCGCCTGCCTCGGTGGCGGACCCGCCGGTATCTATTTCGCGATTTCGATGAAGCTGCGCGATCCCGGCCACGACGTGCACGTGTTCGAGCGCAACCGCTCTGGCGACACGTTCGGCTGGGGCGTGGTCTTTTCCGACCAGACACTGGCGAACCTGGAGGCCAACGATCCGGTAAGCGCGGCCACCATCGCCCGCAGCTTCGCGCATTGGGACGATATCGACGTATCGGTCGGCGACAAGACCGTAACCTCCTCGGGGCACGGCTTTATCGGCATCGGGCGCAAGCACCTGCTGCAGATCCTGCAGGCCCGCGCGGCTCAGCTTGGCGTGGTGATGCATTTCGAAACGCAGTTCGATCCCGACCTGTCACAGTTCGCCGACTTCGACCTCATCGTTGCGGCGGACGGCGTCAATTCGGTAGTGCGCACCGCGCATGAGGACAAGTTTGCGGTCGACATCCAGGTCAAGCGCAACAAGTTCTCGTGGCTTGGCACGACCAAGCTGTTCGACGCCTTCGCCTTTACCTTCGAGCAGACCGAACACGGCTGGATCTGGGCGCACGCCTATCGCTTCGACCAGACCCATTCCACCTTCATCGTGGAATGCTCGCCCGAAACCTGGGAGGCGATCGGCTTTGACCGGATGGAGCAGGCGGACTCCATCGCCCTGTGCGAAAAGATCTTCGCCCGCCATCTGGACGGACATCCGCTGATTTCCAACGCCACGCATCTGCGCGGCTCGGCGGCGTGGATCAACTTTCGCCGGGTGCTGTGCCGCCAATGGTCGTTCGATAACGTGGTGCTGTTGGGCGATGCCGCCCACACCGCGCACTTTTCCATCGGGTCTGGCACCAAGCTGGCGCTGGAAGACGCGATCAAGCTGGCGCAGGTGCTGGATCGCCCCGGCATCGCCAACCGCGAAAGCCTGGCCACAGCCCTCGCCGAATACCAGGAGGAGCGCCAGGTCGAGGTGCTCAAGATCCAGAACAGCGCCCGCAATTCGACCGAATGGTTCGAGACGCTTGACCGCTATCTGGGCTTTGACCTGCCGCAGTTCGCCTATTCGCTGATGACGCGCTCGCAGCGCGTCAGCCATGAGAACCTGCGCCTGCGCGACCGCCAATGGCTGGAGGGGCTGGAGCGGTGGTTCTGGAACGGCAACGCGGGCCGCAACGTGCCCGTCCAGCCGATGTTCACGCCATTCACCCTGCGCGGCATGACCGTGCCCAACCGCGTGGTGATGCCCGCCATGCTGACTTATTCCGCCGATGACCGCGGCTATGCGACCGAGTTCCATTCCGTCCACTACGGCGCGCGGGCGCTGGGCGGGGTGGGCCTGATCATCACCGAAACGCTGGCCGCCTCGCCGCAAGGCCGTGCTACGCCCGCCTGTCCGGGCTTGTGGGAGGATGGCCAGCAGGACCGCTGGCGTGCTTTCAACACGTTCGCGCACCAGCATTCCGCTGTCCGGACCTGCGCGCAGATCGGCCATTCGGGCGCCCGCGCGGCTTGCAAGGTGCCCGGCGGCGACACCGGCTACGACGTGCCGCTCGATGCGCCGTGGCCGATCGTCTCGGCCAGCGACCAGCCGTGGCGTCCCGGCGGCATCGTTCCGCGCGCGCTGGAAGCGGCGGAGATGGACGGCATCGTCGACCAGTTCGTTGCCACCGCGCGCCGCGCCGATGCCGCTGGCTTCGACATGATCGAGATCCAGGCGGGCCACGGCGGCCTGCTGTCCAGCTTCATCACCCCGGCCATGAATACGCGCGCCGACGCATTTGGCGGCAGCCTTGAAAACCGCATGCGCTTTCCTTTGCGCGTGGTGGAGGCGGTGCGCGCCGCGTGGCCGCAGGACAAGCCGCTGGCGGTGCGCATTTCGGCGAACGACTGGATCGGCGATGCCGGCATCACCCCCGCGCAGGCAGTGGACATCGCGCGCATGCTGCGCGGCATCGGCGTGGATATCATCGACGTGTCCGCAGGCGAAACCGCGCCCGGTGCGCGCCCGGTCTACGGCCGCATGTTCCAGACCCCGTTCGCAGACCAGATCCGTAACGAGGCGCACGTACCCACGATCGCAGTGGGCAACATCGCCGACGCCGATCAGGTCAATTCAATCCTGACAGCGGGGCGCGCAGACCTTGTGGCACTGGGCCGCACCCACCTGTTCGACCCCGTCTGGACCCTGCGCGCTGCCGCCCAGGCCGGTTTCGCAGAGCAGGCCGTGCCCGAACCCTATCGCATCGGGCAGGCGATGGCCCTGCGCGCCGCGCACAAGCAAACCGAGGGCGCGCGCGCCTGAGCTTGGCTTTTGTGCGGCTGACGCTTTGGCAGTTCGCCTCCGAGGAATCGACACGGTGCCGCCAGACGCTATGGAGGCTGCCATTGACCGGGAGCATGCAACGAAATGGTCGCCACTGACGAACGCGCCAAGGACCAGCTGACCGCCGCCGGCGGGCTGGACTTGCGCATCTGGGTGCGACTGCTCGATTGCGCGAAGATCATCGAGAAGCGCCTGCGCCGCAATTTCGAGGAGCAGTTCGGCACCACCCTACCGCGCTTCGATGTGCTGGCCAGCCTGTCGCGCGCGCCGCATGGCCTGCGCATGGGCGAATTGTCGCGCGCGCTGCTGGTCTCCAACGGCAACGTCACCGCCGTGGTGCGCCAGTTGCAGGACCACGGCCTCGTCACCGTCCAGCCCGACCCCGATGATCGCCGCTCGGCGATCGTGGCGCTGACGCCGGAGGGCACCGACCAGTTCCGCGCGCTGGCGCAGGCCCATCACGGGTGGGTTCGCGAAGCTCTCGCCGATTTTCCCGAGGACCGGCAGCGCATCCTTCTGGAACTGCTGACCCAGCTCAAGACCTCCATCATCTAAAGAACCCATGCCGATGCCCTTCACCACCACCACCAAAGTCCGTTTCTCGCAGGTCGACCCGGCCGGCATCGTCTTTTACCCGCGCTACTTCGAGATGCTGAATGCCGCGGTGGAGGACTGGTTCGCGCAGGATCTGGGCCTGGATTTTGCGACGATGCACCTAGATCATCACATCGGCGTGCCGACCGTAAAGCTCGACGTCGCGTTCACGTCGCCTAGCCGCCTTGGTGATCTGCTGGACATCACCATAACTCCGGTAAAACTGGGCCGCAGCAGTTGCGCGGTGACCATCGTCTTTGCCGGCGACGGGCGAGAGCGGCTGCGGGCCGACGTGGTGCTGGTGTGCATGAACCTGGTGAACCATTCGTCCATCGCGTGGCCCGAAAGTGTCCGCGCAGCGATCGCGGCGCAGCTGGTTTCGTAGCCGCCAACCGCTTCAGCACCGCACAAAAAAGGGGGCCTGCTAAGGCCCCCTATAGAGTCAGGGTAGGTGTTTCTTCCTTTCGGGAAGCTCAGGCTTTGACGATAGGGTGGGTCAGCGTGCCGATCTTTTCGACCGTGGCGACGATGGTGTCGCCCGGCCAGACCCACTCCTGCGGATCCATCCCGGCGCCAACGCCGGCTGGCGTGCCGGTGGCGATGATGTCGCCCGGCTCCAGCGTGATCCCCTGCGAGATATCGGCGATCAGCTCGTCCACCTTGAACAGCATGAAGGCGGTGTTGCTGGACTGCTTGGTCACCCCGTTCACGGTCAGGCTGAGATCCAGCGTCTGCGGGTCTGGGATCTCGTCGGCAGTGACGATGACCGGGCCCATCGGCGCGAACGTGTCCTGGCCCTTGGAATAGATCCACTGCCCGGCGCGGCGGCAATCGCGCGCGCTCATGTCGATGCACACGGTATAGCCGAACACATAGGCCAGCGCGTTGTCGCGGGTGACGCCCTTGGCTCTGGTGCCGATGATCGCGGCCAGTTCGACTTCCCAGTCAAGCTGCTGGGTGATGTTGGCGTTGTGGCGGATCGGTTCGCCCGGACCGACCACGCTGGTCGGCGGCTTGGAGAAAATGACGGGCTGACGCGGCAGCTCTGCCGACGTGTCCAGCGACTTCGCGCTTTCGGCCACGTGCTCGGTGTAGTTCAGGCCGATCCCGAAGATGTTCTTGCGCGGGCGCGGTATCGGCGCAAGCAGGGTGACGTTGGCGAGCGGGGTCGCCGCGCCGAGGGGAAACAGGCCCTCCGCCTCGTCGATCGCCTGCGTTGCAAGCGCCACGGCCTGCGGGCCAAGGTCGATGAATTCCAGCATGGTGGCCGGAAACGGCACGCCGATTTCCTCGCCGAACACTTCGAGATCGAGGACGAGATCGCCTCCGACGCCGGACACGAGCGCGCCAAGGCGGGCTTCGGCTTCGACGTTGGCGCGGTAGGTTACAAGACGCATCTTGGGTGTTTCCCTATGGCTTTGAAAAGATGGGGACGGCGGACGAGCCTGCCGTTCAGGAGAGAATGGGCTGGTGCCCGCCGTTTTCGCCCAGCGCTTCCTCGCGGTAGAGGCCCAGCGCGCGCATCACCGGCAGGTCGTTGAAGGTGAACAGGCATGCGTCCTCGGCTTCGGAGGCATTGGCATGCTCGTGATACATCCAAGCTGGCACCACGAAGATGTCACGCTCCTGCCAGTCAAAGCGCTGGCCGTTGATGATCGACCAGCCCTTCCCCTTGGCACACTGGTAGACGAAACTGCCGGTCTGGCGATGCGCTCGGGTCCGTTCGCCGGGGCGCAGCAACTGCATGGAGGCGCCGATCGTCTGCATCACCGGGCCACCGGTATGCGGATTGACGTATTCCATCATCACCCCGTCGAACGGCGAACCGTCGGTAACCGCCGCATAGCGGGTCAGCGCTTCGTAGGTGGGCGCCCATTCGTACTTGAACAGCGGCGAATACGGCTTGTGCCACGCGGTGCCGGCCGGGCGCAAGCCGGTTCCCGCCCACGTCGCGGTCGAATCGTCTACCGCGTAGGACACCGCCTGCTGCAGGTCGGGGTGCACTTCGTAGAAATTGGCTTCCAGCGCATTCATAAGCGGAATGTCGAGGCCGTCCTGCCAGATGCAGGGGGTGCCGTCCTCAGCCACGCCGTGTTCGTGCCAAGTGCCGTTGGGCGTGAGCACGAAATCGCCCGCGCCCAGCGTCATCTTGTGCCCATCGACATTGGTGAACGCGCCTTGCCCTTCCATGATGAAGCGCAGCGCGGACGCGGAGTGGCGGTGGCTGGATGCCAGTTCGCCCGGCCCCATCACCTGAAGACCGGAGTAGAGCCAGCCTACGGCGGCCACTACATCGGCCCGCCCCGGATTTTCCAGATAGACCACGCGGCGGCCCGCCTGCTCGGGTGTGACCAGCTCCAGCGCCTTCATCACATCGTCGCGCAGATCGCGGTATCGCCACAAGTAGGGCACCGAGGTAGATGCCGGCTCCCACGGCTCGATCTTGTTGGCGACGGTCCACAGCGCGCCAGTGCCCAGCGTCTCCAGACGCTTGTAATAGGCGAGCAGTTCGGGCGTGTCGGCCACGTTGGCCCGGCCGATCATGTCCTCACGGTGCTGATCGTAGCTTTGCGTCGCCATAAAGCGTCTCCGTTTCGAGATATTACAGGCTTAAAACAATTTGAAAAAAGTGTCAAATGCAACTATTATCAGATCTGCAAGGCGCGGTATTCCTGCGCTGTTTTCCTTGACCGGAGTGCCCCATGCCCACCCCCTCGTCCCCGCTCACAACGTTCAAGGCCGCGGTTATCCAGGCCGCGTCGATCCCCGCCGATTCGCTGGCCGCTGCACAAAAAGCCGCCGGGCTGATCCGCACCGCGTCCAACGCAGGCGCCAGCATGCTGGTATTTCCCGAGGCGTTCCTGGGCGGCTATCCCAAGGGGGCATCGTTCGGAACGCCGGTGGGCATGCGCAAGCCTCAAGGCCGCGAGGATTTTCGCGCCTATCACGAAGCGGCGATCTGCCTGGACGGCCCGGAAATCGCGCTGCTGGCCGAAGCCACGGCGGAAACCGGCGCGTTCGTGGTCATCGGGGTGATCGAGCGGGATGGCGGGACGGTCTATTGCACGGCGCTGTTCCTTGATGGGGCCAAGGGCTTGGTGGGCAAGCATCGCAAGCTGATGCCGACCGGGGCGGAGCGGCTGATCTGGGGCTTTGGCGATGGGTCTACCCTGCCAGTGTTCGATACGCCGATGGGCCGGATTGGCGCGGTGATCTGCTGGGAAAACTACATGCCGATGATGCGCATGGCGATGTATGACCAAGGCATCACCTTGTATTGCGCGCCCACTGCGGACGATCGTGACAGCTGGGCCAGCACGATGCAGCACGTAGCGCTGGAAGGGCGCTGCTTCGTGCTTTCCGCCTGCCAGCACATCACGCGCGGCGCGTATGCCCCGGACTATGACTGCGCGCTTGGTGATGATCCCAACACCGTCCTGATGCGCGGCGGCTCGATGATCGTGGACCCGCTTGGCCAGGTTCTGGCGGGGCCGGACTTTTCGGGTGAGACCATCCTGTATGCCGATATCGAGCCGGCACAGGTCGTGCGCGGCAAGTACGATTTCGATGTGGTGGGGCACTATGCCCGGCCCGACGTGTTTGAGCTGCAGGTCAACGTCGCGCCCCGGCGCGCGGTCCATCGCACGGGCGCGGAGTAACTCTGGTGGAATTCGATTTCTCGAAGCTGGCAACGCCCGATCGCTACAAACTGCTCAGCGCCAGCGTCACCCCCCGCCCGATTGCCTGGGTGACCACGATTTCGGGCGCCGGAATAGGCAATGCAGCGCCTTACAGCTTCTTCAATATGATCAGCGCCGATCCCACGCTGGTGGTGCTGGGCATGATGCGCAAAGCTGACGGCACACACAAGGACAGCGCCGCCAATATCCTGGAAACCGGGGAGTTCGTGGTGAACCTTGTCAGCGAGGCTGACAGCGCCGCCATGAATTTCACCTGCATCGACGGCCCGCCGGAGTTCGACGAACTGGCCGCAGCGGGCATTGCCACCGTGCCTTCCAGCGTCGTGGGCGCGCCGCGCATTGCCAGTGCGCCGGTATCGATCGAGTGCCGCCTCTACCAGCCGATCGAAGTGGCCAAGACCACCATCGCGCTGGGCGAAGTGCTGCGCCTGCATATCAACGATGCCTTCGTCGACCCCGAACGGCTGCATGTCGATACCCCGGCGATGGAACTGGTAGGCCGCATGCATGGGGCCGGGTGGTACACACGCACCACCGACATGTTCCAGATGACACGGCCTACCTACGAGCAGTGGCTGGGCAAGGCAGAGGTCGAGGCAGACTGATTGCCTTTCGATTCATGTCGGTAATGGCCCTGACCACGCACTAAGTCCTGCCTCAGCGTTGCGGTCATCGCAACAAACATGACAGCTTGGCGACATTGTTCTGCACGCAAGCGCGTGGGACGTTCGCTCATCCGGTGGATGCGGGAACGTGTATGTCGCGCCGGCAAAAAGCACATGTGAAAAGGGGTAACATGAGACACGCTCTTAACGGGTCGCTGGCGCTTTTGGTTTCCGGCATGATGGCCGGAACCGCGCTTTGCAGCGTATCAGCACTGGCGCAGGACGCCGCCGCCGACCAGGGGTCGAGCGAAATCGTCGTTACCGCCACCAAGCGCACATCCTCCACCATTCAGGACACGCCGATCGCGGTGCAGGCCCTTGGTGGCGATGCCCTCAAGGAAAAGGGCGCGCTGGACTTTGCCGACTTTTATCATTCCATCCCTGCCCTCTCGGTTCAGGACGAAGGCCCGGGCGACAAGCGCTATGTGATCCGCGGCATCAACGCGGCGGGCGCGGGCACCGTTGGCCTTTACCTTGACGAGACCGTGATCACCGGTGAAAACTCGCAGGACGGCGGCGGCCAGGCCCCGGACATCAAGCTGTTCGACATCGACCGCGTGGAAGTGCTCAAGGGTCCGCAGGGCACCACCTTCGGCGCCAGTTCGATGGCGGGCACGATCCGCTACATCACCAACAAGGCCGACCCGGACGGCGGCGTCAAGGGCTACGTCCAGTCGGCACTGCGCGCCACGGACGGCGCATCGCTGGGCATGCAGACCGACGGCGCGGTAAACCTGCCGGTCATCCCCGGCGTCCTGGCTGTGCGGGCATCGGGATTCTACGCCGATCTGCCGGGCTGGATCGACAACCGGTTTCAGAACGGCGCCAACGCTGAAAAGAGCAAGGCCGGCCGCCTGACAGCGCGCCTGCAGGCCACGCCCGACCTGACGATCGACGTGACCGCGATGTACCAGGACGTCCATCAGGACGCGAAGAACTACTACAACCTGGTCGATTACGCCGGTGTTGCCTTGCCCAAGAACTATCAGGCCGATCAGGTCCGCTCGCCCTACAGCGACAAGAGCGAGATCTACAACGCCACCGTGAACTACAAGCAGTCCTTCGGGACGTTCACCGGCACCGTTTCACGCTTCGTGCGCGACACCGCTTTCAACCGCGACGCCAGTCTGGCTGCCGACGCGTTCTTCGGCCTTGCCTACGATGGCGCGGGCCGCAGCGCGCTGGTGCAGGACAAGCACCGCCGGGTGGACAGCGGCGAATTGCGCTTCGCCTCCAGCTTCGACGGGCCCATCCAGGTTCTGGTGGGCGGATTCTTCCAGAACGAAAACCGCTTCTTCCACAGTTCCTGGCCTACCGCCGATGCTTCAGGCAACATCACGTCCGCATCCGATCTGCTGCTTGACCGCACGGTCAACACCACGATCAAGGAACGCGCGCTGTTCGGCGAAATCAGCTACGAATTCGTGCCTGGCCTGACCTTCACAGCCGGTGGCCGCCTGTTCGACTTCAAGCTCGACCAGACATCGCAATCGCTGGTCGCAGCCGGTGGCGGCGCCGGCTCCGGTGCGGGTAATCCGCTGCACACCAGCGACAACGGCCTGATAGGCCGCTTCAACCTGGCATGGAAGGTGAACGATCAGGTCAACACCTATGTCCAGGTCGCGCAAGGCTACCGCTCAGGCGGTGTCAACGACCAGACCGCCGCGGAAATCGCCGGCGTCACCATTCCGGAAGGCTATGGCTCGGATTCGCTGTGGAGCTACGAGTGGGGCGTCAAGACCACGCTGATGGACCGCAAGCTGTTCCTGAACGGCGCGTTGTATTACATCGACTGGTCGGACATCCAGGTTTCGCAGCAGGCGTCCAACGGCACGGTGTCATTCGGCTATACCGGAAACGGGGGCAAGGCCGCCGTCAAGGGTGTTGAAGTGACGCTGGAAGCGCGTCCCGTTCCGGGCCTCGATATCAACCTTTCGGGCAACTACAACACCGCCAAGCTGACCCAGGACAACCCGATCCCGGCCACCGGCATGAAGGGCGATCGTATTCCCTACGTGCCCAAGCTGACCGGTTCGGCCAGCATTGACTACAGCACCCCGATCGACGCATGGGGCGTGGAAGCCTCGTTCGGCGCCAACGCATCGTATCAGGGCTCGTCGGCGACGAAGTTCAACTCTACGATCGACAATTACCAGAAGCTGGACTCTTACTGGTTGGTCGGCCTGCGCGCCGGGATCAACAAGGGACCCTGGGCCGTGAACCTCAACGTCACCAACCTGTTCAACGACCGCACGACGATCAACTACAACGAGATCGTGCCGGGCCTGTATCCGCTGGGCTATTACACCAACCGGCCACGCACGTTCAGCCTCTCGGGCTCGGTCAAGTTCTGATCGTGCGGTCTGCGACGACGAAGCCCTCCCTGCCGTCGCCGCTGCGCGCAGCATCCCGCAGAGCCTTGCTCTGCGGGATTGCTAGTGTAATGGCAGGGAGCATGCCGGCGTACGGTGCCGAACCCGCCAGGCCCTGGCTCGATCCCGCACGTGCCCCGCAGGAACGGGCCGCGCAGATCGTCGCGGCAATGACGGACGAGGAAAAACTGCGGTTGCTGCAAGGCGACACCGCGCTTGATGCCAACGGCACCGGCGTGAACGCATGCGTCGGCCATATCAGCGGCATCGCGCGCCTTGGTCTGCCCGCGCTGTGCATGGGCGATGGCCCGGCTGGTGTCGGCAACGGCATGAAGGACGTGACCCAGTTCCCCGCGCCGATCATGGGCGCGGCCACTTTCGACCGCAGCCTGATGGAACAGTACGGCAAGGCGCTGGGGGCCGAACATGCAGGCAAGGGGCGCAATGTGGTGCTGGCGCCCACCATCAACATCATCCGCACCCCCAAGTGGGGCCGCGCCGCCGAGACGCTGAGCGAAGACCCGTATCTGACTGCGCAGCTGGGCACCGCGATCACGCAGGGCATCCAGTCGCTGGGGCTGATCGCCACGCCCAAGCACTTTGCCGCCAACAATCAGGAATGGCTGCGCCTGGGCGATGGCCCGGCCTACGCGGCGATCGACGCCATCGTGCCAGAGCGCGCGCTGCAGGAAATCTACTACCCTGCTTTCAAGGCCGTGGTCGGCGCCGGCAAGGCCGGCGCGATCATGTGCGCGTACAACCGCGTCAACGGCCACTATGCCTGCGAAAATCCGCAGACGCTGGGCAATCTGAAAGCCTGGGGCTTTGACGGCTTCGTGGTGGCGGACTGGTACTTCGCCCACCGCAGCACCGCCCCGTCGGTGAAAGCCGGCCTCGACATTTCGATGCCCGGCGGCGTCAGCCCCTTCGGGTTCGCGCAGTTCTATGGCGTGGACGCGCTCAAGGCCGCACGCGCCAAGGGCCTGATCACGCAGACCGACATCGACGGCATGGTGGCCCGGATCGTGACGCCGATATTCCGGCTCGGCCTCGTCGATCGTCCAGTGACCGGCAACGCCACCGCCGATGTGCGCAGCCCCGCGCACCTGGCGCTGTCCGAACGGATCGCGGAACGCGGCACCGTATTGCTGCGCAACGAACGCGGCGTGCTGCCGCTGCTGCCGGACAAGGTCGCCAGCGTTGCCATCATCGGCGACGATGCGGGCGCCAACGTCCAGACGTCGGAGCGCTACGGCGGTTTCGTGAAAACCGAGGACATCGGCGCGGTCAAAGCGCCGCTGGCCGCCATCAAGGCCGCGCTGGGCGACACCGTTGCGGTCACCTACGCGCGCGGCACTCTGGGCATCGGGCCGTTGCCCGCCATGCCGGCCTCTGCGTTGCAGGACTTGACCGCGCGCTACTACCCCTCGCCCGACTGGTCGGGTACGCCGGTGGTCACCCGCAAGGAAGCGCAGATCGATTATGCCGAGGCCGGCGCCAAGAGCGGCGTCACCGGCCTTCCCGCCTTGTGGTCTGCCCGCTGGACCGCACGGTTCACGCCGCCCAGAACCGGCGTCTACCGTTTCTCGCTTCACGGCGGCGGGGAAATGGCGCTGACGATCGCCGGTAAACGCGTGGCCTACATTCCCAAGCAAAGCTTCCGCCTGCCGGTTCACGGCACGGCCTATCTGCAGGCCGGCAAGCCTGTCGCGCTGGAACTTGCCTATTCCAATGCGCCCACGCTGTCCCCCACCGAAGTGCGGCTGGGCTGGCAGGCCCCGGACCCTGCGCTGATCGACGAAGCTGTTGCTGCCGCGCGCAAGGCACAAGTCGCCGTGGTGTTCGCCGCAGACCATGTTTCGGAAGGGGCGGATCGCACCGATCTCAAGCTCCCCGGCGATCAGGACGCGCTGATCGCCGCCGTCGCCGCCGCCAACCCGAACACCGTGGTCGTGCTACACACGGTTGGCCCGGTGTTGATGCCCTGGCATGACAAGGTGGCCGGAATTCTCGCCGCCTGGTATCCCGGTGAGCAGGCCGCCGATTCCATCGCCGCGCTGCTGACCGGCAAGGCTAATCCGTCCGGCAAGCTCCCCGTAACCTTCCCGGCAGACGAGATCCACGGGCCCACCGACCAGCCTTCGCGCTATCCCGGCATAGGCACGGCGGCGCACTATGACGAAGGCGTGCTGGTGGGCTATCGCTGGTACGACGCCAAAGGCATCGCGCCGCTCTATCCGTTCGGCCACGGCCTGTCCTACACGCGCTTCGCCTATAGCGGCCTGACGCTGACCAAGGCCGGCCAGGGCTGGAGCGTGCAGGCCACCGTGGCCAACGTCGGCAAGGTTGCCGGCGAAGATGTGGCGCAGCTGTATCTTTCCATGCCCGCTGCCGCAGGAGAGCCGCCGCTACAACTCAAGGGTTTCGAACGCGTGGCGCTGCTGCCCGGCCAGTCCACCAAGGTGACGTTCGCGCTGGACAGCCACGCCTTGTCCTACTGGGACGAAGGGCGCCACGGCTGGCGGATGGCACCCGGCAGCTACGGCGTGCATGTCGGCCCAAGCTCACGCGATCTGCCGTTGGCAACGCGCTTCGATCCCTCCCGCTGACATGCTAGGCTGACCGGCAAAGGAGAAGGCGTTGTCCGAAGCCGGAATGCGATATCTGCTGGAAGCGCTCAGCGCCGGTTCGATGCGTGCGGCGGGCGACCGGCTCAACGTGGCGCCCTCATCGATCAGCCGGCAGATAGCGCAGCTGGAAAGCCAGTACGGCCTTGCCCTGATCGAGAAGGGGCGGCGCGGGGTGCGGCTGACGCATGCCGGCGAGATCGTTATCGCCCATTATCGCAACCAGTTGGCAGACCGCGAGGCGCTGCGCTCCAAGCTGGAAGAACTGCGCTCGGTGCGCACCGGGCAGGTGACCGCCGCGATCGGCGAAGGCTTTGCGGGCAAGGCGTTCACTGATCTGGTCAGCCAGTTCTCGCAGGACAATCCGCTGATCCGGCTGGAAATCCTGACCGGGGCCACGCAGGATATCCTGCGCATGATCATCGATGATGAAGCGCACTTCGGGCTCGTTTTCCAGACGCCGAGCGATGTGAAGATCCACGTGCGCGCCGTCATCAACCAGCCGCTCATGGCGATCGTGCCGCCCGCCCACCCGATCGCCCGCAAAGCGCAAGTCACGATCGCGGAACTGGCGCGCGAGCCGCTGTGCCTGCCGCCCGCCAACTTTCGCATCCGCCAGATCCTGAGCACCGCCGAAACCAATTCGAAAACGTATTTCCAGCCCTCGATCACGTCGAATTCGATCCATGTGATGCAAGATGCGGTGCGGGCCGGCGTGGCGCTGACGATCCTGCCGCAGATATCGGTCTGGTCCGAATTGATGGAAGGCACGATGGTCAGCGTGCCGATCGCCGACGACACGATCGAGGAGACCACCTCCAGCCTCGTGCTGCGCGCGGGCCGTCAGCTGGAAGGCGCGCCGCTGCGCCTGCTCAAGCGTATCGAGTTCCAGCTTCGCCAGTGGAACCGCCCGATCCGCCGCGACTGATCGCCGGCCCAGTGTTCCGCCAGACGCAACGAAAGCGGATGGCAATCGTCATTGCACGCAACGCGCGGTGCGGACAGGCTGCGGCCTCAGCCCTATTGTGGAAGAGCGAAAGCCCGATCGTGACCGAGCCCCTAGACCGCCCGCCTTACCCCGAAAGTCCCGGCGGCCTGAAAAAGGCCGACCTGCTGCTGGTGCTGCCGTTCATATGGCAACTGGGTTTTGCTTCGTGGGCGAACGGCGTGGCATGGGCGCCTTTGGGCCTGCCCTTCCCGATGGTGTGGCAGATGGCCGGGATCGTGTTCGCAACCGGCATCCTGGCGCTGCGCTACAGGCTGGACCGCGCGCGCCGCGCCGCTGAGAACGCGGCATGATCCTCACCATCATCCTGCTGATCGTGGGCGGCACCGTGGCTGGCTCGATGCTGTACGGTCGCCGCCGCCAGCAGGCCGCGCGCAACATGGAAGAGTGGGCGCTGGGCGGGCGCAAGCTGGGCACGCTGGTGTTCTGGTTCCTCAACGCAGGCGAAATCTACACCACTTTCGCGGTGCTGGGCATTTCCGGCTTCGCATGGGCTTACGGCGCGCCAGCGTATCTGGCGTTCTGTTCGGTGTCGCTGGCCGCGGCGGTGGGGTACTGGCTGACCCCGCTGATCCACGCCTACGGACGCCGGCATGGCCTAGTAACCCAGGCGGACTTTTTCGCGCACCGCTATCAAGCCCCCTGGCTGGGCATCTGCGTTGCCGTAGCGGGTCTGGTGGCGCTGGTCGTCTACGTCCAGATCCAGGTCACCGCGCTCACGCTGGTGGTGCGGCTGGCCGCCGGCCCCGCCGTGAGCCAAGAGGCTGCGGCCTTCGTTTCCGTGGTCTCGATGCTGCTGTTCGTGTTTCTCGCCGGTCTGCGCTCGGCCGCGTTTGCAGCGGGCGTCAAGGACGTGCTGATGTTGATCGTGGTGATCGTGCTGGCATGGACGGTGGCGGGCCTGGTGGGCGAAGCCTCCGTGCTGGACGTGTTCCATGGCGTGGCGCAGCGCTTTCCCGAAGCCACGCGGTTTCCGGGCCTCAAGCCCGCTTTGGGCCTTGACGTCACGTGGCTGGTCACCTCTGCCATCAACGTGGCGCTTGGCACCTACATCTTTCCGCACATGTTCCAGCTTTGCTATTCCGCTGGCAGCGGTGACACCATCCGCCGCAATGCGGTGTTGCAGCCGATCTACTCCCTCTCGTATTTCTTCATCATCCTGCTGGGGTTTGCGGCATTGCTGGCCGGCACCGCCGCGCCGGGCGGTGATCCCAATGCGCTGCTGCTGGCCTTCGTGGGGCAGCGCTATCCGGCCTGGGTGCTGGGCCTGCTCGCGGGAACCGCATCGCTGCTCGCGCTGGTGCCCGGATCGGTGTTGCTGCTCACCTGCGGGTCGATCTTCGGACGCAACGTGCTGCGCCCGCTGTTTCCCGCGATGGACGATCGCCGCGAACTGCTGGCCTCACGCCTTGCGATGATCGGATTCGCCGCTATCGCGCTGTACCTGACACTGGGCGCCAGCGGCTCGCTGGTCGAGGTCGGCTTGTCGGCCTACGCTGCGATCGGCATGCTGGCGCCCGGCGTGTATTGCGCGTTCCTGCTGCGTCGGACCCAGCCCTGGGCCATCCTGGCGGGCCTGGTCACCGGCTATGCGATCTTGTGGGTTCCGGCACTGACGGCAGCGGCGGCGGCGCTGTTTGTGCATTGGGAAATCGGCCTCGTCGCCCTGCTCGCAAACGCGCTGGTGGCGGTCAGCCTCACCCTGCTGATCCCTGCACGAGCCACACCTTTACGCGCATCCTGAGCAGATGACCGGCGACATTTCCGGGCCATCGACGGCGACGCCGATGTTGCAGGCGGCGCAACGTTTTGGGTCAATCAGCGCCATTGTTGGAAAACTTGCGCACTGGCAACGCTGTGCGGTGGGAGGCAATCGCGGCTGAGATCGCGCTGCTCCTGCACCGTTCGTCAGGTCAGGAACTAAGGAAAATCTATGGCAGTCAGCAAACGGTCGCGGGTCAGCTGGCAGGGCTACATTCCCGCCATCACCACCCCGTTCGTCGACGAGGATACGCTGGACGAGCGCGGGCTTGGCCTGCTGCTCGAATGGCTTGTCGATCAGGGCATGCATGGTCTGGTGATCGCCGGCACGACCGGGGAATGGACCAGCATGCGCCCCGACGAGCGCAAGCGCCTGTTCCAGCTGGCGGGTGACCAGATGAGCAAGCGCGTGCCGCTGATCGCCGGCTGCTCCAGCTTTACCGCGCGCGAGACGATCGGCTATGCGCAGGCCGCCGCCGATGCCGGGTTCGAAGGCGTGCTGATCACGCCGCCACCCTATGTGCGCCCGCTGCCCGACGAGATCGTAGGCTTTTACGAGGAAGTGGGCGCGGCGATCGACCTGCCGATCTGCGTTTACAACTGGCCTCCGGGCACCGGGATCGACATGCCGCTGGACCTGCTGCAGCGCCTTGCCGACATCGACGCCGTGGTCGCCATCAAGCAATCGACGCCGCGCTTCACCCATTTCATGGAAACCGTGTTCGCGCTGGGCGAACAAGTGCGCGTGTTCGGCTATCCGATGGACGAACTGGGTTTGACGATGCTGCGCGTCCACGGCGGCGATGGCACGATGGGTGCCGGCGGCGTGCTGGGCCGTAACCAGACCGGCTTTTATGACAAGTTGTGGGCTGGCGACATCGAAGGCGCACGCGAATGCGGCGCCAAGGACCGCGTGCTGATGGAAGAATGGTACACGCCCGACCTCGTGGGCAAGTTCGGTTCCGGCCCCGCCATCCTCAAGGCCGCGCTGGATGCGATGGGCGTTCCCGGTGGCCCGGTGCGCAAGCCGTTGCGGGCGGTTGGCGATGCGGATCGCGAAAGCATTGCCGAGACGCTGCGGAAACTCGATATGCTGTGATGATGCACGGCGAGACGTCCCAATTCGATATCCTGATCGTTGGCGGAGGTCTCGTCGGCAGCGCGGCTGCGTGGCACCTTGCCCGCCTTGGCCTCAAGGTGCTGCTGATCGAGCGCGGGCACCTGAACGCGGGCGCATCGGGCCAGAACGCGGGCTCGCTCCATTTCCAGATCGAGCGCCGCTTCCTGGAACAAGGCGAGCAGGCGGCAGCCGACGGCGCGCGGATCGTCTCGCTCAACCGGCTGGCGATCGCCGATTGGCGCGGGCTTGAAGACCTGCTGGCCCGCCCGCTCGACATCGCGATGCACGGCGGCCTGATGGTTGCCGAGACCGAGGCGGACATGGCGCTCCTCGCCTTCAAGGTAGAGCGGGAAAATGCGCTGGGCCTGCCCTCGCAGATGCTGGACGGCGCAGCCCTGCGCGAGCGCGCACCCTGCCTCTCACCGGCGCTGGCAGGCGCGGCGTGGCTGGCGGGGGAAGGCCACGCGAACCCGCGCATTCTGGTGGACGCCTTCGCCACCGGCGCGCAAGGCCGGGGTGCAGTGATCCGCGTCGGCACCGCCCTCAAAGCCCTCACCATGGCGCGTGACGGCACGTATCAGGCGGTGCTGGACGGACCTGACGGCGAAACACGGGTTCGGGTTCCGCGCATCCTGCTGGCGGCGGGCCATTGGGTGCCCCGGCTGGCTGGCCTGCTTGGCCTCAACGTGCCGCTGTATCCCGCCCCGCTGATGATGAGCGTGACCGACCGCGCCGCGCCGACCCTGCCGTTCCTCATCCAGCATGGCGGCAAGCGCTTGTCGATGAAGCAGACCGAGGACGGCAACTTCCTGATCGGCGGAGGTTGGCCTTCGCGTCTGGCCCGCCGGGCTGACGGGTCTCCCGATCTCGATTCGCCGCCGCTGGTCGAACCGGCCAATCTGCGCGCCAATCTTGAAGTCGCGCGCCGGGTCATGCCCGCGATCGCCGGTCAGGCCCTGCTGCGCACCTGGACAGGCATGACGTGTATCTCTGCCGACCAGTTGCCTATCGTTGGCGAAGTGCCGGCAGCGCCTGGCCTGTTCGTGGCCGCTGGCGGCTCGCTGTTTACACTGGGGCCAACGCTGGCGCGGCTGCTGGCCCAGACTATCGCGGACGGCGCCGCGCCTGAGGAACTGGCGATGTTCACGCCGCGCCGCTTTGCCCACCTTGATGCCTTTGCGGTGCTGCCGTGAAGCGTATCGAAGCGGGCGTCACCCGCCCTGCCCCCATCGCCATCACGATCGACGGTGCCGCGGTGCAGGTCCACCCCGGCGAAACGCTGGCCGTTGCCGTCCTTGCCGTTTCCCGCCGCTTTCGAGACGACCGGGCGGGCCAGGCGCGGGGCATGTTCTGCAACATGGGCACCTGCAGCGAATGCACGGTGTGGGTGGCACGCGATGATGGCGCATGGCGCCGCCTGCGCGCCTGCCTGATCCCGGTGGAGCCCGGCATGCAGGTTCGCACGCGGCCGCCTCAACCAGCGCCGGAGGCGATGACGTGACCGGCTACGATATCGCTATCGTCGGCGGCGGCCCCGCCGGTCTTGCCGCTGCCGAGCGCACGATCGCGGCGGGCCTGAACACCTGCGTGATCGACGAGCAGCAGCGCCCGGGCGGCCAGATCCTGCGCCAGCCGCCTACCGGTTTTTCAGTGCCCGGCTGGTTGAGCGGTGCGCCGTATCGCACGGGGCGCGCCCTGCTCCGCCGGGTGGAGGCCGACCCGCGCCTGCACTGGCTGGGTTGCCGCTCGGTCCTGGGCATTACGCCCTGCGCACAGGCCGACGGCTTTGGGCTGACCCTGTCCGGCACCGGCGGCGGGTTAGAGCACATCGCGGCGGCGCGCGTCATCATCGCGGGCGGCTGCTACGACATGCCGGTTGCGCTGCCGGGCTGGACTTTGCCCGGCGTCATGAGCGCGGGATCGGTGCAGACGCTGATCAAGGCGCAGCAGGTGCTGCCCGGCCAGCGCATCGTCCTGTTCGGCACCCATCCGCTGATGATCGTGCTGGCGCAGCAGATCGTGGCGGCCGGTGGCCAGGTGGAGGCGGTGTGCTTTGCACAGCCCTTCGCCGCCATGGCAAAGGCGGCGCTGGCGCACCTGCCCCGCGCGGTGCGCACGCCCGGCCCGCTGGCGGCGGCTGCGGCGGGCATGGCAGCGCTGCGCCGCCACGGTGTGCCGGTGCGCTACGCCAGTCCGGTCATCGCCTGCGAGGGCGCCGATGCCGTCACCCACGTGCGGCTGGCGGACGGCACCGCGCTGCCGTGCGAAGTTGCGGCCATGTGCTACGGCTTTCTGCCGCAGGCCGACCTGCCACGCCAAGTTGGCGCAACAATGCGCTGGTCGGACCCTGCCGGCGGCTGGGAAGCCGTGCACGACGATGCGATGCGCGCCTCGGTGCCGGGGCTGTATGTTGCGGGTGAAACGACGGGCGTTGCCGGCAGCGATGCGGCGATGGCGCAAGGGGCGATCGCGGGCCTTGCCGCCGCGCAGGATGCCGGCGCACTCACACCGAGCCAGGCGCACGCCGCCATGCGCGCGCCGCGCCGCGCACGCGCCGCGATGCAGGGCTTCATCGACCTTCTGCGCGCGGTGGCAAACCCGCGACCCTGGCTGCCGAAAGCCGCCGCCGATACGCTGCTGTGCCGCTGCGAGGATATCGCCGCCGCCGATGTGGACCGGGCCATCGCCGATGCCGCCGCGCTGGGTGACAGCTTCGGCGCCAGCGCGATCAAGTTGCGCTGCCGGGTGGGTATGGGCCTGTGTCAGGGCCGGACGTGCGAACACGCGGTCATTCGCCGCATCGCCGCCCGGCGCGGCTGCCCGGAAGCGGTGGTGGCCGGGTTTCGCCCGCGCTTCCCGGCCCGCGCCGTGTCCATCGCCGACCTGCTCGATCACGCGGAATGACGCGCCGCAATGTTGCGCCAGCTGCAACGAAGCGGCGCGAAGCACGCCATTGCCGAGCCCGATGGGCGGCGTAGGCTGCGTCGCGAATCCAGCACGAAAGAACCGCCGATGTCCGACCCCGCCGCTGACCGTCCCGTTTTCGAGGCTGACCACGTTTCCTGGACCGTCAACGATGCCAACGCGGTGGCGCAGTTCTACATCGACGTGTTCGGCGCGACCGAACTGTTTCGCATGGGGCCGCTGGATGCGGCGGACATTCCGGTGGGCGCGGACGGGCGCGACTGGATGGACACGCACGTCAACGTGCCCGGCGCCTGCCTCACCCTCATCATGCTCAAGCTGACCAGTACGCTGAATTTCCAGCTCGTGCAGTACGACAAGCCGGCGGACCGCACCGCTACCTTGCCGCGCAACTGCGATCTAGGTGGTCACCATCTGGGCCTGCGAGTCGCCGATGTCGATCAGGCCTCGGCTTATCTGGCAGCGCATGGCTGCACGCCCTTGGAGGTTATCGAGATCACCGAGGGGCCGCTGGCCGGCAAGAAGAACCTCTACATCCTCGATCCCTGGGGCCACCAGCTTGAGATCGTCGACTGACCCTTTCCATCGGAGCGCCACAGCATGACCAGCACCCGCATCAATCCCGAAACGCTGTACGGCAGCGTCCAGTACGGCTTCTCGCACGCCACCGTGGATGAGGCGTCCGGCACGGTCCACTTGTCCGGGCAGGTGGCTTGGGACAAGGATTACACCGTGGTTGGCGGCAATGACATAGGCCTGCAGGCCCGCCAGGCGCTGGCCAACATCGGGCAGGTGCTCGCCGCGCTGAACATCGGGCCCGAGCAGGTACTGCGGCTGCGCACGTTCGTGGTCAATTACGAGCCGTCGATGCTTGGCCCCATCGGCGCGGAGCTTGCCGCATTCTATGGCGATGCGGTGCCGGCGGCCAACACCATCGTTGGCGTGCAGACACTGGCCCTGCCCGATTTCCTGATCGAGATCGAAGCGATCGCAACCACGCGCACCTGATCGCCGGGGCTTGGCCCGCGCGTCGCGCGCCTCACGCCATCAACATAGCAGTGGGTGCCCAGTCATAAGACCGGGCGCCCATTTGTCGTTTTATGCCTCAGGCGGAGCAGCAGGCGGCGGTGGCGGCGCATCGCATGGGGCCGGGGGCGGTGGGGGCGGTGCGTCACCACGCGCACCCGGCGGCGGGGGCGGTGGGGGTGGCGGTGCGTCGCCACGTGCGCCTGGAGGCGGCGGGGGTGGCGGGGGCGGGGGTGCATCGCCACGTGCGCCTGGAGGCGGCGGGGGTGGCGGGGGCAGGTCACCGCGCGGGCCGGAGCGTGGCCCCATCCCGCGTCCAGGTCCGACGCGGCACTGGTCATCACGCGGCGGCGGGGGCGGCGGCATGTCACCGCGATTCCCCATGGCGGCCGGCGGCACGGGCACCTGGGCGATGGCCGATCCCGCGAAGCCCAAAGCGCTGACGGTCATGATCGTCAGGCCGGTCAGGAGGTTTCTCATTGGTCTGTCCTATCAACATCGCCCTTCGGCGGGCGCAAGCAAAGAGATCGGGCCGAAATGTGGCGGGATCTGTGCGCTGCGTGTCGCAGCGTATCCATAATCGCCCGCTCGTATGTCGAAATGTACCGAACGATGCGGAACGAGCGGGTTCGACACGATTTATCCGTCCTCCGGTGCCGGATTTCATGCACAAGGGCACGATGCACGACAACGCACACATCGCCGTGGTGGAAGACGATCCGGATATCGCCGCGATGGTCGCCACCATGCTGCAGGCAAACGGCTACCGGGCCAGTACCGCTGCCGACGGCGCGGCGCTGCGCACGCTGCTGGGCCGGAGCAGCGATATCGCGCTGGTGGTGCTGGACCTCAACCTGCCAGGTGAAAGCGGGCTGGATATCTGCCGCTGGCTGCGCCGCACCGGCACCCTGCCGGTGATCATCCTGACTGCGCGCGGCGATCCGATTGACCGGGTGATCGGGCTGGAGATCGGCGCGGACGATTACCTGGCCAAGCCCTTCGAGCCGCGCGAATTGCTGGCCCGCATCCGCAGCGTCCTTCGCCGTACCGCCGCGATTCCCCTGGGTGAGCCTCCAATGGCCGAGGACGCGCAAGAGGTGCGCTTCGGTGCCTGGCGGCTGGACCATCGCCGCCGTCACCTGATCGACGCGAACGACACCGTCGTCGCGCTTTCGGGCAGCGAGTACCGCCTCCTGGCTACCCTGATCGCCCACCGCGGCGAAGTGCTGCCGCGCGAGGTGCTGCACCGGCTGACCGGCGGCGCGGACGATGTCGCCCTCGATCGCTCGATCGACCTGCGCGTCAGCAGACTGCGCGCGAAGCTGGGTGACGATCTGGACGGGTCACCCATCATCAAGACCGTGCGCGGACGCGGCTATGTGTTCAGCGAGGCGGTAACGCCGTGTTAGGCGCGCTTCGCGGGTTCATCGATTCGATGGCCGGGCGCATCTTCAGCGTGCTGGTGCTGGGCATCGCAGCCGCGGCGCTGGCGGCATCGTTGCTGGCAGGCCTGCAGCGCAGCGCGGACGTCACCGCCGAACGCGCTGACCGTGTGGTCGATCGCATCGTGACGGCGCTGGCCACCGATCCCCCGCCGCCCGGTACGCACCGAATCGGCCATTTTCCGGCCGGGCAAAGCGTGCCTGCGCTGCAGGTGCGGATTGCGCAGCGCCTGCCGCAATGGCGCAAGATCACAGTGTCGACAGTCGATGCCGCGACGTGTGCCGCTGCCCCGCCTCCGCCCCCGATGCCGGATCCAGATGCCAGGCCAGCCACAAACGCCCCGCCGGTGCCGCCGCCTCCACCGCCTGTGGCAGACCCCGGCGCGCCGCGCTCGCTGTGCTACGCGGTGCGCCTGTCCGATGGATCGGGGCGGACGATTATGCTGGCGGTCGATGCGCCGCCCGGCGCGAAGGCGGTTGAGCCTGTTGCCAGCACCTCGTTCCTGGTCGCGCTGGCTCTGGCAGTGCTGGCGCTGGCGCTCATCGTGGCGCGCATGGCGGCCCGGCCTATCGCCCGGCTGGCGATCGCCGCCCGCAGCCTGGGAGACGACCTGGATCGACCGCCGATCGCTAAACAGGGGCCCAGCGACGTGCGCGATGCCATCGCCGCCTTCAACGACATGCAGGCACGCCTGCGCCAGACCGTGGAAGAGCGCACCTTCATGCTCGCAGCCATATCGCACGATCTGCGCACGCCGTTGACCCGCCTGCGCCTGCGCATGGATGCGATACCCGACACCGCGCTGCGCGAGCGGCTGATCGCCGATACGGCGGCGATGGCGGCGCTAATCGAGGAAGGGCTGGAGCTGGCGCGGCTGGCCCGTGGGAGCGGCGGCGCGGTGATGGCGGTTGATGTAGGCGCGCTCGTTTTTACCGTGTGCGAGGATGCGCAGGAGGCCGGGCACGAGGTGTCCTGCACCGCCGCGTCAAAGCTGGTCATCCCCACCCAGATGGACGCCTTACGCCGCATCCTCAACAACCTGCTCGACAATGCGCTGCTGCACGGCGGCAGCGCATGTGTGAAGGTCAGCGCCATTCCCGGCGCGGTAAGGATCTGCATCGCGGATCGCGGGCCGGGCATTCCCGAGGCCGAACTCGACCGGGTGTTCGAGCCGTTCCGGCAACTCGACACCGCGCGCTCACACGATCGGGGTTCAGGCCTTGGCCTCACGATCACGCGCATCCTCGCCCGGCACATCGGGGCGGAGGTGGTTCTCGCAAACCGCGCGGGGGGCGGGGTGGAGGCCATTGTCAACCTGCCCTATCGGCAAGCCTTGTGAACGCGGGCGTTCATCTCGCCCGCCGCTCTTCAATCACCAAAAAATCACCGTGACTAGGAACGCTCTCTCGACGTTCCGGAACTCCTGAAAGAGGGTGCTTTCGCCGCGATTTTCTTGGCCGGATCAGCCGGATTGGCTGCTGGCCAGATCATTGCCCGCCGCATCCGTATCCTGAACATCGAAAGTGAACCACGCGCCCGCGCCGTGATCGTAAAGCTGGACCCGCTTGTCGGTCACGCGCGCTTCGTAAAAAGTCTCGCTGCCCCGATCATACCCTTTGACGATCGCGCCATCCGCCTCGAACGATACGAATACCTTGTCTCCGGCATCGTAGATTTCGGGAAATGCCCCACCAAAGCGTACGTCGCGCTGCGCGTCATGGCCCTGAAGTTCAGCGCCGCGTCGTTCAGCAGCGATATCCAGATCCTGATGCGAGGCATGGTCGTGAAGACCCGCTACCTTGTTTCCTGTAACGAGTGCGTACGCGGTTGCGGCCACCATGGCGCGAGTGTGTGATAGCATCGGCGCACTTGGCACCGAAACACCTTGGACGGCAAGCGCTTTGCGTTAGCATTATCAGCTACATGCAGCGCAGCGCTTACCCATCAGTTCCGCGTGCAATTGCGCGCTAGAAGATTTTCAAAAAATCGCGAAAACTGCCGCCACGATAATCGCCCATAGCGCAGCGTTGAACGCCAGGATGATCCGAAGATCGAATTCGGGAACCTCTATTTTCGCACTCCGCGTGTCGATCATCGTTTTTCCATTGTATTGCGCCTGACGGCATCCTCTCAGCTGTAAAACGACACGATAGGAAGACGGTTCCCTGCGCCTAGTCGTGATTATGCGCTTCGCGAACAGCGGATGGGCAAAGCATGGCCATAAAAAAGCACGAAATTTGCAAATACTCGCTTGTTAACCAGTTTTGTGTAAACCCAAGCAGATACACCTAGCTGCAGGTCTCTATGTCACAACCCGAAGCACTGGCTGATAAAGTCTACGTCGAACTGGTTCGCAGCCTTTACGTCAACGTGCTTCCTTCGCAGATCATGCTGGCGATCACCGCGGTGTATGTCGCCCTCGTGGGCGAGAGTGCCGGCAGCGTGGTGGTCTGGGCACTCGGCGCGCTGATGGTGCTGGCTTGTATCGTGCGGGTGGTGCTGTGCCTGCGCCTGCGGGACCATGCGATGACGGCGGTGCTGGATCGCCCGCAGGCCCAGCAGTTGGAACTGGCCTTCGCGTGGCCGTACTACTGTTATGCGGCGCTCCTGGGTCTGTTCGGCGGGTTGCTGTTCCTGCTGCCGGACCCTCCTGCCCAGATGATGACGATCGGCGTGCTCACGGGGTATTGCGCGGGCGCCGCCACCGGGACGGGCCGACGCCCGCGCATCGCCATTCCCAGCATGGTGATGGCCATCGGTCCCGCCATCCTGGCCTCTGCGATCAGCCTGGAGGCGATGCACATCGGGATGAGCCTGATCGCCTGTGCGTTCCTGGCAGGGGGGTCGCAAACCGTCATGCAACTGTACCGCACCGCCAGCGCAGAGATCGGGATGCGCATGGCGTCAGTGTCCCTGGCGCGACGCGACGGGCTGACCGCGCTGCCCAACCGGCTCGCCTTGCAGGAATACTTCGAGGAAAACGCCGCCCTGTTCGGCACGGGCAGCGTGATCGCGGTGCATTATCTCGATCTGGACGGGTTCAAGCCGGTGAACGACCAGTTCGGCCATGCCGCCGGGGACGAACTGCTGGCAGCCGTGGCGGACCGCCTGCGCGGTGCGGTGCGCAGCGGCGACATCGTGGCGCGCCTGGGCGGAGACGAGTTCGGCATCGTCCAGCTCGGCCTTGGCCGCACCGAGGAAGCGGACCTGCTGGCCCGCCGGATCGCGGCGGCGATCGACCAGCCGTTTCAGATCGATGGCGAAGCCGTGCAGATCAGCACCAGCGTCGGCACGGTGATCTCCAGCGATAGCACCAAGGATCTTGATGGCCTACTGCGCGAAGCGGATACGCGGCTTTACGCGGTGAAACGAGGCCGGCGCTCCGCCCGCTCGTCGCAAGGCTAACCGCGTTAAGGCTGCTGCCTAGGCCTTGGCCTGGCGCCGACACGGCTGAGCGTGCGCGTGATCCAGGCATGTTCGCCCATCCAGGCATGATAAGCGCGATACTTGGGGTCTTCGGCCAGCAGATGCGCTTCTTCCGTGCGGGCGCGCCAATAGTATATGCCGCTGACCACCCCCAGCAGCACGGTGTTGCGCGCTGCGTCCAGCAGGGACCCGTTGGTCACCAGAAACGGCAGGGTGGAGGCCCACCAGAACAGGTTCTTGGACAAGTAGGCGGGATGCCGCGTGAAGCGGTAAGGGCCGTTGGTCAGCACCCCGCGATAGGTGAGGTTGGAAAACCGCAGCCCGAAGGCGAACGTGGCCCAGGCGTAGACGGCGGTGAGCGCCACCAGCAACGCGGCCCACCCCCACGCCAGCGCGTCGTAACGGGCCATCCAGTGGGCCCAGCCGCCTGTCGCCACCTCGTAACCCAGCACGTCGGCCCGGCCCATCGTGCCCCACACGAACGGCGGGTAGCACAGCAGCGCCGCCACCCAGCCCGCCAGCAGCGGGTTGCCGCTGCGGATATGCGCGTCGAGCGGGCGGAAAGTGAAGAGGTAGCCCACCGTGCCGATCTGCACGTCGATCAGGAACAGCCCTTCGATCAGCATCGTGCCCAGATCCACCGGGCTGTGGGCCATCGCGCTGAAATCCGCCTCCACGATATGGGCGAAACCGCCCGGCAGGATCGAGATCATGAACGCGCCGAAAAAGCCCTTGATCGCCCAGGCCCGCCAGTGCTTTTTGACCTCGTGCCCGTCCCATCCCGCGCCGCCGGTCAGCCAGGCACCCATGTGCCAGGCCGCGTCGCGCGGGGCCACCAGCACCCGGTCCAGCCACAGCACGTACG
Organism: Novosphingobium sp. Leaf2; assembly: GCF_001421325.1. Classification (GTDB taxonomy): domain Bacteria; phylum Pseudomonadota; class Alphaproteobacteria; order Sphingomonadales; family Sphingomonadaceae; genus Novosphingobium. The sequence continues at coordinate 181,918 of NZ_LMJY01000017.1, read as the reverse complement.
GCACCGACAGCACGAACAGCGGCACCGCCGCCACGCCCAGCACCTGCATCGCAAAAACGTATTGCCCGTCCCAGTACCACCGGCACAGGCAATAGAAGCAGGCGATCGCCGCCCACGTCGCCCACAGACCAGTGATCTTGGTGATGGAAATCTCGGCGGTTTCGCTCAGTGGCCGGAGCCGCGCCCAGTCTATCCCGGTTGACGCACGGCGATGCACCTTGTCGACCAGCAGGGACCACACGGTCATCGCCAGGCCGGTGAACGCCACCGTAGCGAGCGCAGCGTAAGGACCGCTCATCGGCGCGCGCGGGCCGGGCAGGTCCAGGACCTGCGCAAGGCCCGCCCAGTTGCGGCAGACCAGCAGCCAGGCGATCAGCGCGGCCAGGCCGGCAAGGCCCACGCCTGCCGACACGTCGCTCGGCACAGGCTCAGGCTTGGGGGTGCTGATGGCGTTCATGCCCGCCGGCCTAACCGCAATTGGTTAAAAGCCGGCGAAGGCATGGCACATGCAGGCGCGGTGTCAGCGATACGCGGTGATGCGGCCCGAATCGTCGAGGATATAGAGCGTCTGGTTGGCGACCACCGGGGCCAGCGACACGGACGACTTGAGTTCGGTGAACGGCGTCATCACGCCGGTGCCCGGATCGATCGTGGCGACCAGGCCGCGCGAATTGGCGATCCACAGCTTGTTGCCGGCCAGCACCGGGCCGACCCAGAAGATCGGGTTCTTGCGCTTCTTCTCGTTCTTGTAGCGCCCCAGTTCGGTCAGCCACCGGACCTTGCCGGTAGCGCGCGCGATCGCGAGCGCTTGCGCGTGATCGTCCAGCGTGAACACCCAGTCACCCACCACGGTGGGGGTGGAAATCCCGGCCAGGTTCAGTTCCCAGATGCGCTGGCCGGTGATCAGTTCGTACGCGGCCATGCGTCCGCCCTGACCCAGCGCATAGACGCGGCCGCGATCAATGATCGGATCGGCGTCCACGTCAGTGATGCTGCCCACTTCGGTGGAGATCGACGTGCGCGACAGCGCGTCCGACCACACCTGCCGGCCGTTTTCGTAGCGGTAGGCAACCAGTTCGCCCGATGAGAACCCGGCGATCACCGTGCCCTGCCCAAGGGCGGGACTGGCGACGCCGAACACGCCGGACTGGGTAAGCGAGGCGGACTCCTGCCAGATCGTGGCGCCATCGGCAGCGTTCATCGCTACGATCTGGTTGTCCTGCGTCATCACGAAGACCTGGTTGAAGCCCAGCGTCGGCGATCCACGCAGGGGGCCGGCGGGCTTCTTGGTCCAGATCTTGGTGCCGTCCGCCGCCTTCAGCGCGGCCACTTCGCCAAGGCCGGTGGTGACGTACACATTATCGCCATCGAACGTGACGCCGCCGCCGAACACCGAGTTTTCATGCTCGCCGGATACCGTGAAGTTCTTGGTCCACACCGGCGCGCCGGTTTGCGCATCGAACGCGTGAACGACGCCGCTGGTGTCCATCACGAACAGCTTGCCGCCACCGATGACTGGCGCCGCGGCCAGGCGCCTGCGGTTGGTGGAACCGGCGATGTCCACGCTCCACGCGCGGGTGGGATTGTCGGCCAGCGCCAGATGCCCGTAGGCCTTGTTGGCGGTGTTGCCGCCCTGCGCCCACGTGGCGTTCACTTCGGCGGGTGGCAGGATCACGGAGACCGCGCCCAGTGTCGGGTCAACCTTGGCGCCGTTTTCGATGCGCGAGAGGATCGGCACGCGATCACCCACGGTCGGGGTTTTGGGACCACCCTTGCCGCCGAACACCTTGCACCCCGATAGTCCTGCCAACAGCGCCAGCGCGATAAGCGGCACGACTTTGCGGGCATGGGCGCGATTGCGCGGCGAATTGGTCGAGCCGGATGTCATGCGAATGTCCTCACCAGCGATTGATCGGTCGCCATATTCATTGTTGTGCACGCTTCACTGCCGCGGGTCATTGTTGGGCCGGCGGGGTAGCAGGCACCAGCTTGACGACGGGCTTGCCGAAAGGCTGGCCCTTGTCATCGACCACATCGTCCACCGCATCCACGCCGAGCACGGCGGCGAGCTGGCGAGCGCGGCTGCGCAGGCCATCGTCCACGCCTTCGTCCTTGGCGATCGCCGCAAACAGCGGCCCGGCCTGATCGTTGCGGCCCTGCTTGAGGTAGGCCATGCCCACCAGTTCGCCGGCAGGCCCGAACCACGGGTTGCCGGGAACGGCCAGCGCCTTCAGGCGGTCGATGACGTCCTGCGGCTTCATCGCATCAAAATCGGCCGCAACCTGGCGCACCAGCGCCAGATCGCGCTGTGCCTGCGGGGCCTTGGTATCGCCGGCTACCTGGGCGTACAGCTTCAGGGCGTCGGCCTTGCGGTCCTGCCGCAGCGCGATGCCGGCCAGCAGCAGCCGCGCCGACGTTGCCGTGGCGTCCGACGCATCGACGGCGACGATCGGCGTCAGCTTGGCCTTGGCGGCGTCCAGATTGTCGGTCTGCAGGCTGTCCAGCGCCTGCGTGTAGGCTTCCGACCTTTCTTCGCGCTGCTTGGTCTGGCGGTGATCCCAGTAGATCCATGCAGCGAACGCCAGCAGCGCCACCACGATAACCGCAAGAATCGGTTTGCCGTACCGGCTCATGAAGCCTTCGAGCTGATCCTGGCGCACGGCCTCGTCCACCTCGCGCAGGAAAACATCCTGCTGCGCGGCATTGCGCGCTGCGAGCGGTGACGGAGGAGAAGATTTGGAGGTGGGAGGCAAAGCCAAGTTGGACGCTTTCTAGCGGAAAATCGGGACGGTTGCGGGCTGTTTAGCGGATGGTGGGGGCTTTTCAACGGGGATGATCGGTGAAGGCCCCGCCGTTAAGCATGGCTGAACACAGCCGCTCAGCCAAGCGTGGCCCTGCCCATGGCCTGCCCATACACCTCGCGGTAGGCACAAATCATTGTATTTTCATCATATTGCGCGTCTGCAAAGGTCCTGTTCGCCGCTCCGATCCGGGCGCGCAGGGCAGGGTCCTGGGCCAGTTCGCGCAGTGCGTCCGCCAGCGCGGCTTCGTCCCCCGCTGGCACGATGTAGGGCCGATTGGGGCCCGCCACCATGTCCGCCACATCACCTACGGCGGGCGCGGCCACCGCCAGACCTGCCGCCATCGCCTCGATCACCGAGATCGGAAACTGCTCGCTATCGGACGACAGCGCGAACATATCGAACAGGCCCACCGCGCGCGACGGGTCAGGCACGAAGCCCGGCAGATGCACCCGCAGACCAATGCCATGCGCCTCGGCCTCGGCTCGAATGCTGGCGCGCTCAGGCCCTTCGCCCAGGATCACCAGATGCCAGTCCGCCGGCAGCGATGCGAAAGCGCGCACCAGCCGGGGCAGGTTCTTGACCGCGCGTAGCCCGGCCAGCGTGCCCACCCACTTGTCGCCGGCATGCTTATGAAGGCCAGGGATAGCGTCGGCGGGCGGCGGATCGCGATAGGCCCGCGTGGCGATGCCGTTGATGATCAGCCGGACGCGCCGCGGCGGCTGCGCCCAGTCTTCCCGCGCAATCCGGGCCAGCCGCTGAGACGGCACGACCAGCGCATGCGCCCCGCCCAGCGCCACGCGGCGAAACAGGTTGCGCGCGGGTTTCAGCCCTGCGGCCTCGTCCTCGTTGAAGCCATCCTCGTGATGCACCAGCGGCGGCAGGCGCAATGCCGCGCCGAACAGGCGATGCGCCAGCACCGCATCCATCGCGCCCCAGTTATAGGTCAGCACCAGATCGAAAGGCTTCATGGCCTTGGCGATGCGCCACAGCCGCGCCGGCCAAGGCCGTCCCTGCAGCGACGGAAAATCGCTGGCGATATTCACGTCGGTACTCGGATCGAGCGCCATCATCGCGCCATATGCGCCGGGCTGTGCCGAAACGACCCTATGGGCGATGGCAGGACCGAACACGTTTATCAACCGCGCCGCGCGCAGTTCCTTGCCGCCGGCAGCGAAGCTGGAATGCAGGTGCAGAAACCGCGTCATTCAGGCGGCGCGTTCCAGCAGCCGGTCCACCGCCGCAATCGATTCGGGTTCATCAAGCGTCGGCGCATGGCCCACGCCGGGAATGACGACACCCTCAGCCGACGGATTACGCCTTAGCATTTCGGCCAGCGTTTCCTGCGACAGCAGATCCGACAATGCACCGCGCAGCACCGTCACGGGCACGGCATCCAGCGCCTGCCACACCGGCCAGATATCCAGTTGCGCATCGGGATCCATCGCCAGCAGCGGCTCTGCGATCTTCATGTCGTAATCGAACACGATCCGCCCGTTTCCCGCCACCGTCATCACCCGCTTTGCCATGCCGATCCAGAAATCAAGCGGCTGCCCGGGGTGCGCCGTGCCTTGCGACTGTTCCAGACCGCGCGCGGCATGAACCCAGGTGGGAAACGTGCGGCCCTGCCCAACGTAATCCTTGATCCGCGCCAGCCCGACACGCTCCAGCACCGGGCCCACATCATTCAGGACCATGCCGGCGATCCGGCCCGGCATCGCCGCGGCCATGCCCATCGCCATCAACCCGCCCAGCGACGTGCCGACGATCACGAAGCGGTCAAGCGTCTCCTGCTCGATCAGTGCCAGCACATCCTCGACATACTGCGGCGGCGCATACGTGGCCGAATCGCGCGCGTATTCGCTGTCGCCCCGTCCGCGCAGGTCCGGGCAGAGCACCCGCCGCCCCGCCGCCGACAGCCGCTCGGCCAGCGTCTCGAAATCGCGGGCGTTGCGCGTCAGCCCGTGCAGGCACAGCACCGGCAGCGCGTTGCTGCCCGTTGCGCCGGTATCTGTTCCGCCCGGATAATCGCGAAAGTGCAGCTTCAGGCCATCACGGCTGGACCAGAAACGATCTTCGAAAACCTGCATGCCGTGATGGCGTCCTTGCTAACCTGAAAAACGCCGCAGCTTGATTGGCGGCATCGCGGTGCCCACTATCGCCTGATGTCCAGTGAACCGCAAGCCGCCCCCTACACGCCCGACCCGCGCATCGCCACCATTGCGGACTGGATCGGCGATCCGGTGGAGGCGGCGCCCTTTCCGTGCACCGATCTACGCTGGCGAAACGATCGCTGGGCGCGCGCCGTAGGGCTGGGCGAGCTGGACGATGCGCAATGGACGTCGCATTTCGGGCGGTTTCAGCCACTCCCCGGTAACCTGCCCGGCCCGCTGGCGCTGCGCTATCACGGCCATCAGTTCCGCACCTACAACCCGGACCTGGGCGATGGCCGGGGGTTTCTGTTCGCCCAGCTGCGCGATGGGAACGGGCGGCTGCTGGACCTTGGCACCAAGGGATCAGGGCAAACGCCGTGGAGCCGCAGCGGTGACGGGCGACTGACCCTGAAAGGCGCGGTGCGCGAAATCCTGGCGACGGAAATGCTCGAAGCGCTGGGCGTAAACACCAGCAAGACCTTCTCCGTGATTGAGACCGGCGAGGAGCTGTGGCGCGGGGACGAGCCCTCCCCCACCCGCTCGGCAGTGTTGGTGCGCCTGTCGCACGGGCACATCCGCATCGGCACGTTCCAGCGGCTCTACGCGCTTGAGGAAAAGGACCATCTGGAGGCGCTGGTCGGCTATTGCCTCGATACCTTCCCCGGCCCCCCGCCCCCCGTCGACGCTCCGGGGCGGGATGAGCCGGCGGTGATCCTGCTGCACCAGGTGGTGGAACGCCTTGCAGTGCTGGCGGCATCGTGGACGGTGGCAGGCTTTGTCCACGGCGTGCTCAACACCGATAACATGAACATTTCGGGCGAGAGCTTCGACTACGGTCCGTGGCGCTGGCTGCCCCGCTGGGACATGGCCTTCACCGCCGCCTACTTCGATCATTCGGGGCTTTATGCGTTCGGTCGTCAGCCCGAAGCGCTGCTGTGGAACTGCAGTCAGCTTGCCAGCACCTTGCGGACGCTGACCGAGACCGCGCCGCTGGTCGCCGCGCTCGACCGGTTCGCGCCGCTGTATCAGCAGGCGATGAGCCCGCGGTTTGCCTGGCGGCTGGGCGTGGCATCGCGCGGGCCGGAGGCAGACCTTGCCCTTACCCAAGCCGCGCAGCAGGCGATGGCGGATAGCGGCGCATCGCCCGACCAGTTCTTTTTCGATCATCGCACAGGCCGCAACGCGGGCGACGGACCGTTCGCCGCGCTGCTCGCCAGCCATGCTCCCACCGCCAGCCTGGACGATCCGTTCTGGCAGCAGCCTGCCCCGCCCAGCCTGCTGATCGAGGAGGTGGAGCGGATCTGGGCCGCGATCGACCAGCATGACGACTGGACCGCGCTGCTGTCCAAAGTGGCCGATATCCGCGCGCTGGGCGCGCAGCTTGGCCCTGCGCCAACAGCCTGACCGGCGGTATCTACCGGAACGTTAGGACGCCGGTAGGATTACCTGTGGCATGATGACCCGATATCCAAGTGCAACTGCTAATGGAATTCCAACCGCAATGGACGCTGCAGTCATCGGCAAGGCGCCATCAACCCCGCTGGGGGAACCGGGCAGAGCCGTGCGCGCGCGCGAACTGATCTCCTACGAACCCGCGACCGGCGCCGAAATGTGGCGCGGCGAAGCGGCGGACGTGGACGAGGCGGTGGAGCGCGCGCGCCGGGCCTGGCCCGCGTGGGCCGCGCAGCCGCTGTCCACCCGCATGGAACTGCTGCGCCGTTTCGCCAACGAAGTGCGCAAGGACGCGGACAAGCTGGCCGCCACTATCGCCCGCGAAGTGGGCAAGCCCTTGTGGGAAGCGCGCGCCGAAGTGGACAGCGTGATCGCCAAGGTGGAAGTGTCGATCCGCTCCTATGCCGAGCGCACGGCCCAGCGAAAGCTCGATTCGGCGCTGCAGGGGGTGATGGCGGTGCGCCACAAGCCACATGGCGTGATCGTGGTGCTGGGGCCGTTCAATTATCCCGCCCACTTGCCCAACGCACATATCGTGCCTGCGCTGATCGCCGGCAACGCGGTGATCTTCAAGCCCAGCGAGCATGCGCCCGCCAGCGGCGAAATGCTGGCCCGGTGCTTTCACCGCGCGGGGATTTCCGCCGCAATCATGCAATGCGCTCCCGGTGGCCCGGATACAGGCGCGGCGCTGGTAGGGCATGAGGGGATCGACGGGGTACTGTTCACCGGATCGGCCACGAACGGCATCGCCATCAACCGCCGCCTTGCCGGCCGGCCGGACCGGCTCGTCGCGCTGGAGATGGGCGGCAACAATGCGATGGTGGTGTGGGATACGCCCAAGCTGACGGACGCGGCTGCGATCATCGTCCAGTCCGCCTTCGCCACCGCCGGGCAGCGATGCACCGCCGCGCGCCGGCTGATCGTTAAGGACAGCATGTACGATGCGATCCTGGGCGAAGTTAAGGCGCTGACCGAGCGGCTGGTGTGCGGCGGCCCGTTCGACGAACCCGCGCCCTTCATGGGCCCGGTGATCCACAACCGGGCGGCAGACGGGCTGACCGAAAGCTTCGTGTACCTGCTCAGCAACGGCGGCAAGGCGATCAAGCATCTGGTCCGCGCCGACGAAGCGCTACCCTTCCTGTCGCCCGCGATCATCGACGTGACGGCAATGGCCCAGCGGCCGGACGTGGAACTGTTCGGCCCGATCCTGCAGGTGATCCGCGTTTCCGATTTCGACGAGGCGATCGCCCAGGCCAATGCCACGCGCTACGGCCTGGCAGCTTCGCTGGTGGGCGGCACGCCGCAGGAATACAACCGATTCTGGGCCAACGTGCGCGCGGGCATCCTCAACTGGAACCGACCCACCATCGGCCCCAGCCACGCAGCACCGATGGGCGGCGTCGGCCTCTCGGGCAATCATCGCCCCACCGGTTTTTACGCGGCGGATTATTGCGCCTACCCGGTCGCCTCGGGCGAAATGGAGCAGCCGCGCGCGGTTATCGGTGTAGGCCTCAAATAGCCGGGCGCCGCAAGCAACCGGGCGCCAGGGGGCTCACTTGCCGCTGGTGACGAGGTCCACCTCGGTCAGCCCGTCCTTGGCCTTGCGGGCATACACCACGTACGCCTTGCTGCCCTTGCGGCCACCCAGCACGTGATCGCCGCCATCCACGCGGTGCTCCGCGCCGTATCCGGCGGTAGCGGCCCTGGTGTAGTAAAAGCCGATCACGTCATCCACGGTGACCGGCGTTGCATAGCTGACCACGCGCAGATCGCAGCCCTGCCCGTCGATCCCGGCGGCTTCCTGCACCGCGCCGCGCGGATAGACCGGCAGTTCGGCAGGCAGCTTCGCCGCCCAGGTGTTGGAATACTGCACTTTGGCCGAGCAGTCGGTCTTGGCGATTTTCGCCTGACCGGCCACTTGCGCCGCCGTAGCTGCGCCTTGCGCCAAGGGTGCGGCGCCGCCTTGGACAGCCGCGGGGACCGGCTTGATCGCGCCGCCAGCCATCTGCACGGCCTGCTTCCGGGCCGCCGCGATCGCCTCGGGGGTGCGATCCTGCGCGGGCACCGTGATCCGGCTACCGTTCGCCGCTACGGCGGCGCCCTTTTCCCCGGCCATCTGCGGGTCCACCATCATCTGGTCCCCCATCGCGCCGGCCAGCGCGGGATCGGTTTCGCCCGCCACCGGCTGCTTCTTGCCCGAATTGCACCCCGCCAGCAGCAGCGACGCGGATAGGCCAACGATGGCGAGGCGGGCGGCGGTGTTCATCGGGCATCATCCTTCGGGTAACCGGTCTGCAGCGTATCCGGGCCGGCATGTCGATAACGACGCAGAGACGGCAAAATTGCCCGCTGTGCCAGCCACATCTGCCCCGCGTCCCATTTCGGGAAGGCCGGCAGGCAAGCGGTTACCACGCATGAATGAGGGCGCCCGCACGAATGCGGACGCCCTCCCGCCCGGCCGCTATGGCAGCCGAACGGTTCCCCCGTACGTCGCCGTACGCACGGGGAAAGCTGTCAGTGAAAGGTCGGGATTAGCGGCAGCTGGACCCGCCACGATCCACTTCGCGGCCCAGCAGCGCACCGGCCACGCCGCCGATCAGGGTACCGACGGTGCGGTCACGCCCGCCATCGATGCCCCGGCCCAGCAGGGCGCCCGCCGCACCGCCGACCAGCAGGCCCGTGGTGCCGTTGCTGCGGCGGCAGTAATACCGGCCATCATTGCCGCGCCACGAATTCTGGCGATAGGCGCTGCGCTGGTAACGATCGTTGCGATAGTCGTTGCCGTAGCCGCGACGGTAATCTTCGTTCGAGTAGCGATAGCGGTCGCGGCCATGCTCGTAGGTCTGCTGGCCCGGCGCGACGAAGCCATTGTCATACCCGGGATACGCCATGGCAGGCGCGGCAGCAGCGAGGGTGGCAGCTGCGGCGGCGATGGCCGAGGCCTTCAAGAATACGTTCATCGAATGTCTCCTCTGATGCTGTGCGAACCGGCCATCCGAGTCGATCCGCTCTACGCATTCATATTTAGAGGAGTTATTATGAACAGCCCGCAACGCGGGTGTCAGAATTCACATTTGCGACGAACCGAGCTTGGGTGCGACGAATTGCGCTTACATGGCGCCCGCAAAACGCAGCGGTTCACCCACCGCCTGATCGGCCAGCTGTCCTTCCCACATTGCCGAATGGCCGCGAATGATCGTGCCGACCACGCGGCCTTCCAGCTCCATGCCGGTGAACGGTGACCATCCGCAGCGGCTTTCCAGCCAGTCCTGCGTCACGGTAAAACGGCCTTTGCGATCCACCACAGTGAAATCGGCGTCGTATCCGGCGGCGATGCGCCCCTTGCCGACCAGCCCGAACACCCGCTGCACGCCGCCCGAGGTCATGTCGATCAGCCGCTCCAGCGTAAGGCGGCCCTTGGCCACATGGTCTAGCATGAGCGGCAGCAGCGTCTGCACGCCGGGCATGCCTGAAGGGCTGGCGGGATAGGTCTTGGACTTTTCCTCCAGCGTATGCGGCGCATGGTCGGAGCCCAGAACATCGGGCACGCCCTGGCGCAACCAGTGCCACAGCCCGTCGCGGTGGGCGCCCGAACGGATCGGCGGGTTCATCTGCGCGAACGTCCCGATCCGGGGATAGGCTTCCTCGGCGGCAAGCGTCAGGTGCTGGGGCGTGACTTCGCAGGTCGCCACATCGCGGTGCTGGGCGATCACCTCCAGTTCGGCCGGGGTGGTGATGTGCAGGATGTGGATCGGCCGGCGCGCCTCACGCGCCAGGCGCAGTATCCGCCGGGTGGCCAGCATCGCGCTTTCATCGTCGCGCCAGACGGGATGGCTGGACGGATCGCCCTCCACCCGGAAATCCTTGCGCGCGTTCATCCGTGCCTCGTCCTCGGCATGGATCGCCACGCGGCGACGGCCATGCGCCAGCACGCGGGCCAGTTGGTCGTCCTCCGCCACCAGCAGGCTGCCGGTGGATGCCCCCATGAAAATCTTTACCCCCGCAGTTCCGGGGATGCGTTCCAGCTCGGCAAGCTCCACCGCGTTGTCCGCCGTCGCGCCCACATAGAACGCATGGTCGCAGTGCATGCGGTGATGCGCGCGTGCCAGCTTGTCATGCACTCGCGCTTCGGTGTCAGTGTTGGGGTTGGTGTTGGGCATTTCGAACACCGCCGTGATCCCGCCCAGCACCGCCGCGCGGCTGCCGCTTTCCAGGTCTTCCTTGTGCTCAAGCCCCGGCTCGCGAAAATGAACCTGGCTGTCGATCACGCCGGGCAGCACATCCAGCCCGGTGCAATCGATCCGCCGCGCCGCGTCCGGGTATGATCCGACGCCGACGATCCTGCCATCGCGCACCGCGACATCGGCCACCACCGGACCATTGGGCGTATGGACGGTGCCGCCGGACAGGACCAGTTCGGGTGCAGGTGCGCTCATGGTGATGGCCTTTCTGGCGGCTTGCAGGACGATGCCAACGACCTAGCCCCCGCACCGCGCCCTTTCAAGGCAAGCCGGCCACGCGAGCGCGGTTATCGCACCCTGTCCCGGCACCGCAGGGGTTTCAGAACTTGAAGTTGAGGTCCACCATCACCCGGTTGCTCTGCACTCCGCCCAGGCGCTGCTGGTCCAGGCGAACGCCGATATCCGCGCCGCCGCCCAGATCGCGGCGGGCGCGCGGCAGCGCCTCGTCAGCCACGAACGTATCGGGCAGCGCGCGCAGCCGCTCTTTTTCCGGGTCCGGGGCACAAACCACGATCTCGCCGCCGGCGGCAGGCGCGCAGCGCGGCTTGATGGCCCGCAAGTCCATCCCACCGGACGCGGTCGCCGGCTTCAAATCGAAAGCGGCAAGGTCCTGAAAGGCGGCGATCACGGGTGGTTCGGCAATCGGCATGGCACCTCGCAGCAGCCTGATTGCCGATCAGGCCCGACAACTGCGGCCATTTCGAGGCGGGCCAGCTATGGACCTCATCGCGCCCGACCCTTGCGTGAAAGGCCGGGCGCTTTGAGGCAGGGAGGTCAGGCGAACTTGCCGGCCTTGGCGATTTCGGCCAGCGGCTTGCGTCCGCTGGGCGCTTCCTTCTCCTGCAGGAAATCGGGCAGCGAAGCCTTGTCGCCCTGCCGACCGATCGCAAAGGCCGCTTCCAGGCGATGATCGTCGGGAATGCCCAGCGCCGCTTCGGCTTCACCGAACTTGATGCCGGTCATGCCATGCGTGTGATAGCCCAGCGCCTGCGCCTGCAAGGCGCCCAGCACCCACGCCGCACCGGCATCGAAGCTGTGGCTGTGATTTTCCGAATTACCCTTGTCCGACCGTGCGAACTTGTCTGACACCACATAGACCAGCGCCGAGGCGTTCTTGGCCCAGCCCTGGTTGAAGTCCACCAGCTGCGACAGGAACAGATCCCAGTTTGCGTCGCCCTTGCGCGCATACAGGAACGTCCATGGCTGGATGTTGTAAGCGGAGGGCGCCCAGCCGGCGGCTTCCAGGATCACGTCCAGGTCGTCCTGCGAAATTTCGCTGCCATCGAATGCGCGCGGGCTCCAGCGCTCGACGATGAGGCGCTCGATCTTGGGATGGGCGTTGCGTTCGGTCATCAAAAAAGATCCTTGTCTGCTCGGGAAGGCGTAAAACCGCGAGATAAGCGCGATCACGCCGTCGGCAACCCTGCGATACCGGCTCAAACACGATCGGCCCATCACAATAAATTCGATCCTTTGGTTTGGAATAGTCGAACACGCGCAAGCGCACACCGCGCGTTGCCAATCGTGTTCGCAAGCCCCAGTTAGGGCAGATGACTGCCAGCCGCCTGTTCGATCGCGCCGTAGTGCGCCTCTCCCCGCGCCCCGAATCAGGGGAAAATGTCGCCGAGTTCCTGCAAGGTCTCGTCACCGCGGACGTTACCGGCACACTGCCGGCATGGGCAGGTCTGCTCAGCCCGCAAGGCAAGGCCCTGTTCGATTTCATCGTCTGGCCCGCCGGCGACGGCCTGCTGCTGGATTGCGAGGCGCAGGCCGCCGATGCGCTGGTGAAGCGGCTCTCGATGTACCGGCTACGCAAAGCGATCGACATCGCGCGGGACGAGCACTTGGCCGTCCACTGGCGCTCCCATGTGGGCGACGGCGCCGCGCCGGACCCGCGCTTGCATGCGCTTGGGGAGCGGTGGATCGCGCCAGTGGAGAACGAAAACCCCGACGATCAGGCGCCCGGCGCCGACGCCGCGTGGCTGGCGCACCGGCTTGCGCACGGCGTTCCGGAAGGTCGCGGCGAACTGGGTGACGGCGAGACGCTGTGGCTGGAATGCAATGCCGCCGAGTTGAACGGGGTAAGCTTCACCAAGGGATGCTACGTGGGCCAGGAAAATACCGCGCGGATGAACTGGCGCGCCAAGGTCAACCGGCGCCTCATCGTGGTGCCGCTTGCCCAGTCCGACGAAAAGCGCCGCCGCGCGGCATATCCGCAGTTGGGCTTGGCGGTGGATCACTTACGAGTGGAGGACATCGCGCCTGAATATGCCCCGGCCTGGCTGAACCTCACCGCCTGACCATCAGGTCAGATCAAGCCCATGTAGCTGGGCGCTGCGCACTGCCCGCCAGATCGGCAACGTAGATCCGGGCAGCCCGCTGTATCGCACGGCCTGCTTCGCGCACGACACGCAGCTTGCCGGTATCGCGAAAGCCGGCGCTTTCCAGTGCCTCTCGCGAAGCGACCTGTTCGGCAAAGTCGTTGGTGACCACCCGCGGATAGCCGAGGGTGCGCGCCTGGCCGACCACCGCCCGCAGCGCCTCGCCGACAAACCCGCGCCCACGGTGCTGCTCGGTAATCCAGTAGCTGATCTCGATCTCACCCTGATTACGGGCAAGGCCGATGCCGCCCACCAGCTTTGGCCTGCACGGCGCGCGCAGATACATCAAAAGGCGCGGCAGACAAGGCTCGCGCGGCGCGTCAAGGTAAAGACGCATGGCATCGAGGCGCGTCGGCGGTAACGCCACACCGGCGTTGTGTCGCACATCGCAACCCAAAGCCTCGACAAGCTCGTCAAGGTCTTCGGGCCAGCCCGGTCTCAGGAACAATCTCTCCGTGCGGACGAACATGCCACGGCTCTCCGTCGTCTTATGCCCACGATTCGCATCATGCGCCCAAGCGGGCTGCAATGCACGAAGTTTGCGAATCCAGGCTCCGGCCAGCGATGCCAGACCGTTGCAGGCGTGGGTTAACCGCTTGTGGCCACAAGTATAAGGACAAATGCCGGTTGGCCCGCTGACGCCCGGTCAGGCTGCCTGACGGCGCATCATATTGTCACCATCGCAGTCGGCAGGCGCTTCGAAGCGCACCTCGCACTCGCGCACGCGCACCATGTGCCCCCGCCCCTGGCTGAAGTGTTCGACGATGCGCCCAGTGCCACGAAACCCGATCTTGTCCAGCACCCGCGCGGAAGCCGAATTGTCGATCTGGTGGCTCGCCACGACGCGACGATGGCCAAGCGCGCGCGCCAGGGCGAGGACGGTGCGTGCGGCTTCGGTGGCGTAGCCATTGCCCCAGTGCTGCCTGGCGATCCAATAGCCCAGGTTTGCCTCGCCATCGCGGGGCGACAGGCCGCACACGCCGGCAATGGCAGCGCCGCCTGCGGCGGGCAGCGTCACCAGAAAGCGCGGAAACAGCGACAGGCGCGGCAGATCGACGAACGCGCGCGCATCCTCGATCGTATAGGGCCACGGCACTGTCGCAAGATTACGGGCGATGGGCTCGTCGATCAGCGCCACCAGGTCGGCCGCATCTTCGGGCCAGGCGGGGCGCAGGAACAACCTTTCGCTGCGTATGAACATGTTCGTCTCTCCGTCCCCCGCCGCGCCGGTAACAGGCGGGCGTGACAAAGCAATTACGCTCGTGTCACGATACGTAATCGCACAAATCCGGAGGCATCAGCGCCCCCGGGCGGTATGAGAGGGAGATACGAAAAGAGGGAGACGGGCGGGGCCCTCTCCCTCGTTCTGCCGGCCTTCAAGAAGAACCGGCGGGGCCACCCGTCAGGATGGCCCGATACACGACCATCCGATTATTCGGCGGCCATCGCCACCGCGTCTACCGACACGTACTTGCGACCCTGCTTGCCGTCATGGAAGCGCACGCGGCCTTCCGTCAGGGCGAACAGCGTGTGGTCCTTGCCAAGGCCGACGTTCACGCCAGGGTACACCCGGGTGCCGCGCTGGCGGATGATGATGTTGCCGCCGATCACTTCCTGACCGCCGAACTTCTTCACGCCGAGACGGCGACCTGCGGAATCGCGACCGTTACGCGATGAACCGCCTGCTTTCTTATGTGCCATTGCTGGTTACTCCGAAATCTTGGGGTCAGCCGACGGACACGATGCGCAGCAGCGTGAGCTGCTGGCGGTGGCCGTTCTTGCGACGATAGTTATGGCGGCGGCGCTTCTTGAACACCACGACCTTTTCGCTCTTCGCCTGGGCGATGATCTCGGCCGCGACAGTCACGTTCGCGACATCGGCGACCTGGCCATCGTTGCCGGCGAGCAAAATGTCGCCCAGGGTGATCTTGTCACCGGCTTCACCAGCCAGCTTCTCAACCGCGATCTTGTCTCCGGCGGCAACCCGATATTGCTTGCCGCCCGTGCGCACAACTGCGAACATGGTGCCCTTACCTAATCTCTATGTGTGCCCGAAACGAGCCGAAACAAACCTTGCCCCGGCGCTCTCGTCCAAAGAAACCGAAATTTCCCTGAACAGCCAAGCCTAGCGGGCGACGCGCCGACCGCCCCACTACCGTGAGGTGCCCGGAAAGAGAGCGAGCCGTTAATGTAAGCCCCGATTCGTGTCAACCAAGGACTTGAGAGCAGCGAAAGGCTCTCCCGCTCCGCCGGTCCCATGCTATGAACCGCCCATGACCTCAGCGACGTTACGCATCCTCACGCTCGTGCTGCCGCTTGGCATCGCCGCCTGCTCCACCACCGGGCGCTATCCCTCGCTCGGCATTCGCGACGTGGAGCGGCAAAACGGCTCTGCCCAGGCCGCACCCGGCGATGGCGTGCCCCCCATCACCCTGCCCCCTGCCAGCGCCGATCTCGTCACGCGCCTGGCGGGCCTGGTGAAAACTGCGCAGGACGCCGACCGGCGGTTCAACACCGATCGCGGCGCGGCGACGCGGGCCGTGGCAAGCGCGGGCGCACTAGGCTCGGACAGTTGGAGTGCGGCCAGCATCGCGCTGGCTCAGCTGGAAAACAGCCGTTCGTCTGCGATGGCGGCGCTGGCCGAACTCGACACGCTATACGCCGATGCGCGTGATGCGGCGCCGGCGCAGGAATCGCCCAGCGTCAAGGCGATCGCTGACGCCCGCACGCAAGTCTCAGCGATCGTCTCCAGCCAGGACGAAACCATCGCCGGCTTATCCGTGCGCCTGAAAAGCTGATCGGCGCGCTCAGCGCCAGCGGGCGATATCTTCGAAGTCCTGCATGCGCGGTTCAATCCAGCGCCATTGGCCGGCCACCTTCTCGCGCTTCCAGAACCAGGATTCGCTTTTGAGGTGATCCATCGCGAAATCCGCCGCAGCGAACGCATCGCGGCGATGGCGGGCCGCTGCGGCGACCAGCACGATGGGATCGCCCGGCACCATCTCGCCGCTGCGATGGATAATCAGCAGTCCGTCCAGCGCCCAGCGTCCGCGCACCTGCCCGGCAAGCGTCCTCATCGCCGGCAACGTCAATGGCGCGTAATGCCGCAGGTCCAGTGCCTCCACGCCGTCGCCCGCACGCACTTGCCCAAGGAAACTGACGATCCCGCCCGCCTGCGGCAAAGCGCGCGTAAAGTTGCGCAGTTCCAGCGCCGGATCGAACGGCGCGGTGCACAAGCGCACGTCCAGCAGGTCAGCCACCGGAAACCGGGGGCAGGAACGCCAGTTCGTCGCCATCCACCACCGTCAGGCTCGCCTTGTCCGTCACCATCATGCCGTTCAGCGCGAGCCGGACCTTGTCGCTGTTGACAAGTGCGGGCAGTTCGGGCGCTTGGTCGTCACCCAGCCAAGCCAGCACGTCCGCCCAGTGCAGCGGAGCGCCAAAGGCTACGTCTGCGAACGGGCAACCGGCCAACTCCTCCAGCCGACCCAGGAACACCAGCCTCGCTGCCACTCAGCCCCCCGTCATCGACATGTGACGCGGCAAGGCAGGCGCGTTTCCGCGTCGGTCGATGGCGAAGTTGTGGCGAGCGGGCTTGATCCGCATCGCGGTATCCAGCCCCGCCGACAGGGCCGCCTGCGGATCGTCAGAGCGCAAGGCGGCGCGCAAGTCCACCTGCTCGGTGCCGCCAAGGCAGGCGTAAAGTTGGCCAGTGGCGGTAACCCGGATGCGGTTGCAGCCTTCGCAGAAATTGTTAGTGAGCGGGGTGATAAGGCCAAGCCGCCCGCCGGTCTGTACGACATCCCAATAGCGCGCGGGGCCGCCGGTGCGATGATCGCTGGGCGCCAGCGTCCAGCGGCGCGCCAGATCGTCCTGCACGACAGAAAGGGGCAGGTAATGGTCGAAGCGATCCTCATCCACCTCGCCGAGCGGCATGACTTCGATCAGGGTCGCTTCGAAGCCTTGCCCATGCGCCCATGCTACGATGTCGGCAATCTCCGCCTCGTTGATGCCCTTGAGCGCAACGGTGTTGAGCTTCACCTTGAGGCCCGCTGCCTTGGCCGCCGCCAGACCTTCCAGCACCTGCGGCAGCGAATCGCGCCGGGTCAGCGCGGCAAACCTGGCGCGATCGAGCGTATCGAGCGACACGTTGATCCGCCTCACCCCGGCACTGCGCAAGTCTTCGGAAAATTCCGCAAGGCGGGTGCCGTTGGTGGTAAGGGTCAATTCCTCCAGCCGGCCATGCCCGTCGGCGGCATCAATCCGGCGACCGAGAGCGCGCACCAGGTCGATCATGTCGCGCCGTACCAGCGGCTCTCCGCCGGTCAGCCGGATGCGGGTGATGCCGCGCGCGATGAAGCCGAGCGCGAGATCGTGCATCTCGTCCAGCGTCAGCACGTCCTTCCGCGGCAGAAACGTCATGCGTTCGGGCATGCAGTAGCTGCAGCGCAAGTCGCACCGGTCGGTCACGGAAAGGCGCAGGTACGTGATCCGGCGCTGGAACTGGTCGACCAAAGGGTGCGGTGTCGTCATCACATTAGACATACCACTCAAACCGCGCCGGTTCCATTGAGCGGTAGTAATTGACCCGTTATGCCGCCCGCACCGTCAAGCCACGTCTTCGCGGCGGCAATCGCCGCCGGATCGTCGCTTTCCAGCGCGTTCACCCGCGACGGCGCGAAATGCCGGGCCAGCCCCTGCACCATCGCCAGCCGCCAGCCCCGGTGATCTGCAGCCGCCGGAAGAAACACCAGCGTCAGCGAATCGACCCCGCCCCGCATTGTCGCTTCGATGGCGGGCAGCAGCCGGGCGTGAAAATCGGCCGCAGCGTCGAGCGCATCGTCAGACAGCGGCCCAAGATGCAGCAGTTCGTTCACGCCGCCGTTCTCACCGGCGATGGCGGGTCAAGGTCATGCCGATGCGCTCGTTCGCTTCGGTCAGCGCCAGCTTGACGATCTTGACGGTTACCGCTTCCACCCGCTCGTCCTGCAGGAACAGCGTTTCGCACACATGCTCGCCCACCGCTTCGATCAGCTTGAAATGCACGCCGGGCGGCAAGCCTTCGGATGCTGCGAACTTCAGGTCCATGTAGTTCTTGCTGGCCGACAGCGGGGTGTCCGGCGCATAATGCTCTGCGGGACGCAACTGCACGCTGATCGTGAAGCGCAAGGGCTGCGGCTTTCCGGTCTCTTCCGAGTAGATGCCGGTGAGGACATCATGCTCGAAATCGGCGACTTCCAGGATTAGCGAATCGGCCATGGCGCGCGTTTACTCCGGATTGGACCAGCGCGCGAATATCGCGGTGGGCAACAGCCGGGCGGCGGCATCATCGCGCACCGCAAGGTCGCCGTGTTCGATCGTGCCGGGCAGGTTGGCGAACAACTCGTCCATCAGCCCGGCCAGCGCCAGCGAGGACATGCGCACGGCATAGACCGTGAGGAACAGGAACCGGCTGTCGGCGTCCAGCAGCCGGCGGCAATCCGCCAGCAGGCCGGGCAGATCTTCCTCCAGCCGCCAGGTTTCACCCGTAGGTCCGCGCCCGAACTTGGGCGGATCGAGGATGATGCCGTCGTAGCGCTTTTCGCGGCGGACCTCGCGCGCGGTGAACTTGGCCGCATCGTCGATCATCCAGCGCACCGGGCGGCTTTCCAGCCCAGCCAGCGCCGCATTCTCCCGCGCCTGGGCGACCGACTTCTTGGAGGCATCGACGTGGGTGACCGGCCCATGCGCCGAAAGCGCCAGGGTGCCAACGCCGGTATAGCCGAACAGGTTGAGCGTGCTGGCATCGCTGCGCCCGGCCAGCATCCCGCGCATCCAATCCCACACCGGCGCCATGTCCGGGAAGAAGGCCAAGTGCCGGAACGGCGTGCATTGCGCGGTGAAGGCCACCTCGTTCCACGCCAGCGGCCAGCCATCGCGCGGCACCGGCTTGTCGAACTGCCAGCGACCGCCGCCGTCCTCGTCCGAGCCGGGCACGAATTCGCCGTGTGCATCCCATGTCGCAAGGCGCGGGCTCCACATCGCCTGCGGTTCGGGGCGGATGAACCGATAGGCGCCGTAGCGCTCCAGCTTGCGCCCCTGCCCCGAATCAACGAGGCCGTAATCGGCCCAGCCTTCGCCCGCCAGGATCAGCGGCTGGGTGGCAAGCTGAGCCATCAGGCCCGCGGGCTGGCGTGCGCAGCAACGAACGCGGCGACCGCGTCGTATTCGCCGGCCAGCGTTTCGTACTTTTCCTCACGCTCGAACAAGTCACCCACGCGTGTCGGCAGGACCGGCCGCTGGCCGGTCGCCCGTTCGACCGCTTCGGGGAACTTGGCGGGGTGCGCGGTCGCCAGGGTGACGACCGGAATCGCCGGGTCGATGCCACAGGTGCGCGCCGCGAACAGGCCGCACGCGGTATGCGGATCGATAAGCTCGCCGCAGCGCTCCCACGCCCAGCGGATCGTCGATGCCATGTCGTCCGCGTCGGTGCGCGACGAGGTGAACAGGGCCGCCGCGCCTTCACGCTGCGCATTGGTCAACTGCATCGCGCGGGTCGTCTCGAACCCGGCCATCTGCGCGGCCAGCGCCAGCCCGTCGCGGCCGCCCAGGTCGAACAGCAGCCGCTCGAAGTTGGACGAGACCTGGATGTCCATCGACGGCGCGGCGGTAGGCGTCACGGTGCCTTGCGAATAATCGCCCTGCGCCAGCGCGCGGTGCAGGATGTCATTCACGTTGGTCGCCACGATCAGCCGTTCGATGGGCAGCCCCATCTGTGCCGCGACGTAGCCGGCGAACACGTCGCCGAAATTGCCGGTGGGCACTGAAAACGCCACCTTGCGATGCGGCGCGCCAAGCTGGAGGCCGGCAGCGAAGTAATAGACCACTTGCGCCATCAGCCGCGCCCAGTTGATCGAATTGACCGCGCCGATCGCGTAGCGACCGGTCATCGCGCCATCGTTGAACATGCGCTTCACGATCGCCTGCGCATCATCGAAGCTGGCGTGTTCAAGGGCCAGGTTGTGGACGTTCGGGGCCAGCACCGTGGTCATCTGCCGGCGCTGCACGTCCGACACCCGGCCCTTGGGATGGAGCATGAAAATGTCGACCTTGGCACGCCCGGCCACCGCATCGATCGCTGCGGATCCGGTATCGCCAGAGGTCGCGCCCACGATGGTGAGGTTGCCGCCCGACCGGCCCAGAAATTCCTCGAACAACAGGCCCAGCAATTGCAGCGCCACGTCCTTGAACGCCAGCGTGGGGCCGTGGAACAGTTCGAGCAGCCACTGCTGCGCGTCCAGTTGCTTGAGCGGCGTGACCGCTTCATGCGAGAAGCGCCCGTAAGCCTGACGGGTGAGTTCCAGCAGGCGCTCATCGGTAAGGCTGCCTTTCACGAACGGCGCCATCACCCGTGCCGCCAAATCGGCGTACGGCAGCCCGGCCATCGCGGCGATCTCGTCCGCGCTAAAGCGTGGCCATTCACGCGGAACGTAAAGGCCGCCGTCGGACGCGAGGCCGGCAAGCGTCGCGCCTTCGAAGTCGAGCGCCGGTGCGCTGCCGCGGGTGCTGATATAGTCCATGTCGAATGCGCGGTTAGCGATCAGCGCAGCAAATGAAAAGCCCCGTGCGCCCTGCGGCGCCATCGCGGACTTGCTTTAGCGGCGCTTTCGCAGCGCGATCACGTAGATCACCACTGCTGTTATCGCGAACAGGAACCACTGGATCGCGTAGGAAAAATGGTTGTTCGGGATCTCGGAAGGGTCCGGCAGCGCGTTTGCAGCCAGGCCACCCAGCGGCGGATCGGCCACCAGGCGCGGACCCGGCGCGATCGTGCCGGTGACCACGCCGCCATTCCAGTCCACTTTCGTCAGCGGGTTGACCGACCAGCCCAGCACTACCAGCGCCTTGCCCCCGCCGTCGATCAGGCACTGCGCGGTTTGCGCAACGCCGGGCTGATCGCTGGCGTTGCGCCCGGCCATGCTGCTGCGCGCGGTGACCTTGGCGCACGTCAATGTGGCGCGGCGATACAACAGATCGTTGCTAACGCCCGCAGCGCTCCACGCCACCGGAGCCGGGTTGACCCGGGCGGCGGCGAAATGCGCCAGCAGCGCTTCCTTCTCATCCAGGCGGTGCAGCTGCCACACGCCCAGCGACACCATGATCGCCACGGCCACCAGCACCAGCACGCTCGGCAGTATCGGAATGCGGCGCATCATTGGTCCTTGAAGCGGCTTTCGCCGGCCTTGCGGCGGTATTCGATGCCCAGCAGCCATGCCTTGGTAACGCGCAGTCCCGCCAGCGTCAGCCCCAGCGACAGCGGCACCCACAAGATCACGTGCACCCACCACGGCGGCGCCAAGGACAAGTGCAGCCAGATCGCCATAACCGCCACCAGCGTGCCGATGATCAGCGTCAGGAAGGCGGCCGGGCCATCACCCACGTTGAACCGTTCGAAATCCAGGTCGCAGGCACGGCAGCGCTGCGAGAAGGTGACGAGGCTAGAAAACAGCGTACGTTCACCGCACCGCGGGCAACAACCCAAAAGGGCAGCCGAAGCGGTGCCCGGCTGCCCTTTTGATGGAGACGGATCGCTATCCGTCATCAGTGCGTGGCATAGCCCCAGCCGCCCCAAACGTAGACCGAGACGAACAGGAACAGCCACACCACGTCAACGAAGTGCCAGTACCATGCCGCAGCTTCGAAGCCGAAGTGCTGGCGCGGCGTGAAATCACCCTTATACGCGCGCACCAGGCACACGATCAGCATGATGGTGCCGACGATGACGTGGAACCCGTGGAAGCCCGTGGCCATGTAGAAGGCCGAGCCATAGGTGTTGCCGCCAAAGCCGAACGGGGCGTGCAGATACTCATACCCCTGGATGAACGAGAAGAACACGCCCAGCAGGATCGTGGCCCACAGGCCCTTCTTCAGGCCATCACGGTCGCCATGGATCAGCGAATGGTGTGCCCAGGTGACGGTAGTGCCCGAACACAGCAGGATCAGGGTGTTGAGCAGCGGCAGGGCGAACGGGTCCATGACCGCTTCGATCGCCTTGGGCGGCCACTGCCCGCCAACCACTTCGGCCAGCTTGGAGGGGAACAGCGAGAAATCGAAGAATGCCCAGAACCAGCCGACGAAGAACATCACCTCGGAGGCGATGAACAGGATCATGCCGTAGCGCTGGTGCAATTGCACGACCGGAGTGTGATCGCCGGCATGGCCTTCGTTGACGATCTTCGAAAACCACATGAACATCGAGGCGAGCAGCAGCGCCATGCCGAGCCAGGGCACGAACGCGCCGCCTGGCATCTTGTGCATGAACAGCACCATGCCGGTCGTGAAAGTGAAGGCGCCCAAAGTCGTCGCCAGCGGCGCGATGTCCGGTGGAAGGATGTGGTAATCGTGGTTCTTGGTCCCTGCCATGCTGCCTTCGTCCCCGTTCATCCGATCTTGTCGTGCCGCCCGCTGCCCCAGGGCTGTTCTCAGGCAGACGGCTCCCGCCAAGGCCTTAACCGCCTGATTGTTGCGGGTCCAGTGCCTTTGCATCAGCGGCGCTGATCGCGTTTACATGAAATGTGTAGCTCAAGGTGATCTGCTGCACATCCTTGTTGTCCGGGTCCGTGAGGATCGCCGGATCGATGTAATAAATCACCGGCATGCGCGCCTCCTCACCGGGCTTCAAGGTCTGCTGGGTGAAGCAGAAGCACTGGATCTTGTTGAAGTAGCGCGCCGCCTGTTCCGGCTCGACGTTGAAGCTGGCAGTCCCGGTCACCGTCTTGTCCGAGGTGTTCTTGGCCCAGAACAGCGCCATGTCGCGCACGCCGATAGATACGGTATCGGTGCGCTGCAGCGGCTTGAACTGCCAGGGCATGCCGCGTTCGACATTGGCGTCGAACCGGATGGAGATGGTGCGCCCGCTGTCCTGCACGGTGGCAGCCTGCGCCTCGTCCACCCGGCGGGTCGTCCCGTCATAGCCGGTCGCCTCGCAGAAGATGCGGTACAGCGGCACCGAGGCGAAACCCAGCCCCAGCATGGTCAGCGCCACGGCCGCTGCGGTCATCGCCGTCTTGCGGTTGGAACGCGCCATGTCCGTTCAACCCATCTTGGCGATGGATATGAAGAACACCAGAATCACGAACGCGCCCAATCCCAGCCCCAGCACGCGGTTGCGGCTGCGGCGGATCTGTTCGATCGTGCGGGGCTTGGGCGTATTGGTCATTGCGGCAAACTTCCGGTCAAAGCGGCACGAAGCGGTCGACCACCAGCGCGCCAAACAAGGCAAACAGATATAGTACGGAGTACGCGAAAAGCTGCTTTTCCGGCTTCATCATATCGTCCGGCCCGCTACGTTCGCGCAGGCCCACGCGGGCGGAAAGCGCAAGAAAGACGCTGGAGAGGACCAGCGCCGAAATGCCATAGATCGGCCCGGTATGCTCATCCCCCGGCAGCCACCAGGGCAACGCGCTCAACGGCAGGAGCAGCACCGCGTAGGCCAGGATCTGCCGGCGGGTGGAGCGTTCGCCCTTCACTACCGGCATCATCGGGATACCGACCTTGGCGTATTCGGTCTTCACGAAGAGCGCCAGCGCCCAGAAGTGCGGGGGCGTCCAGATGAAGATGATAGCGAACAACACCACCGGCATCGCCGAGATATGCCCGGTTGCTGCAATCCAGCCGATCAGCGGCGGGAACGCGCCCGCGCCGCCGCCGATCACGATGTTCTGCGGCGTGCGCGGCTTGAGCCAGATGGTATAGACGACGGCATAATAGACGATCGACACGGCCAGGATCGCGGCGGCCAGCCAGCTGATCGCAAAGCCCATCAGGAAGATCGAGGCCGCGCATAGAATGCCGGCAAAATCACGCGCGGTGGTGCGATCTAGTCGGCCTTGCGGCAGCGGGCGCTGCGCGGTGCGCTTCATGCCGGCATCGATGTCCGCTTCCCACCACTGGTTGAGAGCGGCGGCCCCGCCCGCACCCATGGCGATGCACAGGATGGCGGTGAAGCCCAGCGTAGGGTGAATATGCGCGGGC
The DNA here is from genome assembly GCF_001421325.1 of Novosphingobium sp. Leaf2. Lineage (GTDB taxonomy): Bacteria > Pseudomonadota > Alphaproteobacteria > Sphingomonadales > Sphingomonadaceae > Novosphingobium. Next base: position 157,877 of record NZ_LMJY01000017.1, on the reverse strand, counting down.
GCTGCCAGCAGTCCGCACAAGCCGGTGAAGATCACCAGGCTCATCACCCGCGGCTTGGTCAGCGCGAAAAGATCGCGCCAGTCAGCGGGCTGGGTAGCGGCGATGGTATCGGGACTGGAAACATTCATGGCCGGTTGCCCATACACCTCACATAGCCGTCAGGCGAGGGCTCGCGGCCCGTTTCATCCACGCGCCGCCCGCATCAGGGATACGGGCGGCGGCGCGATCAGTGGTGAACCGTCTCGTCGATGACGGGAAGGGTTTCGAACTGGTGGTACGGCGGCGGGCTGGACAGCGTCCATTCCAGCGTCGTCGCGCCTTCGCCCCAATAGTTGGCCGGAGCTTTCTTGCCGGCGGTGAACGCGTAGATGATGTTGACGAACCACACCACCATGCTGGCCGACATCACCATGTAGCCCACAGTGGCGAAGTGGTTCCAGTAGGTGAACGCTTCCGCATAGTCCGGATAGCGGCGCGGCATGCCCTGCAACCCGAGGAAGTGCATCGGGAAGAAAATCATGTTCACGCCGACGAAGAAGATCCAGAAGTGGACGTGGGCGAGAAATTCGGAGTGCATCCGCCCGCTCATCTTGGGGAACCAATAGTAGAACCCGGCGAACAGCGCGGTCACTGCGCCCAGCGATAGCACGTAGTGGAAGTGCGCCACGACGTAATAGGTATCGTGCAGCACGTCGTCCACGCCGCCGTTCGCCAGCACCACGCCGGTGACGCCGCCCACGGTGAACAGGAAGATGAAGCCGATCGCCCAGACCATCGGGCTCTTGAACTCGATCGAGCCGCCCCACATCGTGGCGATCCACGAGAAGATCTTCACGCCGGTAGGCACCGCGATCACCATCGTGGCGGCGGTGAAGTACATCTTGGTATTCACCGAAAGGCCGGTGGCATACATGTGGTGCGCCCACACGATGAAGCCCACCACGCCGATCGCGACCATCGCGTAGGCCATGCCCAGATAACCGAACACCGGCTTCTTCGAGAAGGTGGAGACGATCTGCGAGATGATGCCGAAGCCGGGCAGGATCATGATGTAGACTTCGGGGTGGCCGAAGAACCAGAACAAGTGCTGGTACAGCACCGGATCACCGCCGCCCGATGCATCGAAGAAAGTGGTGCCGAAGTTACGGTCGGTCAGCAGCATGGTGATGGCGGCGGCCAGGACCGGCAGCGCCAGCAGCAGCAGGAACGCGGTGACCAGCACCGACCACACGAACAGCGGCATCTTGTGGATGGTCATCCCCGGTGCGCGCATGTTGAAGATGGTGGTAATGAAGTTGATCGCGCCCATGATCGAGCCGGCACCGGCAAGGTGCAGCGCGAAAATGCCGAAGTCCACCGCCGGACCAACCGAGCCGCTGGTCGACAGCGGCGCATAGACCGTCCAGCCGGTGCCTGCGCCCATGCCGGTGCCGCCGGGCACGAAAGGCGAGCACATCAGCGAGCAGAAGCCTGCCACGGTGAGCCAGAACGAGATGTTGTTCATGCGCGGGAAGGCCATGTCCGGCGCACCGATCATGATCGGGACGAACCAGTTGCCGAAACCGCCGATGATGGCAGGCATGACCATGAAGAACACCATGATCAGGCCATGCGCCGTGATCAGCACGTTCCACATGTGCAAGGTGGCGTTGAAGTCGGTCGGGTTATCGCCCACCATCTTGGCGAAGAAGCCCAGATACTGGATGCCCGGCTGCGCCAGCTCGGCACGCATGATGCCCGAAATGGCACCGCCCACCACCCCCGCGAAAATCGCGAAGATAAGGTACATCGTGCCGATGTCCTTGTGGTTGGTGGACATGAACCAGCGCGCGAAGAACGCGGGCTTGTGTTCGTGATCGTGGCCATGATGGCCGTGGTCTTCCGTGTGCGCCTGGAAGTGGTCAGCGGTGGTTGCCATGTTCGGGACCCTGTCCTCTTGTATCGCTATTATTCGGCTTCGGCGGACGCTTCGCCAGCCGGCGCCGCAGAGGCATCGGTGGCGGGAGCGGCAGGAGCCGCAGCGGCGGTGGCGGCTACCGGCTTCTTCTTGCCATCGATCAGGCCGCCCGCATGGGTGAGGACCCAGGCGTTGTATTTATCGCGCGGCAGCGCTTCCACGGCGATCGGCATGTAGCCGTGCTTGGCGCCGCACAGTTCGGAACACTGGCCGTAATAGACGCCCGGCTTTTCGACGAACAGGACGCGCTCGTTGATGCGCCCGGGCACGGCGTCCAACTTGAACCAGAGCGAAGGCACCGCGAACGAGTGGATGACGTCAGCCGCCGTGATCTGCAGGCGGATCGGTTCCCCCGCCGGCACCACCATGCGGTTGTCCACCTCAAGGTGCGAAGGACCGTCCCACGGGCGCGTGCCCACTTCGCGGATGCCGTTGTTGATGGTGGGCTGCCCGGGGATGTTCAGCATGTTCGAGATCACCTCGAAGTCGCCGTTGTCCGGGTAGCCATACGTCCAGAACCACTGGTTGCCGGTGATCTTGATCGTCAGCGCGCTTTCAGGCGCAGGCTTGTACTGCTTGGCGATGAGGTCAATCGAGGGGACCGCGATGGCGATCAGCACCAGCACCGGCAGCAGCGTCCAGGCCACTTCAAGCGCGGTGTTGTGGCTGGTCTTGGATGCCACCGGATTGGCCCGGCGATTGAAGCGCACCGCGATGATCACCAGCAGCGCCAGCACGAACAGGCAGATCAGGCCGATGATCCACAGCAGGCCATGATGCAGCCACGCGCCGTATTCGCCGGTGGGGGAGAACTGCTTCTGCAGGCCGATACCGCCATCCACGGGCATGCCGATACCCGGCGTCGGCTTCATGGGGGTGTAGCTGCCCGCCGCCGGTGCCGCTGCGGCGGTCGCCTGCGCGAACGCCGGTGTCGCCCCGACCACGAGCGCGACGAACGCGCCCGTCATGGCCGATCCCAGAACCTTGGCCGCGTGCCCCGCGCCGGAAGAAATCTTGCCCGCTGTCATGGTTTCTTGCGCTTCCACTTCCTTCGAACGCGCCGACGATCAACAAAACCGCCGCCCGCGCACCCCTGTTTGGCGGCGTTTTCGCCCCCTTTGGGCCGGGCTATACGCGTGCTTGCCGCACGTCTCAAGCGCCTCTAGGGAAATTTTGACGCAAAGGCGCTTCGCTAGGGGCGAGACGACCGGCAAAACGCATGTAAGGTATGCCACGCAAATGCTTGAAGAAGAGGTCCTCGCCGAGTTCCGTGCCAGCAAGGCCCTGCTGGAAGGGCACTTCCTGCTCTCCTCAGGGCGGCACAGCGCCCACTATCTGCAGTGCGCGCGCGTGCTGATGAACCCGGACCGGGCAGCGCGCCTGGCAGTGTCGCTGGCCGCAAAGCTGCCGCACGATATTCGCAAGCAGATCACCAAGGTCGTCTCTCCGGCGATGGGTGGGGTCATCATCGGCCAGGAAATGGGCCGCGCGTTGCAGGTGGACGCGATGTTCGTGGAACGCCCGACCGGCACGTTCGAACTGCGGCGTGGCTTCACGCTGGACCCGTCCGACAAAGTACTGATGGTGGAGGACGTGGTGACCACCGGCCTGTCAAGCCGGGAGGCGATCAAGGCGATCGAAGAGGCCGGTGCCACGGTGATCGCCGCCGCTGCGCTGGTGGACCGCACCGCCGGCGCGGTGGACCTGGGGGTCCCGTTCTTCCCACTGGTGGCGCTGAACTTTCCGACATTTGCGCCCGACGCTGTTCCGGCCGACCTGGCCGCGACGCCCGCCATCAAGCCGGGCAGCCGCGCGCAGGCCTGACGGCCCGCCACTCCCGATCGATCCGTACCCTCACGAGCCCACTCCAACCCCGGTGAATGGATGAACGTGCTGAACCCTGCCCGCCTGCGCCTTGGCGTCAACATCGATCACGTGGCGACGATTCGCAACGCGCGCGGCGGGGCGCACCCCGATCCGGCGCGCGCGGCGCAGATCGTGGCGCAGGCCGGCGGCGATGGCATAACCGTGCACTTGCGCGAGGATCGCCGCCACATCCGGGACGAGGATCTGCAACGCGTTGCCGACTCCACCGGCCTGCCGATCAACCTGGAAATGGCCGCGACCGACGAGATGCTGGAGATCGCCCTGCGCCATCGCCCCCACGCCGCCTGCATCGTGCCGGAACGGCGGGAGGAGCGCACGACGGAAGGCGGGCTGGATGCCGCCGGGCAGCACAACCGACTCGCACCCATCGTGTCGCGCCTGCGCGATGCCGGTATCCGCGTCAGCCTGTTCGTGGCCCCGGACCCGCGCCAGATCGAGGCGGCGATGAAGCTGGGCGCACCCGTGGTGGAATTTCACACCGGCGAATATGCCCATGCGCAAGGCGAGGCCGTGGCACACGAGTTGCGCCGGATCGTCGATATGGCGGCGCTGGCGGCCAAGAACGGCATCGAGCCGCATGCCGGCCATGGCCTGACGTATGAGAACGTGCAGCCGATCGCCGCCATCCCGCAGCTGGCCGAGCTTAACATCGGCCACTACCTGATCGGCGAGGCGATCTTCACCGGGCTGGAAGCCAGCGTGCAACGCATGCGCGCGCTGATGGACGAAGTGCGGTGATCATCGGACTGGGCTCTGACCTGTGCAATATCGAGCGTATCGCCAGTTCGCTCGACCGGTTCGGCGAGCGTTTCCTGGCGCGCGTTTTCACCGATTTGGAGCGCGCCAAGGCGGCGCGCCGCCCGCACACCATCGCCGGCACGCTGGCCAAGCGCTTCGCCGCCAAGGAGGCCTTCTCCAAGGCGGTGGGGACCGGTTTCAAGGCCGGCGTGTTCATGAAGGACATCGGCGTCGTCAACGCCCCATCGGGCGCGCCGACCCTCGCACTCACCGGCGGCGCCAAAGCCCGGCTTGACGCGATGATCCCCGCCGGCCACGAGGCCGTGGTTCACCTGACGCTCACCGACGACCACCCATGGGCGCAGGCCTTCGTCATCATCGAAGCGCGCCCGCTTCCCCATTCCCGACCCGAGATTGCATGACCGAGCAGACTGCGGCGCCGCCTGCGCCTGCGCCTTCAACGGATCGCCACGCCGCCCGCGCGCCGCGCCCCACCAACTGGCTGCACGAAGTGCGCGGGCTGCTGGTGATGCTGATGGGCGTGCTGGCGTTCCACTCGCTGGTAGCCAAGCCGTTCTACATCCCTTCGATTTCGATGATGCCCGGACTGCTGGTGGGGGACCGGCTGGTGGTGTCCAAGTACCCGTACGGCTGGAACTGGTCGTCGCTGAGCTTTCACCTGCTGCCACGCTCCAACACCCGGATCCTGGGCAGCACACCGCAGTATGGCGATGTGGTGATCGTGGTGCCCGGCAACCGCAAGGCGGACCTCATCAAGCGGGTCGTCGCCCGGCCCGGTGACCGGATCGCGGTGATCGACGGGCGTATCCGGCTGAACGGACGCTTCATCCCGCGCACCGTCGAGCCACCGGTGCAGATACCCGCAGACGATGCGCTGACCTGTGAAGGGCAGGAACCGGGGCACTGCTACGACGGATTCGAGCAGTTTCGCGTGCGGCTTGCCAGCGGACGGGAAGTTTACGAGCTGCCGACCTACCGTGAAACCCTGCCCAATGGTGCGAGTTATCAGGTAATCGATTATATCGATCAGCCGCTCGATCACTTTTCGGAGATTACCGTGCCTGCAGGTCATGTCTTCCTCATGGGCGATGATCGCGACCGTTCTGCGGACAGTCGCGCGCCATTCACGGTGAATTATCGCGGCGAAGCGGAAGGCGGGCTTGGCGGGCCGGTGCCGCTGTCCGACATCGGCGGACGGGCTGAATTCATCACTTTCTCACTGGACGGCTCTCAAGGCTGGAACCCGCTGAGCTGGTGGCACGCCTTGCGCCCCGGCCGGGCCTTCACCAGCCTGCGCCCGCGCATGGATCCTGCTCCTGCAAAGGCGACACGCTGATGTCATCCACCCACGGCGATAGCCACAAGGCCGACGACACCGCACACCTGGGCGCAGGGCCGACCGATATCAGCGATCCGCTGGTACGATACGAAGCGCGCAAGGCGTTCGTTTGGATCGGCATGGCGGCGCTGCTCGCGCTGGTCGTGTTTCTCTCGCAATCGCTGCTGGTGATCTTCGGCGGCATCGTGCTGGCGGCGTTGATCGACGGCGGAGCCCGGCTGATCGGGCGGGTATTGCCGATCGGGCGCAGCTGGCGCGTGGCGCTGGTGCTGCTGTCCGCGTTGCTGTTCGTATTTTGGCTGGGTAAGTTCGCCGGTAGCCAGATCACCCAGCAGGCTGCCGAACTTCCCGCCACGATCGAAAGCCAGTTCCACCGCGCGCTCGGCTGGTTGCAGCAGCACGGCATGGACGTGAAAGTTGGCGACGTGCGCTCGATCGCCAAGGATGCGATGGGTGGCATCGGCCAGGTCACCGCCGCACTGGGCGGCCTGTTCGGCGCGTTGACCACGCTGTTCCTGATCCTGGTGCTGGGCATCTACATGGCGATGGAGCCGCTGTTGTATCGCCGCGGCGTGGGCTGGATGCTGCCGCTGGCGCGGCGCGACCGTTTCGAGGCGACCTCGCAGGTCATGGGCCAGGCCCTGCGCCGGCTGTTGTTCGGCCGGGTGATCGGCATGACGGTGGAAGGCGTGTTCACCTGGGCGATGCTGCAGTTCTACGGCGTGCCGATGGCCGCCTTGCTGGGGCTGATCACCGGTCTGCTCGCGTTCCTGCCGAATATCGGTGCGCCGATTTCGGGCGCGATCATGGTGCTGGTCGGCTTTTCGGTGAGCAGCCAGATGGGGCTGTACACGATCGGCGTCTACGCCATCATCCACCTGATCGACGGTTACCTGATCGCGCCGTTCATTGCGCGCAAGACGGTGGACCTGCCCCCCGCGCTGGTGCTGGCCGCGCAGCTGATCATGGGGGTCCTCTTCGGTATCCTCGGGCTGGCGCTGGCCGATCCGCTGGTCGCCATGATCAAGATCTGGCTGGAACGCGAAGCGGCCTACAACAATGGCGAGCCGGTTGAGCAGATAACCGACATCAAGATTAGCTAACCGCGTGGCGCGCAAGTTCCTGTACCTGATCGCCGGCGTCACGATCCTGCTGCTGGCACTGCTGCTGGCGCTGCGCATCTGGTCCGAAGACCTGACCGAGATGGCCTTCGTGCCGAATGTCTCGTTCGCGCGGCAAAACGCGCTGCCACCTCAGGCATGGGAAAACACCGCCATGTGGGTCTCGCGGCCCGGCTTGAAAAACGATCCAGCGGCGTGGTTGCCGCCCGGCGTCAAACCGGCGGCGCGCAAGCTGCCGGTTGCCGTGTTCTTCGTGCACCCCACCAGCTACATCGCCAGGGACGCCTGGAACGCCTCGCTGCAGGACGCCATCAGCCGCGACCGCGCGGACCTGTTCGTGCAGGCGATGGCGAGCCCTTTCAACGATGCCGAGGCGATCTGGGCGCCGCGCTATCGCCAGGCGGCTGTCGGCGCGTTCCTCACCGGCAAGCCGGAAGCCACCGAAGCGATCGATCTGGCCTATGGCGATGTGCTGGCAGCGTTCGACATATTCACGCGTCATCTGCGCCCTGGCCAGCCGATCGCGCTTGCCGGTCACAGCCAGGGCGCGTTCCTGCTGCGCCGCCTGCTGCGGGACCGTGTGGCGGGAACCCCGCTGGCGGACCAGGTCGTAGGCGCATGGGTAATCGGCTGGCCGGTATCGCTGGCGCATGATCTACCGAAGATGGGCCTGCCCGCCTGCACACGTCCCGATCAGGCCGGCTGCGTGGCAAGCTGGCTGACGGTGGCGGACCCAGCTGACACGCAGATGCTGGAAAAGGCCTACGCGCGCCGCACCGGGCTGGATGGCCGGTCCGTGGCCGCAAGCCCGTTTTTGTGCACCAACCCGCTCACCGGCCGGCAGGGCGGCAACGCAGATGCCAGCGCCAACCTAGGCACGCTGGTACCCGACTTTGCGGCCCGCACCGGCACCATCGCCCCCGGCATCGTCCCGGCGGCGTGCGGCAGCGACGGGTTTTTGCACATCGGCCCGCCGCCCAAGCTTGACCTTGGCCCTTACGTGCTTCCCGGAAACAATTACCACCTGTATGACATCGCGCTGTTCTGGGCCAACCTGAGGGCCGATTTCGAGAGGCGGGCCGCAGCGTGGCAGGCGAAGACCAAATCGTAATAACCACCAGCGCGCTCGATTTCCGCGCAGCCTTGCCAGACGCGGGACCGCTGCTGGGGCTGGACCTTGGCACGCAGACCATCGGCACCGCGTTTTGCGATGCGGGCTGGCGGTTCGCGTCGCCGGGCCACACTATAAAGCGCAGTAAGTTTGGGGCCGACAAGGTGCTGATGGAAGGCCTGATCCGCGAACGTGCGATCAAGGGCATCGTCATCGGCCTGCCGCTCAACATGGATGGATCGCAAGGGCCGCGCGCGCAATCCAGCCGGGCCTATGCCCGCAACCTTGGGGTGCTGGGCCTGCCGATCCTGCTGTGGGACGAGCGCTGGTCCACCGCCGGAGCCGAGCGCGGGTTGATTGATCAGGACATGAGCCGCGCCAAGCGCGCGACGCGGATCGATTCGGCGGCAGCAGCGGTGATCCTGCAAGGCGCGATCGACGCGCTGGCCGGTGGTCTTTCGCGTGAGCTGATGCCCCAGCGCTGACCGGCGTCAGGGTGCTGCCCGGATGATCACCGTCAAGCGTCCGTCCGGCGCGATGGTGCTGCCCATCATCAGGCGCACCGCATCGGCACGGGCGCGATCGAGCACGGTGCCGGGCACCCGCGCTTCGTGCATCACCACATCGGCGGTGCCCAGCCACCGCGCTTCACGCACCGTCAGGTCATCAGGATCATTGCTGCGCAAGCCGATTTCGAACACCCCGGCTTCGGCGGCGGGCGCACCATCCAACCAGCGTGCGACTGCATCCGGCGCCTGATCCGTCAGCGGATCAAGCGCGCCGCCGGCCCCCAGCGCCGCATCAAGCGCACGCCGCCGTGCGCTAGCTTCTGGAAAGCGCTGGCGCAGCGCCGGGCGCGCCGCAGACAAGGCCCGTGCTAGCGCGCCCAGCGATGCCGGCAGCAGCGCTTCCAACCGCAGCCGCACCTGCTTGGCAAGGCCGGCCGACGCGCCCCCCGTGCCGATCGCCAGCAGCACCGGCGAACGGTCAAGGATCGAGGGCACCGTGAAATCGCATAGCGCCGGGCGGTCCGTGGCGTTCACCAGTAGGCCCGCCGCGCGCGCCCGCGCCACGTCAGCCTCGGCCAGCGCGGCATCCTCATGCACCACGAACGCCAGCCGCGCGCCCTGCGCCACCCCGGCATCCAGATCGCCGATGATGATCCCGCCGGCCCGTTCCACCAGCCGCCGCTTGGCGTCTGCGCCCTCGCCTTCGCCCAGCACGATGACGGGGCGTCCCGCGATCCGGTGAAACAGGGGAAGCGCGGCGATCATGGCGCGGTCAGTCCAGCCAGTCCGGCACCTGTTCCGCAGCCAGGATCGCGGCGGGTTCGATGCGGTTGGCCACGATCGCCCACTTGTCCCCGTCCACCATCACTTCGGGCACCAGCGCGCGGCTGTTGTACGTATTGGCCATCGTCGCGCCATACGCGCCCGCCGTGCGGAACACGGCCAGATCGCCGGCCTGCACCGCATCGATCGTGCGTGCCATCGCGAAAGTGTCGGAGCTTTCGCAGATCGGCCCGACGATGTTGGCTTCGATCATGTCGCCGGTCGGCTGGACGGCGGCGAAATCATGCCAGGCATCGTACATCGCAGGGCGCGCAAGATCGTTCATCGCCGCATCCACCACCACCCAGGGCCGGGCGCTGCCCTGCTTGACGCGCACGACCTGCGTAACCAGCACGCCGGCGTTCCCGGTGATGACGCGCCCCGGCTCGAACATCACCGTAGCGTCCCAGTCCTTCGCCACCTCAGCCACCATAGCGCCGTAGTCCGCAGGAGTTGGCAACATGTCGCCCGCCTTGTATGGCACGCCCAGTCCGCCGCCCAGGTCCATGTGGGTGACCCGCTGGCCCTGTTCGCGCAAGCCCGCCATCAGCGCGCCCATCTTCACGAACGCCTGCCGCGATGGCTCCAAGTCGGTGATCTGGCTGCCGATGTGAACCGCCAGCCCCCGCAGGTTCAAGCCCGGCAAAGCGGACAGTCGCGTGTAGATCGCGCCCGCCACGTCATACGCCACGCCGAACTTGTTTTCCGCCTTGCCGGTAGAAATCTTGGCGTGCGTGCCGGCATCCACGTCGGGATTGACCCGCAGGGTGCAGGTGGCAACAACGCCCATGGACGCGGCGATTTGCGCAAGCTCGACGCCCTCTTCCTCGCTTTCGAGGTTGAATTGGCCGATCCCTGCCTTCAGCGCCGCCGCCAGCTCCCTGGCGGTCTTGCCCACGCCGGAAAACACCACGTCGCCCGGCGCCATGCCCGCCGCCAGCGCGCGGTTCATCTCGCCCTCGGACACCACGTCCGCGCCGTAGCCTTCCTTGGCCAGCAGGCGCAGCACGGCCAGGTTGGGGTTGGATTTCACCGCGAAGGCGATGTGCACTTTCGGCAGCGCGGCCAACGCTTGGCGAAAGACCTGCGCGTGGCGTGACAGAGTGGCGCGCGAATAGACGTACACCGGCGTGCCCACCGCGCGGGCGATGTCAGGCAGCGGCACGTGTTCGGCGTTCATCGCGCCGCCAATAATCTGGAAATGATCCATGAAAAACCTACTGCGGGTTGGCGGGCTGAGGGTCGGCGGGCTGGGCCGCTTCGGGGGGCGGCAGATCGAACGGATCGTCCGCGCGCGGTTCGGACCGGGTGCGCAGTTCAACGCTGCGCTCCGGGATGGCGATAGTGGGGGTTGCCAGCAGTTCCTCGGCCTTGGGCTTGTCGGCCCGGCCGTAGGGCGCAGGTGGCAACTGCTGCCCCGGTTTGAGCGCCAGCGCCGCCCGCTGCCCGCACGCGGCCAGCAGCGCCAGCATGGCAAGGACGGCGGCCTTCTTCACTCGGGCACTCATGCGCATGCGTTCTACTCCAGACCCAGCGCCGCGCGGGCATCGGCCACGCGCAGTCGTACCTGCTTGGGGGCGGTGCCGCCATGCGAATTGCGCGCAGCCACCGACGCCTCCACCGACAGCGCGGTGAATACGCGCGCGTCGATGCGGCTGTCGATGGCCTTGAGATCATCGAGCGGCAGCGCATCGAGCGCCACCCCCCGCTGCTCGGCCAGCTTTACCGCAGCGCCGGTAATGTGATGCGCCTCGCGGAACGGCACGTCGCCTTCACGCACCAGCCAGTCAGCCAGATCGGTCGCGGTGGCAAAACCCAGTTCGGCGGCGGCGCGCATCCGGGGGGTGCGAAACGTGGTTTCCGCAACCATCCCGGTCATCGCCGCGATCGACAGTGCGAGCAGGCTGGCCGCCTCGAACACGGGGGGCTTATCGTCCTGCATGTCCTTGGAATAGGCCAGCGGCAGGCCCTTCATCGTCATCATCAGGGACATCAGGCAGCCGGAAATGCGCCCCGCATGGCCGCGCACCAGTTCGGCGGCGTCTGGGTTCTTCTTTTGCGGCATGATCGAACTGCCGGTGGACAGCGCATCGGGCAGCGTGACAAAGCCAAACGGCTGGCTGGCCCAGATGATGAACTCCTCCGCCAGCCGCGACAGATGCAGCGCACACTGACTGGCCGCCATCAGGTAATCGAGCGCGAAATCGCGGTCGGACACCGAATCGAGGCTGTTCGCGGTCGGCCCGTCGAAGCCCAGCGCCTGCGCGGTCATGTCGCGGTCGATCGGAAAGCCGGTGCCGGCCAGCGCGGCGGCGCCCAGCGGGCTGCGGTTCATCCGCTTGCGCGCATCGGCAAAGCGCGAACGATCGCGCCCGATCATCTCGTAATAGGCCATCAGGTGGTGGCCCAGGGTTACCGGCTGCGCGGTCTGCAGGTGGGTGAAGCCGGGCATTATGGCGTCGGCATGTTCGCCCGCGCGGGTGACGAGCGCCACCTGCAGCGCCTGCAGGCCCGCCTGCGCCTGGTCCATCGCGTCTCGCACCCATAGCCGGAAATCGGTGGCCACCTGGTCGTTGCGCGAGCGTGCGGTGTGCAGCCGCCCCGCGACCGGGCCGATACGTTCGGCCAGCCGCGATTCGGTGGTCATGTGGATGTCTTCGAGATCCCAGTCCTCGGGCACGCCGCTGGCCTCGTACTCCGCCGCGACCGCGTCCAGCCCGTCACGGATCGTCACCGCATCGGCGCTCGCCACGATGCCGCACGCGCCCAGCATCGCGACATGCGCCTTGCTGGCCGCGATGTCCTGACGCCACAATGCCTTGTCGAAGGGGATCGAGGCGTTTATCTCGCGCATGATCGCCGACGGTCCTTCGGCGAACCGTCCGCCCCACATCTGGTTGGAGCCTTCCGCTTTGCTATCTGCCCGCTCGCTCAAGTCGCTGTTCCTGTGTTCGCTTGCCGGGGCCAGCGCCCTCGCCATTTCCGGCTGCGATAGTAAAGGCGGGAAGGACGCGCAACCGCAGCCTTCCGAGAAGGCGCAGGCCGGCCCCGGCCAGCCGCCCGAAGCCGCCGGCAAGCTGGACCGTTCGCACAAGGGCGAGGCGATGCCCGTCGTCAGCCTGGTGGACAATACCGGCGAAAGCCTCGACCTCACCTCGTTCAAGGGCAAGCCGCTGCTGATCAACCTGTGGGCTACATGGTGCGCGCCGTGCATCGCCGAAATGCCCACGCTCAACGCGCTGGCGGGCCGCGAACCCGGCATCGGGGCCGTGATCCTGCCGATCTCGCAGGACATGGGCCAGGCCGGCAAAGTGGTGGAAATCCTGCGCCGCCGCAAGCTGGACCATATCGAACCCTGGATCGACGAGCAGGGCGACCTGGGCTTCCAGTACGGCGGCAATCTGCCGGTCACCGTGCTGTTCGACAGCCAGGGCAAGGAAGTGTGGCGCTACACCGGCGGCAACGACTGGACCAGCCCGACCGCGCTTAAGCTGATCGCCGAGGCGAAGTAAGGGGGCAGGGCCGGCGGGCTAGGTATCTTCGGCTAAGGCTGAGGTGTCGGCAGCATCATGGACTGTCTCGGGATGTGACCGACCAGCGCTCCAACTGCTTGTAGACGATCACCTTGTCGGCCAGCAGGTCGCCGTGTCGCCGGCAGAACAGGTCGAGCTGGTCGCGCTCGCCTACGAGTTCGACACAGATCGTCAGGTGCGGATCGGCTATTTCCGCTCCGTGTTCGCGGATCGGGCCGTGGTTGCTGAATCCGTAATGGGTATGCTGCGCAACGGCATTGATGATCCCGTCCGCTTTCGCCGTCTGGATCAACGCGCGGTAGAGCGGCCTAGCCCCCCACAGCGTGCGCAGGCTGCGCTGACCGATCCGGTCGGACGGCTTCATGTAGATGCGCAGCATGCCGATTTCGCGATGCTGGACGGTGAAACGATCGGGCATGGGCAGACCTTCGATTGGTGGGAGATCAAGAGCGCGGACGACGCGCAGCGCGATGCGCCCGCGCCTCGCGAAGGGTCGCGTTCGGGGTAAGACCCGTCGCCGGCACCTTCGGCACGGCCACGCGCTGCGACAGGTAGATGCCGTTATGACCGGAACACAGGTAGGCGACGAAGCAGGCCACCGCGATCGGCACGGCATAAGTAGCTCCGAACAGCTCGATGCCCATGAAGGTGCAAGCGAGCGGTGTATTGGCAGCGCCTGCGAACAGCGCGACGAAGCCGATCGCAGCAAACACGCCGGTCGGCACGCCGAGCATGGGGGCGAGCGCATTGCCAAGCGCCGCGCCGATGAAGAACAGCGGCGTGACCTCGCCGCCCTTGAAGCCGGCGCTGAGCGTGACGACGGTGAACAGCAGCTTGAGCGCCCAGCTCCACGGATGCGTGTCGGGACCGAAGAAGCTGAAGATGGTCAGGCCCTCTGGTGTCGCCGCCAGTGTGCCGAGGCCGAGATAGTCGCGCGTGCCGAACAGGTAGACGAGCGCGATGACAGCCACGCCCCCGATGACCGGGCGCAGTGGACCATAGGGTACGATCCGCTTGAGCCATCCGCCGAGCGCGTGATTGGCTTCCGCAAAGACGAGGCCGACCAACCCGCACGCAACCCCGGCGATGCCGGCCTTGGCCACAAGTAGCGGATCGACCGGCACCAGTTCCCCGATGCGATAGACGCCGTGATGAATGCCCCATGCGAGGCACGTCCAGTCGCCGACCAGCGCCGCGAGCAGGCACGGCACCAGCGCGCGATATTCGACACGTCCGATCGCCAGCACCTCCAGCGCGAACACCGCGCCCGCGATCGGTGTGCCGAACACCGCACCGAAACCGGCGGCAATACCCGTCATCAGCAGGACGCGCGTACCTTCGGCATCGAGCTTCAGCAGGCGACCGAAGCCGCTGGCAAGGCTGCCGCCCAACTGGACGGCAGTGCCTTCCCGCCCGGCCGAACCGCCGAACAGATGCGTTACCACCGTGCCGAAGAAAATCAGTGGTGCCATCCGCAACGGCACGCCGCCGCCCGGTTCGTGGATTTGCTCGACAATGAGGTTGTTGCCGCCCTCCACCGAACGGCCGGTCAGATGGTACAGCAATCCGACCACGAAGCCCCCCACTGGCAGCAGGTAGAGCAGCCAGGGCAATGCGAACCGCAGGCGTGTGACCGCATCCAGGCTCCATAGAAACGCAGCACACAACGTCCCGATGAGTGCGGCCATCGGCACCAGGATCAGCGCCCAGCGCATGACCGACACAGCATGATCGTGGCGATTGCGGACAAACGCCGCGACGTTCAGTTCGGCGATGAGATTGTGAAAGGTAGCGCGCATAATTCCCCCTTTGCTGCCTTGCGGCGCCAAGTAGGAATCATCGGCCCTTGCGAGGGCGGTTCGGCCAAATAGCCCGGCGGAAATCCATCACCGTGGTGCGGCATATGTGCGTTAGGCGTTCAGCCGTCAACGGTATGATTAAAGCGCACAAATTCTGCATCGCGCCGGGAACGGCGGCAAATGCGGCCACGTCCACGATGGCCGGCGAAAGTTGCCGCCCCGACCCACCATCGAGGCACCACACGTTTGCCCGTGACAGCGCCGGTGCGCGCCGCTAACGGTTGCTGCGTGGGGATCATGCGGCACTTCTTGCGGGACCGTCCGGCGCTGGCAGCACTGCTGCTGGGCGCGGCGTTGTGCCTGAAGATCTTCGTGCCGGTCGGCTACATGCCGGCAGCGCCCGATACCGGCCTCATCGTCGCGCTGTGTTCCGGCGCGACGCCCGCCGGCGCTACGATCACCATCGCCGTGCCCAAAAAACCCGGCGGGCAAGAGCACGGCGCCAGCACGGCGGATCACCCGTGCGCCTTCGCGCCGCTTTGCGCCGCCATGACCGGCGCGGACCTTGCCCCGCTGGTGCTGGCCGCGCTGGTCTTTGTGTTTGTGGCGGCCATTGCCCGCACGCCGCTGGCACTGCCAGCCCCTGCAAAGCGCAGCCGCCCGCCCAGCCACGCGCCGCCTCGCTTCACCTGAACCCGACGCAATTGCCGTGCAGCACCATGCTGCGCGGAAATTTTGATCTCTGCCCCGACCGGTTCCCTTAGCGAGCCAGCGGGCATTTTCAGGTGAGATAACCTTCATGCTTCGTATCCTGCTCGCGCTTGGCGCGGCGCCGCTTGCCCTGTTCCCGCTCCACGCCCTTGCCGCCGACGCTGACGCGGCTGCCGATGGGGCTGACGCGCCGCCGGGTGATACCATCCTCGTCGTCGGCCAGAGCGAGAAGGCGATCAGGCTCGATGCACGCGGCCTGTCCGTCAGCCTGGGCGACGAACAGTTCGCCGGCGTGAACGCGCGCAACGTCGAGGATCTGATGAAGTACGCGCCCGACTTTTTCGTTCGCACCCGCTATGCCGGCGATTCCAACGGCGTGCCCGGTTTTCGCGGCACCCATTCCACGCAAAGCGCCCGGTCGCTGGTGATGGTGGACGGGTTCACGGTGTCCAACTTCCTGGGCAACTCGTTCGCCTATGCGCCCAAGTGGGGTGTCGTCGGCCCCGGCGAAGTGGACCAGTTCGACGTGGTCTACGGCCCGTATTCGGCGCGCTACGCCGGCAATTCCATGGGCGGCGTGGTCAACATCACCACCCGCTCGCCGGAGAAGACCGAGGCCTTCGCCACCGTCCAGGCGATGGCGCAGCCCTACGACCAGTTCGGTACGCAGGACACGTATTATGGCTATTCCGCCGAGGCCGGGTTCGGCTTTCGCCAGAAGGACGGCCCCTGGTCGCTGCGGGTATCGGGCCGGCATTTCCGCAATACCGGCCATCCGATGATGTTCTATGGGCTGAATCCTTCCACCAGCACGGGCGCAACGCCGGTGACCGGCGCGGTGATCGATCCCCGCCAGGCGATGGCCGGCGCGCCCGGCACCACCACCAATCCGTTCTTCGCGGCGCAAAGCCCGGCCAAGGTCACGCAGGATCAGGCCAAGCTGCGCGTGGGGTACGACGGTGCATCGGGTGTCACCGGCGAGTTCCTGCTGGCCTACTGGCACAATCTGGACAGCCAGACCGCGCCGGACTGCTACCTGCAGGACGCCGCCGGCAACACGGTTTGCAACGGACCCGTCGCCCTGAACGGGAAGGTCTATACCGCCAGCGGGGCCAACTGGTCGCGCACGCTGCGTGACGAAGTGCTGGGCGGCCTCAAGCTGGCGGCCCCGCTGTCCGATACGGTGACCGCAAAGGCCAGCGTATCGACATACCAGATCACGCGGTCGGATGCTTTCACCTCCACCGGCTACGACAACGGACGCAGCGACGGTGCCGGCACGCTGGCGCGGCAAGGCCCCACATGGTGGTGGACGGGCGATGTCTCGCTGGAAGCGCGGCTGGGCAGTGTCGAACTGTCCGGTGGGGGCGCGGCCAACATCTACAAGACGGACCTTACCAACTACGCCTTGCCAAGCTGGCGCAGCGACGATGCCGCCAGCTTTTCCACCCGCACTTTCGGCAAGACCCGAAACCTGGCGGCGTGGGCCGAACTGCGTGTACCGCTTGACCCGGTAACCGTGACACTGGGCGCGCGTTACGAGGACTGGCGTGCGTTCGACGGCGGGCTTGCGCGCATTGGCACAGGCGGCGTGATGGTCACCAACCGCTATGGCGCGCGCCACGCCACCGGCTTCCAGCCCAAGGCCTCATTGGAATGGACGGTCGATCCCGATACCCGCGTGCAGCTCAGCCTTGCCAAGGCCACCCGCTTTCCCACGGTGGGCGAACTGTTCCAGGGCAGCCTCAACGGCGATGGCAGCTTCAACGCGAACAGCTTCGATCCCAATCTCGCGCCGGAGCGTTCGACCGACGCCAACCTCCTCGTCGCGCGGCAGGTGGGCCGGGTGAAGCTCACCGCGTCCGCTTTCTGGCAGCGGGTGCGCAACACCATCTTTTCCTTCACCGGCTTCAACCAGAACGGGGTGACCACCTCGAACTTCAAGAATATCGACTTGACCCGCCAGTACGGTTTCGAGCTGATCGCGGAGGCGCGCGACCTGCTGGTGCCCGGCCTCAGCGTGGATGCCAACGCGGCCTGGATCGATGCGATCACGGTGCGCAACGATGCCGCCCCCACCGCCGATGGCGTGCAGTTCCCCCGCATCCCGCGCTGGCGGCTGAACGGCAACGTGCGCTACCGGATCAGCCCGCCAGTCCTACTCTCGCTGGGCGTGCGTTACGCCAGCCGCCCGAACACCGACCTGTTCGGGCTGCAGCGCGGGGATACGTATGGCTATACGTCTGAACTGTTTGCGCTGGACGCCAAAGTCAGCTGGAACGTGACGGAGCAGTTGCGCCTGAGCGCGGGCGTGGACAACATCACCAACGACCGGGCCTGGGTCTATCACCCCTACCCACAGCGCAGCTTCCTGGTGGAAGCAGGATGGACGCTATGACCGAGGCCCGCACCGAACGCTGGTATCGCGCGGTATGGCGCTGGCACTTTTATGCCGGGCTGTTCTGCATTCCGTTCGTGCTGTGGCTGTCCGTCACCGGCGGGATCTATCTGTTCAAGCCGCAGATCGAGGACGCGCTGTATGCGCCTTATCGCGGCGTTGCGACGGCGCTAGCGCCGCGCCTGGCGCCAGACGCGATCGCCGCACAGGCCGTGGCCGCGGTGCCCGGATCGGCGCTTCACGCCTATGTCCTGCCGCAACAACCGAACGATGCGGTGCAAGTGCTGGTCGGCAACGGGGCCCGGGAGGTGCGGGTCTGGGTGCATCCGCAGACCGGCACGGTGCTGCATAAGGTGCCGGAGGAGGACCGCCTGATGCGCGTGGTGTTTCGCCTGCACGGCGAACTGCTGGCGGGCAATTTCGGCTCGGCGCTGGTGGAGATGGCAGCGTGCTGGACGCTGGTGATGCTGCTGACCGGCCTGTTCCTGTGGTGGCCGCGCGGCGCCGGCAAGCTGGCCGGCGTCATCTATCCGCGCCTGCGCCAGGGGCGTGCGGCGCTTTGGCGTGATTTGCATGCGGTGACCGGCCTGTGGATCAGCATCGGCGCGCTGTTCCTCATCGCCTCCGGCCTGCCTTGGGCGAACGCCTGGGGCGCATGGCTGCGCGATGTGCGCACGGTTACCGGCACCGCCGACGGCCCGCAGGACTGGTCCGCCGGGTCGCGCGCCGACAGCGCGCGCCGCGCACAAGCGGACGCGGCCATGCGCGGCGCAATGGCCGGGCACATGGACCATGCCGGCATGGCGGACATGCCCGCTGCGATGCCGATGGTCGCCCCGGCCCCGGCCGCGCTCGATGCGGTGGTGGGAACCGCGCAAACCCTGCATTTTGCCGCGCCCGTGCAGATCAGCCCGCCCACCGCGCCCGGCGGCGCGTGGCAGGTCAGCAGCCAGGCGGAAAACCGTCCGAAGCGCGACAGCGCGCAGGTGGCCGGCGACGGCACCGTAGTGGGCATTCGCCGCTTTGCCGACCGTCACTGGATCGACCGGGCGGTGGGCTACGGCGTGGCCATCCATGAAGGCGCATGGGCAGGCCTTGCGAACCAGCTGGTCAATCTCACCGTGCTGATCGGGCTCGTGCTGCTGTGCGTGTCGAGCGTGATCCTGTGGTGGCGCCGACGTCCCCAAGGCGCGCTGGGTGCCCCACGCGCGCTGGCGCCGCTGCGCCATTCCTGGATGGTGGTGGCCGCAGTCATCGTCCTGGCGCTGGCGATGCCGCTTTTCGGCGTGTCACTGGCCTTGGTGGTGCTGGCCGAAGCGGCTGTTGGCCGCCTGGCACCAGCGGCGCATTACTGGATGGGGTGGCGCAGGATCAAAACAACCGGGAGCAGATCGCCGTGATGTATTTCGAGCACATCGTCCTTGCCGTCATCGTGCAGGTCGTCATCGCGCGCGCCACCGGGAACTGGTGGGCCGGGGCGGGGATCGCCTCGGCCTATTTCATCGGGCGGGAGGTGGCGCAGGCGGAATACCGCTGGATCGAGATGTTCGGCCATGGTCTGCGCGCCAACATGCCCTGGTGGGGGCCGTTCGACCTGAGGGTCTGGCCCAAGCTGGACCAGTGGGTGGATTGGCTGGGGCCGCTATGCGCGACATTGCTGCTTGCGGGGTGCATGCGCCGCTTTGCTGCACATGGCGCAACAAAAAAGCCCGGTGCCTCATGATGAGGAACCGGGCTTTTTTGCACAGGCATCAAGCCCGGGCTGCGCTTACTTGAAGCGGATACCCACGCCCGCCATCACGCGCTGGCGGCTCGAATTGCCGTTGTACACCGAATACACGTACTGTGCGTTCACGTAGATCGGCGTGCGCATGGCAGGCATCACGGTGTATTCAACACCGCCACCGACCTGGTAGCCGTCCGAACGATAGTGGTCATAGACCAGCAGCGCGCCGGTCGGACCGGTGATCGCGCGGCGCTGTTCGGCGTTGACGTAGCCGGCCTTGCCGAAGACCAGGAACTGCGGGGTCACGAGGACACCGGCGCGCACGGCGGCGCCCCACTCTTCGAACGACTTGTGCGCGATGGTGTTGCCATCAGCCAGCGCCGTCACGTTTTCGTTGCCCTTGTTCGGGTTCCAGTAGGAACCTTCGGCGCCGATCACGAAACGGCTACCGATCGTGCCGTCGAAACCGACGGTGCCACCGTAGCCGAACTTGTCGTGGTGGTTGCCTTCCGACATGAAACGGTCACCGCCAAGGTTACCCTCGATGCGGACACCGCGGAACGAAGTTCCGTTCGATGCGACTTCCGTCTCGGCGTCCTGCGCCAGAGCGGGCGTGGCGATCGCTACCGCGGCGACGGCCGCGAGAGTGAGGGCTTTGAAATTCATTGATAACGTCCTCTAGTATTTGCATTCTCAGCGAGAACGAGAATGGGTCTGCCAAGTTTCCGTCACAAGGGGCGCGAGGGCAGATACTTCCCAAGTGTGACGAAGTTGCAACATTTGCACGTCCCCCCGCGCCTTGACCGGAAAATGGCGGCGCGGCCCCGCAGGGCCGTACCGCACCAGCATCGGCACGCGCTTAAAATAGATATCGAAAACAATAGGTTGCATAATGCATACGCGAGCCTCCCGGTAGCGCAGGTGTCTGGATCGACCAGCGCTGTGAGGGACCATTTTCCCCTTCGCATGGCCACCGATCTTTTGGTCGATCGGCCGCAACTTTATCGCGCAGCCGTGGGTGGCATCGCTTGCGGGGGTCTTGTTCCCATCCGCCAAACGGCTATCGCGGTCTTGATGCGAGCGATCAACATCGAGCCCCGGCAGACCGGTTCCCCATCCCGGCACACGGCAAGCGCCTGGCTGAAGATGCGCATTCATCTGGATGCGTTCCGGATAGCGCCGCTCGCATATCTGGTGGCCGTCTGGTGGCGGATCTGCGGAAAGCGCGTACGCGCCCGCGCCCGCTTTGCCCCGCTGTTGTCGGCGTCGCCCCGCGCCTATGGATTGTGGCTTGAGCGCGAGGTGGCGGTGGCGCGCACGCCCCACGTTGCCGGGACGATCGTTGCGCTGATCGATACCGCTGCCGGGCAAGAGGGTGTGGACCGCACGCTGCAAAGTCTTTCGTGCGAAAATATCGTGGGGCTGGTCATTGGCGGCCCGGACGGGTTGACGCTCGCCGAAGCCGCCCGCCACATCCCCTGGCAGGACGATCCCTGGGTGTTGGCAATCGCGCCGGGAGATAGACTCGCCCCCGGCACACGCGACGCGTACCTGAATGCGCTCGCACATGACTCTGCCAGGCATGCCACCATCGCTTACGCGGACGATGACCTGATGGACCTGTCGGGCAGGCGCAGCGCGCCGCATTTCAAGCCGGACTGGAATGCCGAACTGTTCCGCCATCACGATTATCTGACCGGTGCCTGCATCCTGCACGTTTCGGAAAGCCAGCTGTCGCATACGTCCGGATCTGGGTGGGCGGCGCAGTTGGTGGCGCAAACCGTGGCAGCGGCAAAGGCTGAACCGGTGCACGTGCGCCACGTCTTGCACCATCGCCGCACGCGGCCACGCCCGCGTCTGCCCGACGCACTTGCGATCAGCGGCGCCTTGCCCCCGGTCAGTGTAATCGTGCCCACCCGCAACGGCCTGAACCTGCTGCGCAAGTGTCTGGAAGGGGTGGCGCGAACCGACTACCCTGACATCGAAGTCATCGTTGTCGACAACGGCAGCGATGATCCCGACACGCTCGCGTACCTTGATGCGCTGGACCCGTGCCGCCACCGCGTGCTGCGGGCACCCGGCCCCTTCAATTTCTCCACCTTGAACAACCGTGCCGCGCAGCTGGCGCGCGGTGCGTTGCTGTGCCTGCTCAACAACGACATCGAAGTGCTGGCACCAGACTGGCTCGGCATCATGGCGACCCAGGCGTTGCGAGAGGATGTCGGCGCGGTGGGCGCGCAGCTGCTCTATCCGGACGGACGCATCCAGCATGCCGGGGTAATCCTGGGCATTTGCGGCGGCGCGACCCATGCCCATCGGCTGTTGAGGCCGGATGCACAGGGCTATTTTAACCGTCATGCCCTGCCCCAGTTCACCTCCGCCGTAACCGCCGCTTGCCTGGTGGTGCAGCGTCAACGCTTCATGGCAGTAGGCGGCCTAGACGAGGCCAACTTCGCGGTCGCCTTCAACGATGTGGACTTGTGCATGCGTCTCAACGCGCGCGGTTGGCAATCATTTTACGAACCCCGCGCAGTCCTGATCCATCACGAATCCGTGTCACGCGGGTTCGACCGCGATCCGGTGGGCGCAGAGCGACTGGCCGGCGAACTGGAAGCGATGAAAACCCGATGGGGAACGGACGCCATAGTCGATCCCTTCCATCATCCCGACCTGAACAGGTTCAGCGATCGTTTCGTCGTTCAGCTTTGACGGTGCCATGATACAGCCCCAACGCCTTTCCCTGCCGCAGGTGACGCTATGCGCGGTCACCTCCGTGAACGTGGCCGCCACCGTGCGCGCGCTGGAAGCCAGCGTGGCGCAGGTGGATTTCGCCGAGGTGCTGCTGTTTACCGACGCGGTTGTATGCCCCCTGCATCCGTCCATCCGGGTGCTGCCGATCGCGCCCTTGCGTTCGTCTGCGGCCTATTCCGACTTCCTGCTGACCCGGCTGGCCAGCCATGTAGTCTCCACCCATTGCATGATCGCGCAGTGGGACGGCCATCTGTTGCGCGCCGATCGGTGGAATCCGGCGTTCCTGGACTACGACTATATCGGCGCAAGCTGGCCCCAATTCGACGATGGCCACGACGTGGGCAACGGCGGCTTTTCGATCCGCAGCCGGCAGCTCATGGAGCTGTGCCGGGACCCGCAGTTCATCCCGGTCCACCCGGAGGACGTGGCCATCGGACGCACCAACCGCGCGTGGCTGGAGGCACAAGGAATGCGATTCGCACCGCGCGATCTGGCAGATGCCTTCGCGACCGAGCGCACCGGCGACTTGGCCACCAGCTTTGGGTACCACGGCGCTTTCAACATGCCCCGCGCCTTGGGCCCGCGGGCGTTCTGGCAGGTGTATGGCGAACTGGACGAACTGGGCAGCATCCGCCACGATTTCGGCCTGATCCTGCGCCATACCATGCGCGGCTCCGGCGGCATGCGGCGAGCGCGGCGTATGATCGCCGATCGCCTGCGTCATGCTCTGGGCCGCTAGATGAAACCCGCGCTTCTATCCCGCAGCCCGACGCGGTAGGGCCAGCAAACCTCTTACGTGCGCAACCAAGGATACCCTGTTTTCGTGACCAACCCCTTTCCCGGTATTCCTCTGGTCGAATCTCCCCTGTTCGCGGCGCAGCGCGCAGCGATGGGGTTGACGCCCGAAGAGGAGCGGATCGCCACGGATTTGCATGAGAAGGGGTATGCGGTCCTCGACTTCCCCGATCCGGAGATCGACGCGCGGGTGGAACGGATCAAGGCCAACCTGGCGCCCCGATATGCCGGCATCGACTTCGCCGATCCGCAAAGCGACAAGACCATCGGTGAGCGGCGCATTCAGGACGCGTGGAAATTCGATGACGATGTGCGCGCCATCGCCGCCAATCAGGCGATGTTGGACATCCTTGGCAAGCTGTACGGACGGCGCGCCTTTCCCTTCCAGACGCTCAACTTTCCGGTAGGCACCCAGCAGGAGGCGCATACCGACATGGTGCATTTCTCCAGCTTGCCCGAACGGTTCATGTGCGGCGTATGGCTGGCGATGGAGGACATCGGCGCCGATGCCGGACCGTTGTTCTACCTACCCGGATCGCATCGCTGGCCGATGCTGAATAACGCTACGATCGGACGGCGCGGCCACGGCAGCACCCTGGCTTCCGCGCAAGAGCCCTTCGCCGAAGGCTGGCGCGCGCTGCGCGAAGCCTATGGTGCCACAGAGGAACAATTCCTGGCGCGCAAGGGTCAGGCGCTCATCTGGGCGGCGAACCTGCTTCACGGCGGCACGCGCCAGATCGACGCCACGCTGACCCGCTGGTCGCAGGTGACGCACTATTACTTCGACGATTGCATCTATTACACCCCGGCCTTTTCCGACGAAGCGCTGGGCCGTCTGGACCTTCGCAACCTGCGGTCGATCAGCGACGGGCTGCCACGGCCCAACCGCTATCTGGGTGAGACGATCGCCCGACCTGGCAAACCCTCGTTCGCCAAAAAGCTGGCACGCCGATTGCTGGGCTGACGATGACGTCCCGAACTGAAGAAAGGCGAACTTCGCAAGACACCGGATTGACAGGTATCCCGCCCAACTCCTACCGCTTGAGGGAACCGAATGCTTCCCGTTTGGCGTACGTGCGATCGGGTGTCATCCCTGAACACGAAAGCGATGCGGGAACTGTATGCAACGTTCGTCGGACCGCGTTTTGAAGCATAACACCCGCGCCACCTGCGTCCTGGTGCTGGGCGCGCATCGCTCCGGGACGAGTGCGCTCACCCGCGTGCTCAATACCCAAGGCTGCGCTCTTCCGGCCACTTTGATGGGCCCCAACGTGGGCAACGAAAGCGGCCACTGGGAGTCCGAAGCAATATCGGCCTTCAATGACGAATTGATGTCGTCTGCGGGAACGAGCTGGGATGACTGGCAGCCTTTCAACGACGATTGGTACCGCTCGCCGATAGCGGAGCGATTTGCCAATCGCGCCCGCGCCCTCGTGCGCCAGGAGTTTGAGGACGCGCCCCTGTTCGTTCTCAAGGACCCGCGCATCTGCCGTCTCGCCAAGTGGTGGCTGGATATCCTGGCAAGCGATGATGTGGATACCAGCATTATCATGCCTGTCCGCGACCCATCCGAGGTGGCGGCATCGCTGCTGCGACGTGACGGCACCTATGAGTGGACGGGTAAATTGCTGTGGTTGCGCTACGTGCTCGATGCGGAGATCGCAACGCGTGGCCGGGCGCGACTGTTCACGACATATGCACAGCTTCTGCACGATTGGAAGGCCATCATCCAGCGCGCGGCTGACCATTTCGATGTCGTTTTTCCACGTCGAACCGCAATGTCGGCCGCTGAGGTGGACGCATTCCTGGATCCCCGGAAAAAGGTCGACGCGGAAATCGCTGGCTATCCCCGAGCGGAAAGCGACGACGTCGGCTATGACGCCTCCGTCTGGGTGTCCGACACGTTTGAGATAATGGTCCGTTGGGCGCGCGGTAGCGAAGATGTCGCCGATCACCGCAAGCTAGACCAGATCCGCACCCGGTTCGATCAGGTCAGTCTCGCTCTTGGTCCAGCCTTCTCGGTGGAAGCAAACCGCGGAGCACCCGGCGAAGCGGCCCAGCTTCGCAGGAGCCTTGAGCAAGCGCACGAGCATTTGCGGCATGTCGAGTGGCTGCGGACCAGTGCGCAAGAGCAGGCGCAGCAGGCACATGCTGGCATCGAAGCGCGCAACGGGGCACTGCAACATGAACTGGACCAGGTAAATGATCTGCTGTCCGCACGAACATCGCAGGCAGAGGCGCTGCAGCGGGAGGTAGAAGAAACGCGTACAGAGTTGCGGGCGCTCTCGACCCACGCGTCGCAAGCCGAGAATGAGCTTCGCGAAAAGGACGCTGCTTTGGCACAGGCCGCAGATGGCGCTGCTATCCTTACGCGCGAAATTGAAGCTCTGAAGCGTAGGGTAGAGGAGCTTGATCGCGTGATTGCTGCGCGCGATGCAGATTTGGCGCAGTCCATCACGGCGGCGGAAGCTGCCCGTATGGACGCTGACGCTCAGCGCGCGCTGGCGATCGACCACGAAGCGACCATCGCGACGCAAGGTGCCAAGCTGGAACGTGCTTTCCAAACCGCCAGTGAGCGCGATGCCGAGGCCGACATCTTGCGTAGCGAGGTGAAACGCCTGAAAGACGAGGTGACCACGCGCGATGCGGCCTTGAGTGAGGCGGCCAAACAGAACCTTGCCAGGCAATCCGATACCGAGCGACTGGAAGCGGAAATTCTGCGTTTGAACGACGAAATTGCCAGTCGCACGCGTGCGCTTTCAAGCGCCGCCGATCAGCATCAAGCGTTGGCCGCACAGTTTGCAGCTTACAAAGCTGAGGATACCACGCCTTGGAAACGGCTGTGGCGCACCCTGCGCGACAAGCATCAGCCCGAAAGCTAAAATGCGGTCCAGCCAAAGCCGTTGCATTTCACAAATGTCTTGTTGCGACCACCGCCCGCACGGATAGCCTGGCCCCAGGCGGTAACCGCCTTTTCGGCATCGGAGACGAACGCAAGGGTCCCGGCACCTGCTCCGCCACCGCACGCGGGCAAGCTGGAGAATGTGGTCTCCGCAAGCTGCAAAACCTGCGTGTAAGTGGCGGCATACCGCTTGGCAGGGGAACCGACATTCTTGCCAAGGTCTGACGTCGGAAGCAGATCTCCGCCAACGAATGCCCCGTCGCTGCCACGAACAGCGGCCACCGTTTCGCCGGCAGGGCTGATTGCTTCGAGATAGTTCGCCCAGTTTGCGGTGCCGAGGCTGGCAATACGCAGGCCCGCGGTAAGCCGCTGCCCCTCGGATGCTTGAACGAGCAGGCCGAACTCTCCGCCATCACGGGGGTTCACGACGCCAAGCTGCGTGCGCACCGCACGGATCGGCCTGCCTTCGGCGTCGGCAGAAAATGTGTAGGACTCCAGTGTTGCGGCAAAGCCATGACGCACGCCCACATTTGACAGCATGGCGGCCGTGTCGCCTTTGCCTTGCCGTACGAAGATGCTCAGCCCGTCGCTTTCTCCGGCAAGATCGGAGTGCCTCCAATCGGGGCGCGTATTGACCAGCGACAACGCGTAGCTGGCACTTGCCGCTGTAGCGATGCCAGGCCCCGACGCGGGACCACGGGCCCCGTCACTGACCTCGATGGCCCTGGCAACCTGTGCAGCCCTTCGGTTGCCCTTCAGCGCGATACACTCACGCGCCTGCGCGGTCGTTCCGGTCCCATCCGGTGCGATGTCGACCAGCCCCGCGAGCCGGCTTCCCACCGGGAGCGCGGGACAGGCCGCTTGTGTCGCGCCCTCATTCAAATCGACGTCTTGCGCCAGAGCGATCGGGGCAAATGACAACGAGAGGAGGGCTACGGCGAGCGACGGCATCCGGCAGACTTGCTTCGGCATGGAGAACTTCCTAAACGGACCCAGGATCAACGCTTCAGCGCCTGCAGGGTGAGATCACGCAATTTCCGGAGAAATCCTGACTGGTCGGGGTACAGATTCAATTTTACGGACGGCGCGTCAATCCTGAGCGCAGACCTTGTGCCGCATCGGCATTCCCCATAAACAGGCCACGAAAATGGCTACGGAACACCCAATCTGTTGGAAAACATTGACCTTTTGAGCAGCCCCCACACCGCCGCGGATACCCCCCGGCGTGGCAGTTCGCTCGCCCGGATCATCCATCGTCGTCGCTGGTTCATTATCTTTGTCATCGTACCAGTGCTACTCGCCACGATCTACAATGGACTGATCGCTTCGGACATCTATCAGTCGGAATCCCGTTTCGTGATCAAGGCACCTGCCCAAAAGCAGATGCAGATGCCCAGTATCGCCAACCTCATTCAATCGTCCGGAATGTCGGGCGGGCAGGATCAGACCAATGAAGTCATGGACTACATTGAGTCGCGGGATGCGCTGCAGGATCTTGAGAAAAAGGTCAATGTCAGGAATATATTTGCTGACCCTGATGCGGATATCATCAGTCGATATCCTGGGATTTTTGGCGAAGACCGGTTTGAACGTCTTTACAAATACTACAAGAATATGGTCGGTGTACGTATTGACCACGATACCAATTCGGCAGTTCTGACAGTCAAAGCTTTCACGCCCACCGACGCGCAGAAGCTCAACCTGCGCCTGCTGGAACTTAGCGAAGACCTGGTAAATCGTCTCAATGCCCGCTTTCAGACCAAGGCGATCGCAGAAGCGGAAAAACGGGTGCGTGATGCGCAGGCGCGCGTTCGGGCTGCGCGGCTATCTCTGCGCGAGTATCGCAACGCAAGCGATGTCATGGATCCTACCGAGGAAGCAAAGGGGGTCCTGGAGGTTTCGAACAAGCTGGTGAGCGAACAGGCTGCCCTGCGCGCGCAACTGGAAGCCACTGTCAGAGCGGCACCGCGAAATCCTGCCATTCCCGCGCTGCGCAGCCGGATCGACGCCATCGGCGCCCAGATCGCCGCGCAGAACAGCCGCGCGGTGGGAACCGACAACGGCCTGGCTTCCAAGCTGACCCAGTATGAGAGCTTGCAGGTCGACCAGGAGTTCGCCACGCAAATGCTGACGACTGCCAGCGCTACGCTTGAGCAGGCGCGCACGGAAGCCGTGAAGCAACAGTATTATCTTGAGCGCGTCGTCGAACCGGACCGCCCGGACATGGCCATGTTCCCCAAGCGTTTGCTCAACATTCTTACTGTCGCGGGGGCCGCCCTGGCCCTGTATCTGATCGGCTGGATGCTGATCGTCGGAATCCTCGAACACGCGCCGGAAGACTGATGCAGCCGGTGAAGAAGGCTTTGCAGGCCTGGCGGATTCAGCAGCGGGTCATCGTCGCCTTGATGATCCGCGAACTGACCACCAGGTTCGGTCGCGAGAATATCGGCTTTCTGTGGATTATGGCCGAGCCGATGCTTTTCGCCGTGCTGGTCGGCACGATGTACAGCATCATGATCGGCGAGCAGGAGCACGGGGTGGGCGTCATCGCCTTCGTCGCCAGCGGCTACATACCGCTTACGGTAATGCGCAATTCCTTCGGTCGGATTGTCAGTATCTTCCTTGTGAACGGGGCGCTTCTCTATCACCGGCAAGTACGCGTGCTGGATTTCATCTTGGTGCGCTTCTTGATTGAAATGGTCGGCGGCATGATGGCCTACCTTTTTGTGGGTACGCTTCTGATCGCTTTCGATCTGTTTCCCGTGCCCGCGCACATCGGCTTTTTTCTAGCCGGTTGGTCCCTCTACATGCTGTTCGTTTTTTCGCTGTGCCTTGTTATCGCACCGCTTTCGGAAATGTCCGAAGTGCTTGAAAAGCTCATGCCGGTCACGGTCTACATCGCGATCCCGTTGTCCGGTACGTTCAACATGGTGTCCTGGCTGGCGCCTGCGGCACGCGATGTTGTGCTGTGGTCACCATTCGTGAACGGCATGGAGATGATGCGATACGGTCTCTTCGGAGATGCAGTACGGCCATATTATAACATCTGGGTTCCGCTCGGCGCATCCGCAGTTCTGGCGGTAATCGGGCTTGCACTTTGCCGGCGCGTTCGCCGCACATTGGTGGTCGAATGATCTCGTGTATCAATCTTAAAAAGAACTACCGGGTCGGTCATACCGAGAAACGGGTTTTAAAAGGTGTGAACCTCTCCATCGCCCCTGGCGATCGTATCGGCCTGCTCGGGCGAAACGGGGCGGGCAAATCCACCATGATCAAACTGATCGGCGGGGTGGAAATGCCCACCTCAGGAAAAGTGCATCGGGAGATGACCTGTTCCTGGCCGCTGGGCTTCAATGGTGGCTTTCAGGGCAGCCTTACCGGGTATGACAATGCCCGTTTCATCGCGCGCATCTACGGCAAAGATTATTCGGAGATGCGCCAGTTCGTGGAGGATTTCACGGAGTTGGGACGGCAGCTACGCATGCCGGTGAAGACTTATTCCTCCGGCATGCGGGCCCGGCTTGCGTTCGCGCTGTCTCTGGCGATCGAGTTCGACTGCTATCTCATCGACGAGGTCATTCTAGTCGGCGACAAGAACTTTCAGGAGAAATGCCACTACGAGCTTTTCGAACGGCGAAAGGACCGAGCGATACTGCTGGCATCGCACAGCATGGATTCCATCAAAGAATTCTGCAACAAGTCCGCCGTTTTGCAGGACGGTCTGTTAACCGAGTACGATAACGTAGACGAGGGTTTGGCAATCTACCAAACCCTCTGATCACATGGCAAAGGCAACCTCAGGCATTACTCAGGGGACCTGCCCGATGGTTCGGATGATGCCTTCCTCGACACCGACGTGAGGGGACCACCCCAGAATTTGGGCGGCGCGAGAAATGTCGAGACAACTTCTGGGAACGTCGAAGGCACGACCTGCGTCGAAATGCACTTGCAGCGCATGGCGGCTATTTCGCGAAACTATATCGCACACGTCGATCAGCGAGTACTCCTGACCCGAACCGATGTTCAGAATGACGCTTTCGCCGCGATAGTTTGCCGAAGCGGCAATCGCGGCGCCCACGTCTTCCAGAAACACAAAGTCCCGCGTCGCGCTGCCGTCACCCCAAATCACGATCGGCTCCTGCGCTGCCGCAGCCTTGATCGCCGCCGCGATGAAACCCATCCGCCGGGTTCCACTCTGGCCTGGGCCGTAGGGATTGGACACACGCAGCACCACGATCGAAATACCGAACTTGCGCCCGATCTCCATCAGCGCCTGTTCGGTCAGCGCCTTTATGGTGCCGTATATGTTGATCGGCGCGGTTCTTACCGTCTCCTTGGTGGGAATCGGGGCATCCGGTCCGTAGACGGTGCCGCCCGACGACACAAAGACGAACGTGCGGACCCCTGCGGCAGCGGCCCCTTCCGCTAGCTTCAGAACCGGTAGAATCTCGTCGGCCACAGCGCCTGACACAGTATCGAGTTTAGTGGCAGGGCTGAGCGTGCCTGCCGCGTAGATCACACACTCCGCGTCGGTCATCGCCTGATAGGCTGCGGGGCTGGTTACGTCACCGTAGTTCCACGCGATGCCATCCCCACCCTGCGGAGGTGGCGCGCGCGTGACAACGGTCACGCCGTAGCCGCGCTTGTCCAAAGTCAAAGCGCCGGCAGTCGCGATCAGGCCGCCACCGATGATTGCGCAAGATCCTGGCATGCTCATGCCACGCCCGTATCCACATGATGGCGCTGCCGTGACCCTTGGCGATCGGCCCCCTCGCCCGACGACATTGAAGCGCCGCTGACTGCAAATCGCTTGCCTGCAGCCGGCTGGGCGGTGTTAGCCTTGATCGCGGCGATCACTTCATCGACAGCGCCCATTTCGACCTCGATCAGGTTCATCTCGCCCTGCTCGGCGATGTCAGCCAGACCGGTAGCCCCCGCAAACGCAATGACGGGCATGTCCCGTGCCGCAGCATCCAAGGCTACGTTTGGCAGTGGGTCCAGGCGCGATGTCACCAGAAATACATCGGCCGCATCCATGAGAATGGGGTACAGCGGCCCGGCTGGCTCGAAATGCACCGGACAAACACCATTTTCGTCTCGGCAACGATCAATCTGGACGTGGAAGTAGACACCGAAGGACAGTTCAAGTTCGCTGATCTGCTCGCCGATCCAGACCGACACGAACTTCCCGGCTTCGCGCTTCAATTGGCTGCCGATCTGCAGGAAAATATCGGTCCCCTTGCGGATCTGGACCTGCCCCGCGCCCAGCACCAGCGTCGTATCGTCGTCAATGTCGAGACCGGCAGCATCGGCAACAGCCTTGCGAGCCTCCGCTTTGGACATGCGCCTAGAATTGGTCGCAGACGCCGGTTGGGGGAGGACCATGACCGTATCCGGGTCTCGGTTATAGCTGTCCAGCATGTATTGCCAGGATTTCAGCAGTTCTTTTGAAGAAAAAACCAAAAGATCGCACGCTAGAACTGCGTGATGATCGGGCAGCATATACTCAAGAAACTCATGAATAAGGCAGGTTATTCGGTATTTTCCGGCCGACATCGGATACAAGAACGCACCACAGCATCCGCTGGAAAAAAACGCATCTTTCACGTCATACCGCTCTGCGATATAATCGAGAAACATGGTGTTGTCGGCTTTGTTTTGACTGGCCACCATGACGACCGGAAACAGGCCTCTGGCAATCTCCACAAGCGGTCCGTCGCGCAAAGTCACGAAAATAACGTTATAGGTTTGCGCGAGCTCCCGCGCGAGATCGAGACCGACGATCGGCGCCCCGGTCTTCGATGATTCGTGCACCCCCACTACAACGTATGGCAAGTCGGGATCGATTGCCGCTTCATCCGTATGAATTCCGGCAGAAAGCGTGACGTTGGTGGACCGCCCTTCATGGCGACCATGACGAAGATAGTGAACGATCGGATCCATGCTTTGGCCGATGTCCGGATGACTCGAGCGGTAAAACTCACGGGAAAAAAATCGCAGATCCCGGTCGATAACGCGAACCGATTTAGCAAGCTGCCTGAAATAATCGGGGTCGCTCCGCTCCACTTCGGGGGCCGGTATGAGGCCTTCCTCAACGGCCGCGCTGTCGAGTTCCTCGGCAAACAGCAACTGCGCCAGACTGCTGGGCCGCCCCTCTTCCCTGCCGTGCATGGCATAGTGAACCGCGGGGCTAGGGACGTCTGTCAGATCGGGATTCTTTTCGAGATAGTACGCCGGATCAAAAATGGCGCTCGGAGCGAGACCTTCGCTTTCGCCAACCTCCAGGTAATGACAGGCAAGTTCCTTAACGGAGAGCCCTGCAACGTCAGGAACCTGCTCTTGATAGAACTTGGCGTCGAAAATGCCCTCTTCGATTATGACAGCCGCCAGCCGTTCATGTTCACTTTTCATGATGCAATTTCCGAATAGAGAGGGGCGATAGGCGTATCAAAAGGATACCAACTCAACTTTTCTGGCCGCACATTATCGCCCGCCTGCAAAATACGTCCCGACGATGGCCATCCATGACAAATAGGCGTTTCGCAACGATATCCATCAGGGCTGTGCGCACGATAGAATCCTCAATGACAGCCGGCGCACGCATGTGCAAGCATCGGGCACGGCTGGCAAGTTTCGCCAAGGCCTGTCGCTGCCCGCGCGCGGTGGAATGCGACGAGAGTGGATCAAGGCGATGGACTTTGCGATAGCGGCTGCCGTAAAGGGATGATGTTTGATGACACCCGCGAAAGGCTGACCGGCTTCAATGCGCCCGTTTATATGCAATGAGATTCAGCGCACCGCTTCCCTGTTGCGCTGTCGGTCGCTCAGCCGTTCCCCGGCTCGATGAATACGCTGCAGGGCACCGCGCCGGCGGCAAGGCGCGACATCGCAGTCCAGGCTCCGGACAGCCCATCCACGTTATCGCGGCTGGACGAATGCTACCACGATCTTGCGCAGTTGGCGGACATGGTTGCACATGCCCAGGATCAGATCGCGAAGCTTGAGGATCAAAACCGCTGGCTGAGAGAAGCAGGCAGCTTTCTGCTGGAGCGCGGCAAATGGTGGTGGCGCTTCATGCCGCGATCATGGCAACGCCGCAAACGGGATGCCAGATTGCTCCGGCGCGGACTTTTTGACAGTGCGGCGTACGTCGCTCGATATCCCGATGTCGTCACCTCCGGACAGGATCCGTTCCGCCATTATCTCTACCATGGCATCGCCGAGAATCGGCGCGGCGCATAAAACTGGTGTCCATTGCGATGACAACTTTGGCGGACAAAGTCCGGCTTCTGCTCAACTCCGGTCTTTTCGACGAACGCTGGTATGTGGAGCGATATCCCGACGTGGCGCATTGCGGAATGTCGCCTGCCGAACATTTCGTGAGAGTGGGCCAGCATATCGGCCGGAAGGCATCCCGTGACGCGGATGGGCGTGCGTCCGAATTTCTGGTTGCGTATCGCGAACCCCCGGCGATCGACGCGCAAGTCGATCCGGGTTTGTGCCAGAGAATCGCGTCATCCGGGCTTTTCGATGATGCCTGGTACGTAAAGCATCATGCGAGCGACACGCTCGCCGGTCAGTCGGCGCCCGTGCCAGAGTTGATCGCGGATTATCTGCGTCGTTCCGCGCAAGATCCGTCAATCGACCCCGGACCATTATTTTCAACGCTGCAGTATGCCAAGTTTCACCCGGACAGTCGCAAGACGGCTCCCCTGGCGCACGCTGTCGATCACGGGTTTGCAGAAGGTCGCGCGATCTTTGACGCCAACAGGGTCGATGCGTTCCTGGCCGAAAACTGTGAAATTTCACTGACCTCCATCGACGCATTGCTCGACCTTTCCCTGCCCGTGCACGTCGTTCACTGGGCGGACGGCAATTTTTTCTTCTCCGAGATCGCCGCTTATCTCAAAGCGGCGCTGGGCCGGGCCGGATACAGCGTGACATGCGATACCGATCTGGCGAAGCCTGAGAGTTTCAAGGGTAACATCGTCATCGTCGCCCCTCACGAATTCTGCGTCCATGGACCTGGAAAAAAGTGGCGCGAACCGCTGTTGCGGCAAGCAATTTACCTGAACACGGAGCAATGGCACACCTCATGGTTTTCGCTCGCCTACAAGTTCCTCAAGCTGTCGAACAAGGCGATCGACATGAATCCCGCCTCGGCCGCGGGACTGCAGGCGCTGGGCATCGAGACGGCGTTCCTCCCTTTGTTGCCCATGGCCGGCTCGCCTTTTGAAGTGAGCCGCGCTCCGCTATCTGACGGTTTTGCCAAGGCGCGGTATATCGAAAAGCTGACGTACCCCGAGATGCTGGCCCAAAGGCCGTACGATGTCCTGTTTGTCGGCGCGTCCAATCCCCGACGCGAGAAAGCGCTGGCAACGCTTGCCCCGGTGCTAGCCGATCACGAAGCTTTCATTCACTGTCCGCGCTTTGATGGGCCGGTGCGGCAAGGCGATCCAGATATGCTGGCTACGGGTGATCTGGTTCAAATAGCCCGGAACGCGAAAATCCTGCTCAACATCCATCAGGGCGAAAGCCGGTATTTCGAGTGGCATCGGTTGTTCCTGTTCGGCATCGTCGAGGGCTGCGTGGTGCTGACCGAGCCATGCATTCCCAACCGCTATGTCGAGGCCGGCGAGCATTTCCTGGAGTGCCGTCTGCAGGACATGCCCGAGCGACTGCGCTGGCTTTTGGAAACCCCGGAAGGACAAGCCGAGATGGGTCGCATCCGTAACAACTGCGACCAGCTAAGGGCGCGCACGTCCGACTGGAGCAGGCTCGCGGCATGATGAAAATTCAAACCACGAACACGATTTTCAAGCGCGGCGATCTGGCGCGCAAGGTGTCGGTGATCGTCCCGCTTCACAATTACGCGTATCTGATCGAACAAACCCTCGCCACGGTCGCTGCCCAGTCCCTCAAGGATATCGCGCTGATCGTCGTCGACGACGCCAGCACGGATGATTCGTTGACGGTGGTCGAGCGCTGGATGCGTGACGATGCTCCTGACCACCTAGCGTGCGTGTTGCTTACGAACGTGTCCAACGCGGGCCTGTCCGTGACGCGAAACACCGGGATCGCGCAGTCTCGATCGGAATACTGCTTTTTCTTGGATGCGGACAATCTGCTTTTCCCGCGCTGCCTTGAAAAGCACGTCCGCGCCCTCGACGCCCGCCAGGATTGCGTGGGCGCGTATTCGATCCTTGAAGAATTCGGCAGCGTATCGCAGCTCATCGGCGCCAATGTCTTCGACAAGAACCGGCTGAAGAAGGGCAACTACATCGATGCGATGACCATGCTGCGGCGCGATGCGATAGAACGCCTCGAAGGCTTCCTTCCGATCAAGCACGGATGGGAAGATTACGAGTTGTGGCTTAGGCTGTGCGAAGCGCAGGAACGTTTGCTGCACCTTCCCGAAGTGCTTTCGCGCTATCGCCATCACCAAAAATCGATGCTGCGCCAGCAGACCAATGTCGGCCAGAACATCGACGACCTTCATCGCAACATCGAGCAGTTGCACCCCTGGGTCCAACTTGCAGCGCCAGACCCGCAGCGTCCGGCCGCCCGCGTGAGGGGCGCGTTGGCGATAGATGGCGCGAATGCGGCTCGGAAAGCACCTGCAAGTAATGCGAAGCAGCGTGTGTCCTCCCGGCCAGGCTCGGATGAACCTGCCGCCAGACCTGTCAGCGCCACCCAGGCGCCCGCCAAAACAGCGGCGGGCCCCTCACCATACAAAGCCTACCAGGACAAGCTGTTCTCACGCCTTGAAGCTTTGTCCGCCAAGCCACCACGTCCGGTCAACGTTGAAATCGATACGGATTACACAGGACTGGCGTATGATACCGCGTTTGAAGTCATCGTATCCGAGCGCCAGCGCGCAGACACGGTGAAACAGATTGAGCGCATGCTAAGCTACGGCATAGTCGCAATCAATCCGGCCCCCGGCGTCCACGCGGCGCGCCAGGAAAATGGCGATTTCCTTCGCTACACCAGCATCCTTGCCAAAGACGAACCGGTCTGCCGGCTGCCGTCTTCGATGCTGATCCATATCCACGCATTCTATCCCGATGTCGTGGAAGAAATACTTGAATATTTCGTCGATGACGCCGTTGATGGGCGATTCCTGATTACGACGACGACGACCAAAAACTTCGACGAAATCATAAAGATCGTCGAGGAAAAAGGATTTGCCTCAGCCGAGACGATCCTCGTGGAAAACAGCGGTCGTGACATCGGGCCGTTTCTGGATCACGCCATCGATTACGCCTCCGACGGCGATGTTATCTGCCACATCCACACGAAAAAAAGTCCTGCTGTCGGCCCCACTTACGGGGCATTGTGGCGCAAGAGCCTTTATGGCGCACTCCTCACCCAAACGGCGGTGGATGCTTTCGACGATGAACGGCTGGGGTTGCTGTTCCCCGATTCCTCCCGTCCGGTCGGTTGGGGCAAAAACCGCTCGTTCTGCGAAAATATTGCCAAGAACTTCGGCTTTGCCTTGCCTGCTCACCCGGGCCCCATGCCCATCGGCAACATGTTCTTTGCCAAGGTAGAAGTCGCCCGCGCCATGCAGGCTGCCACAAGCGCCATGCCTTGGCCGCGAGAGCCGGTTCCCTATGATGGTACAGTCCTGCATGCCATCGAGCGCATGTGGGTCCCTGCCTGCCAGTATGCCGGGTTCGATTGGGCAGCGATCCACGCCTACAACAAGGCGTCGTAAGTGCGGTCGGTCGGGAATACCCCCAAGCCTTTGCCCATGGTCGATTGCCAGGTTCCCGTGCCTGATCTAAGGCCGCTGCAAATACGCCCTTCAGGGCCCCGGACGACGTTTATGAAGCATTCCAAATTCCTGTCTGTCTTATCGGCTGCCGGCCTGCTGAGCGCGTGCGCGTCGCTCCCGTCCAGTGGCCCGACCGGGTCGCAAATACTGAAGGACGCCGCGCGTCCGGAACATCCGTTGGACGTGGTCGAAGTGGTAGATGCCACTGAATTGCCGACCGCACCAGCGGCGGCAACGATGCCGCTGCCAGACCTTCAGCCTCCGCCCACCGACATGATCGGTCCCGGCGATGTTCTGGAGATATCGATCTACGAAACCGGCGTGGCGCTATTCGGCGGCGGGCAGTCCGGCACTGCGGCAACGCCGGCGTTCGACCCTTCCGCCAGGGCGCACACGCTGCCTCCCAGCCGCGTCAATGACAATGGCGACATCGTCATCCCGTATGCGGGCCGGTTGCACGTGGTGGGCAAGACGATCGCGGAAGTGCAGGACCAGATACGACGGTCCCTGCGCGGACTTACGCAAAACCCGCAGGTGCTGGTCACACCGCGTGACGTGATCACCAATTCGGTCATCATCAGCGGTGAAGTGGCAAAGCCCGGACGCCTTGTGCTGCAGACGAACCGGGAAACGCTTTCCGACGTGGTGGCGTTGGCGGGCGGATATCGCGGTAAGGCGAACGAGCTTTCCCTGCGCGTGGTGCGAGGGCAACGCACGGCTGAATTGCGGGTAAGCGACCTTCTGGAAAATCCGGCCCTCGATGTGCGGGCGTATCCGGGCGATCGGGTTTCCCTGATCAGCGATCCTCGCACGTTTTCCATCCTGGGTTCACCGGGCCGGGCTGACCAGTTGTCCTTCACCCGATCGACGATGTCGCTTGCGGAAGCGGTGGCATCGGCTGGCGGGACCAATCCCAGCCTTGGCGATCCCTCGGCCATTTTCGTGTTCCGTTATGTTCCGGATGCAACCGGTGGAACCAAGCCAGTCGTGTATCATATCAATATGATGAAGGCCGGCTCTTATTTCCTGTCCCAGCACTTCATCATGCGTGACAAAGACGTGCTGTATTTCGGCAACGCACGTGCAAATCAGCCCAGCAAGGTGATCCAGCTCGTCAGTCAGCTGTTTGCTCCCATCCTCACGGTTACCAGTGCCGTCCAGACAGTTCAGAACAGCAGCAACTAAAGCCCGTTTATCCAGCGCGGGGCATGATGTGGTTGACAGCATGAAAGTGAAGCCATGGAAGTTCATTCTTTAGCCCAAGAGGGCCTGAAGCTGTTCGTTCCAAAGCGAATGGGCGATGAACGCGGCTATTTCGCCGAAGTGTTTCGTGCCGACTTGTTTGCGCAGGCCTGTGGCGAACACACGTTCGTGCAGGATAACGAATCGCTCAGCGCCAAAGCCGGCACCGTCCGGGGCCTGCACTTCCAGAGCGAACCCTACGCTCAGGGCAAACTGGTGCGCTGCACGGCGGGCGCGCTTTTCGATGTGGCTGTGGACATCCGCCGGGGCTCGCCCACGTACGGCCAGTGGGCGGCGGAAACGCTTACCCCGGCCAACGGCAAGCAATTGTGGGTCCCACCCGGATTCGCGCACGGCTTCTGCTCGCTCGAACCCGATACCGTCATCGCCTACAAGGTAAC
Source organism: Novosphingobium sp. Leaf2 (assembly GCF_001421325.1). Classification (GTDB taxonomy): domain Bacteria; phylum Pseudomonadota; class Alphaproteobacteria; order Sphingomonadales; family Sphingomonadaceae; genus Novosphingobium. The sequence goes on along the minus strand of NZ_LMJY01000017.1, from coordinate 119,334 downwards.
CGGCTACTACAGCGCCGCATGTGACAAGGGCCTGGCCTGGGACGATGCAGATATCGGCATCGTCTGGCCCGACGTGGCCGACCCGGAAACGCTGTCGGCAAAAGATCGCGTACAGCCGCGCCTGGCTGACCTTCCTGAATACTTCGTCTGGAGCGAATGATCCCCATGCGCGTAATCGTTACCGGCGGTGCCGGCTTCATCGGCTCGGCCCTCGTGCGTTATCTGGTCCTTGAAAAGGGCTACGACGTCCTGACCATCGATGCGCTGACTTATGCGGGCTGCGAAGCGTCGCTTAAGGCGGTCGAGGGCAAGGAAAACCACCGTTTCCTGAAGGCCGACATCTGCGACCGGGCGGCGATGGACGCGGCGATTGCGGACTTCGCCCCGGACCGCATCATGCACCTGGCCGCCGAAAGCCACGTCGATCGATCAATCACAGGGGCTGCCGATTTTATTCAGACCAACGTGGTCGGCACTTTCACTCTGCTGGAAGCCGCGCGCGGCTACTGGAACGGGCTGGATACCGATGCCAAGGCCGCGTTCCGGTTTTTGCACGTTTCCACGGACGAAGTCTACGGTTCGCTCGGAGACGAGGGCCTGTTCGAGGAAACAACGCCGTACGATCCGTCCTCGCCCTATTCCGCGTCGAAGGCCGCATCCGATCATCTGGCCAAGGCGTGGGAGCGCACATACGGGCTGCCAGTGGTGGTGTCGAACTGCTCCAACAACTACGGGCCGTATCACTTCCCGGAAAAGCTGATCCCGCTCACCATCCTCAACGCGATGGAAGGCAAGCCGCTGCCGGTTTACGGCAAGGGCGATAATGTCCGCGACTGGCTGTTCGTGGACGATCACGCCCGCGCGCTCGACATCATCGCCGAGAAGGGCCGGGTGGGCGAGACCTACAACGTCGGCGGGCGCAACGAGCGCCGGAACATCGACGTGGTGCGCCGCATCTGCACCGTGCTCGACCAGCTGGTTCCCGGCGACTCCCCCCGCGAAGACCTGATCACGTTCGTTACCGACCGTCCGGGTCACGACGCGCGCTACGCGATCGATGCCACCAAGCTGGAAACCGAGCTGGGCTGGCGTGCACGCGAAACCTTCGACACCGGCATCGAGAAGACGGTCCGCTGGTATCTGGAAAACCAGTGGTGGTGGCAGCCCCTGCGCGTGCAGTACGACGGGCAGCGCCTTGGTCTGGGCGCAGTCGATACGGCGACAAAGACTTCGGCATGAGGATTGCCGTCACCGGCAACACGGGCCAAGTGGTCACCAGTCTGCTGGAACGCGGGCCAGTGGTCGGGCACGACGTGATCGCGCTGGGCCGACCCGCCCTCGACCTCGCCGATCCCGCTTCGGTGATGCGCACCCTGAAGGCGGCAAAGCCCGATGCGATCGTCTCCGCCGCCGCCTACACCGCGGTGGACAAGGCCGAAACCGAGGCGGACATCGCTCAGGCGGTGAACGGCGAAGGCGCCGGTGCCGTGGCCCAGGCCGCGAAAGCCCTGGGTGTGCCGCTGGTACACATCTCCACCGACTACGTGTTCGACGGCAACGCGAACCACCCCTACCGCGAAACCGACCCGACCGGGCCAACCGGAGTCTACGGGGCATCAAAGCTGGCAGGGGAGCAGGCCGTTCTTGCGGCGTATCCTGAAGGCAGCGCCGTGCTTCGGGTAGCCTGGGTTTACAGCCCGTTCGGGGGCAACTTCGTCAAGACCATGCTGCGTATCGGCGGTGAGCGCGACGAGGTGTCCGTGGTGGCAGATCAGGTCGGCAACCCGACCAGCGCACTGGACATCGCCGATGGCATCCTTGCCGTGCTGTCCAATCTGGCGGCCAATCCCGATCCGGCCTTGCGCAGCGTGTTCCACATGACCGCCGCCGGTGAGGCAAGCTGGGCTGACTTTGCCGAGGGCATCTTCGCCGCTTCGCAACGGCATGGCGGCCCCGCCGCCGCCGTCAAGCGCATCACCACCGCTGAGTATCCGACCCCCGCAGCCCGGCCCGCCAATTCACGGCTGGACTGCAGCCTGATCGCGAAGACGCACGGCGTGGCCCTGCCCGCCTGGCAAGGCGCGCTGGACACCGTGGTGGCCCGCCTGCTTGGCCCGGCCACCTGACCCATTACACGAGGACGACGACACATGAAGGGTATCATCCTGGCCGGCGGCAGCGGCACCCGGCTTTATCCGATGACGCTGGCAACGTCCAAGCAGCTCATGTCGGTCTACGACAAGCCGATGATCTACTACCCGCTCAGCACCCTGATGCTGGCCGGTATCCGCGAAGTGCTGATCATCTCCACCCCGCGCGATACGCCCTCGTTCCAGGCGCTGCTGGGCGACGGGTCGCAGTGGGGCATGCACTTCGAATACGCCGTGCAGCCCAGCCCTGACGGGCTGGCGCAGGCGTATGTGATCGGCGCCGACTTCGTGGCCGGCCAGCAATCCGCGCTGATCCTGGGCGATAACATCTACTACGGCCACGGCCTGCCCGAACTGCTGGGCAGCGCGGGCGCGCGCACGTCTGGCGCCAGCGTCTTCGCGTATCACGTGACCGATCCGGAGCGCTACGGCGTGGTCGCCTTCGATGATACGATGAAGGCAGTCTCGATCGAAGAGAAGCCGGAAAAGCCCCAGTCCAACTGGGCTGTCACCGGCCTGTATTTCTACGACGCGCAAGTCGTGGACATCGCCGCCAACCTGGCGCCCTCCCCGCGTGGCGAACTGGAGATCACCGACGTCAACCGCGTGTATCTGGAGCGCGGCGAACTGTCGGTCGAGATCATGGGGCGTGGCTACGCCTGGCTCGATACCGGCACGCCGGACAGTCTGCTGGACGCCGGCGAATACGTGCGAATTCTGGAAAAGCGCCAAGGCTTCAAGATCGCAAGCCCCGAGGAAATCGCGTTCCGCCAGGGCTTTATCGACGCTGCCGGCATGGAACGCGCCATCGCCAAGCTCGGCAAATCGGACTACGGTCGGTATCTGCGCGGGATCATGACCGAAAGATGAGCCTGCCCGGCTTAGGAAGCAACCCGCTGTTGGCGGCTGGCGGTCGTTGCAGTATGCTGGAGGCATAACCCCGTTTTAAGGGGCGGCGGCGGCGCTTTTCCAGGTGCCATGCGCTTTGAAAGAGAAACTGGCTGCCACATGCCGCTCCGTCCTTTGCCCGCCCCCGATAGCCCTGACGCACCCGCGTCTGTCGAACTGCAGGCTGCCGAACGCCATCTGCTGGCGTTCAAGCCGCAGCTGCCGTCCACCGATGCGCTGATCCCGTATCTGCGGCAGATCGACCAGTCGCGCATCTACTCCAACTACGGCCCGCTGGTGCTGACGTTGCAAAGCCGGCTGCAAGACCTGTTCGGCCTGCCCGCCAACACGGTGGTGCCTACAGGATCGGGCACAGCCGCGCTGATGGCTGGCATTCTGGCGCACGCGGGGCGCCCCGCGCCGGAGCGCCCGCTGGCGCTGTGCCCGGCCTATACTTTCGTGGCCACCGCCGCAGCGGTTCGGCAGTGCGGGTACGAGCCCTATCTCGTTGATGTATCTCCCGACACCTGGACGGCCAACCCCGCCGCGCTGCTGGATCATCCGATGCTGGCACGGGTCGGGCTGGTGGTGCCGGTATGCGCTTATGGCCGGGCGATCGACATCGCGGCGTGGGAGGACTTTCAGCAGCGTACCGGCGTGCCGGTGGTCGTCGACGCTGCTGCCGCGATCGAGGCTGTCGCCGATGGCAGGATGCACGTCAGCCGTCATCTGCCGCTGGCGCTCAGCTTCCACGCGACCAAGGCGTTCGGGTGCGGCGAGGGCGGTTGCCTGGCATGGGCGGACGCAACCCTGGCGATGCGCGGCGCGCAGACGATCAACTTCGGATTCCTGGGATCACGTAACAGCCAGACCGAGAGCCTGAACGGCAAGATGAGCGAATACCACGCCGCCGTCGCGCTGGCAGAGCTTGACGGGTGGACGGCCAAGCGCGCCGCTTTGGCGGGGTGTGCTGCTGCGTATCGCAAAGCCTTCACGGCGGCCGGGCTGCCTCTCGATACGCTGATCACCGCACCGGACATCGCCTCGAATTACGTGCTGTACCGGCTCGGTGAACAGCACGTGCCCGTCGCTGGCCTCAGCGCCGGACTGGCACGCGCCGGGATCGAGACGCGCCAATGGTACGGCCAGGGCTTGAAGGGGCACGACATCTTGCGCACCGTGGCCGCCGATACGCTGGACACCAGTGACCGCCTTGCCGCCACCTTGCTGGGCCTGCCGGTGGCGTGTTCGCTGTCGATGGCCCAGGCCACACGGGTGGCGCGGCTGCTGGCTCACGAGCAGGACGCGGGCGCGCCGGTCACGCCCGCTGCGTCTATGGCCCATCCGAAAGCCTGAACATGCGCAAGACCGCCATCATCCTGAGCTACGAGCGGCCCATCTACCTGTGGAACACACTGGACGCCCTCTACAAGGCGACGCGTTCCGAGGTTGACTATATCCTTGTGGATCAGGGCAGCACTGATCCGCTCGTGTCCGAGGTGATCGACGGATTCGTCGCACGCGGGCTGATCGCTACCGTCATCCGCAACGACAAAAACGACCCCTTCGCGATGGAGAAGCTTCTCAACGATCGTTACCCGCAGTTGAGCGATGTGTTCTTCTACATCGAAAATGACGTGGTGGTGGATCGGCAACCCCGCTGCTGGACGGACCGGATGCTCGATTTTTTCGATCGCGATCCGCGCCTTGCCATGCTGGGATCGCTGGTCGACACCAGCGACTTCGTGCCGCGCGAACACCTGGAAGCGAAGCTGGGCCGAGAAGCGACCAAGGCGGAGCTTGATGCGATCAAGTGGTTTTCGCCGGAGCGGGCAATACCGCCCATCGGACCGGACGAGATCGCCTCGCCATTCAACCCGCCGGGGCGGCTGCTGGCTTTGCGCAAAGCTGCGATCAAGGATGTGCCAGTCCTGCGTGATGCCCCCATGCACGATCATCTGCTGACGAACGGATGGCGCACGGGCATTACCGGCGCGGTGGTCCACCGGCATCTTTCCTTGTTCAACTTCTTCGATTTTCCAGATTATGGCATGGTCCGGCGCGATGATTTCATGAACTACGCATCCGGCAAGCAATGATCGACGTCGCGATCTACGGCGCCTCGGGCCAGGCGCGATCGGTATGCGAAATCATCACCCGGCAGCGCAAGTTCGACCACTTGCGCGTCGTAGCGTTGATCGACGATTTCATCGACGAAGATGCGGACGCTGGCGATTTTGACGGCATTTCGATCATTGGCCCCAGGCAATGGCTGGCCAAACACCGAAACGCGTCCATATTGCTGGGCGTTGGTTCAGTGGCAGGCAAGCGCCACCTCGCGGCCAAAGTCCTGGCCGCCGGCGCCCGGTTCGTAGAGCCTATCATCGACCAGACTGCCGGCGTCTTGAGCGGCGTCGAGATGGGTTTGGGAAGCTACATCGCTTACGGCACTTACGTCGGGCCGGGCTGCCGCATCGGCGAGCATGTGTCGATCATGACAAATTCGTCGATCGGGCATGACGTAACGATAGCCGATTTCTGCACCATCTGCCCCACCGCCACGATATCAGGATCGGTGGTTATCGAGGAAGGTGCGTTCCTGGGAGCAGGCGCCGTCATCGTAAACGGCACGGCCGCGCGCCCTCTCGTCGTAGGCGCCGGCGCAACTGTCGCGGCAGGGGCGGTCGTGACCAAGTCGGTTCCTGCCGGGCAAACGGTGATGGGCAACCCTGCCCGTCCGCTGCGCGATCTGGCACGGCGCAGCAGACGGTAGGTTTCAAAATCAGACTACGAACGGGGCGTAGCCGAAATCCGCGGCAGTAAAGCTCCTGGCGTTGGTGCTGTCGAATTCCACGACTGTCGTCCAGGGCGACAGCGCCAGTAGGCCGGGGCCATCCTTGTCCATCTGCAGCAGCGTGTCGGACCCTGACTGAACCAGCCGCAGATGCCCGGTCGAGAACGGGTTGGTGCCCGGGTTCCAGTTCGTCAGGTTGTCGGCCAGGAAGTTGCTGTACGTGCCGTTGAGATCGACGGTGTCGGTCCCGACCTTGAAGTCGGAGACGTGGATTACGCCGCCCGGTAACACCGAACTCAGTAGCCCCTTAACCCCGGTAAGAGCCAGCGTGTCCGCGCCGGCGCCCAGCGAGATGAGCTGATCGGGCGTGGACACATCGATCAGCACGATGTCGTTGCCTGCACCTGCCGTGATCGTGGTGTGGATCACACCGGAAACCGCGATGAAGTCATCGCCGTCCCCGCCGTTGATCGTGGCGGACAGCGCATTGGTGACGCCGACGTTGTCGTTGCCCGCGCCGCCCTGAATCGTGACCGTGTCGATCGCCCGACCGGTAGCACCGGAGAAGTAGATGCCATCGTTGCCATCGCCGCCATCGAGCAGCACGCCGCTTGCCGGTGTGAGCCCCGTGCGCGATACTTGCAATACGTCATCGCCGCCTTGGCCGAACATGGTGTCGTTGCCGCCATCGGAATCATACAAGCTGTCACTGGCGCCATCGTCGAACAGGCCGTCCTGCGTATGACCGTAAAAGAGGTCGTGACCTAGTCCGCCGCTCAAGGTGTCGGCACCGGCGCCACCTTCCAGTATGTCGTTGCCGTTGCCGCCATACATCGTATCGTCGCCACCCAACCCGCGCAGGTGATCATCGGCGCCGGTGCCTACCAACAGATCGCCGCTGGCGGTGCCTTGGATCAGCGGGGTCAGGTCCGTCGCGGTGAGTTTGTAGCTGCCCGCCTGAAGCAGCGACAGCACGCCGCCGACCAAGCCCGTTCCCGCAACCGAAACGTAATATGTGCCGGCTGACGATGCCGTGATCGTGGCTGCTCCCGCTCCCACTCCTGCGGATGACAAAGCATGGCCAGCCGCATCGAAGACCTGCAACGTGCCGGCACGCAGGCCGCTGAATTCAAGACCCAGCGAAACGCGTTGGCCGGCGGCAAGATCAATCTGAAACCAGTCCTGGTCTGCCAGGGTATCGATCTTCGATGTGACGCTCGTCCCTGAAGACAATTGGTGATCCAGTTGCTCGCGTCCGTACGTTGCATCGCCTGACCGCCCTTCCGCGTATCCGTTCGCAACCCAGTGCCGCAGCGCACCCCGGACACCAAGTCCGGCTTCGCCCAGATCCCTTTGCGACAGGAGATAGGCGACCTCGTCGAATGCCGTGGTTGACCGTCCCTCGGTCAGCCCGTGCTCGACGTAGTGCCGGCTCGCGCTTTGGGTATCGGTACCGAAGGCGACGATCAGGTCTGGATTGGACGCTGTGGAATCAAGGGCATCGAAGCTGTTGGTAGCCCGCTGTTCGACGAGCCCATGCTCCACGTAATGACGCTCGGCGGCGTCCGTATCGGCGCCATACCCGCGGATCAGATCTGCGTTGGATGCCAGATAGCCGATCGCATCGAAGCTGTCCGTCTGGCGCCCCTCGCTGAAGCCGTGTTCCACGTAATGCCGGGTTGCGGCGACCGGGTCGGCACCATAGGCTCGGATCAGGTCGGGGTTGGATGCCAGATACCCAACCGCGTCGAAGCCGTTGATCGCCCGTCCTTCATTCAGACCAAATTCGATGTAGTGCCGTGTCGCTGCGGCGACGTCCGATTGGTACGCGGCTATGAGGTCGGGGTGTGTCGCAAGGTACTGCAGCGGGTCAAAGGTGATCGTGCGCCCTTCAGATTGGCCAAACTGGACATAGTGATTTCGGCCCGCTTCGATATCGGAGCCATAGGCACGGATGAGGTCGGGGTGAGAGGCGATATAGGCAAGTACCTGTGCGTCCGATAGTTCGGGGCTCGACATGTGATGTATCCCTTGCCGCCTGCGTCACGGACACAGGTTGGTTGCGTGAAAAAGAACTTGAAAAAAATCTGTCCGATCTTCTTCCACGCACCATGGAAAGTTTGGATTACATGCCGCATACCGAAAAGTGCTAGTGAGCCGTTAAGCCGCTAAAAAGCATATCCCTTAACGGTTCCCAATCCCGCGTTTTCGACGCCCTTGTTGCTGGAGGCTGAAAGCCATGACCCTCATCGATCTAGCGGCGCAGGCGATGGCGAAGGTGCAAGGGAGCCAATGGGCCGTCCTGAATGGCGCGGAGCAACAGACGTTGCGCGATTGCGTGCACGCCGTCATCAAAGCGGTTCGCCAGCCGGACGTCCGCATGACCGAGGCCGGGGCCGAAATCATCCGCAAAATCGGACCGGACGAATCCGACGCCGCGCATCTCAGCGATGCGGCAAACACCTGGCGCTTTATGATCGACGCCCTGCTGGATGAGGATTGAAGCGCCGGCGGTCAGGCGTGAGGCAGCGCTGACCTGGCTCCTCAGCCGCCTTTGACCAAGGCGTCGATCGCCTGCAGCTTGGCCAGCAAAGGCTCCAGTTGATCCAGCTGCAGCGCGTTGGGGCCATCGGACAGCGCCTTGTCAGGATCCGGGTGCGTTTCCATGAACACGCCGGAAACGCCCGCCGCCACCGCTGCGCGCGCCAGCAAGGGCACATATTCGCGCTGGCCGCCCGAACGCTCGCCAAGGCCGCCGGGCTGTTGCACGGAATGCGTGGCATCGAACACCACCGGACAACCGGTCTGCGCCATGATCGCCAGGCCGCGCATGTCCGATACCAGCGTATTGTAGCCGAACGAGGTCCCGCGCTCACACAGCATGAACGCGTCTGCGTCGTGCCCGGCTGCCGTCGCCGCATTGCGCGCTTTGGCGATCACCTGCGTCATGTCAGCGGGCGCCATGAACTGCGCCTTCTTGATGTTGACCGGCTTTCCCGAGGCTGCAACGGCTGCAATGAAGTCGGTCTGGCGCGCCAGGAATGCTGGTGTCTGCAGCACGTCAACCGCGTGCGCGACGGCTGAAACCTGCGCCGCCTCATGCACATCCGTAAGCACCGGCAAGCCGGTTTCCATCCGCACCTTTTCAAGAATGCGCAAGCCTTCGTCGATCCCTGTTCCCCGATACGAACGATCTGAACTGCGATTCGCTTTGTCGAAAGATGCCTTGAAAATCACCAGCATACCCAGCCGCTTCGCAACCGCAGCAATCGCTTCGGCTATGAAAAGCGTCATCTCCTCGCTTTCGATGACACACGGTCCTGCAATTGCGAATAGAGGACTGCCTGCGTCGATCTCGCGGCCACAGAGAAGCATGGTGAACCTTTCGGTTAAATTCTTGAAATCCGCTGGCTTACCGCAAGTGCTGCCATTAATCGCATCGGCTCGAGGGGGCATCTCCTTAGGCGGGGAACGAATTGGCTGGCAATACCTTGTAGCGAATGGAGCGCCACAAAGGTTGATATACAAATCAGCGTGTCCTAACGCCGCAACGGCGACCCCGGTTTTACAAACCGTTGAATTTAAGTGGTTTTACTGATATGAAAACGGTTTTTCTCCAAAGGCGGCATTCGGCTTCGGCGTTGAAGACGCTGGATATCGAGCTGGAAGCCCTTCAGGCGTTGAAGACAGCGCTAAAAGGGCCGGAGATGCGTGATGCCGTTGATCGCGCTATTCAGACGCTCGCGGCAACCCGCGGTCGAGTCATCGTGACGGGCATGGGGAAAAGCGGCCACATCGCGCGCAAGATCGCTGCCACGATGCGGTCTACGGGCACGTCGGCATTGTATCTACACCCCGGTGAGGCCAGCCATGGTGACCTTGGAGTCATCACGAAGGACGACGTGGTGCTGGCCATCACATGGTCAGGTGAAACCTCAGAACTCAACGACATATTTTATTACTGCAACCGCTTCGGCGTGAAGCTGATCGTCGCCACCTCCCACCCGGAAAGCACGGCTGGTCGGGCTGCGGACATCTGCCTGTCGATGCCCCCGGTGCGCGAAGCCTGCCCAAACGAACTCGCGCCCACCTCGTCCACCACGGTGCAACTCGTTCTGGGCGATGCGCTGGCGGTGGCACTGATCGAGGCGCGTGGTTTTTCGCCGTCCGATTTTCACGTTTTCCACCCTGGCGGCAAGCTGGGCGCCCAGCTTGCCCGGGTCGGTCAGGTCATGGGCACGGGCGATGCCGTGCCGCGCGTCAGCCGTGACGCGTCGCTCACCAGCGCCACGCTGGAGATGAGCCGCAAGCGCTATGGTTGCACCGCCGTGGTGGACGACGATGACAAGCTTGTCGGCGCATTCACCGATGGCGATCTGCGCCGCTGCATTGCGGTGCACGATCTCAACGACAATATCGGCCTCCACATGTCACCACGCCCCGTAACGGTGGAGGCGGACATGCTGGTGTCCGAAGCGCTGGCGATCCTGAACGAAAATGCCGTGTCGGTCTTGTTCGTCGTCGATGGCGAAAAGCTGGTGGGCATCGTGCACATGCATGATCTGGTCAGGGCCAGCGTTGCCTGATCCCGCGGTGCCACAAAGGCACGCGCCGGATACCCCAACTGCCTTGATAGTGGTCCCGGCCCGGTATGGGTCCACGCGCCTGCCCGGCAAGCCATTGTTACCGATTGCTGGACGCACGCTCCTCGAACGGGTGGTCGCGATCGCGCAGGCCGCTGCGCGACGTGCAGGTGATTGTAACGTTGTCGTTGCTACCGACGATCCCCGCATCGCCGATCACGCCCAGGGTCTTGGCGCCGATGTAGTGATGACCGACGCGAGCCTTGATTCCGGCTCCTCGCGCGCCTGCGCTGCGGCCCATGCGTGCCCGCACCGCCCGGACATCGTCATCAACCTGCAGGGCGATGCGCCATTCGTGCCGCCGGCCGTGGTGTCAGGGCTGATCAAAACGCTGCGCGATGGCAATGCGGACGTCGCAACACCGGTCTATCAGCTGGACTGGGCACGCCTGGACCGGCTGCGCGCGCACAAGCAGACCGCGCCCTTCAGCGGCACCACCTGCATTCGCGGTGCGGACAGTCGCGCCTTGTGGTTTTCCAAATCCATCCTGCCAGCAATCCGCAATGAAGCGGCCTTGCGCGACGCCGGACCGATGTCTCCGGTGTGGCAACATCTGGGGCTCTATGGCTATCGCATGGCCGCGCTGGAATGGTTCGCGGCAGCCCCACCGGGCGTTTACGAAGCGCTGGAAGGACTTGAGCAGCTGCGGTTCCTGGAAAACGGTCGAACGATTGCCACGGTAGAGGTCGAGATGCCGGCCCATGCACTTTCCGGAATAGATACCCCGGCAGACATTGCCGCCGCCGAGGATGCCATCGCACGACTAGGCGATCCGTTCGCGGGCTGATACCTGCGCGTTTGCCATGACCGCCGCTGCCCCCGTTCCCGCTTTCGTTATCGTGCGCCATGGCAACACGTTTGCTTCCGGCGAAACGCCGCGCCGCATCGGCGCGCGTACGGACCTGCCGCTCACCCCTGCGGGCGAGGCCCAGGCGCAGGCCCTCGGCCGGCACTTTTCCCAGGTGGGATGGCACTTTACCAAAGTGCTGGCATCGCCCCTGCTACGCACCCGTGCCACCGCGCAGGCGATCATCAACCGGCAGCCCACGCCTGTCATGCCCGAGCCGTGTGAATGGCTGCGCGAGATCGATCACGGGGTGGATGAGAACCAGCCCGAGGATGCCGTGATCCGGCGCATCGGTGCCGACGCGCTGGCGGCGTGGGATGCACACGGAATCGCGCCGCCGGGTTGGACGGTCGATGCGCCTGGCCGCCTTGCCGGATGGCGCGCCCTGTTTGCCGCTCACCAGGCAGACTGCCCCGTGCTGCTGGTCACCAGCAACGGCGCAGCGCGCTTCGCCCTGCTGGCGGATCCCGCACTGTCGACGGCGATGGCTTCGCTTGCAAGCCTGAAGCTGCCGACCGGCGGCTATGGGCTCATCACACGCCAACCTGATGGCACGCTGGCGGTGCCGGTATGGGGCACGCGGCCTTGAGCGCAATCCTGCCCCTGCTGCGCAGCCCGCCCTTTCCAAAAGCGCACGGCAGCGTGTCCTGCGCCAACGAGTGCCCTGCCGGCAACGGTGAGGCTGATGAAATGCTGGCCGTGTTCGCCCGCATTCGGGCGGCGACGGTTGGTGGCCGGTTCTGGGCCGAACCCGCAGCGCTTGACCAGCCCGTCGGCACTGTGCTGCGTCCGCGCCGGGTGCGCGATCTTGCCGCCCACCTTGAAGCATTGAACGCATCTGATCGCCGCTCGGCGGTGTGGATCGCGACGGACCGGCACATGGCGCGCGCGCTCGCGGGCCTGGTGGCGAAGGAGGGCGGCGCCTGGCGCGGCGATGTCGATCCGTGGTCGGTGCTGGACAAGGCGCGCTGCCTTGCGGCGCATGGTGACGATGAATGGGTGGCCCTGGCGCGCATCGCCGGGGTGCCGGTGCGGATCCTCTCCCCAGGACGATTCGGCGGCGGCGATTCCGCGATGCTCGACTGCCTCGCGTATCGGGCGGTGTCCGGCGTGGTCTATCGCAACCCGTTCACTGGCGAACCGGCTGGCCTGAACGAGACGATCGACGTACTGGCCGGCTGGCGCGCCATGCTGGACGCCAACCGCCCGATCGCGGTCGCCTGCGGCATGGCTTGGTGGAAACGCTCGGAGATACAGCGCTTTTTATGGCATCCCCAGCGCCGCCTGCGCATGGTCCGCAGCCCCACCCGCGCCCTGGCGGTCGCGCAAAAGGCCGGGGGTGCCGTCGCCATCTGGCCCTCGCGCGTCTCGCCGGCGTTGATCGCGGGTGCACAGGCGCGCAGCGTGCCGCTGGTGCGCGTGGAGGACGGCTTCGTGCGTTCAGCGGGGCTGGGGGTGGACCTGGTGCCGCCATCTTCCGTGGTGGTGGACGCCAGCGGCATCCACTTCGACCCCTCAGGCCCCAGCGATCTGGAGCATATCCTGTCCACCACCGATTTCGCCCCCGCCCTGCTGGCGCGTGCGCGGGCGTTGCGCGAAACCATCGTGGCGGCGGGCATCAGCAAATATGCGGCCGGGGATGCTGCGGCAAAGGCGATCCCTGCGCGCAACGCCGGACACCGCCGCATCCTGGTGCCGGCACAGGTAGAAGACGACATGTCGATGCTGGCGGCGGGCGGGGGGCTTTCCAACCTCGACCTCCTGCGCCGTGCTCGCGCGCTGGAGCCGGACGCCGAAATCTGGTTCCGACCCCACCCGGACGTGGATGCAGGACACCGCAAGGGTGCAGTTCCGGACAGCCAGGTCCTTGAATTTGCTGACAAGATCATGCGCGGCGGCGGGATGGCGCCACTGCTCGATGCGGTGGACGGCGTGCACGTGCTCACCTCGCTCACCGGCTTCGAGGCGCTTTTGCGCGGGCGCGATGTCACCTGCCACGGCACCCCCTTCTACGCCGGCTGGGGGCTGACCCGCGATCTGGGCGCGGTGCCGGAGCGGCGCGGCAGGGCGCTTTCGCTGGACGCGCTGGTGGCCGGGGTGTTGATCCTCTACCCGCGCTATCTCGATCCGGTGAGCGGTTTGCCCTGCCCGCCCGAGGTGCTGGTGGGCCGCATGGCGAATGCCACCGCCGTCAACCGTCTGGGCTGGGTGGCGCCGCTGCGGCGCTGGCAAGGACGCCTTATGACCGCGTTAAGGAGGGGTTAGCGCGCATGGCCGACGTCATCCTCGACATTTCGCGCCTGATTTCACGGGGGCGCTATTCCACGCCTTCGGGGGTGGACCGGGTGGAGATGGCTTACGCGCGCGGTCTGCTGGGGCTGTACGGCGATCGCCTGACGTTCGCTGCGGTGCATCCCATCGGCCGCTACGGACGGCTGAACCGGCGCGCCGCGCTGCAGTTTCTGGACGAGATGGAGCGCCGCTGGTCCAGCCAGGACGATAACCCGCACCAGCGTTCGGTGCTGTCCGCCCTGCCGCATCTGATCGCGCTGTGGCCGACCCGGCGCGGGGTGGGTACCGGCAAGGTCTACGTCCAGGCATCGCCCCATCACCTGACGAAGATGGACACGGTGCGCCGCATCTTGGCGCGCGAGAGGGCCAGGTTCGTGTGCCTGGTGCACGATCTCATCCCGATAGAGTTTCCCGAATACGCCCGCCCCTCCGGCGCGGCGCTGCACCGCCACCGGATCGAGACGGTGGCCGCCACTGCCAACGCGGTGATCGTCAATTCCGCCGCCACCGGCCGCTCGCTGCAACCGTGGCTCAAGCCCGACGCGCGGGTGCATGTGGCGCTGCTGGGCACTGAGGCGCTGCCCCCCGCCGCGCCCGAACGCGGCCCGGATGCGCGCCCCTACTTCGTGTGTCTGGGCACGATCGAGCCGCGCAAGAACCACCTCCTGCTGCTGCACTTGTGGCGGCATCTGGCCGAAACCCTACCGCCCGAAGAGGTGCCGCGCCTGGTCGTGATCGGTCGCCGGGGCTGGGAGAACGAGCAGATCGTCGACATGCTGGAACGCTGCCCGGCCCTTAGCGGCCATGTGGACGAGTTGAGCGGCTGTTCCGATGCGCGCCTTTCCGCCCTGCTGCGCGGCGCGCGCGCGCTGCTGATGCCCTCGTTCGCGGAAGGCTACGGGATGCCGGTGGCCGAAGCGCTGTCGGTCGGCACCCCGGCCTTGTGCAGCGACATTCCCGCCTTGCGCGAAGTGGGCGAGGACGTGCCGGACTATATCGACCCGCTGGACGGCCCGGGGTGGAAAGCAGCCATTCTGGACTATGCCGCGCGAGGCCCCGCCTACGCCGCCCAGATGGCGCGCCTGCCCACGTGGCACAACCCGACCTGGAGCGAACACATCGCCACCGTGGCCCGTGCGATCGAGGGCCTGATGCCCGCCCCGCCGGTCTGACCGCAGATGGCGGCGTACCGCCGGCACGATGCGCGCGGATCCTTGTCACGCAGGTGTCGCAGCAATGATGAATAGGCTGCCAGCCATCCATGCGGGTAGGCGCTAGGCCTTTATCCGACAGATCCCGTAACGATGCTTTTAAGGCGAAAAAGATCATGAATGCCACTACGATTGTCGACCAGACATCTACGATCGCATCGCCTTACGCCGCCCCGTGCAAGATCGCGTCCCTCGATGAGTGCTACTTCTATCATACGATGGACATCCCCGCTCACGGCACCGTGCAGGGCGAATGGGACCTTCGCGGCTTGATCGACGATTATCTGGGCCATTGCGATTTTGCTGGAAAGCGGGTGCTGGACGTGGGCGCGGCATCGGGAATCCTCAGCTTCCATATCGAACAGGCCGGGGCCGAGGTCGTGTCCTTCGATCTGTCGGACGACTACGACTGGGACATCGTGCCGTTTGCCGAGAATGACCACGACGCCACCCGCGCCGAGCGGCGGCAGCATTTGCGCCGGATCAACAACGGCTACTGGCTTTGCCACGAAGCGTTTCAATCCAGCGCAAGAATGGTGAACGGCGTGGTCTACGACATTCCGCGCTCAATCGGGCCGGTGGATATAGCCGTTTTCGGCAGCATCCTGCTGCATGTGCGCGACCCGTTTCTGGCGCTGCAGAACGGCGCAAGGCTGGCACGCGAAGCGGTGATCGTGTCCGACACCTCCCCTTACGGACGGATCGCCAGCCGGTTCAGGCGCACGCCGCGGTTCATGCCGCGCGCCGCGAAGCCCGGTGGCATCAACGATGGCTGGTTTCGCCTGCCGCCCCTTCTGGTGCAGGAATACCTGGGAATCCTGGGCTTCAAGAACAGCACCGTGACTTGGAACACCTTCAAATATGGCGACCGGGTGCGCCCGATCTACACCATCATCGCCCGCCGCTAGGCTGCTGCGACTCCCGCACGCCCAGGCGCAATTTGTCGCCTGCGTTGGCGTGTTCGGGATTGATCCAGAGCCCCGAAACGGGCACGACTGAAGCATGGGCGAACGGGGTGGGGCAGATCAGGCAGAGCGGCGAGAGAGGCTGAGTACGGCCCTTCGCCAGACCGCGTCTGGCGACGCATCGGCGCTGCGCCAGGTCTATGACATGACGTCCGCGAAACTGTTTGGCATCTGCCTTCGTATCTGTGGAGATACCCAGGCTGCGGAGGACGTCTTGCAGGATGTCTATGTCAAAGTGTGGCGGCGCGCCGGCGCGTTCGACGAAGTGCGGGCCAGCCCGATAAGCTGGCTTGCCGCCATTGCGCGCAACGCGGCGGTGGACTGGAAGCGCGCGCACGAACGCCATGCCCCGCCCACTGGCGATGCCAGCCTGGCGCTGATCGCCGATGACGCGCCGCTGGCCGATCGCCTGCTGGAGGACGACCAGTTCCGCCTGCGCCTGCATGCCTGTCTGGACGGTCTGAACACGCACGAGGCGGACGCGATCCGCCGCACGTTCCTGGACGGGCTGACGTATCAGCAACTGGCCGACCGGGTGGAGAGCCCGCTGAGCACGGTGAAAAGCTGGATCCGGCGCGGGATGATGAAGCTCAAAGGCTGCCTGGGCGATGGTTGACGTGCCGCCCGAAAGCCCGGACGCTGACCGCGAGGCGCTTGCCGCCGAACTCGCGCTCAATCTGCTCGACGGGACGGAGCGGGCCCAGGCCCTGCGGCTGTGCCTGTCCGACCCGGCTTTCGCCGCCGCCGTGGAAGCGTGGAGCCTGCGCCTTGCGCCGCTGCTCGACGCGATTCCTTATGCCGAGCCATCGCTCCGTGTCTGGAACGCGGTGGAAGCCCGGATCGGCGTGGCCGCCCCGGCGCCGGTCACGAACATCGCCGCGCGTCTCAAGGCCTGGCGGGCCGGCGCACTGGCGGCCAGCGCCGTGGCCGCGTGCCTTGCCCTGGTCATCGCGTTCAACCCCGTCCAACTGCCACGGCCCGCCCCGCCTGCCATATCGGCCGCAGCTCCGGTCGCCGTCGCCCAGTTGGCCGGAGCAAGCGATGCGGCGCGGATCGCGGTGGCCTACGATCCCAAGGCCGGGCTGTTGCGGGTTGGCCCGCAGGCGCTGGCGGCGCATGGGAAAAGCCCTGAACTATGGGTGATCCCCGAGGACGGCGTTCCTCGCTCGCTAGGCCTGCTGGCCGGTGCGGGAGTGCCTCTAACCGTCCGTCCGGCGCTGCGCCCTTTCCTGCACGATGGCGCCACGCTTGCCATCACGATGGAAGATCCCGCCAGTGCGCCGCATCCCGGCCCAAGCGGCAAGCCGGTGCTGACGGGAATAATTGCCAGCATCTGATCCGGGCTGCATCCAGACAGGCTTCTCGTGCGTATCTTCCGGTGCATTCCACAAATCGGGGTGCGAGACGAGGATGCCGACATGAAAACCCTATCACGCACATTTGCCGTTGCCCTGATGACCACCGCGCTGTTCGCCGGCGGCACTGCCGCGCAGGCCAAGAACCCCATGGTGGGCGGCGCTGCGATGTACCCGACCAAGGACATCGTCGATAACGCGGTCAATTCGAAGGATCACACCACGCTGGTCGCAGCCGTAAAAGCGGCAGGCCTGGTCGACACGCTCAAGGGCCCCGGTCCGTTCACCGTATTTGCGCCCACCAACGAGGCGTTCAAGAAGCTGCCCGCCGGCACCGTCGACACACTGCTGAAGCCTGAGAACAAGGATCAGCTGACCAAGATCCTGACCTATCACGTCGTCCCGGGCCGCCTCACCGCCGCCGACATCGCGGCCAACGCCAAGGCGCACGGCGGCAAGGCCGAGCTGACCACGGTGGAAGGCGAAACGCTGACGGCCTGGAAGGACAAGGCCGGCGGCTGGTGGCTGACCGATGCCAAGGGCGGCAAGGCCCGCATCACCATCCCCAACGTCATGCAGTCCAACGGCGTGATCCACGTGATCAACGCCGTGCTGATGCCCTGATCGCACCGCGCCCCCCTGAAGGTGCGAGCAGGGAGGGGCCGTCGGAGACTATCCGGCGGCCCTGACCGTCTGATCTCTCTACCGCGGACGAAGCTTGAAAAAGGCAATTGCGTCCCGCCCCTCCCCCATGTAAACGCCGCCCCTGCCCACAAGGCGCGCCGCTTTAGCTCAGTTGGTAGAGCATCGCATTCGTAATGCGGGGGTCACAGGTTCGAGTCCTGTAAGCGGCACCAGGGCACTTCGTTTCCAAGCGATAGCGCGCTCGAAAAACCCCGAAAATCATGCATAACATAGCAAACATCGGCTTTGCGGTGACACCCCCCGTCCAGCTTGGTCCGGGTGATTTGGAGGGTCGAATCGGGGGCGTTTTCGCCAACTGGCCGTCGATCTCCCTGTCCTGAAACCCAAGGCAATGCGTGCTGGGTTGCGGATGATACGTGGCTCGTTTCCCCAACCGGTTCGCCGCACTGGCGCGGAAAGTTTGTTTCCACGGCATCGAGACGGCAATGGCGGCGGAACGCCGTCCCGACCTCACCGTCAAGGAATCACGCGTGAGGCAGAACGAAGCGCGCGCCCAGCCGGCATAGAGGCAGGCAGCGGATGCCGTTGTTTCGGGCGCGACGAAGGTTCCGGCCTTTCATGATGATAAGTCCACATCACCGCGTGGAGCCGGCAGGCGCTGACCCGTTTCCGCTCACCCTGCCATGGCCGGATCAGGGTTCGGGGATGATAACGCCTCGCTTCGGATAAGGTCCAAACGGCTGCACTCCGCCAAGTCGTGCCGTGGTCGGGGCATGGCAGGCAGCTGCTCGCCTCCTCGCCGCGCCGATCCAGGCACGGCAGAGCCGTTGTGTGGGGCGCTGACGGACGGCCGTCATGGTGCGACCCGGCAGGCACCAGGCTTTGATCGCCACATCCCGGTCGCTGATGCCGCATGCTATGGCGCCAATCCGGGTGGCGCGGTTTCATTACGCGGGTTGCAAAAGAGCGCTGCGGCTTTTTCTTGCACGCCAGCTTGATCCTCGCCCTGCAAATGGGGCACCTTGCTCCAGTCAGTCCCGCTCGACCTTGAAGGCAACGCCTTGCGGGTGGGCGATATCCTCTGGTCCACACTACGTTGGCCAGGATCGAACCCATCGTCATTTCCGCCCGGCGGCAGTGCTTTTGGGATTCAAAGGAGCGTGCCCATGTCTGTGCAATCAGTTCTGCCCGCCCGACCGGAGCCCCTCGATATCAGGCATGCCGAGACCGCCGTGATCGTGATCGACATGCAGAATGCCTATGCCTCGCCGGGCGGCTATGTCGATCTGGCCGGCTTCGACATATCGGGCGCTGCGGCAACCATAGGACATATCGACCGCGTGCTGAACGCGGCCCGCGCGGGCGGCATCCAGATCGTCTACTTGCAGAACGGGTGGGATCGGGACTATGTGGAGGCGGGCGGACCCGGCTCTCCGAACTGGCACAAATCCAATGCCTTGAAGACCATGCGCCGGCGTCCCGAATTGTCGGGCAAGCTGCTTGCACGCGGGGGCTGGGACTATGCGATCGTCGATGCGCTGGCGCCCCAGCCAGGCGACATCTGCGTAGCTAAAACCCGGTACAGCGCCTTCTTCAACTCCCAGCTCGACAGCGTCCTGCGCTCGCGCAGCATCCGCAACCTCGTGTTCGTGGGCATCGCGACCAACGTCTGCGTCGAAAGCACGCTGCGCGATGGCTTTCACCTCGAATATTTCGGAGTGCTGCTGGGCGATGCGACGCATCATCTTGGCCCGGCCTTCCTGCAGGAGGCGACGCTCTACAATGTCGAGACGTTCTTCGGATGGGTGTCCACCGTTGATGCCTTCTGCAGCTGGGCGCACCAGGCCAACGCCATTGAAACACCAAGCCCGGAAGGACACACGCATGCCATTTGAAGCCATCAATCCGCCGCAGTTCCCAACCCCGATCGCGCCGTATTCCTGTGGCACCAAGGCGAACGGCATGGTTTTCGTGGCCGGCATGCTGGCGCTTGGTGAGGACGGCACCGTGTTGCACGTCGGCGACGCGGCGGCGCAGACCCGGCATGTCTTGGAGTCCGTGCGCATCACGCTGGAGGCTGCCGGCGCGACCATGGCCGACGTCACCTTCAACCATGTGTTCCTCAAGGACTGGGCAGATTATCCCGCGATCAACGCGGTGTATGGTGCGTATTTCCCCGGTGACAAGCCGGCACGCTTTTGCGTGCAGGTCGGACTGGTGCGGCCCGAATGCCTGGTCGAGGTGGCGAGCGTCGCCTGTATCGGCTCGGCGGCCGCCTGAATGCCGCGTACCGCCGGCATATACTGGGAGCGTCATGGCGATCCCGCCCTGCCCGCGCTGATCCTTTCGGCAGGGCTGGGCGGCGCGGGAGACTATTGGCATCCCAACATCGATGCTTTGGCCCACGCCTTTTGCGTCCACATCTACGATCATCGCGGCACGGCGCGCAGCGACCGGGCAATGCCGGACACGGTGGATGCGGACTTTCTGGCTGATGATCTGGCTCTTTTGATCGACGCCTTGCGGCTGGAGCGGCCCGTCATCATCGGACATGCCGCAGGCGCGCTCGCCGGCCTCGCCCTGGCCCTGCGGTCGCCCGGACAGCTGGGCGGCCTGATACTGGTCAACGGCTGGTCACGGCCCAATCCCCATTTCCGCCGCTGCATCGAGATGCGGCTGGCCGTCCTCGAACAGGGCGGTCCGCAAGCCTATTTCCGCGCCCAGCCGGTGTTTCTCTTTCCGGCAAACTGGGTCACGCGCAACGATGCCCGGCTCCAGGCGCAACTGGCCGAACAGGTGGAGACATTCCAGGGCGCCGCCACGCTTCGCGCGCGGGCACAGGCACTGATGGCTTTCGACATCGACGACCGCCTTGGCGAGATCATGACCCCAACGCTCGTCATCGTCGCTGACGACGACGTGCTGGTTCCCGCCCTGTGTTCGGACCGGCTGCATGCGGGAATTGCAGGTTCCGGCATCGCCCGCATGCCCACCGGTGGCCACGGCTGCAACGTCACGTGTCCCGACCAGTTCAACACGATCGTGCGCGACTGGCTGTCGGGCATGGCCGCGCGAGGAGACTAGAAATGCAGATCGGCGTGTTCACTCCCATCGGCAACAATGGCTGGCTCATCTCCGAGACGGCGCCGCAATATATGCCGACGTTCGAGCTCAACAAGGAGATCGCGATCCGGGCCGAACACCACGGGTTCGATTTCATCCTGTCGATGATCAAACTGCGCGGCTTTGGCGGCAAGACCCAGTTCTGGGAACATAATCTGGAGAGCTTCACGTTGATGGCCGGTCTGGCCGCCGTGACGCAGCGCATAAAGATATACGCGACCGCCGCGACGCTGACCCTGCCGCCCGCGATCGTCGCGCGCATGGCCTCTACCATCGATTCGATCAGCCACGGCCGGTTCGGCATCAACCTGGTGACCGGCTGGCAGAAGGCGGAATACGACCAGATGGGCCTTTGGCCGGGCGACCGGCATTTCAGCAATCGCTATGACATGCTGGACGAATATGCCGCCATCCTGCGCGACCTGTGGGCAACAGGCGTGTCGAACTTCAAAGGTGACTATTACCAGATGGAGGACTGCCGGGTCTCCCCCATCCCGCGCGGCGACATGAAGATCATCTGCGCCGGCTCATCCGACGAAGGGCTCGCCTTCTCCGCGAAATGGGCGGACTACGCCTTCTGTTTCGGCAAAGGCGTTAATACGCCGACGGCGTTCGCCAGCAACAATGTCCGGCTTGCCGCCGCCACTGAAAAGACCGGGCGTTCGGTCGATGTCTTCGTACTCATCATGATCATCGCCGAAGAAACGGATGACGCGGCGATGGCCAAGTGGGACCATTATCGCCGGGGCGCCGACCTCGATGCGCTGGCGTGGCTTACCGACCAGAGCGCCGCGAACAATGTCTCCGCCACCACGAATACCCGCCAGATGAGCAATGAAACATCAGCCGTGAACCTGAACATGGGAACTCTGGTAGGATCGTATGAGAACGTGGCGGCAATGCTGGACGAAATGGCAGCCGTCCCAGGCACGGGGGGCGTGCTTGTCACCTTCGACGACTTTCTGGAGGGCATCGAAAAATTCGGCACGAAGATCCAGCCGCTGATGAAAAGCCGCCAGCACGTCGGGGGCAATCGGGCCGCATAAGCCGTGAGCGGGGTAGCCCCAAACCGGATTTTTCGCGGTCGCGATCATACAATTTCACGCCGTCACACCGTCATCACGAAGCATTGGGGAGCGTATCTGGTGAACACGAACGACGTCACGCTCTGGAATGCGGATCTCGCCCCGACCAGCGATAGCCAGCGTACCTGGGCCTGGTATCATTTCGCGGCGCTGTGGGTGGGCATGATCGTCGCGGTGCCGACCTGGATGCTGGCCTCCAGCCTGATCGAGCAGGGTATGTCGGCGCTGCAGGCCACGGCCACGGTGCTCCTCGGCAATGTCATCATCCTCATCCCGATGCTGCTGATCGCGCACCCCGGCGCGCGCTATGGCGTGCCCTTCGCGGTTCTCGTCCGCTCTTCCTTCGGCACGCATGGTGCGCGGCTGCCAGCTATGGCCCGCGCCCTCGTCGCTTGCGGGTGGTACGGCATCCAGACATGGATCGGCGGAGAGGCATTGCTGACCCTGCTGGGCATCTTCGCCGGCGCCGACCTGCGCGGCACGATGCTGCCCTTCGTCGATATTGGCGCGGGCCAGTTGATCGCGTTCCTCGCGTTCTGGGGGGTGCAGCTTTTCTTCGTGCGCAAGGGGCTGGACACCATCCGCCGGCTGGAGACGTGGACCGCCCCGCTCAAGATTGTCGCCTGCCTCGCCCTGCTTTGGTGGGCCCTGGACAAGGCGGGTGGCCTTGGCCCCATATTTGCCGCGCCTTCGGCCTTTGCGCCGGGCGGTGCGAAAGCAGGGCAGTTCTGGACCGTCTTCCTGCCCACCCTCACCGCAATGGTGGGCTTCTGGGGCACGCTGGCGCTCAACATCCCGGACTTCACCCGCTTCGCGCGCAGCCAGCGCGATCAGGTGATCGGCCAGACGCTGGGCCTGCCGCCGACCATGGGGCTGATCGCCCTCATCAGCGTGATGACCACGTCCGCCACCGTCGTCATCTACGGCCATGCGATCTGGGATCCGGTCGCGCTGGCGGGCACCATGGCGGGGCCGTTCGTGCTGCTCGGCCTCATCGTCATCGCGGTCGATACCGTGTCGTGCAACATCGCGGCCAATCTGGTGTGTTCCGCATACGATTTCGCCTCGCTCTCGCCCTCCAAGATTTCATACCGCACCGGCGCGCTCATTACCGCGACCATCGGGCTGGCGATGATGCCGTGGAAGCTGCTGGCGACGACCGATGGCTACATCTTCACATGGCTGACCGGCTATGGCGCGCTGCTGGGGCCCATCGCCGGCATCCTGATCGCCGACTACTGGCTGGTTCGCGGCAGGCATCTCGATGTGGCGGACCTCTATCGCGAGCACGGCGCCTACAGCTATCGGGGCGGCTGGAACCCGGCGGCCCTGTTTGCCTTTGCCCTGGGCGTGCTGCCCAACCTGCCCGGCTTTCTGAAAGCCGCCGCGCCGCACAGCTTCGGGTTCGTCGGCGGCTTCTGGTCCGGTATCTATGTCTACGCCTGGTTCGTGGGCTTCACGCTGGCGCTGGTCAGCTACACGCTTTTGATGGGACGATCACGGGAGAGGGTAGCCAGCTTCGCGCCGTCCTGAAGGTCATTGACCATAAGGACGCGCGCTTTGGACATCCAGAACGGCGCATTGAACGTGCCCGCGCCGCCGGTCCGCGCTCAGAAGTGGATGTCGATGTAGTCAGTCAGGCCGTCGCACCATTCGAACTCGCGCAGGCGGTAGTAGGAACGCTTCTGGGTGATCGCGAAGTGCCAGGTCTTGTTCTTGTCGCACACGCGCCCCGCGTCGGGCGTATCGCGGATGCGGATGCGGCCGGTGAAAGTGAAGTAGTCCGCGCCGATCTCGGTGATCGTGCCATCGAGCAGCAGGCGGCCCGGCCCGTCTGCCTCCGCCTCTGCGCCGCGCAGCGTCCAAGCCCCGCCTTCGGTTCGCACGTAAGCGCTGCCGCGCGAATTACCCCAGTCGATCCACTGCAGCGTCAGGCCCTTGTTCGCGCGCAGGCGCTGCGCGGCCTTGCGATCCAGGATGCGGGTGGGAGAGGGAGCCTGCACCGCCGTGCCCTCGTCCGCCCTCGCGGTGGGTACCAGCTGTACCAGCACGCCTGCGGTGATGGCGAGTTGGACGGCCAAAATGGATTTGCCGGGCATGTCCTCAAGACCTCGTCAGTGGGAAGTAGGGCAGCGCAGGCTTACACGATTTGACACTGAGCTTGACCCTGCTGCTGCGCGCGCGTGGCCTCGCATCTCCGCATGGCGCTATTCCAGTCAACGCCCTTGCTTAATGATAACGTTTACAAAAACTGGCGAGAGCATGAAGACCCTTTGGTTGCGCTGGCTCAAGCGGATGCTCTCATTCCCAAAGTGGCGGAAAATTCTCCCAGGTCATGCCGCCTGTCTAAAGCCTCTCGCGCGCCGTCCTGAAATCACCAACGTTGGCGCGTTCTTTGGCCCGCAGTGGCGGCACAAGATCGGCGCTCAATGAAATCGTTATGCACGCGAATTCGCAAAAATGTTTCGATAAATCAATACCACGGGGGTCTCACGCAACTTCCTGACCGATGACCCACTTGCAATCGCTCGCGAATCGGTCATTGTAATGAAAACGACAATCATTCACGTCATTCAGGGAGTATTTGTGTTGCTCAAGCGTTTTCCGCTAGCTGTCGGCGTGTCCATGCTCGCCGTTGCCATGGCCCATCCTGCGCTCGCACAGGACGTGCCCCCCTCTGCGTCGTCCTCTGAAGGACTGGGCGACATCGTCGTTACGGCTGAGAAACGGCCAACGAATGTACAAAGCACTCCCATCGCGATGACCGTAGCGACCGGCGAGGAGCTGGCAAGGAACGGTGTTGCCGACGTGAACGCGCTGTCCAACATCGCGCCAACCGTCAACATTGCCCAGAACAATGCGAATACCCTGATCACCATCCGCGGCGTATCCAGCCGCGATTACTCGGAAACCGGTGATCCTGCCGTCGCCGTCAGCGTCGACAACTTCTATCTTCAGCGTGCCTTTGCACTCAATGCGGCGCTGTTCGACATCGATCGCATCGAAGTACTGCGTGGGCCGCAAGGCACGCTCTATGGCCGCAACGCCACGGCGGGCGCTGTCAACATCGCGTCGGTCAAGCCGACCGATGACTGGAAGCTGGACGCCGCCGCCGAGATCGGAAACTACGGCACGCTCAACTTCGATCTCGGTGCGACGATCCCGGTCAGCGACACGCTGTCGTTCCGTGTCGCAGGCACGCGCAAGACCCACGAAGGCTATCGCAACAACCCCGGCCTCAAGGATGGTGACGATGGCAACGTCACCGGTGGTCGCCTACATGCCCTTTGGACCCCCACCGAGCGGCTCTCGATCCTGCTAACCGGCGAAATGACGCGGGTCGACGGTGTCGGTTCGGTCATCAAGGGCATCCCCTATTCTGACGTGCGTGACGACGGTTCGCTCGACATCGGCTCCGCAAAGACCTTCGCGCTCAACCATCAGGGCTACACCCGCATTCGCACCAAGGCCGTGCGCGCGGCGATCTCCTACGACATGGACTTTGCGACGCTAAGCTTCTTCGGTGGCTATCAGAAGTCCACGCTCAACCGTGACAACGACCAGGATGGCGGGACCGAATACAACTACGGCTTCCAGCAGAACGAGGACGTCAAGGACCAGAACTACGAACTGCGCCTCAGCTCGAACAACAAGACCGGTTTCACCTGGCAGCTGGGTGGCTACTTCTTCAAGGAGACGGACGCGCTAGACACCTTTTTCCAGGTGCATGGCCTGGCGACCGATCCGTTCAACTTCTACACCTTCGACTATGACGTAGGCAGCAAATCCAAGGCCGTCTTTGCGCAAGTCGGCTACGACCTGACCGACCAGCTCAAGGCCGAGGCAGGCATCCGCTACACCAAGGACAACAAGTACCAGGTCGGCTTCAATGACATCGCCGGCGCTTATTCCGTTCTCGACAACCACTACTCGGGCGATCAGGTCACCTGGCACCTTGGCCTCAACTACCAGGTGACGCCGGATAACCTGCTCTACGCCAAGGTCGACAAGGGATACAAGGCGGGCGGCTATACCACTAACTCGTCATTTGGCCCGGAAACCATCGTCTCCTACGAGATCGGCGCCAAGAACCGCTTCCTGAACGACGCGCTGCAGGTCAACCTGACCGGCTTCTACTACGACTACTCGGACCTGCAGACGCAGCAGGAAGATCCTGCCACGGCGCTGGTCTACACGCTGAACGCAGGCAAGGCCCGGGTATTGGGCGCGGAACTCGAAACGGTTTGGCTGGTCACCCCTGACACGCGCATCGATGCCAATGTGGCCTGGCTCGATGCGAAGTATACCGATTTCTGCACCGTCACCGCCGCAAGCTGCCCTGCCGCCGCGGACCTGTCCGGCAACCGCCTGACACAGGCGCCGGAGTGGACGCTTTCCGGCGGCATCCAGCATGACTTCCACCTGCTGGGTGGCACTTTAACTCCGCGCGTGCAGACCCGCTACCAGACCAAGACCTACTTCACGTTCTACAACACGCCCGCCGAGCAGCAGGGCGCCTACTGGAAGAGCGACGCCCAGATCACCTACGTGCCTGACAACGGACCGTTCTCGATCACCGCCTATGTGCGCAACATCGAGAACAACACGATACTGACCGCCAATGCGGAGGCCGGCTACGCGGGCGCGTACCTCGTCCAGTTCGCGCCGCCGCGTACATACGGCGCGCGGCTATCCTACGCGTTCTAAGGACAGGCGCGTGGCATCGATCTCTCCTCCCGATGCCTCGGCGCCTGCCACCCCGCCCCCCGCAAGCGCGAGGGGCGGGGACATCCTGCCCATGGCCATGGCACATGAGGGTCGATGGCCATGAACGATCTCGTCCAGATCGCCGAAGCCATCGCGCAAGGCAGCCTGAGCGCCGAGGCGGTGGTGTCAAATGCGCTCCACCGCGCGCAGCAATGGAGCGGCCTCAACGCCTTTGTCGCTCTGGAAGCGCAAGCCGCGCTCGCACAGGCCCGGGCATGCGACCAGGAGCGCGCGCAAGGTACGCTTCGCGGTCCGCTGCACGGCGTGCCGCTCGCCCACAAGGACATGTTCTTCCGCGCCGGAATACCGACTGAGGCCGGCTCGCTGATCTGGCGCGGCCACGTGCCGCAGGCTACTTCGCCGCTGATCGCGCGGCTTGAGGCGGCGGGCGCGATCACCATCGGGCGACTCCACATGGCCGAGTTCGCGATGGGGCCGACCGGCCACAATGCCCACCTCGGTCGCTGCGCCAATCCCTGGAACGCGGCGGCAATCTCCGGCGGATCGTCGTCTGGTTCCGGCGCTGCCGTCGGCGCACGGATCATCACCGGCGCGCTCGGTTCGGACACCGGCGGCTCGGTGCGCTTGCCTGCAGCGTTCTGCGGCGTTGCGGGTCTCAAGCCAACCAACGGCCTGCTCCCGGACGAGGCGATGATGCCGCTGTCACACACGCTCGACACTGCCGGTCCGCTGGCGACGTCGAGCCGCGCGCTCGCTCGGCTGATGACGGTGCTGACGGGGTCGGGCCACGACTATGAGGCCGGCCTTACGCTGGACTGCGCGGGCCTGACTATCGGGGTTCCCGCGCATTACCTTACCGAAGACCTGCACCCCCAAGTTGCCGCCCCTTTTAGCGCTGCGCGCCAGATTTTCGCCGAACTCGGCGCGCAGGTAATCGACGTCGCCATTCCCGATCACGCCGGGTATCCCGAGATCGCTGCCCAGATCTGGGCGCCCGAAGCCGCCGCCTTTCACGCCCGCAACCTGGCGGAACGGCCGCAGGACTTTGGAGAGCAGGTGCGCAACCGGCTTGAAGCCGGGGCCGTCATCAGCCGGGCACAGTACCTGGCGGCGCTCAGCGCGCGCAAGGTGGCGCAGTGCGACATGCTGGCCGGGCCATTCGGCAAGGTCGACCTGTTGCTCACGCCCGCCGCGCGGATGCCGGTGCCGCTGGCTGATGACGTCGGCGCGAACGGCGGCGCGGCGATGCAGGCGATGGTGGCCGAGCTTTCTGCGCTGACCCGCACGGTCTCCATGCTGGGCTTTCCCGCACTGGTCACGCCGATGGGGTTCGACACGCGCGGATTGCCGCTGGCGCTTCAGCTGATCGGCCCGCCCAACGCCGAGCAGTCCCTGCTGCGGGCGGGTTTCGCCTACGAACAGGCGACGCCGTGGCTGGCGCGCATACCCTCCCCGCCTTCCCCACTTGCCTGATCCTTCCAACCCAGGAGTAAGCCCATGGATATCGGTCTGTTCATTCCCATCGGCAACAACGGCTGGCTGATTTCCGCCAGCGCGCCGCAGTACAAGCCCAGCTTCGCCATGAACAAAAAGCTGGTGCAGGCCGCTGAAGGCTATGGCTTCGACTTTGCGCTGTCGATGATCAAGCTGCGCGGTTTCGGGGGCAAGACCGAGTTCTGGGACTACAACCTGGAAAGCTTCACGCTGATGAGCGCGCTCGCCGCTGTTACCAGCAAGATCAAGCTGTTCGCCTCCACTGCGATCCTGACCCTGCCGCCCGCAATGGTCGCGCGCATGGCCGTCACCATCGATTCCGTCGCGCCTGGCCGCTTCGGTGTCAACATCGTCACCGGGTGGGCCAAGGGCGAGTACGACCAGATGGGCATGTGGCCGGGCGACGCCTACTTCGGTTACCGCTACGACTATGCCAGCGAGTACGTGCAGGTCATGAAGGACCTGTGGGGCGAAGGTCGCTCCGACCTCAAGGGCAGGCATTTCACGATGGAGGACTGCCAGCTCCTTCCCAAGCCGGAGGGCCGGATCGAGATCGTCGGGGCCGGCCAGTCCGCGCGCGGCATGGAGTTCGTCGCCAACTACGGCGACTACAACTTCATCACTGCCGGCGGCATCAACAAACCCACCCAGCACCGCGCGCAGGTGGAAGCGCTGGTCGAGGCGGCGGCGAAGACCGGCCGCGATGTCGGCGCCTACATCCTGTGCATGGTGATAGCGGCCGAGACTGACGAAATTGCCCTGGCAAAATGGGAGAGCTACCGTGAGGGCGCCGACGTCGACGCGCTCGCCTGGATGAGCGACCAGGGCAGCGCCGACACCACCGCCGGCGCGGGCTCGACCGCGCGCCATATCAACCTTCCCGAAGGCGCGGTGAACCTTAACATAGGCACTTTCGTCGGGTCGTTTGCAACCGTTGCGAAGCTCCTTGACGAAGCCGCCGCCATCCCCGGCACCAAGGGCATCATGCTGACGTTCGACGACTTCGAGCAGGGTATCGAGGACTTCGGCCAGAAGATTCAACCGCTGATGGCCTGCCGGGCCGATCATATGGCCGCGGTTTGAGCCCTCCGGCCTGACGGTCCCAAGACTCTCTCCACCGGGCCACCATGACTTCGGGCCAGTCGCGCAGTTGGCGCGGCTGGCCCTTTCGCTGGCGGATGAAACGGGGCCCATTGGCCGCGTGAAGCGCGACGGCGGAACCGGCGGCCAAAGTCGGCCCGGAACGGGGCAGTCTAGCCGCGCGCCGCGGCGCGCGCAGCGATCAGCGCGCCCGCTGCCGCGACCCAGCTGACCAGCAGGAAGCTCGTCCCATAATCGCCGCAGGCCGTGTAGATCGTCGCCATCGTCGCCGGACCGATCATTACGCCGATGAACGTGTAGACCAGCGACCCGCCGATCACGCGCCCCGCATCCGCAGGCGCGCAATGTCGGGTGCATTCGGCAAGAACCACGCCGTTCCAGCCGCTCATGCAGAAGCCGAACAGGCAAAGCACGCTCGCCTGCACGATCACAGGCAGCGCGTCGAGTTGCCACAGCGCGATCATGCAGCCTGTAGACACGGCGCCGATCAGCGCAAGGACCTGAAAGCCGCCGAAGCGATCGCCCAGCCATCCCCAGGAGACGCGGCCCAGCGCGCCGCAGGCCTGCACCGAGGCCGCGACGAGGCCGGCGTGCACCAGCGACCAGCCGTGGTCTACCAGCATAACGACGGTGAAGGCGGAAAGCGACAGCTGCAGCGAGGAGTAGAAGAAGCCGATGAGTGCCAGCGCGCGCAGCGGTCCGCTTCCCCACACAAGGCGCTGTTCGTAAAGGAAATTGGGCCAGAGCGCGATGGTGGCCGGGCGTTCGGGACGCGGCGGCCCGCCTTTCAGCGCGAGCACGCCAATCATCGCGAAACACGGCACGGCGAGCACGGCGAGCGCGAGCTTCCAGCCCAGCATCGGGGCCATGGCGGGCAGCAACAGGCTGGCCAGCACGCCGCCCAGGGGAACGCCGGCCTGCTTGATCGAGAAGATCAGCGAGCGTCGGTGCGGCGGCGTTACAGCGCCCAGTATCTGCGCAGAGGCCGGGTTCTGCACGCCATAGCCGATGCCGATGATGATCGAGGCCAGCAGCCCCACGCGTGGGGTCGCTGCGGTCAACAGCAGCAGCGCAAGGCCGAAGCAGGCCAGTGCTAGTTGTTCCACCTGCACTGGCCCGCGATGCTGGATCAGGGTGCCCGCCACAGCCGAGGCAAGGGTGCCGGCCGCGTAGATGATGCTGATCTGATAGCCGACATAATGGGGCGCCAGGCCGAAATCGGCCGCCACCAGCGGGGCGATGCCGGTAAGCGCGAGCGCCGTGACGGTGGAGAGGATCTGGATCGTCGTCGTCGTCGCCAGCGCTCCGGCGATCGAGGGCGCGATGGTGGGGGTGGGGGCGGAGGTATAGGCAGGCTGACTCATCGGATGCGCTGCATAATGTAATGCTTTACACAAACCAAGCCGGTAGTCACAAATGGCAGCGCGCGGGACGCGCCCGCATTTAGACAAGGGAACTGCTGTTTCATGCCCGGACCCCCTTACGCCTCCGCCTTCGCGCATGTCCATGCTGCATTGCAGCGCATTGGTGAGCGCGATGCGCAAGTGAGGGCCTGGCTCCATGTCGATGACGCCGGCGCTATCGCGGCAGCCGCAGCCCAGGACGCGCCAAGTGCCCACGATGCCCCGCTGGGTGGCATCTGCGTGGGGGTAAAGGACGTCATATCCGTCGCCAAAATGCCCCTGACCCACAACTCGCCGCTATATTCTGGCAACGTCGCCACCGAAGATGCGCCGTGCGTCGCGACCCTGCGGGCGGCCGGCGCCGTCATCATCGGCAAGACCGATACCACCGAATTCGCCGCCGCCGGGCGCAATGCGGCCACCGCCAATCCTTATGACTTCGCGCGCACGCCCGGCGGTTCGTCAGCCGGGTCGGCGGCAGCGGTGGCGGACGGTCATGTGCCCCTCGCGCTGGCGACGCAGACCGGCGGATCGACCATCCGGCCCGCCAGTTTCTGCGGGATTCACGCCTTCAAGCCGACCTGGGGCCTCGTCAGCAGGGAAGGGGTGAAGGTTTATGCCAACAGCCTCGACACCGTAGGCTGGTACGCGCGCGACCTCGACCTGTGCGACCGCGTCTGCGAAGTCTACGGGTTCGCAGACGCGCAGCCGCTTGGCGCCGGCCCTTTGCGCGTCGGCGTGTTTCGCACGCCCTGGTGGGACGAGATGACGCCCGGCGGCCAGGCCGCCTTCGAGAACGTTGTCGCTGCCATTGCCAAAGCCGGCATCGTCACGGCCGAAGTTTCGCAACTCCCTGAATTTGCGCACCTGAACGACGACCACCGCGCGATCCTGTTCCGCGAAGGCGCCGCCGCTTTCCTCAGCCTTGCGCGCACACGCCCTGACCTGCTGCACCCCGATTTTCACCTGCGGGTCGATGCCCTTGCCACTTACCCCAACGCGCGTCTGCGCGAGGCGCACGACCGCGCAGCGGTAGCACGAACCGGGTTCGAGCGGGCTATTGTTGGCCTGGATGCGGTGCTGGCGCCCAGCGCGCCGGGCATCGCGCCGCTGGGCAGATCGCCCGGGGAGCCGAAATTCAACCAGCCCTGGACCTTGCTGCACGCGCCCGTGGTCAACCTGCCACTGGCACGTGGAGAGGGCGGCATGCCAATCGGCGTCTCACTCGTGGCGCCTCGGTACGGCGATCGGCGGTTGCTCGCCGTGGCGCGCGAAGTGGAGGCGCGGCTGGCGCGCCCTGCGGCCTGACCCCCGCTACTTGCGCTTGCGCCTGCGCGGTGCCGCGGTAGACTGGCGCACGATCAGGCGGTGCGGAAGAATGACTTCACGAGAGGGCTGGACGTCATCCGGCTGCAGCAGCACGTCCAGCATCAGGCGCATCGCCGCCTCGCCGATTTCAACGGTCGGGATGTGGATGGTGGTGAGCGGCGGGCTGGCGAAGGCGCCGAAACGCAAGTCGTCGAAACCCGCAACCGACATCTCGTCAGGCACGCCGAAGCCGCGTTGCTGAAGGGCGCTGAGGGCGCCCAGCGCCATTTCGTCGTTGGCGCAGGCGACGGCCGTGAATTCCGCGCCGCCGTCCAGCAGGCGCACCATCGCGTCGAAACCCGACTGGAGCGAGAAGTCGCCATTGGCGACCAGCGCTTCGTCATACTCAAGCCGCGCGCGCAGCAGGCCAAGTTTGTAGCCCGAGAGCCGATCCTTCGACATGAACTGGTCGAGAGGCCCGGTGATCGCGGCGATGCGCTGGTGGCCGAGTTCGGCGAGGTGACCGACGATGAGCGCGCTCGCCTCATGGTTGTCGATCCGCACGCGGGGCAAGGTAATGTCAGGCGGATACTCGCAGGCGGCCACCAACGGCGGCATCTTGCCTTTCGCAGGGGGCTTGCGGACGATGTCGGGCAAGTTCCGCTCCAGCAGGATCATGCCATCGGCCTGCTTGCCCGCGATCATCGCGACATATTTGTTGAGCGTATCGCTGTCGCCTTCGGTGATCCCGAGCAGGACGCGCATCTTGTGGGCGCGCGCCACGTTCTCGATCCCCTCCACGAAAGCGGAGGTGAACGGGTTGTAGATGCTTGGCACCGCGACGATGACATTGTCGCTCCGTTGCCGGCGCAGGCCCGCAGCGAGGTGATTGGGCTCGTAGTTGAGGTCGGCGATCGCCACTTCGATCCGCTCAATGGTGGCGGGGCGCACCAGCGACGGCTGGCTCAACGCACGCGACACCGTCGCCACCGAAACGCCCGCTACCCGGGCAATGTCCTTGATGTTCGCCATTCGATGTAAACGTTACATTTGCGATTGCCCCGCGGCAAGCGCCAGCGTTGCAAGGTTCGCATTTCGCCAGCCCAGGCCGGCTTATTGCGCCGCAATCACCTCTGCCGCGCGCCAGGCGAAGGCCATCGCCGGGCCATTGGTGTTGCCCGAGATCCCCGTCGGCATCGCCGAGCAGTCCGCCACGTAAAGGCCCGATACGCCGTGGACCCGCAGGCCCGCATCGACGACACCCTCTCCGACAGGGCCCATGCGACACGTGCCGGTGCCGTGCAGGCCGGTGGAGACCATCCAGTTGGCCGCCTTCTGGATTTCCTCGTCGCTCTCGACCGAGGGACCGGGGACGGCTTCCGGGCCAAGGTACCGGGCGAGCGCGGGCTGGGCCATTATTGCGCGCACCTTGCGGATCGCGCGCTGGATCGTCACGCGGTCTTCCGGGGCGGAGAACCACTGCGGCACCAGGCGCGGCGGAGCGGCGGGATCGATCGACGCAAGCTCGACGTAGCCGTGGCTTTTGGGGCGCAGGCAGAATGCGGTTGCGGTAATGCCAGGCTCGGGTTCGGTCCGACCACGTCCGGCCTCGGGCTTGTCGTCCTCGGAGGCTGCCATGGAGTACGGGGAGATGCCGATCTGCAGGTCCGGCCAGTCCGGGTCGGCCTCGATAGAAGCCATGACGGACACTTCGGGCAACAGCGTGGCCATCAGCCCCTTGCCGCCCAGAAGATAGCGCAGCCCGTGCATATAAGCGCGCCAGCCCCGGAAGTGGTGGTTGAGCCCGCGCCGTTGCCGCAGTCGCCACGAGAGCGAGACCATCATATGCTCGTTCATGTGGCGCCCGACATGGGAATTTTCGTGGACCACCTCGATGCCGTGCCGCGCCAGCACGTCGGCGGGGCCGATGCCGGACAGCTGGAGAAGCTTGGGTGTCTGGAGCACGCCTGCCGTCAGGATCGTGCGTGCGGCGGTGAAGGTGATTTCCTTGCCGTCCAGTTCGACCAGAACGCCAGTCGCCCGGGTGGCCGCGAAAGTGACGCGGCGTACCAGCGCGCCGGTGCGGATCGTGAGGTTCGCGCGTTTGCCGGCGTTTGCGAGAAACGCCGTGTAGGCCGTAACGCGGGCGCCGCGCGCATCCACCGTCTGCTGGGTCGGCCCGGCGACTTGTGTGCTGGGTGTATTCACGTCCGCGAGCACGGGAATGCCGGCCTCGCGCGCCGCATCGAGGATCGCGCGGGTCATCACGGCATCGCCCTGCGGCACGTTCGTAACCTGCAGCGGGCCGCCCCGGCCGCGTTGGGCGTATCCCGCGCCACGGTAGTCCTCCAGTTCGCGGTAGCAGCGCTCGATCTCGGCCCAATTCCAGCCGGTGTTGCCCTGCGCTTCCCACGCGTCGAAGTCGCGCGGCTGACCCCGGAAGTACCAGGTGCCGTTGACCGCGCTCGATCCGCCCAGCCCCCGGCCGTAGTACCAGGTCTCGCCGGCAGGCCGCTCGCCCTGCTGCTCGGCCGGGAAGGGCCAGTACCATGTCGGCTTGGTCCAGATCTTGATCATGCCGCGCGGCATGCGGACCATCAGTTCTTCGTTGCGCCCGCCCGCTTCCAGCAGGAGCACCTGCTTCGAGCCATCTGCGCTCAGCCGGTCGGCGAGGACGCAGCCGGCCGAACCGGCGCCAACGATGATGTAATCGAAGTGGTCACGCATTTCAGGGCTCGATCTTGCGGTTAACGTAGGCGGGCGGGAAGCGGAACAGCAGCAGGGCGACGCCCATCGCGGCGTAGCTCGAGGCAGGCAGCCAGACGTGGCCGGCGATGACCGCCGCGATCACGTCCGGCGTAGGGGCGGCCTTGGCATCGTAGGCGGCAAGGCTCAGGAACCATGCCCCCGCTCCGCCGCCCACACTCATGCCCAGCTTGACGCCGAAGCTGGAGGCGGCGAACAGAAATCCCTGCGCCCGGTAGCCTGAGCGCCATGCGCCATAGTCCACCGCGTCCGCCATCAGCGAGAACAGCAGCCCCCCGATCAGGCCCTGTCCCATGTACGCGACGACGTTGGTGGCAATCAGCCAGGCATGGTCGTTCGACAGCGGGATCAGCCCGGTGAAAATCGCGGCGATGGCCGCCCCGATAACGCCCGTTGTGCGCTTGCCGATAGCGTTCGCGCAAAGGCCCGCGAAGCCAGTGCCGACCAGCACGGCCAGCATCGTCAGCATCAGCGTGGAGGTGAACTCGGCCTTGCCCAGCACGTTGCCGGCGAAGTAGACGAAGGACTGGATGTGGCCGGTGAACCCGATCCAGAAGAAGAAATTGACCAGCATCGTCGCGATCCAGGGCCAGTTGCCTTTGGTGGCCTTGAGCGACTGTGCGGTGGTCAGCCTGGCAACGCTGGCATCCACTTCCACCCGCTCGCGCGTGTTGGCGAAGGCGTTGAGCATGCACACCAGGGTTATGACCCCGGTGATCGCGGCAAGCACGAGGAACCCGTGCGCCTCATCGCCGTTGCTGAACGTCTTGATCAGCGGCAGCGCCGCGTAGCCGATGCCCACCGTGGCCGACGAGCCGATCACTTCGCGAAGGGCGTTGACGGTGTTGCGCTGCCGCGGGTCGCGCGTCAGTGTGGGCAGCATCGAGTTCAGCGGCAAGCTGACCGCCGAATAGAGGATGCCCATCAGGGTGTAACTGGCGAAAATAAAGGCGATCTTTTCCCAGCCGTCCAGCGGCGGCGCCCAGAACACGATGGCGCCGCATATCGCAAAAGGCAAAGCCAGCCACAGCAGGAAAGGCCGGTGCTTGCCCCATCGGGTGTCGGTGCGATCAATCAGCAGGCCCATGAGCGGGTCGAACACCGCATCGACGCAGCGCGCGATCAGGAACAGCGAGGCGACGGTGCCGGCACCGACCCCGTAGATGTCGGTGTAGAAGTACAGCAGGTAGGCGTTGGTCATGCCGAACGGCAGATTGATGCCGAAGTTGCCCAGCGCGTAGCTGAGCTTTTCACGCCAGGAGAGTGCCGCGCCGTTCAACCCGCCTGCGCCGCTCATGCAGGGATGCCGATGGGCGCCATGCCTGCCAGCACTTTGCGGGCAAAGGCGAGCGACTTGCGGGTTTCAGAGAGGGGATCGGGCACGGCGTCGATCTCCAGGATGGCCCACTTCTGGGCGGTTCTCAAGGCCATCACCGAGCCCCAGGCCTCGAAGTCCACGTTGCCCTCGCCAAGGGCGCAGAAGTAGGCGCGATGGGCGTGATGGATGTGTGCGTCGATGGGGATGTGGGTCGGCATCGGACCTGTTGCGTCCTTCCAATGGGCAATGACGATCCGCTCGGCATGGCGGGCAACGATGGCGGCGGGGTCACCGCCCGACAGCAGGATGTGCGCGCTGTCCGGGCAGAAGCCGACGAAGACGGGGTCGGTGAGAAGCAGCAGCAGGTCGATGTCGCGGGGCTGGCAGAACATCGAGTGTGCCTCGGTGTGAAGCGCAAGCCGCACGCCGTGCCGCAGCGTCAGCGCGCCGAGGCGGTTTGCGAAGTCCGCGGCTTTCCTGGCAAGGTCGAAGTCGACGAATACGGGCGGCTGGGCGTCCCAACTGGTCCGCATCGGCATGCCGATGACCATGACGCTCGCGCCCCAGCCGGCTAGAGCGCGGGCGTATTCCTCAGCCTTGGCGAGCCAGCGGGTTTCGGTCTCGGCATCGCCGACACCCCCCTCGATGGCGATATCGGCAAAAAAGCCGCTGGCGAGGGAAAGACCCCGCCTGTCAAGTTCGGCCGCGGCGGCGCCGTGCGATCCGTAGGCGGCGATCAGGCCGCTTGCGCCGAAAGGATCGAATGTCAGTTCGATGCCGGTGACGCCGCTTTGTTCAAGCGTGTCGAGCATCCGGTCCCAGAAGGGGCGCGGCTGCGCGTTGCCGTACGCGACGACCTCCTGCTCGTCCGCCAGCCCCCAAAATCCGGGGTGGAAGAACGTGATGAGATCGACACCAAACGCCATCATTTTTCGAGAATTCCTGCTTGAGCGAGATCGGCTGTGATCCCGACCCATTAATGTAAAGCTTTTCTTTTTAAGAAAGCCTCACTCACAGCGCTTTGTCAAGACACACAAGGGTAGTCTTGCGCATACACAGGATTTCCGGCTATGTTGAACATGGTAACGTTTTCATAACTGAGCGTAAGCGGAAACTGCGGGTGAGGGGAAGTGTCATGAACAGTCGCATCCGCATGGGTCTTGTCGGCGGGGGTCCGGGCTCGTTCATCGGCCCCGTTCACCGCATTGCCGCCGAACTGGACGGGAAGATCGAACTCGTGGCCGGCGCCTTCAGCCGCGATCGGGTACGTTGCGCCGAAGCCGGGCGTAGCTACGGGATCGATCCGGCGCGCGCCTATCCCTCGATTGAGGCCATGCTGGCAGCCGAGGCCCTGCGCGAGGATGGCATCCAGTTCGTTACCATCGCCACGCCCAACGTCCATCACCTGCCCGCCGCCAGCGCTGCAATCGCGGCAGGCATCGCGGTGATGAGCGACAAGCCGATGACCGCGACGCTTGCCGAAGCGCGAGACCTAGCGGCGGCGCTTGCGGCCAATCCGGTGCCTTACGGACTGACTTACACGTACTCGGGCTATCCGCTCGTACGCGAGATGCGCGAGCGGATAGCCGCCGGTGCGATCGGCCCGGTGCGCAAGGTAGTTGTCGAGTACAACCAAGGCTGGCTCGCTGGGGCAGTCACGGGCAAGCAGGCGGAGTGGCGTCTCGATCCGGCGCACTCGGGCGAGGGCGGGTGCATTGCCGACATCGGCGTGCACGCCTTCCACCTCGCCGAGTTCGTCACCGGCCTGCGCGTCGCTCTTATCAATGCCGACCTTGGCACCGTCGTTCCTGGCCGCGTTCTTGACGACGACTGCCAGATGTTCCTGCGCTTCCACGGCGGGGCCCGGGGCCTCCTCCTCGCATCCCAGGTCATGACCGGGGAAGGTAACGACCTTGCGATCCGGGTCTATGGGGAAGACGGTGGCATGCGCTGGAGGCAGGAAAATCCCAACCGTGTCGAATGGCTGCGCGCCGATGGCGGCATGGAAATCATCCGGGCCGGCGATCCGGGACTGTCCCCGCTCGCCATGCGTGGCACCCGCCTCCCCGGCGGCCATCCCGAGGGCCTGCTGGAAGCACTCGCCAATCTCTATCGCGACTTTGTGGCGGATTTGAAGGGCGAGGGCGGCTCGCTGGTGCCCGGTATCGAGGACGGGCTGCGCGGCATGGCGCTTGTGGCCACCGCCGTTGCGGCCAGCCGCGACGCGCGGGGCTGGATCGATCTAACGGTTTGAACGAAAGGACAGCGCAGATGAAGACGATCAAGGGGCCCGGCATTTTCCTTGCCCAGTTCGTAAGTGACGAAGCGCCGTTCAATTCGCTGGATTCGATCGCCGGCTGGGTGTCGGGCCTTGGCTACAAGGGCGTACAAATCCCCAGCTGGGACAAGCGCCTGTTCGACCTTGCGAAAGCGGCGGAAAGCCAGGATTACTGCGACCAGGTCCTGGATACTCTGTCACGGCATGGCTTGGCGCTTACGGAGCTGTCCTCGCATCTGCAGGGTCAGCTGGTCGCGGTGCATCCCGCCTATGATGCCGCCTTCGACGCCTTCGCGCCCGTCGAAGTGCATGGCAATCCGGCGGCGCGCCAACAGTGGGCGGTGCGCCAACTGGAACTTACCGCGCGCGCCAGCGCACGGTTGGGGCTGACCACCCACGCCACCTTCTCGGGCGCGTTGGCATGGCCGTATTTCTACGCCTGGCCGCCGCGTCCTGCGCAGCTGGCAGCGGATGCTTTCGCCGAACTGGCACGCCGCTGGCGCCCGATCCTCGACCGCTTCGACGAGGCCGGCGTCGACGTCGGGTTCGAACTTCATCCCGGAGAGGATCTGCACGACGGCGTCACCTTCGAGCGCTTTCTCGCCGCGACGAGTAACCATCGGCGCGCCAACATCCTGTACGATCCCAGCCACTTCGTGCTTCAACATCTCGACTATCTGGGCTTCCTCGACATTTATCACGAGCGCGTGAAGTGCTTCCACGTCAAGGACGCGGAATTCCGCATGTCGCCGCGTGCCGGGGTGTACGGTGGCTTTCTTGGCTGGCCGGAGCGGCCGGGTCGCTTCCGGTCACTGGGTGACGGCCAGGTGGATTTCACCGGCATATTCTCGAAGATGGCGCAGTACGATTTCGCGGGCTGGGCGGTTCTCGAATGGGAATGCGCCCTCAAGCATCCCGGTCAGGGCGCGGCGGAGGGCGCACCATTTATCGATCGCCACATCATCCGCGTGACAGAGCACGCTTTCGACGACTTCGCTGGCGAAGATACGGCTGCGCTGCCTGACTTTCGCCGAATGGGCATGGCGGAAACGTCCTGACCCGTGGTTGGCCATCTGAAAGACAGAACTGCTGATGCCCGTAGGATCGCCCAGGCGGCCTTTCGCCCTTAGCTACCCTCCGCTCGCGCCCGTGGCTGCGGCGACGGCAGCGTCGATCTCGTCGCGGGTCGGGTTGCGGCGCAAAGTCAGTCCGCCGCTGACCTGAAGGTCCTCGCCGGTCATGAAACATTCGTCGGATGCCAGGAAAACGGCGGCGGCGGCGATGTCTTCGGCGGTGCCGATGCGTCCGAGCGGATAGCCTTTGAGAAAAGCGCTCTCCAGTCCGGGCACTTGCATTGCATCGTGCGTCATCGGCGATGCGGTCAACCCTGGGGAGATCGTATTGGCGCGGATGCCGTGCGCGCCGAACTCGTTGGCCACCACGCGCACCAGATGGTCGGTGCCCGCCTTGGCGCCCATGTAAGCTGCGTGATCGTGGAACATGATCTTGGCGGTTGCGGAGGAAATCTGGATGATCGAACCACCCCGGCCACCGGTCGTGGTATCCATCGCCGCAACCATAGCCTGGAGGAACAAAAACGGCCCCTTGAACTGGAGCGCGCTCATGGCGTCGAAATCCTCTTCGGTGGTCTCCTGAAAACCTTTCAGCAGACCCCAGCCGGTGGCGTTGAGGGCGATATCGAGATAGCCGAATTCCTGCCTGGCAAAGTCTGCCGCGGCAACAAGATCGCTCTTGCTGGTCACATCCACCTTGGCCGCACGGCCACCGATCTCACTGGCCAGCCGCTCCAGCTCGTCCATTTTCCGCCCGGCGACGATGACCCTGGCGCCTTCTTTTGCGAAGCGGCGCGCGATGACCTGCCCCATGTTGTTCCGGCCCGCAGCGCCGATGACGAGCGCCGTTTTCCCCTCAAGTCTTCCCGTCATCGCTCTGTCCTTGGTGCAATTGTTAGAGTTTAGTCGCCGATGCCGTTGGGTAAGGGCCGTGCTTTGGTTGCCGCAGCACGATCACCCGAAATCCGCCGGCAGTGGCACCCGGCGCAGCGATTGCCCGCCGGTCACGTCGATCCGCTGCCCGGTGGTGGACCCGGCCTCGGCGGCAAGCCAGAGCGCGGCTTCGGCGATGTCCTCCACGACGACAAACTTGCCCAACGGAATTT
Organism: Novosphingobium sp. Leaf2; assembly: GCF_001421325.1. Taxonomy (GTDB): domain Bacteria; phylum Pseudomonadota; class Alphaproteobacteria; order Sphingomonadales; family Sphingomonadaceae; genus Novosphingobium. The sequence continues at coordinate 78,761 of NZ_LMJY01000017.1, read as the reverse complement.
CCTTGGCGAAAGCGCCGGTAACCGCCTCCATCGCGAAGTAGGCTTCGGTCATCGCGCTCTTGGTGAAACCCGGCGCGATGCTGTTGACGCGGATGCCGCGCTCCCCAAGCTCGTTGGCGGCAATCCGCACCACTGCATCGGCGCCGGCCTTGGCGCCCGCATACGCCGCGTAACCGGGCGCCTGCGCCAGCACGGTCAGGGACGAGGCGGTGATGATGGAGCCGCCATCGGTCATGGCCAGCCCCATATGCTTGATGAACAGCGTGGTGCCGATGAAGTGCACCTCGGCCGACTTGCGAAGACCCTCAGCCGTCGATTCGAGGATCGGCTCGCTCACGTCGATGCCCGAGTAGTTCACCGCCACATCCAGCTTTCCGAACGTGTCGCGTGCCGTCGCGGCCAGCCTAGCAAGATCGTCCTCGCGGGTGATGTCGCAGGCCATGCCGATCCCACCCAGCTGCTCTGCCAGCGCCGCCGCGCGGTCGCCCCGCCGCGCCGCCAGCACGACCTTGGCGCCTTCCTCCACAAAGCGCCGGGCCGTGGCATAACCCATGCTGCGCTCATCCGACGCGCCAAGAATTACCGCAACCTTGCCTTGCAATCGGGCCATCTCGTCCACCTTTATGTTAGCTTCGCGGTAATCTGGGGCCGGCGCTGGAGACCGGTACTATCGACGGTTCACACCTTGGGCATAAACGCCCACCTCGGGGGAGATCGCGACACGGTCGCTCCAGTCGTCAGACGCCTCTCTCGGTTATCATGCGGCTGCCCCCAAGTTGGGGGAGCCCCTTTATGAGAGCCGACTGTAATTGCCTGTGGCGCTGGGCAAACTAGCCTTTTGCGCAGCGCCCCGCAGCAGCACCGGTGAAAGGCGCATGCCGGTGCTGCTGCGTTGCGTGTGTATCAGATCAGGCGGTCGAGGGTGATCGGCAGATCGCGTACCCGTTTTCCGGTCGCATTGTAGACGGCGTTGGCAACAGCTGCGGCAACGCCGGTGATGCCGATTTCGCCGATTCCGTGCGCCCCCATCGGGGTGTGCGGATCGGCGATATCCGTCCAGATCACGTCGATTTCCGGTACGTCCAGATGCACCGGCAGGTGATATTCGGCGAGGCTCGGGTTCATGATCCGGCCCGACCGGTCGTCCACCATCGTTTCTTCCATCAGCGCCATGCCCAGGCCCATGATGATGCCGCCGCGAAACTGGCTGGTCGCGGTCTTGGGATTCAGGATCCGGCCGCAGTCGAACGCGCCCAGCACGCGGCTGACCCGCGTTTCGCCGGTTACCGCGTTGACCCGCACTTCGCAGAACACCGCGCTGTACGAATGCATCGACCAGTGCATGAGTTCGAGCGGCGCGGACCCCGCCTTGGTAGCGGTCACGCTATCGCGCTGGGCGCGGGCAAGGATCGAGGCGTAGCTTTCGCGCCGGCCCGGCTCGTCCAGCTTGGCAAGGCCGCCTTCGTCGCTGCCCACCTCGTCGGCGGACAAGCCTGCCAACGGCGAATCGTTTCCGGCCAGCGCCAGCAGCTCGTCTACCAACGCCGTGTGCGCCGCGATAACCGCAGCCCCGATCGCGGCGGTCTGCTGCGATCCGCCGGCCATGATCGCGCCCGGTATCGCCGAATCGCCATATCCCACCTCGATCGCCTCGATCGGCAGACCAAGCCGTTCGGCAGCCACGATCGCGGTGGTGGTGGCGGTGCCCATGCCCATTTCCGCCGCCGCCACTTCGACCTTGGCGCGCACGGTGTCGCCATCGCGGGTAAGGGTGATGCGCGCCTCGGCGCCCGGCATCCGGTAATAGGGATACGTTCCGGTCGCGCAGCCCATGCCGGTGCGCCACTCGCCCTCCTGTCGCGCGCCCGGCACCGGCGAGCGCTGATCCCAGCCGAACCGTGCTGCGCCCTGCCGCCAAGCCTCCACGATGTGGCGAGAGGAGAACGGCAGCCCACTGGTGGGGTCCTTCTCCGGCTCATTGCGGATGCGCAGTTCGACGGGGTCGATGCCCAACTCGACCGCCATTTCGTCAATGGCGGATTCCAGTGCGAACGTACCCACCGCCTCGCCCGGCGCGCGCATGAAGGTGTTGGTCAGCAAGTCCATGCGCGTCGCCTCCACCTTCAACAGCAGATTGGGCGCGGCATAGGCGCTTTGCGTGCCCAGAATAAATGGTTCGGGCATGGCGTTGTGCGGGGTGATCACCGTAAGGCCGGTGTGGATCAACGCCTGGAACGTGCCATCGGCGCAGGCCCCGATCGCCACGCGCTGTTCGGTCAATGTACGGCCGCCGACGATCCGGTACACCCCCTCGCGCGACAGGGCGATGCGCACCGGGCGGCCTGAGAGGCGCGCCGCGGCCGCCGCGATGATCTGATGATCCCACAGCCCCTTGCTGCCGAACCCGCCGCCGACATACGGCGAGGTAAGATGCACCTGCTCGGGCTTCAGGCCGAAAACCTCACCGATGGTCTGGGCCTGCTGGCTGACCATCTGGCTGGCGTCGTGGATCACCAGTTCGTCGCCGATCCATGCCAGTGTGGCGGCATGTGGCTCGATCGGATTGTGATTATGGCGCGGGGTGCGATAGGTGTGATCGACCTTGTGCGCTGCACTGGCGAAGGCGCCTTCGGCATCGCCGATAGTGTTTTCAAGGGGCCCGCCCATGAACACGCCCGGTTCGATCCCGTTCGCCTTGGCCCCTTCCAGTGTGGTCGTTGCCGGCTCGGGCGCATACGTCACGCGCAGCAGGGACACTGCGTGATCAGCCTGCTCCTGCGTCTCTGCCAAGATGCAGGCCACCGGCTGTCCGTTCCAGTGGATGCGGTCGTCCTGCAGGATTGGCAGGTCGGACGCACCGACCGCAGTGGGCGAAGACCCGAACAGCGCGGGCGCTGCCATGCGCGGCGCGTTATGATGGGTCATCACCAGAACGACGCCGGGCGCCGCCTGCGCCTCTGCGCTGTCGATGGCAACGATCCGGCCGCGCGCGATGGTGGAGTAGGCGAGCGACGCATAGACCATGCCATCGAACCGGTGCTCGGCCGAAAAGTGCGCCCCGCCAGACACCTTGAGCGCGCCGTCCAGCCGCGAGACGGGCTTGCCGATGAGGCCATGCTTGCGCGCGATCAGGGGATCGGGCACCCCGCCCGGAATCCAGCTGTCGGGCGCCAGCGGCACCAGCTTTTCCATCGCGGATTGCAACAGTCCCTGTGCCGCCTGCTTCGCTGTATCGACAATGCTCATGCAACGTCTCCTGTCGTCAGCGCGCCCAGCACGGCGGCAAGAGCGCGGCCCGCCAGCGCCGGCTTGAACGCGTTATCGCGCAACGGACGGGCATCGGCGAACTCCGCCGCTGCCGCATCGAGAAACGCCTGCTGCGTGGCCGGTCCACCGCGCAGCGCCGCTTCGGCCTTGGTGGCGCGCCAGGGCTTGTGAGCAACCCCGCCAAAAGCGATGCGCAGATCGGCAATTCGGTCCCCGTCCATTTCCACCGCCGCCGCTACGGAAATCAGCGCGAAGGCATAGCTCGCCCGGTCCCGCATCTTGCGATACGTGGCGTTCGCCCCGAACGAGAGCGGCGCCAGCTCAACAGCGGTGATCAGTTCCCCCGCCGCCAGCACCGTGTCCTGATCCGGGCGGTCACCGGGCAGACGGTGCAAGTCGGTGAAAGGCAAGCTGCGGCTGCCTTGCGGCCCTGCCACATGCACCGTGGCGTCCAGCGCGGCGAGCGCAACGCACATGTCAGATGGGTGGGTAGCCACGCATGCATCGGACGCGCCGAGAACCGCGTGGATGCGGTTGAACCCATCTTGTGCATCGCAACCCGATCCCGGCTCACGCTTGTTGCAGCGCGCGCCATCGACATCGTAGAAATAGAAGCACCGCGTGCGCTGCAGCAGGTTGCCGCCTACGGTCGCCATGTTTCGGATCTGCGCGGAGGCGCCCGCCAGGATGGCACGGGCCAGCATCGGATAGCGCTGGCGCACCGCGGGATGCTCGGCCAGCGCGGTGTTGCGCACCCCCGCGCCGATCAGCAACCCGCCATCTGCGCGCTCCTCGATCGTGGTGGACAGGCCGGTGACGTCGATCAGCCGATCCGGACGGGCGATACCCTCGCGCATCAGATCGACGAGATTGGTGCCGCCACCAAGATATGCCGCGCCGGGCGCCGTGCCGTGCCGCAACGCCTCGGCGACTTCGCCTGCCCGTGCATAGTCAAACGGGGTCATGCGGGCACCTTCGGGGCGATAGTAGCCTGAATGGCATCGATGATGCCGTTGTACGCGCCGCAGCGGCACAAGTTGCCGCTCATCCGCTCCTGAATTTCCGCGCGCGTCAGCGTGGTATCGGCGGACAGATCGTCGCTGAGGTAGCTGGGCACGCCGCGCTGCGCCTCTGCCGCCATGCCGATCGCCGAGCAGATCTGGCCCGGCGTGCAATAGCCGCACTGGAACCCGTCATGCTCCACAAATGCCGCCTGCAGGGGATGCAGTGCACCGTCCTGCGCCAGCCCCTCCACGGTGGTGACCTGCCGCCCGTCGTACTGCACCGCCAGCGCCAGGCACGAAAGGATGCGCTCCCCTTCTACCAGCACCGTACAGGCGCCGCACGCGCCCTGGTTGCAGCCTTTCTTGGTACCGGTAAGGTGTAGCGTTTCGCGCAAGTGATCAAGCAGCGATACGCGGGCATCAGCGGGGGCAGGCACTGCCGTCCCGTTTACGATCAGCGACATTCAGAGCCCTTTGAGAAGATGGTACGGCAACGAAACGAAAGTAGACGCCATTTGTGCCCCGATGGCAAACACCCATCAGGCATCACGAGCCTTTCGTGACCCTATTGCGGCGGCAGGAGTTTCTGGCTGGCGGCGACAACCCCAAGGCGCTGCGCTTCAAGCACGGCCTCGGCGCGCTTGTTTACCCCCAGCTTCTGGAAAATGTTCTGCAGATGGAATTTCACCGCACTTGCGGACACGTCCAGTTCCCGGGCGATCGTCTTGGTGGCCTGACGCTGGGCGAGTAGCTGGAGAACCTGTAATTCGCGCGGCGCGAACACCAGCCCGCCCGATGCCGCCTTTGCCCGCCCGGCGATCGCTTTCACCACGGCCGCGCAAAAACTGCGGGTATTGCGCCGCGCTGCCCGGAAGAACGATGCCGCCTTCATCTTTTCCATGACGAGCAGCAGCGCCGCCCCGCCTTCGATGAACGGCTGCAACACGCCTTCAGGCTCGGCCAGGCTGATGGCGCGATAGAGCGCCTGGATGGCCGTGTCCGGCGCACCAAACTCGAAGGCGCACAGGGCCCTGAAAACCAGGGCGCGGATGATCGCGTTTCGGCGGCCACCGGTTTCGGCGTCATCGAGCAGGCCCGTGACGACATGCTCCAGCGTGTCACGGTCGCGAAGATCCAGCGCCTCTTGCGCGTCGAGCAGACAGGCCTCATCGCTGGCCCGCCAACCGATCGCAAGCCCCGATGCGTGATCCGCCTCGGTATCGAGCTGGCGCCAACGGGCACGCGGGTGTTCACCATCGCCCTGATAGCCGCAAGACACCACGCCGGCGCGCAGCATACGGCAAAAGCCCTCGATATCGCGCAAGCCACGACCGCGCATCAGCCGGATGCCGCGGTCCAGCAAGGCCAGCGCGCCATCGGGATCGTCTTGCGTCAAAGCAGCGCGGGCACCCACCCGGTAGCCGATGACGAAAGCATCGGGCCACCCCTCGCCCGCTTCAAGATCTCGCAGCGCGGCGTTGATGCGCTCCGGCAGGCCCTGTGTGTGCCCACGCTCCAGTTGGACTTCGCACAAGATGCAATCGGCTACCGCGATAAGCCCGGCATCGTCCGGCATCGCCTGCGCGATCAGCAGACGCGCATCGTCGGCAAGTTTGCTGGCATGCTCCAGCCGCCCGCTGGCAAGAGCGATCATAGCCTCCACCAGCAGGGCTGAACCCAAGCCGTAATAGCTTGCGGCGCGCTCGTACGTGCTGCGGGCGGCTTCGATCTGTTCCTGTGCCTGACCCGTGTCGCCACGTCGCAGATAATGCAGGCTGCGCAGCGCGTGAACGAATGCGGCATTGGTGAGATCGTTGGTGTAGCTGGACCAGAACGCGCCTTCCGCCACTTGCGCGTCCGTGAGTTCCGTGTGGGAGTGAAAGGCGAGCACGTGCTGCGCGATCACATAGTCCGCATAGACGCGCGACAGCGTTGGCGACTGGTAGGCCATGTCTTCGCTCAAACGCGCGCCGGCAGCCTGCAGCAATCGTCGCGCTTCGCGAAACCGCCCGTCCTTCATGGCGACGATCGCCTGGGTGATGCAGATCTGCGCAGACTGTTCGACCGCATGGGGCGCCATCTGCGCCATCGCCAGCTTCAGGCGGCCATAGCCCGACGATCGCAGCAGATCGGTGCTGGTGAAAGTTTCGAAGGCCATGCGTGCCAGCGCCTGATCGCCTGCATTCTGCACCAGCGCGATCGCGGCTTCCGGCGCACCCGCTTGCGCCAGATGCAACAGCGCGTGGCGATAGGCCGCTGCCCGGCGCCCCGATTCCGCATTCAGCAACTGGCGCGCGGCGAAGGTGCGCAGCAGCGGGTGGAGGGTGAACCCGCCGTCCGGCCCGTGGCGCACCTGGCCAAGCGGGGCGAGGCGATCGATGTCGTGGAGGATGCCATGAACCGGCTCCGGGCCAGCGAGGCGGGCAAGCAGTCCGGTTTCCACCGTATCGAGCATCGAGGTGTCCGCCAGCACCCGCCGCACAGCGTCTGACAAACCGAGCCAGATGTTGTCGTGGATCACGGCAGCCAGCAGTCCGCCCGCGTCGTCAAGCAACCCGCCCGGGTTACGATCCGCGTCCGCCATCCCGGCCGCCGTCGCTTCGGCGATGGGCCAGCCTAGCGTCACGCCGTGGAGGCATGATGCAGCCTCATGCCCGGCCTGCCGGCGATACGCGGTCCCCTCGTCCGGCGTGAAGGCCAGCTGCGCGGGCAGAATCGATCGCACCAGATGCGGCGATCGCAGCTGCGCCAGCATCGGGCTGCATGGCGTGCGTGAGATCAGGCTCAGCCGCAGACCGGCCCCGGTGCATTGCAGCAGGTGACCAAGCACCTTGCCGTGCGACCCCAGATCCAGGTTTCCCGCGTCCACCACCAGCATCACCGGATGGGGCGCGGCATTGACCCAGGCCCGAACCGCGCCAAGCCGTTCGCCGGTGGCGCGGGTGCCTGCAGGCGCATCGCCGCCAGCGCGCGCCAGTATCGCGCCCGCCAGTGCATCCAGAAACACGGCAGGGTCGGCCATGTGGGACGGCTCGACATCGAGCCAGCGGTATTGCACGTCGGCGCTGGCGGCGTGGGCTGCGGCAGACAGCAGTGTGGTCTTGCCCAGCCCGGTCGGCCCGTACACCTGCAGCACACGCCAGGTAGCGTCGAACGCCACATGCCGTCCCAAACGGGCCAGCCGCACGTCAGGCAGGAAGGGCGGCGGCACCTCCCCTTCGGTCATCGTCATGCGCACGCGGCCCGGCACGTTGTCTTTGGCGCGTCATCTGACGGGGATACCGAGCCGATAGCGCATGGCACGATCAGGCGGGCCTGGCCGCAGCAGCCGGGCGGGGCCTCTTCGCCGATAAGCGCATGGGTCTGCGCGCGTGGTGCCATGGCCGCACGGTAACCACCCCGGCCATGCCAGCGCAAGGTCCAGTATGGCCGCGCCTGGCCGAATATGCAGCATCCTGTCCATCTGACCGGGCTGCCAAGGCCGCGCACTTTAGTATCCTTCCCATTCTTTAACCGTGGCGGTGGAAGGATTGTATCCATGCTGATGGACGTGGCGATGCGCTATTTCTATGAGGCGGCAAGCCAGGGCTCGATGCGCCTGGCGAGCGAGAAGCTGGGGGTGGCGGTGTCGTCCATCAGCCGGCAGATCGTGCAGCTGGAAGGGTATCTGGGCGTCAATCTGATCGAGAAAGGCCGGCGTTCGGTCAAGCTGACGGAAGCGGGCCAGCTGACGTACGACTTCCATCGCACGCAGATCGCGGAACTGGACGCCCTTCGCTCGCGTATCCAGGATCTGCGCGGCGTGCGCAAGGGTTCCATCCGGCTTGCGGTGGGCGAGGGGTTCCTGACCAGCGCCTTTTTCCAGACCATCGACGCCTTCCACAAGAAGAACCCCGGGCTCAGCATCGACACCCATGTGGGATCGACAAGCGAGATCGTGCACATGGTCGAGGACGACGAAGTGCACATGGGGCTGGTGCTCCAGATCGACCCGGAACCCAAAGTGCGGGTGCGCCTCTCCGTCGCCCAGCCGCTCATGGTCATGGTCCATCCCTCGCATCCGCTGACGCGCAAGAACCAGGTGTCGCTGGCCGAACTGGCGCAGCATGACTTGTGCCTGCCGCCCAAGGGCTTTCGCATCCGCCAGATCCTGAGCCAGATGGAAGCGGCGGCGGGTGCCCGGCTGGATCCGGCCCAGACCACGTCCTCGATCGTGATGATGCGCGATCTGGCCTCGGAAGGCCGGTTCGTGACTGTGCTGCCCCAGATCGCCGCGTTTGGCGAACTTGCCAACCGCAGGCTGGTCGCGATTCCCTTCGCCGAAACCCAGATCGAGCCGGTGTCCGTCCACCTGATCACCCGGCTGGGCCGGCAGCTGGAAGGCGCGCCGGCCAAGCTGCTGACCACCCTGGAAGCGAAGATGCGCAGCTGGACGCATTGACGGCATGCAACGTGCCCGTCCTGCACACGCAACGAACAGGCGCTAGACCTCACGCGTTCGTCTGCCGCCACGGGTGAACGGAAAGGACCGCCATGAATGCCGCTTACTGGCCGCCGGAGCGGCGCGCGCCGTTGCCGCCCGTCCAGCACTGGACCGGTGCCAGCGAGGCGTTGATACGCGCTGCGTCCGACCCCTGGGTAACGCCAGCCGAGATCGATGATTTCGACACCACGCCGACATATCCGGACACCATCGCCTATCTTGAGCGCCTGAGCGCGGCATCGCCGCTCATCCGCCTGCGGAACTACGGCTTTTCGGCCGAAGGCCTGCCGCTCACCCTGGTGGTTGCCAGCAGGGATCACGATCGCGCCCTGGCGGCCCGGCAGGACGATGGCCCCGTTCGCGTCTATGTGGAATGCGGCATCCATCCCGGCGAGATCGATGGCAAGGATGCTGGTCTCATGCTGCTGCGCGACATCGCAGTTGGCGACAAGGCCGCGCTGCTGGAGGCGTGCGACTGGTTCTTCGTGCCCGTGCTCAACCCCGATGGCCACGAACGCCGCTCCGCCTTCAGCCGCCCCAACCAGCGGGGGCCCCGCGAACAGGGATGGCGCGCATCAGCGCAAGGGCTCAATCTCAACCGCGATTTCATGAAGGCACACGCGCCGGAAACCCGGGCTGTCCTGACCCTGCTGAACACCATTGATCCCGACCTGTTCATCGACCTGCATGTCACCGACGGGCTCGATTACCAGTACGACATTACGTATGGATTCCAGGAGGGCCGCTATTCCGCCTCGCCGGACCTGAGCGCCTGGCTTGAACACACCTATCGCCCGTTCGTGGACGCGCACATGACCGCGCTGGGCCATAGCCCCGGCCCGCTGATCCTGGCCGTGGACGACCGCCAGCCCGGACTGGGCCTGATGCTGCCCGCCTTTCCGCCGCGTTTTTCGCATGGCTATGGGGACATTCGCCACATCGCCACGGTGCTGGTGGAAAACCATTCCCTGAAGCCAGTGCGCCAGCGGGTGCTGGGTACGTATGCGTTGCTGGAAGCCTCGTTGCAGGCCGCCGCGCGCTTTGCCGATGCGCTGCGCAGCGCGTCACAGGCTGACCGAAGCCGCAGGCCCGATACCGCCACGTTGACCTGGGCCATGGCCGACATGCCCGCGCGCACCATCGCGTTCCACCCCATCGAGAGCGAGTTCTACGATTCGCCCGCAAGCGGCACGCGTGAGGTGCGCTGGCTGGGCACCCCTGCCCCCACGGTTGAAACGCCGGTCCTGGGCTCGGTTGCCGGCGCCGTGATCCCACGGCCCAGCGGGTACTGGATCCCGGCCAGCGAGTTCGAGGTATTAGACCGGCTGCGGGCGCACGGCGTTGCCATGACCACCACGCGCGAGTGGACCGACGCCCCTGTCGATATGCTGCGGCTGGGTAACCTGGACGTTGCCGGCGGCGTGTCCGAACGGCGCATCGTCCTCAAGGCCGACGTGGTTGCCGTGGAGCATCGCCACGAGCGTTTTCCGCCCGGATCCGCGTTCGTCACTACGGACCAGCGCCTTGGCGACCTGGCCATCCAGCTTCTGGAGCCGGTCTGCGCGGATTCGCTGTTCGCGCAAGGGTACGTCTCGGGCATGCTGGACCCGGTGGAATATCTTGAGGCCTACGTCATCGCCCCGATGGCCGATGACATGCTGGCGAGCGACCCCGCCTTGCGCGCCGAGTTTCACGCCAAGCTTGCTGCCGACAATGCGTTCGCCGCCGATCCTGCTGCCCGGTTGAAGTGGTTCTACCTGCGTTCACCTTACCGGGACGAACGTCACATGCTGTACCCCGTGGCGCGCTGCGCCGCGTGACTGCCGGCGATCCGGCCACGGTTGCGATCAAACACGAGGACGATACTGTGAAAACCCTTTCTCTTTCGAACGCCGCGCTCGTCGCTTTTGGGATGCTTGCGGCCACCACCGCGCAGGCCGCCCCGCCGCCCGCGGCGGGCGCGCAGGTGTTCGCCCGCAGCTGCGCGATGTGCCACACGGTCAATGCGGGCGGCCCGAACAAGCTGGGGCCGAACCTTGCCGGCGTTGCCGGGCGCAAAGCAGGCAGCGTGGCCGGATTTCGCTATTCGCCGGCGATGGCGAAATCGGGCATCACCTGGAATGCCAAGACGCTGGACGGCTTCCTGGCCGCCCCGTCAAGTGTAGTTCCGGGCAACCGGATGGGCTTTGCCGGCGTGAAGGATCCCGCCCAGCGCGCTGCTCTGGTCACGTACCTGACGTCGCTGGGCAAATAATCCGCACCCGTCTGTGAGGCGCGCGGCTGAAAAAATGGCGCCTGAGCCTTTCCGGCCCGGGCGCCATTTTTCGTGTCATCGCAACGCGCGCCGTCAGCCTGCGCGCAGGGCCTGCGTTGCCGCTTCATCGACCCGGTCGCCGACGATGGCGACCTTGTACAGGTCGCGCGCGGCGGCGGGCGACACGTAGCCGTCCAGAACATCGTCCAGAACCGCTGCAGGATCGCGCTCGTGCGCAGGGCCATAGCCCGCACCGCCTGCGCCGCGCGCAACGGCGCGGTCACCCACGGCGACCGGCATGCGATACGTGCCCACCCGCTTTTCCTCCGGCGTACCAAGGCGCACGATCATCTCGTTGGCATCCGGCTGTGCGCCGCCGCCCAGCGACCAAGGCTTTTCCTCGGAGCGCTTGGTGATCGACAGGAATTCGCCGTCCTGCGTGAAGCGGATCACCCGTTCGGTCCCGGCGCCGCCACGGCGCCTGCCCGCCCCGCCGCTGTCGGTCTTCACCTCGAAGCGTTCCATCATCATGCCGGTTTTCATCTCGATGACTTCGGTGGGCGTGTTGCGCACCAGACTGCCCGAAATGTGGTTGGTCGCGTTGATGCCGTCGAAGCCGGCACTGCCGCCCCAACCCACCGGCTCGTTGTTCGAGACCGCATATATGGCCTTGGTCACCGGGTCGTTGCCGATCATCATGAAGCCCAGCGTATCACCGCCCGAACACGCCGCGATCCGATCGGGCATACCTTGCGCCAGCGCCTTGTAGACCAGTTCCAGCGCCAGGTGTGCGGGCCACTGGGTGAACGTCGCGACCGGATAAACGGCGTGGAAAAGGTTGCCTTCGGGCGCAATCACCTTGAGCGCGCGGAACGAGCCCGCATTGTTACGCTGCGCCGGCGAGGTGAGCGATTTCAGCACGAACTTGCAGATCGTTTCGGTCAGCCCGATCGGGATATTGATCGGACCGCGCACCGCTGGCGAGGAACCGGAAAAATCGCAGGTCAGCCCATCCTCGTCGATCGTGACCTTGACGTGGATCGGCACCGGATCGTCGGTGATGCCATCGTCGTCCACCACATCGCCCGCTTCCCACGTGCCGCGCGGCAGGTCTGCCAGGGCACGGCGAACCAATGCATCGCTGGCCAGCTTGATGCGTGCCACCGCTTCGTCAAACGGGCCGCGCCCGAACTTGCCCAGGATGGCGTTGAGGCGTTCGACCCCGGTGCGGGTGGCGGCCACCTGCGCATCCAGATCGCCCATGACCGGACCGGGCATGCGTGAATTGAACTTGATGATGTCGATGATGTCCTTCACCGGCGCGCCGTCCTTGTAGATGCGCGTGCCGGGAAAGATCAGGCCTTCCTGATGCATGTCGGTGGAATCGAGCACATAGCCCGGATCCTTCGCGCCCAGGTCCATCCAGTGCGCCCGGATGCAGGTGTACGCGAAAGGCTGGGCCTCCCCATCGGCGAAAACGGGCGCGAACAGCGTGGCATCCAGCGCATGGGCCGAATTCCAGTACGGATAGTTCATGATGAAGATATCGCCCGGACGCATCGTGTCCGCGCCGGCAAATTCCACCCCCTTGCGGATCGCATAGTCGTTCGCGCCCAGGAAGAAGGCCAGGCCCGGCGCGTCTGCGATCAGTTCCAGTTCGCTGTCGTAGATCGAAATACCGAAATCCAGCACCTCGTAGATCACGGGGTTGAACGCGGTGCGGATCAGCGTGCGGCGCATCTCCTCCGCTGCCGACACCAGATAGCTGCGGATGACTTCGACGGTCGCGCCGTCAAGCGTGGCTGGGGTGCTCATGCTGGTTTCCTGCGGACGATGAGGTGGCCGTGATCGTCAACGTGCACGGTCTGGTCGGAATGGATCACGGTGGTGGTGGTGCCTTCCTCGATGATCGCGGGACCGTCGAAGGCGTGGCCCGCCCCCAGTAGCGCCCGGTCATAGACGGCGAACGGCGTGCGGCTGCGGCGCGCAAAGCAGAACGCCTCACGCGTGCCGACTTGCGCCTGGGAAGCCGGGCCGTGCGCGGGCGGGACGATCGGCAGCGCGGGCTTTGGCATGACCGCGCTGGCCCGCACGCGCAAAGTCACGATCTGCACCGGCGCTGCGATCGCGTGGCCGTAGCGTTCGCGGTGCAGGTCATCGAAGCGCGCGCGCAGCATCGCCAGGTCTTCCCCATCGGCCAGTTCGATTTCCAGGGCATGTTCCTGCCCGGCGTACCGGCATTCCACCAGGCGTACGAACGTGTGCTGCGCGTCCTTGCCGCTTTGCCCCTCAAGCTGCGCGCGCGCATCCTCGACCAGCTGGGCGAACGCGACGTCGACGGGGGCCTGCGCACCCGGCTCCAGCAGGCGCAACTGCGTCTGCGCAACGTCGGTCACGATATCGGACATCAGCATGCCCCATGCCGAGAACACCGCCGGCGATTGCGGCACGATCAGTTCCGCGTTCATCACTTCGCGCGCGATCAGCGGCGCGATCAGCGGGCCCGCACCGCCGAATGCCAGCATCGAGAAATCGCGCGGGTCACGGCCGCGCTCCACCGTGATTTCGCGGATGGCACCGGCGGTGCGGGCCACCAGCACGTCGAATATGCCCGCAGCGGCGCGGTCTATATCGATGCCAAGCGGGCTGGCAACGCACTCCTGCATGCCTTGCCGGGCAGCGGGCACGTCCAGATCGACCGTGCCGCCCAGAAACGTGGAAGGGTCCAGGAAGCCAAGAATCAGTGCCGCGTCCGTCGTGGTCGGCTCCGATCCGCCCCGGCCATAGGCGATCGGACCGGGCTGCGAGCCGGCGCTTTGCGGACCGACCTGAAGCAGGCCTTCCTGCACCCAGGCGATCGAGCCACCGCCGGCCCCGATGCACCGGATGTCGAAGATCGGGATCAGCGCCGGCAGGTCCGCCAGCGGCGCCTCGTGCATCACCAGCGGCTCACCGCCCTCGATCACGGCGGCGTCAAGGCTGGTGCCGCCATAGTCGAGGGTCAGCACCCGGTCTCGCCCGATCGCCCTGGCCAGTTGCCCCGCGCCGATCAGCCCCCCTGCCGGCCCCGACAGCACGGTGTAGATCGGCGCCTTGCGGGCGGTCTGCGCTGTCATTGCACCGCCTGCGGACCGCATGATCAGCAGCTTGCCGTCAAAGCCTGCCTCGATGAGCCCGCTCTCCAGCCGGCCGATATAGTCGTTGAAGATGGGGTTGATATACGCATCGACGACGGCGGTGGCGGTGCGTTCATATTCCCGGTATTCGCGGGTGATCGCGCTGGATGCGGAGACTGCCAGTTGCGGATAGGCCTCGGCGATGATCTGCGCGGCGCGCATCTCGTGCACCGGATTGCGATAGCTGTGCAGGAAGCAGATCGCGACCGAACGTATCCCGGCGGCGACCAGCTGGCCGGCAGCGTCAAGCACGGCGGCCTCGTCCAGCGGGTCCACTTCGTTGCCCTGCGCATCGATGCGCCCGCCCACCCCGAAGCGGTGGCGCCGCTTCACGATGCTGGGCTGGCGCTGGTAGCGATAGTCGTACATCGATGCGGCAGGCACGTCGGCCCGGCCGATCTCGAAAATGTCGCGAAAGCCCGCGTTGGTGATGATCCCGGTTTGCGCGCCCCGCCGCTCGATCACGGCATTCAGCCCTAGTGTGGTGCCGTGAACGAACAATTCGGTATCGGATAGGGACACCCCCAGCCGGTCGAGCGCAGCCAGCACGCCGCGCACCGGCTCGTCGGGCGTGGTGGATGCCTTTGCCAGGCGCGTGGTGCCTGTTTCGGAATCGAACAGGATCGAATCCACGAATGTCCCGCCGATATCGACGGCGACGCGAAATCTCTTCATTCAGTGCATTCCCGCAACTTGTGCCCCGGTGATGCGATGCGATAGTATTGCGCAAACGGTTCAAGACGCGCCGAATTCATTGCACCGGGCGCAACACCGGCACTGCACCCTTGCCGCACCGGCCATATCTGACACGATCGCCGGCAATTGGCATCGGGCCACGCCCGCCCGGAGATCGTATCTGATGAAGCTGTTGCGCAAGATTGCAGAACTGGTCGAGCGCAATCCCGATCGTCCGCCCGGCGCTGACGACATGCGCGGCTGGCCGTTCCTGACGATGGTGCTGGTGGGTGTGTCGATCTCGGTGCCGTTCTTCGCGTTCGGGGGCGAACTGGGCCAGCACGCGAATTTCACCACCGTGGCGCTGGGCGTGGTCCTTGGCAGCGTGCTGCTGGGCCTGTGGGGGGTGATGACCGGCTATATCGGCCTGGTGGCGCGGCTGCCCACCGCGATGATCATCCAGCGCACGTTCGGGCGGCGCGGGTCGCTGGCGATCGTGGCGATGATGGTGCTGACCTCGTTCTGCTGGTTCGGCCTGCAGACGCAGATCCTGGTGAAAAGCCTTGCCGCGATCCTGCTGACCCAGCTGAATTACCGGCTGGACGAACGGATCGGCATCGTCCTAGTCGGCGCGCTGATCGCCTCGACCGCTGTTATCGGCGTGAAAGCGATGGGTAAGGTGGCGCTCGTCAGCGTGCCGCTGCTGCTGCTGGCGACCCTGGTGCCGCTGGGTATCGGGCTCTATCAACATGGGCCGGACAGCCTCTTCGCCGCGCGCACCTTTGCCGAGCCGATGGGGCTTGGCATGATCGTTTCCGTAGTCGTGGGCGCGGAAGTGTTCGGCTGTTCGATCAATCCCGACCTCAGCCGTTTCCTGCGCACCGCGCGCGACAACGCCACCGCGATGACGATAAACTATGCGATCGCTTTCCCGCTGCTGCTGATCCTGGCGGCGGCGCTGGGCACGCTGTACGCCAGCGCGGACCTGGTGGCGACGATGCTGGCCGCCGGCATTGCCCTGCCGGGCACTCTCATCATCATCCTGGCCACCTGGACCAGCAACGACAAGAACCTCTATGCCTCCGCCCTTGCCCTCTCGGCGCTGTTCCCCAAGGTGGAGCGATGGCTGCTGGCGGCGGTGGCGGGCGTGCTGGGCACGTGCCTTGCCGCGGCTGACATCCTGGGCCATTTCATCGTCTGGCTGACCTTCATGGGGCTGCTGATCGCGCCGATGTCCGGCGCTTACGTTGCCGACTTCCTGCTCAACCGCACCCGCTATACCGATGCCGACGCGCCGTTGGCGGCGGTGCGCATGGCGCCGCTCGGCGCTTGGGTTTTCGGCATTCTCGTGGGCATTGCCACGCTGCCGCGCGCCAACTTCGGACTGGGCCTGTTCGAACTTACCCGCGCACCCACCGTAGACGCGCTGCTGGCCGCGATGCTGTTCCTGTTTCTGGCGGATCGCGTAGGCCGAACGCGCCAGCACCCTGCCTATTCCTGATTGCCGGAGCTTTCATGACCGATAACCCGATCATCCGCATGTTCACGTGGTGGAATGCCGCGTTCCGCGCTGACGATTTCACTGCGCAGGGTTTTGCCCAACATTTCACCGACACCGCGCCGTTCATCGTCGATGGCGGCGTGCGCGGCACCGGGCCGGCGCAGATCGCCACGCATTTCGCCGGCATTCGCGCCGCATGCACGGCGGTGGAGCTGGTGGTGCCCCCCCTGGCTTCCCTGTGTGACGACGCGCAGGGCTTCGTGCACTATCGCTGCACCTACACCGCAGACGGAAAGAGCGGCTCGGAAGTGTGCATGGCGCATGCCCGCTTCGAAAACGGCCGGATCGCGCGCTTCGAGGTGATCGGCCGCATCGAGGCGGCCTGACAGTTGGCCTACATCAGGGGGGCAAGATACTTCTGGGCATCGGCCGCGGTGCGCAGCGGATCGGTGGGAACATCGTATTCGACGAAGAAGTGCGCCACGCCGGCCTTTTCGGCAGCAGGAATGATGCGGCGGAAATCGACCAGCCCGGTGCCCGGATCGCGCACGCTGCCATCGGCGGCCACATCCTTCATGTGCAGCATCTTGAAACGACCGGGGTAGCGCTTGAAATAGCTGACCGGGTCGACCCCGGCCTTGGTAGCCCAGGCAAGGTCAAGTTCCAGCTTGAGCTTGGCCGGATCGGTGCCGTCGACGATCAGATCGTACGGCACGTCCGTGCCCACCTTTTTGAATTCCTGATCGTGATTGTGATACGCCAGCTGGAAGCCGCGCGCGTGCGCGGCATCCGCCGCCCGGTTCAGTGCGACGATCAGCTGCTTGATCTGCGCGATTGACTGAAGCTGCGATGGCCAGCTGATCTGCCACACAATGTAGGTCTGGCCCAGCGCTCTGGCCTGCTTCGCGCACTTGTCGATCAAACCCTCGACATGGTCGAAATCGAATGCCTCGATAAACTTGCGCTCGAACGTCGCGCGATCGATGCGTCCCGCAACGCCAGCGTCGAAAACCTCGTACAGGCCCGGCGGCATGATGTGCTGCGAGGGTGACACCAGTCCGTGGCGATCGAACACCGTGCGCACGTACGCCGGATCGCGGCCGAAACTGCCCAGCGTTTCCACCTCCTTGTAGCCCATCGCCGCAACTTTCGCGATCGTGCCTTCGAAGTCCGCGTCCAGCAGCGCCATCAGGGTGTATAGCTGAATCCCCAGCCGGCGGCGGGGCGGGCGGGCTAGCGCCGAGGCGCCGCCCAGCATCGCGCCTGCCGTCAGCAGGGCGCCGCCGCCCAGCAGGGTCCGGCGCGAAAGTGCGGACGCGACATCGTTCATTACAGCACCCCTTGCTTCATCTGGTCCGCCGCGAACGACGCAGCGCGCGCGGTCAGCGCCATGTACGTCAACGACGGGTTCTGCGCGGCCGACGCGGTCATGCACGCACCATCCGTCACAAACACGTTGGCGGCATCATGGCACTGGTTGTGTGCGTTGAGCACGGCCTTGGCAGGATCCGCGCCCATCCGCGCGGTGCCCATTTCGTGGATCGCAAGGCCGCCCGGCCCCAGAGTGTCGCCCACCGCGAAATCGGTCGCGCCCGCCGCGTGCAGCATCGCTTGCGCTTCGGCGGCCATGTCCTTGGCCATCGCCAGCTCGTTGGCATGCCAGGTGAACGCCACGTCCAACTGCGGGCGGCCCCACGGATCGGTGTCCTTCGCCAGGGTCACACGGTTGTCGGCATACGGCATGCACTCGCCCATCCCGCCGATGAAGATCTGCCACGGGCCGGGCTGGCGCAGGCGATGCTTCAGCCCGGCGCCGATATCCTCGCCATCGGCTCCGCGCGTCCACATCTGCCGAGACGCGCTACCCTGATAGCCATAACCGCGCGCGAAAGGCCGGTCGCGCGTGGCCACGTTCTGGAAGCGCGGGATGTAGATGCCGCTGGGGCGGTTGCCCAAGGGCTGCCGATCGCCGAAGCCGGGAATCGTGCCGATGCCGAACGGCCCCATCACATGGTCCATCAAATAGCGGCCCAGCGCGTCAGACCGGTTAGCGAAGCTGCGCCCGCTACCCGCATCGATCGAATTGAGCAGGATCTGGGTGGAGCCCAGCGTGGAGGCGTTCAGGAACACCACTTTCGCGCCCAGCGTGGAACGCTTGCGGGTCTTGGCATCGATGACCCGAACTGCGGTAACGCGCCGCCCGGAAGGATCGTACACGAGCGAATCGACCACGACATCAGTCATCACCTTCAGCCGTCCGGTGGCTTGCGCTGCCGGCAACGTGGAGCTTTCGCTGCTGAAATAGGATCCCGTCGAACAGCCGCGAATGCACGGGCCGCAGTAATGGCACGGCAGGCGGTCACCCAATTGCCGGGTCAACACGGCGCTGCGCTCGTTGATGATGCGCCGCCCGTTCATCTTCTGGGCCACGGCATCGCGCATATGCTCCTCCACGCAGTTCATCCCATGCGGCGGCATGAACTCTCCGTCCGGCAGCGAAGGGATGCCGTCCCTGTCGCCGTTCACGCCGATGAAGCGCTCCACGTGGGCGTACCACGGCGCCAGGTCATCGTAGCCGATCGGCCAGGGAATGCCGTGCCCGTCCTGTCCGGCCTCGGCAAAGTTGAGGGGGGCCAGGCGGAACGAGGCGCGGCCCCAAGTGATCGAGCGGCCACCCAGGTGATACCCGCGAATCCAGGCAAATTCGGCTTCAGGGCTGGTTTGATACGGGTTTTGGGTGTCGTTCACGAACCAGTGGTCGATCGCGTCGGACAGGCCGGCAACCTTGGATTGCACCTTGTAATCGCGCGCGTAGCGCTGGCGATCGCCGAACCCGCGATACGGCAACTGGAACGGCGCCAGATGTTCGGTGGTATAGTCGGTTCCAGCCACCACGTTGCGCCCGCGTTCCAGCAACAGCACGGAAAAACCCCGCTCCGTCAGTTCCTTGGCTGCCCAGCCGCCCGAAATGCCGGAGCCGACGACGATGACATCGGCGTCCATCACGCCGCTCCCGAAGGCGTCAGACTGAGGGAAATTCCCCAAGTGTTGAGCGAGGGTGCGCGATCGTTCCTGCCGATCACTGCGCAGGCATCGTAGGCACCGGGCACCAGGTTCAAGTCCAGCTCCTCGCTCGCCCCCACCTCACTGGTGTAGTAGCCATAAATCGTAAGCTTGCGCAGCGTGGGCGCCCTGAACCGGCCGCCATCCCGCAGGTTGGCCGCCGGATCACCGGTTTTGAACGCCGCCATGACCAGGTCCAGCTCCGCGTCGCAGCGCTGCCTCTCCGCATCGTCCATCCAGTGCTGGTACATCATCTCAATGAACCCTGTGACACCGGCCTGCTTTGCCCCCGGCGTCTCGTCAGCGGGAATGATGATGTCCACCAGCTGATCGAGGGCAGCGTGGCGCGGGGCGGGAAACGGCGTGTAGGACGGCGGCGGCGGAACCGCGTTGGATGCATCGGCAGGGGCCGCCATCGCCATGTGACCCGCGTGGCCCGCCATGGCCTGCGCCATCGCCGGGCTGCCGAAAGCTGCGGCCGCTATCCACTTCAACGTGTCCCTGCGATGCAATCGTCATACTCGCTTGAAAAAGCAAAGGCCGGCGGCGGTTACCTCGCCGGCCTTTGGGCGAATCAGAACTTCACGCCGAATTCCACGCCATACTGGCGCGGCGCATTGTAGCTGGCCAGCGTGGCGTTACCAAGCGCGTGGGGGCCCACGGCCATCGGGGTCCGCTCGTTGCTGAGGTTGCGGCCGATCGCCGCCAGCGAGAACTGCCCGAACTCTATGCCGACTTTGGCGTTGAAGAAAGTCTTCGGCCCCGTTTCCAGGGTGTTCTGGACATCCCAGTAGACGTTGCCGCGATGCGACGCGTCGCCATGCGCCACCAGCTTCACGCTATCCGACAGGTCCGCTTCGTAATCGACGCCCAGTTGCGCGGTGAAGCGATAGATCTGCGGGATCACGTTGTCATGATAGGCGTCCTGGTCTTCAGGCACGAACGACTTGATCTTGACATCCGAGTACCCGACCGACGCATTGATGCTGAGCCCGCGCATCGGCCGGATCGACAGTTCACCCTCGGCGCCCATCACCTGCGTCTTGCCGATGTTGGAAATGGCCGTGTAGATGCCGTCACCCGCGATCACGCGCGAGGTGGAGAACTGCTGGCCCTTGAAGTTGGTGTAGAACAAGGCGCCGTTGAGCGTCACCATGTTGCCGGCAAAGTTGCTCTTGAACCCGACTTCGTAGTTGTCCGCCGTTTCCGGGTTGTAGGTCAGCAGCGAATCGGCGCTGCCGGGGTTGAACCCGCCCTTGCGATAGCCTCGCGAATACGTGGCATACGTGAACAGATCCGGGCTCCACTTGTAGGAAACCGATGCCTTGCCCTGCGGCTCGCTGAACTTCTGCTTGTAAAGCAGCGTGTTGACGTGATCGATGAGCTTCTGGTTCTCCCAGTCGTACCGGAAGCCGCCCGTCACTTCGAGGCGATCGGTAAGCGCATAGGAAACCTGGCCGAAACCGGCGAAGGTTTCGTACTTGCGGGTGGTGTCGGTCTTCGAGAAGAAGTCGGGCGGATTGCCGGCGTTGCCATACTGGCTTTGATAATCGCGGGTCTCGTCCTGATAATAGAAGCCCACATTCCACTTGAGCGGGCCCGTACCATCGGAAGTCAGGCGCAGTTCCTGCGACCAGGTGGTATCCACGAAACGCACGGTCTGCGTGTAATTGTCCGCAGCCGTGAAATCGCCATCGGCGGTGGTATAGTCCCGCCCGCGTGAATAGGCGGTCACCGCCGTCAGGGTTGCGCCGCCCAGCGCCCAGTCGCTCTTGAGCGCGTAGCCGCGCAGCTTGGTCTTCACGATACCGGCCTGATTCTCGCTGGGCTGCGGGATCGTGTCACGAAAATCCGCGTCCGGCACAGGCGCCAGCCACAGACCACCGGTCTTGCTGTCCGTCGTCGTCGCGCTCAGCGCAAAGCTGAGGTTTTCCGTGGGCGTGAACAACAGCTGCGAGCGTGTGGTCAGGCCCTTGCCGAAGTCCACGTTCTTGGGATTGGCAAGGTTCTTGATCAGACCGTCGGTGTCATAGGCCGAGGCGCCGACAGTGAAAAACAGCTTGTCCTTGATGATCGGACCCGAAAGACTGGCCGTGGCGCGCTTTTCGTTGCCTTTCAGATACTGGACCGCCGCGCTGCCGGTGAACTCGTTGGTCGGCTTGCGCGTCACGATGTTGATGGCGCCCGCGATCGCGCCGCCGCCGTACAGCGTACCTTGCGGTCCGCGCAGGATCTCGATCTGCTGGACGTTCACCAGATCCTGCTGGAAGAACATCTGCCCGGGCTGAACCACGCCGTCCACGACCGTGGCAAACGGAAACTCGCCGTCACGGCCCAGCGTGGTGAAGCCGCGGAACGACACCGTCTTGTAGCCGGGATAAAGCCCGTCCAGCACGACGAGGTTGGGGGTAAGCCGCACGGCATCCTGCAGCGTGCGCAAGTCCGCATTGCCGATCTTGGCCTGCGTCACCACGCTGATCGGATCGGCCACAGTCTGCGCGGTTTCGTTGCGCTTGCGGGCGGTCACGGTGATTTCGTTGGGCGCCTGCGCCGTTTCGTCGGCAACCTGCGCCAGTGCCCGATCGGAAAGCCCGATCAGCGTGCCCGTTGCCAGGACGGAGGAAAGCAAGGCCTTGGTTGTGAAAGCAGTCAGAAATTGTCTCGTCATAGACTTAACCCCCATGCGCTGAAAAACCGGAGCTGCGCTGCCATGAGCATGCGGGCCCCGCGTTATCCTCCTGGTGTATGTGTGTGCCGCGCTCGTACCGGCCCGGTTCTGTGATCTGGCTTTGAAGCTCGCCGTTCGGCCTGCATCACCGGCGGGTGCCGGCGATCGCGCCATCTTGCTCTGCGATGCTTCCACTTAGCGGGCGGGCGATCAATACGCTCGGCAGCCCGCTTTCATTGTCGCTGGCGCAAATTAACCGCGCCATCTTCCGTCCATCCCCCCGCTTTGAGGCCAGCTTTTGGGGGAACCAAAGCAGGGGCCGGGCCTTGATCGTGGATCAGCCGGCCCGGAGAAGGACAATGGGAGAATACACCACCTTGAACGCGGCGGGCCGTCGCTCATGCGCAATTTACGGGCATCTGCGCGTGCTTTGGGCAAGGACAGGTGCGCCAGCCGCGTGAACATCCTCCAGGCGATACTGATCCTGCTGGCGGTCGCGCTGGCTTTGACGCTGCTGGCGCGCCAGCTGGAGGTTCCGTCAGCGGTGATGCTGATCCTGGGCGGGATGGTCCTGGCGTTCGTGCCGGGCATCTTTCACGTTCCCTTGAAGCCGGAGCTGGCGCTGGCCTTGTTCCTGCCGCCCCTGTTGCAAGCCAGCGCGCTGCGCACCGACTGGACGATGTTCAAGACCAACATCGTCTTCATCGTCCTGCTGGCCTTCGGGGCCGTGCTGTTCACTGCCGGCGCGGTGGCGCTGGTGGCCCGCCAGCTGATCCCGGGCTTAAGCTGGACGGCTGCGATCGCGCTGGGTGCCATCGTCGCCCCGCCTGATGCCGTCGCAGCCGCATCGGTGCTCAAGCGCTTCAAGCTGCCCAAACGGATTGTTGCGGTGCTGGAAGGCGAAAGCCTGATCAACGATGCGTCCGCGCTGGTGCTATACCGCTTCGCCATCGGCGCGACGGCGGCCTCAGTTGCAAGCGTGGGCTCGGCATTGGGCAGCTTTGCGCTGATCGCAGTAGTAGGCACGCTGGTCGGTGTCCTTGTCGGGCTGGGCGCCAACTGGCTGATGCGCCGCCTCAAGGACAAGCATCTTGAAATCGTGGTATCGTTTCTGGCTGCGTTCGCCGCTTATCTGCTCGCCGAGCGCATAGAAGGCTCGGGCGTGCTGGCGGCGGTGGCGTGCGGCGGCCTGATCGGACGCGCGCAGGTGAAGTTGACGGCAACCACCCGGCTGGAAAGCGCCAGCGCCTGGCAGCTCATCGAGTTCGTGCTGGCAAGCCTGGTGTTCCTGCTGGTCGGCCTGCAACTGCATGGCATCCTGTCCCGCCTAGAAGACTACAGCGCGGCCCATCTCGCCACCTTGGGCCTTGCGCTGGCGGTCACGTTGATCGTTTCGCGGTTCGTGTGGGTCTTCGCCACCTTCTATCCCGCCAACGCGGTCGTCGCGGTGCTGCGCGGGGGCAAGTTCACGCCGCCGCTCAGCTATCCCACGATCATTTCCTGGACCGGTATGCGCGGTGTCGTCAGCCTGGCCGCCGCACTGGCGCTGCCCAGTACGTTCGAAGCGCGGGACCTGATCGTGTTCCTTGCTTTCTGTTCGATCCTGTCAACGCTGGTTCTGCAGGGCACCACCTTGAAGCTGCTGATCGGCTGGTTCGACTTGCGCGATCCGGATATCGCGGCCGCCAGCCCGGCTCTGGTGGAAGCGCGCGCCATCGTGGCGGCGGCCATTGCCGGCATAGGCACGCAGAACGAAGGGACGACTCACGACGTGCTGGCCGGCATCAGGCGATCAGAAGCTCATGCCGCGCGCGAAGGGCACGTGTTCGATCAGCAGCGTCTGCGCGCCATTGTGGACGAGCGGCTGGCGGCGCTGGACGCGGCGCGAACCAAGCTGCGCGAACACCGCGGCGAGCTTGATGGCGAAACGCTGGCCACCCTGATTCGCGAGCTCGATCTGGAGGAGGAGCAGGTCCGGCTGGCGATGGGCGACAGCGTGCAGACGCCGGTTTGAGCCGGCCTTGCACGCGTGCCGTTTGCGGCTGAGGACTGAGGTTACTTGTTGGTGTTCTGCTTGGGCACGCTGAAGGTGCCCGAGACCCGCCCGCCCGGTCCGCTGGAGGCGGAGGAAATGCCGCTGTTCAAATCCACCACCAGCCGGCCGCCGCGCAGCGTGTCGCCATTAGCGCGCTTGACGGTGGCATTGCCCGTCATGGTGATGATCCGCTTGTTGAAATCGTACACCCCCACATCACCGGCAGCGGTTTCGCCGGGCCGGGTGACAGAAACGCCGCCGCTGGCGGTGATGCGCTGGATCTGCATCTGGCCCTGGTTGGTAAAGTTCACCACCGTGCGCGCCGCCTGCAGGCGCAGTTCGGCCTGCTTCACATCGACGTTTCCGGACAGGATCACCCGATCCTGCTTGTCCTGCAGTTCGATTCGGTCAGCCGAGTAATCAACCGGCGCATTGGAATTGTGGCCGCTGATCGCCTGCGCCTCGCCTTGGGGCAGCGCCGCAAACGCGGCCAGGCCCAGCACCGGAACAGTGATGGCGGCACGCAAGGTAAGTTTGTGGGCAAGGCGCGTCATTTGGGTATCCTCATCTGGCCGGGCGTCATGCGCAGATGCGCTCTCCCATCCAGGATCACGGTGCGGTTTTCAAGGTCCGCGTGCATGGAGTTCGCACTGAACGTGCCGGTCGGAACCGTGCCGTTCACACCGCCTTCGCCCACCGCCGTCTTCTTCTTGACGTCGATCTGCACGTTGCGGGTGATCATGCGATACCCGTCCGGTGCGCTGAAATTGACAGGGCCGTTTATGGCGATCTGGTCCGTATCGTAGTTATAGGCACCGTTTGGCGCGACCAGGTTGGCCGGACCGTCGTTCAGGTTCATCTGCGCCTTGAGGCCGATCATCTGGACGATCGGTGTGGCCGCAGTCTGCTGCACGGCGGTGCCGGCGGTTACCGTGAAATCCCGGTTGTCATTGTCCTTGCCGCGATAGGCCGCATCGTCAGCCCGCAGCCGTTCGTTGGTGATCGCCACTTTCTTGCGGTCAAGCAGGAAGCTCACTTCGCCGCGCGGTGACAGCGGCACCAGGATCATGATCGCGGCTACAAGCCCGATTCCCATCGGCAGCAGCTTGCCCAGCACCGCCACCAGCCGATCGTGCGAGCCGCCGGGCGCGGCGAAGTGCCGGCGGCGGTCACGGATCTGTTGGGCATTGCTGGACATGGTGGCTGGGAAACTCCGGTGATCGCGATCAGGCTGCCGCGTGGCTGAAAATGTCGTGGTCGGGCCACCCGGCCAGGTCGAGCCGCGCGCGCGCGGGCAGGAAATCGAAGCAGGCCTGCGCCAGCGCGGTGCGCTGTTCGCGAGCCAGACGGTCAACCAGAATGGTGTGCATCGCATGCAGATAGCGCACGTCGGATGCGGCGTAATCCTTCTGCGCGTCGGTGAGTTCCTTCGCGCCCCAGTCGCTCGACTGCTGCTGCTTGGACACTTCCTTGCCCAGCAGTTCGCGCACCAGATCCTTCAGGCCATGACGATCGGTATACGTGCGCACCAGCTTGCTGGCGATCTTGGTGCAGAACACCGGCCCGGCGGTGACGCCAAGGTAATGTTCTATCGCGGCCAGATCGAAGCGCGCAAAATGATACAGCTTGAGCCGCGCGGGATCGGCCAGCACCGCCTTCAGGTTGGGCGCGCCATAGCTGCTACCGGGCGCGAAGCGGACGAGATGTTCGTCCCCCCTGCCATCCGATATCTGCACCAGGCACAGCCGGTCACGCGGGGTGATGAGGCCCATCGTCTCGGTGTCGATTGCGACGGGGCCCGGGGCGAGCACGCCGGCGGGAAGATCTTCTTCGTGGAGATGGACAGCCATGATCTGAAAATGCTTAGGGACTGGCTGGATATTCCGCAATGGCGTGCGCGTTTGCGCCTTCGGTTTTAGCGCAATTTTGCAAAAGAGGACGGCATGACGGCAACACCGCAGGACCAGCCGGTTCCCGCCAGTTGGGCGGGCGCCCTGAAAGACGCGCTCGCCAGTCCTCAAGCGCGCCAGCTGGGCGGCTGGCTCAAGGCGGAGGAAGCGGCGGGCAAGCGCATCTACCCCCCGCGCGGCAGCCGCCTGCGCGCACTGGAACTGACCGCGCTGGAGGACGTGCGGGTGGTGATCCTGGGGCAGGATCCGTATCACGGCGCGGGCCAGGCGCATGGCCTGGCGTTTTCGGTGCAGCACGGCGTGCGGGTGCCGCCATCGTTGGTGAACATCTACAAGGAGCTTGCCACCGATTGCGGCGTCGTCGCTCCTCCACACGGCAATCTGGAACACTGGGCGCGCCAGGGCGTGCTGCTGCTCAACAACGCGCTGACCGTGGAGGACGGGCAGGCCGGTTCGCACCAGAACCGCGGCTGGGAAGCGATCACCGATGCGGCGATCGCCACCGTCGCCGCCAAGCCCGAGCCTTGCGTGTTCCTGTTATGGGGCAGCCACGCCCAGAAAAAGGCGATGAGCGTGCCGGGCCTTGCCCACAGCCATCACCTGGTGCTGAGCGCGCCGCACCCCAGTCCGCTATCGGCGCACCGGGGCTTTTTCGGCAGCCGGCATTTCAGCAAGGCCAATGCGTTCCTGGCCAAGCACGGGCGCGGCACGATCGACTGGTAAGGGCGGGGAACGCCCCCAGCCCTTACCCCCGCGATCAGCGCGGCAGCAGGCTGGCGCCCATCAGCGCTTCATCCACAGAGCGGGCGCACTGGCGCCCCTCACGGATCGCCCAGACCACCAGTGACTGGCCGCGCCGCATATCCCCGCACGACCAGATCTTCTCGTCGCTCGTCTGGTAGCGCAGCACATCGGCCTTGACGTTGCCGCGTGCATCCAGATCCACGCCCGACTGGTCGATCATGCCGGCCTTGCGCGGGCCCATGAAGCCCATCGCCAGGAAGATCATGTCGGCCTTGAGCGTGAATTCGCTGCCGGGCACTTCGTGCATGCGGCCGTCTTTCCATTCGACCCGCACACATTCCAGGCCCTTGACGTCGTTGTCGCCCACCACGCGCTTGGTCAGCACCGCCCAGTCGCGCTCGGCGCCTTCCTCGTGGCTGGAGGACGTACGCAGCTTGAGCGGCCAGAACGGCCAGGACAGCGCCTTGTCTTCCTTTTCGGGCGGACGCGGCATGATTTCCAGCTGGGTGACGGAGGCCGCGCCCTGGCGGTTGGAGGTGCCCACGCAGTCCGATCCGGTATCGCCGCCGCCAATGACGATGACATGCTTGCCCGCAGCGCTCAGCGTGCCGCGCGGTGCGGCGCGCAGTTCATCGTCGCCCGCATTGCGCTTGTTCTGCTGGGTCAGGAATTCCATCGCGAAGCGCACGCCAGGCAATTCGAAGCCGGGGATGTCCAGCGGGCGCGGGTCTTCTGCACCGCCGGCGAACACCACCGCATCGAAGTTTTCCTTCAGCGAGGCAACCGATACCGTCACGCCGACTTCGACCGAGGTGCGGAATTCGACGCCTTCGGCCATCATCTGCACCATCCGGCGATTGATGAGGTGCTTCTCCAGCTTGAAGTCCGGGATGCCGTAACGCATCAGGCCGCCCACGCGGTCGTTCTTCTCGAACACGGTGACTGCATGGCCGGCGCGCGCCAGCTGCTGCGCGCAAGCCATGCCGGCAGGCCCGGAACCGACGACAGCCACCGACTTGCCGGTGCGCTGCTTGGCGGGCTGGGGGGTTACCCAGCCTTCCTGCCACCCCTTGTCGATGATCGCGCATTCCACCGACTTGATGGTGACGGGTGCATCGATGATGTTGAGCGTGCACGCCGCCTCGCACGGAGCGGGGCAGATCCGACCGGTAAACTCGGGGAAGTTGTTGGTCTGGTGCAGCATGTCCAGCGCGTTGCGGAAATCGTCCTCGTAGACGAGGTGATTCCAGTCCGGGATCAGGTTGTTGACCGGACAGCCGGTGTGGCAATGCGGCACGCCGCAGTTCATGCAGCGCGAGGCCTGGCCCTGCAGCGTCTCCTTGGAAAGCGGGACGACGAATTCTTTGTAGGTCTTCAGCCGATCCTCGACCGGACCGTACGTGCGGTCCTGACGGTCGAGTTCGAGGAAGCCGGTTTCCTTGCCCATGATGATACGATCCTAAATCTTATTCCGCCGCGACAGACGCGGCTTCGAGGCGCTCGGCCTCCTGCTGGCGCAAGGCCTTGGCGTAATCGCGCGGCATCACTTTCACGAACCGGCCCAAGGTATTGGTCCAGTCGTCCAGCAGCGCCCGGGCCCGCTTCGAGCCGGTGTGCAGGTGATGACGTTCGAGCAGGATGCGCAGGCGGTCTGCGTCGTGACGCAGCGGGTCGCCCATGCCAAGGTCGGTGACCGACACGGTGCGCTGCTGCGGCCGGCCGGTGCCGTCCTCCTCGTCCTTCTCGGCCGCGATCGGCAACAGGTCCACCATCGCCGGGTTGACCAGCTTCGTGAACTCGCCGTCCTCGTCATAGACATAGGCGATGCCGCCGGACATTCCGGCCGCAAAGTTGCGCCCGGTCTTGCCCAGCACCGTCACGACGCCGCCGGTCATGTATTCGCAGCCATGATCGCCGCACCCTTCGACAACCGCGATCGCGCCCGAGTTGCGCACCGCGAATCGCTCCCCGCCCACGCCGTTGAAGAACGCCTCGCCGGAAATCGCGCCATACAGCACGGTGTTGCCCACGATGATGTTCTGCAGCGGGTCACGATTGACGTGGCCCGGCTGGCGCACGATCACCCGTCCACCTGACAGGCCCTTGCCGACGTAGTCGTTGGCATCGCCCGTCAGGTCGAGCGTGACGCCGTGGGCAAGCCAGGCGCCGAAGCTTTGCCCGGCAACACCGGTCAGCTTCACGTTGATCGTGTTGTCCGGCAGGCCGGCGTGGCCGTACCGACGCGCCACTTCGCCCGACAGCATCGCACCCACCGTGCGGTTGACGTTGATGACGCTCTTTTCGATGCGCACCGGCTGGCGGCTTTCCAGCGCGTCTGACGCTGCTGCGATCAGTTCGTTATCGAGCGCGTTTTCCAGCCCGTGGTCCTGCGTTTCGCTCCAGTTGAGCGAAGGGCTGTCGCCCAGCGGCGCCTGGTACAGCACCTTGGACAGATCGACGCCCTTGGCCTTCCAGTGCTGGACGGCCTTCTTCATGTTCAGGCGATCGACCCGTCCCACCATTTCGGGAATGGTGCGGAAGCCCAGCTCGGCCATGATCGCGCGCAGTTCTTCCGCCACGAAGAAGAAGTAGTTGATCACGTGTTCGGGCTGGCCGGTGAAGCGCGAGCGCAGCACCGGGTCCTGCGTGGCGACGCCGACCGGGCAGGTGTTCAAGTGGCACTTGCGCATCATAATGCACCCGGCTGCGATCAGCGGCGCGGTGGCGAAGCCGAACTCGTCCGCGCCCAGCAATGCCGCCACGGCCACGTCGCGCCCGGTGCGCAGGCCGCCGTCTGCCTGCACCACTACGCGGCTGCGCAGGTTGTTGAGCAGCAGCGTCTGCTGGGTTTCGGCTAGGCCGATTTCCCACGGACTGCCGGCGTGCGTCAGCGAGGTGAGCGGCGATGCGCCGGTCCCGCCTTCGTAGCCGGCGATGGTGATATGGTCCGCCCGCGCCTTGGAAACGCCGGCAGCCACGGTACCCACGCCCACTTCGGACACCAGCTTGACCGAAACGCGCGCCTTGGGGTTCACGTTCTTGAGGTCGTGGATGAGCTGGGCGATGTCTTCGATTGAATAGATGTCATGGTGCGGGGGCGGGCTGATGAGGCCCACGCCCGGCGTCGAATGCCGGGTCGCGCCAATCGTCCGGTCCACCTTGTCGCCGGGCAGCTGGCCGCCTTCGCCGGGCTTCGCGCCCTGCGCCATCTTGATCTGGATGTCGTCCGCGTTGACCAGATACTCTGTCGTCACGCCAAAGCGCCCGGAGGCCACCTGCTTGATCGACGAGCGCATCGAATCGCCGTTTTCCAGCGGCGTGAAGCGGCGCGGATCCTCGCCGCCTTCGCCCGTGTTGGACTTGCCGCCGATCCGGTTCATCGCCAGCGCCAGCGTGGTGTGCGCCTCCCAGCTGATCGAGCCATAGCTCATCGCGCCGGTAGCGAAACGCTTGACGATTTCGCTAGCCGGCTCGACCTCGTCCAGCGGGATCGACTTGCCGGGCACGAATTCCATCAGGCCCCGGATCGTGAGCATGCGCTCCGACTGGTCGTTGATGGTCTGCGCGAATTCGCGGTACTTTTCAGGGATGTTGCCGCGCACGGCGTGCTGCAGCAGGCCGATGTTGGTGCTGGTCCAGGCGTGTTCCTCGCCGCGCAC
The DNA here is from genome assembly GCF_001421325.1 of Novosphingobium sp. Leaf2. GTDB lineage: Bacteria > Pseudomonadota > Alphaproteobacteria > Sphingomonadales > Sphingomonadaceae > Novosphingobium. The sequence continues at coordinate 48,322 of NZ_LMJY01000017.1, read as the reverse complement.
GCGCGCGCCGTAGATGCCGCCCACGTCGAGCATGTTGGCATAGACCGGGTCATCGCCGTACGCGGCGGCATGGCGGCGCACCGTTTCCTCGGCGATCTCGGCAAGACCTGCGCCTTCGATCGTGGTTGCGGTGCCGCCAAAGTAGGAGTCCACGAACGCGGTCGACAAGCCCACCGCATCGAAGATCTGCGCGCCGCAGTACGACTGGTAGGTGGAGATGCCCATCTTGGACATCACCTTGCGAATGCCCTTGCCGATCGCATAGACATAGTTCTTGGCGGCCTGCTCGGCGGTGACCGGCAGGTTCTTGCGCACCCGCAGCGCCTCGATCGTCTCCAGCGCCAGGTAGGGGTTGATCGCTTCCGCGCCATAGCCCGCAAGCGCGCAGAAGTGATGCACTTCGCGCGCTTCGCCGGTTTCCACCACCAGGCCGGTCTGCATCCGCAAGCCTTGGCGCACCAGATGCTGGTGCACCGCCGCCGTCGCCAGCAGCGCGGGCATCGCGATCCGGTCAGGCCCTTGCGCCCGGTCGGACAGGATCAGGATGTTCTTGTCGGCCAGCACCGCTTCGGTGGCGGCCCAGCACATTTCTTTGATCGCCATTTCCAGCCCGGCCGCGCCGCTGCCTGCGTCCCAGGTGATGTCGATCGTGCCGGTGCGGAACGCCCCGTCCAGCGCGGCTTCCACCGAGCGGATCTTGGCAAGGCCAAGGTCGGTCAGGATCGGCTGGCTGACTTCCAGGCGCTTGTGCGTGCCCGCGTCATGACCCAGCAGGTTGGGGCGCGGGCCGACCATGGTGACCAGACTCATCACCAGTTCCTCGCGGATCGGGTCGATCGGCGGGTTAGTGACCTGGGCGAAGTTCTGCTTGAAATAGTCGTACAGCAGGCGCGACTTGGACGACAGCACCGGGATCGGCGTGTCGGTGCCCATCGACCCCAGCGGATCGTCGGCGTTGAGCGCCATCGGCTCCAGGAAGCGGGTGATGTCTTCCTGGGTATAGCCGAACGCTTGCTGGCGATCGAGCAGCGTGCCGGTGGGCGTTGGCAGTTCGGCCAGTTCCGGTTCGATCACGTCGAGATCGGCCAGCTTGTACTGCGCCTGATCGAGCCACTTTTCGTAAGGCTCAGCCTGCGCCAGCTTGGTCTTGATCTCTTCGTCCTCGATGATGCGACCTTCCTCGAAGTCGATCAGCAGCATGCGGCCGGGCTGCAGACGCCACTTGCGCACGATGTTGTCTTCCTTGATCGGCAGCACCCCGCTTTCCGATGCCATGACGCACAAGTCGTCGTCGGTAACCAGGAAGCGCGCAGGGCGCAGGCCGTTGCGGTCCAGCGTGGCGCCGATCTGGCGGCCATCGGTGAACGCCACGGCGGCAGGGCCGTCCCACGGCTCCATCAAGGCGGCGTGGTATTCGTAGAACGCCCGGCGTTCGGGCGTCATCAGCGGATTGCCCGACCATGCTTCCGGGATGAGGATCATCATCGCGTGCACGAGGCTGTACCCGCCCGCGATCAGCAGTTCGAGCGCGTTATCAAGGCAGGCAGTATCCGACTGGCCGTGCGGGATCAGCGGCCACATCTTGTCGAGATCGGCGCCCAGCAGCTCGGATTCCATGGTGCGGCGGCGCGCGTTCATCCAGTTCACGTTGCCGCGAACGGTGTTGATCTCGCCGTTGTGCGCCATGAAACGGAACGGGTGCGCCAGCTTCCAGCTGGGGAACGTGTTGGTCGAAAAACGCTGGTGAACAAGGCCGAGCGCCGACACGAATTCCGGGTTGCGCAAATCGTCGTAGAACGAGCCGACCTGCGTTGCCAGCAACAGCCCCTTGTACACGATCGTGCGGCTGGAAAAGCTGGGCATGTACAGCTCGGTCAGGCCGGGCATGTCATGCTTTTGCGCCAGCGCGGCCAGCGGGTTCTGGGTCTGCTTGCGGATCGCCAGGATCTTGCGCTCGAACGCATCCTGATCGGCGCAATTCTCGCCCCGGCCCACGAAGCACTGGCGGATGACCGGCATGGATTCCAGCACGGTCTTGCCCAAACCATCGAGCGTGACGGGCACATCGCGCCAGCCGATGAGGGCCTGTCCTTCCTTCTTGATGAACTTTTCGAAGATTGCCACGATCACATCGCGCGCGGCATCGTCCTGCGGCAGGAAGCACATCGCCACCGCATAATCGCCCGGCGGCGGCAGCTGCACGCCGGTCTCCGCAGCCCAGGTGCGGAAAAGCTGGTCCGGCAGCTGCGTCAGGATACCCGCGCCATCGCCCAGCAACGGGTCGGCGCCCACCGCACCACGGTGGTCGATGTTTTTCAAAATCTCCAGGGCCTGGGTAATGATCGCATGGTTTTTCTGGCCCTTGATATGGGCAACGAAGCCCACGCCGCAGGCATCGTGTTCATTACGCGCATCATAAAGGCCTTGGGGCTTAGGAAATCCCATCGATAGAACCCATCCTGTCATCTTTTTACCGGGGCCTACCGGCGCGCCTGCGGATCGCGCACGAATCGTGCGCAAACCCCACGCGTTTTAGTGACCCCAAAGGTCCCCATGACGATTGTGAGACGTTTTTGCAATGGCGAAGCGGCCTATCGGCGCAGGATGGTGACGGCCGGAGCGCCGCTTCAGGCAATTTTATTATAGAAAAACCCCGCTCGACCAGGCCGAGCGGGGTTTTCAGATTATCGGGGCAAAACCGTCTGACCGTCAGGCAGCGCCGCTCATGCGCTGCAGGGTAGCGAGCGCAGCGCGCAGCGCGCTCTCAGTATCGCCAGTATCGGGCCGTTCGGGCGCATCGAAGGGGCGGGTCTGCAACGTTGCAGCCGGATCATCAGGGGTCACGTCGTCATCAGCGGCGGCGGTCTCTGGCGGAGCGGCGTCGTTCTCGTCCGGTGTCTCGAAACGCAGGACGGAAGCGCGCGGCCCGGCGTTGCGGGACAAGTTGAGGAGCGATGCGTAGCCCTGGTCGAGCGTCTCGCCCGCTTCAGCCGGTACTTCATCAGCCTCGTCCTCGGGCCATGCCGCTGCGGCAAACGCGGCATTGCGCGAAAACGGGCTGCTGGGGAAGGCGATGGCATCGGTGGGGGTGTCGCGCGGGATCGCAGCCAGGCCGATATGGCGCGGCGCGGCCTGCGCGGCGAAGGAACTACCGCCCTCGCCCTGGCCATCGTCGGTGGGGATAGAGCGCAGCGCAGATGGCACCGCGGGTGGGGGCGGCGCGAACGTCGCTTCCGCCGACCGGGCGTCTGCGGCGCGCCTGGATGCCTCACGGCGCTGAGCCATCGCCAACGCAAGGCGCTCCAGCAATTCCACCGGCGACAGATCGTCCAGATCGGCCTCGGCGATGCGGCGACCGGTATTGCTGGCAGCCGGCGCGTCGTCAGCATGATCTGCAGGAAAGGCCAGGGCCTCACCCTCGGCAGCTTTCGGGTCCGTCGTCTCCGGCACGAAAGGCTGCTCAGCCAGGTGCGGCGTCTCGGCCACGGGTTCGGATACGGGCCCGGCGTGGTCACCGCGCGGCAGACGCGGCAGGAGGCGGAAGCCTGGCTCGTTGGCGTCTCGTGCAGCGCGCTCAGCAGGCTGGGCGCGATCCTCTTGGTCGCCAGCCGAACCGGCAATGCGCGCATAGGCTGCGAACAGGCGGCTTGGGCCAGACTGCACGGACTCCTGCACGGACTCCTGCACGGACTCCTGCGCGGGCTCAACGTCGTTCTCATCGTGGGCCGGCTCGGCCTGATCACGCGTGGCATCGTCAAGCGCGGACTTAAAGACCTGCGCGCCGCTGGGCGGCTGGGTGTTGAACGTCACTATGGCAGGCTCGTGCGCTGGTTCATGCCACGCGGTTTCGGCATCCAGCCAGGCTGGCAGCGTTACGTCATCGTCCGCATCTTCGGAAAAGTCATGTGCAGCAGGGCGCGGACGAAACGGCGATTCGTCTACGGGCGCGGCATCGAAGCTGTTGATGTCGAACTCGGCAACGTCGAGGATCTGCGGCGCAGTGCCGGGCAAGGGCACGGGCTCGGCATAATCGGGAGCGACATCCTCGACCCTGGCTGTCAGGCCGCGGCGACGGCGCGGGGCTTCCGGCTCGGCCACGGCGACAACGTCGGTGTCGATGAGCGTGGCTTCATCTGCCACCACCTTGGTCCGGCCGGACAAGCGGCGCGCCAGAACGGCGCCGATCGCCGCGCCCAGCCCGGTTGCCAGCAGGGCCATCAGGATGCGCGTGGTCGTGCCCAGCGGCGGCGCTGCCATCGGGATGACCTTGTGCAGGCCGGTCGCCAGCACCAGCCGCTCGACGACGGCAGGGCCGATCGCCAGGCTGGCAAGCCCCAGCAGGGCGCCACACCACAGCGCCGCGATCGCGGGGAACAGGGGATGGCGGGTGATCGGCTGGTCTGCGCCGTTGCGCTTGGTCTCGGCCACTGAAGGTACCCCGTATTAGCCTTGGCGGACTCGGGCGGGAGCAGCCTTACGCGGCGGCTCCAAGCTGTCCTTGATCTGCCGGTGCTGCCAGCATTTGGTAAACGACTGGATAACGACGGGCATTGTGCGCCCAATCGTGGCCGTTTTCCACGTGTTTGCGGCCCGCGTCCCGGTATGCAGGCCACTGTGCGCGCGATTCGAGCAACCGGGCAAGCGATTCGGCGCAGGCTGCCGGATCGTCCGGCGCGAACAACACGCCGGTCAGCCCGTCGGTGATCAATTCACGGTGCCCGCCCACATCGCTGGCGGCGACCAGCTTGCCCTGCGCCATCGCCTCCAACGGCTTGAGCGGCGTCACCAGATCAGTCAGGCGGCTTTTCTTGCGGGGGTACGCCATCACGTCGCACAGTGCATAATACCGATCGACCTCGTGATGCGGCACGCGGCCCACGAAGCGAATCGCCGCCGCCACCGGCGATGCCGCCGCCTGCGCGCGCAAAGCATCTTCCTTCGGGCCGCCACCCACCATCAGCAGGCGCGCGCGTGGCTGGCGTGCAATCAGTGCGGGCATTGCCGCGATCAGCACGTCCAGCCCCTCGTAATCGTAGAAGCTGCCGATGAAGCCGATGACGGGACACGGGCCGTCCGCATCGACGAAGCCAAGTTGCGCAGCCAGCGCCGCGTCACGCGGCAAGGGCGCGCCGAACAGCGCCAGATCGACACCGTTGGGCGTTACCGTGATCTTGCTTTCAGGAATGCCCCGGGTGGCCAGATCGGCGCGCAACCCCTCGCAGATGGTGACGACAGCATCAGCCTTGCGCACCACGTGCGTTTCCAGCAGCCGGGTGAGGCGATATTTCAGCGAGTTTTCGGTGCCGGTGCCGTTGCCTACCGCCGCATCCTCCCAGAACGCGCGGATTTCGTACACCAGCGGAATGCCGTACCGCCGAGCAACGCGCAGCGCCGCCTGCCCGCACAGCACCGGGGAATGGGCGTGGATGACATCGGGTCGCCACTGCGCCACGACTTTGTCGATACCGGCCGCGAACACGCCGATCTCGCGCCATTCGCGCAGGCCCGGCGGCCCTGATGCCTTGCCGCCCGCGCGGTGGAAAAGCAGGCCGTCATGCTCCTCGACCACGCCGTCGCCCTCGTTGTAGCGCGGCCCGGTCACCGCGCGCACGTCCAGGCCCAGCGCCTGCTGCGCCTTGAGGATCGCGCGCGTGCGAAAGGTGTAGCCGCTGTGGATCGGCAGCGAATGGTCGAGCACGTGAAGAATGCGGGTCATGGATTTTCCTAACCCGGCAAGGCTTAACGCGCCGTCAACCCCGCTGCTATAGCGCAGGGCTCGATGGTCGATATCCTTGCCCTTGCCATATCGCATGCCTTGCTGCTGATCGCGGCGTGGCGACTGCTGTGGCGGCCGGAACTGGACGTGGAAGGTGCAACCGCCGCCGAACCGCGCAAGGTGCGGCGCGGTATAGGTACGGCCATGCGCACCGGGCAGGAACAGCAAAGCGATTCGCCCGCTTCCGATACGGACCCGCGCCGCGATGATTAACCTGGCGCTCACCGCGTTCTTCGTGGCGCTGATCCTGCTGGGCCTCAAACGCCCGTTCCTGTGGGTACTGTGCTACCTGTACGTCGATATCGTCGCGCCGCAGATCCTGTCCTGGGGATTTCTTACCCAGATCCCCACGTCGCTGATTGCCTTCGCCGCCGCGTTTCTGGGCTGGCTGATGTTCGATGACAAACGCGATTCGCGCTTCACCTGGCGCCAAGGGCTGCTGGCAGTTCTGCTGGGCTATTGTGCGATCACGACCCTGCTCGCCGATTATCCGGTTGAGGCGCTGACGAAGTGGTCCTGGGTGTGGAAAGCGCTGGTCTTTGCGATCTTCCTGCCCTTCACCTTGCGCACCCGCCTGCGCATCGAGGCGGTGGCGCTGTTCATGGTGCTGTCCGCCAGCGCGCTGATCATCGATGGTGGCCTCAAGACCGCGATGGGCGGCGGTGGCTACGGCTCGCTGATCATCTTCGTGGAGAACAACACCGGACTGTACGAAGGCTCGATCCTGTCCTGCGTGGCGATCGCGCTGATCCCGGTGGCACTGTGGCTGGCGAAATACGGTACGATCTTCCCGGCCGACTGGCGCGTGTGGACGTTCACCATCGCGCTGATCTTCGCCTGCTCGCTGATCCCGGTCGGCACCCAGGCGCGCACCGGCCTGATCTGCCTTGCCCTGCTGTGCGCGCTGTATCTGCGCACCTCCAGGCACCGCCTCCTGATCGCGATCGGCGCGCCCCTTGCCATACTGATCGCGGTGCCGTTCCTGCCCGCCTCCTATCTGGCGCGGATGAACACGATCGAGGACCACCAGGGCGACAAGTCCGCCGGCACCCGCATCGGCGTGTGGAAATGGACGATGGGCTACGCGAAGGAACACCCCTTCGGCGGCGGCTTCGAAGTCTATCTATCCAGCAAAGTCAACTACGATACGGTGGCGACGCAGACCGCCGGCAGCAACACGATCGTCACCCGCACCAACGTGGTGGAGGAAGGCCGCGCGTTCCATTCCAGCTATTTCGAGATGCTGGGCGAACAAGGCTATCCGGGCCTTGCCTTGTGGCTGCTGCTTCAGGGATCGGGCCTGGTCCAGATGGAAATGATTCGCCGCCGCTGGAAGGCCCGCACTGGGCCGGACGAGGCCTGGGTGGCGCCGCTGGCGGTATCGCTGCAACTGGCGCAAGTGGTCTATCTGGTCGGCTCGCTGTTCGTGGGCATCGCCTTCCAGCCTTTCATCCTCATGCTGATCGGCCTGCAGTGCGGATTGTGGAGCTACCTCAAGCGCATTTCCGCCCCAACCCGCGCGCCGCGTAAGGCCTTGCGCACCATGCAGGCCGCGCCCGCACGCTGAACTTCAGCTGGTCGCAAATGGTTTGCGCTTTGTTTGCGGGCATCCTTAACATTAACCAGCTGCCCCCGTTCTGATTGCAGACGGCGCGGTTCGCGTGCCGTCACGCTTGAATACTCGCAAGAATTATTACGGGAATTTCCTGCGTTTACGGCAAATTAACCTTTAACCTTCATTGGTCATATGGTTAATACACGGCAAGGTCCGCATGGTGGCGAGAGCGCTGCGGGCACGGGGAAAGAAGGATACTGACCCATGCGAGTGCTGCTGATCGAGGACGAACCGACCACGGCCCGGGCTATCGAGCTCATGCTGACGGCGGAAGGCTTCAATGTCTACTCCACCGATCTGGGCGAAGAGGGCCTCGATCTGGGCAAGCTGTACGATTACGATATCATCCTGCTGGACCTCAACCTGCCCGACATGCACGGTTATGACGTGCTCAAGAAGCTGCGCGTCGCCAAAGTGCAGACGCCGGTGCTGATCCTGTCCGGTATTTCGGAAATGGACAGCAAGGTCCGCTCATTCGGCTTCGGCGCTGACGATTACGTCACCAAGCCCTTCCATCGCGAAGAACTGATCGCCCGCATCCACGCCGTGGTGCGCCGGTCCAAGGGCCATTCCCAGTCGGTCATCCGCACCGGCAAGCTGGTCACCAACCTTGATGCCAAGACGGTCGAAGTCGATGGCGCCCGCGTCCACCTGACCGGCAAGGAATACGCGATGCTGGAACTGCTCAGCTTGCGCAAGGGCACCACGCTCACCAAGGAAATGTTCCTCAACCACCTGTACGGCGGGATGGACGAACCGGAACTCAAGATCATCGACGTGTTCATCTGCAAGCTGCGCAAGAAGCTGGCTCATGCCTGCGGCGGCGCCAACTATATCGAAACGGTGTGGGGCCGCGGCTACGTTCTGCGCGATCCGGACGAGGCCGCCGAAGCCGCCTGATCTGGCTGAAAACACCCTGCACCCCTTGCAGGATCATGACGGCCTGCCCCCTGTGGGCGGGCCGTTTTGCTTGGGCTGCACTAGACCAGCAGGGCCAGGATCGAAAGCAGCGCCGCCGTCAGCACCGCGTTAAGCGCCATGCCCAGGCTCGCCATCGCACCGGCCGTCTCGTCCACCTGGAACGCGCGCGCTGCCCCCACCCCGTGGGCGGCCACGCCCACCGCGAACCCGCGGGCCCGATAGTCGCGCACGCCCACCGCGTTCAGCAGCGGCGTTGCGATCATTGCCCCGATCACGCCGGCAAACAACACGATCACTGCTGCCAGCGAGGGTATGCCGCCGATCTGCCCGGCGATGTCCATCGCCACCGGCGTCGTGGTAGCGCGCGGCGCGATGGAGGCCAGAATGGGGCGCGGCGCACCCAGCAGCGCCATGATGCCCACCGCGCTGACGATCGAGGTGATAGCGCCGGCCCCCAGCGCAAGGGTGACCGGCACGGCCAAGTGGCGAATGCGGGCCCGTTCGCGCCAGATCGGCACCGCCAGCCCCACAACCGCCGGGCCCAGCAGGAAGCTGAGCGGCACGGTCGCTGCTCGATAGGTCGCATAAGGCGTGCCGCTCACCAGCAGCAGGGCGATCAGCACGGGCGTCGACCACAGTACCGGATGGCACAGCGGATGGCGGCCAGAGCGTCTGGACAGCACATCGAAGCCTGCGAACACGCCCACCGTCGCGGCAAGCCACAGCAACGGCGTGGTAAGCAACGGTGCGCCGCTCATGCCACGTCTTCTTCGGAAAAGCGCCGCACGGCCCAGCGAAACACCAGCGCCGTAACTATCATGGTCAGCGCCGTGGATACCACCGTCGCGGCCACCAGCGCCAGTCCATAGCGCGACAGCACCGCGCCCTGCTCCATCACGCCAACCGCAGCCGGCACGAACATCAGCGTCAGATGCGCGGTCAACCACGCGGTCACTACCGTCAACGCCGGGCGTTCGCGGCGGCGTACGGACAGCCAGATCAGCAGCAGGACCATGCCGACCACCGCGCCCGGCAGCGGCACGCCGGTCAGGCGGTGCAAGGCCTCACCGGAAAGCTGGCAGGCAAGCAGCAGGAAAATGGCGTTCAGCATGGTTGACGCTTAAGCAGGGCATGGGCGTGGCTGGCAATCGCCTTTCGCGTTGCCAAGGCGCAGCGTGCGTGCCGTGCATTGACCGGCGCGCGGCGCAATGCCAGTGGCCGCCGTCATGACTGCATACAAATCCGGCGATCCGACCACGCTGAATCGCCTTTACGGGCGCGCCAAGGGCAAGCCCCTGCGCGCAGCCCAGCAAGGGTTGGTCGATACCCTGCTGCCCAGGATTGCGATGCCGGCGGAGGGCCCGATCACCGCCAGAGCCCTGTTCGGAGACGACCGCCCGCTCCACTTCGAAATCGGCTTCGGCGGCGGCGAACACATGGCCGCACGAGCCGACATGCTGCCCGATCACGGCTTCATCGGCGCGGAGCCGTTCCTTAACGGCGTTGCCCAGGCGCTTACGCACGTGAGCGGTGACAATGGCGCCCATCCGCCGATCGGCAACGTGCGCATTCATCACGGCGATGCGCTGGAAGTGCTGGCGCGAATCCCGGACGGCGCGCTGTCCTTCCTGTACCTGCTGCACCCGGACCCCTGGCCCAAGGCGCGCCATGCCAAGCGGCGGATGGTGAACGATGGTCCGGTGGATATGTTTGCAGCGAAACTCAAGCCCGGCGGCGAGTTCCGGTTCGGCACCGATCATGCCGTGTACCTGCGCCACGCGCTGATGGTCATGCAACGCCACACCCATCAGTTCGCATGGCTGGCCCAGCACCCGCGTGACTTCCAGGTCCGCCCCGGCGGCTGGCCCGAGACTCGCTACGAAACCAAGGCACGCACCGTGTACGGGCATGAGGTCTGGTACTTCCGATATCGGCGGATTTAGAGCGAGGTCGTTTCACAAAAACGATGTATTTCAAGTATGTTAGCTACGCTATCGTGCGAAGCGATATCCGGCCATATCCGTCACGGTGATTGCACGGTGATTACATTTTTGGTACCTGAGGTATCGCTATGGCCACCGGAAAAATCACCAAGAGGACCCTAGACGCGCTCCAAACCGGCGAGGTCGAAGGCTTTCTGTGGGATGAGGATCTGAAGGGCTTCGGCTTAAGGACGACGTCCTCCGGATCGGCCTCGTATGTGCTGCAATATCGAATGGGCGGCCGCGAATCGAAGACTCGCCGTTATACCATCGGAGGCCATGGTTCGCCGTGACGCCGGCGACAGCCCGTGCAGAGGCAGGGCGGCTGCTATTGTTGGTCGGCCAGGGCATCGATCCTGTTGAAGCCGACAAGCAGCGGCGTCGGGAGGCTGTCGATCTCGCCTTTTCAAACTACGCCGATCACTTCGGCAAAGCGTGCAAGGGACGTGGTTGGAAGACGCTCGTCCAACGATCATTGCGGCTCCATGTGCAGCCGGTTCTCCGCGACAAACCGTTGCCGACGATCAGGCGCGCCGATGTCGTATCGGTGTTTGATCGCATGCCCGACGAGCAGGCCGCCAATCGGCGGAACGTGTTTGCGGTGCTCCGGCGCCTCTTCAAATGGGCCGTGAGCCGGGGCGATCTTCAGAACAGCCCGATGGAGGGGATGGAGACGCCCCCGCCGGTCAAGCCACGCGATCGATGGCTTAGCGACGCGGAGCTCAAAAGAATCTGGAACCAGGCCCCGAAGTGCCACCGCTGCTTCGGCCCGATCGTTCGCCTGCTGATCGTGACCGGCCAACGGCGCGAAGAGGTAGCCGGCCTGCAATGGGAAGAACTGGATCGAACGGAGCGCGAGTGGCGTCTGCCGGGTGAGCGCACCAAGAACGGAGAGCCAAGCACCGTACCGCTCAACGGCCTCGCGATCGCGGAGTTGGATGAGGTCGCGAAGGGCGATCGATGGCCACGTCGGGGACGCGTTTTTCCGACGTCGAGCGGTGCTGGCTTCACCGCCTATTCGAAGGGCAAAAACAAGCTCGACAAGCTCATCGCCGAGGACGGAGGCGACCCTCTGCCGCAGTGGCGCCTCCATGACCTGCGGCGAACGCTGGCGACCGGCTTCCAACGACTGGGCGTCCGGTTCGAGGTGACGGAAGCCGTGCTGAACCACGTCGGCGGATCGCGTTCGGGCGTGGCGGGGGTCTATCAGCGCCATGATTGGAGGAATGAAAAGCGGGACGCGCTGAATATCTGGAGCGGCCATATATCCAAGCTCCTTGCCAAAGCCGATGCGGCCGACCGAGCCACACCGGCTCGTCCGCACCAATCATTGACAACATAGCTTAGGAGCTATATTTAGTGCCTTGGAATGTTGAGTTCGATGATCTGTTCGAGGATGAGTTCGAGGCGCTTGCCGAGGATGTCCAGGACGCCTTGCTGGCGGCTGCCAAGCTCCTGATCGACTATGGCCCACAGCTTGGGCGCCCCCATGCGGATACCCTTAAAGGGTCGAAGCATGCCAACATGAAGGAGCTGCGTTTCGAGGGCGGCGACGGCGAATGGCGAGCTGCCTTCGCGTTCGATCCGAAACGCAAGGCGATCATTCTTGTCGCCGGCGATAAGTCCGGCGGCAGCGAGAAGCGCTTCTACAAGCAACTCATCGCGAAGGCCGACCTTCGATTTTCCGCACATGCGGAAAGATTGAAGGCCACGCAGAAGGGAAAATAAGATGGGCCGAAACCTGAACGATGTCATTGCCGACCTTCCGGTCGAGCGACAGGAGCGCGTCGAAGCCCGCTATCAGGAACTGCGCCAGGAAGTTGAGGGATTGCGCGAGCTGCGGCAGATCGCGGGCAAGGCCCAGGCCGATATGGCGACCGCCCTGAATATCAAGCAGCCGTCGGTGTCCAAAATCGAAAAGCAGACGGACATGTATCTGTCGACGTTGCGAAACTATGTCGAGGCGGTCGGCGGCAAGCTGGAATTGGTCGTCAAGCTTCCCGAGAGGCCGGAACTGCACCTTCACAACCTTGGTGAGATCCTGGAGCAAAGTGCCGTCGCTGTCCGAACCAAATCCCGCCGAAGAGTTGCTGCTGCGTCCTGACGCCAGTTGCACATGAAATGCATGGCCGCACGTTGTGAGCATCACGCTCAATATCGAGAGGACCACGGATGGATCGGCTGACGGTTACGGCCCGCAGCCGGGTGATGGCAAAAGGTCCGGGAAACAAACACCAAGCCCGAGCGGATCGTTCGTCAGGCGGCCCATCGAGTCGGACTGCGGTTCAGACTGCATCGCCGTGACCTCCCCGGAACTCCGGATTGTGGATAGGTGTCGAAGCGTGACTCCGCCAGAATCCAAATAGGGCATTGTAAAAGCGAACAAAACTGAGACCTTAGAGGGGTCGCGATCGGCGCCGATTGGGACCCCCGAAAAAGTTGTACTCATTCGCGTTTTCAAGTGTTTGTGTTGCAAACAGATGGGATCCGGCTTCGATGCTTATTCACACCTGCTCCACTGCGACGTCTGCGATGGCCCCTATACGCTGCGCGGTCAGGGCAGGTTCGCCTGCTCGACCCACAACGACACCCGCGCCTGCGACAACGGCCACACCATCACGCGTATCGCGGTGGAAGAGCGCGTCGTCGATGGCCTGAAGGATCGGTTGATGGCGCCGAACATGGTCGACGAAGCGATCCGCGGCTATGTCGAGGAGACGAACCGCCTGAACCACGAGCGCCGCGCGGCGCAGGGTGCAGCGGTCGCCACGCTCGCGAAGATCGCGCGCGCCAAAGCGGACATCGTCGATGCGATCGAGAACGGGCGCTATAGCGAGACACTGATGGATCGGCTGCTCCACCTCGAAGCGAACGAGAAGACTATGAAGGCAGCGATGGCAGAGATGCCGGCAGATACGCCCGATATCCATCCGAACATCGCCGGTATATACGCAAAGAAGGTCGAACGGCTGGCCGAGGCACTCAACCTTCCGGAAGATCGCGACGAAGCTGCAGAGGCGATCCGCTCGCTGATCGAGCGCGTGACTCTGACGCCGGGCGCGAAGCGCGGCGAGGTCAACATCATGCTGCACGGCGAGTTCGGCGCGATCCTGCAATGGCTGGGCGCAAGTGCAGGTCGCAGAAACGACGACAGCCCCACAGCGGGAGCTGCGGGGCTAGGAGTGTCGTCGAAAATGGTTGCGGGGACACGCTTCCATCTTAACTTGCAGTCGGACGTTAAGCAGCAATTTGCAGACGCTCTGCCCTGCCCGTCCCGGTTTCCCGGATTGTTCGGAGCTATGGCCTGAATACGCCCCTCACGAACGGCGCGGATGTGGATAGCATAGTGGTAGTGCCAGCAGATCGGATACAGGCTGTCCGGGTGGCGATGGCGATAGTCCTCCCCATCCGGACCGCGACGCATCGAACATTGAAGCGGGATTGGGAGCGCATGGCCGTTCTAGGCGCGTCGTTCGCGTGGCGCATCCGCTATCGCCCTGCGCCAGCACAGCTTCCTGGATGAAAAGACAGGGAGAACGTCAACTTTAAACCACCCCGGACTTCAACCCCGCAATGAGCAAGTCCATAACCGCTTCGACGCCGTCGGGCCGAGCGTCGCCGCGAGTGACAAAATAAGGGTGCTGAAAGCGACTCGTCCCCTCATGAATCGCGCGAGCCGCACGTGATATGTCATTCACTTTGAACTCACCGCTCTTAACGCCGTCTGCGATAATAGCCGCAACCTGTTCGCGCAGATGCGAAACGTGCTCTGCGATCACATCGCGGGAGGCTTCGGCCAACGCATTGTAGGTAGCGAACAACTCCGGATCACTCGCCAGTTTATCCAACTTGACTGCTATAAGCCCATGGACCCACCCGCGAAGACGGGTATCGGACGAACCATCCTGTGATACAAACCTGTAAAGTGGTTCGGCGATGCCGCGCAGCCAGCGCGCGGCGACTAGGTCTTGAATGTCAGCTTTGCTGTTAAAATGTCGGTACACATTAGCGTGGCTCATCCCCAGATGTCGTGCCACATCGACGACCTTGGTCTTCGCGGGACCATGCCGACGCAAAAGGTCTTCTGCCGCCTGCAGAATGCGCTCTCGCATATCCGGTATCTCGGAAACTGGTGTCGAAGGTTCAGCCAAATTCAATTCCCATTAAGCGCACGACAACGGTGTAGAAGCCGATACGCGATGGCTCAAGCACGGCTATCCCGCTAGCGCTCACCAGCGCGAGCCCGGCCAATCCGGACCTGCTGTTCGATGAACGAGCGCTCATACCACTCGCCATGCAGGCCGGGACGCAGCCGAATCGGCAGCTTGACCTTCGCGATGGGCGGCGCTGCGAAGTCCGCGGTATCGACCAGCCACAGCTCGGAGAGTTGCTGCCCCGTGATGTGAGTGATGAGGAAGGCAAGATAGCCATCGGCTTCAGGCGCCGCTGGCGACCGCGGGATGAAGATCGGCTCTTGAAAGATCACCTCGTCCGGGCCGGTGTGATAGATGGTTTCGCCGTTGGTCACGTCGATCTTCGCGATGGTCCGGAAGATCATCTTCTTGCCCTGCGCGAAGGCCTGCCCCGGCGTCTGTACCATCATGAAGTGGGTACGATACGCCCGCCCCTGCCAGCGGTCGTCGACGATCGGGAACTCGCCGGTGGCCGGCGACAGCACCGTCTCGACGATCTTGCTCTCATTGTCATCCAGATCGACGGTCCAGCGGGTCAGCCGGCACAGCGACTTCTCCTCATCGAACGGTGCGCCATTGATGTCGGGAAAGAAGGGAAAGGCATTGCCGTGCGCGACTGGCGCATCCAAATGCAGCCGCCGGCCTTCCTGAAAGCCGTTGGCGAAATGCTGGGCGAAGCGGTTCGGCCCGCTGAACCAGCGCACCTCGTCGCCGCGGCCATAACGCGGCAAAACGCCGACATAGCTGTCCTTCGACGGGTCGAAGCGGAAGTGGACGTCCATCTTCTTGAGCCGCTCGATGTCGCTGGTTACCGCGGTCAGCGGAAAGGCGACATAATCCTCGCCGATGACGAATTCGTGGATCATTCCCGAATATGGTGCCTCCAGCCACGCCTCGTGGATGATCTCGCCATCCGGACTGATGACATAATAGGCAAGGTCGCGCGTCGCTTCGCCCTTGGCGGCATAGCCTATCGCGAACATCTCGCCCGTCTTCGGGTCGACTTTGGGATGCGCGGTAAACGTCTTCGACATCAGCTTGCCGCTGAAATTGGTGTAGCCGACCGTATCGAGGGTGATCGGGTCCATCTCCAATGGCGGACTGTCCTCCTTCATTGCAAGCAGGCGACCGCCGTGCAGCTGGATACCGGTGTTGGCGGTCCCACGGATCTGACCCTGGACGGAAGGATCGTCGTCGAAGGGATTGCGGTAGGCGCCGAACAGAGAACGGCGTGCCGCACGCTCCAGCTTAAGCTTATCGGTCAACGCGTATTTCGACTTGAAGTCGACATGGCCGTCGCGAAACGTGAAGGTGGTGACCATGCCGTCGCCGTTGAAGGCGATGTCCTTGCCTGATTTGGCGGGAAACGCAGGATCGGGACCGACGCGGTAGAAGGTACCATCGAGATGGGCCGGGACCTCGCCCTCGACCTCCAGCTCGAAGATGTCTCCTTCGAACCGATTCGGCTTCATGAAACCGGAATAGACGAACTCATTGGGAAACAGTGTGGCCATAACGACCTCCTCTTGTGCCTAGAACGCCCAAAGCTTTTGCGCATTGCCGCCCAGCACCGCAGCGCGGGTGGCATCATCGATGTTCAACCCCGCGACGTGCTCGGCACCCAGGTCGACAAACGGATAATCGGTCCCGAACAATATGCGGTCCCAACCGACGATCCCGCCCACCATCTCGATGAACGGCGGGTAGAAGGAGCATGTATCGTACCAGAAACGCTTGGCGAAACTACTGGGCAGCTGGGTGATGTGCGCGCGACAATCGGCATAGTTCCGATATCCGTTGTCGAGTCGTTCGAGCAGGTCGACAAAAGCCGCACCGGTATGCGCGACCACGAACGGGAAGTCCGGATAACGCTCAAAGACGCCAGCATAGATCAGACGTGCCATGGCCAGGCTGGTGTCGTAGAGAAAGCCCACCCTTACACCCAAGGCGAACTCGTCCATCGCGCCAGCGAAGGTCGGGACCATCGGGTGTTCGACGACCGGAAAACGAAGCTCGTTCAGTCGCGCCCAGAGCGGT
Organism: Novosphingobium sp. Leaf2; assembly: GCF_001421325.1. Lineage (GTDB taxonomy): Bacteria > Pseudomonadota > Alphaproteobacteria > Sphingomonadales > Sphingomonadaceae > Novosphingobium. The sequence goes on along the minus strand of NZ_LMJY01000017.1, from coordinate 31,798 downwards.
TCCAGGCGGATATCGCTAAGAGGGACGCCATCGAGATTGGAACCGAGCGAAAGCCCTACGACGCCAGGCGCCGTCCGCACCCGCTCCAGCTCCGCCAAGGCAGCTTCGACGTCGGGCAGCGGAAGAGTGATAACCGCGCTCAACCGATCGGGATCGGCGGCAATCCGCGCGATGATCCGGTCGTTCTCCGCCCGACACAGCGCGATGCGAACTTCCGGTGAAAATTCATAGACACTGGGGGTCGAGAGCGACAGGATGCGCCGGTCGATCTGCTTGGCGTCCATATCGCGCAACAGATCGTCGGGATCGAACATCCGATCCCAGAACGGCAGCCAGTTCGACCCGTTGCGCTTCAGGAAGTGAACCCCGGCGGGGCGCCTCTCCACCGTCACACCCGGCAAGGCTTCCAGCGCCTCGTAAAAGGGTCGCGCCGTATAGTGTCCGTGAACGTCTATCCGCACCGGCTCTTACTCCCTAGAACTGGCTGACGAACTTGGTGTCGAGATAGGGTTCGAGACCCTCGATGCCCCCCTCTGAACCATAGCCCGACGCCTTCATGCCCCCAAACGGCGTTTCGGGCGAAGCGATGGAGGTAGGCGCGCCTACCGCAAAGCTGTTGATGCCGATCATGCCCGCCTCGATCTCATCGGCGACGCGGATGGCGGTCGCGTTGTCGCGGGTGAAGCAATAGGCCGAGAGGCCGAACTCGGTGGCGTTGGCCTTGGCGATCGCATCGTCGGTGTCGGTGAAGCTGTTCAAGGCGATCAACGGCCCGAATGGCTCCTCATGCATCACCCTTGCATCATCAGGCACGTCGGCCAGGACCGCCGGCGTGATAAAGTGGCCGATCTCACCGACACGCTTTCCACCGCACAGCAGCCGGGCGCCCTTGCTCACCGCGTCGGCGATCAGCGCCTCGATCCACGGCACGCGGCGCTCATGCGCCAACGGCCCCATCTGCGTATCCGGTGCAAAGCCGTCGCCGACCTTGATCGATCCGACCAGTTCGGCCACCCGGTCGCAGAACCGGTCGTAGCTACGCGCCTGCACATAGAACCGAGACGGCGAAATGCACCCCTGCCCGCCGTTGCGGAACTTGCGCGCGTAGGTCAGCTGCGCAACATCCTCGATATCCGCATCGTCGAAGATCAGGATCGGCGCATGACCGCCGAGTTCCATGACCGATCGCTTGACCTGCCGTGCGGCAAGACTCGCCAGATCGGCCCCGATCGCGGTCGATCCAGTGAAGGCAAAGCCCTTGACCCCGGCGTGCGTCAGCAGGTGCTGAGAAACCTGGGCGGGTACGCCGAATACCACCTGGAGCACGCCCTTCGGCAAGCCTGCATCCTCAAATGCCTCCGCGATCGCAAGCGTCGAGTTTGGCGTTTCCTCGGCGGGCTTGATGATACACGAACAGCCTGCGGCCAAGACAGACGAGATCTTGCGCACCGGAATCATGAACGGATAATTCCACGGCGTGAAGGTCGCGACCGGACCGATCGGCGTCTTCATCACCATCTGTCGCTGATGGGGTACGCGCGACGGGATCAGGCGCCCGTAGATGCGCCGCCCTTCGTCCGCGTCCCAGTCCAGGAAGTCGGGCGTGCCGGCGATCTCGCCTTTGGCCTCGTGGAGCGGCTTTCCCTGCTCCAGGGTCATCTGAACTGCGATCTCATCACTGCGCTCGCGCAGAAGTTCGGCGGCCCGCCGGAGGATCTTGGCCCGATCATACGCGGACGTTGCGCGCCAGATATGAAAACCTCGCTGCGCCGCGGCAACGGCTCGGTCGAGGTCCTCCGCATCGGCCAGCGGCAGCTTGGCGAGCGTCTCCCCCGTCGAAGGGTTCACTACCGGCATCGTGGCACGATGATCCGGACCCAGCCGCTCGCCGTCGATCCAGAGAAAGGGCGTTTTGTAATTCTGCATGATCCTCCACCGGCGTTGCAAGCCGTTCAGCTATTGGGAATGAACATTGTTCTCAGGCAACTTGCCGGGTGCGCCCGACAGGGTTCAGAAGGCGCGGAACAGCCTGCAACGATGATCGAGCAACACGGCAACGCCCTCCAATCCCAAACCTCACGCCTCTCCAATTTCCCCGTCGGATGGATGACAGAGCTTGAGTGTTAATAACCGTAACCTGTCATTTAAATAAGCGCAACCGGTTGAATGACATAAATTGAAGGTTGACACTTGTCACTCAAACGGCAAAATCACGTCAACGAGCCAGAAGAGCCGCGACAGCGAGGAGACGAGAGCATGAAGCACACAATGAAGATTTTCGGCGCGGCAGCCCTTCAGCGCACAGCCAGCGCGATTGTGATCGCCACAGCCATGATGGCCCAGGCCCAGGCCCAGGCCCAGGCGCAAAATGCACCGGCACAGCCTGCGCTTCAAAGCCCAGCCGCTGTTCCCGGCACCTTGCCGCCCGCGCAGGCGCCCGCAACGAGCACGGCCGATGTCGCAACCGCTGATTCCTCGGCCAGTACTGACGATATCGTCGTTACCGGTTCGCGCCTTTCAACGACAGGCTTCACCGCACCATCGCCGACCACCGTCCTTGGTTCGGCCCTGCTTGAGCGGCAAGGGCAGTCCAATGTCGCTGAATTCATCAATCAAATTCCGGCGGTCCGTTCGTCGGCAACGTCCTCTACGTCAACCGCCACGTCTTTCCGCGGTGGGGCTGGCGGCAACTTCGTCAACCTTCGCGGTCTCGGCGTTACGCGCACGCTTGTGCTCATCGATAGCGAACGAGTCGTGCCTACGACTACGACCGGCACCCTTGATCTCAACATCATTCCGTCGATCATGCTCGATCGCGTCGAAGTCGTTACGGGGGGGGCATCGGCTGCGTACGGTTCCGATGCGGTGGCTGGCGTGGTCAATCTCATCCTCAAGAAGAAGTTCGTCGGTCTTCAGGCGGAAGGACAAACCGGCGTCACCCAGTATGGCGATAACCAGACATATCGCGCCGGTATTATCGGCGGCTTTAACTTCGGTACGGGCGGGCATGTGTTGCTCGGTGGCGACTATGCGGAAAGCGCCGGGATAGGCACTCTGGAGGCCCGCGACTGGTCGCGCCGCGCCGGCGGAATCGTGGCCGGTGCCAATGGCGTTCAATATTTGGTGAACGACCTCCAGATCAACAATCAGACTTACGGCGGCATCATCAACAGCGGCCCGCTTCGCGGCACTGCGTTTGGCCCAGGCAGCGTGCCGTACAGCTTTACCTATGGTAACACCTTCGGCAATGCCTCATCCACTACCCAGCAAGGTGGCGGAAATCCGCGCAGCTTCAATTACGACGCAGCGCAAATTTCCATGCCTTACAAGCGGTACACCGCACTTGCCCGCGTAGACTATGAGTTCAGTCCCGCGTTCAACCTGCATGCGACGGTCAACTACGCCAATTCAGGCGCTCCTCACACGCTCCTGTACGCTCGCGACGCCGCACTCTCGATCCGGAGCGACAACGCGTTTCTGCCGCAGTCGGTGCGAGCGCAGATGGCAACGGCCGGCGTCAGCACCATTACCGTGGGTCGAATCTCCCGCGATCTCGGTCCTTATGTCTATTCCGACAACAACACCTTGTGGCGCGGCAGCGTTGGAGTAGACGGTGCGCTGGGAGGCGGCTGGAAGTACGACGCCTATGTTGGCTACGGTCGTAACAAGATCGACTACGACTTGACCACGCGGATCGATGGCGCCCTGCCCGGTGATCCCGCCGGAACCCGCCGATTCCTGAACGCCATCGATGCGGTGACCAATTCAGCTGGGCAAATTGTCTGCCGCGTCAATCAGGTGACGGTAACATCGCCCGGATGCGCCCCATTCAACATCTTTGGCGAAAATCCGTCCCTGACGGCCGCCCAACAAGCCTGGCTTGTCGGCACGCAGCACGTCAGTCAAATCACCGAGCGAACTTCGGCGGCTGCCAACATCGCTGGCAGTCCGTTCGCGACCTGGGCGGGTGAGGTGTCGGTAGCGGTCGGAGCCGAGTATCGGCGCGACAGTCAGGACGTCACTGTCGATGCGGGCTCGTTGGCACGCGCGTTCAATCTCGGGAACACCCAACCGATCGCCGGATCCACCACCGTTTACGAAGGCTATGGCGAAGTCGGTGTTCCCCTTCTGCGGGACGTCCCATTCTTTCAAAGCCTCGAGGCGAACGGTGCCGTACGACAGACGCACTACTCGCAGGCGGGCAACGTCACCACATGGAAGGGCGGTCTGACCTGGGAAGTGAACGACAGCCTACGTTTCCGTGGCACGCGCTCGCGCGACATCCGGGCACCGAACCTGTCCGAGCTTTTCCAGCCGCTTACGACGTCCCAGAACGCCGTCATCTACAACGGCGTTTCGACGTTGGCGAATACTAGGACGACCGGCAATCCGAACCTGAAACCGGAGCGGGCCGACACGCTGAGCTTCGGATTTGTCCTCTCGCCTACCTTTCTGCGCGGTTTCCGTTTCAGTGTCGACTATTACGACATTCGGTTGCGGGGAGCGATCGCGACGGTGGCCTCGCAAGCGCTCATCAACGGCTGTCAACAGCAAGGTCTGGCGGACTATTGTTCACGAATCAGCGTCGTCAACGGTGTTCCGCTTATCGACAGTTCGCCAGCGAATCTGAACAGCATTCGCACGAGCGGGTTGGACTTTGAATTGGCTTACGGTTTTTGGGCTTTAGGGGGTCGGTTTGACCTGAGCACCTATGCCACCTACGTCGATAAGTTCACTACAAGTGACGCCCTCGGAACCTTCAATCGTGCCGGTGAAATCAGCGGAGGATTCTTTTTCCCCGGCGATGACACGCCGCATTGGACGGGGTCTGCCAATGTCAACTACAACGTGAACCATTTGAACATCCTGGCGAATATCCGGTATACCGGCAGTTCCGTCCTCGATAAATTCGCCCCGGCGGGGAAGTTAGTGGGACCCAACAAGGTTCCGGCCATTGCCTATCTGAACCTTTCGGCCGAGTGGACGGTGCCGACATCGACCCGGGGACAGTTTCAGTTCTTCGGTGGTATCGACAACGTCTTCAACACTGATCCGCCAAGCGAAATTCCGTATCAGTATTTCAATCGTGGAACCGCTGCCAGCTATTACGATGTTGCCGGTAGACGATTCCGCTTCGGTGCGCGGGTTCGGTACTGAAGTTGCAGGCGGAGGGGCGTGCAATGACCACAGTCGTACTCATTGGAGCACTTGCGGTGACAACTCCATTGGTACGCTCGGACTGGCGCCACTCCTCCTGCGGAACTCTAAGGCCATCGAGCCAGACTTCGATGGGGCAACCCCATGTCTGACCCTGCAAACAGGGTGCGATTTCGCGAATGTGGTCAACGCCAATGTTTGACTTCAGTAGCGGCGACCGCATCGACCGCGTTCGTCATTCTCGAAAGCTTATCAAGGAGAAGGCAGATGACAGCCGTGGTGGATAGGAGAGAGCGGTTTCGCTTCCTTCAAGCACGCCCCGTCCATCTGGAGACATCAGCATGAGCGTTGCCCCTCGCGACGCGCGTTACACACTTGCGTTGCTCACCGCCGTCTATGCCTTGGGCTACGCCGACCGAAACGTCATCAACTTGCTGCTTGATCCGATCAAGCACGAGTATCAGCTGTCCGACACGATCATGGGCTTGATCACCGGGTTCGGTTTCACCGCGTTCCAGACACTGCTGGGTATCCCGCTTGCGCGCCTGGCGGATACCTCCCGCCGGGTGACCGTCCTGACCGCCGGACTTCTGATGTGGAGCGTGATGACCGGCCTCAGCGGGCTTGCGACGAGCGCGATCCTGCTCGCGATTGCCCGCATGGGCGTCGGCGTCGGCGAGGCGTGCCTGACCGGTCCCGCTCACGCGCTGTTGTCCAGCAATTTCGAGAAAGCCGAACGTCCACGCGCGTTTTCCATCATGGGTTCGGGGGGTGAGATCGGGGTGATCCTAGCCTTTCTCGTTGGCGGCTGGGTCAGCCACATCTGGGGTTGGCGGGCCGCGTTCTTCGTCGCGGGCCTGCCCGGCATCGTCCTTGCCGTGGTCATGCACTTGACGCTTAAGGAGCCGGCGCGAGAAGAGACCGTCGACCGCCTGGCGGTTCCCCCGATTGGTGTGGCACTGGCCGAATTGGCGCAGCGACCCAGTTTCGTGATCGCGGTACTGGCCAGCATGGCGATGGGCCTCAACATCTTCGGAATCCAGGTCTGGAGCCCGAGCTATCTTCGCCGCATCTATGCGTTGGATACCGCATCCGTCGGGACGACCATCGCCCTCCTGCGCGCCGGCCTGAGCGTGACGGGCGCGGTTGCCGGTGGGTCGATCGCTACCTGGTGCGTCCGTCGCTACGGGCAGCGGTGGTTCATGCTGTTTCCGGCCTGCATCTGCGGTGTATCGGGGCTGGCACTCCTCGCCTTCCTCTTTGCGCCAAGCCTTGCAGTCGCCATCGTCTGCCTCGGATTGGTCAACATGACCATCGGGGCGCAACTCGGGCCGGTCTTCTCGTTGGTACAGACGGTCTCGCCGATCCGGAGTCGAGCGCTTGCGGCCGCGCTCTTCGTGTCACTTACGCAGCTGTTCGGCATGGGCCTTGGCGCACTGGCGATCGGCGCGACCAGCGATGCGCTGCATGCCAGCCATGGCGAGGCTGCGTTGCGCTACGCGCTCCTGATCCCGGCGGCCGGCGCGCTGCTGGCCTGCCTGCTCTATGCCTTCGGCGCGCGGTACGTCGCCCACGATATCGAACGCGCCGAAAACGCCGTCTCCTAAACCATCCTTGGTACTGAAGGATCTGTCATGCCTATTGACCTTACGCCCGATATCCAACCCACCCGAGTCAGTGAGCCTGGGTTCGAGTTCGTCATGCAGACCCGTGTGCTGGTGAACCCAAAACTCCGGGTGCTGGGGAACGTCGGCGGATCCGGTGACCGCAAGATGCTGGAAATTCTGGGCGGCGACTTCGAGGGGCCGAAATTGCGCGGAAAGATCCTTCCCGGCGGTGGTGACTGGCCTCTGCTGCGCCCCGATGGTGTCGGTATCGTCGACGCGCGCTATACCTTCGAGACGGACGATGGCGTCTATATCAACATCATCAATACCGGATACCGCCACGCGCCGCCGGAAACGTTGGCGGTGCTCGACGCCAAGCGCGCAGTGGCCGATCCCAACGGCTACTATCTACGGACATATACCCGCTTCGAAGCGCCGCTGGGCAAGTATGAGTGGTTGTCCAAGCACGTGTTCGTCGGCATTGGCGAGCGGCACCCCGAGGTGCTGTTCCTGCGCTACTTCATGTTACTGTAATGGCGGTTTTGCTGCGGACTGAGCAGCGTTCTCGCCGAAGCGCGAGAGCAGGTCCGCCCCGCCCCGACAGGTCGTCGTAGATGAACTTTGTCTTCGACGCGATCACTAGCGCTTCGTCCCTTCTGCCGACGGCCGTCAATCTGTGTGATCAAGCCGCGCACATGGTCAAGCCGTGGCCGGAGAACGGTTCTGATCGACTGCAGGCCGCCGGAACCCCAATTTTCCTTGCCAAGAGTAAAGCGGATGACCCGACCGAGCAGCGCCAAGGCTAGCCCACTGAAGTCGATATTCATCGTCTCCAGCGGCAACTTCCTGGAAATGTATGATTTCATGGTCTTTGGCTATTACGCCAAGGCGATCGGCGCGACGTTCTTTCCGGCACAGAACGAATCCGCGTCAATCCTCCTTTCGCTGATGACCTTCGGGGCGGGCTTCCTGATGCGCCCGGTCGGCGCATTGGTTCTCGGAGCGTATATGGATCGGCATGGGCGGCGGCGCGGACTTCTGCTGACGCTGGCCCTGATGGGCGTCGGCACTTTGTCGATCGCCTGCATGCCGTCCTATGAGCAAATTGGCATATTCGCGCCGCTGCTCATCCTGGCGGGACGTCTCATCCAGGGGCTGTCTGCGGGCGTAGAGGTCGGCGGGGTATCGGTGTACCTGGCGGAACTGGCGTCGCCGAACAACCGTGGCTTCTACGTGGCATGGCAATCCGCGTCTCAACAGGTCGCCGTGGTGTTCGCCGCGCTGATCGGATTGGCGCTGAGCTATATGCTGCCGCCGACGGAGATCGCGTCCTGGGGCTGGCGGATACCCTTCTTCATCGGATCTGCGCTGCTTCCCTTCCTGTTCGTCATCCGCGGTATGCTGCAGGAAGATGTGAGCGCATTGGAGGAAAGCCGTCCCGACATGAAGGCGATACTCGCGACGGTCGCAGACCATGCAGGCGTCATTACGCTCGGTGCCTTGATGGCGGTCATGACGACCGTCTTCTTCTACATGATCACCGCCTACACGCCGACCTACGGGAACAGCGTGTTGAAATTGTCGGCGCCAAGCGCGATGACCGTTACCTTGTGCGTCGGGCTTCTCAACTTTGCGATGCTGCCGACGATGGGGGCATTGTCGGATCGCATCGGGCGTACGCCGCTGCTGATTGGCTCGGCACTGCTGGCCATAATGACCGGCTATCCAGCGCTCGCCTGGCTGACGAGTGATCCCAGCTTCGGTCGACTGCTTGGTGTCGAACTATGGCTCGCCCTGGTCTACGCCGCATATAATGGCGCGATGGTCGTCCACCTCGCCGAGGTTATGCCGGCGCGCGCGCGCACCGCCGGATTTTCGCTAGCCTACAGCTTGGCGACGGCGATTTTCGGCGGCTTCACGCCGGCCCTCTCGACCTACCTGATCGCCCGTTCCGGCAATCCCGCGATGCCCGGTGTCTGGCTGTCGTTCGCAGCGGTCATCAGCGTGGCCGCTACGCTGTTGCTCGCAAGATCAAAGCAGAAAGCTTTCCGGGATCGGCCGTTGCCGTTGGGCTCGGAAAAGCGCGACGGCAAGCTGAAATGATGCTGCCACCTTTCGTTGCCAACACCCCAATCTTGTTTGGAGGAATGCCATGAAGACGACCCGGTATTTGCAGTCGCGCCGCTGCGCGCTGATGCTCACGGCCGCCGCTTTGCTGGGGGCAGGCAATGCGCAGGCGCAGCGCGTTGCGACGAACGTCGGCTACGGTGCGAAAGTCGCCGATCCGGGCCGCGGCGTCCCGACTCATCCCGATCAAAAGCAGGAGCTGGCACTCAAGATCGAAGCGCCATTCACAGTGGCCGCCGTTGGCGATCTGCTACAATTCCAGCCCTTCGCGAATACCGCCGATCCGCGAACCCAATCGCTATTGGACGTTTTGCGGAAAGCCGATGTTGCCGTCGGCGATTTCGAGAACGAGATCATGGATTTCGATAATTTCGGGCATGCCGGCGGCAATCTTGCGACCAAGGAAGTGGCCGACGATTGGGCGCTCATGGGCATCGACATGGTCAGCCGCGCCAACAACAAGTCGAACCGCGCTCCCGGCATCTGGGAGAACTTTCATCAGGTCGAGCGCGTCGGCATCATCCATACGGGCGTCGCCCGTAGCCTCCCCGAAGCCCGCATGGCGCGCTACTTCGCGACCCCTAAGGGACTGGTGGGCGAGATCGGTGTATCGGCCGATGGCGGGTTGGACATGTGCTGCGGCGGTGGCCAGATCGTCCGCGTTACCCCGGCCCAGCTCACGGCCGTTCGTGGAATCCGCGACTCAATTCTGGCGCGGCGTAACGAGGTGGACGTACCTGCCCGCAACCCTCCCGCCGAGCCGGAGGGCAGCGTGTCGGTGTTCGGTGTAACCTTCCGTCTACCCGGCGTAGAAGGTGAAACGGCTCCTCCCTCCGCAGCAGAGGCCGCGTATCGCGAGGTCGCCCCCGGCCCGCAGGACGCTTATAAGAACTCGCTCCATCTGACCCTGTTTCACGGCGTAACCGCCGCGCAGATGGCGGTGCTGCGCAGCATTGCCGGTGTCGTCGGAAGCGGCGACCTCGAAGCATTCGGTACGCGATTCCGCCTGATGGACCGGCCTGGTGAACACAGCTTCGACATGGATACCAAGGACCTCAAGGACATCCTCGTTCAGGTCCGCACCGCAAAGCAGGCTTCAGACCTTCTGATCCTGAACGCGCACTGGCATCAGAACCGGTACGATTTCCAGGCCTATTCTCACGACCATTTTCCTGCCGACTTCGAAATCGCGTTTGCCCATGACGCGATCGATCAAGGCGTCGATGTCTTTGCCGCGCAAGGCGTACACACGATCAAGGGAATCGAAATCTACAAGGGCAAGCCAATCTTCTATGGCTTGTCCAACTTCATTTTCCAGTCGGCGATCATGCCCGAAAGCAAAGGCAAGCTGCCGAGTGTGCCTGGCGTCGAGGACCGGGTCGAGCGACGGCGGCGGGGTGGGGGTTTGTCGGTGGGCGACGAACGCGGCAAATCCGCCGTGGCCGACGAGAACGCCATCGTCGGCGAACATGAAGTACAGGGCTTTTGGCAGCTCAAAGCCAATTTGGAAGCGATCCTCGCCGAGACGCGCTTCGATCATGGGCGGCTGGTTGAAGTGCGGCTCCATCCGGTCGATCTTGGGCAGACGCCTCGTCCTGGATCACAGGTGGGTATCCCCCGCGTTCCGACACCCACGGTGGCGGCGAAAATCCTGGCTGAGATCATTGAGTATTCAAAGCCGTTCGGCACGCATATCGCTATCGAAAACGGGATAGGCGTAATCAAATTTTGATAAGATTAGGTGAGCATCACGGGGTTCATCATCGGGATAGGCCGAGGTGGATCGGCTCTCGCCCTAAAACTGGCGGTAATATTGTTTGCGGCGGAGTACGGACTGCCCAGCGATTTGCTTCTGATGCGTTGAGATCGACCGTAGCTGTATTCGACTTGATGTCGATGCGGGGCAGCTTAACATCCGACATTCCGGTCGAGTCCGATATTGTTTTTCTAAACAACTACCGGGTTGCACATTCGGCTTATTAGCTATGTTATACAACACCAATTCGGAGAGGAACTATGGTCATTTTGGTAGAACCACGTAGCAATGTCGGCAGCAGTACGACATTCGACCGCCTGAACCCCGTCACCGGCCTGGTCGCCACCACCGCCCGCGCCGCAACGGTCGCCGACGCCAATGCCGCAGTCGATGCTGCCGCCGCCGCATTCTCCATTTGGTCAGCGCTGGGTCCCAATGTGCGTCGGGCTGCGCTCACTAAGGCCGCGGACGCGTTGGCGGCAAAGGCAGATCAGTTCGTGGATGCGATGATGGGCGAGACTGGCGCGACCGAGGGTTGGGTGCGCTTCAACCTGATGCTTGCGGTCGGCATGGTACGCGAGGCGGCGTCGCTAACGACGCAGATCGCGGGCGAGGTTATTCCCTCCGACAAGCCCGGCTGCATTGCGATGGCGCTGCGCGAACCGGTTGGCGTTCTGCTGGGTATCGCACCTTGGAATGCCCCGATCATTCTTGGCGTGCGCGCAATCGCCGTGCCGCTCGCCTGCGGCAACACCGTCGTGCTGAAGGCGAGCGAGCAATGCCCGCGCACTCACTCGCTGATAGCCGAAGCCTTCGCGGAGGCCGGATTGCCGGAAGGTGCCGTGAGCATCGTCACCAACGCTCCCGCCGATGCCGGCGAGATCGTCAGCGCGCTGATCGACCACCCGGAAATCAAGCGGATCAACTTCACCGGATCTACGCACGTCGGTCGCATTATCGCCCAGCGTGCCGCCGGGCACCTTAAGCCGGTGCTGCTCGAACTGGGTGGCAAGGCGCCACTGATCGTGCTGGACGATGCCGATCTGAACGAAGCGGTGAAGGCCGCGGCGTTCGGCGCATTCATGAATTCGGGCCAGATCTGCATGTCGACCGAACGGATCATCGTGGTCGACAGTATCGCCAATGCCTTTGTCGAGAAGTTCGCGGCCAAAGTCAGCACCATGCCGGTCGGCGATCCGCGGCAGGGATCGACTCCGCTGGGCGCGGTGATCGATCAGAAGACGGTCGATCACGTGTCGTCGCTGGTCGCCGATGCGCTATCTTCGGGCGCGGTACAGGTAAATGGCGGTGCGAGCGACGGCGTGCTGATGCCGGCGCACGTGATCGACAAGGTCACGCCAGACATGAAGCTGTTCCGCGACGAAAGCTTCGGCCCCGTCGTCGGCGTCATCCGCGCGCGCGACGAAGCTCACGCGATCGAATTGGCCAACGACACGGAATACGGCCTGTCCGCCGCGGTCTTTACCCGCGACACCGCGCGTGGCTTGCGCGTCGCGCGCCAGATTAAATCCGGCATCTGTCACATCAACGGCCCGACCGTGCACGACGAGGCGCAAATGCCCTTCGGCGGCGTGAAATCGTCCGGCTACGGCCGGTTCGGCGGGAAGGCAGGCATCGAGTCCTTCACGGAGTTGCGCTGGATCACGATCGAGACCCAGCCCGGCCATTATCCGATCTGATCTCCGTCCAATCATTGCCTTCCACAGACAGGATCAACGTTCCTATGACCGAATATAGCAGCAACCAGACCGTGAGCTACGATGTCGTCGATGGCATCGCCTGGGTGAACTTCAACCGCCCGGACAAGCGCAACTGTATGTCGCCGACGCTGAACCGCGACATGATGGAAGTGCTAGACCTGCTCGAATTTCGCGACGATGTCGGCGTGCTGGTCCTGTCGGGCGAAGGCACGGCCTGGTCCGCTGGCATGGATTTGAAAGAGTATTTCCGCGAGACCGAGTCGAGGGGCCTCGGTGCAACGCGTCAGGCGCAGCGCGAAAGCTATGGCTGGTGGCGGCGCCTGCGCTGGTATCAGAAGCCGACGATCGCGATGGTCAACGGCTGGTGCTTCGGCGGCGGATACGGCCCGCTGTTCGGGTGCGACCTGGCATTCGCGGCAGAGGAAGCGCAGTTCGGCCTGTCCGAGATCAACTGGGGTATCCTGCCCGGCGGCGGCGCGACAAAGGTCGCGGTCGAACTGTTGCCATTCCGCAAGGCGATGTACCACGCCATGATGGGCGAGAATGTCGACGGCAAGACCGCTGCCGAATGGGGCTTGGTCAACGAGGCACTGCCGCTGGCGCAGTTGAAGGATCGCGTGATCGGGGTCGCCAAGGTCTTGCAGGCAAAGAACCCCGTCGCATTGAAGGCGACCAAGGACGCGGTCCGCCGAGTCTCGGTGATGAGCTATGACGATGCCGAGGATTACCTGATCCGCGCGCAGGAGGCGGCCAACAGTTACGACAACCATGGTCGCAAGGAAGGCATCCGCCAGTTCATCGACGAGAAGAGCTACAAGCCCGGTCTGGGCGCGTACGACAAGGACAAGGCTTCGGGCTGATCGACGGATCCCCTTTCCGGGCCGGTTCCGGGAAGGAGGGAGTCCTGCCCTGTCATGCGGTTGCTCCCCGGCCCTTTTTAAGGCGCGGGAATTCAAGGATGAACGATGCTCAAGGATCTTTCCCGCTTGCTGTCCCCACGTTCGGTGGTGATCGTCGGCGCTTCCCCGACCCCCGGCGCTCTAGGTAAATCGGTGCTCGACAATTTGGAACGGCACGGCTTTTCCGGTGACATCCACCTGATCAACCCGAAGCGGGAGACAATCGACGGCCGCATTTGCCTGAAATCGATCGACGACCTGCCATACGGCGTCGATGCTGCGGTGCTGGCGATCCCAGGTCCAGCGGTGCTGGACACTGTGCGTGCGCTAGCCACCAGGGGCGTTGGTGCCGCGGTCATCTTCGCCGCCGGGTTCGCCGAAGGCGGCGAGGAAGGGCTTGCCGCACAGGCCGAGATCGCGCGCATTGCGGCGGACAGCGGAATGGTGATCGAAGGCCCGAACTGTCTCGGCATGACCAACTATGTCGCTGGCGTGCCACTGACCTTCGTCGCGACGCCGGCGTTGCGGCTAAACGGCAATTCCGGCATCAGCATCGTCAGTCAATCGGGCGCGATGGCGGTGGTGCTGGGCACGACGTTGATGTCCAAGGATCTTGGCATTTCGATTTCGATATCGACCGGCAATGAGGCCGCGTCGGGCGTCGAGGATTATGTCGAACATCTGATCGACGCGCCGCACACGCGCGTGATCGGGATGATCGTCGAGCAAGTTCGCCAGCCTGCTCGCTTCCTGAAGCTGGTGGCGACGGCGCGGGCGGCAGGCAAGCTGATCGTCCTGCTGCACCCCGGAACGTCAAGTGCAGCGCGCGAATCCGCTGCGACACATACCGGCGCGATGGCCGGTGACTGGCAGTTGATGAAGACCAAGGTAGAACGCGCAGGCGTCGTCCTGGTCGAAAGTCTGGAGGAACTGGGCGATGTGCTGGACATCGCGTTCCGCGCGAAGCCGGTGCGAAACGGCGGGACGGCAGTGCTGACCGAGTCCGGCGCGTTCAAAGCGTTGACGCTCGATCTGGCCGAGCGGATCGGGCTGTCGCTGCCGCCGATTACCGGCGACACCGCTACGGCGATGCGCGCAGCAATCCCCGATTTTATTCCTGTTTCCAATCCGATGGACCTGACCGCGCAGGCCTTGGTCGATCCGGACCTGTATCGCCGCACACTGGCGCCGCTGCTGGCTGACGAAAACTATGCTGCGGTCGTGCTGGGCATCATCCAGACCGATCCGGCAACCGCGACGCGCAAGTTCCCGCCGATCATTGATGCGGTCAACGGATTGGCGCCGGATACGCCGGTGATCTTCGCCGGGCTGGACGATGGCGCACCCGTGCCCGCGGACTATATCGCCGGACTGCGCGCAGCGGGCGTGCCGTATTTCGCATCGCCGGACCGCGCATTCCGCGCGTTGAGCCGCCTGATGGCAGCGGCAGCGCGCGATACCGCGAGGGCGGACGAAGCATTGGTGACGATCGACCTGCCGACCGGCGTCATCCCCGAATATCGTGCGAAGGAATTGCTCGCACCGCTGGGCGTCCCCTTTCCGCGCAGTCGCTTCGCGTCTTCGAAAAGCGAGGCTAAGGCGGCGGCGGAGGAGGTTGGTTATCCGATCGTGCTGAAGGCGCAGGCTGCCACGCTGAGCCACAAAAGCGATGCCGGCGGCGTGCTGTTGAACATCGCCGACGATGCGGCGCTCGACACCGCGTGGGACAGGCTATTCGCGAACGTCGCCGCCTATGACGCGACGATCTCGCTGGACGGCGCATTGATCGAGGCAATGGGTGCACGCGGGGCGGAATTGATCGTCGGCGCGCGCAGCGATCCCGAATGGGGTCCGATGATCTTGGTTGGCTTCGGCGGCGTGCAGGCCGAACTGCTGCAGGACGTCAGGCTGCTCGCGCCCGACCTGACACACGATGCGATCGTCGCCGAATTGCGGTTGCTGAAAAGCGGTGCGCTGCTCGACGGGTTCCGCGGGTCTGCGGCGCTCGACGTGGACGCCGTGGCGGCGATCATCACCGCGCTGGGACGCATATTGCTCGGGACGCCGGCGATCCGCGAGATCGATCTGAACCCAGTGGTCGTCTATCCGCGCGGACAGGGGGCGGTGGTGTTGGATGCGCTGATCTTGGCAGCGTAAGGATAGGTCGAGCCGCAGCACCGCGGCGTCGTACGGTCTTTATCGGGGACCGGCGAGAGGATGTTCGAAAACGTACGCTCTCATGACTGCCAGCCGAGACGCTGGCCGAGTTTACTCCTTCGCTAGTCAAGACACCAGCGGTCGCTTTGACCTTAGCGGGTGTGCAGCGGGCGCCTGATCGACGACGATTGATCACGCTATCATCCGCGGGTCGGTTGCCGCACTACTCGTATCCGTCGCTGTGCCTATCCTCCGTCTAAGTTCGAGCGTCGGACGAACCTGCCCCATGTGCCGCTGGTGAAGCGCGTCGCGGCGGCGGCAGGCGACGAAGTCTGCGCGCTTGGCCGCGAGATCTTCGTCAACGGCAAACGGCTGGCCGAGCGGCGCGCGACCGATGCCAGCGGGCGCTCCATGCCGGCATGGAGCGGCTGCATGCGGCTGCGCGGTCGCCAGCTTTTCCTGCTCATGCCCCATAGTCCCGCGTCCTTCGACGGGCGCTATTTCGGTGTGACCGAAGGGGGATTGGTTGTGGGCAAGGTCGATCGAGACGCCGGCCTTCACACGCCGGACGTTCGCCTGGCTCAGCACCAGCTGGCTGAACGGGATGTCGCGCGAGACATTGAGCGCGATCTTCACATGCTTGGTCATGGGTATCCTCGACGACTGGCCTCCTCGACTGCCGCCACGATCCGGGCCTTGGTGACACGACCCAGATAGTTGTTGACGCCCGCGCTCCAGCCGGCGCCAACCATGTCGAGGTCGGCAGCGCGCGCGACGATATGGCTGTTGGCGATCCGGCGCTCGATTTTATGCGGCGAGACGCGGCCGTCATTGTAGCGATTGCCCGGCTCCCACACCGCATTGATGCCGAACGACGCGCAATGCGCGAACAGCGCCGACTGGTCGTCGCCATCGAACGCGATGAGCGCATCCCAGAGCTGCTCGGCGTCATCGGGCAGGCGCTCTTTCCAGGCATCGTGCCGCCGCTCGATCGCCTGTGCCGAGATGCTGTCGTTGAGGCTGGGGGCATGAACCGACAGGCTGCCGCCCCGGATCGACACCTCCATGCAGCTCTCGACCTGCGTGTAGCGATAGAAGGTCTCAAGCACGAAGGCATGGAGGACGGCCGCGAACGCCACCGTGGGATGCGCCGCGACGGCATCACGAAGCGCCAGCGTGCGGTGGGTGGTGAGCTCAGTCACCAGTCGGTCCGGGAGCGGTTTGAGCAAGTCCTCCTGCTCATCCTCCTCCTCGACCATGGATGCCGCCGCACCACCGATGCTAATGACTGTACGCTGCGGTTGCAGGGCCTCGCGGTGGGTGTTTTCAGCGAGCGAGTCTTCCTCGGCGCTGATCTCGGCATCGTCGCGCACGATGCACGGGACCGGCTGGGTTTTCACCATCCGCTTGCCCTTCACGAGTTGCTGAAGGGCTCGGAAACGGCGGCCGCCGGCCGGGACCTCGAACAGCCCGGTCTCGTTGCCCTCGACATCACGCTGCGGGCGAACGCTGAGGCTCTGAAGCAGGCCGCGGCGCGCGATGTCGGCGGCGAGCGTGTCGATCGACACGCCGGCCTTCACGCGCCGGACGTTGGCCTGGCTCAGCACGAGCTGGCTGAACGGGATGTCGCGCGAAACGTTGAGCGCGATCTTCACATGATTGGTCATGGGACTTCTCCATGACGGGCGGCCGGGAGACCCTCTCTCGACCCTCAACCCGTCATGGAGCCGGCGCAGCCCTCTCCCTCTAAGAGGAGGAGAACCGCGCCAACTCAGGCGGGACGGAAGCGGATCAGCGCGCGGCCGCCATCAGCTTGGCGGCCTTGCCCTCAAGTTCGAGCCGAGCGTCCTGATGCGGCTTGTCCCGCGCCAGTGCGGTGATCCCCTGAACGAAATCGAAAATGGAAGCCGGGGGCCGGCCTTCCTCGTCGAGAACGGTCGCGATGATCTTCTCGGTCTCGGGCCGTGAGAAGCCGCGCTGGCGCAGGAAGCCTGTGCGGTCCTCATCGGTGCGTGCGACGACACGCTCACGGGCGGCCTTGATGCCCGTGATGAACGGCATCGGCGAAGAGGTCGCGAAGGACTCCAGTGCAGGCGCCGCCTCGTGCGCGAAGCGGTTGGCGGCGAACTTGCTGTGGCGGATGCTGATCTCTTCGAAGCCTTCGGCGCCCCAGATATTCCGGTTCATACAGACGGCGCGAAGATAGAAGGAGGCCATGCCGAGCGTCTTCGATCCGACCTCGCTGTTCCAGCAGTAGAAGCCGCGAAAATACAGGTCCGGGTCGCCGTTCGGCAGGCGGCCGGCCTCGATCGGATGGGTATCGTCGACCAGGAATAGGAAGACGTCACGGTCGGATGCATAGAGCGTCGTCGTGTCCTTCGTGACCTCCACGAACGGATTGTGCGTCATCGTCGACCAGTCGAGGACGCCCGGTACCTTCCAGCGCGTATCGCCGGTCCCGTTGCCAGCGATCTTCATCACCGCCGCGACCAGCTCGTGATCCCAGATGCGGCCATAGTCTGGACCGGTGACCGCGCGCAGTTCGACACGGCCATCTTCGGTTTCCAGGGTCTTCATAAGCTCTGCCCGGTGGGACAGCAGCCCATGCTGCATGTTGATGCCGGCGAGCGGTCCCGGCAGTTGGCGCAGATAGCCCGATGGCGCGCCGACCAGGCTGCAGAGCTGACCGAACGACCAATGGGTTGGCGCGACAGGCTGGTCCCGACCCGGCAAGACCAGCGCAAGGTTCTCGACATCGTCGCGGCTCGCCGCGACTCGGACCTCCCGCGTCTCCACGGTGCGTGCGGTCGCGTGCTTGGCACGGCGCAGGACTGCGTCGTGGAGCGCCGACAGCGATAGATACCGCTCATCATCGGGACGCGAGAACCACTCGGACGAGACGCGGCCGATTCGTTCGCCGCGCGAGATGTCGACCTTGTACCCGCCGGGCTGGACCGGGCGCGGCGCACCGGAGGCACGCGGATCGGAAAGGATAGTCGCCATGGGAAATCTCCATGACGGGCGCCGAGAGCCTCTCTCTCAACCTCAACCCGTCACGGCAATCGCCGCTCTCCTCTTCCTCTCGGGGCGTTGCGGGGTGTCCCCGCAGAAGCGGGCGCAGCACGACCGAAGGGCGCGCGCGAAGGGGGAAAGCATTCCCCTCCGGCCGCCGTTTCCACTCTTTTGCGCTATTTACTGTGGATTCGAATTGCCCACTAAGCGGGCTTCGCGAGAGCTCGTATCCGCTATCGGACCCCTTCCGGGGAAATTTATTTAACTTATTCAGGAGAATGCTGGTGCTGCCGGTGAGGATTGAACTCACGACCTCAGCCTTACCAAGGATGTAGAAAAGCACTTGGAGGCACAGGTCGGAATGCCGCAGTGTCGCCATCGGGCACGATCTTTTGTAACGTGCGAACCTACGCGAGACTGCGATGCTGTTAGCTTGACGGTGCTTACCCGGTGATTACAGGCCCCGAAAATCCAACTCATTTTCTCGTTTTTTTCTGTGTATTATCAGCAGGATAGTCGGTATCAGCAGCTAAGGTCTGGTACTTCCGTTACCGGCGGATTTAGCGCAGTGGCTTAGGCGGCGCGGAGCGTCGGCGCCGATGTCCCGCGATATCGGCGACGGTGCTTGCTTGGTCTTTGTCCAGCTTCAATAAGAAGGGTTGGTCAGGCGAATGACCCGGCGCGCATGGGTTGGTTCTGGCGCTCATGCGGCGCGCGTTTCCACCATTGCCCAGATTTTGATGGCTTGGCTGCACGCCGTGCATCTCGAACGGCGCAAAGCGCGTTTGTCTCCCGCCTGTTTTCGTTCGACAGGCACTCGATGCCGCCGTCGTTCGGAGAAATTGCATGCCCAAGACCACGATCGCAGATCTGTTTGCGCAAACCCTCCACCTGGCCGGAGTGGAGCGTATCTATGGCGTGGTCGGTGACAGCCTCAATGGCCTGACCGACAGTCTGCGACGGCAGGGTAAGATCGAATGGGTGCATATGCGCAACGAGGAGGCCGCCGCATTCGCTGCAGGCGCGGAGGCGCAATTGACCGGGAAGCTGGCCGTTTGTGCCGGCTCGTGCGGGCCGGGCAATATGCATCTCATCAACGGGCTGTATGACTGCAACCGCACGCGCGCGCCCGTGCTGGCCATTGCCGCGCAGGTTCCGAGCGCGGAGATCGGTTCCAACTATTTCCAGGAAACCCGGCCGGAGGCGCTGTTCCGCGAATGCAGCGTGTATTGCGAGACGATTTCGCATGGTGACCAGATGCCCCGAACGCTGGACACGGCGATCCGCGCGGCGGTTGGCCATCGCGGCGTATCGGTCGTCTCGATCCCGGGCGATGTCGCGCTGCTTCCGGCTGGCGGACAGCTTGCCCGTTCGGCGAGCGCGCTATTGCCGCAACCCGCACTGGTCGTCCCCTCATCGGACGATCTCGAAGCGCTGGCCGGCCTGCTCAACGGTGCCGGGCACGTCACCATTCTGGCCGGGCGTGGCTGCCGCATGGCGCATGGCGCTCTGATCAAGATCGCCGAACGCCTTCAGGCGCCGGTCGTCCACGCACTGGGCGGCAAGGAGTTCGTGGAATACGACAACCCCTATGACGTCGGCATGACCGGCCTGATCGGCTTTTCCAGCGGCTATGATGCGATCATGGGGTGCGACACGCTGCTGATGCTGGGCACGGACTTTCCCTACCGGCAATTTTACCCCACGAAAGCCAAAGTCGCCCAGATCGACCTGCGGCCCGAAAACCTGGGGCGGCGCACGGCCATCGACCTTGGGCTGGTCGGCGATATCGGGCCGACGATAGAAGCGCTGCTGCCGCTGCTCACCGAAGGCCGGGACAGCGTGTTTTTGGAGAAAGCCCGCGCCAATTATGCCGATGCCCGTAAGGGTCTGGACGATCTCGCCTATGGCAAGCCGGGTAGCGGCACCATTCACCCGCAGCATATGGCGCGGGTCATCAGCGAACAGGCCGCTGACGACGCCGTGTTTGCCTGCGATGTCGGTACGCCGACGATCTGGGCGGCGCGCTACCTGACGATGAACGGCCGTCGCCGTTTGATTGGGTCGTTCAATCACGGTTCGATGGCCAACGCGCTGCCGCAGGCGATCGGGGCGCAGGCGGCGTACCCTGCCAGGCAGGTGGTGACCTTGTCCGGAGACGGCGGACTGGCGATGCTGATGGGCGAGCTGTTGACGCTCCGGCAACTGGGCCTGCCGGTGAAGGTCGTCGTCTTCAACAACGGCACATTGGGTTTTGTCGAGATGGAGATGAAGGCAGCCGGATTGATCGAAACCGGCGTATCGCTCGACAACCCCGATTTCGCGGCGATGGCGCGGGCGATCGGCATGCACGGCGTGCGTGTCACCGATCCCGGCCAGGTCGAGGACGGCGTCAGGGAAATCCTGTCCCATCCCGGGCCCGCCTTGCTTGATGCGGTCACGGCCAGGACGGAACTGTCGATGCCTCCCAAGATCACACTTGAGCAGATCAAGGGCTTCACCTTGTACATGGCCAAGGCCATCATCAGCGGGCGCGGCGATGAGGTGATCGAGCTTGGGAAAACCAACGCCGGCTTGCTGGGGCGGCTGCTTTAGGCGGCGTGGAGAGTTGATCCCACACGAAGGTGCCGCCCCGCCGGGGTTTGGTCAGGTTTGCAGGAACTGCGATCGCACCAGATCGGCGGTACTATGCAGGTCGGTGCCGGGCGCTGTTCCGAACACGCCGAAGCCCAACCCCTTTTCGGCCCAGGTCCAGCCGGCGACACCGTCCTCCAGGCGGGGCTTCATGTGATCCGAACCATCCACCTCCATCGGGCGCACGTAAAGGGCGATCCTGCGACCCTGACGATCCCGGTACAGATACAGGCCGCCGGGGCCATGCGAGGTGGCGACAAGCCGCCCGCCAATGAGGGTCAGCCCGGCCTGCTGCAGGTCGGGCGCCCGGATCGGTCGCGACAGTCGTTTCGAGAACCAACTGTCGAGAGCGAAACGATCAGACGCGGCAAGTTCCACTGGTCGTGCGGCATCGCTTGCATAGACAGCGTAACTCGATGCCGCCTCGCGAGCGAGCGCCGCAGTCCCTACGGTGGGCGGTGCGGTCCAGCCCCGCAATCCCCAGCCCGTAAGGCCGCTCAGCAGCGCAACCGCCGCGATGCCCGCCACTTTGAGAGCGGGCGCCACGGCCCAGCCAGGTCGTGCTGGTTGACGCAGGCGCAGATCCAGCGCCGGGGGCACGGGCTCATCCGCAATCGGGTTGAGCGCTTGGCGTAGAGCATCATCGTGCGCACGATAAGCGGCAAGCCGGGCGGCGTCCTGCGGATGCGCCGCCAGCCAGGCCGCCACGTCCTGCGCGCGGCCGGGGGAAAGACGTCCGTCGACATGCGCCTGGAGGTCCGCTTCGGTGATGGGGCCGTCATTCATGGGACGATCCTCAGCGTAGGTTTCCCGATCCGGCCTTGTGCCTGTTCTTCCATCATTCGCCGCAATCGTTCTCTCGCCCGCGCAAGGCGCGACATGACCGTGCCTTGCGGCACATCGAGCACAGCAGCCGCTTCGGCATAGCTCAGGTCCTCGACCGCCACGAGCAGCAGCACGCTGCGCTGGTCCGCCGGCAGCAGGGCGATGAGCGCGAGAACGTCGCGGGCTTCCACGCCCTGCTCCTGAAAGGCTGGCGTCGCGAGGTGCACCTCCGACACGTCGTCCAGCGGAGCGGTGATACCACGCCGGGCCAGTCGTCGCAGCCGATCCAGGGCCAGGTTATGCAGGATGGTGAAGAGCCAGGACCGCAGGCTCGCCCCTTTTCGGCGGTTGTGCCAGCCCCCGATGGCGCGCTCCAGCACATCCTGTACGAGGTCGTCGGCATCATCGCGATGACGCAGCATGGCGTGCGCATAGCGGCGCAGTGCCGGGATCAGCGGCTGCACGTGCGTGATCATCTCTTCACTGAGCGGCATGGCGGATCTCATATCGCATAAGACGAAGGCGGCGCGCCATTATTCCTGTGCAGGACAGCCGGGCAGGAATAAATCTGATCGTCGGCGGAATAACGCGCCGCCCGCAACGTCCTACCCCGACAAGCCAATCGCGAAAGTGACCAATGCCTTTCAGAAAACCCGGAAATGTCGGTGCTTTCGCACTGATCGGCGCCATCGTGGTGCTGCTCGTCGGCGCGTTTGGCTGGGCGGCGGGATGGATCGGCCCGCGCAGGATCAGCGGCGGGGACGTGACGCGGGCCTTGGAATACAATGGCGGGGGCAAGAAGCCGGGCTATCGCCGCGCCCATGCCAAAGGGCTGTGCTTTACGGGCAGCTTCACCGCGAACGGCGCCGGAAGCGCGCTTTCCAGCGCGAGCCTGTTGCAGCCGGGGCGCTACCCCGTGATCGGCCGCTTCTCCATGGCGGGCGGCAATCCCCTGGCAAGTGACGGTCGCAACGTGTTTCACTCCATGGCGCTCGTATTGAAGTCGCCCGACGGTCAGGAGTGGCGGCTGGCGATGGATCACACCCCGTTCTTTCCCGTTGCCGACATTGCATCGTTCATCGCCCTGCAACGGGCCAGCAAGCCCGATCCGGCGACCGGAAAACCCGATTCTGCGGTGATGAAGCCGTTCCTTGCCGCTCACCCCGAGGTCAAGGCGTTCCAGGACTACATGGCCAAGGCCGTGCTGCCGGGCAGCTTCGCCACCGCCACGTACTACAGCATCAATGCCTTTCGCTTCACCGACGGCAACGACGTTACCCGCTTCGTTCGCTGGCAGTTCGAACCGGAGGCGAGCGGTTCGGGCCTGGACAAGAAGCATCTGGAGCAGTTGCCCCGCGATTATCTGTTCAGCGAAATGATCGCGCGTACCGCCAAAGGACCCTCTCGCTGGCACCTGAAGCTGGTCGTCGCCAAACCTGCGGACGTGACTGACAAGGCAACGATCGCCTGGGCCGGCCCGCACCGCACGATCGATGCAGGGACGCTGGCGATCGATGCCGTCCAATCCGAAGAGTCCGGTGCATGCCGGGATGTGAACTTCGATCCGACCATACTGCCGCCCGGCATCGCACTGTCCGACGATCCGCTGCTGGCGGCGCGGTCCAAGGCCTATTCCTCCTCCTTTACTCGCCGCGCCCTGGAAGGCCCGCATCCCAGCGCCGTCGGTCAGGACCTTGCAAAGGAGCGCGCACGATGAGCCGCCCCTCGCCCGATTTCCACCCCGCGTTGCGCGCGATCCACTGGCTGATGGCCGCCGCCGTGCTCGCCATGCTGTTCATCGGCGTTGGCATGGTGTCGACGACCGGCAGCGCCTACGTCTCGCTGCTGGCGCTGCACAGGCCGCTCGGTATCGCGATCCTGCTGCTGGTACTTGTGCGCCTGCCACTTCGGATCATGACCGGCGCGCCGGCATTGCCTGACGACCTGCCCCTCCTGCAGAAACGGGCGGCCCTGGCTTCTCATATCCTGCTTTACCTGGCGATGGCCGGCATGCCGCTTATCGGGTGGGCCATGCTGTCAGCTGGCGGTTATCCCGTGCTCTTGACCAAGGGCATCGTGCTTCCCGCGATCCTGCCAAGAGACCTGGCGCTGTACGCTACCCTGCGCGCGGCGCATACGGCGGCGGCGCTGCTGTTCTTTGCGCTGATCCTTGCGCACCTTTCCGCGGCGCTGATGCACGGCCTTATCCGCCGCGACGGTGTGCTGCGCAGCATGACGGTGGGTCATCGTCGAGCGCATGTCGCCCCGGACCAGCACCTTGCCGACGACTAGCGCGCCGCGCCCGCAAGGAGCGCAGGCGGGAAGTTTCGGGCCAGGTGGTCGATCAACGCGCGAACGGCTGGTGGCAGACCGCGCCGGGTCGTGAAAACCAGGTGGACGTTCCCGATCTGGCCGTGCCACTCGGGTAGCACACGCTCCAGCCGTCCTGCATCCAAGGCAGGCCGGCAGACGCGGTCGGGCAGCAGAGCGATGCCCAGCCCCGCCAAGGCGGCGCTGAGGAGCTGATCCATATCCGTACACCCCATGCGCGGCTCAACCCGGACCGACTGTTTGCGCCCGTCTGCGGTCTCCAGATCCCAGTTCACGAAATCATGCTCGTCGTTCGTCGACAGGGTAGGTTCGCTCGCGAGCTGCTCGACCGATGCGACCTGGCCTGCGAACTTCGGGGCAGCGACAAGGACGCGGACGGATTGCCCCAGAGAACGGACGGTCAATTCCGCATCGGTCGTCATCTCCACACGGACCCGCAGGGCCAGGTCAATACGTTCGTCGATAAGGTCGACAGCGCGGTCGGCGGCGATCAGTTGCAGCCGCACCTTGGGATAGCGATCGAGGAAGGACGTGACGAGGTCAGCCACCGGCGCGATCATGCCCGTGGGGCAGCTGAACCGGATGCGGCCATGAGGTTCGGCCTGCGCCTCCATCACCAGCGCTTCCGCCCGCTCGGCTTCGGCGAGCATCGCGCGGCACCGCTCGTAAAACGCCTGGCCGGTTTCCGTCACCCGGAAGCGCCGGCTGGATCGCTCGATCAAGCGAAGTCCCAGGCGCGCCTCAAGCCCGGCAACGCGTCGGCTGAGTTTGGACTTCGGCTCCCGCAGCGCCCGGCCTGCAGCCGCGAAGCCACCGTGCCGCACGACTTGCGCAAAATAGGCCAGATCGTTGAGGTCAGTGGGCATCATCGTTCCTTATCCAGAACGCTACGTGCCGTAATTGCCATCTACTGGCAACATCGTTCCGGAGGCATCTTCAGGGAGCGGCGGCGTTGCGCCGCAAAGCTGAAGGAGACTTACAATGACGGAGCGGTTCAACAACAAAGTGGTTGTCGTCACTGGCGGAACCAGCGGCATTGGCCTCGCCACGGCAACGGCATTTGTTGCAGAAGGGGCTGCGGTGTTCATCACGGGCCGACGCCAGGATGTGCTGGACGCTGCGGTGAGGGAGATCGGCGGCCGGGTTACAGGTGTGCGCGCCGACATGTCCAACCTCGCGGACATCGACCGGGTCTATGACGCAGTCCAGCAGCAATACCCGCACATCGATGTCCTGTTCGCCAATGCCGGGGGCGGCGACATGCTGCCGCTCGGTGCGATAACCGAAGAGCATTACCAGCGCACGTTCGACACCAACGTGAAGGGCACGATTTTCACCGTGCAAAAGGCGCTGCCGCTATTGAAGGACGGTGCGTCGATCGTGCTTAC
Source organism: Novosphingobium sp. Leaf2 (assembly GCF_001421325.1). Taxonomy (GTDB): domain Bacteria; phylum Pseudomonadota; class Alphaproteobacteria; order Sphingomonadales; family Sphingomonadaceae; genus Novosphingobium. The sequence continues at coordinate 6,184 of NZ_LMJY01000017.1, read as the reverse complement.
CAGTTCCAACGCCGGCGCGTCCGGGACGCCTGCGTTCAGCGTCTATGGGGCCAGCAAGGCCGCGGTACGCAATCTCGCGCGCAGCTGGATTCTCGACCTCAAGGATCGCCATATCCGCGTGAACGTTGTCAGCCCGGGACCCATCGACACGGTAGGCCTGACCGACGTGTTCGGCGGCGGTGAGCAGGCGCAGGGCGTCAAGGACTTCCTCGCCTCCCAGATCCCGGTCGGGCGGGTAGGCAGGCCAGAGGAGATCGCCAAGGCCGCGCTGTTCCTGGCTTCGGACGATGCAAGCTTCATCAACGGTGCCGAACTGTTCGTCGATGGCGGACTGACGCAGATCTAGGCTTAGGATCAGCGGACATAATTACGATGCGTCAGCGCATTGGTGTAGAATGTCGACGTCGGACGGGAATGCTGCACCAGATTGCGCTTGATGAGCTCGGCCTCGGCCGCGCGCATCGTTTTCAGGTCGAACTGACCTATCGAGCCGGCGTTTCCATAGACATACAAAGTCAGCAGCCTGAAAATACGCACGATCTCCGCGTGGCTATATCCGCTGGCGGGCACAGCGGTCCGGTAGATCGTTGCGGCCCGTTCGGGATCTCGGGCACCCCCATGCACAACCTGCGGGGCGACGAGCATGCACCCGATCCCGTTTTTGCCGACAAGGTCAACGCGCATAAGTTATCGTTATCAGGCAGATGAATATGATTATGAATGAACACGAATTGTGTTTCATCTATCTTCCCGTGGGCGGGCGCCTGCGGCGGATGTGCATTCAGACGATACTTGGGAGTAGAACGTTTGCCCTTCACAGGACCGTTGGACGATCGCATCGCCATTCGCGAATTGATGGACACCCATGCCCACGGCGTGATGACGCTCGACGCGCAGCTATGGGGATCGATATGGGCCGACGATGCCCTTTGGGAATTACCCGAATATCCCGATCTCGGCGGTTTTTCGGGTAAGGCCGCAATCGTGGCGGGCTGGGTCGAATCCATGAAGCACTATGGTCTCGATCACATGACCAAGCCCATGATCTATTTCATGCAGCCCGGTTCTATCGAGGTAGAGGGCGATCGTGCCAAGGCCGTGGCGTATACCATCGAGATTTTCGATGACCCCGCCACCGGCAAACGGGTTCACGCAACCGGCCGCTACGATGATGAACTTGAGCGTCGCGATGGCCGGTGGCTGTTTACACGCCGCTCGTACCGAACCGTCTTCGCCGACTGAAGATGCCATTTCAACCACGCGGCCCGGGCGCGCGCCCGATGGCGCTGTGCGCAAGCCTTTGCTTCGCCAGCTAGGCGAGGGCGATCTGGCGGCTGAGAACCGTCGCGCCCTCTGTCGCCAGCAGTCGGGCATCAGCGACCCTTGGGCCGGATGCCCAACAGCAGGGCAAACTCTAGAAGTTGACGCTGGCGGACACGCCGTACTGGCGTGGCGGTGCGTAACCCGCGAGGCCTGCATAGCCCGGCGAATCGTAGACAGTCGACAAGTAGCGGGAGTCCAGCAGGTTCGTGCCCCACAAACCGATCGACCAGGCCGCGCCATCGGGACGGTAGGTCAACGTGCCGTCAACCAGATGGGTCGGCTGGATACGCGATCGCGGTGTGTCGAGGATCGCGGTGTAGTATTTCGACGCGGTGTAGGTGTAATTCACGTCCGCAACCAGATCGGCTCCGTTGCCCAGCGGCACCACGAAGTTGGCACCGACCGTCGCGTTCCACTTGGGTGCGTTCTGGAGCCGGTATCCCCGCAGATCGATCGTCTGGCCGGATAGAGGGTCGTTGTAGAGGAATTCCTTGTACTTCGCGTCAAGGTACGCAAGCGAACCTCGCAGCGTCATGCCCGTTACCGGCACTGCCGTTGCTTCAAGTTCGAAGCCCTTGATCTCGGACTTGCCGGCGTTGAGGATGCGATTGCCTTGCGTGTTGGTATCGCGGTCGAAGTAGATCTGGGCAACCTGCATGTCCCGATAGTTGGTATAGAACGCGGCAAGGTTGATGCGCAGATGCCGGTCGAGCAGATCGGTTTTCACCCCCGCCTCGAACGTATCAACCTTTTCCGGATTGAACGGATTGGCGCCATCGGCCGGCACACCCACGCGCGCGGTGAAGCCGCCTGACTTGAAGCCGCGCGCCCAGCTGGCATACAGCAGCGTGTCGTCCACGATCTCGTAGTCTGCGCCGACTTTCCATCCGATGTTATTCCAGCTTTTGCGGCCGCCGGTAGTAAAAGAGCCGATTACCAGATTGCCTTCGCCGGTATAGTTGGAACCCAGCGGATTGCCGATGCTGGTAATCAGGCTTGGCGTGGATACCGTCCGTTCATGGCTGTAGCGGATGCCCGCCTGCAACTTGAGCTTGTCGGTCGCCTTCCAGTAAGCCTGCGCAAAGCCGGAGACCGAGTAATTGTCCTGATCCTGCAAGTTGGTCTGCAGCAGGCCCGGTGCCGCGAACTGCAGCCGGTAGGCCTGAATATGGCTGTAACTGTCCTTCAGGTAAAAACCGCCGGCGATCAGATCGAGCGTGTCGGTCAGGGCGATGTTGGTGCGCAGCTCCTGACTGAACTGCCAACCCGTCGTGCGACGATAGGTATCGTTGAGAAACAGCGGCGTGCCATCCTGATCGGTAAATTCGCGCAGCTTGAAGTGCTTGTAGCCGGTGATGGACGTCAGATCGCCAAGGGCCGTGTTCCGCCAGTTCATCGTCAGGGTGCCCGAGTACGTATCCATGTTGGATTCGTCCGGCACGGTGTTGTTGGCGCTGAAATACTTGTCCGGCGCCTCACAGGATCCCGTTCCCGCGCAAGGGCTTACGTACATGCCCTGGGTGCCGGGTGGAACATAAAGCGCTTCGCCAGGCCGGGCGCCGTTGACGATGATCGGCGAGCCGTTGCGCGCCCTGACGTATTCGCCCTGAAGCGTGGCGTCGAAATCACTGGACGGCGTAAAACGCAAGTACGCGCGCACCGCATCCAGGCTCTTGCTGCCCATGTCGGACCCGTCGACCACGTTGGTCACCCAGCCCTTGCGTTGCGTATGAATGCCCGCAACCTTTAGAGACAGCACGTCCTTGACCAGCGGCGCCTCGATCGATCCGGTCACATCGAAGCGATTGTAATTGCCGTAGACTCCCTTGAGCTGCCCACCAAATTCGCCCGTAGGCTGCTTGGTCACCACGTTGATCACGCCGCCTGTCGTGTTCGCACCAAACAGCGTACCTTGCGGACCGCGCAGGACCTCGATGCGATCAACATCGTACAAGTCGAGCAGCGCGCCCATCGAGAAGAACTGCGGCACCCCGTCAACCACGATGGAGACGGTGTTGCCTGCGTAAGGGTCCGGTTCGATCACGCCGATGCCGCGCACGGTGAAAACAGCGCTTTGCGGGGTATTCGCGAAGTTATCGATCTGGACGTTGGGAATCTGGCCCTGCAGGGCCTGCAGGGAGGTGCCTTGCGAGTTGGCAAGCGCTTCGCCGCTGACTGCGGTGATCGAGATTGGCACGTCCTGAAGGTTCTCGGCGCGCTTTTGGGCGGTGACTACGATCTCGGCGATGCCCCCTGTCTCCGGCGTTGTCGCAGCGCCTTGCGGGTCGTCTTGCGCAATGGCCGTTTGCGATGCCATCAACGCGGCTGTCGTGATGGCGATCCGCGATGTTCCGATGATCCACGCTTTCATTGCTGCTCTCCCCCTTTTTTATGTTTGATTTTTCGCGACCGTGCCGCTGCAAGCCCCCGGTCTGCAAACGAAGCCGGTACCGGCGCAGGCCCGGATTAGCCCTGCAATCTACCGCCGGCCCTCGAGGTAGTCGTTCAAGACCTCATGGAAGAAACGCACGCGCGTTTCCTGCGCGGCAAGATAGGCATCGTCATAACCGCGCGAATGCATGCCGCGCTGCTGTCCTTCGGCGAGGAGCATGTCCTGATAGACGATCTGGTCCTTGATTTCGGGAACACCGCGCCCGTTGTCGAAAGCGCGATGCTGGAATGCGGCCTCGCGTAGTGGCTGGGGTCCGGCCATGATCGATTCCACCACCGTCTGTCCTTCGATCGGAAACGCCATGCACCAAAGATCGAAGGTGCATTTGTTGGGGTCGGTGGGGTGCGGCTCGGTGCGGAAGAAAATCAGGTTGTCAGGCAAAAAGCTGATGGTTACGTTCGGGAAGATCACCGTGTGCGGGCTGTCGGTAATTTCCTCATCGTCCATATGCTCGTAATGCGGATGCAGGCGGTCGCTCCACAGCCGCTTTTTTGCCGCCTTGAGGTCGAGCCAACCTTGCATCGCCTTGGTCTCGAAATCGGGGTAGCTGTCGGGGTCGATGTCCCAGGCGCGCAGGATGCTGTCGAATGGATGGTCGACACCTTCGGGCAAACGGTCCGACAGTGACGGCCGCATCGGTTGAACGGTTCGGCCGTGCCCGTTGGGCCACATCTCGTGCCGGGCGGTATCCACGTCCTGGTCGATCCACGGCGGCACCTGCGGATGCGCTGTTCGCGTGTGATAGCTTTCCGAGAAGTTGTCCGTGGCGAACTTCCAGTTGGTGTTCAGGTCGATCTTCATCCAGAACACCCGGACCGCGGTATCCATCGGATAGTTGCGATACAGATCCGGCATCGGCGCCAGATAGTCGAGCAGTTCAGGCGCGTCGTCGTCCATCGTGTACCACACGAAACCACCCCACGTGGCGCAGCGCAGTTCCTTCAGCGTCAGCTTCCCGCATGGATTACCTTGTGGAAAATCGTCTGCGTCCTGCGCATGCTGCAGGACTCCATTCTTCCCCCAGACCCAGCCATGATACGGGCACTGAAAGCTATCCTGCGAGCTGGAGTCCCACACCAGCCTCTGGCCTCGATGCCGGCACGCGTTGTAAAATGCCTTGATCGAGCCATCTTCCTGCATCACGCAAAATACGGACTCGTTCATGAAATCGTGGACGATGTAGTCGCCGGCCGCCTCGAGTTCGGCGGTGCGCCCCGCCACATGCCAGATGCGGGTCCACATCCTGTCCCACTCGCGCTTCATGAACTCTGGGGAGGTATAGCGATCGCCGGTAATCGGATCGCCCCTGAGGTTGGCCGCGTCCCGTCCGTCCAGCGTAAGCGCCTCGATATCCTGCCGGCCCATGCGTTCTTCCCTTCGGGATCGTTCCCGAACGATGGGCGCGCCACTGACCGCGTGCGGTCGATCCTCTCGTGATGCGCATCCCTCATCCGGCGATGTCGATGAAGGAGGAATAACAAATTTGGTCGGTCGCCCTACCTATCGAAACAGTCAGGGGCTGGTCAGCACGCTGGACAACCCGCCATGAAAAAACTGCAAGGCGCGTCGGGTCAGTTCATCGAGCCGAAACACCGAGTGATGCCCGCCAGTCAGATCATCAAGAAAGCCTGGATCCTGCACGATGAATATCAAGGCGGCCTCAACGAAGTAGACACCCGCCAAGAGCGCTTCGTCTGATACGCCAGGAAACGCGTCTTTCAGATGGTCAATGAGGATTTGTGAAACGACGCTCAGCTTCGAGAGGACAGGCCGCAGTTCCGGTATCCGATAACCGCTCATCAAGTGCGATGTCATGACGATGTAGTTCTGCAACGCCCCTTCCCTGTCCGCCACCGCCTGCAGAAAGGGGGAAATGAACGCCGTGATGGCGTCTTTGGCGTCCAACGATTGCCCGCCGCGTTTTGCCGTGTCGAAGCTTTCCACGATAGTGCGACGCAGAAGGTCAAGCTTGCGCTCTACAGCGGCATCCATGATTAGATGCTTGTTGCCGAAGTGGTAGTGAACCACGCCCATCCGCACCCCCGCTTCGGCGGCAATGTCGCGTAGAGAGGTGCCCAGATAGCCGGAGCGGGCGAACAAGATTTCGCAGGCATCAAGGATCTGGTTTCGAGTTACGTCGCCCTTTCGGCCCCGCGGCCCCGGCGTAACGCTTGGTGGCATGTCCATCGCCTGCTTGTCGGTCGTCGTGAGCGATCACGCAAGAGGATGGTTTAGAACTCGATGGCCGACGCCGCTGTCGGCTGCGTGTGTCGGAGACATCATGCCGGCGGCGTCAGATATATTTTGTTTGATATTTGTTTTATTGGTTGCGGGGGCAGGATTTGAACCTGCGACCTTCAGGTTATGAGCCTGACGAGCTACCGGGCTGCTCCACCCCGCGTCACCATG
>NZ_LMJY01000016.1 GCF_001421325.1 Novosphingobium sp. Leaf2 | reverse complement strand
GAAGCTCACTGGCCGCGACCAACTCGAAGCTGCCCTGCGCCTGCTCGAACCGGGAGATCAACTTCTGGCCCTTCATCCAGACAGACTCGCCAGAGACACTGGCGACCTGCTGACGATCGCCAAGCGCGTCATTGAGAAGAAGGCGGTGCTGCGGATCAATGACCCGGCCATCACGCTCGACGGCACCGACATCATGGCCGAGGTCATGCTGACCGTGTTCGGGCTCGTGGGGATGATGGAGAAGCACTTCATCCGTGCCCGTCAGCGCCGGGGCATTGAGGCCGCGAAGCTCAGGGGCGATGTCTACAAGGGCCGTCCCTCGACGATCAGCCCGGACGCTGTGCGCGATCTTCGCCAGCAGGGGTTCGGTGCCACCCAGATCGCCAAGCGTCTCCAGATCGGCCGCGCGTCGGTTTATCGGCTGCTCGCCGCCTGAGCGTCGAGCCATGCTGTAAACTCGTCCGCCGTCATGACCTGACCCGGTTGAGCCGCTGCCTGCTTGATCATCGCGAGGAAATCCGGGTCGAGTTCTTCGCCCCGGCAGATCGGGCACGGCTCATCCGTCCCATCATCACCGCACCGTCCCTCATGCTGATCCACGATCCCGGAGCCTCCGCACATGACCCAGACCGATCATACCACAGGCTCACCGCCGTCGCTCACTGAGCATGCTGCTGACGGTCAGGACCACGGTGGTTCGGGTTCTCTTCTGTTTGAATTCCGAGGACGTCCGGCGGCGTTCAGGCGCGTCCAACGAGAAAAAGATCGCGATAGCTTCGCACTCAATTTTTGGGCGAGAAACCTTGCGCCGCGTCCTCGAGGCCAACCATTGACCTTCCCTCTCTGGCCCCTCGATTTGATGTAGAGTCTGTCCCACTCGAAGGAGCAGACGGATGAGGAAGAGCCGTTTCACGGAGGAACAGATCATCGGGATGATCAAGGAGCAGGAGGCCGGGCTGTCGACGGCGGAGGTTTGCCGCAAGCATGGGCTGAGCCCTGCCACGTTCTACAAGCTGAAGGCGAAATACGGCGGGCTTGAGGTGTCCGATGCCAGGCGCCTGCGCCAGCTTGAGGACGAGAACAGCAAGCTCAAGCGGCTGCTGGCCGAGACAGTGCTCGAGAATGCGATCCTTAAGGACCTGTTGGGAAAAGCCTGACGACGCCAGGTTAGCGACGGGACGCGGCGCTGGGCGTGGTGCGGGACTACCAGATCTCGCAGCGCCGAGCCTGCGGGCTGATCGGCGTCGACCCCAAGACGGTCCGGCGAGAACGTCCGCCTGACCATGCCGAGATCCGCGAGGAGATGAGCGAGATTGCCGCTACGCGTCGCCGCTTCGGCTACCGGCGCGTCGGCGTGATGCTCGAACGCAAGGGGCACATCATGAACCACAAGAAGCTCTACCGGCTGTACCGGAAGGAGGGTCTGTCTGTCCGCCGCCGGCGCGGACGCAAGCGGGCTCGCGGCAGCCGGACGTCGATGCCGGTCCCGCTGCGGCCTAACGATCGCTGGTCGATGGACTTGGTGGCTGACACGTTCGGCGCGTCCCGCCGGCTGTGCATCCTGGCGATCTACGATGACGCATGCCGCGAGAACCTGTGCCTGGTGGGGGACACCCGCATCTCGGGTGTGCGGGTGGCCCGCGAGCTGGGCACGCTGGTGCGCCTCTACGGCAAACCGGCTTGCATCGTCAGCGATAACGGCACCGAGTTCACGAGCCGTGCGATCCTGAAGTGGGCCAGCGAGAAACGGGTCGAGTGGCACTACGACTACAACAACATCAGGCCGCCGGCCAAGCCCGAAAAGCTCGTCGAGACATTCCTTGGTGACGACCGTTTTCTGATGGTCTCGCCAAATGCGTTCAACGGGCTCGGGGTCGGTACGACGCAGCTCTACAACGAGCCGGTCGTCTACAACCGCAAGCGGCACGGGAAGTTCACCCTCGACGGGCGTGTCTATGATTTCCGGATGCGGCCGTCTGTGCCCAAGCGGTTATCCAAGGAAGTCCTGCTGGTCGATCTGCTGCACAATCTTCGACCGGCTGCCGGAAGACAAATCGGCAGTGCTTCCGCGCGCGCTCGAGCGGGCGAAGGAAATGAACCGTTCGCGTCTCGCCAAGGCCGTCCAGGACTTTGGCTCCGCGCGGGCTGAACGCTTGCTCGCGCTAGTTCTCGAGCGAGCCTGAAGGCGCACGAGATGCTGCTGCACGATCATCAGGATTTCGACGATCTCCTTGCAGTCGTCTCACGCGAGCAGGCAATCGATCCGGGACTGGTGGAGAAGGACTATTGGATCATGCACGCTCTCTGGGGTTTGCAGCAGTTGGGTTTCCGCTTCGAGCTCAAAGGCGGAATGTCGCTTTCGAAAGGGCATGGCCTTATCCATCGGTTCTCCGAGGACATCGACATCCTTATTCACCCCGACATCGACGATCTGCCAACCGGTAAGAACCAAAATAAGCCTGCTCATATAGAGGCACGCCGTACGTTCTATGATGGCCTGTCGGCCAAGATCGCGATTCCTGGCATAATTGAGGCCGAGCGCGACGAAGCATTCGATGACCAGCGATCGGCTGCGGCGAGCATTACAAGCCCGCCGGCGAGGGGTGGGGGCGCGCCCGTTTCCCGAGGTCGAAAGCCGCGCCGACCTCGCTTGGCATATCGCGTAGTGCCTGATCCTCGACGAGTTTGGCATGACCGTCATCAAAGAAATGGACGTGGACCACGGCCTCGCGGTCCGTTGTCGATGATGTTCGGTCAGCCCGACCGCTGGCTGGCCAGGATCATCCCGCTTGCGGTCAATTTCGTAACCTACCTGGTTCCCTCGGACAATCGCTGCTGGTCCCTCGGCGAGGCGATCCGCCGTGCGGTGGAAAGCTTCCCCGAAGACCTGAACGTCCAAATCTGGGGCACCGGCGGCATGAGCCACCAACTTCAGGAACCCCGTGCAGGGCTGCTCAACCGTGAATGGGACAACCGCCTCATGGACCTGCTCGAAGCTGACAGCGATGAAGCCAGCGCCACAATCGCGGCTAGCATTGCGGCGACTGGTCCGGTAGGTTGAGGTGCACCTCGTCGCACCACCGGCGTTCCGAGCGGACGCCCATGCAGCAGATGGCCTGCCGATACGTGCCGTTCCAGGTTGAAGCTGCCTCCTGCGCCATGGTTCGCTAGCCCATCATAGGGCTGTCTCCGTCTTGCCAGAACAGTGAATCAGACCAAGCAGGATACTTCAAGCTAGAGTTTTTCAATACTACCAGTGGAAAGCGGACGTAATCTGCGGCTCAGCTACTGAGCCGCTAACCACCAGTCGGCATGGCAGACCGCCCACATTCAAGCTCTCCGCGGTCACCGCCGGCGACTGCGCACCTCCAACCCGATCGAGCGCCTCATTCAGCAGGAACTCAAGCGCCGCACCGTCAAGTTCAGGGTCGGCCACAACGAACAGGCGCCTGCGCTTCGTCACCGCCGCTCTCGTCGAAATCCACGAAACATGGGCCTGCGACAACAAAGCCTTACATCTACCAGACGTGAGGTTGCTCAATCTCAATGACAAGGGCGGGTTTTCCCGCCCTTGCCGAAAATGATGAGTCTAAGGAAAAATGAAAAGCTGAAGTCCGCCAAGCAGGCTCTGTAGCAAACTCATGATACTTCCTCCACGTTTTCGTTTCGAAGTGCCCATTAGGCAAAATAAATTTATAATCACAAAGCACATGTGTCAAATGTTAATATTGGTTAATTTTTTTAGTTAAAATGTAGACGTGTTTATTAAAGATGTGATGATAATCATAAGTTTTGTGTCTCTTTTGTAAAGAGGTGGCCGGGTTGGTCTGAGAGACCGTTTTGAGATTGTGTTGCTGCGGCGGCTCGGGCGTGATTCAAGCTTGGGATGTGGACCCAAGTGAGCCGCAGCCAGATGGCTGGATTTGAAAAGCGATCGAAGTGCTGCCCGAGCGATCTTACGGACGAAGAATGGCTGTTCATTCAGCCTTTCCTGCCGCGCTTGGCCAAGCGCGGACGCAAGCTGGCGAGGTACCTGCGTGATGTTCTCGATGCGCTTCGCTATCTGGCGCGAATAGGTGGTGGATGGCGGATGTTGCCGAACGACTTCCCGCCCTGGCAGACGGTGTATTGGGGGTTTCGCCGCTTCGTGCGCCGGCCACTGTTCCGCACGATCCACGACGTCACGCTGGTGCTCGACCGTGAATGCGAAAAGCGTAAACAGCGCCCGACGGCCGCCGTCGTGGATAGTCAGTCCATCAAGGGACCAGCGGCGACAAAGCGAGGTTTTGATGCGGGCAAGAAGGTTCTCGGTCGTAAACGGCAGATTGCTGTCGGCACTGATGGTTGATTGCTAATGGTCAATCTGACGATTGCAGACATCTCGGACAGCGCTGGCACGCAATCGATCGTCGCGAACTTTCGCAAACGATGCCCTGACTCAAGCACCTGTCCGCCGACGGCGCCTATACGACCGCACGCGTCTTATGGACGCCGCGACCTATCAGGACTTCATCCTTGAGATTACCCGTCGCTTCGACAGGGAACTCAGCTTCAAGTGCTAGCCAGGCGCTGGGTCGTGGAGTGGACTTGTAACGGATTTGCGCCGAGGCGCCGGTCGCGAAGGTCACCGCTGCCCCAGCCACCAGCACCGTCACGATCAGCAACCGCGACCGGGTCATATTTCCCGAGGGCAAACTGACCAAGGGGCAGCTTGCCGATTATTATGAAAACGGTCGCCGACATCACGCTGCCTTGCTCGGGTATCCCCGCGACCGTGAGCGAGGCTCCTTATCTGCTCGACGGGCTGACGATGAACGATGCCGGGCGGATCGAGGAGCAATATCCCGACACTGGCGGGTTACCGACCATCTGATCGGGATCAGCGCCATGCTCGGTTACCGCCTTGTGCTGCGTATCCACGACCTGCCGCCCGAACGGCTGTATGTGTTCGATCCCGCTGCCACACTGACCGACCTGGGTCCTCCAGGTGGGCGGCAAAGCACGCGAGGCGTTGATCGTCTCCAACTGGCCCGACCTGTTCCGCTGCGCCGCCCCTATGAGCGCAGGGGGTCGTACCGAGCCGCATCTTGCGCAAGCTCGCCGCCTATCCGCGTTAGAACGACCTGGCTGCGGCCCTGCGCGAGGTCGGGCGGGTCGAGCGGATGCTATTCATCATCGAATAGATCCTAGATACCGGGATGCAGCGCCGCGCCCAAGTCGGCCTCAACAACGGCGAGGCGCACCAGACGCATCGGCCGACAAGGCGAGATCCGGAATCGCTCCCCCGTGCCGTTGAGGCCCGCCGCCGCGAAGGGCTCGATACCCCCGATCATCTTCTCGTCCATATCTTCCCGCTCGGATGGGCACACCTCCTCCTCACTGGCGAGTACCTTTGGCCCAGAGACACCGCCGCTTAGGGTGTCATTCGCCCTCAGCCGGAACCGACGCCAAGTTCATGCTGCTATCGCCAGTGGCAGATTGTCAAAGTACGCTTGATCCGGCGTCTTGGCGGCAAGGCTCGAATGAGGCCTGCTGCTACTAGGTAAGCTCAGATACCGGCCGATCGAGCCCCGCATCTCGCTGCCAAACACACCGGTCGGCCCTTCCAGAAGCTGAAAGCGCCACATCGAGATCTGGTTCGCGTGAACGTCAAACCGCTGTGCCAGTTCCGCCAGCGTTTTCTCGCCCTTCACTGCGGCAACGCTACCCTCGCCTTGAACGCCGGGCTGTGATTTCGGCGGGGTCGTTTGCTAATTTCTACACCTGTCACACGGCCACCGTGGCCGCCGTCAGGCAGAAAATCCACTTAACCTACTGTCCAGTTTTTGCCAGGCCGCCTCTATCGCAATCACTTCAAATCCAACGCCGCACGCTTATCTCGCTCAAACCAGCAGGTTTATGGAGGTGCCCAGGCACATAACCGTTATTGATTTTCGTTCGAAATCACAGCTAAGGCAACCAATCTCGGAGACACTATAGTATATATATTTACCTTTTGAATATTTCTTACCAAAGCGTAATTATTAGCCAGATTTACATCTACGTCGTGATAATCGAGATATACGCTATCCAAGACATTTGTACACTTGTATACAGCCTCTTTGATGCAGAAAATCAGCTTAACCGGCACGCCTAAATTTGAAGCTTGGGAGGTTTCTTGAGGGGTTGCCACGATGTCAATGAGCTCTTGTGGTAATGGTGTCGGCGGCTCGACATCTATGCCAATGCTTTTGAAGTCTGTCTGACTGGAAATTGCGGCTGCGGCAAAATCCTCGTCATGGCTAAGCGATCCAACGAACCCTTTCGGCCATATCGGTGCACCGGACTGGTTTTTGCAGATGTCGGTCGGAACAGGGTATCTTGCAGCGGTAAAAAGGTGTCGAGCTACGATGCGTGCCGAAGCACTTGCTCGCAGCACACGCACTACGGACGCCGGCATCTGTGCTCTCTCTGATGGCGTCAAATTATGCTCGTCGCCAAGCGTTATGGCTCGTGCCCCGCAGCGGATCTTTCCTGAAAAAGGTTGTGTCAATTGCGCCAAAGCCAGATCCAGCGCTATTTTCTGATCGGCTAGTGGCGTCATCGGCTAATTGAAATGTTCGAGCCCGCACTTTGCGAAATGGCTCGGATCTGTTTTTTTATCACGGAAGTGAGACTTTCTATGTTCGGGCTTTCAAAAAATTGTCCATGACCTCCACTAATTATATCGACTGAATACCCCGCACGATATGCCTCCCTGAAAACAACGTCCGGGTCGGCGTCTGCAACATAAGGGTTTAAGAAGCTTTCCTGTCCGAAAATCAGAGACACATATTCTCGATAAGGAGGAAAATCCGATTGCTCCATTAGAAACAAGACAGATATTTTGCGCCCCAAGTTTTGTAATTGTGCAGCTATCTCGCGCGCTATCACGCCACCTTGGCAGTTGCCGCCCACAATGAAGTCACCGGCAGGTTGTATCGCGGTCATTTCAGCAACGTAACGTGCGGCGATGGCGGACACATTCTCGGAGGTGTATTCCATGACCATGTGGCCCGATCGCATGCCATGAACAGGCATTTCCAAGTGGGCGGCAAGCTGAGACAGCTCATTGTGGCCTTGGAGGCACCAAAAGAGGCCTGGTCCAGGGCGCGTTTCATTCAGGGATACGATAAGCGAATCGGGTTTTAAGCGATGTCCGGACCAGTGCTGAAGGTAGTCCCGTTGCTTTTCAATGATTTCGTCGATCAAAGGACGAAGTTGTGCCTCTTGCCCATGATCCAGGAATTCCATCGCTTTGGTTTTCAGGTCTTGGATATCGTCTAGCGTATCTGTGCCGTGAATTTTGCTGCATAATTCTGCCAACGTTTTCGTTTCGAACACAAGCCGAACCGGAACATGGATATCAGCCCGATCTTGAAGCAAGGATGTAACTTTGAGTGCCAAAAGGGAATGGCCACCCAGCGCGAAGAAGTTGTCATCGCGCCCCACTTTGTCCAACCCGAGAAGCTCGGCCCAAACCCCAGCCATGATGGTCTCGATAGGAGTGCCAGGCGCAATATATGTGCTGTCATCCAGCGCATAATCAGGTTCGGGCAGGGCGTTACGATCGATTTTGCCGTTGGGGGTGAGGGGGAATGCGGGCAGGGCGATGAAGGCGGCGGGGACCATGTGGGCGGGCAGCGATACATCCGCGCTGGCGCCCCATCATCGTCTCCGGCTTGCGCCGCGAACGGATCCGTCACGAACCGCGCCGCCGTCAAATCAGCCCGGCGCAGATAGCCTTGCGCGACCTGGGCGCCGGCAACGACGATCTCGCCGGGCACGCCGACCGGGACGGGCCGGGCCCGCGCATCGAGCAGATAGATGCGCGTGTTGGGCAGGGGACGGCCGATGGGGATGGCAGCGGCGCCGGCATCCTCACCTTCGCAGGATACGGGTGCACAAGTGCTGACCACGGTGTTCTCGGTGGGACCGTAATGGTTGACGAGCTGGAAGGGCGCGCCGGGCGGAGGCCGGCGGGTGAGGCGGTCGCCGCCGGTGAGCAGGACGCGCAGCGCGCAGGCCTCGGGCCAATCGCGGGCGAGAACGGCTTCGGCAAGCGGAGTGGGCAGGAAGCTGAGGGTGATGCCGCGCGCGGCGAGCCAGGCGATCAGCAGGTCCGGGTCCTGGCGGACGGCGGCGGCGGCGATGTGGAGGCTGGCACCGGCGGTGAGGTAGGGCCAGATCTCCCAGACCGAGGCGTCGAAGGCGGGGCCGGCGACCTGTGAGGCGCGATCGTGCGGGGTGACGGCGTAAGTCTCGCGGTGCCAGTGGACCAGGTTGAGCAGGTTGCCATGGGCGACCGGCACCCCCTTGGGCTGGCCGGTGGAACCCGAGGTATAGATCACATAGGCCAGGCTGCCTGGATCGAAGGGAGTCTGATCGAGAGCGTCAGCGCGCAGCGCGGTATCGGGCTGCCGGGCGATCGCGCCGGCGTCCTGGTCGAGGAAGAGGGTGGCGCCAAAGGCCGGTAGGCGATCGCGCAGTGACTGTTTGCTGATCAGCAGCGGGGCTTTGGTATCGGCGAGGATGAAGGCCAGTTGCTGGTTGGGATATGCGGGATCGAGGGGGAGGTATGCGGCGCCGGCCTTGAGGATGGCGAGCTGGGCGATTGCTCGGCGAACAGCTGGTGGACGCCGCGCGCGCGCGGATAGGCCCGCGCCGTCCGGTTCCAGTCCTGCACCAGGCGATGACGTTCGTCCTGGGGGACGGGATCGAGGTCGACGACGGCGGCATCGGGGGCATGCGCGAGGGCCTCGACCAGCAGGGCGAGGGCGCGGTGCATGTAGGCGCAGACGCGGGCGGGATCGTGCTCGCGTACCTGGGCGCTGAGCGAGAAGCCGTCGACCATGTCGTTGACCGACAGGGCGAAGGGATAGTTGGTGCGCTCCTGGCCCTCGAGGAACGTGATGCCCGCCCATGGATCGCTGCCATCGGTGGGGGCGGCAGGCGCCTGTCCGTCTCTGATCTGGTCAGGCGCGGCCTGATCGGCGGCGAAGTGGCGGTAGTTGAGCAGGGCGGTGAACAGGGGTGCGGGCGCGGCGACGCCGCTGCAGCGCTGGGCGCGCACCAGCGAGGCGTGCTCATGGCGCAGGAGGCGGGCAAGCTGGCCATGGGCGCCGCGCACGGCATCGAGGACGGCCTCCTCGCCCAGACGGATGCGCACCGGCAGGGTGTTGATGAACAGGCCCAGGGTCTGGGCGATGCCCTCCCCGCCCTGCATGCGGCCGAACAGGACGGTGCCGAACACCACGTCCTCGCGGCCCGAGAGACGCGCGAGGACTTGTGCGAAGGCCAGGTGGCACACGCTGGCCGGCGTCACGCCGAGCCGGCGGGCCTGCGCGCGCAGGGCGAGGGCGAGTTCGGAGGGGATCGCGAGGTGGGCTTCGGTAACCCCCGTGCCATCGCCCATGACGTCCTCGAGGCCGAAGGGTGCGGTAGGCTCCTCGACGTCGGCGAGCAGGTCGGTGAAGTAGGCGTCGTGCTGGGCGGCGGGCAAGCCCAGGCGGGCCTGGGCGACGAAGTTGCGGAACGGAACGGGGGTGTCGAGCAACTGGCCGTGTCCGCGCAACTGGGCGGCGATCTCGCGCTGGAGCCCTTCGATCGTGGAATGATCCATGATCAGGTGGTGGAACAGCTGGAGGGCAAGCCAGCGGCCGTTGACAGGATCGGGGGTAACGAACAGGCGGATGAGCGGAGCCTGGCGCACATCGATGCGGGTATGGGCCGGATCGAAGCGGGCGCTGAGCCGCGCGGCGACGTCGCTGCCGCCATCCTGGGGCACCCCGTCTTCCAGCATGACGTCCTCGACGGGCACGCGGGCGGCGCGGTGGACCACCTGCACCGGCTCGTCGAGGCCTTCCCACGCGATCGCGGTGCGCAGGATGTCGTGGCGCGCGACGACGGCCTGGAGCGCGGCGGCATAGGCATCGAGGCGCGCGCGGGTATCGAAGGCGACGAGGCTGCGCAGCAGGTAGGGATCGCCGCGGCCGGCGAGCAGGTGGTGGAACAGGATGCCTTCCTGCAAGGGGGAGAGCGGGTAGATGTCCTGGATATTGGCATCGCCGCCCGGAACATCGGCGGCGATACGCGCGATCTGGGCCGGGGTCAGGTCGACCAGCGGCAGCATCGCCGGGGTGATCGCGGTGCAGTCCTCGGGGATGGTGGTGGCCAGGGCTGCGGCGATGGCGGCGCTGTTGTCCGCGGCCAGGGCATCGTCCTCACCGGCGATGGTGGCGGCCAGGCCGGCCAGGGTGGGCTCGAGGAACAGCGCGCGCACTTCGAGCGTCCAGCCCTGGCGGCGCAGGCGCTCGATGACGCTGATGGCAAGGAGCGAATGGCCGCCCAGCGCGAAGAAGTTGTCCTCGCGCCCGATCCGCTCGCAGCCCAGCACCTCGGCCCAGACCGCGGCGATGGCCGTCTCCACCGGGCCTTGCGGGGGCACGTAGGCCTGCTGGTCGCCGCCCAGGGCATCAGGTTCGGGCAGGGCGTTACGATCGATTTTGCCGTTGGGGGTGAGGGGGAATGCGGGCAGGGCGATGAAGGCGGCGGGGACCATGTGGGCGGGCAGNATCAGGTTCGGGCAGGGCGTTACGATCGATTTTGCCGTTGGGGGTGAGGGGGAATGCGGGCAGGGCGATGAAGGCGGCGGGGACCATGTGGGCGGGCAGGGCGTCGCGCACGTGGTCGCGCAGCTGGGCGGCGCGGTCGGCCTGATCTGTGTGGTCTGCCCCGTGGTCTGCGAGCTGTGCCTCGTGGAGCACGAGGTAGGCGATCAGGCGGGTATCGCCTGAGGGTCCGGGGCGGGCGAGGACGAGAGCCTCGCGCACGGCGGGGTGGCGGGCGAGGACGGCGGCGATCTCGCCGGGCTCGACCCGGAAGCCGCGGATCTTGACCTGGTCGTCGTTGCGCCCGAGGAACTCGATGGTGCCATCGGCCCGGTAGCGGCCCAGATCGCCGGTGCGATACATCCGCGCTGGCGCCCCATCATCGTCTCCGGCTTGCGCCGCGAACGGATCCGTCACGAACCGCGCCGCCGTCAAATCAGCCCGGCGCAGATAGCCNGATACATCCGCGCTGGCGCCCCATCATCGTCTCCGGCTTGCGCCGCGAACGGATCCGTCACGAACCGCGCCGCCGTCAAATCAGCCCGGCGCAGATAGCCCAGAGCCACACCGTCGCCACCGATGTAGATCTCGCCGGCGACGCCCGTGGGCACCGGGCACCCGCGCGCATCGAGCAGATAGATGCGCGTGTTGGCGATCGGTCGGCCGATCGGAATGCGCGCGGTGCCTTGAGGCGCCTCCAGTATGGGATGCGTCGCAGCGAAGGTGGTTGTCTCGGTAGGGCCATAGCCGTTGAGCAGAAGCCCGGGCGGGTTGTGCTGCAGAACCTTGGCGATGGTGACAGGATCAAGAACGTCACCGCCCACCAGCAGACAGCGCAGCTTGGGAAAATCGACAGCGATGTAATCAGCGTAGTGATTGAACAGGCCTACCGTCATCCACAGCACGGTGACGCGCAAATGGTGCAGCGTGGCCGCCATGCGCGCGGGATCAAGTACGGTATCGCGGTCCAGCACGATGCATGCGCCACCATTGAGCAGCGGACCCCACAGCTCGAACGTGGCCGCATCGAAGGCAGGGTTGGCGGCAAAGGCGACCCGGTCACTGTCCTCAAGCTGCAGATAGTCATTGGCAATGACGAGCCGGGCGATGGCGCGGTGGGGGACGACGACGCCCTTGGGCTGACCGGTGGAACCCGAGGTGTACATGACGTACGCCGGGTCCGCGCCGCTTACCGGACAGGATACCGGCCCCGGATCACCAGCGTCACCGCCTTCCAGCACGACACATGGATCGAGGCGGGCGATACCCTTCAGCGGCGGCAAGGCAAAGGCATCGGACGTTATAACGAGGCGCGTTCCGCAATCGGCGATCAGCGCGGCCAGTTGCTGGTTGGGATATGCGGGATCGAGGGGGAGGTATGCGGCGCCGGCCTTGAGGATGGCGAGCTGGGCGATGACGAGTTCGGGGGAGCGCTCGAGGCATATCGCGACGAGGGNGGCCAGTTGCTGGTTGGGATATGCGGGATCGAGGGGGAGGTATGCGGCGCCGGCCTTGAGGATGGCGAGCTGGGCGATGACGAGTTCGGGGGAGCGCTCGAGGCATATCGCGACGAGGGTGGGGGCGGGATCGGTATCCTGACGTTCCGGGTCCGCGCCGATGCCGCGAGCGCGCAAGTGGTGGGCCAGCTGGTTGGCGCGGGCTTCGAGCTCGCCGTAGGTGAGGGTGCGATCCGCCCCGGTCGCGTCGGTCCACACCAGGGCGGGGGCCTCGGGGGTGCGCGCGGCCTGCTCGGCGAACAGCTGGTGGACGCCGCGCGCGCGCGGATAGGCCCGCGCCGTCCGGTTCCAGTCCTGCACCAGGCGATGACGTTCGTCCTGGGGGACGGGATCATGTTCGGGCTTCTGGGGCCTGCTCGGCGAACAGCTGGTGGACGCCGCGCGCGCGCGGATAGGCCCGCGCCGTCCGGTTCCAGTCCTGCACCAGGCGATGACGTTCGTCCTGGGGGACTATAGGAAGATCGGAAATGGGGGACGTGACATGGCAACATACTACGGTTGAAATCAACCGGACAATGCGTTGTGCGTGAAGCGCCAAGATGGCTGGATCATAAAGATCCGGGTTGCCGTCGACATCTATGTGAGCTTCGGTTTTTGACTGACCTTCGTAAAAGCTGATGTGACAGTCGTCTACAGGACCAACTGATAGGTTATGAAACGCAGTGGGAAGGCCAGCAAATTTTGACGATAGTTCAAACGAGAAGACGTTTACGATGCACGAGTGAAGCGGGTTATTGAAACCCGCTCCCCGGCGAAGGTCATTGTGAAGCTGCTCTCCCCGATAATCCATGTGGCGAGCCGCTTCACGGGTCGATCGAGAAACCGCTCCTATGAAACTTTCAAGTGTGGTTTGAGGCTCAGCATGAAGCCGCAATGGCAGAACATTTGCCATCATTCCTGGGGTTGCGCGCGTATTTTTACGCCACCGACCACTTGAGGCTAGCCCTAAAACGACATCGCTTTCGCTGGTCAGACTATGGAAATAGATCGCACACAACGCCGTGAACGTCTGGGCAAGACTGGCGCGGCACGCTGTCGCAAGCGCTTTGAGGCCGGCTATATCCGATCTTGAGATGGATTGGGTAATGCGTATAGGCTTGGGCGAATTTGCGAACGCAGAAATTTCACCGGAAAGAGATTTGGCTGGAGGCGCATCATGGAGTTTTTCTAGCCAGTAATTTCGATCTATTAGATATCTTGACGATGACACGTATTCGTTGTTGTCTTCAATGACATCGCGCCAAGACCGTGACATATTGTCTTGCGCAACCGACTGATAGCGCGCGTTCATATCAGAAAATATGAGCGCAAGGCTGGCCCCATCACATATAATATGGTGGTAGCGATGATAGAAGAAAAAGCGATCATCATCCACGCGCAATAACGCCATGGCGAATAGCGGCTCGTCGCCTATCAGCTGTACGGGCCGACCCATGTCCTGACGCATCCAGGACTTAGCTTGGCTTTCTGCATTTGGTTGTGCGCTAAAGTCATGACACTGAATTTCAGGACGGGGATCAGCAAAAAACTGCTGGGGCACTCCTTTTTCCAGAGCAAAATTCAATCGAAAAATGTCAAAAGAGTTTTGTGTACGCAAAGCTGAGGCGCAAAATTTTTCAGTATCTAACAATCCGAATATTTCGACGTATTCGCCAATATTATATAGGCTCTTATCCGCACATAACTCATGGGCGAACCATATCGCATTTTGAGCTTCCGTGAGGGAGTAAAACTTCATATTTTGCTCCCACGGCGCTCATCGTCAAATTCGGTTAAATAGATGATATTGCCTTTAGATTTGTTTCCAAAGGCTAAGTCAAGCGTAAATAGGTTTATGTACGTTAACCAACAGATTGCCAAAATCTGTTTTTGAAAGAGGTCAATTGAAATGCTCTGTATAGCGTGTGGCGGCATTCAGCGTTGAAAAACGCGATTCCCAAGTCAGGCACGTGCTGGTCCGAGGATGTTTTTGTAAGAGCGGCTATTGGGTATACAGGCTTGTTGGGTTAAGAAGTGCGAGGTGAGCGGCTGCGGCAACCTCCATTAAATATTGCTTGCCGTTTATAGGCTGTAAAGCCCAGATCGGCTGCGAACACCTGCAAGTTACAAAATTTTAATTGTTCGAAAAATTGATTTTTACTGCAAGTCGACAGAACTAGAGCGTTTTCTGATCACGCTGGATCGTAGCCGCAGGAACTGAAGTAGTTGGCGCACTCGTCTGGCTGGAAGATATCGACGAGTTTGCTGATGAGACCCCACAGGCCTGAGACGGTGCGTTTGGATGCTTTGCGCAGCACGGCCTTAAGGCGTGAGAATGAACCGCGCCGGTTTTGCCGGAGGCTCCAACTCCTGAAAAGGTGGAGCCTGTATGAGCAAGACAACGAACAAGTTTGCACCGGAAGTCCGCGAACGCGCGGTACGGATGGTTTTCGACCACGAGCGGGATCATCCCTCGCGCTGGTCAGCGGTGGTGTCGATCGCGGAGAAGATCGGCTGCGTTCCGCAGACGCTGCATGAGTGGGTGAAGAAGGCCGAGGTCGACAGCGGCAAGCGCGCTGGTGTCCCGACCGAGGTTGCCGACAAGGTGAAGGCCCTGGAGCGGGAGGTCCGCGAGCTGAGGCAGGCTAACGAGATCCTGCGCAAGGCGTCGGCATATTTTGCGCAGGCGGAGCTCGACCGCCCGTTTCGGCGATGATCGCGTTTATCGATGATCACCGCGATGCCTATGGGGTCGAGCCGATCTGCCGCGTCCTGCCGATCGCCCCATCCACCTATCACGAGCGTGTCGCGCAGCGACAGGATTCGACACGTTTGTCGGCGCGGGCGCAGCGGGATGTCGCCCTGAAGCCGGAGATCGCGCGTGTGTTCGCCGAGAACTTCGCGGTGGCGAGACTTGGTCGGCTTCTGCCGGAAAGTTGGTTCCGGTAACCGGCAACTCCACTAGCTTCACCGTTCAGAACCGCTATTCGGGTGCCGGTCCGGTTCAAGCTGCAAATTGGCCGGGCGGCTTTATAGCGGGAAGTGTCAGAATTTCAGTCTGCGGCATGGAAAACCCGTCGTGAATGGAGGCGGAACGCCGCTGATTCTCGGTATTGAATGACCCAGTCAGACCGCCCCCATCTTCTCAAGCTTCGCCAGGAAGAAGCGGTCGCTCCACAACGCTAGCGACTTTGCCTCCGCTGGGCGCAAGAAGCGCCTAACATCGTCGGCGGCGGCTTTCCAGTCGATAGTGGCCATGGTGTTCCGCAGCGTGTCCTCCAGCCATGCCATGTCGATCTTGAAGCCTTCCCGCCCCGCCCATGGGCCTGCCTGGATGAGGGCGGCTTGGAGATGTGTCAGATTTGGGAGCACCCCATTCGAGATGTACCAGGAAAAGTCATACCAATCCCTGCCTTTCAGATATCCTCGGCAAAGAAGTGCGTGGATTTTCAATGCAAAGTTAGAAGGCAGATCCTGATGTCGCACCTCGTAATCGGCAGGGAAATCGAGAAAGGTGCTGGCTTCCCCGGACCCGGGCGGTGGATTGGTGTCGATTTCCAGCTTGATCCTGATGGTCTTGCGACGTCCCGTTCCCGCGAAGGTCAGGTCGAGCTGGCTCGCGATGGAATTATCCTTGAGCACCGCCTCCCGGACAGCTTTGTCCATCCTTTCTTTAGGCTGGGCATCAAGCTTCAATCCGAACTGGGCGAAAACCTCGACCAGAGTTTTGAGATAAGGTGCCCAGTCGAATTCAGGGTTGGGTGACCGAAGCATGAAATCGAGATCTTCGGAAAACCTGGGCAGGCGATGCAGGATACGCAGGCTCGTGCCGCCCTGAAAAAGGGCAACATCGAAAAAATCGCCACGCCATAGCGCATACAAGGCGATCTCCTGGATGATCTCCTTGGTCGCATTCTCTTCCTCCACCGCGTTGGCTGCGCGATATTGGCGAAGCTTCTCCTGAATGATTTCAATCATCCAACGCGTCCTTTGACTTCGCCGTTGTTCGTCAGAACGGCGCCCTCGAGTGATTGGAGGAAATGGTTGGCGGCTTTGTGCTTGTAAACGGGGCGGAGCGCGGAGAAATCCTTGCGCTTAAGCGACAACAGCCGATCCTCGTCGATGCGCATGCCCGTGATAAGCCAGTCCAAACCGGACCAGCGTTCTTTCCGTAGGGCAACAAGATCCATCAGTGCTCGTAAAGGCTGTGCGACGAATGCCGCAAGTTTGCCGAACTTTTCCCGGCCGACGCTCGTCAGAAACTGGTATTCCTTGAGCGCGAGGGGATGAAAGCTGAATTGCCCGAAGGATGGCGTGTCATAGGTAATCGTCTTGCGGCCCGGTGAGACGCTCGCCGTGGCGAAGACGGCCTCCGGGATCCAGCCGTGGTAGGCGAGGGCGGTTTCAAAGGAGATGTAGCTCCCTGGCAAAAGCGCCTGTGCCACGGCGAAGGGATGGACGGCATCGTTGCTGGTTCGCTGACCCAACATGTAGGTGGCCCGCTTAAGACGGATCAGAGAACCGTCCTTTAAAGCCCTATGTACCAGAGCATGACGGCGGGCATCGGTCCCGCCCAACAACTCCCGAAGCTGGTCTTCGTTGAAGATTCGCTTAGCAAGGCTTGATCCCGAAATCTGTTCCGAAAGCCCATTCATAAAATTCCAGATACTTTCAAAGAATGAAAGTTTCAAGAATTTCGTGAATCGCTAGCGAGGGCCGCCGCCTCCCCAAAGCAGCTTTATCGAATCACCTGGGCACACTCACAATTTCGCGGGCTTCAGGACTCGAACCGATCCAACAAAAAGTCCCAAGGTATCGGTCGTGGTATCGCGCTGCGAGACCCTTAAGAAATGGCGGTTTTCTGCGCCGGAATCACTCGTTTTTGAGTCCTCTTCTGGCACCAGCACTTCTCAAGTGCTTGAAATCTCTCGGGGATCGTCTAAAAAACGGTCCCCAGAGAGTATCTGCTACCCCAAACGCTACGGGAAATATAGCCGACAATCAGGTCGAAAGTCCTGGAAAACCGCCTTTGTTGAAAGCCGCGTTTCCTACGGTAAGCTGCTACGGGATTTGCCCCGTGGTGTGCTTCGACGCGGGCAGAAACTCCACTATCGCATATCGGCCCGGTGGACGCTCAACGGCTCCTGGATCGGCTCGCAATCTGGCGCTCGCTGCGCACAAACAGTCTCGCTGTTGCCGTGCGGCGATTGCCAAGCGTAATCACGCGGATTGAGACGGAGATTGAGCTTGCTCGCTCGATGGCAGGTCTGCCGGTCGATACGACGCTCATTCAACCGTTGAAGGACGATCTCCCCGAGCGTGTGATTAAGGTCGCTCAGCCAGCCAACGCAACCGTTCAGCCGGACGCCCCATCGATGCTCGGCGAGGCATATCGCAGCTACATCGACGACCCGTCTCGTGCTTGGACAGCGAACACGCGGGAGGCGTATGAGACGAGCCGGAGGCTCGCTATCGCCGTGATCGGCGGGGCGACACCCGTCGCCGCTGTCTCACGCGCGCACTGCCGCGATCTGCTCGATGTGTTGCGCTTCCTCCCTGCGAACGCGGGCAAGCTCTTTCCAAAGCTCTTTCCAAAGCTCTCGCCAAGCGAAGCGGCCGAGCACGCTCACCTGCGCGGCGACATCAAGATTATCAGCGCGGCCAACGCCAACTCGCTCATGTCGAACATGTGCAGCTTTCTGAACTGGGCGGTTAATGGGGAACTGCTCACGCGCAACCCGGCACGGGGGCTCCGCCTGCCTGATCCAATCAACAAGCGCGACAAGCGCCTACCTTTCGACCGGGATCAGCTTCACGCGATCTTCAATGCTCCGCTCTATCGCGGCTGTGCCGATGGCAATCGTGGCTACAACAAGACCGGCAACCAGGGACCGCGCAACGCGCGATTTTGGGTTCCCCCAATCCCATGCGACATCACGAGATGGCAGCTTCATTTCTTGGCGGACGTCGCGTGCCAAAAGATCAGCGTCGCAGCTCGGCGCCAATGCCGCTTTGCTACAAGCTGTGGTGGCATCATCTGGCTCCGTGTTTTGCCAGTAGAAATCTATGTTGCGCTGTTCGTTAGGGATTTTCGGAGCAAACGATAGCAGGCGATGGGCAGGGGTTGGCGGGAGAGCCCTCCACTTCTCATCATCCTCGGGGAAACTCGTCAACTTTGGAAGGGTGACATGCTGCTTGCCCCACGACTTATCCTCTTCATAACCCTCAATCTCGTATATAACGACCAAACAGTCCGAGCCGAACTCTTCGATCGCGAGCGCAGTTCTCAATACAATATAACGCCCCTGTCGAGTTCGTTGCAATTTAGAAAGTAGCATTTGCGGCCCTATTACACCGAGACAGGTCGTCCTTCGATTGACCCGGAACTGATGTCCGGATGCTGCTCGTTGGCTACTGCATGGCGATCCGCTCGAAACGCCGGTTGTGCGATGAGGTGCACTTCCACCTGGCCTATCGCTGGTTTTGCAGATTGGGAATGGAAGGTGATGTGTCTCTCTAAAGCCATTACCTTAATGCAGTCGCGGTTGGCTTGACGGTCCGTCGTCTGGCCGGCGTTGAGCTAGAGGGCGTGTCCTCGCCGCCTAGGGGGCGGTATCCACCTAGCGATTACTCCGGCTGATTTCCGCATGTGCCAGCGTTTGAAGCCGCATGCCGTATGCATGCCACGGAGAACACGTCATGCCGATTGAAATCAATGGCCTGCTCAACCACAACATCTCCAGCGAAACGCACCCCGTACCGTTCGAGCACTTCGATGCCGAAGGCATCGTGCGCATGGCGAAGCTGCACGACGTCTGGGGATACGACAAAGTGCTGGTCGCCAATGCTGCGGTGATGCCGGACAATTTCACGATTTCCGCCTATGTCGCGGCGCATACCACGCGGCTTGGGGTCATGCTTGCCCATCGACCCGGCTTCATCCCGCCGACGATGGCCGCGCGCATGCTGGCGACGCTTGAACGGTTGATGCCGGGGCGGGTGGGCGTGCATATCATCACCGCTGCCAGCGACGAGGAAACGCGCGCCGACGGCGATTACCAGACCAAGATCGAGCGGTATGACCGCGCGAAGGAATACATCTCCGTCCTGCGCCGCCTGTGGACGAGCACGGTGCCAGTCGATCACGCCGGCAAGTGGTTCCGCTTCGACGGCGCGTTTGCTGCCGTAAAGCCCACAACCAGCGCCGTGCCGGTCTATTTCGGCGGCATGAGCCCGGCGGCACTGGAAGTGGCCGGCGAATATTGCGATACGTTCGCCACCCTTTCCGATACCGTGGCCGGCATGAGCGAGGTGATCGGCAAAGTGCGGGCGGCAGCGGCGGCGCACGATCGCAGCCCCGGCTTTCTGATGTCGATCCGGATCATTCTGGGCGAGACCGAGGACGCGGCCTGGGCGCGGGCAGACGCGATCCGCGCGGCGGTTGCGGCGAACATGGGCCAGCTTGCGCAAAATACCGTGGCCGCCAAGGCGGATGGCTTCAAGCGCACGGCGGAACTGGCGGCGCGTGGGGACCGGCTCGAGAAGTGCTTCTGGAACGGCATCAATCAACTGCGCGGCGGCCAGAGCAATTCCGGCGCGCTGGTGGGAACGCCGGCGCAGGTGGCTGACGCGCTGATGGACTATTACGATGCGGGCGTGAACGCGTTCATCCTGCGCGGTTTCGATCCGGTCGAGGATGTGATCGGCATCGGCCGCGACCTCATCCCTCTGGTGCGCGCGCTTGCGGCGCAACGTGACGCCGGGCGGTAGATCCCCGTCCGGTTGGGCGATCCGGCCAACGTGACGCGTGCAAGTTCGCCACGACATAGCGGCCGTTATAGTTGCACGATGATCCGTGCGCGCTGGCGAGGTCGGGTGCAAAGGTGAGTTGCGAGATGCCGAAGAACGTGTGATCCGCGGTGGCTGCGTGTCCGGGATCGGCCTCGTAGCCATAGCGCAGGAACCACGCGCCCGACGGCAGCCGGGTGAGCTTTTCCGCAAAGCTGACCGAGCGCGAGGTCTTTGCACCCCGCGTTTCGATCACCACGCTTAAGCCTGGCGATGCCGGGGCCACCTGCATGCTGGCCTCCCAGTCGTACAGCGCTGTGCCGTCCGGCCCCAGTGTGGTGCCGCGCAAATCCCAGGTGCCGGCAAGATCGGGCAAGGTGTCGCTCATCGCGGGCTGGCCCCTGTCCCGGCCGCCGGTGCGGGCTTTGCGATCTTGCGGTCAAGCCAGGTGCGCAGGTCCCGCGCCGTTGCCGCCGGCAGTTCCAGCATGGGGTAATGGCCAACGTCAGGGTAATGGATCACGTCGACGCGCGTATTGGCGAACTCCTTCACCGCGTCAGCCGCCAGGTATTTGGGCAAGACCGGGTCCGCATCGCCCCACTGCAACAGGATCGGTGCGCGCACCTTCGCCGCATCGTCCCCTGCGCCTTTGGCCCAGACCGCTTTCTTGTTTGCTTCGTAATACGCCTTCACGCGGCTGAATCCGCCGGGGATCGTGTTGGTCTGGTAGTACCAGTCCACCGTCGCGTCGGTCAGCCGTTCGGGCCGGCCATACAGTTCGGAGAGCGAGCGGCGATAATAGAAGCGGGGGTAGTAATTGGGCACGAGGTGCTCATGCATCCAGACCATGGCCCACATGAGCCGGCTGAAGTTCGGCGGAGGCGGGGCTTTCAGGGGCAGGGCGGACAGGGCCAGCGCGGTGACCTTGTCGGGGTGCTTGGAGGCGTACAGCGTGGCGAGCGTGGCGCCGCTGGAGGTGCCGACGAGGGCAAAGCGGCGCAGCCCCTTTTTCTGCGCGATCTGGTCCAGCAGGGCGACTACGCCGGGCAGGCCTGTCGTCGGCGCGGTGTCGGTCGACAGTCCATAGGGCGGCCAGTCGAACCGCACGACGCGATACGTGTCCTTCAGCGCGTCCGCCCAGCCATCCCACTCGCGCAGATTGGTCATCGAACTATGCAGCATGATCACCACCGGCCCATCGCGCGGCCCTTCATCGCGGATATGCACGTTGGCGGTGCCGATCCGCTCGAACGTGGAGGGCGACCCGGCCTGGGCGGCCTTCACACTTTCATAGGACGGATTCCACCAGCCCAGGCGCATGGTCAGCAGCACCAGGGCCAGAACCACGACCAGCGCGAGGACGAGTGTCCCGAGCCCCTTGAGGACATGACGAACGGTCACTTCAGCGCCTCTCCTGAAAAAGCACGGGGCGCACGCCGGATAGCCCGCCCCGTAGGTGTCATGCGATGAGTTCGCGTGCCCGATGCACCCGGTTTTGTGGACGGGGGGGAGGGGCCGCGCTCATCCTCACACGCTATCGCACGGCACGCATCGACCGGTCCGTAACGCAAACCTGATCAGCAGTCGGATAAACTGATCGCAGGACCTGACGGTGCCTGCGCCCGCGTCATCATCCCGCCGACGTGCACGATGCGACAATGCAAAGCGCCGACGCTGCCACCGCGCCGAATGAACCGCGGGCCGGTCAGCCTGCTTCAACACGAAACAGAAGGACAAGGCCCTGCCGAGCGAGATTTCCAGCCTGGCCCCGTCACCCGCCGCGCCGGCGTCATCCCGTCTTTGGAGCATCCGGTTCGGTTCGCTGATGATTCCGCTGGCCCATGCCGCCGGGCAGAACGTGGTGACGGTGCTGGGTCTGCGCTTCATGACCGACAGTCTGGCCATCTCCGCCGGGGCGGCAGGGCTGATCTTCGCGCTGGTCAAGATCTACGACGGTTTCCTGGATCCGGCGGTGGGCGCGTGGAGCGACCGCGCGCACGGTCGGTGGACCACGGTATGGGGCCGGCGCCTGCCGTTCCTGTTTGCAGGCGGCATCGCCATGCCCTTGGGCCTTGCGCTGCTGTTCGGGGCGCCGGATCTGGGCTCGGTGCTGCTGGCGGAACTGTTCGTCACCCTGGCGCTGGCGATCCACGCCACCGGGTATACGATGCTGACCATTCCCGGTTTCGCGATGGTGGTCGAAAGCTCGTCCGACCCGCATGAGCGCACGCGGCTGATGGCCTGGCGCACCTATGGCAACGCGATCGGCACGCTGATCGGCTCTACTTTGCCAGCCTGGATGCTGTCGCTGACCGGACCGACGCGCGGCGGACACCTGCTGCTTGCGGTGACGGTGGGGCTGATCGTTTTTCTGGCCACGATGCTGGCGGTGCGCCTGCTGCGCCAGGCCCCGCGCACGCTGCCCCGCGCGCCTGAGCCGGGGACACCACGGGTGGGCCCGGTACGCGCGCTGGCGCGCCAGATCCGCCTTGCGTGGGACAACCGTCCATTTCGCATCCTGGCGATCGCGCATGTCTTTTTGCTGTTTGGCACCGCGATCGGCTCGGCGGCACTCGCCTTTTTCACCCGCGTTGTCGTGGGGTTGGGGGATCAAGTGCTGGGCACCTACTTCATGCTGGCGACGGTGGCGATGGTGGTGGCGATGCCGGTATGGGTTTGGCTGTCGGGCCGGATCGGCAAGAAGATCTGCTACATGGCAGGGCTTGCCCTGTTCGGCCTGGTGCAGCTGAGCTGGCTGGCGGCCCAGCCTGGCGAAAGCATGGTGCTGATCGGCGTGCGGGGGCTGGTGAGCGGCTTTGCCGGCGGCGGCATGATCTTGTGCGCATACGCCCTGCTGTCCGACGCGGTGCGCTATGATTATGTATGCAGCGGGGAGCGGCGCGAGGGTGCGTTTGCCGGCTTCACCACTTTGTTCGACAAACTGGCTTCTGCCGCCGCGCTGGCGGCGATGGGCACGTTCCTGGGCGCGATGGGTTATGTCTCGTCGGTCAGCGGGGAGGCGGCGCGGCAGTCGCCCGATGCGATCCTGGCCATCAAGCTTTGCGAATCCGCAATTCCCGCAGCGGCCATGCTCTGCGCGATCATCGCCTTGTGCTTCTACAAGCTCGATCCGGCGCAGTTGCAGGCGATGGAACTCGAAAGTGGACACGCATGACCCGCCATCCGATCGAACTGGTAGGGCTGATCTCGCCCTATCGCACATCCGAGGCAAGCGCGCAGCCGCTGCCCTACGATCCTGCATTCGTGTCCGAACTGGCGCGGGCTTACGAAGCGGCGGGGTACGACCGGGTACTGGTGGGACAGAACGCCCGTTCCGCCGACAGCCTCGTCACCGCGACCTGGGTAGCGGCGGCAACCACACGGCTAAAACTGATGGTGGCGCATCGCCCCGGCTTCATCGCGCCGACCATGGCGGCCCGCGCTCTGGCGACGCTTGACGCTTTTAGTGGCGGGCGCGCGGGCGTGCATATCATCACCGCGTTCTCCGATATCGAGACGCGGTGCGATGGGGATTATCACACCAAGGACGAACGCTATCACCGCAGCCGCGAATATGTGCAGGTGCTGCGGCGTATGTGGTCGCAGGCCGAGCCGTTCGACCACAAGGGTGCGTGGTACACGTTCGAGGGGGCGGCCAGCGAAATCCGGCCGGCGGCAGGCGCAATCCCGGTGTTCTGGGCGGGAACTTCGGCGCTGGGGCTGCGCTACGGCGCGGAACTGGCCGATGTCTATGCGCTTGGCCCGGGCAGCGTTGCCCAGGTTGGCGAGCTGGTCTCCAAGGTCAAGGCGCAGGCCGCCACGCATGGCCGCAACCCGCGCTTCTCCATGTCGATGCGGTTGGTCATCGCCGATAGCGATGCCGCCGCCTGGGACCGTGCGGACGAACTGTTGCGCGGCGTGGAGGCGCGGCAGGCGGCGCATGGTGCGCTGGGCCGCGACCTGGGCAAAGCCGCGCAGGACACCGCCGCCAATGCCGCGCAGGCCGACGATGCGGCCGCCGACCCGTGTTTGTGGACCGGGCTGACCCGGGCCACGCAGGGCCGCTTGCAGGTGATGTGTCTGGTGGGTTCGCCCGAAACTCTGGTCGCGGCGCTGATGCGCTATCGCGCGGCGGGGATCGACAATTTCCTGGTCACCGGATTCGACTGGCTGGCCGACACGCACCGGATCGGAACACAGATAGGGCCGGCGCTGCGCCGTCTGGCGGATTGATCTGCCCTTGATCGTTCCTGCAGCCCACATGCGACCATCCGCAGGGCGGATAGCCGGGCACTTTACCATGGCGGAGCTGGCGCGACCGGGACGACTGTGACCTTGCAATACCCCACGTGAGGATTTTCTATGGCTGCCTGGCTCGTTACGACCGCCCATATCAAGGACCGCGATGCGTTCATGTCCTGCGGCTACCCGCAGGCCGCTGCGGATGCACTGGCGCTGTATGGCGGCAATTATGTCATTCGTGCGCCGGGTGGGACGGTACTGGAAGGCGAAGGCCGCAACGGCGGTTCGGTCGTCGTTTCGGAATGGCCGGATCGCGCCGCCGCGCTCGCGTTCTACAATTCGCCTGAATACGCCGAAGCAAAAGTACTGCGCGAGGGGCTGGCGGAGGTCACGGTAACGCTCGTCGGGGCGTGAGGCCCGCCCATCGGCGGCATGGACCGGTTCCCTGCGTCAGGGCTTGCCGGGCACAGCGGTATCTTTTAACTCCACCCGCACCGCGATAAAAGGGGCCGTCCCGCGGTTGGATACGGCATGAAGCCCTTCCGGCTCACCCCTCATTGTTTGCGACTGCTTGAACGCTGGAACGTCAAAGCGCTGCGTTTCGACAGGCCGGCCATCAACCAGTTTATATTCGATGTAAGTAATCGGCTGGGGCTGTTCGAAGTACATGATGCTCGGCCAGCGATGATCGTGGACCGGCTCCGTCGCGCCAGGCTTCACCTCGACCCGCAACACCCGAACGTGGTCATCCTCCATCAAGATGCGATGACTGTCCGGTGCAGCAACGACCGCATCGTAATTCGTGGCCTGGGCTGCGACCGGCGCAGCAATAGCCAACGCAATTGCGAGACAGAAAGGTGTCTTTAGATGCACTGTATTGCGAACGGGCGCGGCAATCCCAATCCAGGCGTTCACTGCGCGTCTCCGATGCCGAATAGAAAGGCCGTGTCCCGCGCAGAACACTTTGCCCAGGAGGCTGCCCGATCCTGCAACCCAAATCATCGTGCGGAATGACCGGACGGGTTGAAAAATACTTCTCATCGCGCGTCTCCTCGGCTTGGTCGGAAGATATTGCCATGATTGCGAATTTAAAGCGACAGGCAGGCAGCCCCCCGGTAGGTCCCGATCCGAGGGGGCAGCGGAAAGGTCTCGGCCTTCCAACGACGCTGGCAAGGCTCGATGCACGTTTTCGCGGATGCCATGTGCAGCCACGCCAATCCGACAGGCGGACACGCACCGATTTGCAGCACATTCTTGTGCCACCTGAGTCAATTTGGCGCTAGATGAAAACCGACCAACGTGAGGGCGGTCTTAAAGCAATGTAATGTACGCTTGAAATAAGCGAACCATATTATTTTGCGGTCCAGTTAAATATTGGGCGCAATAAAAATAAAACAAAATAGACGCAGGCAGGAATGCAATATTCACCGCTCACGGGCGATTGATCAGCATTGAGGGATTAACCATGACTGGGAAACTTAAAACGGCCTACGGCGCGTCCGCGCTTTCGATTTTTGCTTTGGCTGCAGGCCTCGCCGCGCCGGCAATAGCGCAAACTGCCGATGACGCGGCCGTGTCCGGTCCTGGCGGCGACATCGTCGTCACCGCGCGCAAACGTTCGGAAGACGTTTTGAAAACACCGGTTGCGGTGTCTGTCGTCACCAGCGAGGACATCAGCAAGAAGGGCATCACCTCGGTCTCCGATCTTGCCGCCAATACGCCCGGCATGAACATCAATAACAACAGTTCGGGCCGCGCGGATCGCTCTTTCCAGCAGATCATCATTCGTGGCTTCACGCCTTCGACGTCGCTATCGACCACTGTATCGACCTTCATCGACGGTGCCCCGGTATCCTCGCCTACCGCGTTCACCTCGATCACCGATCCGGCCCGCATCGAAGTGCTCAAGGGCCCGCAAAGCGCGTATTTCGGCCGCAACACTTTTGCCGGCGCGGTGAACGTCGTCAACAAGGAGCCCACCGGCGAGTGGCATGGCTCGATCCTGGCGATGGGCGGAACGCGCAACAACTACCGCCTGCATGCCGACATCGAAGGCCCAATTTTCGGCGACGCCCTGACGTTCCGCATTGGTGCTGACAAGTTTGCCAAGGACGGTTCGTACAAGAACAAGTACAACGGCAGCGGTAACGGCGAAGTATCCACCAACACCCTGGGCGATCAGTCGAGCAAGAGCATAAATGGCCTGCTCGTCGCCAAGCCCTTCAGCGGCCTCACCATCAAGGCGTTCGGCCTGTATTCCGAGGATCACGACGGCCCTGCTGCGCAGGGGCTCATCTCCGCACGTGGACTTGCCAATGCAGCTGGCAACACCATCGTCGCCAACCAGTCCAACTGCACACTGAGCGGCGTCCAGTCCGGCACGGTCGGGTCTGCTGGAGCCAGCGTCACGGTGAATCGTCCCTTCATCTGCGGCGTCGCGCCGAGCCTCAGCGCCTATGCGCCTTCGATGAACAACGAGCTGACATCGAACGTCCGGGACTGGCTGGCCAAATCGACTGGCCGCATCCTTTCAGGCAAGGACGGCGTCCAGGACTACGGTCTGTACCGCAAGTACTATCACCTGCATCTCACCGTCGATTATGAGATCCCCGACACCGGCGTCACCGTGTCGTCGATCACGGCGATGAACCGCGAGGCGTACAGCACGCTCGTCGATCTTGACAACTGGGGTTCGGATACCATCCCGAACAGCGCTGCCGCTATCGCTTCGGGCGTGCCGTACTGGACGTATCCGTTTCTGGTCGAACGCAAGAACAGCGACTTTTCTCAGGAAGGTCGCGCGACGTTCGATAACGGCGGTCCGTTTCGTGCCACGGTTGGCGCCAGCTACCTCAACAACTGGATTGTCAACGATCTGGGCGGCGGCACCGGCTCGCTCGCCAACGTGGTGGCCAGCACGGCGGGCGAAACCCGGTCGCGCACCAAGGGAGCCTTCTTTGCGCTTTCGTATAAGTTCTTCGATCAACTGACGATCAATGCCGAAGGTCGTTACCAGATCGATACGCTGTATGCCTATGCTCAGCCCACCGGACTGACCGTCACGAATCCGGCGATCGCAACCCCGGGCTTTTACGCATACGGCGACACGCTGCTGAAGCGCACCTACAAGAACTTCCTGCCGCGCGTCATTGCGCAGTTCGAATTCAATCCCAACACCATGGTCTATGCATCGTGGTCGAAGGGTGTGAACCCGGGGGGTTTCAACACCAGCTTCCTGACCTCGCCCCCCGCCACGGTGGCTGCGGCGACCGCAGCAGGGATTACCGTTGCGGTCAAGCCCGAGAAGGTCACCAACTACGAAGTCGGCATCAAGGGCAAGCTGCTGGATGGCCGGGTCCGTTATGCGCTGGACGGCTACTTCGCGCAGTGGCGCAACCAGATCAACACCATTGCCCTTGCGCTTCTCGATCCCGGCACGGGCACGCCCCAGCTGGTTCAGGGGACCGCGAACACCGGCAACGTCGACATGAAGGGCATTGAGTTCGAAGGCAGCTTCGCGGTCAACGACCTCATCACCCTGAACGCCGCCGGCTCGCTGAACGACAGCAAGCTGAAAGAATACGTCTCGCCTACCGTCAGCCAGCTTACCGGCATCTTCGACTACAGCGGCAATGAAATGCCCAACACGTCGAAGTGGTCGGCCAGCGCTGGTGTGCAGTTCGGTGGCGCTATCAAGGCGCAGGCGGACTCCACCTGGTTTGCGCGGGCGGACTATGTGTTCAAGTCGGGCGTGTGGTCAAACGCGGCGAATATCGTGCGCACCCCGGCCTACAACAACGTTAACGTTCGGGCCGGCGTGACGATCGGGGCACTTTCGCTGCAGGCGTTCGTTAACAACGTCTTCAACGACCGTGCTTATACCTCGATCGGGGATCAGTTCCTGTTCACGCCGAGCTTCGCGTATACCAGCACCTTTTCGGCGTTGATCGTGGGCCTGCGCGAAAAGCGCACCGCTGGTGTACAGGCGAAGATCACGTTCTGACGCTAGCTTGCAACGTTCCTTGAGGGAGGCCGGACACGAAAGTGCCCGGCCTTTTTTTAGCGCCTCTTGTGCGGATGTAGGGCGGGCGCGCATCGAACCGGCTGTCGTCGATGGCGCCTATAAGTCCCCAGCCAGACATTGGATCGCATCGCTGATCGACCGCGTGATGCGCCCCTGATTGTCGAGGAAATTGCTTGTCGCCCCACCGTCCGCCGCCACTCATAAGATCTGCTTTGTAAACCAGCGTCACTCACCCTCCTTCTGGTGCCCGATAAGGCGTCGCTGCGTCTTGAAATCTGATTGCGCGCTTTGCCGCTCGGGGCATGTGGCGATACGCTGCGCCTTTCGCGCTTACCTGGTAATAAATATCGTATGGGACGTAACATTGTGACCATGTCGAGGATTGCATACCGCTTGGCGGTGCATACGATGGGCAGATGCACACATACCTCCGCCTCGCCCCCTTTATGGCATCGATCCATCGCCTGATCCTGCCGATTGGCGCCGCCATTCTGCTCGGTGCGGCGGCCCCGGTGACTTCTCCGCCCCGGTTCGATCACTGGATCGATGGGACCACTGCGAGCGAGCCTGAAACGCAGGTCCAGAAGATCGACGAGGATACGTTCGTCATCCGCCAATCGGTGAAAACCAACTTCGAGGCGCCGTTTCTTTATCTGCTGTTTGGCAAAGATCGCGCGCTCTTGCTGGATAGCGGGGCGGGCGGGCTCAAGATACGGACTCCTGTCGACCGCTTGATCGCGGAATGGCAAGCCAGGCATGGCGGCCGCGCGGTCCATCTCGTTGTCGCGCATACCCATGGACACGGGGATCATCATGCCGGTGATGACGAGTTCAGAGCGCGCCCGGATACCGACGTCGTCGGGCTTGGGCCTGACCAGGTTGCCGCGTTCTTCCATATCGCGGACTGGCCGCGCGGGACGGGCCGCTTTGATCTGGGCGGCCGCGTTCTCGACATCATCCCAACCCCCGGCCACGAGCCCGCGCATATCATGGTCTACGACGCCAGGACGAGACTGCTGTTCTCCGGCGACATGCTGTATCCTGGGCGGCTTTATGTGCCGACCGACCAGTTCGACGTTTATCGGGCCAGCGCCGACAGGTTGGCCCAATTCGCCAGGACCCATCCCGTCCGCGCGCTGCTGGGCGCGCATATCGAGATGACCAACATGCCAGGGCATGATTATCCGATGGCCGCGGGCACGCATCCTTCCGAGCATCGTTTGCCGCTATCGCCTGCGGCGATCAATGAATTCCGGAAGGCCGTGGCGAATGCCGCCTCGCCACCGGTGATCGACCGTCATGCAGACTTCATTGTCTACCCGCGCCCGCCGAAGCCCGCTTCTTAAGGCGATTGTGTAGTTTACAAACCCACTCAAATGAGAGCGAGTGACACGCCGAGCGCCACTCCAGCGGCATACCCTGCGATTGTTATCCAGTAGAAAACCGGGTGCTCTGATCTGTACATGCGTGGCATGGGCCATCGGGCCGGTATGCAGGAGTGCGCGAGGCTCCACGCCATCGTCCCAAGACAAAGCACGACGATAAACCCGCCCCATAGGGCGGGGCCGTTCACTCAGGCTTCTCCGGCGCTGGCTTGTGCTTCACCAGTTTGCCCAGCATCTCCTTGGAGCGCTGTTCGTCGTCGTCCGTCTCTAGCTCGCGACATCACGGCACATGATCTATGCCATGTGGCACACGCTGCATTTGGGGCCTCCGATGACCGACGAACCTCGTGAAACCGATGCCAGTCCCGAAGGCGGGAGTGGCACGACGAAAGTCCCCCCCTACATCCCCTTTCAAACGCTGCTTACGTTCATAAAGCAGTTGAAAACAGATGGCTAGCCGCCGCAAATCGATAAGTCTGTTCTTAGCAAGTTCTCAGGCGGGACGCAGGGTCAGCTAAAAGTAGCACTCCGATCGATGGAGTTGATGGATGATAACAAGCCTACGGAAAGTTTGAACGCGTTAGTTGAGGCTTTAGACACGCCCGATTTCGCGACCGTGCTGCTGAATATTCTTCGGCGCACGTACCCGTACGTGTTTGCACTAGACCTCTTGACCGCAACACCGACTATGTTCGCGGATGCATTCAAGGTGACTGGCGCCAAGGAAGACGTGTCGCGGAAATGTCGCACGTTTTTTCTTCACGCGGCTAAGGCTGCTGGTGTGCCGCTCGGCAATCGTATTCTAACTGGCTCTGTGCCGCGCTCTACTGCCGGCGTGAAGCGGCGCCCGAAGAAAATCAAGGAACCAGAGGCGGAGGGCACGCAGTCGTCTACTCCAACGCCAACGCCGCCCGCGGCGACTGCGATCACCGATACTGCTCTTGAGTACAAACTTATCGACCTGATGCGGGAAGAAGGCGTGGAAGACGCGGAACGCAGCGCAATCTGGACGCTCGTTCAATACCTTACTGCTAAGGCAAAGAAAAAGGCGGCTGACAACCTATCAACCGCCTCATGATTTCCCGGCGCCGCGCGCCAACCTCGCCAAAGGACCGCGCGGTGCAACACCTCGAACGAAAGGAGGAAGATGTGACGTGGCCAATCACCTGTAGGAGATCGGTAAGCCCGTAGGGCCTTCTGATCACACCTGCCTCGGTCCATACGAGGAAAGAGCAACAGCGCGTCACGGGTCCACACCGGGCGCGCTGTTGTGCTTCTATATAGGCGCAAATGTTTACATCGTCAAAAGGCGAACGTCAGCGTTGCCGCTTGGACCGCCAACGTTGGTTCCCTTTGCGGGCTCGGGTGGTCTCCCGCTTAGGTGTTGAGGTCAGGCCTTGCGTAGGTCAGGCGCTTGCCGACGATGCCCTTGAGATCTTCGATCGCGCGAGCCTTGTCATCGAAGCCGTTGGCTACGCGGTTGGTGTAGCGAAAATCGAACTCGGCAAGGTAGCGGTGCAGGTGTTGCTCACCGCAGTGCTGGTACGCGCCGCGCATGCCGCGCTTGAAGATCGAGAAGAAGCCTTCAACGGTGTTGGTGTGGATCGTCACGTCACCCTTGCGAACGTACTCACCGCCAGCGTGCAGCACGCGTTATGCTCAGCGAACTCCTTGCCGACTTTCCAGTACAGGCGGGCTTCGTCGGTCATCAGGCGGGCTTCTGCGGCGATGTTGGCGCGCAGGATGGGGTGAATGTCCTTGGCGGTGAGGTTGGGGTCCGTGAAGGTGCGGACAGCGCCGGTCTCACGATCCAGCAGCGCAAGAACCTTCATCTTGTGGCCGCCGCCGCGACGCATTTCCTTGCCCTTCTGGCAGCCGATGTAAGTCTCATCGACTTCGACCATTGTGCCGTTGCCACCGAAGGGAGCCAGATCGCCCGAGCGCATGGCTTCACGGATGCGGTGGGCAAGGAACCAAGCGCTTTTGTACTGCACTTCAAGGACGCGGCTAAGCTGATGGACGCTGATGCCCTTCTTGCTCGACACCATCAGGTGCACGGCCTGAAGCATCTTGGTCAGGGGCATGCGGGCATGCTCGAACACAGTGCCAACCTTGACGGTGAACTGCTTGCGGCACTCGCCACACTTCTTGAGGCCGTGGCGTACAACACCCTCAGGGTTTTTCACGCTCGGCTTGGAGCGGACACCATCGAGATCGTACACGCGACCGGCCACAACGCCGCAGTGGGGGCAGATTACGCCGTTCGCCCACACGACACTTTCGAGGAAAGCGAAAGCCTTGGCTTCATCGTGGAAGTGGGGGGGAAGAGAGAACGGACATGACGGCTTGCCCCTTGCCGGCACTCCTACGTTTTCAGCGTGGGTTTGTAACGTACATAATCACCTCGCTTTTACCGTTGCTTTGCTGACTGCAGCGAACATCACAAATGCCCAACCCGTCAAAACGATGGCGCCTGCACCCACAAACCGATGTATGTGCTGACAGAACACAGCGAAAACACCATCGAACGATAGTAGCTGGGCTCTACATTGTCCGCCCCGTGGATAGTCTGACGAGAGCGTTGATCCCTTCCCAGTTTGCCGGCGAATTGGTGTTTTCAACAAGGGGAGCTGATATGTCTCGATCGCTATACTTTACCGATCTGTCCAGACCGGATCGTCGCGATGCCTTGAAGCTGGCAATGGGACTGGCGGGTTCTGCGGCTATGCTTCCAGGCGTTTCTGCCGTCGCCAAGACCCGGCAGCTGGATCCGACCGACGCGAAGGATGCCGCGCAGATCTATCGCAAGATGCGTTATCGCACCGATAGCGGGCTGGTGTTTTCCTGGATCAAAGGCCCCTACATGGCCGCGATTGGCGGCGACCTCATCCCCGTTTACGCCATCAACCTGGGTGCCATTCAGCGCATTACCCACAATGCTGATGGAAGCTTCGACCTGATCGATCTGGAGATCAGCTTTCGCGTAGACGTCCAGAGTGGTGAACGCCTGACTAACATGCGCAATCCGGTAACGGGTGAGATGGTGCGTGTCGGTGGGCGGGGACCGATCCCGACCCACCTCATGGTTTCGGCAGAAAATGAAATCGAGATCCCCGACGTGCCAGGTCAGGCCAAATATGAGCATGTCCATGTCCCCGTCAGCACGTTCGCGCTTGGCCGGACCGAACTGGCCATTCGCGATCGCTCTCATGCGCGGGTCACGGGACCGGATGGATCAGTGTCCTATCTCAACGAAGTCAGCACGATATCCGCCCCCCGCGAGCAGGTGCTTGATCCTGGTACGACGAACCTCGATACGCGTGTGCAGTCCAACGATGTGCGCAGTTGGCCGGCCTGGATGAACATGGGTGACAGACCGGGGACACTGGGTCTGTTCGGCAACGGCGGCAAGGTATCCCGTTTCGCCGATCTGCCGGACGATTGGCACGCCATGTTGAAGCGATACTATCCCGAGATCGCCGCCGATCCTATCGGGGTGCTCGATGGCAAGGTCAAGGTGACATCCGTCTGAAGAGGTGGGGAGGGGGCGAGCCCCAGGCCGCCCCTTTTTTCTGACAATTGAACGAGATCGCCATTTTGGGTGAAAGGCGTTTCTCAAACAGGAAGGGCCGGGCGCGCAAGGCACCCGACCCTTTCGTGTTACCGGTTCCGAGGCGCGATCAGAACGTGATCTTGGCCTGGACACCGGCGGTACGCAGTTCAGGCAGGCCAAGGACCAACGCCGAGTAACGGGCCGTGTAGGCGAAGTTCGGGGTGAACATGTAGTTTTCCGAAACGCTGCCCGGCTTCTTGTTGTTGGTGATATTGGTCACGAACGCTTCGAGCGTGATGTTGCCGTGGGTGATGCCGGCGCGTGCGTTGAAGAGGTGAAGATCTGGCGTGCGGGCGATGTTCGCCTCATCGGTCCAGACGCCGGACTTGAAGTTCCAGTCACCCCGAACGAACCAGCGGCCGTTATCCCAGCCGGCGATGTCTGTGCCGACGGTGACCCCGACGTTGGCCGAATACTTCGAGACGTTCTTGATCTCGTTGCCCGAGTAATCGAACACGCCGGTGAGCTGGCTGACCGTGACGCTTTCGAAATCCTTGATGTCGGAGCCGGTGAACGCACCCGCGGCATCGATGGTCAGGAAGTCGGTGGGGCGCCAGGTGACTTCACCCTCAAGGCCATAAAGATCGACGTTGCCCGAATTGGCCGAGCTGTTGACGAAGCTGTAGCCGGTGGTCTGGCTGGGATCGGGCGCGACGATGGCGACCAGATTGATCTGGTTGGTCCACTGCGCATAGTACGCGGCGAAGGAATAGCGCACCTTTGATCCGATGCGGCCCTTCAGACCCAGTTCGTAGTTGGTGATCTTCTCCGGGTTGATCGCCAACTGTGCGCCAGCATCAAAGGCCGCCTGCTGCACCGACGCGGTGTTGGACAGGATGTTGGTATTGAACTGCGCCGGGTTCACACCCTTGGCCCAGGATGCATAGACCATCGTGTCCGGATTGATCTGCCAGTTCACGATCGCGCGTGGTGTGAAGTTCTTGTACTTGGCGCTGGCGAGCAGGGTGCCGCCCGCATACGTTCCGGCCGGGATGAACACGCTCGAGGGATTGACCAGGCCTTTCGCCGGCGCGTAGGATTCCAGCTGGTCGATCTGATAGCGTCCTTCGAAGCTGGCGGAGATCGTATCGGTGATGTCGTAGGTCAGGCCGAAGAACAGGCCGGTGGTCTTGTTGCGGCTGAGCCCGCCCGGCGTAAGCAACGATACGGTCAACGCGCCGGTTCCGCCACCAAGGCCCTGATACTGGTCGGCACTGAGATAGCTGACGCCGGCTACCCCGTGGAACCTCCCGGTTTCATAAGCGAGCCTGCCTTCGAGTGAGAAGTCCTTGATCTTGCGCTCGATCAGGTACGGAAAATCGAAGTAGCCCTGGCCATAATTCGCGCCTTTAAACGCGCGGGTGTCGTAGCCGTCCAGATCGATGAACGTGGTCCATACCTCGCGGTTGTAGCCGGCGAGCGCCGAGGCAGTCAGGCCGTCTGCGACTTTCCAGTCCAGCGTGGCGTGCGCGTGCCGCGTCTTGCGCAGCAGGCCGTAGCCATCGACGCCGTCGCTGGGCTTGACGATGCGGTTGGTGCCGATCGCCAGGAACTGCCGCGTGAAATCGGTGTTCGTGACGTTGGCGGTGACCGGGTTGGCGATGCTGGGGATGGTGCCGCAGAAGAACGGGTTCTGGACGGCAGCCCCGGCGGGCAGGCCGGTGGCCGGATTGATCACGCCGCGGCTGTCACCGGTGAGCGTGCAGTTGGACTGGCCCTTGACCAGGACATTCCCGGCTGGATCGCGAATGTCGACCGCCGACAGGCGCGTCTGTGCCGAAGGACCGTCCTTGTCCTCGCTCATCATGCCGAACAGCTTGATGGTGATGTCGGCAGAAGGGGTGATGGCGAGCATCGCGGTCGCCACCTTGGTCGACTGGTCGCCAAGGGTCCGCCCGTCATAGTTCTTCCAGGAGCCTTCCTTGGAATACTTCTCGCCGGTGACGCGGAAGGCGAGCAGATCCTGAATGATCGGACCTTCGATCGAGCCGCGCAGGCGCCAGTTGTCGCGCGTGCCGACCATGCCCAGAACCTGGCCGCCCCATTCGTTGCCGGGCGTCTTGGTGACGACGTTGACCGCACCGGCAAAGGTGTTGCGGCCGAAGTAGGCGCTTTGCGGACCCTTGATGATCTCGATCCGCTCGGGATCGCTGATCGCGCTGAGCTGCGACGGCGACGATACTGCAACGCCGTCGATGAACATCGAAGTCGTGGTTGCCAGCGCGGTGGACGGGGTCATACCGCGCAGGCTGATCTGCTGGAACGAGCGGTCGGCGTGGCCCGACGAACTGCTGTTGATGTTGATGCCCGGGGTCGATGCGGCCATGTCGGTGACCGACACGATGCCTTTTACGTCAAGCGTCTCGGAGGTAATGGCAGTGACGGTAACCGGCGTCTTGAGAATGTCCTCGCCCGTCTTGCGGGCCGTGACGATGATGTCGCCGCCGACACCGGTGCTTGCTTCATCGGCGGTTTGCGCCAGTGCGGGCGCAGCCCAGGCCATGCCTGCGACGAGCGCAAGCATCGATAGTGAGCCCGCGAAACGGATCGTTCTAAAATTGCCGGTCATTTTATCCCTCAATAGTAATCAAACAACGCGCGCGATGCGCAGCGCTTTGAATTGGTTCCTGACGCCTGAACAAGCTGATGGACCCCAGCAGACTTAAATGATCTAAATCTGAGGAATCTCGTTTTCGATTTACGTAATTTTATTGCACGATGGCGTCCTGGTCATTCGACCAAGCCGTTACCAGGCAGAGCATAGCCAATTTTTCAACTTTGATTCTGCAAAAAATCGCTGAATGCTCGCCAAGTTATAGGCTGCATCTTTAATGGAGATTGCCGGGACTGGGGGTGTATCTGGTTCGTGTTCGCCTGTCGGATTGTGTCACGGGTTTTCCTGCACTGCCACACCAGCTGGCGTGCGGTGGCGACCAGTGACGCGGCGTGGCCCCGGGGCCCGAGCGTGCACGCGATGCACGATCGCCCGTAACCTACACGCGTAGAGGGTCTGCCACGCCAGCCAGCGATCAGGTGCGCAGCCCTTCCAGGAACGCGATAGTCTCCGCTTCAGTGACGACATCGGCGTACTTTGCGTTCATGTCGAACAAGTTCGCATCGTGCGGGGCAGCATGACGATCCCCGCACGCTTCGGCGACCACTGCGGTCTTGAAGCCGTGTGACATCGAATCGATGCAACTCGCACGGATGCAGCCGGAAGTGGTCAGCCCGGTCAGGATCACGCTGTCGATGCCCGCCGCGGTCAGCGTCGAGGCGAGCGAGGTGCCGAAGAAGGCGCTGGGATACTGCTTGGAAATGACCAGTTCGTCGTCGAACGGCGCAAGCCCCGGCCCCCAGGCGCCCATCGGGCTGCCCTTGAGGAAGTTTTTCAAAGGCATGGCTTTTTCGAAAAAGCGCCCGCCGTCGATACCGGTCGGGTGGTAGACTACGTTGGTAAGGATCACGGGCACGTCGGCCTCGCGCGCCGCCTTGCGAACCCGCAGAGCCGAGGCGATGGCGTCATCGACTTCGGAATAAAGCGCGTTCCCCGGCTCGAAATAGGCCTGGCAGAAGTCGATCAGCAGCAGCGCGGGTCGCAGGCCAAAGCCGACACGGTTGTCGTAGGCTTTCTTGTAGTTGGCGAGCAGGTCTTCTTCGGAGCTCATGTGGCGGGTTCCTCTTGTATAAGTCATGCCTTGCGAGCGGCCGGCGATGGCATCACTGTAGAGGCTGTCGGGCCGGCAGGATCGGTGTCGCCGCCTCGACGTAAGCCGCGATCAGCTGGGCGAAACGGTCGGGTACTTCGAGCGGCGGATAATGGCCCACGTCCGGCATCACGACCCTAGAGACTTGCGCGTTGGAGAGGTAGCGGGAAAGGGCGTTCAGGGCCGACTCCGGCAGCAGCGGATCGGCGCCGCCCCACAGCAGAAGTGCCGGCTTGCGGATCTTGGCCATCTCGATGGTGGCCTGCTTGCCGTCACCGATCCGCGCGATCAGGCCAACGAGGTTCTTTTCGGGAACGCGGCGGTAGAAGTCGTAATATTCCTTGCGAGTTCTGGCGGAGATCCGCTTTGCGTCACCGGCGAAGAAGCTGAGAAATTCGTCCCAGAAGTTCTGGTCGCGAAAGCCCGTGGCTTTCATGCGGTCCATGGCGGCCACCAGCCCCGGCGACATGACCATATGGCTGGTGTCCACCGGGTCGGACGGCGTGTTGGACAAAATCAGGCGCTCGACCAGATCGGGCCGCCGCGCGGCCAGATACATGCCCATCGTGCCGCCGCTGGACACCCCCACGAACGTCACT
This sequence comes from Novosphingobium sp. Leaf2, assembly GCF_001421325.1. Lineage (GTDB taxonomy): Bacteria > Pseudomonadota > Alphaproteobacteria > Sphingomonadales > Sphingomonadaceae > Novosphingobium. The sequence goes on along the minus strand of NZ_LMJY01000016.1, from coordinate 453,862 downwards.
TTGCGGATGCCCAGCTTATCAAGCAGGGCAATCGGCACGTCGGTGGGGACCAGCGCCTTCATCGCCGCATCGGTGGGACCTTGCGAAAGTCCGTAGCTGGGCAGATCGAGGCGCACGATGCGGTAGCGGGTCTTGAGCACCTGGGTGATGCGGTCCCACGTTCGCAAGCTACTTTCCGAGCCGTGGACCATCAGCAGGACCGGCGCATCGCGGGGGCCCTCGTCCTTGTAGTGGATCGACAAGCCGCCGACCTCGAAATACCGGCTCTGCTTGTCGGCATACATCGTGCGCAATTGGTCGAGCGTCAGCCACGGATGGTCCGCCCTGGCCGTGGGCAAGGGGTGGGGAGCGGCGGCGGCAGTTTGCGCCAGAGCGGCAACGGGCATGGTTGCGAGCGCCAGGGTGGCAAGCAGGAAGGCTGAAAGGTGGGTCAGTTTTGGCACGGTATGTCGGTCCCTTCCAGCGGCTTGCCCCGATAGGCACGATGGCTTGCCAGGTTATCGGCGGCCAGCGCAATGTTGGTCTGTTCGCGCGGATTATCCGACTGGAGAGAAGCCGCCAAGCCTAGCAGGCCGGCACGGCATTGTGGACGTGCCCCTCGGCGGGGGCCTGCATGACGCTGAGCAGTGCCTTGAGGCACTGCCTTTCCGCCGTCTCGTAACAGCCTTCGATCCACAGCAGGCCCAGCGGCGGCCCCTCGATAATCGAGCCCGGCACCTGCCGTACCGTGCCCGCGCTCAGTTCCGTGGCGAACTGGCCAACGGGAACCATGCCCAGCAGCCCACCATCCAGAATCATGCGACGGATGAAGTGCATCGAGGTTGAGCGGATAGCGGCGGTGTCTGGGGTCATGCCGAATTGCGCGAGCAGGTCCAGAACAGTTTCAGACCTGGCGTGCCGGATCGACACGTCCGGCGCATCGGCCTGTGCCCACGCATGATTGCCGATCGGTCCTCCTTCGGCGATCTCGGAAAGGATCGGATGGTCGGCGCGCGCGAAGATCGAATAGAACTGGCTGAACAGCGGATGGAACGCGATTTCTTCCACGTCGCTGGCCTCCAGCGGCGCGGCGGAGAAGGCGATGTCCAGTTCGCCGCGTCGTAGCAGGCCGATAAGGTCGGCACTGTAGCCTTCGACGACGCGCAACGTCACGCTCGGCGCTGCCTGCCGATACGCTGCGATCGTCTGCGCCAACCGGCTGCTGACCAGCATCGGGTGCACGCCGACGACTATAACCTGGGTCCTGTTGCTGCGCTCCACGTCGGCAAGGAGGCGGTTGTGTTCGTTGACGATCAGCCGCGCCCGTACGATCACCGCCTCGCAGGCCTTGGTTGGCCGAATGCCTGACGGTCCACGGTCGAACAGCCGCATCCCCAGCGTTTCCTCCAGCTGGCGGATGCTCCAGGTCAGCGCCGGCTGGGACATGCCAAAGCGGCGCGCGGCCTTGCGGAAGCTGCCCGCTTCGTACACCGCGATCATGCGTTCGAACTTGTCGATGTTCATCGGGCAGCGTTGTCCAGGACTGGCAATAGGCCCTGATCGATCAATTCTATGGATCGGTCCGGGCGGATGTGCCGAGTGTTCGCCTTTCGGTCATCCCGCAGGGCAGCTAGCTGCCCGTCATGCGGCATAGATATCCGCCTGATGGTGATGCGGTGTAAACGGGCGGCGCGCGGCTCGACCGGCCCGGCAACTTCGTGCAGCCCACGATCTACACCGATTGCCGGCCCGACATGGCGCTGGTGCGCGAGGAAATCTTCGGCNGGCGGCGCGCGGCTCGACCGGCCCGGCAACTTCGTGCAGCCCACGATCTACACCGATTGCCGGCCCGACATGGCGCTGGTGCGCGAGGAAATCTTCGGCCCGGTGATGGCGGTGATGAAAGTGACCACCACCGACCTCGACGAACTGGCCGCCCTGGCCAACGACACGCCCTATGGCCTGTCCGGCTCGGTATGGACGCGCGACYTGTCSACCGCGCACCGCCTGGTCAAGCGCATCCGGTCTGGCCACGTCTCGATCAACTGCCACGGCGCGGTCGGCACCAACATCCCGTTCGGCGGCTACGGCCAGTCAGGCTGGGGCCGCGAATTCGGCAAGGAAGGCCTCGACGGCTACCTCGAAACCAAAGCCGTCACCGCAAGGCTGTGACCCGCTACCGTCACGCGTGCCCCATCGCAGTTTTTCGAGGCGATCCTCGACCCGTTCTACCGCCTNAAGTACGGCATCGCCGCAGCGGCAGCGGCAAGCGCTCGTCTCGATCAACTGCCACGGCGCGGTCGGCACCAACATCCCGTTCGGCGGCTACGGCCAGTCAGGCTGGGGCCGCGAATTCGGCAAGGAAGGCCTCGACGGCTACCTCGAAACCAAAGCCGTCACCGCAAGGCTATAACCCGCTACCGTCACGCGTGCCCCATCGGAACAGGGTTGGACAAGTCGTGGCTAATCCCTGCCGCCGTGCCTTTCATGTCGTCCAGATACAGCTCCAGCGCCTGCGTCAGCCGCATCGCCGCCACGAAGAACACCATCGTCATCGCCGCCTCGAAATGGCCGTTGCGGAAAATCGGCACGGAAATCGAGGTGGTCTTGCCCGGCGTCAGGTTGAAGTGATTGCGCCCCTGCACCGCATACCCTTCGGCGCGAATACGCTCCACATCCAGGCTGACTTCAGCCGTGGCCAGATAGTTCAGGTCGATGTCCTGCGAAACGCGCATGAAGCGCAGAATCATCTCGCGCTCGTCGTCAGGCGCGTAAGCCATGGACACCTTGCCCGATGCGCTGTCCAGGATCGGCAGCGTGAAGCCGGGATAGTAATGCTCGAACGTGAGCGACGAGTTGGAATGCGTCGAATCGCGCAGCATCATTTCACGCCCCACGCGGATGGCGATGGAGACCGGCCAGCCCACGCGCTTGGTGAGCCCAACGATGTGAGGCCGCGCAATGCGCACCAATTCGTCGTCGTGCTGGAATCCCGTGGCCAGCGTCTGCACCATGGCGGTGGCACGATAGCGCTTTCTGGACGGTTCCTGTTCGATCAGGCCTTCGTACAGCAACGTCTGCACGATGCGGCACGCTGTGGGATAGGGCACCTGCGATGCCTTGGCGATCTCCATCATCGAGAGCGAGCCGTGGCGGTTGATCGCCTTCAAAGCCGCAATCGAACGCGTGATGGAGCGAATTGGTACGCCTTTTTCCATTATCGAACCCCGCCTTGATTGTGCACTTCACGCAGAGTGACAAATCAATGACGTTTGACCGAATTTATCAAGCCTTTATCCGACAGGCGGATAGATTTTCCGCTTGATGAAGCTTTTTTGGGGTGTGGGCAGCGTCCTTTGGCGCTCGAATACGCCCAACGTCGACACCGAGGCCTGCCGCGTAAAAGGGCAAAGCTATCCGCCCAGCGACTTTTTGGCGGTGTGCATGGGTGCTCAGACAGGCACAGAACTAGATACGGTGAGCGATACAGGAGACCGCGTGATGCCGCTTGATTTCAGCACCCTTCGCCCCGGTACGACAGCCTTTCTTGCCCGGCGCGGGCGAGGATGCGGGCTTTTGATCGCCGGTGCATGGCAAAACGCGGCGGATGGCGGGACGTTCGCCACGCTCGATCCGGCAACCGGCAGCGAACTGGCGCAGGTCGCCAAGGCCGGGCCGGGCGAAGTGGATGCGGCGGTTGGTGCGGCACGGGCGGCGCAGGCGGGTTGGGCCGCGACCGTACCGGTGGAGCGCGCGCGCATCCTGTGGAAGATCGCCGAGCTTATAGAGGCCAACATCGATGATCTGGCCGAACTGGAAACGCTGGATCAGGGCAAGCCGTTGTTTGTGGGCCGGTGGGCGGAAATCCCGGGGGCGGTGAACCAGTTCCGCTTCTTTGCCGGCCAGGCGATGGCGATTGAGGGGCAGACGCTCGAAAGCTCGATCGCCTATCAGCCGGCGGGCAAGCAGGTGCGATCCTGGACCGTACGCGAACCGGTGGGCGTGGTGGCCGCGATCGTGCCGTGGAACTCACCGCTGGTGCTGACCGCGATGAAGCTGGCCCCGGCGCTGGCGGCGGGCTGCACGGTGGTGCTCAAGCCGGCGGAAGATACCTCGCTCACCGCATTGCGCCTTGGCGAACTGATGGTCGAGGCCGGCGTGCCGGCCGGCGTTATCAATATCGTCACGGGCCTTGGCGCGGAAACGGGCGCGGCGCTGGCTAATCATCCTGATATAGACAAAATCGCCTTCACCGGTTCCACGGCAACGGGCCGCGCCGTGCTGGATGCGGCGAAGACCAACTTCAAGCGGGTGACGCTGGAACTGGGCGGCAAGTCGCCCACCATCGTCATGCCGGACGCGGACCTGTCGCTGGCGATCCCCGGTGTCGCCAATGCGATCTACTTCAACGGTGGCCAGGTGTGCATTGCCGGCTCGCGCCTCTACGTCCACCGCTCGATCCACGATCAGGTGGTGGAAGGGGTGGCGCAATACGCCAAAGGGCTGAAGCTGGGCCACGGGCTTCACCCGGATACGCAGATGGGGCCGGTGGTGTCGCAGCGCCATGCGCAGCGGGTGGAAGGCTTCCTGCAACGCGCCAGCGCACAAGGCGCAACCATGCTGACCGGCGGCGAACGCACTGGGGAGGCCGGCACCTTCATCACGCCTGCCTTGTTGGTGGACGTTAAGCCGGACATGGAGATCGTGCGAGAGGAGGTATTCGGCCCGGTGCTGGTGGCGCAGGCTTTCGATGACGCGGACGAGGTGATTACGGCTGCCAACGACAGCGCGTATGGCCTTGCGGCCAGCGTGTGGACACAAGGCTTGTCCGACGCCCACCGCATGTCGAGCGCGATCAAGGCGGGCACGGTGTGGATCAACTGCCACGCGATGTACGATCCTGCGCTCGCCATCGGTGGCGTGAAGCAGTCTGGTTGGGGTCGGGACAGCGGACGGCAGGCGCTGGAAAACTACCTTGAGTGGAAGACGGTCTGCGCGGTGGTGTCCGCAAGGGTGCGTCCTTTTTTGTKGCGRTGCCRCCGGTTCCCCGAACCTCGGATAGTTGCGTGCGCCTGCCGATACTTGCGCCAAGGCCGGTCCATACCGGCCAGAGACAGGATCAAGGGGAGTCCGCTTGTATGAAGGCAGTTGAACGGTGCCAGGTGGCGATTGCTGGCGCCGGACCGGTGGGCACGGTCCTGGCCACGCTGCTGGCACAAGCGGGTATCGAGGTGGTGTTGCTGGAAGCGGGCACAGATTGCGCGCAGGACCTGCGCGCCTCCACGTTCCATCCGCCGACCCTGGAAATGCTGGACCAGATCGGCATCACCGGCATGCTGCTGGACAAAGGCCTCAAGGCGCCGGTCTATCACTGGCGAGACCGGATGTCGGGGGAAGTGATCGACTTTGACCTGGCCGAGATTGCCGACGTCACGCGCTATCCGTTCCGGATCCAGTGCGAGCAGTATCACTTGTCCCGCGCCCTTGCCGATGGGCTGGCGCAGCACCCGAGCGCATCGGTGCGCTTCGGAGCCCGGCTGCTGACGTTCGACGAGGCCGCCGATGGTGTCGACGTGGCGTATGAAACGATGAGCGGCATCGAGCGGCTGCGCTGTGATTATCTGATCGGCGCCGATGGCGCCAATTCCATCGTGCGCAAATGGCTGGGCGTGGAATTTGACGGGTTCACCTATTCCGAGCGGTTCCTGTGCCTGTCCACGTCATACGAACTGCGCGATGCCATGCCTGACCTGGCGCTGGTCAACTATGTGTCGGACCCGCAGGAATGGCTGGTGCTGCTGCGGGTGCCGACCTTGTGGCGCGTGCTGGTCCCCACCGATGGCACGTCGTCCGACGATGAGCTGCGTTCCGACGCCATGAAGAATGCGATATTCGATCGCCTGGTCGGGGAYGGCGCTGCGGTGCACACGCAGCATCGCACCTTGTACCGGGTCCATCAGCGGGTGGCGAAATCGTTTCGGGAGGGCCGGGTGATGCTGGTCGGCGATTCGGCGCATCTCAACAATCCGCTGGGCGGCTTCGGGATGAACTCGGGCGTGCATGACGCGTTCAACCTGTTCGACAAGCTGCTGCCGGTGCTCAAGGGCCAGGCGGGCGAGGAGAACCTCGCGCTTTACGATCGYCAGCGGCGCGAGGTGACGCACAGCTTYACCCAGACGCAGACCCGGGAAAACATGGCGATGATCCGCGGTGGSCAGGACGATGCCCACCAGCGTCGCCGGGAAGCGATGCTGGCGATCAAGCAGGATGACGCGCGGCGCCGGGCGTACATGCTGCGCCAGTCCATGTACGAAAGCCTCGCGCAGGCGGCGCAAATCGCCTGAGTACGGGCCAGCAGGGAGTATATGCGATGACCGACGTTCTGGGTTGGCGAAAGCTGATGGGGGTGATTGCGCCTTCGACCAATACCGTGGTCCAGCCTGACATGGAGCGCATGCGGCCCAGCGGCGTCACCAACCATTTTTCGCGGATCTACGTCGAGGATCCGGTGGCGCTGTCGAACGARGATTTTATCGCCGGCACCACCGCGATCGCCGCGAACACGCTGGATGCGGTGCGCTCGGTGATGACGTGCCGCCCCGATTACCTGGTGCTGGGCATGTCGGCGATCACCTTCTACGGCGGCGTGGAGGGTAGCCGCGTGTGGAAGCGGCAGGTCRAGGATCTCGCCGGGGTCGGCGCATCGACCGGCGCGGAGTCGGTTGCCGCCGCGCTCCACGCCTATGGCGCCAGGACGGTCAGCTTCGTGTCGCCGTACTATCCGGTCGCCAATGCCGAAGTGCGCAATTTTCTGGAGGAATCCGGCTTCACCGTGAAGCGGGACGCGGCGCTGGAGTGCAAGCGCTGGACCGATATCGCCAAAGTGACGCCTGACACCTTGCGCGACGTGATCGCCCACCTCGATGGNGAACAGGCTCAAACGCTGCTGGAGGCCGTCGCGGCTTCACCGTGAAGCGGGACGCGGCGCTGGAGTGCAAGCGCTGGACCGATATCGCCAAAGTGACGCCTGACACCTTGCGCGACGTGATCGCCCACCTCGATGGAGACGACGTCGACGCGATCGTGCAGGTCGGCACCAACCTCTCGATGGTCGATCTGGCAGCCGAATACGAAGCGAAACTGGCCAAGCCGGTCATCGCCATCAACACCGCGACATACTGGCACGCCCTGCGCGCCGTCGGCATCACCGACAAAATCAAGGGCATGGGACGCCTGTTGAACGAATTTTGAACGTCCCAAGCCGCCACCCCGCGCCGGCGAAATTCTCGGATCACCGATGAATTTGCCGTTCCGCACGACCACATGGGACAATACTGTTATCGTTTGCAGGGTCACCGCACCCGGCCAGATGCCTCAGGAGCCTGATACCCGATGACCCGATCGACATTGCCTCGCACGCCCAAACGTCTTGATGCGATTGACGGCGGCCGGCCGATGGATGAACAATTGCTGGCGATGATCGTCGGCCTGACATCCGAAGTGACGATACTGCGGGCCCGCCTCGATTCGTGCGAACGTCTGCTTGCCGCAACGGGGGCCTTGCCGGCCGGCGCGGTGGATGGCTTCGAGCCGGACGATCAGGCATCCGTGGAACGCGAAGGTTTGCGACGCGCGACGCTGCAGAAGGTTTTTCGCCCCTTGCGCGAAGCGGCGCTAGCGGAACTTGCCCAGACCGAACAAAAGTTTGCCGACGAGGACCTTGCGCGATGAGCGACCAAATTTCCGAACGCCGCCAGCAGTTCGACCACCCGTTGATCGCGGTTCCCAGTCATGACGAATTGACTGAGCAGTTGTTCGTCCGCGATCTCAAACTCTACGTCATGGGCGAGATCGAGCCGGTTCAGGCGCGCATTGCCGCAGCGGAGCAGCGCGGGGCGCGCGCAACGGGCGGAAACGATGGCGCCGGCGCGCTGCGTGCCCGGATGGCCCAGCACGAAAGTTTCGGCACCTGGCTGTCGCTGAAGCGCGAATCGCAGCGGCAGTTGTGGTCAAGCGTGGCCGCCAGCGTGGAGCGGCAGGCAGATCAGCTCGAACAGCTGGCTGACATCGCCGCCCCGCTGGGTTCGGTGCGGACCGATCCCGGTTTCGTGCCGCCCGACTATATCCAGCGCGGCGATATTCACCTTATGCCGGGCGGCAACGCGCATGATGACGGCTCGATCCTGCAGGGTGCGGTCATGGACCGGGGCGGGGCGGTTTACATGCTGGGTCGCAACGGCGGCATGCTGAACGACCTGCGCGGCCAGACGGCGATGGCGCATGTGCTGACGCGCTTCCCGGACCTTGCGCCCCGCCGTATCCTCGACATGGGCTGCGGCATCGGCACCAGCACGGTTCCCGCCGCCACCTGCTTCCCCGACGCCGAAGTGCACGGCATCGACGTTGGCGCATCCATGCTGCGCTATGCCCATGCCCGGGCCGAGCACTTGGGCGCCGCGGTTCATTTCTCGCAGCAGTCTGCTGAGCGGACCGACTTCGCGGACGGCAGCTTCGATCTCGTTTTCAGCTGCGTGATGTTCCACGAGACGTCGCAAGCGGCGAGCATGGCCATCATCGCCGAGAGCCGCCGCCTGCTGCGACCCGGCGGCGTGGCCGTGCACCTGGAGGTGCCGTTGCTGCACGACAATCAGGATGCCTGGGTCGAACTGTCGGGCGAACTGGAAGCCCAGTACAATAACGAGCCGAACTGGCATGGCGCTCTCACTGCGGATTACCGTTCGTTGTTCGAGGCGGCGGGCTTCAACGCGGTTGAAACCGGCTACCAGGCCACCAGCCCGGCGGCACGCCAGGGGCCGTTCCGCTTTGGCCCTGAAAGCGAGGGTGTGTTCCGCTCGTGGTTCGTCGCTTCCGGCGTCGCCTGACCTGAAAACCCGAAAGTGAAGCAGCGCCCGTCATTGCGAAATGACGGTGTTGTAATGCGATCAGGTGAGACGATGGAGCTTTGCGCGATCATCGCTTAGCCGCGCCTTTATGTGGCCCTGTGAGGCGCGGCGACATTCCTTGCGATGGCTGCAGGCGAAATCCCGCAGGAACGTCCTGATCCACGCCCGTTTCTATCCGCCCTTCGGTGAACTGGTCCTTCGCTGCGTGCCGTGTGCCTTCGGCAAGGCATCCTTGCCTCATAAGGCGCAGCCCCGATGCAAGCGGCGCGCACAGCTTGGGGGAATGCTTCGTACGCTCGCCCGAAAGGGCCGAGCGGCGGAACAAAGGCTGGTTCAGGGGTAGATCGGAAATGTTTCGTATGAAGAAGAAGTCCGTCGCGTGCCGCCTCGTGCGAACGAGCGTGCTTGGCGTCGCCCCGATGATGATGGCAGTGTCGGCTAACGCACAAACCGTACCTGCTGCCCAGCAGTCCGAGACGAGCGAGGGCGCGTTCGGCGACATCGTGGTCAGCGCCCAGCGTACCGATCAGCGCCTGCAGGATGTCCCTATTTCGGTAACCGCTATCACGGCTGACGAAATCGAAACCCGGCAGGTTCTGTCCGCAACGGACATTGGCCGGCTTGCCCCGAACGTCAACCTGACGTCGGTTACCGGCGGCTCGGCCGGACTGACGGCTTACATCCGCGGTGGCGGCGTCACCGATGGCGGCTACATCATGTCCGAGCCGGAAGTCGCGCTCTACGTGAACGACGTCTACAACGCGCGCATGCAGGCGGCCTTGCTTGACTTCGCGGAGATCGAGCGGATCGAAGTGCTGCGCGGGCCACAGGGCGTGCTCTATGGCCGCAATGCGGCGGCGGGCGCGGTCAACATCATCACCAAGAAGCCCGCCGACACGCTGACGGGCAACGTTCAGGTCGGTTACGGCACTTGGAACGAGCGGCGGGTGAAAGGCTATCTTTCGGTCCCGCTAAGCGCTGACGGCAAGTGGGCCGCCTCGATCAACGGAATCGTGCGCGCGCGGGATGGCGGGCGCCAGTACGACGCCACGCTGGACCGCAAGGTGGGCAACGAGGATTTCCAGGGCGGCCAGTTCGACCTTGCGTACAAGGGCTCTGTGGTCAAAGCGCGGCTGAACCTGTTTTATTTGCATCTGAAGACCGACGGTCAGTACGCCAGCAACACCATCGTCAATGACGAAGGCAAGACCGTACCGCTTTCCGGATCGTATCGCACGGTGCTCTCGCCGTTTCCGTCTTATACGCGCGTCACGCAGAAAGGGGGCTCGCTGCGCCTTTCGGCTGACTACCCGGGCGGAACACTTACCTCGATTACCGCGTACTCGCGGCTCAAGGATTCGTGGGCACAGGATTTTTCGGGCGGTGTCTATCCGGCGATGATCGGCGCGCCGGGCGACGAACCGCTTGCGCTCTACACGCGCGAAAGCGGCTCGAAGTCCTGGCAGGCCAGCCAGGAAACCCAGGCCGCAGGTGTGCTGGGTGATGACCTGGTGAATTACGTCGTGGGGCTTTACTATTTCCACGAGCAAGGCAACCAGAACATTGATTCGGTCATCTTCTTCGCACCCGCGGCGACCCGCTTTCGCGCTTCCACCGATGCCTGGGCGGGCTACGGCCAGTTCACCGTCAACGTCACCGACCGGCTCTCGCTGGTCGCGGGCGGACGCTACACGCTGGAGGACAAGTCCCTCGATGCGACGGTGAGCGGACAACCGGCGGTCAGCCGCGACCACTACGAGAAATTCACGCCCAAGTTCGGCGTCAACTTCAAGGCCGCGCCGGACATATTGCTCTACGGTTCTTACACCGTGGGCTTCAAGTCCGGCGGCTACAACGGGCTGGCCTCCACCGCCGCCCAGCTTGCCGATGCCTACCGCCCGGAAACCACAAAGGCCTGGGAAGCCGGCATCAAGGCCGACATCGGACGCACGCTGCGCGGATCGCTCGCGGGCTTCGTCAACAAGATTACCGATCGGCAGGAAACCGTGAACCTCAACGATGGCGGCTTCCTGGTCGAGAACTATAACGTGCGTATCGCCGGGATAGAGGCGGAACTGGCATGGCGGCCGGTCATGGGTCTGCAGTTCTGGGGCAACGGATCGGTGAATTGGGGCAAATACCTGTCCACCGATTCTACCGTGGCTTCGCTGATCGGCAACGATCCGCCCTCGCTGCCAAAGTACCAAGGGACGATCGGCTTCGACTATTCGATGCCGGTGGCATCCGGTACCGCCAAGCTGGGTGCTGACCTGGCACTTCGCGACCAGTACTACGCCACGCCGGATAACCTGGAGGTGGGCCACGTCAAGTCGACGCAGCTCGTCAATGCTTACGCCGGGTTCGATACCGGCCCCTGGAGCTTCCAGATCGCCGGCAAGAATCTGTTCAACCAGATCTACTGGACGACCGGCTTCGGTTTTTCGGTGATCAACCCGCGCTTCATGGCCAATCCGCGCACGGTGCTGGGCACGGTCAAGTACAGCTTCTGATTATCGCGGGAGGGGGAAGGGCGCAGGCACGGTCTCGCATCTTCCCCATAAAAACGCAGACGCAACTTGAAGGACTTTTGCATGCGCCATCGCTTCACCATTGCGTTGCTTGCGGCCATTTGCACGACGCCAGTCGCGGCTGCGGCGCCGGCATTGCAACCGACGGCCTTGGGCGCCGCACCTGCGGGTATCGCCGCAGACGGCGTTCGCGTGCTGGCGCCCGTAGCCGTCTGGCCGAAGGGCGCGCCTGAAGAAGCGGGCTGGCCTGGCAAGGCTGCTGTTTCTGTGCGCGAGGAAGTGCGGGAAAATGGCAACCTCTTCAACGTCACTGTGCCAAGCTATCAGGCGTTCCTCCCGCCGCCGGGCAAAGCGACCGGGGCGGCGGTCATCCTTGCGCCCGGTGGCGGCTTCCGGCTGCTCGCCATGAAGACCGAGGGCGTGGACGTGGCGCAATGGCTGGCCGCGCACGGCGTCGCCGCGTTCGTGCTGAAGTATCGGTTGATCCAGACGCCGCCGGGTGAAACCAACGAAGCGATGCGCAAGCGCGTCAACGCTACGCTGGCCCCGGGCGTCGGCGGAAACCCCGGCGTTGTGGACGGGTTGGAAGCCCTGCGGACTATCCGGGGGCGCGCATCTGAATACGGGATCGATCCCAAGCGTATCGGCGTGGCGGGATTTTCAGCCGGTGGCCACGTTGCGGGGATGATGGCCCTGGCCCCGAACATCGCGGACCGCCCCGCGTTCGCAGGCTTGATCTACGGGATGCCATTCACCGCGCCCCTGCCAGCTATACCCCCGGCAAACCTGCCTTTCCCGCCAGGCACGCCGAAAGAACCCTGGCTGCAGCCGACGGCCACGCCCGCACCCGAACGCCTGCCACCGCTGTTCATGGCGCAGGCGCAGGATGACGTGGTCGTCGGCATGGGTTTTCGCACCTTTTATGAGGCGCTCTATGCTGCCGGCTACCGCCCCGAAGTCCACCTCTACCAGCGCGGCGGGCACGGGTTTGGGGCGCGGTTCATCGGCGGCACGACTGACCACTGGCTTGACGAGTTTGTGTGGTGGCTGGACGGTGAAGGCATGACTAAGCCGCGCCGCGAGCGGTAACGTCGTGCTTGCCTATCCGACCAGCGATCAAACGGCTCTGTTTTTCCCAGAAGTATCAATGCAGGCGCATGATCGTGATTGACGGGACCCTGCGCGATGACTTGCGTGGATGACAGGGCGACAATTCAGGCAGGGCAAGGATGACCAAGGACAACCCCGTTCGCGAATGTACGGTAATCGACCTCGTGGTCGAGCCGGCCAGCGCCGAGGCATTGGCGCCATTCGGAGCGATCATCGGCCGCGATGCGCCGGTGACGCCGATCGCCGTGGATTTCTACAAGGGTGCGGTCAAGATGAGCTACCCGGCCCGCTTTGTGAGCGAGCATCCCGTAGAGGTGACGCTGGCGCAGATGGATCGGCGGCCGGGCGAAGTGCGCTATATGGAGCGGCATTTCCAGCATACCCAGGCGTTCCTGCCGCTGGGCGGAAAGCCCTTCATCGCGGTGATGGCGCCGCCGGGCGCGGGCGATCTGCCGGACATCTCGCAGGTTCGTGCCTTCCGGTTCGACGGTTCGGCCGGTTTCGCGATGCATCTGGGCACCTGGCACGAGTTTCCTTTCGCTCTTGAGGACGGCACCGACCTGGTCGTCATCCTGTCGAGCCAGACCGGCTACGATCTGAAGGGCAAGGATGCGATCACCGAGGAGGCCCACGGTCCCGACCTCGACAAGAAGGACATCGTGGCCCGCACCGGCAACGTGTTCCGTTTCGAACTGATGGAGTGACGTGACGATGGCAGAGCGCATCAATCTCGATCGCAAGGCGCGGTCGAAGGGGAGCCAGCCAACCGTGTTCGACGACGCCACGACCGATGCACTGGCCGGGCTGGTGCTGGCGCTTCTGGGCGAAGTGGTGGTGCTGAAGGATCGGCTCGACGCGAACGAGCGGCTGCTGGCGGCAGCGGGCTTGCACGGGCCGGCGGATGTCGACACCTTTGCGCCTGATGAGGCGGCACGCGCGTATCGCAGCGTCTATCGGCAGGGCATTTACGACCGGGTCCTGGGAACCGCGCGTGACAAGCTGACGCCGGAAGCGCTTGCTGACCAGCATGACTATGAAGGCGTGCTTGAGGCCGTGACCCGCCCCTGACGCGCGGGCCGTCGATACAGGTAATACCGACCCCCCACGGGAGCGAAAAGACGACATGGAACAATACCGCCAGGAACATTTCGGCCACGCCGTGATGCCGCAGTCCAACCACGATGAGCAGGCGATGGAAGACCATTTCCTTGCCATGCGCGCCTGGACCAACCGGAACATGGACCCGCTCGACCGGCGCCTTCTCGACGAAGTGATCGTGCCCGCCATCCAGAAAAAGTCCGGCGCCAGGCCGACTTCCAGCGTGCAGGTACGACAGGCGCTGGAGGCGCATCCGCTGCACCGCTACTGGCTCACCCTCTCGCTGTTCTACCAGGACCGCATCTGGGTGACGCTGGACGGCGCAATCGATCGCCAGTTCGATGATCTGGCGGCCAGGATCGAAGCGCAGGTGGCTGCACCCCGGGGCAGCCTGCGGCTCAACCCCGATCTGGAAATTCCACGCTATATCTCTGCCTTCGACCATCACCGGATGCCGGGCAGCTATGTTGTCGATACCGCGCAGGACGATTTCCGCGCCGGCGCCTTGTATGACCGCTTTGCCTCGACATACCTGCGCAACCTTAACGGTGGCTGGAAGAACGATGGGCGCGGGCATACGCTGGCCAGCCACGTCCAGGATTTCTATCCTGACTTCAAGCCGAAGCGCATCCTCGATCTCGGCTGTTCGGTGGGTCATTCGACAGTCGCAATCGCGCAGGCATTTCCCGATGCAGAGGTCTTCGCGGTGGACGTGGGCGCACCGATGCTGCGCTACGGACACGCTCGCGCCGAAGCGATGGGCGCCGCAATCCATTTCAGCCAGCAGGATGCCGAACACACCGACTTTGCGGATGGGAGCTTCGACCTCGTCTGCTCATCCGCAGTCTTGCACGAAACATCGACCAAGGGGATGCGCGGCATCTTCAAGGAATGCCACCGTCTGCTGCGCGATGGCGGGGTGATGTGCCACGTGGATGTGCCGCCGCGCCACGAACATATGTCGCTGTGGGACCAGATGCGCTGCGACTTCGAAAGCCATTACAACAACGAGCCGTTCATGACCTCGCTCGCGCGCACTGACTGGACCAAGGTTGCGGTGGACGCCGGATTCGATCCGGACGAGGTGCTGGTCGGCTATCGCAAGGGCACTTTCTTTCTCAAGCCCGACCGGGAGGACTTCTATACCGAGGGGCATCCCGAAGGCCGCGCGATGATCGGCAGCTGGTACGCCTGCTCGGCACAGAAATAAGCGAAAGCATCGCCCCCGGCCAAGGTCGGGGGCGACACGCTTACCGGCCGGTTACGCGCTTCAGAAACGGCATGACCCGTTCGAGCGCGCGGCCTGGACAGTCGAGCGGCATCATGTGCCCGCAGCTTGCCACGACATCCAGCGACTTGTCCTTGCTTGCCAGCAGCTGCAGCGCCTGCCGCCCGTCGCGATCGGCGGGCGTCTCGTGGTCCTGCGCACCCCACAGAAGCAGCGTCGGCGCTGTAATACGGCTGAGATCGCCGGGCGTGCGCGCAAAGGACGAAGACGCCGCCGCCGCCTTGCCGATAGCCGGATCACGCAGCATGCGGTTGTTAAGGTCGGTCCACTGGCGCACCAGCGCCGGCGTGACGCGCGCTGTATCGACCACGTTGGCCAGGATGATCTGGCGCCAGAACTCTTGCGAGTGCCAGGTGGGGTGTTTCATGTCCTGCGCCACTGCGGCCTTGAGCGCGGCTGATCCACGGTTCGGATCGAACTTGAGCGGCCCGGCGGCGATGTTGTTGAGCACCACGCCGCGGATACGCTGGGGGCGCGCGGCCACATAGGCGGCAGCCGGCAGGCCGGCGCTGGACGTCGCGACGATGACGAAGCGCTGAATGCGCAGCTTGTCCATCAACCCGTCAATCACCCGGATGCGATGATCAATCGAATAGTCGCTGGTGGGGCTTGGGCCGGACAGGCCGGCGGGCGACTGATCGTAGCGGACCACCCGGTAATGGCGGGACAGCTTTTCCGTCCACGCGTCCCACTGGCGCAGGCTGGCGAACGAGCCATGCAGCAGCAGGATGGCAGGGCCTTTGCCTTGCGCCACGTAATGGACGGTCTCGCCGTCGATCTCGGCGAACTGCGAGGCGGGCAGGGCATAGCGGCTTCGCAGCGTTGCGTCGTCCGGCAGGGCGGGTGCGTCCTCAATCGCGGCTATGGCAGGCGAGGCGGTGAGGGATGCCAGCAGACAGGCGAGAGCGAGCATTGGTTTGGTCATCGGTTGCCCTTCTTGCGCGTCGCCTGAAAAGCGAAGCGGCCGCGCCAGATTTTCCTGACGCGGCCGGTATCGCAAGTGCCCTGCGCGAGAATGACCGATTGGCGGCCTTCGCGGTTCAGCGCGGCGTTTCACCGATCAGCAGCATGGCGCATTCGCCGTCCCCACGCTCCACCGCGCGGCGCATCGCCCGGCGGGCCATGGCGTAAAGCCCGGCGGCGATGAGCAGGAACGGCGCGCAGACGAACGCGATCGACCAGCCGACTTGTGCCGGATCATGCAGCACACGTTCGGTGAAACTGGCAACCATCAGCGGGCCCAAGCTGGCGCCCAGGATCGTGTTGAGCACCAGCGTCAAGGCGATGGAGCTGCCGCGCATGCGCGCCGGGACCACCGACTGCAGCGTTGCGAACATGACCGTGCCGATCACCGAGAACACGGCGTTCGACGAGGCGACCAGAACGGTGGCGGCATGCAATTCGCCCGCCAGCACCGCCAGCACTGAAGGCAGCGCAAACACCGGGGCGATGGCCAGGATTGCGAAGCGCTTCATCGTGTGCCCCGACCGCATCGAGCGATCCAGCAGGGTTCCGCCGATCAACGGGCCGATGGCGGAAAACAGGATCGAGAGTGGGCCCAGCCACTTGCCCAGGAATGCCGGCGTGGCCCCGTAGGCGCGCATCAGCATCGTGGGTGCCCACGACGATGCGCCGTACGCCACGACGAAGGCGGTGGCGAAACCGAAGTACAAGGGCAGCAGCACCGCCTTGTTGCGCCAAAGATAGGCAGCCTCCGCTGCGCCCGGCGTGCGGGCAGGACCTTGCGCCGCCTGCATATGGCGCGCAGGTTCGCGCGTGAACAGCAGCAGGCCGACTGCAACGATCAGTCCGGTCGATCCGAACACCACGAAAACGATCCGCCACGGGACCAGGTGGCCAAGCAGCGGCACCCCTAGAAACGCACCGGCGCCCGCAGCCGTGACCAGCAGGCCGGTGAGGGAAATCGCAATGCCGTTGGCGAGGCCTTGGCCCATCATGTAGACCGAGATGGGGCGGCCGCGCCGTTCGGGGGCGAAGAGGTCGGCAATGAGCGAGATCGCCGCCGGACCCAGCGCCGCTTCGCCCAGGCCGACCATCAGGCGGCCGGTGAACAGCCACCCGAATGTCTGGGCAAGCCCGCTGCCGATCGTTGCCACGCTCCACAGCGCAATGCCGGCAACGATCAGGTTGCGGCGCGGAACGCGGTCTGCCAGCAGACCCATGGGCAGGCCCATGAACGCGTAGAACAGTCCGAAGGCGAAGCCCTGCAGCAGCCCGACCTGCTCGTCGCTGATGCTGAGATCCTGGCGGACGGGATCGACCAGGATGTTCAGCGCCGCCCGGTCGATGACCGACAGAATCCCGGCCAGGAACAGCATCCCGACCATGATCCATGCCGAGCGTGGATTGGGCCAGCTGCGGGCAGCGGCCGAAACCGCCGTCGGGGCATCGGGCATATCGCGCGCCACCGGACCAGCCACGGTCAGAGCAGGCCGCAGGCGCGGGCGCGGGTCTTCACGTAGTCGCCCAGCCAGTCGAGATTACGGAAGCGCAGCGTGCCGCGTCCCACCGCTGTCGAGCTATGCGCCATGCCAGCGATCAGGCGCAGGGCCTTGGCCATCAGGAACAGCTCGATGTTGTCCTTTTCTTCCGAGGTGAAGGGGCGCACGGATTCGTAGCCCTTCTCGAACGCTTCGCCGATCTTGGGGTCGAAGCCGTAGAACAGGTTGCCCCACACGAAGTTCTGGACATCCTGCATCAGGAAATCCTCGCCCGCCGCGTCGAAATCCAGCAGCGTGATCTTGCCGTCTTCATCGACGTGCACGTTGCTGGGGTGGAAGTCACGGTGGCAGACGCCGAGCGGGACCTTGCCCGAAGCAGCCAGTTCGTCGAGCCGCTTGTCAAGATTGGCAGCGATGATCGGGTAATCGTGCAGGTCGTCCGGACGATCGTACACGAAGTCGATCAGCGCGGGCATGCAGATGTTGTAGTCCTTGGCCGTATCGGTCGAGAACTGGTGGTCCCGTCCGGCCCATTCATAGCCGTGAAGGTGCATTTCGGCCATGGCCGCGCCAATGCGGAAGGCGGTTTCTTCGGACAATCGGTCGCCGAACTTCACGCCGGGCGCCCAGTCGTAAAGGGCAATCGCGCGCTCGCCTTCGGGCGATGCGACCTTGAAGTACAACGCGCCGTCATGCTGGGGCACGCCAACCGAGGCGGCAAAGCCCTGCTGGCGCAGATAATCAAGGAAATCCAGCTCGTAAGCTACGTCATCGACGTCGCGGTACGTCTTGCGCCAGACGCGCAGGGCATACTTTGTGGTCTCATCCTGAACGAGATAGACGTCGTTCATGCCGCGATAGAGCAGGAAGCACGTCAGTTCGCCATTGATCGGATACCGGCGCGCGACTTCGCGGGCGATGAAATCGGGGTGAAGGACCGAGTGCGAGACCTCGGCAATGGGAAGCTCAGAGGCCGTCAAGGAAGTCACGCAGTTCATTGGCAATTCGCTCCGGTGCAATATCGAAAATGTCTTTGTTGAGGTCGAGAAGTTCCACCGTCGTGCAGGACGGCATGCGGCCAGCGGCCTGCTTGGAGATTTCCAGCAGATCCTCGGCTGTCTGGATGAGCACGGCAGGCTGGGTGACCAGCCCCAGGCGGGAGAAATCCCATGCCCATACGCCGGTATAGGCCCAGGTGAAGCGGTGTAGGACGCGCGCCTTGTCCGCGAAGTTCCAGATCGCCTTATCAAGCGACTGCCGCGGGTCGCGATCGACCACGATGTAACCCCACAACCGGCCAAGCAGACCCAGGATGACGTCGCCGCTTTCGTCCGGTTCCGGGAAATGTGTGGCTTCGTCCAGCTTCTTCGCCAGCGTTTCGGCATCGAACATCGGGATGCCTGTAAGACCCAATGCCCGAACGCGGTCGGGGCGGGCAATCGCCAGTTCGCACGAGAGCAGCGTTCCGGTGTGAAAGCCGTAAAGATCGACCATACCGTCAAGCACGCCGGCGGCAGCCAGGGCATCCAGCCCGTCGGAGAACGCCGCCGCATAGCCGGCCATGCCCGGCGGTGCGGGGGGCGCGTCGGACATGCCGTAGCCGGGCGTGTCGAACGAAACTACCAGCCGGTCCCGTGCGAGTTCGCGGATCAGGGCCTCGTACTCGTACCCCGAAGAGGGGTTTTGGTGCAGCAGCACGATCGGAACGTGGCCGCCAGTTACCTCTCCGGCGATGCGATAATGCATCTGGCCGTAGCGGCAGGTGGTGTATGCGCGGCTGATGACGGGCGTTTGGGTCATGGGAACACGATGCTCTTAGTGTGTTGGAAACCGTCTTGTCGAACACGGACTCTCCGCGCAGCGGCGAGTCCAGCGGCCAACCGCAACGGGTACTAGGTCGCCGTGTCGCCCAGGCCTTCCGGGGTTGCCAGGCGGGTGGCTGCGAGTTTGTCTTCGTCAAGGTCGTAGGCCCACAGGAACAAGCCGTTGATGGCGAACATGGCGGACGGAATGACCGCAAAGCCCATCTTGAGCGCCAGCATCGCGCTTGCTGGCTGCAGGACCAGCGCGCCGCCGGTGGTCGGAACGTAGCCCAGGGCATGAAGGAACAGTCCCAGCACGGCAACGCCCAGCGCGAAGCTGACCTTCTCGATCACCGCGATCGCGCTCGATAGCAGGCCCTCTCGCGCCTCGCCGCTCAGCAGGCGATCGTAGGCCTGGGTGTCGCCAAGCATGGAGATCGACATCAGGATGATCGCGCCTGATCCAAGCCCGCCGAAAACGCCGCGCGCAGCGATGCCCAGGTTGGTGATTGACTGGTCGGCCAGCAGCCAGCTGAGCGTGGTGAGGCAGAAAATCATGACACCGATCAGGTACGTGCGACGCTTGCCGATGGTCCTGCCGGTCCACACCCAAAGCGGCATGGCAAGCGCGGTGACCACGTTCTGGACGACGGCGAAGACGATCTGCCCATCGTAGCCCACCTTCAGCACGTTGAGCATGAACAGCAGCATGGTGGACGCGACCGAGGCGAACGATAGGAACTGGAAGACCTTGGCGCCCAGCAGCATCATGAACGGGCGGTTGCGCGCAATGGCCCGCATCTGCGCAAAGCCGGGGAGGTGCTTGCCGGCGACAGGGGCGGTGCCGTGCTGGACGGGCACGGAGAGCACGGTTCCGGTCATGCTGCCGCCGATGATCAGCGCCATGACGACGCCCATCGTCGCGAAACCGGATCGTCCGCCCCCGCCGCTCTGGATCAGCCAGGCGGTGCCTGCCATGGCCAGCAACTGGCCGATCGACACGAACACGGTGCGAAAAGAGATGAGGCGGGTGCGTTCATGGAAGCCATCGGTCAATTCCGACGGCAGCGCCATGTAAGGCACGTTGAATAGCGAATAGGCGGTGGAATAGATCACCAGACCCGCCACCATCCATACCATCAGCGCGCCCTGGCCCATCATCGGCGGGGCGAACAGCATCAGGAACGCGACCACCGAAAGCAGCGCGCCGCCCAGCATGAACGGCTTGCGGCGGCCCCAGCGCGTGCGGGCCCGGTCCGACATGCTGCCGACGGCAACGTCGATCACCGCGTCCGCGAGTTTGGAGATCATCAGCAGATAGCCTGCGATCTCGGGCGACTGGCCCAGCACCGTGGACATCAGCGCGGGGAAATACGTCGTCACGGTGTTGAGCATGATCGACACGCCCACGGTGCCGACGCCAAAGCCCAGGCAGGTGCGCATGCTGATGCGCGCCTGCGGGGCGGCATGCGGGAAAACCGGCGTCTTCATCATGCGTCCTTTTCCAGGAATGCGCCGATCGCCAGTGCGCGCGCGCTGGCCGATCCGGCGGTCGTTGCCGCCTGGCCGTCGGCCAGCAGCCCCAGCGCCGTATCCACCGAAGCATTGAGCAGGGCCAGTTCGGTTTCCGGCTTGAGCAGCAGCGTAGGCGCGGCGATGGCGGGCATGCGTTCGAATGCGCGATACCGGAAGGCGGCGATGTATGGCTTGGAATATGTGTCCAGCGCCTTCAACACGTCCAGCGTGATGCGGTGCAGGATTTGCGGCGGCGGCATGCCCACGGCCAGCCGATGCTCTGCATCCTGCAGGAAATGCGGGAAGAACAGCGCCTGGTCGCGGCAGAAATTGAAAGCCCAGATCAGGTGGCGACCGTAAGCGTCAGGTTCCACCACCGGAGCATAGTTTGCGATGACCGCGTCGCGCAGATCGTCGGCATATTCGGTGATGCCGTCAAGCACAAGCCGGCGCACCCGTGCAGGATATCCCGCCGCCAGTTCGCAGGCGATACGCGCCCCGGTGTGCGTGCCATAGGCATCCACCGCGCCAAGGCCGAGGGCGGCGCAGAGCCGGTCCATCGATCCGGCAAAATAGGCGATGTCAGGCTCAGCCGGGGAGGGTGCGACCGAGTCGCCGTTGCCCAGCGTGTCCGGCGCGATGATTTCGCCCAGGCGCCCTGCTGCGCGCAGTTCCAGCATCAGGTCCTGCATGAACCATGAGGACGCGGGCGATGCGTGCAGAAGAAGGACGGGCGTGTGGCCCGGCTCGGCGGCGGGCAGGCGGCGCATGTGCACCTGGCCTTCCTCGATCCTGACGAAGGCGCGTTCTATGGCGTTGCCGCTGTCTGCAAGGTGGGGGTCTGGCTTGCTCATGTGCCGCAGACCTACCGCGCAGCGCGCGTCGCGGCCCCCTGCAGGAAAACTTGATCAGCAGGCGGATAGTTTGATCCCCTTCGACCACTTTGGCGCGCAGGCGGCTCCATAACACGGCGATGCAGACGGTTACGCACCCCGATGACGAGGGGCTCCTCAATGCCCTTGGACGCACAGGGCCGATAAACCTGGCCCGGGCCGTCGCGGTCATGGAGCGGCACGGTCTCGACGGCCTCGTACTGGGCGATCCTGTCAACGTTTTCCATGCGCTTGGTCACTGGCCGCAGATCGGGCGGACGCGGGCAGGCCAGCCGCCCGGCACTTTCGCGCTGATCGTGCGCGAGCGTCCCGAGCAGTTCGGGCTCGTCACCTCGCGTTTCCTGCACCACTATTCCTGGGCCGATGGCCGCGACCGCAACGATGTCGCCATCTGGCTCTACACCATGCTTGGCGACGAGGGCGATGAGACGGTCGGCGCCGTCCCCTCCACGCCCGTGCTGCCGCGCGGCGATGACGCCGTACGCACCGCTGCCGAACGGCACCGCGATGCGATCTCCGGGCGCGAGGCCGGCGCGATGACGGCGCTGCATGACGCGGGCGGGGCCATCGTCGCGGCCATGCGCGGGCTGGGGTTGTGGCAGGGCCGCATCGGCTACGACCATCCGGTCATCGCGCAAGTCGCAGGGCGGCACGAACATCCCGGCGCCATGGTGCAGGCCGACAACGTGCTGCGCGAGATCCGACTGGTGAAATCGCCGCTGGAACATGCGCTAATGGCGCGGGCTGCCATTGCGAACGTCGATGCGCTCAACGCGGTCGGCCATGCCGTTCGCGCTGGCGCCACCCATGCCGAGCTGCAGGCGCTGTTCCGCGTCGAGACCGCCGTGCGTGGCAACACCGCCGTCTTCCTCAACGTCGATCGCGTGTCGTCGGAACTGTCGCGCCTTCAGGTCGCGGATGGGCAGACGATCATGCTGGATGGGGTGAGCCAGCACCTTGGCTATCATGGCGACTTTGCGCGTACTGTGTTCATCGGCGAGCCCACGCGCGCCGCCGCCAAGGCGGCCGAGGCGGCGGCATTCGGCTGGCAGGCGGTGCGCGAACAGCTGCGGCCAGGCCTGCGCTATTCGCAGATCGCGGCGCTGGGCGAGGCGGCGATACGAGCCGCCGGGTATGAGGCCGTGATCGGCTTTGGCCCCCACAGCGTGGGGCTGGCCCATACCGACGAGCCGGGCGAAGTGCACGGCGGTTTCTGGCGCAAGCCCGACATCGTGCTGGAGCCGGGCATGATCATCTCCGTCGATTGCCCGACGCTCGATACCGGCATCGGCGGGTCCGCGCATTGCGAAGACCTTGTGCGCATAACCGACACGGGCTGCGAGCCCATCCATCCTCTTCACGAACCGGTGATCATCGTATGACCAGACCCTTCATCCTGTCCGCCTCCGTTGCCGAGGCTTCCTTCGCCGTGCCCGATGATGGCCTGACGGTGCTGCGCGCAGCCGAAGATGCGGGGCTGGACCTGCTGGTCATGGGCCGCGCCGGCGAACGGCCGTTCGATGCGCAGGTGCTGCTGGCGTGGGCCGCGCCGGTGACCTCGCGGCTTGGCCTCGTCGCCACCGTTCCGGCCACGAACGCGCATCCGTTTCATGTCGCCCGGGCGCTGTCGGCGATCGACTTCCTCAGCAACGGCCGCACCGGCTGGTCGGTCATTCCCGAAGGCGCCCCCGATGGCATGGCCGAGGATATGGTCGGTGCTGCACGCGCGCTCTGGGACGGCTGGGGTAGCGAGACGCTGATCCTCGACAAGGCCAGCGGGCGATATCTCGATGCGTCCAAGGTCCAGGCATCGAACTACGATGGCCCGTTCTTCAAGGTGGCCGGTCCGGTAAATGCCATGCGTCCGCCTCTGGGCCACCCCGTGCTGGTCGTGGACGGTGAGGCGTCGATCGCGATTGCCGATGCCGATATCGCCCTGTTCGTCGACGGGGCCGCGGCGCCTGCGGCGACCAAGCGCCTGCTCAAGGTGGCGGTCGACGCCGATCCTGCCGGGCTGCGCGCGCGCTTCGATGCCGGCGAGATCGACGGCGTTCACTTCACCCTCACTGACGGTGCGGCGCAGCTTGCGGCGATCGGCGCGCGCTTCGGCAGCCTTGTCACAACCCATGCCGATGCGGGCGCCGACTTGCGCCAGCGCCTTGGTCTGCCGCTGCCCACGACCGCGTCCAACCAGCCTGGCGGCGCCGTGATCCCTGCGATGCATTCGGAGTTCGCATGATGGACAATCAAATTCACTTGTGGGCCTTCCTTCAGGGCATCGGCTTTTTCCCCAGCGGTTGGATGCACCCGCGTGCGCGGCCCGAAGGCGTGTTTGCGATGGACTACTACGCCCGCGTCGCGGCGCTGGCTGAACAGGGCCGCTTCGATGCGATCGTCTTTGGCGACCAGCTCCAGTCGCGCGGAGCCGGTGGCCGCACGCCCGAGCGTATGGCGATGCCGACGCTCGATCCCGTCAGCCTGTTGACCGCGATGGCGGCGGTAACCCGGCACATCGGTCTCGTCGCCACCGTGTCCACCACCTATAACACGCCCGAGATGCTGGCCGAACGCTTCGGCACGATGGAGCGGATCACCGGCGGGCGATCCGGCTGGAACATCGTCACCACCGCGCATCCGGCAACCGCGCCCAACTTTGGGGAGGCTGACCTTCCGCCCAAGGACGAGCGCTATCGCCACGCCAAGGATGTTGTCGCCAAGGCCTGCGAATTGTGGGCAGCGATGGACCAGGAAGGTCCGGCTCTGCCGCAGGGACGTCCCGTCTTGGTGCAAGCTGGCCAGTCCGCCGATGGCCGCGACTTCGCGGCGCGCACCGCGGAGGCCATCTTCTGCCCCGCCGCGACGATCGAGGCCGGCATCGATTTTCGCAATGACTTGCGCGCCCGCGTAGCCGACGTTGGGCGCAACCCGGACGCTGTGCGCATCATGCCGGGCCTGTCGTGTGTCCTTGGCGGAACCGAAGAAGAGGCGCGCAGCAATCACGCCGCGATCCTCGATCTGGCCGACGATGCGCTGGGAATCGAGTATCTGTCGGAATCGCTGTGTTGTGACCTGACGGGCTTTGATCCGGCCGGGCAAATCCCGGTCGATACGATCCTGGCGCAGACCCTGCTGCCCAAGGCCGACATCGCCCGCGCCATTACGCCGGCGGCCGAGAAGGGCACCCCGCTTGGCGAATTTGCGGCGCACTTCATGCGTCATCCGCGTGGACACAACGTGTTCCTGGGAACGCCGGAACAGATGGCCGAGATGATGATCGCCTGGCGTGATGCCGGGGCGTGCGATGGCTTTACGTTGCAGCCCAGCTACATGCCCGGCGGCCTGGAAGATTTCGTCGAGCAGGTGGTTCCGATCCTGCAGGCGCGGGGTCGGTTGCGTACCGAATATCCCGGATCGACCTTGCGCGCCTCGCTGGGCCTGCCCGCTCGTGAAACGGTGACGGCGTGAGGATCCGGAACGTTCTGCTGGCAACGCTCGGAGCGATCGTTCTTGTCGGCGGTGGCACGGTCCTGGCGTTGCGCGCCGGTGCTGGCGAGACCGACCGCGCGCAAGCGGAGAAGCGCTGGGCGGATGGTACCTCGCGCTTCGTGGAAGTGGATGGCGTGGCCGTTCATGTGCGCGAGGAAGGCCCGGTCGGTGCGCCCGTCGTGGTGCTGCTGCATGGCTCCATCGTCAACCTGCACGAATGGGATGGCGTCGCCGATCGGCTCAAGGACCGCTACCGTGTGGTCCGGTTCGACTGGTCACCTTACGGGCTGACCCGGCCTGACCCGTCCGGTGTCTATTCCACGCCGCGCGCCGCGCAGCTTATGGATGGACTGATGCGCAAGCTGGGGCATCAGCGGTTCGCGGTGGTATCGACGTCCAATGGCGCCAACGTTGCGCTGGAGAACAACCGCGCGTATCCCGGCCACGTCACGGCGATGGCCTTTTCCATCCTGCCGCTTGAACGGCCAAGCCAGACCCGCAAGGTTGACTGGCGCCTGACGTGGATGCTTGCGTTCCATAAGGCGGTGCTGCCGAACTGGCGCTCGCACCTGTTCTGGAAGCTGATGCTGGAAGACACCACGCCGCCGGGGTTCCACCCCACCGAACGCATGGTCGACCAGATCTACGACATGAACAACCTGCCCGGCGCGCTCGAACGGCAGGCGCAGTACATCCAGGCCAACGTCAAGGCGTTCCAGACTTCGGACGTGGGCGCGGTTGCCGAGGCGGTGCGCGTGCCGGTTCTGCTGCAGTGGTGCACGTACGACGACGTCATATCCCAAGGCCCGCAAGCCTCGGTGAAGCGCTTCACGCATGCCCCGGTCACGCTGATCACGTACCCCGACCTTGGGCACTTCCCGATGTGGGAGAACCCCGAAAAGTTCACGCGCGACATCAAGTCCTGGCTCGACACCATCAAGTCTGTGCCATCGCCCGCGCCCACGGCCGCGCCCACACCCCGGGTCTGACCGCCTACCTCATCGTCCCGCCGATCCGGCCACCGAGTGTCGGATAGATCCCGCAGTGCGTGCCCAGACGCAGATAGCCGGGAATAGGCCTCTGCGTACTAAAGATTGGAGTTTCCTCAAAAATGTCAGGGATAGATCGTTGCCAGGTGGCGATTGCCGGCGCCGGCCCCGTGGGCACCGTCATGGCCACATTGCTTGCCCAGGCCGGCATATCGGTGATCGTGCTGGAGGCCGGGCAGGACTGCGCCCGCGATCTGCGCGCCTCTACTTTCCATCCACCAACCCTTGAGATGCTTGACCAGATCGGCATCACCCCGATGCTGCTCGACAAGGGTTTGAAAGCGCCGGTCTACCAGTGGCGCGACCGTGGGTCAGGCGAAAAGATAGAGTTCGACCTGAGCGAACTGTCCGACATCACCCGTTATCCGTTCCGCATCCAGTGCGAGCAATATCACTTGTCCCGCGCTCTTGCGGAAGGGTTGGAAACCCACCCGCAAGCCGACGTGCGGTTCGGCAATCGTCTGCTGTCATTTGTCCAGGATGATGCCGGTGTGGATCTGTCGGTCGAGACGATGACGGGTATCGAGCGCATCCGCGCCGATTTCCTGATCGGTGCGGACGGCGCGAACTCGGTCGTGCGCAAGTGGCTTGGCATCGAATTTGACGGATTTACGTATCCCGAGCGGTTCCTGACGCTGTCAACCGAAACCGATCTGGCCGCGTATCTGCCCGACCTTTCTTACGTGAACTACGTGTCGGATCCCAGCGAATGGCTGGTGCTGTTGCGCGTGCCGTCGGTGTGGCGCGTGCTGGTGCCCGTGAACGGGGCTGTAGACGAGGCAGAGCTGACGTCGGATGTGAACAAGAATGCGATCTTCGATCGTCTGATCGGCAGCGGGGCTTCGGTGAACACGCAACATCGCACGCTGTACAAGGTGCACCAGCGCGTCGCGAAATCGTTCCGCGAAGGCCGAGTGATGATCGTGGGCGACGCCGCCCATCTCAACAACCCGCTGGGCGGCTTTGGCATGAACTCGGGTTTGCATGACGTGTTCAACCTGTTCGAAAAGCTGCTTCCGGTGCTGAAAGGACAAGCGCAGGCAGACCCGAACCTGTCCTTATACGAACGGCAGCGGCGCGAAGTGACGCACTCGTTCATCCAGAGCCAGACCAAGCAGAACATGGCGTTCATCAGTGGCGGCGCAGGTGCGGCGCATGAGGCACGTCGTCGCGAATTGCTGGCGATCCAGCAGGATGACGCGCGTCGCCGGGCCTATCTGATGCGCCAGGCCATGTTCCAGAGCCTGGAAGACGCAGCCCTGATCCGCTGAACCTGCCGGGTACGACCGCACGGCCCCAAACAAGAGGTTTCCTATGCCCGCATGGTTCGTCATCACCACCAAGGTCCATGACCGCGAAGCCTTCACCCGGCTCTATTCCCCTGCGGTCGCGGAACTGGCGCAGCGCCACGGCGCCCGCTACCTGCTGCGCGGTCGACAGGGTCGCATACTGGAAGGCGAGGGCTACGAAGGTGGCGGCGCGGTGATCATGGAATGGCCGGACGCCGAGATGGCGATGACGTTCTGGAACTCGCCCGAATACGCGGACGTCAAAAAGCTGCGCGAAGGTATCGCCGACGTGAGCGTGATGCTCGTAGAAGGCTGAGATACCGGCGCTTGGCGCATGCGTGGCGGATCGGGTGGGGACTTTCTTTAGAATCCTCCGGGTCAGGGTAATTTCTATCCGGCCACCGGAGATTCATCTGCCCGGCTCGCCTCTCGTCCCGTTATTCGGCACGGTGGATTGGACCAGAACACACAGGTTGCGCCAATGATGTCCTCCCCAGTGCGTCCCGATGGACGCCTCCCTTTTTCGACGAAGGCCGGTTTCGGGATCGGGCAGGTTGCCAGCCAGTTATTCCGCGATGCGCCGTCGTTGCTGCTGCTGTTCTACCTCACCAACGTGGTGGGGATCGCGCCGGGCATCGCGGGAACGGCGATCTTCGTCCCCAAGGTGGTGTTCGCGCTGGTTTTCGATCTTGGGGTGGGCGTCGCTTCCGATCGTATGGCGGCGTACTTCCCGCGCCGCCGCTGGCTTCTTGTCGGAGGAATTTCGGCGCCGTTTGCGATGCTGGCCGTGTTCGCCGTACCGGCCGGCACGACGGCGTTCCAGGTAACTTGGGTCGTCGTTACGTTCAGCGCCTACATGGCGGTCTACTCGGCGTTCTCGGTGCCGTACCTCGCACAATTTTCCGAGATGTCCGCCGATCCGGTCGAGCGGACCGAGCTGATGGGCTGGAAGCATGGCTTCACCGGCCTGGGCATTCTGCTCAGTTCCTCGGCGGCGCCGATGCTGGTGAGCGTGCTGGGTGCCGACCGCAAGGCGCACCTGATAACCATGGGCGTCATCGGCCTGGTCTGCCTTTTGTGCCTGACGATCGCGTGGCACTTCGCCAGTCGTATTCCGGCGCCAGCGAACCCTGGAAAGCCCTTCGCAGTCAAAGACCTGCCGCGCGCGTTCACGGACCGCCGGTTCATGATCCTGTGCCTGTCAGCGATCGTCATGACCGTGGCGGCGGGGATCTCCTACGCCAGCTTCCCGTTCTTCGTGAAGTACGCGATGGGCCTGCCCCAGCCGTTCCACCACATCGGGGTGATGTCGGCGATCATGGCCTGCGCGGTCATGGCCGCAACGCCGCTGTGGGTCATGGTGGCGCGGCGCATCGGCAAGACGCCGACATACGTCATCGCCGCTGCCGGGCACGGACTTTTCACGCTGGTTTGGGGTTGGTTCCCGCAAGCGCCGATCGAGGTGGCCTATGTCCTGGCTGGACTCACCGCAGCGTGCAACGCGGGCTGGGGCACTATCGTGCTGTCCCTTCTATCCGACAGCATCGCGGGTGCGCGCAGCGATTATGGCGAGAATCGCGCCGGTTCCTATTCCGCGATCTGGTCGGTTATCGAAAAGGCTGGCATCGCGCTGGGCGGCACCCTCGTGGTTGGGCTGATCCTGTCGCTCTACGGTTTTGACGCCGGCGCTGCGCGTGCAGGCCTGCCGCAGTCACCCGCTTCGGTCGCCGGCATCGTCATGAGCTTCGCCACGGTTCCGGGCATAGCCAAGCTGCTGGCGGCGGCGATGATCTGGCGCTTCGTGGACGAACATCCCGAGCATTCGGGCCGATCGCCGCGTATCGCCGCGTCCAAATCCGCAGGACGGTTCAATGCCTGACATCGACGACAAGCCGCTGGGCCTGGCCGTAATTGGCTGCGGCCGCATTTCCGCGTCGCACTTTGCCGCCGCAGCGGCACTGCCCGCGGACATCCGCATTGTCGCCGCGGTGGACTTCAACCTCGCTGCCGCGCAGGAGGCCGCACAGCCCTTCGGGGCAGCCGCCTGTGCAACGCTGGAAGAGGCGCTGGCGATGACCGAGGTCGAGGCGGTGCTGATTGCCACGCCCAACCACCTTCATGCCGCGCAGGCGCTGGCGGCGCTGGTTGCGGGCAGGCATGTCCTGGTCGAAAAACCGGTCGCCGAGACTGGCGAGGAGGCGGCGGAGCTTGCGAGGGAGGCAGAGGCGCGCGGGCTCGTGCTGGCGGCGGGCCATACTTTCCGCCACAATGCCGCCGTGCGCTACATCGTCGATAACGCAGAGAGGTTCGGGCGTCTGCGTGCGGTCGAGGTTTCGTCCTGCGTCCACTGGGACGGACCGCAGGCCCCGTGGTGGGCGCAACGCAGCGCCGAGGACGGGCTGATTCTCTCGCTTTTCGCTCCGCATGCGCTGGACTTCGTGCAACTGATGATGGACGGGGACGACCCGGTGCGCGTCCACGTCGAAGCCGCGCGGCACCAGTCGGGCTGGGCCGGCGAAGACGAAGCAATGATCCTCATGGCCTATCCCGGCCGGCGGATGGCGAGCGTGCACATTTCCTACAATCAGCCTTCCGTACTGGACCGGAAGGTGCTGCATTTCGACAAGGGTGTGCTGGAAATCGAGCATGGCGAAATCCTCAGCTGGAATGGCGACGTGCTGGTTGCGCCGCCCGCCGGTGTGCTGATCGATCCGCGCCGCATGGGCGGACGGACGCTGGCGCATTATTTCACGGCTCAGTTGCACGAGTTCGCCGAGGCGACACGCGGGCGTGCACATCGCTGTCCGACCGGCCACGATGCGGCGCGCCTTATTGCGCTGATCGATCGGGTCAAGGCCTCGTCCCGGGCGAATTCAGCCGATGATGCCATCGACCCGCCGCCGCCCGTCTGACGTGTGGTCGCGCGTGGTGGCGCGTTCCACCCTTGCGGTCCGGATGGACCGCGTTGTCAGATTTCGAGGGCAGATAGGGTCATGATCGCATGAAATCATCCGCTGCCCGATCGCTGCTTGCGTTGCTCGCGTTCTGGACGTTCGGGGCGGCGCCGCCGATGCCGGACCCACTGACCCGGCCGATCGCACCCGAACTGGCCCCGCGCTGGCTGGAACCCCAAGTGCCGATGCGTATTCATGGCGGAACCTGGCTGGTCGGAACGGTCCACATGAACGTGGTGCTGATCGACACTGGCGCCGGGCTGGTGCTCATCGACGCCGGCCTTCCGCAGGCCGCGCCGCTTATCGAGGCCAACCTGCGTGCCGCCGGTTTCGACATTTCCGACGTAAAACTGATCCTCAGCAGCGAACCGCATTATGACCATGCCGGCGGCATTGCCGCTCTGGCGTGGGACAGCGGCGCTGCGGTTTGGGCGACCCGCGCGGGCGCCAAGGTCCTGCGCGCTGGCCGTAGCGGCGCGGACGACCCGCAGCAGGCGACCTTGTTCGCCTTTCCCGCCGTGCGCCGCGTGCACATCGCGCGGGATGGCGAGACGCTTCGCATGGGCAACACTGCGATCGTCGCTCATGCGACACCGGGCCACACACCGGGCAGCGCAAGCTGGTCATGGACATCGTGCGAAGGCGCGGATTGCGCGCAGATCGTGTTCGCGGCCAGCCTCAATTCGCTGACCGATGGCGTCTATCGCTGGTCGGATCCCGTCCACGCCGGTGCAATCCCCGCCTTCCGCCGCAGCTTTGCCACCGTCCGCGCCCTGCCGTGCGATATTCTGATCACCGGCCATCCCGAACACTCTGACGGTGAGGCCAAGCGTGCCCGTTTTCTAGCCGATCCGCAGGACAACGCCTTTCGTGTGCCGGGTGCATGCCGCACGCTCGCGGATCGTTACGAACGCGCCCTGGACGAACGGCTGGCCGCCGAGCGCGCGCCCCCGCGATAGCGCATGTCTGCGGGTGGGAGGTGCGCCGACATCTAGTCGCTGCTCGGCCTTACGAAAGCGGGGCGTTCATGTCCGTCACGGAAGGGTGCGGGCCATGCGAAATCCGACGAATACCGAGCGGACGTCGTTTTGCATAACGCGGCTGGCCGAACGCATGCTGCCGGGGTGGGGGCTGTGCGATCCGCCGCGGATCGTCCGCAGCTTGCAGTCCCCCGATGTCCACGCCCTGCCGTCTGTGGGCGCGCCTTCGTACGTGTCGTGCCAGCAGTCCTGCGTGAGCTGGTAGAGGTCGCCGATCATGTCGTAGAGACCCCAGGCATTCGGGGCAAACGTGCCGACTGGCGAGGGGCCGTAGAAGTCGTCATGGCACTGGGCGACCACCCAGTCCTTGTCGCGCGCGCCCACCGTCAGGTCGGCGCCATTCGCGTAAACGCACTGCAACTTGATGTCATCGCCCCAATAGCGCGAAGTCGTGGTGCCGGCGCGGGTGGCGTATTCAAACTCCGCCTCCGAAGGCAGGCGGTATGTGCGCCCGGTCTTCTTTGAATACCAGGCGATATAGGCCTGCGCATCAGCAAAATTAACGCAGGTGACGGGATGGGTGGGGGACTGCGGAAAGCCGGTACTCTGCCAGTCGGCATCAGCCCGCATTGCATAAGCCGTTCCTGCATATGCATAGCAGCCTTTGGCCCCGAAGCCCGTTGCCCGCGTGAACTCGTCAAAATCGGCCATCGTCACCATGTAACGACCGATCTCGAAGGCGGGTATCGAGACTGCGTGCTGGGGCTTTTCGCGCGGGGCATAGTCATCGTCGAGCGGGTTGCCCGTATGATGTGTCAGTGCCTGCTCGCGGGCAGTCTCCGCTTCGGAGGACCCCATGACGAAGCGTCCTGCGGGGATACGCACCATTTCCATGCCGGACGGAGCGGCCGCAGACACGGAAACGGGTAGCATCAGTGCAATCGCAGCAAACGCGAACAATCGGCCCAGATTTTGCATCATTTTCCTCTCCCGATGCCTTGCAGGCCACGCGACAAAGATCGCTGACGACAGGAAATTCGTGATCATCTCCGAATGGGGGGATAGGGACTATGCGTGATCCCACCCAAGTGCTTGGTGCAGCATCACCGCCTGGTGGATTGCGGAGTGGCAATGCGCTCCCCCTCGCGCGACCTGGCGCGCGATCCGGCTTGTTATACCGTGCTGTTGGCCAGGACACAGGTTGAACGCGTCCATGCCGCGCGCACCGTGCTTCCCGAAAACGACAATGTGGTCTGCCGGCTGGTCCAATTCTTCAAGCTCAGCTTGCTCTTACAGCAAATCCGCGAACGCAATCCGGGCAACCTCTACAATCAGAATGCTACCGCTGTTCACAGCCCACTTATGAATTATCCCGTGTTCGAACGAGAAATGCCAAATTGTCCGTCGCAGGGAATTGTGTTGGTCACATCTGAGGATTTTCCAAGGATGGACGATGTCGGATCAGGCGTTTGCGAACGCGTTTACCGGGCGGTTAGGCTTTGCCAACCGGCGTGCCGTACTGGCAGGGGTGGGCGCCATCGGCGCCACGGTGGGCCTGGCCGCGTGTGGCGGGGGTGGCAAGAACGGTCGGACAAGCCTGGTGCTGGGCGATCAGCTTCATCTGATCCAGTCTCAACTGGAAGCTGCCGGCGCCCTGAAAGACGTGCCCTATACCTATGAATGGGCCAGTTTTTCAGGTGCCGCGCCGTTACTGGAGGCCCTGGCTGCGGGCGCTGTGGACACCGCGCCTGCAGGCGATCTGCCGGTGGTGCTGGCTGCCGCTGCCGGCGCGCCGCTCAAGATCGTCGCTGCCTCTGTCGGCTCGCCGCGCGACATTGCCATCATCGTGCCTGCCGGTTCGCCAATCAGATCGGTGGCGCAGCTCAAGGGGCGGCAGGTCATCGTCTCCAGCGCGCGCGGCAGCATTTCCCATTACCTGCTGCTTGAGGCGCTGAAGGAAGCCGGGGTCGATCATCACGAAGTGAAGATCGGCTTCATGTTGCCCAACGATGCTGCGGCGGCGTTCGCATCGAACCGGATCGACGCCTGGGCGACCTTCGGCACCTATCAACTCGCGGCTGAAACCGCAGGCGCACGTGTGCTGCGTGATGGCACCGGCATAAATTCCAACCTGACCCTGATCGCCGCCAACGAAGCGTCGCTACGCGATCCGGCCAAGCGCGCCGCGATTAGGGATGCCATCGCGCGGATGAAGCGGGCCAAGGACTGGGTGATCGCCAACCCGGCCGCGTATGCACAGGTATTCGCCAAGGTAACCAAGCTCGATCCGAAACTTTCGCTGGCGCTGGTGCAGCGTCAGAACGGGCCAATGGTCGCGCCAACTCCGGCCGTGCTGGCACCACTGCAGCGCGTGGCGGACCGCTTCTATGCTGACGGCGAAATGCCCGCGCACGTCGATCTCGCCAAGATCATAGACACCGGCATCCTCGCCGCTTGAACCCTTTTCCCGACATCACGATCAACGGAGCCCCCAATGGCCACAGTTCTCAAGGAAGCATTTTTCCGCGATCCCGGCATCAGCGAAGCGGAATGGAAAGTCCGCATTGATCTTGCCGCGTTCTATCGTCTGTCCGCGATCTACGGTTGGGACGACTTCATCTATACCCACATTTCCGCCCGCGTGCCGGGGCCGGATCATCACTTTCTGATCAACCCGTTCGGCCTGATGTTCGACGAGATCACCGCGTCCAGTCTCGTCAAGGTCGATCTTGATGGCAACATCATTGGCGAGAGCGCTTACGGCATCAATTATGCAGGCTACGTGATCCACTCCGCCATCCACGGCGCGCGCGAGGATGCCTTGTTCATCGCGCACTTCCATACGGCGGACGGCATGGCCGTATCGGCTCATGCCGAAGGGCTGCTGCCGCTTAATCAGCGATCCCTCGCTCTGATCCCGCGCCTGTCCTATCATGACTACGAAGGCGTCGCGCTCAACCTGGATGAGCGGGAGCGGTTGGTAGCGGACCTGGGCGACACCAGCATCATGCTGCTGCGCAACCACGGCACCCTGGCGCTGGGGGCTTCGGTGGGCGAGGCGTTCAGCGGGATCTATCATCTGGAGGCGGCGTGCAGCGCGCAAGTGCGCACGCTCAGCATCGGGCGTGACAATGTGCTGATCGCCCCGGAAGCGGCGCAGGAAGAAGTGCGCCGCCAGATCGGACGCGAACGGGCGCCATCGGAAGGTGAGAAATCGCATTACGATCTCGTGTGGGAAGCAGCCTTGCGCAAAGCCGCGCGCCAGCTTCCCGGCTTCGACGCGTGACCAAGGAGGTTTCGATATGACCAGGCAGCGCCAATTGAAACTGGGCCTCGTGCCTACCGGCGTCGGTGGCCCCGGCGATAGCAACCGCTGGCTCGATCCCGAAATTCCGGTCGATGCCAGCGTCAACATCGACTGGTACATCGATGTGGTGCGCCAGGCGGAAGCGGCCAAATTCGACCTCGTGTTCATCGTCGACAGCCAGTTCATCACCGCCAATTCACCGCCGCACTACCTCAATCGGCTGGAGCCGCTGACGGTGCTCTCCGCCCTGGCTGTCGCCACTAGCCAAATCGGCCTGGTCGGCACGCTGACCACCTCGTACAATGATCCGTTCAACGTGGCCCGCCGGTTCGCCTCGCTCGACCTCATCAGCAAGGGCCGGGCAGGGTGGAACGTGGTCACCAGCGGGGACGCGGGCACGGCCGGCAACTTCAGCCAGCCCGAGCATTTCGACTACCACACCCGCTATCGCCGGGCGAGCGAGTTCCTCGATGTTGCGCGCGGGCTGTGGTCGTCGTGGGAGGATGGGGCGCTCGTGCGTGACCGCGCGACCGGGCAGTTCCTCAATCCCGAAAAGCTGCACCGGCTGGACCACAAGGGTGAGTTCTTTCAGGTGGTCGGCCCGCTCAACATCCAGCGTTCGCCACAGGGGGAACCGGTGATCTTTCAGGCGGGCGATAGCGATCAGGGGCGCGATCTGGGGGCCACAATCGCCGATGCGATTTTCACCCATGCCGCCACGATCGAGCAGGGGCAGGCGTTCTATGCCGACCTGAAAGGCCGCGCCGCGCGCCTGGGCCGCGATCCTGACCAGATCGTCATCCTGCCCGGATTTACGGTCTACGTGGGTGACACCGACGAGGACGGCAAGGCGATCGAGCGGCATTATCGCAGTGTCGATCAGAGCTTCGCGCAGGCCCTGGCAGAATTCGGACGACCGTTCGGCTGGCACGATTTCCGCCAGTACGATCCCGATGCGCCGTTCCCCATTGCGGCGCTGGAGCATGCCAAAAGCAGCTTTTACACCCATGCCAAGGCCATCACCGAGCTTGCCGTGGAGCAGGGTCTGACTTTGCGGCAGGCAGTGGAACGGGCGCGTATCGGACGTGGCAGTCCTTTCGCGGGTTCGGCTGAGACGGTCGCCGATGAAATTCAGCGCTGGTTCGAGGGGCGGGCGCTGGATGGTCTTAACGTCCACATGGGCCATCCGGAGCAGTTTCGCCGCTTCGTGAACGAGGTGGTGCCGATCCTGCAGGCGCGTGGGCTGTTCCGCACCGAATACGAAGCGCAAACGCTGCGTGGCAATCTGGGTCTGCCGATCCCGCGCAATCGCCATGAGATACAGGCAGTGCGCTGCGACGCGGCCTGACTGCTGCAGCCCACCTGCGTAAAAAGCCCGCCGTCCTGCAAAGGGCGGCGGGCTTTTGTGTGGGCGGCCTAAGAGGCCGACGAAAGGCGGGCCGGCGCTTCACATAGCGCCGGCCCGTTTCCCCGCGCTTTAGAAGGTGGTGCGCAAGGTGACGCCGTAGGTGCGCGGATCGCCCAGCACGCCTTGCACGATGCCCACGGTGCTGCTGACCGCCAGGGTGTTCCAGTATTTCTCGTTCAGAAGGTTCGCGGCCCATACCGAGACATCCCAGTTCCCCTTGTCCGCACGCACACCCACGCGCGCGCCGACCAGCGTATAGGCGGGTGCCTTGGCGTAAGGATCGTCGTTGACAGTCGAGTAGAACGACGAGCGATACGCCACGTCGCCGCCGACATAGGCGCTGTTGCCGCCGCCGACCGGCGTGGCATATTCACCCCAGATCGAGCCGGCCCACTTCGACACGCCGCTCAGGCGCTGGCCCGAAATGTCGCAGTAGCTTTGGTACGACTGCGCATAGGGGCACAGGGCATTGGTGTAGCGCACGTATTTGGCATCGGTGAACGCACCCGAAGCGGTGAGCGTAAGGCCCTCGACAGGGGTTGCGCGAATGTCAACTTCGGCGCCGCGCGAACGCACCTTGCCGGCGTTGCTGAGATACGTGACACGATTGTCGGTGTCGTAGATGTTGGCCTGATAGTTATCGACGTTGGTCCAGAACAGCGCGGTATTGAAGGTCAGCCTGTTCTGGAACAACTGGGCCTTGAGGCCCAGTTCGAAGGCATCGACCTTTTCCGGCTTGATGAACACATCGAGGCCCGCATTCTGGCGAACCAGATTGACGGCTGCCGACTTGTACCCGCGCGAATAGGTTGCGTAGAAGCTGGCATTGTCAGTGGCCTGATAATTGAGGCTGAGCAGGCCCGAGACATTGCCCGCGCCTTTCGACACGTAATAGTCGCCGCCCGATGGTGCGTAGGCATTGCGGATCGCCTGGGCGGTGGCGGCGTAGGCGCCAAGGGTGGACACGGCGGCCACATCGCCGTCCTGGGTGGCAGCGTAACTGCCGCTTTTCTTCTCCCACGTATAGCGCAGGCCACCCGTCACGCTCAGCCGGGGCGTGAACGTCCAGGTCAACTGACCGAACGCGGCGTAGCTGTTGGTTTCCGGCTTGGTGATCGCGTTGGCTTCCAGGCCGTTCAGCAGCGCGTCGGGCCCGGATGGGTTGATCAGCCACTTGGCCGCATCCTTGCCGTAAACCGTGTTCTGGTAGTTCGTCTGCTTCTGCCAGAAGTAATAGAGGCCGGCGGTATATTGCAGCGGACCGGGCGTGGCCGAACTGATGCGCAGTTCCTGGCTGAACTGTTTCTGATGCGGGCCGACGGTGGAGTTGCCGTAAATTTCAGCGCCGGTCTGGTCTCCGTCGTAATGCGGGAAGTAGTTCCAGAATCGGTATGCGGTGATCGCGGTGAGGATGGCGTTACCCACCTCCTGGTCCACATGCAGCGATACACCGCCCGTGTTGAGCTTTTGATCGTGGCTGCTGTTAATGTCGGTGATGCGATCGAACTCGCCCTTGTCCGGCAGGGTATAGCCGACCGAAGCGGCCTTCGCATAGAAATCGCGCGCAACTTTGGTGCCATTGGCCAAGGTGGGGGAAAGAACGCTGGCGACAGTGGTGAATCCGATCGTGCCGTACAGCGTGCCATAGTCACCGATCAGGCGGACCTTGGTGGTGTCGGTCGGCTTCCACAGCACGTCCAGCTTGCCTGAATAGCTGTGCCGGTCATCCCACTTGTCCTTGTAGGTGCTGTTGTAGATCGTACCGTCGCGCACGTTGGACGAGCCGGCGATGCGGATTGCCAGCGTGTCCGAGATCGGCACCGATGCGGATGCCTGCGCGCGAATGTAGTTGTAGTTGCCATATGTCAGCCCGAACGAGCCCTCTGGCGTGAAGCTGGGTTCACGCGTGCGGATATCGATCGCGCCCGCCACGGTATTCTTGCCGAACAGGGTGCCTTGGGGGCCGCGCAGGACCTGCAGGCTTTGCACGTCGAGCAGGTCGGAAACCGCGGTGCCGGTGCGCGCGTAATATACGCCGTCGATGTAGATGCCCACACCTTGGTCCAGGCCTTCGTTGGCCTGACCGCTGTTGGTGCCAAGGCCCCGGATGGTGATCGTCTGGTTGCGCACGCTGAAGCCCTGCACCGACAAGCTGGGCGAGAAGCGCTGCAAGGTCCGGATGTTGAAATCACCGGGGACCGAATCGATCTGCTGGGACGTCAGCGCCGTGATCGCGATCGGCACCTTGCTGACGTCATCACCCTTGTACCGACCCGTGACGACGATCTCGGTCCCAGTCGACGCGTCTGCAGCGGCATCAGCCGCCACCGGCGCGGCGTCGGCGGCCCACGCTGTGCCCGGCACGATCAGTGCGCTCGCCGCAAGCAGGGTGGAGCGCAGGAGCACGGATGACATACATAATTCCCTTTGTTGTTCGTCACATAGTTGCGTGGGAGGGCAAAGCCGCCGGCTTGCCCAAGTGGATGCAGAGCGCACGAAGGCGGGCCGCCATCCGGGGGATGGGGCACGACAAGGCGGCTTTCATCATGTCGGGTGGCAGGTCCGCGCGTGCGGGTCCTGCAGTGAAAATGTTGCGCGGCGGGTTGCGGCTGAGGCCAGCGCCCGTCACCGGCCTGGTTGCCCACCCGCCTCGCTCACGTTGCCCTGCCGATACGAGAGCAGCGAACGCGCATCAAATGACGAGTTTCAATCGTTCCATGAGATGCGCTCAATGGTCCCGCCATGGTGCAGACAAGATCTCGATTGCCAGACCGGCGTGGAACGGGGGATACCGCGCACCGTTCATTGCTCCCAAGCCTCGCATAACAAGGAAAGCAGTTCTCCATGCCATCAACCCCATCGCGCGAGACACTGCCGGTCGCAGTCGTGGGAGGGGGTTTCAGCGGCACCCTGTTGACGATCAACCTGCTGCGCCATGGTGCGCGCGTGGTGCTGATCGAACGCGCGGTAACGCAGATGGCAACCGGCCTGGCCTTCGGCACGGCGCGGCCCGAACACCTGCTCAATGTACGGGCGGCGAACATGAGCGCGTTTCCCGACGATCTGGGCCACTTCGTGCGCTGGCTCGGGGTGTCGGGCAGCGACGCGGTCAATCGCTTCGTGCCGCGCCGCATCTACGGCGAATATCTGCGCGATTTACTGGACGAAACGCTGGCTGCAGCAGACGGGCGCGGCGCGGTCAAAGCCGGCGAAGCCACCGCCGCCCGGTTCGAGGATGAACGCGTGGTCCTGACGCTGGATGGCAGCGAGGAACTGGCCTGCCGTACGGTAGTGCTGGCGCTGGGCAACTTCCCGCCCTCGCTGCATCCCGCCTTGTCGGACCTGCCGCCGGAGATCTGCTTCACCAACCCCTGGCAGGCTGCCGGCTATCCCAGGCTCGACGCCGTGAATGAGGTTCTGCTGTTGGGAAGCGGGCTGACGGCGATTGACGGCGTGCTCTCGCTGGAGCGGGCCGGCTATCGCGGGCGTTATACCGCGCTGTCCCGGCGCGGCCTCAAGCCGCGATCGCATGCGCTGAGCGGCCCGAGCGTGGAGCGGGTTGCCGCACCGGAGGCCCGGGGATCGCAGCTTTTGCAACAGGTGCGCGCACGTGCTTCGCAAGTGGAGTGGCGGGTTGCGGTGGATGAACTGCGCCCGCACACGCAAAACATCTGGCGCCGGCACGATCATGCCGGCCAGGCGCGCTTCCTGCGCCATCTGCGGCCCTACTGGGATGTGCACCGCCATCGCCTGGCGCCGGAGATCGGCGAACAGATCGCGGCGCTGGAGCGGGAAGGGCGGCTGCGTTTCGTGGCGGGCAAGCTGGTCAGCGCCACCCCGGAAAATGGCCCGGAAAATGGCAGTGCACGGGTAATCTGGCGGCCCAGAGGAACGGACGATCGGGACAGTGTGCAGGTCGGCCTGATCGTTACGTGCACTGGCCCGGACGGGGACCTGACCCATGCCTCCGATCCCTTGATCCGGGACCTTTTGCAGCAGCGCCGCGTGCGCGCCGACGCCCATCGTCTTGGTCTGGACGTATCGCACACCGGCAATGTCCTTGACGCATGGGGAGAGCGGCAGGACGATCTTTTCGCCGTGGGGCCGATCACAAAGGGTGAGGCCTGGGAGATCGTCGCGGTGCCGGACATCCGCCGGCAAGTCTGGGATCTGGCGCGCTACCTCACTAACGCCCATTGGGTGGAGGGCGAAGGTCTGTAGGTGCCGGGCGGCTATCACGCCCTGGGAGCGGGCTCGATTGGCAAAGCTCAACGGCGGCGCAAGAGAACTCATTTGCCGTAATCGTCCGGCGTCCCCCACAGGTCAGCCGACTGATTACCGTGAGGACGCTCGCCCAGCATGATTGCGAAAACAGCACATTTCGACCGGCGCGCGGTGCTGTGGGGCGGTAGTGCCCTGCTGGCGACGGCGCTGGCCGGTTGCTCGACTACAGGCAGCACCTCGGCCCTGCGCATCCCGATCACCGGCAAGGGGGAGAGCGATACCCGGCTGCTGTTCAGGCACGCCGGGCTGAAACCGGACTTTCCGGTTGCCTATTCCGAATTTCAATCCGGCCAGCTGGTGATAGAGGCGTTCAATTCGGGCTCGCTCGATTTCGGCGGAACCAGCGAAATCCCACCGGTGTTCGCAGCCGCGTCTGCCGTCCAGAACTTTCGCCAGATCGCGGTGCTGCGCGGCGACGTGAACAACCAGGTCGTGCTCGTCCCCAAGGGATCGCCAATCAGGACGCTGGCCGATCTCAAGGGCAAGCGCGTGGGGTATGTGCGGGCGACGACCTCGCAGTATTTCCTCATCCGCATGCTGTCCTCGGTAGGTCTGGCGTGGAGCGATATCGAGCCGGTGGCGATGACGGTTCCCGATGGCGCCGCCGCGTTCTCGCGCGGGTCGCTTGATGCCTGGGCCATCTATGGCTTCCCGATCCAGCGCGCGCAGGCGACAGAGGGCGCGCGGGTGCTGAAAACCGCGCTCGGTTTCCTGTCCGGCAACTACATCATGTCCGCTCACATTGATGCCATTGCCGACAAACAGAAGTCCGAATGGATCGGGCGCTATCTGGGCCTGTTGCAGAAGGGCTATCACTGGGCCGCGCAGAACAAGGATCTCTGGGCCGATATCGTCGCCGCCGATATCGGCGTGGACGCGGCTTACGTGCGCGATCAGTTCCACCATTGCAGCGCCGACTATGCCTTGCGACCGGTAACCGCGGACGCGATCGGATCGCAGCAGCAGGTCGCCGACGTGTTTACCAAGGCGGGCCTCATTCCCAGGCGCGTCGATATCCGCCCCTTGTGGGTGGACAGTTTCAATCCCGTTATCCTCAAGGAGATCTGAGATGGTCGCACTGGCCTCTCCGCTCGGCGCGCCGACAGCGCCAGGCGATGAAACCCTGCGCGCGATCACTGCGGAACTCGCGCTGAGCGCCGAGCGCTATGACCGGTCGGGCGAATTTCCGCGCGCCAACTTCGATCTGCTCGCGCGCGAAGGGCTGATCGGCCTGACCGTGGACCCCGCGCTGGGCGGGCATGGCGGCAGCTATCGCGAGGCGATGCGCGTGCTTGGCGCCGTCGCCCAGGGCGAGCCGTCCACCGCTCTGATCCTGTTCATGACTTATGCGTTTCATGCCGCGCCTGACAAGAACGACCGTTGGCCCAAGGCCCTCTATCGCCAGCTGGCGCGCGAAGCGGTGCAGGGGCGTGGCCTCATCGGCACCTTTCGGGTGGAGCCGGAACTGGGCACTCCGGTGCGCGGCGGCCTGCCCAAGACCACCGCGCGGCGCACTTCGGAAGGATGGCGGATCAGCGGCGAGAAGATCTACGCGACCGGTTCGACCGGGTTGGACTGGTTCGCGGTGTGGGCGCGAACCGACGACGAGCAGCCAAAGGTCGGTACTTTCCTGGTCGATCCGGCGACGCCGGGCATCACTATCGTACCCGAGTGGGATCATCTGGGCATGCGCGCCACCGTGAGCCACAAGGTGGTGTTCGATGATGTGCTGACGCCGCTTGATCACGCCGTCGATGTGCGCTGGCCGCAGGAATGGGCACCGCAACCGGGCAGCGCCAACGGGCAGATGCTGTGGAACGCGCTGGCCATCGCCACGATCTACGACGGCGTCGCGCGCGCGGCCCGTGACTGGCTGGCCGGGTATCTGAACGAGCGCGTGCCCACCAACCTTGGCGCATCGCTGGCCACGCTGCCGCGCGTTCAGGAAAAGTTCGGCGAAATCGAAGCGCTGCTGTACGCCAATCGCGTGCTGATCGACACCGCCGCCGAGGCGGCTGATCGTGGCGCTGTGCCTTCGCCGGTCGAAGCCAATCTGCTCAAGCATATCGCCAACGCCAATGC
This sequence comes from Novosphingobium sp. Leaf2, assembly GCF_001421325.1. GTDB lineage: Bacteria > Pseudomonadota > Alphaproteobacteria > Sphingomonadales > Sphingomonadaceae > Novosphingobium. Next base: position 411,445 of record NZ_LMJY01000016.1, on the reverse strand, counting down.
GATCCAGGCAGTCGCCATCGGTCTGGAGTTGACCGGCAATCCCGGTATGAGCCGCCGCAATCCGCTGGAGCGTCATTACCGCGACGTGCTGTGCAGCCGCATTCACTCGCCCCAGGCAGACACGGTACTGGTTGGGGCGGCGCGCGCCGGTCTGGGGGTCTGAGCGTGTCGCTCATCATCGCCAGTCAATTCGATGCTGCTTTCAACCAAGAGCTGGCGCAGCACCCGTCGCGGCCGGTAATCGTCAGCGCCGCACCTGACGCGCCGTGGACTGCCGCGAATGATGCGGATGTGCTGCTGGCGGCCCCGACCCCTGCGTGGCTTGCGCGTCCGGCGCCGCGTCCCGATGTATGGCCGGGCCGGCTACAGTGGGTCTATTGTGGTTCGGCGGGTGTGGATTTCTACCCCGAATGGCTCCTCGATGCGCCGCTGGTGACGTGCGGGCGGGGTGTCGCATCGGACGAAATCGCCGAATATGTGATCGCCGCGATCTTCGCGCAGGCCAAGGGCCTGGACGCGGCGACCATCCATGCGCGCGGCGATTGGAGACAGCGCTCGCTGGGCCAGGTTTCGGGCACGACAATCGGTATTGTCGGCCTGGGTGCGATCGGTTCGGCGGTGGCGCGGCGCGGGATCGCGCTGGGCGCCCATGTGATCGCGGTGCGTCGCTCGGGACCAGAAACGCAGCTGGGGGCCGGGCTTGCCGGCGTGGAACTGGCAGGCAGCATGGCCGAACTCGCGACGCGGGCGCACCACATCGTGCTGGCACTCCCGGCCACTGCCGAGACCCGCCGCCTCGTAGACGCAGGATTCCTTTCCCGCGTGCGGCCCGATGCGCACCTGATCAACGTGGCCCGGGGATCGGTGGTGGATCACGACGCGCTCCTGCTGGCGTTGGACGAAGACCACCTGGCCTTCGCGACGCTGGACGTGACCGACCCCGAACCTTTGCCGGAAGGGCATCGGCTGTACACGCACCCCAAAGTGCGCCTGACGCCGCACATCGCCAGCAATTTCCAGCGCGTGCGGCATCGCCTGCTGGCAAAAGTGCACGACGACCTCAGTCGCTACACGCGCGGCGAGCAGCCCAGTGATGTCGTGGATAAGGTGCGCGGGTATTGAGCAGGCGTCACGCGCCGCGACCGGGCGACGCTTAGCGCCGCTGCCTGATCAGCGCGCGGCGGTTTCCACGGCGCGGGTCGCCTCGTGCGGCAGTGAAGCGAGGATTGTTTCACTGTCCGTGCGCTTGAGCCAATCCGGGCTGACATTGAAAAAGCGGATGCGCGCGTCTTGATCGAGGACGAGGACGGCGGGCTTGTCGATTTCGTAGCTGTTGGTGCCCAGCGTCGCGCCGATCCAGTTCTGGTCGGGCGCAACGGGCGGTTGGTCGTCGGGCAGGAAGGTGATGCCCAGCGCGCGCGCCAGGGCATAGCCGGGATCGCTGGCGACCTTGAAGCCAAGATTGTGGCGCGCGATGAGGTCAGGGTCCACCGGCACCTGGGCGCTGACAGCGATCAGCCGCACGCCGCGCGCCTCAAGCCGTGGCAGCAGCGTTTCGTTGTAATAGGGCAGGGCGATGTTGCAGGCGGGGCAGCCGCCGAAGCGGAAGAACACCAGCACCGCCCAGCCATCGGCAAGGATCTGATCGCGCGTCAGGTCGCGCCCGTGCTGGTCCACCAGCGTGAACGGGGCGACAGCATCGCCGATCCGGGGCAGGGCGGCGGGGTCATGCCGCTCGACCAGGACGCGCCGCACAGCGGCATTGTGCGCCAGCTGCTCGGCGCTCCACGTGCGATCGCGCTCGGCCTGGAGGGCGGCGAAACGGTCGGTCAGGCTGGTGCTCATCTTGGCCTCTTATCGCTATCTAAGACGGCCAATGCTATGCCGCGGCGGCAGCGGGGCGACCAACGAGAAGCCTTCGCGCCAACTTGAGATTATCGAATAAGGTCAGTCAGGCAGGTAAGCCCGCCACCACTTCGCGGGCCAGCGCGGCCAGCTGGCTGGTCGGCCCGTCAAGCCCCGGCGCGGTGTGCAGAATGCATGAGACATGCGGCAGATCGGGCAGAAGACCGGGGTCGATCGGCGCGTCGTTAAGGAACATGCCGGTGCGGCAGGTGATGCCAAGCCCCGCATTGACCGAGGCGCGCAGGGTCGTGAGGTTCGGGGTTTCCACCGTAATCCGATAAGGTCGCCCGGCGTCCTCCAGCATGCGGATCGCCGCCTCGCGAAAGCGGCAGGGCGGTTCGAGAACCGCGATCGGCACGGTATCGAGCAGCGCCAGTTCCTCCTTGCCGAACCAGGCCATCGGGGCCGTCGTCACCGCATGGCTATCGTTCGGTGCGGCAAAGCCCAGCACGATGTCCAGCTGGCGGCGTTCGAGCAGATCGAGCAGTTCGGCGGTGCCGGCGACGCGGGCGTACAGTTCGGCCTCCGGGTGTAACTCGGCGAACTGGGCCAGCAGGCCGGTGAGCAGCAGTTCGGCAAAATCCTGCACCATGCCGATCCGCGCCGGCCCGGAGAACTGGCCGTTGGTTACGGCGGCCACCGCTTCATCGTGCAGCGCCAGAACCTTGCGCGCGTAATCCAGCATTAGGTCGCCGTGGGCGGTCAACGCCAGGCGGCGGCCTTCGCGCAGGAACAGCGATTGCTGCAGCAGTTCTTCAAGCCGCTTGATCTGCAGACTGAGTGCGGACTGGCTGACGAACACACGTTCGGATGCGTGCAGCATCGAGCCGGTATCGACGATCGCCACGAAGCTGCGCAGGAGGTTTGTAGGGAGATTTACGGGCATCGCTGAAACTTTCCGCAAGGGCTGCCCGTAGGGCTGGACGACATGCGCATGACATATGCGTGATTCTCAATCAAAATAGTAGACATTTAACCCCATGCAGTATTTCTGTCTTACCGTCAGCAGGTGGCGACCCTCGACGTATCCGCCCCGTTTTCGCCACATCCTGCCGGTGGCTGCCCGTTTTCAAGGCTCACTATGAGCCGCGCTAATACCCCACACGGCTATTCTCAATTGAAATAGTAGAGTGTTAGGTGCCAGCTTCTTTGGACCAAAACCGCAAGGCCTGACGATGTCCGTACTGACGAAACTAAACCGGTCCCTTGGCGGTGCGCGCTGGCTGTCGCCGCTGCTGCTGCTGCTCGCATTGGAGATCGGATCGCGCACCGGCATAATTCCGGAGCGGACGCTGGCGGCCCCATCGAAAGTGCTGGCGACGCTGTTTGGCATGATCGTGTCGGGAGAGCTGGTGGACAATCTGTGGGTGTCGTTCGTGCGCATCGTTATCGGGCTTACGATCGGGATTTCGGTTGGCGTGGTGCTGGCGCTGGTCGCCGGCCTGTCGCGCAAAGGCGAAGTGGCGGTCGATCCGATCATGCAGATCAAGCGCACGATCCCCACGCTGGCGCTGACCCCGCTGTTCATCGTGTGGTTCGGCATCGGCGAGACGCCGAAGATCGCGCTGATCGCCTTCGCGTCGATCTTCCCGGTGTACCTCAATCTCTACAGCGGTATCCGCAGCACCGATCTGCGCCTGCTGGAAGGCGCGCGGAGCCTGGGCCTGAGTCGGCCAGCGCAGATCTGGCATGTGATCCTGCCGGGCGCGTTGCCATCGCTGCTGGTGGGGCTGCGCTATTCGCTGTCGATTTCGGTCCTGGTGTTGGTGGTGGCCGAACAGATCAACGCCTCTGCCGGGCTTGGCTATCTCATCAACAATGCGCGCGATTTCATGCGCACCGACATCATTCTGGTGTGCCTGATGATCTATGCCGCGCTGGGCCTTTCCGCTGACGGGCTGGTGCGTGCGATCGAGCGGCGCGCGCTGGTCTGGCGCCCCGAAATCGTCTCTCACTGAAGTTTGGGCCCGATGCAAAAGCCTGTCTCCTCCATTTCCCGACCGCCGTACCGCTTCGATCCAAAGGACAGAACCGTGGACGCCAGAGTGAACCAGTTTACCGCACTTCCTCCCACCCGCTCGCCGCGTGAGGCCGCCGTGAAGCTCACAAACTTCACCCGCACCTTTGGGCAAAACACGATTATATCGGGCCTGGATCTTGAGATCGAGGCCGGAGAGTTCGTCGTGCTGCTGGGCCGTTCGGGCTCGGGCAAGACGACGCTGCTGCGCACGCTTGGCGGTCTGGACGACGTCAAAGGCCAGGACGTGACCGTGCCTGCGAACCGCGCTGTGGTGTTTCAGGATGCACGGCTGCTGCCGTGGAAGCGGGTGTGGCGCAACGTCGCGCTTGGTCTGAAGGGCCGCGACGCGCGCACTGCCGCGCAGGATGCGCTGCAGGAAGTGGGGCTTGGCCATCGCCTTGATGCATGGCCGCTCACCTTGTCCGGCGGCGAGGCGCAGCGGGTCGCCCTGGCGCGCGCGCTGGTGCGCGAACCGCAGTTGCTGCTGCTGGACGAACCGTTTGCCGCGCTGGACGCCTTGACGCGCCTGCGCATGCACGAACTGGTGCTGTCGCTATGGCGTCGCCACCGTCCGGCGGTGATGATGGTGACGCACGACGTGGACGAAGCCATTGCCCTGGCGGACCGCGTGATCCTGCTCGACGGCGGTCGGATCGTCGCGCAGGAACGGATTACCGCCGCGCGCGGTGCGGAGCGGTCGAGCATCGCGGCCGGTTTGCGCCAGCGCTTGCTTGACGCGCTGGGCGGTACGCTGGTGCAGGATCATCCGGCTGACATCGTGGCCCTGCACGCCGGGGCACGGCTGTGAACGCGCGCGCTTCGTTTGCGCCTTCGCCATTAACCGAGGCCGAGCCGGTGGTGGACACTACGCCGCTGCGCCGCTTTGTAGGGGCATTTGCGGCGCTGCTTGACGGCGCGCAGGACCGTAACGAGATCCTGGCGGGCGGGCGCGGCCTGTTGGCCCGGCTGGTGGCCAAAGACGGCTGGCTGCCCGACGATTTCGCCCGGCCACACCCCGCGCGCTACCAGCAATATCTCCTCCACTGCGACAGCGCTGAACGTTTCAGCGTCGTGTCTTTCGTGTGGGGGCCGGGACAGGCGACCCCCATTCATGATCACCGCGTCTGGGGGCTGGTCGGCGTCCTACGCGGCGCGGAAAAAGTGCAGGGGTTTCGCCAGCGACCGTCCGACGGATCGCTGGTGCAGTACGGGCCGACCCGCGAATTGCGCGAAGGCGAGGTGGAACTGATCGACCCGCGCGACGGCGATATCCACCGGGTCGAGAACGCCTTTGCCGATCGCACGTCGATTTCGATCCACGTCTATGGCGGAAATATCGGCGCGGTGACGCGCGCCACGTTCCGCCCCAACGGCGAAGAGCGGCCCTTCAGATCGGGCTACGCGAACAACACCCTGCCCAACATCTGGGACGTGTCGAGGACAGCATGACCATCACCCCCCTACAGGTGCGCAGCGCCTTGCTGGCCCGCACGGAGATTGCCATCCTGGACGTGCGCGATGAAGCACAGTTTGCTGCGGCCCATCCATTGTTCGCCGCGCAGATCCCGCTGGCGCGTATCGCGATCGAAGCGCCGTGGCGTTTGCCACGCCAGGACGTGCCGATCGCCGTCTATGATGACGGTGAGGGGCTGGCAGCCAAAGGCGTAGCGCAATTGCGCGATCTTGGTTTCACGCACGTCGAGGAACTTGAAGGGGGTCTCAGTGGCTGGCGCGATGCGGGCTACGAGGTGTTCGAGGACGTCAACAGCTACTCCAAAGCGTTCGGCGAACTGGTCGAGCATCGGCGCAGCACGCCTTCGCTGCCCGCCGGCGACGTGCGCGCGCTGATCGACGAGAAGGCCGATATCGCCATCCTCGACGCCCGCCGCTTCGAGGAATACGCGACGATGAGCATCCCCACGGCGCGCAGCGTGCCGGGGGCGGAACTGGTGCTGCGGGCACACGCCGCCGCGCCCGATCCCGATACCACGATCATCGTGAATTGCGCGGGGCGCACCCGTTCGATCATCGGCGCGCAGTCGCTCATCAACGCTGGCGTCCCCAACCGCGTCTTCGCTTTGCGCAACGGCACGATCGGCTGGACCCTGGCCGGCCAGCATTTGGAGCACGGGCGGCAGGAAAGCGTCGACCTTTGCGACGGGGTGGATGAGGCACGGGCGAGGGCGCGGGCCGTTTCCTACCGCGCTGGCGTCCGCCGGATCGACGCGGCGCAGCTTGCCGCCATCGCCGCTGAAAGCCACCGTACGCTCTACCGTTTCGACGTGCGCCAGCCCGATGCCTATGCCGCCGGGCACCTGCCGGGGTTCCGCAATGCACCGGGTGGCCAGCTGGTCCAGGAAACCGATCACTTCGCACCCGTACGCGGCGCGCGGATCGTCCTGGCGGACGACCTTGGCCCCCGTGCCGACATGACCGCATCCTGGCTTGCGCAGATGGGCTGGGAAGTCCTGGTGCTGGAAGCCGACTTTACGGGCGAGCTTGCCACCGGCCCTGACGGCGCCCCGCCGCCGCGCGGGCCTGAGGGTCGTTACAAACGGCCCTACGAGGGCACGGACAACCCCGCCGCCGCCATGCAGGCCTATCTCGATTGGGAATACGGCCTTGTAGCGCAACTGGAGCGGGACGGCACCCACGGCTTTTTCGTCATCTGACGTATCGGAAAAAACAGGAGTACCCCGACATGACTGTAAAGTTCATCGGCTACATCGGCTTCAACGACAATTCCGAAATACATGCCGCCACCCGTTCCCGCGTGCTGGACCGTGATTATGTGGAGGCCGCCGCGCGCGCACAGGAAGAGGGCCGCTTCGATCGCGTGCTGATCCCGTTCGGCTCGGCCTCGCCCGAAAGCCAGATCGTGGCTGCGCATGCGGCGGCGATCACCACCACGCTTGGCTTCCTGGTCGCGCATCGCCCCGGCTTTACCCAGCCCACCTTGGCGGCGCGTCAGCTGGCCACACTTGATCAACTCTCGGGCGGGCGGGTCGCGGTGCACATCATAACCGGCGGCGCGGACGAGGAAATGGCGCGCGATGGGGACGTTGGTTCGCTCAAGGCCACGCGCTACCAGCGCACGGACGAATATCTGGAGGTGTTGCGCCGCGAATGGACCGAGGCGCAGCCGTTCGATCATGCCGGTCGCTTCTTCCAGGCGCGCGGCGCGTTCAGCGCGATCAAGCCCGATAACCTGCCCGTGTTCTTCGGCGGCTCCTCGCCCGAAGCCATCGGAGTGGCCGGCCGCCATGCCGATGTCTACGCCTTGTGGGGCGAAACGCTGGAGCAGGTTCAGGACGTGGTACGCACGGTGCGTCACGCCGCCGCCCAGCATGGTCGCAAGCCGGGCTTTTCGCTTTCCCTGCGCCCGGTGATCGCCGATACCGAGGAAGCCGCGTGGAAAAAGGCCGACGCCATAGTAGAGCAAGTGCGCGCCTTGCGCGAAGCCGCCGGGCAGCCGACCAGCGGCCATCGCCCGCCCAATGCAGGCTCGCTGCGTCTGCTGGAGACCGCCCGTTCACAACGCCGCGATACCCGGCTGTGGACCGGCGTTGCGGCGCTGACGGGCGCGGCAGGCAACAGCACCGGGCTTGTCGGAACGCCCGAGCAGGTGGCCGATGCGATGCTTGAATATTATGACGTCGGTATCGACCATTTCCTGATCCGCGGCTTCGAACCGCTTGCCGACTCCATTCAGTATGGCCGCGAATTGCTGCCGCTTGTGCGTGCGAAAGTGGCGCAGCGTGAATCGACCAAGCGGGCAGAAGATATCGCACTGGCAAGTTGAGCCCAAGTGCGCGCCGACGCATTGGCAGAACTCGTGGAGATATAAGTCCTCCGCGTTGGTTGGCCTGCACTTTACTCCATAGATTGGACATAGCAATCAGGAGGACGTAATATGGCTGGAAAGCAAATAAAGCTCGGTTTTATTCTTCACGGCGTGGGTCCGGGTTGGGACGATTGGCGCCACCCGGATGCCCAGGTAGATGCCAGCACCAGCCTGCCGTTCTACGTCCGCCAGGCCCAGGCGGCTGAGCGCGGCAAGTTCGACTATCTCTTCGTTGCAGACAGCGTGTCGATCAACGCGCGCTCCTCGCCGCATTACCTCAACCGCTTCGAGCCTTTGACGATCCTGTCGGCGCTGGCGGCGGTCACGCAGCAGATCGGCCTGGTCGGCACGGCCACGGTCAGCTACACCGAGGCGTTCAATCTGGCGCGCCAGTTCGCCTCGCTTGACCATCTGAGCGGCGGGCGCGCCGGGTGGAACGTGGTTACCTCGTGGCTGGCGGGCAGCGCGGCCAATTACGGCAAGTCCGAACATCTGGGCCATGCCGAGCGCTATCGCCTGGCTGACGAATACCTCGATGTCGTCAAAGGCTTGTGGGATAGCTGGGAAGACGATGCGCTGGTGCGCGACAAGGCCAGCGGGCAGTTCCTCGACCCAGACAAGTTGCATGAGCTGAACCACAAGGGCGAATACCTGTCGGTCAAAGGCCCGCTCAATATCTCGCGATCACCCCAGGGACAGCCGGTGATCTTCCAGGCCGGATCGTCCGAGGACGGGCGCACGTTCGCCGCGCGCCATGCCGAGGCGATTTTTACCCATCAGGAGGATCTGGCCGAGGCGCAGGCGTTTTACGCCGATCTGAAGGCCCGTGCGCGCGGTTTCGGGCGCGATCCTGAAAAACTGCTGATCCTGCCCGGTGCCCGGCCCGTGGTCGGCTCGACGGAAGCGGAAGCCGAGCGGCTCCATGATGAACTGGCCGGGCTGGTCAGCCTGGAGAACGCCTTGCGCGCCTTGGGCCGGGCTTTCAACGATCACAACTTCAGCGTCTACGACCCAGAGGGGCCTTTCCCGCAGCACGTTGCCGAAGAAGGTCGCAAGAGCAACCAGAGCGCCTCGGAACGCGTGCTGGGCTACGCCGCCGAAGGCCTGACGCTGAGCCAGATCGCGCTGCGTGCGGCAACACCCAAGGGGGGCTTTGTCGGCACGCCGGAGCAGATCGCTGATCGTTTCCAGTTGTGGCTCGACCAGCGTGGATCGGATGGCTTCAACCTGTTCGAATCGGTGCCGGGCCAACTTGAAGTGTTCGTCGATCATGTCGTGCCGATCCTCCAGCAGCGCGGGATCTACAAGCAGGACTATGCGGGAACGACCTTGCGCGAAAACCTCGGGCTCGACGTGCCTATAAACCGCAACACCGCCGCCCGCCTGGCCCGCGCCGCCGCCTGACAGATCCGTAAAGGAGAAAAAACCATGGCTACCGCCCACAGCATTTCTGGCCAGTCACAGGCCGGTCTGGTGATCCGCCCCGTACAGCCCACCATCGGGGCCGAGATCGAGGGGGTCGACTTGTCCAAGCCGCTGACAGATGAAATGCGCAACGCGATCCGTGCCGCCGTCTTGAAATACAAGGTCGTGTTCTTCCGCGATCAGGCGCTCGATGATGCGAGCCAAGCCGCGTTCGCGGGCAACTTCGGCCCGCTCTACACCCATCCCACCACGCGGCATGAAACTGCCAACACCGCCGTGCACGCGATCAATGCAAGGTACGATCGAGAGTTCGAAAAGAAGCTTGGCCGCAAGCTGAAGGCTGGCGATGCGTATCATACTGATACCAGCTGGCGCCTGGTGCCGACCTGGGGCGCGGTCCTGCGCGATGTCAACCTGCCCGAAGTGGGCGGCGATACGATCTGGGTGGATGCGAACCTCGCATACGAGACGCTGTCGGATGAGCTAAAGGCGCGCCTGGACGGCAAGTACGTGACGCACAACTTCTCGGACTCGCTGGAGCTGGCGGGCCATGAATATCCCATCGTCTCGCACAAGGTGGTGCGCACCCACCGGGAGACCGGGCAGAAGATTCTGTGGGTCAATTTCCAGCAGCAGCCCCAGATCCTGGGGGTCGAGCTTTCGGAAAGTCGTGAATTGCTTGACGAAGTGCTGCGCCAGTACAAACGACCCGACGTGCAGGCGCGTTTTTCTTGGCGACCTGGTACGGTGGCGTTCTGGGATAACCGCGCCGCGGTTCATTATGCGGTGCGCAACTACGGCGATTTTCCGCGTGAACTGCACCGTATCCTGATTGCCGACGAACCCTTGTGGACGGACTTGTAATTCATGTTTGATCGGCGCGCGCTGCTTGCAAGTCTTGGGTCATCGCTACTGCTGACAGGAACCCTGGCAGCGTGCGGGCGGGGGGCCGGCGGGAATGCAGGCGTGCTGCGCGTCGGCAGTCAGAAGGGCGGCACGAAGTCGCTCATGCTGGCATCGGGCGCGTTGGACGGCATCGCATACACCGTCGAATGGTCGGAATTTCCGGCAGCACAAAACCTGCTCGAAGCCCTGGGTAGCGGCGCGATCGATACCGGGCTGGTGGGCGATGCACCGTTCCAGTTCGCGTATCAGGCTGGCAGCCCGATCAAGGCGATCGGCGCGCAAGTCGCCGATCAGCGAACATCCGGCGCCATCGCCATCGCCGTGGTCGTACCTGCCAGCTCATCGATCCGCGATGCCAAGGGTTTGAAGGGCAAGCGGATCGCGACTACGCGCGGCAGCGTCGGCCACTATCTGTTGCTACGGGCGCTGCTTTCGGCAGGGCTAGGCCTCAAGGACGTGACGGTGGTGTTCCTCTCGCCCAGCGATTCGCGGGCCGCCTTGCAGAGCAAGGCGGTCGATGGCTGGTCGACCTGGCAACCGTATATCGCGGCTGCACAAGCGGATGGGAACCGCATCGCCATCAGCAACGCAGGCCTTGCGCAAGGCTTCGGGTTCGATATCGCCCACGAGGCTGCCATTAAAACCAAGCAGCCGCTGCTGGCTGATTTCCTCCGGCGCGAGGCCAAGGCGCTGACCTGGGTGAGCACGCATTCTGGTGCCTATGCCAAGGTGCTTGCCCAGGAAACCGGGTTGCCGCTTGAGATCGCCAGGCAAACGGCGGCCACCAGTCGGCTTTCTGTACCGATCGACCAGTCGCTGATCGACCGGCAGCAAGTGGTGCTGGATACCTTCCGCAAGTTTGGCGAGGTGAAGACCGACCGCTCGCTCAAAGATGCGTTTGTCCCGAACGTATAGGCTTACCCGCGCGGCGCCGCCTTCTCCGGCGCTCACAACCCCCGTTGAATGAAGTAAAACTTGAGGTCGATACAGGAATTTCAATTTCTACTAATTCAGTAGACATGTGATGTGGTCGGGGACGAAGACATAGTTCCAGGGGCACATGTCAATGAAGATACTGAGATCGGTCGCGTTGGCGACGAGCCTGTCCGCGATTGCGTTTGCAACTAACGCGTATGCAGCAGACGCGGCCGCGACAGCCGATGCGGCGGCCCCGGCGGACAGCGTGGAGGGCGGCGCGATCATCGTTACCGGCGCACGCGGACAGACTGCGCGCTCGGTTGCGGACAGCCCGGTGCCGGTGGACGTCATCGGCCCGGCAGAGCTGAAGTCCACCGGCCGCACCGGCCTGAAGGAAATCCTGGGCAACATCATTCCATCGCTGACCATGCCCGCGCTTGGCGGTGGCGGCACGTCGGCCAGCGTGAGGCCGATCTCCATTCGCGGCCTTTCGGGCGATTATGTGCTCGTGCTGGTGAACGGCAAGCGCCGCCACACGACATCGCTCATCAATAACCTCTCGCGCATTTCCGGCGGCTCGACACCGGTCGACATCGACCTCATTCCCACCAGCGCGGTTGGCCGCATCGAAGTGCTGCGCGATGGCGCTGCGGCGCAATATGGCTCGGACGCGATTTCCGGGGTCATCAACATCATCCTCGACGATAGCCCCAGCGGCGGCGACCTGTCGCTTACCGGCGGGCAGCTGTATTCCAAGGGCGGCGAACTGGCGCAGGTGTCCGGCTCCTACGGCACGCGTCTGGCCGACGGCGGTTTCGTGCGCTTCGCGCTGGAAGCCAAATACCACGACCGCGCCACGTCCTCCGCGCAGCCGGTGCCTTACATCTACCCCTTGGTAAACGGCCAGGCGGACCCGCGTGAAAGCAGCGCCAACCATCTCATCGCCGGCGGCTATGGCCGCTCCAACCGCGACAAGATCGTCAACACCAGCTACAACGCCGAGCTTCCGCTGAACGATGACACCACGCTCTATTCGTTTTCGACCCTTAGCTATCGCGACATCAAGGATGCACGCGGCGCGGCGTTTGCCGCAGCTACGGGTTATGGCGGACAGGCGAACACGCAGGGCTCTTCGGTGCTGCCGCAGATCTATCCTGGCGGCTTCCAGGCCTATCGCCGGATCAGGGAGTGGGATTACCAGGCCGCGCTCGGCATCCGTTCGCAGGTGGCCGGATGGGACCTTGATTTATCGACGACGTATGGCAAGGACAGCGTAGAGCTAAGCGCCGAAAACACGCTCAATCCCTCGCTGGGTCCGACCAGTCCGACCGAATTCTACATGGGCCGCCAGAAGCAGGACTTGTGGGTCAACAATCTCGACATCAGCCGGCAGTACGACGCCGGCTTTGCCAAGCCGCTCAATGTCGCGTTCGGTGTCGAGCATCGCTGGGAGCGGTTCCAGAACATCGCCGGCGAACCCGATAGCTACCGCGATGGAGGCTACGTGATCCCGGCGGATGGTACGCCGTTCGGGCAACTGTACGGGGGACGCTCGCCCTCACCGGGCCTGGTCTCGTTCACCGGCACATCGCCGGCTGACGCGACCAGCCTCAGCCGCAGCAATCTTGCCGCCTATCTCGATCTGTCGACCGACGTTGCGAAAGGGTGGTTCGTGGGCCTTGCCGGGCGCTATGAGCATTATACCGACAGCGCCGGTGACACGTTCAGCGCCAAGGCCTCCACCCGGATCGAACTGGCGCCGGGCCTGGCGCTGCGCGGCGGGGTCAACACCGGCTTTCGCGCGCCGTCCCTGGCGCAGACCGGGTTCTCGACCACGCAGAACACCGTCACCGTCATTGGCGATACCCGCGCACTGACGACCTCGAAGTTCCTGCCGGTCAACAGCGCCGCCGCGCAGGCGCTGGGCGCCAAGCCGCTGAAGCCGGAAAAGTCGCTCAACTTCACCGCCGGGATCACATACGAAAGCGGCCCGCTGCGCCTAACCGTCGATGCCTACCAGATCCGCATCGACGACCGGATCGTGAAGACCGAATTTCTCGGCACAGCCGCCAATGGTGGCACAGCGGTGGCGGCGATCCTGCGCGCCAATGGCATCACCGGCGTGGATAGCGCCCAGTTCTTCACCAACGCCATCGACACGCGGACGCGGGGGATCGATGCGGTGGCCGAATACACGCTGGACACGCAATCGCTGGGCACATTCCGCCTGAGCGCGGCCTGCAGCTACAACCGGACAAAGATCCTGCGGGTGATCGACAATCCTGCGGAACTGAGCAACCTCAACGTCACCCTGTTCGGCCGGCAGGCGCGTCGCGATCTCGTGGCAGCCACGCCGCGCTCCAAGGTCGTGCTGACCGCAAACTGGTCGTCCGGGCCTGTAAAAGCGCTCATTCGCGAAACGCGCTACGGGCAGTATACCGAGTCCAGCAATGTCGCCGCATCCGATCGGACCTTTGGCGCAAAGTGGATTGCCGACGCCGAAATCAGCTACCAGTTGACCCGGTCGCTGGATGTCGCAGTCGGCGCCAACAACGTCTTTGACACGTACCCCGACAAAAACGGCATCATCGCATCGGACGGCTCGGGCCAGTACGGCAACTTTGCACCGTTCGGCTTGAGCGGAGGTTTCTATTATGCACGCCTCGGTTTCAAGTTCTGACGTCTGTGGCCCTACCCCATCGGGTATTGCCCAGAACGCGTCATGAGCGTGGAGAGCAAGCAGTAGGCTTGGCCGAGGTCGCGGTTGTAGCCGGGCTTGTAGACGAGCTGGTAAGCGAGCGAAAGGCCACACCCTTTACCGCGACCAGCGTGTGATACGCCTCGCCGAGATATTCCGAATCCGGATACGGTTGTTGCCCGTCGCGGACGAGGACGCCGAGGTCACCGGCAACGACGTCCCGCTGGTGCGTGCGGCTGATGCCATTAACGATGAACATCGAGCCGATTGCGTCGTTTCCGCTTTGCCATTCGTTGCGCTTTTACCCGTACGGCAGCGGCGGTGCTCCATCTCGGCATCGAGCGCGGTATAGGGCAAAGCCGGTATTATTGCCGTTTTCCTCCTGCCGGTTGGGCTGGAGGTTGTCTTCGAGCTGACGGGCTTGGTGATGTTGCAGTAGGCAGCCAGCGTGGCATCAAACACGATCAGCAAGGCAGCGGCGTAAGCATGGAAGGATTGTCCGAGCGCGCACATGGCGCGGTAGGTGCCATTCGCCCGCGGGCGCCTCACGACCAGGATGAGCCATTCATAGGCGCGGCCAAGGATGGCATTTTTAGCCGAAACCTGCTCTTCGTGAGAACGCTCTGTCCGAGGATGAGCGGCGATCGGAAAGTTATCGGAAAATCCCGATGCTTCTTGACTGCACCAATCCCATCGGATAATTCCGATGCATGGAAACTTACGCCTCTCTCGAAATTCTGGGTGCTTTGGCGCATCCCACTCGGCTCGATGCTTTTCGCCTGCTTGTTCGGCACGAACCTGATGGCCTATCGACCGGACAGCTCGTCGAGGCTTCCGGGCTGACCCAAAGCACATTTTCCACTCATTTGGCCGTGCTCGTGAAAGCCGGACTCGTCCTTTCGGACAAGCGCGGTCGCCAGCAGATCCAGCGTGCGAACATCAGCGCGCTGAAGGGGCTCATGCTCTTTCTGGCCAAAGACTGTTGTCAGGGGCGATCCGAACTTTGCGAGCCGCTCGTCGCCGAACTCACCTGTTGCTGAAGGGTTCACCGTGGCTACTGACATCATCATCTATCACAACCCGGACTGCGGCACGTCGCGCAACACGCTGGCGATGATCCGCAATGCGGGCCTTGAGCCCCATGTCATCGAATATCTCAAAACGCCGCCCTCGCGCGCTCTGCTGGTCGAGTTGATCGACCGCGCCGGGATCGGCGCGCGCGCCCTGTTGCGCGAGAAGGGAACGCCCTATGCAGAGCTGGGCCTGGGCGACACCGCTTTGACGGATGACGCGCTGGTCGATGCGATGATGGCGCACCCGATCCTCATCAACCGGCCTCTGGTCGTCTCGCCTCTGGGCGTAAAGCTGTGCCGTCCGTCCGAAGCCGTGCTTGATCTGCTGCCCACCGGTCAGCTCGGCACGTTCGCCAAGGAAGATGGCGAGCAGGTGGTGGACGCCTCGGGCCAGCGCATCGCCTGATGCTGCTCGCTGTCCTGATATTCGTTGCCACGATCACGCTTGTCATCTGGCAACCCAGGGGTCTCGGCATCGGGTGGAGCGCGCTGGGTGGCGCGGCGGTGGCTTTGCTTCTGGGCGTTGTCTCACTATCGGATATCCCGGTGGTGTGGGGCATCGTATGGAACGCGACGGCTGCGTTCGTCGCGATCATTATCATCAGCCTGCTACTCGACGAAACCGGATTTTTCGAGTGGGCCGCGCTCCATGTCGCCCGATGGGGCAAGGGCAATGGTCGCCGCCTGTTCGCGCTGGTCGTGCTGCTGGGCGCGGCCGTTTCGTCCCTCTTTGCGAATGACGGCGCGGCGCTGATCCTGACACCGATCGTCATCGCCATGCTGCGTGCACTGGGATACGGCGACAAGGCCACGCTCGCCTTCGTCATGGCAGCCGGGTTCATCGCCGATACGGCAAGCCTGCCTCTGGTCGTGTCAAACCTCGTCAACATCGTGTCGGCCGACTTCTTCGGTCTGGGCTTCGGCGAATATGCGAGCGTCATGGTGCCGGTCGATGTGGCGGCAATCGCCGCGACGCTGGGAGTGCTGATGCTGTTTTTCCGGCGCGATATTCCGGCGACCTACGACATGGCGGCGCTACGCGCGCCACGTGAGGCGATCCGCGACGCCGCGACCTTCCGCGCCGGGTGGATCGTGCTGACGCTGCTGCTGATCGGCTTCTTCCTGCTCGAACCGCTGGGCGTGCCCGTTAGCGCCGTCGCCGCTGCCGGCGCAATCCTGCTGCTTGCGATTGCGGGCAGAGGGCACGTGATCCAGACCCGCAAGGTCATGCGCGAAGCGCCGTGGCAGGTCGTGATCTTCTCGCTGGGCATGTATCTGGTCGTCTATGGCCTGCGAAATGCCGGGCTGACCCACCACCTCGCCGCACTGCTCGATCAGACCGCCCAGGGCGGCGTGTGGGGCGCGGCGCTGGGAACCGGCATGATCGCGGCGGCCCTGTCGTCGGTAATGAACAACATGCCGACCGTACTGGTGGGGGCGCTGTCAATCGACGCCGCGCAAGCCACGGGCGCGGTGAAGGAAGCCATGATCTACGCCAATGTGATCGGCTGCGACCTCGGACCCAAGCTCACACCCATAGGCTCGCTTGCGACCCTGCTGTGGCTCCACGTTCTCGGCCAGAAGGAGATCAGGATCGGGTGGGCCTATTATTTCCGGGTGGGCGTGACGCTCACTACTCCTGTCCTGCTCATCACCCTCGCCGCTCTCGCCTTGCGGATTGGATTAGCCTGAATGCCTCTTCGTAATCTCCATGACGCCGACAGCCTGCCGGCGCTCGATCCCGCCTATATCCACCAGCGGCCCGCATCTGGGCTGGGCGCGCTGGACCCCGCCCCGCGCATCCTGCTGCTCTATGGCAGCCTGCGCGATCGGTCCTTCTCCCGTCTTGCCGTCGAGGAAGCTGCGCGCCTTCTGCGTCTGTTCGGCGCGGACACCCGGATCTTCGATCCCTCGACGCTGCCGCTGCCCGATCAGGTAGCGGGTGACGATCATCCTGCTGTCCATGAGCTGCGTGAACTTTCTATGTGGTCCGAAGGCCAGGTATGGTGCAGCCCGGAACGGCACGGGCAGATTACCGGCATCATGAAAGCGCAGATCGACCATCTGCCGCTGGAGATGAAAGGGATGCGGCCGACGCAGGGACGCACGCTTGCCGTCATGCAGGTGTCGGGAGGATCGCAATCGTTCAACGCGGTAAACACGCTGCGCCTGCTCGGCCGCTGGATGCGGATGTTCACCATTCCCAACCAGTCGTCCGTGGCAATGGCCTACAAGGAGTTCGATGAAGCGGGCCGCATGAAGGCGTCGAGCTATTACGACCGGATCGTGGACGTGATGGAAGAGCTGGTGCGCTTCACTGTCCTCATGCGCCCGCACGCGCAGCAGCTTGTCGATCGCTATTCGGAACGCAAGCAGCAGGGTGTGCCCGTCGATCCGACAACTGACCTTTCAGCCATTGCTATCTCAGGCAGGTCCGGCAGAAACTGACGGGTTCCGGCGGGAGCAGTCGTTCCTTGCAGGTAGCGCGATTCGGGCCTGCGCTGCGGGCCAGTTGCACGGTCCTTTGCGATACGATCGGGGGTATCGGCCAGCCGTTTCTGCGGATGCACGCCGTTGCGTATGGCCGTCTCTAGCGGCCAACACAGGGCGGTAACGCGTTTGCCGCTACGGTCGGCCTGGCGCGGCTTATGCCATGATCACGCGGTTTCTTCCTGCTTGCTTGGCCCGGTAGAGAGCAGCGTCGGCGCTCTCGATGAGGCTTTCCAGGATTCCGCTGATCGCCGGGTCGGTGGTTTTCGTGGTCGCCCCGCCGACGCTCGCGGAAACGGTGATGGCGATCTGGCCGATCAGCACCGGTGTGCTGGCAATGGCGTTGCGTAGCCGTTCGGCAATCACGGCGGCTTCGTTTTCCGTGGTGATCGTCAGTAGCCCGATAAATTCCTCGCCGCCGAACCGGGCGAAGAGGTCCCCCTCGCGCAGGACATCGTTGCACCGGCCTGCGACCGCCTTCAACACGGCGTCACCCACCGGGTGGCCGTGCGTGTCGTTGATCTGCTTGAAGTGATCGATGTCGACCATCAGCAGCGCTACGGCGCGCTCTGCAGTTGCGGCGGCGGTCAGGATCTGCGCAGATTGCTCCTCGAAGTGTCGCCGGTTCGGGAGGCCGGTCAACGGGTCCGACTGAGCCAGCCCCCGCAGCGTGGCGGCAATGCGCAGTTCTGCGGTGACGTCGGTGAAAAGCCAGATCCGCCCGTGCTGTCCATCGCCGCTCACCGGATGGGTGTCCACTTCGTATGTCTTGTCGCCCAGAACCCAGTGATGGGCGGCAGCAAAGTGCACATTGCCGACCCGCGCCGCATAGGCGGCTTCCAGTTCGGCATGATTGGCGCACCGCTCCCGCAACGCGCGCATCGGAGCCGCCAACTCGCTTGCCCGGTGCGATCCGGGCCGGCACGCAAGCAGCGCCGCCGCGCGTTCGTTGATCATCGCGCTTTGTCCGTCACCGTCGAACAAGACGATGCCTGACGGGACGCTTTCCAGCAGATCGTTGAACTGGTCGCGCATGGCGACTTGCCTTACCGCCTCCCGGCGGGCGGCAAGGGTGCTGGCGACACTGCTGGCCAACAGACGCACATGCTCGATTAGCGGCGCAGGCGAGGGGGCGTGAGCCCATAACAGCAGCAGGCCGCTCTTCGGGGCATGCTCGGCCGGCGCGGGCACGAACAGGAGGCTGGCCGGCATTTCGGGCAAGGCATGGATCACTGCCGTGGGCAGCCGAAAGCCGCTGGCGGCGGCAGGGATGGCCGACCATGCGCTATCGAACAGCCCGCTTCGCGAGAGGTTGAAGCTGCTAAAGGCGTGCGGCGGGGAGGAGGCCACGGGGGACGCGCGCCCCGCCTCGTCGACCTCCAGCGCCATGACGAGGTCCGCTTCGCATGCGACCCGCGCAAAGCCGCACAGCTCATACAGGGCCTCGTTCGAAGAGGGGTTCACGATACGATCCCTGCCAGCCTGTGCTCAAGAATGCGACGAACCTCATCCGGGGCGGTGATGTGTGGAAGATGGCCGGAGGCGTCGATCACATCCAGGGTTGCGTCCGGCATCGCGGCCGCGAGCCATTCTCCGACCTCAACGGGCACCGCAACGTCGGCGGCGGTCTGGATCAGATGTACGGGCGTGGGAACGCGCCGTGCGGTCTTGCGCATGTCTGACCCGAAGATCGTCCGCGAGGTGTTGAGGGCAACGTCCGGCCGCATCTGAAAGAGGGTGCGGGAGAAATCGGCTACCGCCTGGCTGTCGTCAACGCCGACGACCACCGGCGCGAAGCCCGCCACCCATGCCTGGAAGTTGGCGGCCATGCTTGCGAACAACTGGTCCAGACCCGCCTGCTCGAACCCGCCGACATACGCGTCATCGTTCAGGTATCGCGGGGAGGCGCCGATCATCACCAAGCGCGAAAACAACTCCGGGCGCGCGCAGGCTGCGGCTGCGCCGATCATGCTGCTCATGGAATGGCCAATGTAGACGCAGCTTTGCACACCGAGTTCGTCGATGATTTCGATCAGGTCGTCGGCGTATCCGAACATCGATCCATGTCGGTTGAAGTCGTAGCTGTCAGCGCCGGCTGGTCCGCATCCTGCCAGATCAAACGAGATGAGGTCGAACCGATCCTCGAACCAGGGCCGCAAGGCCGACCACGCGTCCTGATCGGTCCCAAAGCCATGCGACAGGATTGCCACAGTCGGCCCCGCACCACTCCTGCGGCCATGCAATTTCGCGAAGCAGCTCACGCGTTTTCCATCAGAAATTTATCTACATGAAAACGCGTAGGCTGAATACGGTTAAAGCTTCAACCGCGATCAAACGGGTTCCGCTGTCGGGAACGCAGAAACTTGGCGAATTCGCTGGTCAACAGCGCTGGCCACGGGTTTTCCCGGCGCTGGCTCAGCTCGCCCAGCGGCTGAGTGTAAGAGGCGGGCTTCCTCAGCTCACATCGTTATCCTGCGCGACGCAAAACTCTGCAAGACCTTAGGCGGGAGCTATTCCGCGAATGAACTTACGCCTGAACAGTATTCCGCGCGGTTTGGCCCTACTGCCGGCTTTCCAATGATCGCTTCGGAAACCGCACAAGAATCGCGGTTCCGATGGCGCCTTCGCCGATCTCGACGCTGGCGCCCATGCGCGATGCTGCGGACCGCACGATGGCAAGGCCCAGGCCCGTGCCATCGGGCCCTTGCGCTGCTTCGAGGCGGACGAAGCGTTCGAAGATCGTCTCGCGCTTGTCCGGCGGGATGCCTGGGCCGTCGTCGCCGACCGTGAGCACGGTCTCGCTCGCCCGCTGCAGCAGCGTGATGGTGACCGTGCCACCGGGCCGGTTGTAGCGGATGCCGTTGTCGACAAGGTTGGCGATGATCTCGAACGTCAGCGTGCGGTGGCCGGATATGACATAGTCTTCGCCATCATCCGCATCCAGATTGAGTTCAACCCCTGCACCGATGGCCTGGTTGATGAGGCGGCCAATGATGGCCGCGCTGACTTCCCTGAGATCCACGGATTCCAGCGGCGCGGAAACACCGGCTTCCTCGGCACGGGCGAGCGCGAGCAGTTGCGTGACCAGTCGCTCAAGCCGCGTCACCGCATCGCCGATCTCGTCCAGCGCTTCGCGCGATCCGCGCCGGGCCAGCGCAACCTGAACCTTCAGCACGGACAGCGGCGTACGCATCTGGTGCGAGGCATCGGCCGTGAAGCGGCGGACCCCGCCGGTTGCATGGTCCAACTGCGCCAACAACTGGTTAAACGCGGTTGCCAAAGGGCGCAATTCGCGCGGCAGGGGACCACTGTCGAGCGGCGAGAAGTCCGGCCGGCTGCTGAGTTCCCGCGATTCGACCGCGCCGCGAAGCCGGGCGAGCGGCCGCAGGCTCCAGCTCAGAGCGGGGCGCAGCAACAGCGTGGCGACCCCGACGAGTGCCAGTTCGGCGATCAACAGCGCATCCAGAAGGCGTCTGGTCAGCGCCTTTCTGTTGTCGAGCGTTTCGGCGATCTGCACGATGACCGGGCTATCGATCCGGGGCAGCATCCGCTTCACCTCGCCAATGCGGATATCTTGGCCTCGATAACGGGCAAAGCGGAATCGTGGCTCGTCGGTGGTCAGCGTTGCCGGATCGGGCGCGGGCAGGTCGGCATAGCCTGTGAGCAACTGGTTGCCCGCGGCGATGCGGTAATACACATTATCGCGCTCGCTGTTTTCCAGCATGCCGAACGCGGCGGGCGGCAGGTCCAGCGTGACCTCGCCCCGTTCGACCTCGACGGTTTCGGCAATGGCGCCCAGTGCACCGCCAAGCACGCGGTCATTGGTGCGGCGCACGACATCGGCGATCAGGGCGGCGCCGCCGATGCCGATGATCGCGGCGACCGCCAGCAGCGGCCCAAGCATCGCCGCCAACAGCCGGGTGCGCAGCGCGATCGCCCGGTGCGGCCCACCGCCCGGTTCAGCTGGCATCTAGCATATAGCCAACACCGCGCACGGTACGGATGCCCGGGCCGTCGGGCGCCAGCTTGCCCCGCAGCCGCGTGACATGCACTTCGATCGCATTGCCGCCGACCGGCTCGTCGAACCCGAAGACCTCCCCGATCAGCAGTTCGCGCGGCACCACCTGACCGGCGCGGGTGGCAAGCGCCTCCAGCACCGAAAACTCGCGGCGGCGCAGGTCCAGCGGGCGACCCGAAACGTCCGCCATGCCCGTTGAGCGATTGATGGTCAGCGCACCGACAGTGATCTCGGGCGTTGGATCGCCTCCACGCCGCCGGCCCAGTGCCCGCGCGCGGGCCTCCAGTTCTTCCGGTTCGAACGGCTTGCGCAGATAATCGTCGGCACCCAGGTCCAGTCCGCGCACCCTGTCGTCCAGCGCGTCGCGCGCCGTGAGCATCAGCACCGGGACGCGTGAGCCGCGCCGGCGCATCTCGGCCAGCACCGTGAACCCGTCGATGTCGGGCAGTCCCACGTCCAGGATCACCAGCGCGTAAGGCTCGCCGCCGACGACCGACAGGGCATCTTCGCCCGTGGCCACATGGTCGACAGCATGGCCGCCCGCGCGCAGCAGGGCCGATATGCTGCGCGCCAGGGCCGCGTCGTCTTCGATGATCAAAATGCGGATAGGGCACCGGATGCTGAAAGGTTGATGACAGGTTCCCTTCGTATCCCACCCTCGGATCTTATCCGAACGTAGAGACGGAAAGTGAGGAGATGGAGCGATGCCAAGGGTTATTCTGAAGATAGCGATGGTGGCAAGCCTGTCGATGCCGGGCGTCCCGGCGATCGCGCAGCAGCGCCCGACCGGCTATCCCCGCTCCTACGACCAGCTGATCGCCGACGCGCGCGCCGAGAGGCAGGTGAGCATCTACGCCAATGCCGACCAGGCCGAGGTTGCCCCGATCATCCGTGCCTTCCAGCGCCGCTACCCCGGCGTCACCGTGCGTTACGCGGACTTGGGCTCGACCGAGATTGCGCGCCGCTTCGTTGTCGAAACGCGGGGGCGGAAGCCTTCGGCCGACCTTGTCTGGTCGTCGGCGATGGACCTGCAGGGCAAGCTGATCAACGACGGATTCGCGCAAGCCTATGCCAGCCCGGAAAAGCCGGCTTTGCCCGCATCGGCGGTGTGGAAGAATATGGGTTTCGGCGTCACGGCCGAGCCGATCGGCTATGCCTACAACAGAAAAGCGATCCCCGACGCGCGCGCGCCGCGCACCCATGCCGCGCTCGAAGCGCTGCTGCGGCGCGATCGCAAGACGCTGACGGGCAAGGTCACGACTTTCGATCCGGCACGCTCGAATGTCGGCTATCTCTACTTGGCCGAGGATTTCGCAATCACGCGCGATACCCGCTCGCTGGTTGAAGCGATGGCGGCAACCCGGCTGGTGCTCGCTAGCACGACGGAGCCCATGTTGCGCGCCGTGGCCGAAGGGCGGCAGGCGATCGCCTATAACGTCATCGGCTCCTACGCGCTGGAGCGGGCGCGGCACGATCCCAGGATCGGCGTGATCTTTCCGCAGGACTATACGATCGTCACCTCACGCGTTGCCTTCATCGCGCGCAATGCGCGGCATCCCGCTGCGGCGAAGCTGTTCCTGGATTTCCTGCTCTCGCGCCAGGGGCAGTCGCTGCTCGCCCAGCACAGCCTCTGGCCAGTGCGCACCGATATCCGCAGCCGTCGCCTGCCCGCCGCGCAGGTTCGCCCGATCCGGGTCGGGCCCCAGCTTCTCGTCAATCTCGACCGCCTCAAGCGCCAGCGCTTCCTGCGCGACTGGAATGCGATCCTTACTTCCGGAGCCCGAAGCCGATGACATCTTCCCTCCTGCGCGGCGGTTGCGCCGCGCTGGCACTGATCGCTGCTACACCCGCACTGGCGGCCGAGGCGCTCACCAACGCCGATCTGGCTGACCTGGTGCGCGCACAGGCCGCACAGATCGCGACGCTGAAGGCCCGGCTCGACAAGCTGGAAGGGCACAATGCCGCCATGGCCGCGGCCCAATCCGCACCCGCGCCCACTCCCGCGCCGCAAATGGCGCAGCGAGAGGCCGCACCGCCCCTGAAAGTCAGCCCGTTCGCGCCGCAGATCGTGCCGCCCGGCCCCGCCGACATCGACGTGGCACAGGCGCGCGCCATCGCCGCGAACGAAGTCGGCCTCAAGACTGAATGGGGTGCGGGCCTGCCGGTGTTCCGGTCTGCCGATGGCGTGTTCACCTACAAGCCACGCGGGCGCATCCTGGTGGACGTCAGTTCGACCGGGGGATCGAAATACCAAGGCCGCAACACCACCACGACGGGCATGCGCGCGCTCCGCCTGGGCCTGGAAGGGGGCGTCGGGCCGCACTTCTTCTATCAATTCGAAACCGACTTCTCCGAAAACGAGGTCGATATCGTCACCGCTTTCATGGGCTGGCGCAACAAGATCAGCAACAAGATCGATTATGACGTGCGCGTCGGCCATCTGTTCAACGATCGCAGTTTCGAGGGCAGCACGGGGTCCGACTCCACGCCGTTCCTGGAGCGCAGCACGGTATCGACCGCGATCATTCCGCAGCGCGGATTCTATGGCATCGGTATCATGGGCCGGATGTTCGGGCCGAACTGGCACGCTTCGGTCGCGGTCACCGGTGACCGGGTCGATGGGGAGCAGGCGACCAACGACAGCCGCACCGTGTCGGCGCGCGCGCACTGGAACCCGATCAAGACCGACACATCGCTTCTGCATGTCGGCCTGTGGGGCTTCGACGAAGCGCTGTCTTCTGCAGCGACGACGTTGACGCGCAACACCGTGATTGGCGGACGGTTCAACGGTGCGGTTCGGGTGAGTACGGGCGAACTGCTGGGTGGCCGGTCGACCACCGGTTATGGCGTCGAACTGGGCGGCTATACCGGCGGCCTGTGGGTGATGGGCGAGGCGGGCCAGCGCATTGCGCGGCTCGACGCTGGGCGACCCGATTTCAAGAGCAAGGCGTGGAGCGTGTCCACCGGCCTTTTCCTGACCGGCGAGCTGCCCCCCTACAACCCGCGCCTCGGCAGCTTCGGCCAGCCCAAAGTGCTTGATCCGGTGCTCAGCGGTGGGACCGGCGCGATCGAGCTGACCGCGCGCTATGAAAATCTCGACTACACCGACCTGATCCTGGGCGGCGATGGCTGGGCCGCGACGCTGGGCGTCAACTGGTATCTCAACAGCTTCACGCGCTTCCAGCTGAACGGCATCCAGTGGCACACCGACAATCGCTCCGGCGCCTATACCGGCAGCGACGACGGCCAGACCGTTTCCGCCCGCGTCGGCGTGACCTTCTGATCCTCATTCCTCCAGTTCTTTCAAGGACGCAGCGATGAACCTCGCCCTGCTCGGCTTCCTTATGGTCGCCACATTCATGACCCTGATCATGACCAAGAAGATGACGCCGCTGGTCGCGCTCATCGTCATCCCTTCCGTGTTCGGCGTGATTGCCGGGCAGTCGGCGGGGCTGGGCGACATGATGATCGAGGGGATCAAGAACCTGGCGCCGACCGGCGTGATGCTGCTGTTCGCCATCCTGTTCTTTTCGACCATGACCGACACCGGCCTGTTCGATCCGCTGGTCGGGCGGCTGATACGGATCGTGCATGGCGATCCGATGCTGATCCTGATCGGCAGCGTGGTGCTGTGTGCGCTCGTGAGCCTGGATGGCGACGGATCGACTACGTACATCATCACCATCGCCGCCCTGCTGCCGCTCTACAAACGGTTCGGCATGAACCGGCTTTATCTCTGCTGCCTTCTGATGGCGACGAGCGGGGTGATGAACCTGACACCCTGGGGCGGTCCCACCGCGCGGGCCGCCAGCGCGCTCAAGCTGGACCCGGCGACGCTGTTCCTGCCATTGATCCCTGGCATGCTCGCGGGCCTCGCGTTCCTGATCGGCCTGGCTGTCTGGTTCGGCCGCAAGGAACGCAGCCGCCTGGGCCAGGTCAGCGTCATGGAGACGACCGATGCGGCCAATATGGCCGTGTCGCAATATCCCGAAGCGCGCCGTCCGCACCTCATCTGGTTTAACGGCGCGCTGGTCGTGGCGTTGCTGACCCTGCTGGTGTGGGGCCTGCTGCCACTGTCGGTCCTGATGATGATCGCTTTCGCCATCGCCATGATCGTCAACTATCCCAGCGTCGCGCAGCAGAAAGAGCGGATCTCCGCGCACGCGGGCAATGTCCTGTCTGTTGTCTCGCTGATTTTCGCCGCGGGCATCTTCACCGGCATTTTGGGTGGCACCGGCATGGTGGAGGCGATGAGCAAGGAAGTTGTCGGGGCCATCCCGCCCGTGCTTGGCCCCTATATGGCGCCGATCACCGCGTTGCTTAGCCTGCCGGCCACCTTCTTCATCTCGAACGACGCGTTCTATTTCGGCATGTTGCCGATCCTGGCCGAAGCGGGCGCCCATTATGGCGTCGAGCCGATTGCGATCGCCCGCGCGTCGCTGATGGGCCAGCCGGTCCATCTGCTCAGCCCGCTGGTGCCGTCCACGTATCTGCTCGTCAGCTTGGCGGGCATCGACCTTGCCGACCATCAGCGCTTCACCCTGCTACCCGCTGTCGGGGTGTGTGTGGTCATGACGCTGGTGGGCATGATTGCGCTGGCCTTCCCCTTCGTTGCCTGATCGCATCGGGGGCGGGCTGACCGGCCACGCTGCTATTTCCCCGCGGTCATCTCTGGCCGCGCAGCGATCAGGAAGTTGCGCATAACGATTCCCGTGTCGCCCCGCCGGTAGGCGAGCGCCAGGCGCACGCTGGCCTCAGCACCCTCGATGTCGCGATAGGCGATGCCGTCCAGCGCCATGTGGCGCATGGAGGCGGGGACGATCGATACGCCGAATTCGGCCGCGACCAGCGCGAGGATCGATCCTATCTGCGGCGCGGGTTGGCCTAGCAGTGGCTCGAACCCCGCGGCACGGCACGCCTCGACCGCCACGTTGAACAGGGTGCGGCCCGCCTCAGGCGTTGTCAGCACCAGCGGCTCGTCGCGGATCGCCGCCAGCGGCAGCGCGTCGGCGGACGACTGCGCCAGCGCATGGCTGGCCGGCAGCACCAGCACCATGCCCTCGTCCACAACCGTATCCAGCACGACATCGCTGCTGTCGACCGATGGCGGACGCAGGAAGGCAATGTCGATCATGTCGTCTTCCAGCGCCCGGGCCAGATCGATGCTGTTCTGTTCGACCAGCTTCAGTGCGATGTCGGGCCAGCGGCGACGGAACTGGCGGATGGCATTGGGAACGGCGCTGTGGAATTTGGCAGAGCCGGTGTAGCCCACCCGCAGGGCGCCGGTTTCGCCACGTCCCGCGCGCTGCGCGGCATGGATGGCATGCTCCACGATGCCGGGTATCTGTTCGACCGCGCGGCGGAAGGCGATGCCCGCCTCGGTCAGCACGGCGCCTTGCGGCACGCGATGGAATAGCCGCACACCCAGTTCATCCTCCAGCGCCTTGATCTGCGCGCTGAGCGGCGGCTGAGCGATGCCCAATTGCTGAGCGGCGCGCGTGAAGTGCCGTTCGTCGGCGACCGCCAGGAAATACCGGATGTGGCGCAGTTCCAGCTTCATACGCCCGGCATATCGAGAATGGCCGAGCGATATATTGGCATATTGTTGCGCCGCAGCATACTGATAGCCCCGTCACCAGCAACCGTCAGGACTACCGCCATGTCCCATCGTTCCACGCCGCTCACCCTGCTTCCCGCCATGCTGTGCGATGGCCAGCTATGGTCGCGCCAGATCATGGACCTGTCGCCTGACACGGCGATCGAACTGGCTGACCTGACGCTGGACGAAAGCATCGCAGCGATGGCGGCGCGCGTGCTGGCACGGGCGCCCGCGCGCTTCGCGGCGGCAGGTGTGGGGCTGGGCGGCCATGTCGCGCTGGAGATCATGCGCCAGGCACCCGACCGGATCGATCGTCTGGCGTTGATCGGTACGCGCGGCACATCCGACCGCCGTGTTCGCCTGGCCGAGCAACACGGATCGCTGGCCACCGCACCGCTCGCCGATCCGACGCTGACCCCGCTGATCAGCGGGCAGGCGCAGGCCATGGCCGACCGGATTGGCCGGGACGTCTTTGCCCGGCAGCAGCGCGCGCTGCTGGCGCGGCCCGCGATCGATGACATGCTGGGGTCAATCGCAGTGCCGACCCTGGTGGCCGTGGGCGATCGCGATCGCATCTGCACGCGCAGCGATGCGCTGGCGCTCCATGCGCGGATACCGGGCGCGACTTTCATGACCATCGCGGATTGCGGCCATCTCGCGCCACTGGAGCGGCCCGGCGCCGTTACGCAGGCGCTGCGGGGCTGGCTGCGGCAGGGCGAGAAGCGCACATGGCGCCGGGCGGCCTGATCCACGCGAGCCGACCCAAGGTTGGAAAAGTCGGCAGAAGTATACTGCTGCCAGGTGTTGTGCATGCTGCCTCTCGCACAAAACGCGGTTCATGTACCCTGCGCCCCGCCGGGAAGGGCAGATCGCAGGCAACATGAGCGCAGCTACGGCCAGAAGCTGTCACGAACCTTTCAACGGACCCGCAGATAAAAACATCCCGGGGGTGCTGCCTGGCCGTGTTCCGCCACGTTGCCTAGAACCTGGTTCTCAGCGTGACGCCATACGTGCGCGGGTCGCCCAGGGTTCCCGTCACCGCGCCGGTGGTGCCCGCCGAAAGGCTCAGGTAATAGAGCGTGTTGGTCAGGTTGCGGGCCCAGACCTGGATGTCCACAATGCCATCCAGTGCGCGGACGCCGAGGCGCGCGTTGACCAGCGAATAGCCGGGGATCAGTGAATAGCGAGATAAGCTGGCGGTGGTGTTGAAGTCCGAGCGATAGCTGTAGTCCGCGCCGACATACGCCTCGCTGTCACGGCCCAGCAGCGATCCCACGGCCTGGCGCGCTTCGCCCCCGGTGGAGACGGCCCATTTCGACACACCGGGCAGGCGCCTGCCGCTTAGGTCGCAGGTGGTCTGTCCGGTGACTTCGATCGGGCATGGCGCATTGGCATAATCGACGTACTTGGCATCAGTGAACGCGCCCGAGGCATAGAGCGAAAGCCAGGGCGCAGGACTGGCGCGCAGATCCGCCTCGAAGCCGCGCGTGCGCACCTTGCCGACGTTGGTGAAATACGACTGGTTGTTGCGATCCGTATCAACCACCGTCGTCTGATAATCGCTGTCGTTGGTCCAGAATGCGGCCAGGTTCGCGGTCAGCGCGTTGTTAAACCATGCCGTCTTCACGCCCAGTTCGTAGCTGTCGATGGTTTCGGGCTTGATCACCGGATCGGCGGCGAAAGCGCCGGTGGTGACGATGTTAGCAAGGTTCAGCCCGCCGAACTTGTGGCCGCGCCCATAGGTCGCATAGACCAGCGCGTCGGGCGTCACTTTCCACGACAGCGTCGCCGAGCCGGACAGGCGGCCCTCCTTGGTGCTGGCCGTGTAGGCGTTCGCCACGCCGTACCGCGCGCGGATCGAGTTCGCGGCGACCAACTGCGCTGGCGTCAACCCGGCCAGGCTGGCACCGGTGGCGGTTTGTTCGAAATATCCGGTCTTCGTCTCGTACGTATAGCGAAGCCCGGTGGTGAGATCGAGCGTGGGGGTGACGTGCCAGATCGTCTGGCCAAAGGCGGCGTAGCTGTTGGTCACCGGGCGTGAATGGCCGACAATGGTGTAGCCGTTGAGCGCAGCGGCCGCAGCGGTCCGGTCCACGTTGGGCGCGACGAACCAGGCGGCAGCGTCCTTGCCATAGGCGTTCAGTGCTTCGGCATCGATCGCCTGCCACAGGTATACAGGCCCGCTACGTAATCGACCTTGCGCGTCCCTTCCGAGGCGATGCGCAGTTCCTGGCTGAACTGCTGCTGCTCGTTGCTCTGGTGGAAATCCGATCCGGCATCCAGGCTGGTGGAATCGCCATCGTTGTGCGGATACCAGTTCCACGCCCGATAGGCGGTGACCGAGGTGATCGTATTGCCGGGGATAGTCAGATCGGCGATCGAGGTGACGCCCCACTGGTTCATCTTGTAGCGCGGATTGGCGTCCACATCGACCTGCCGGCCCGCAGGGTCGATCACCTGCGGGGTGTAGCCGGTTCTGGCGGCGCGGGCATAATAGTTGTTTGGGAATGCGGTGCCGTTGTCGTACTGCGTAAGCACGCCGGTGAGGACGGCGGCGGCAGTCTTCGAATGCTGGCGGCCGTAATCGCCGATCAGCCGCAGTTTGAAATTGGTGGCGGGGGTGAACAGCAACTGACCGCGCACGCCGAAGTCATGATAGTCCTGCGTATCACTGCCGTCATAGCGGTTGGTCATGTACCCGTCGCGGTCGGTCTTGGAAACGTAGAGGCGGGCGGCCAGCAGATCGTCCACCAGCGCGCCGCTGGCATAGGCATGAACCTGCCGGAAGTTGTAGTTTCCAACCGTGATGTCGCCGCCCGCTTCGGGATCGAATTTCGGCGAATTGGTCGTGACCACCACTGCGCCGGCCGAGGTGTTCTTGCCGAACAGCGTGCCCTGTGGGCCGCGCAGCACTTCGATGCGCTCGACGTCCGACAGATCGAACACCGCCTGTCCGGGGCGTGCAAGATAGACCTGGTCAACGTAGACGCCCACCGCAGGCTCCAGCCCGTCGTTGTAGACCGAAACGTTGTTGCCAAGCCCGCGAATGTTGATGCTGGTGTTGCGCGGATTGGTGTTGGTGACCACCAGGCTGGGGGTGAGCTGCTGCAGGTCGCGCAGGTTGTACGTGCGGGTCGCCGCCAGTTGCTCGCCGCCAAAGGCATTGGCGGCAACCGGCACGTCCTGGATGCGCTCGTTGCGGCGACGGGCGGTGACGATGATGTCAACGCCGGAACCGGTGCCACGGTCGGCGTCAGATGGGCCCGCTTCGGCGTCCGCATTCGTTGCGGCGGGAACGGCGGGCGTTTCTTCGGCGCAAACGGGCATGACGGAAAGGGCGCTCGATCCCAGAAGGCCCAGCGTGAAGGCGCGAAAAAGCGTGTTCATTGCAATACCCCGAAGCGATTGGATGACCGACGATCGGACGATCAAGGAAAACTCAATCGGTTCGGTAGAGAAATCATCAAACATGGCAATGAAGTTTCTCTACATTAATGGTAGAGTAAAACTTTGTGGGCTGTTTCCAGCGGCCCCGCTAAGCCGTGCGTTCCCGCCTCCCACGAACGGAACCGACGTGACACGCAAGGCCGCCCTGATTGCCGCCGCTCTTTTGAGCACCTTGATGACCCCGCCTGCCTACGCGCAAGCAGCGCCTGCGGCCCCGCCCGCCACCGCATCCGGGCCGGTGCGTGAAGCCCAGCGGCCCAACTTCCTGGTCATCGTCGCCGACGATCTTGGCTGGTCCGACCTGGGGTCTTTCGGCGGCGAGATCGCAACGCCCAACCTCGATGCGCTGGCCAACAGCGGCGTTCGCTTCACCGGGTTTCATACGGCGCCAACCTGTTCGCCAACGCGCTCCATGCTGCTGAGCGGGGTGGACAATCACGAGGCCGGGATCGGCACGATGATCGAAACCCGCCCGCCATCTCTGGCTGATCGCCCGGGATACGAAGGTTATCTGAACGACCGTGTGGCCTCAATCGCGGAACTGCTGCAGCAAGGCGGCTATCGCACGCTGATGTCCGGCAAATGGCACTTGGGGTTGACACCGGATCGCAGCCCGGCGGCACGCGGGTTCGAGCATTCCTACGCTCTGCTGCACGGGCTGGGGAACCATTTCGGCGCCGACCAGAACGCCGCGTGGCGCAAGGCAAAGGCCAATCCGCTCTATCGCCAGGACGGCAAGCTCGTGCGTTTCCCTGTTGGTCGTTATTCGGCAGACTACTTCGCCGACCAGATGATCGGCTTTCTGGAAGACGGCGCGCACGATCAGCGCCCGTTCTTCGCGTATCTCACCTTCTCCACCCCCCACTGGCCGATGCAGGCGCCCGCGGAAACGATCGCCAAGTACAAGGGGCGCTACGACGGGGGCTACGAAGTGCTGCGCGCGGAGCGGCTTGAGAGGCAGAAGAAACTTGGCCTTGCCGCCCTCGACCAGCAGCCCCATCCGCTTGACGGGGTGAAGCCGTGGAGCAGCCTCACGCCGGATGAAAAAGCGATCGAGGCGCGCAAGATGGAAGTCTACGCCGCGATGGTGGATCGCATGGACCAGAACGTCGGGCGCGTGATCGCGCAGCTCAAGCGCACTGGGCAGTACGACAACACCGTCATCATATTCCTGTCGGACAACGGCCCCGAAGGCAATGAGATCGACGCTCCCTCGCAGGTCCGCGACGTGCCGGGCGGCGCGAAGAAGCTGGGTATCGACAACCGCCTTCAGAACATCGGCAACGCCACATCCTATGTCGGCTACGGTGCCGGATGGGCACAGGCCAACAGCTCGCCCTCGTGGCTGGTGAAAGGCTACCCGACAGAAGGCGGCACCCGGGTGACCGCGTTCGCCGTGGGCAAGGACGTTGTGGGCAACCGCATTGCGCGCGGTTATCTAAGCGTCACCGACATCGCCCCGACTTTGCTTGACCTTGCCGGGCTCACCCAGCCCGCAACGTTCAAGGGCCATGCGATCCTGCCGTTCGAGGGCCATAGCCTCGTTCCGGTGCTGGCCGAGAAGGCGGCCGAAGTGCGCGCGCCAGGTGAGCCTGTGGGCACAGAGCTGTTCTATCGCCGTGCCTTGCGCAAGGGGGACTGGAAAGCGGTTTATCTGCCCAAGTCACGTTCGGTCTATCCGCGCGATGGCGTGGGCGAAGGCAAGTGGCAGTTGTTCAAAATCGCCACCGATCCCGCCGAAAGCCAGGATCTGGCCCAAAGCCATGCCGGCAAGCTTGCAGAACTTGTGGCGGATTGGGACCGGTACGCGGCACAAAAGGGCGTGGCGCTCCCGGAAGCTGCGCCGGCGAAGGCCAAGCAGCCTTGACGAGAGGGTACGCCGGGTGATTGTCCGGCGCGCCCTGCACGGCTATCGTCCCGTCTTGAATGGAACGAGTGAACGGTTTGCAGAATAGCG
Organism: Novosphingobium sp. Leaf2; assembly: GCF_001421325.1. Lineage (GTDB taxonomy): Bacteria > Pseudomonadota > Alphaproteobacteria > Sphingomonadales > Sphingomonadaceae > Novosphingobium. The sequence continues at coordinate 379,145 of NZ_LMJY01000016.1, read as the reverse complement.
ATGACAGGGGCAGCCTGGGCGAAGCGCCGCCCGCCGGTATGGCGTGGATCGCGGGCGGCCGTTTCGCGATGGGCTCCGACGACTTCTATCCCGAGGAAGCGCCCGTCCGCCGCGTCGCGATCGATGGGTTCTGGATTGACATCACTGCGGTAACGAACCGCGAATTTGCCCGGTTCGTAGATGCTACCAGCTATCGCACCATTGCCGAAGTGGCGCCCGATCCGGCGCAGTATCCGGGCATGGCGCCGGACATGGCACAGCCCGGCTCACTGGTTTTTCACAAGACCGCCACGCCGGTCGACACCCGCAATCCAGCGAACTGGTGGCGGTTCGAATTCGGGGCGGACTGGCGCCATCCGTTAGGCCCGGATAGCGATATCGACAGCCTGGACTTATGGGATCATCCCGTAGTGCAGGTGGCGTATGCGGATGCACACGCTTACGCCGAATGGGCCGGCAAGGATCTGCCCACCGAGGCCGAGTTCGAATTTGCTGCACGCGGCGGCCTTGAGGGCGCGGCCTATGCCTGGGGGGACGAGCTGGCGCCGGGCGGCGCAATGATGGCCAACTACTGGCAAGGCCTGTTCCCTTTCGCCAACCAGCTGTTGGACGGCTGGGAGCGCACGTCACCGGTGGGCACGTATCCGTCAAACGGCTATGGCCTGTTCGACATGATCGGCAACACCTGGGAATGGACCCAGGACTGGTGGAGCGAACGACGCACCCCCATCAAGAAGAACGCTGGCGCTTCATGCTGCACCATCAGCAACCCGCGCGGCGCCAAGCTGAAAGACAGCTTCGACCCATCGCAACCGCGCGTACAGATTGGTCGCAAGGTGCTGAAAGGCGGATCGCACCTTTGCGCCGCAAACTATTGCCAACGCTATCGCCCCGCCGCGCGCCATCCCGAGATGATCGACACCGCAACCTCGCACATCGGCTTTCGCTGCGTACGCCGGTAAACCGCTCGTGCTTGGCCTGCTGCAGTTTGATGATCGGGATGGCGAGGGCGGTTACCGTTCGCGCAGGGCGTACATCCTTTGTCGGGCGAAAGTTTTGATTCTCCCGAGGCGCACTTTGGTCGGCGAATGCTCACTCGGTATCCACCTCACACCAGCGATCAGTTGCGGCCCAGCTTGGCTTTCAGCGCGTCGATGCGTTGCGATGCTTCGGCCTTGCTGAGGCCTTCGGATGGCAGGTCTTCACCGGCTTCCTCGCACAAGGTCGTCAGGTAGGACGCCTGCGCGCCGGTCATTGGATCATCACCGGATACCCAGTCCGCCGGGTCCTTTTCGGTGTTGGAGCCGGGATGTTCATCGAGCTTGGGGTTGTGCAGATGGTCGTTCATGGCGCTAATCCTTTGTCACTAAGTGTTCGCTATTCGTTCCTTAACGACCGCTTGGCGTGGTTGGTTCCTGAACTGTAATCGCTTATCGAGCAGGCAAGCAGGGCAGCGCGTCAGGCATCGGCATCAGGTTGCCGCGCGGGGTCGGCAGCAGCGAAGGGCGGTAGTGCTGTGCAGGCCTCGCCGGCGGCCACCAGCCGGGGAAACGCCTGCAGATCGACGTCGAAACGCCGGGCCGAATAGAGCTGCGGCACGAGGCAGCAGTCCGCCATTGTGGGCACACTGCCGAACGCGAAGGTGCCGCCGTGGCGCGCGACCAGTACTTCCAGCGCTGCAAAACCCTGGGTGATCCAGTGCCGCATCCACGCGTTGACCGTGTCGTCATTAGCGCCCGCTTCGCCGCGCAGCCATTGCAGCACCGCCAGATTGTTGAGCGGATGAATGTCGCAGGCGACCAACTGCGCCATGGCGCGCACCACCGCGCGGTTTGCGGGATCATCCGGCAGCAGGGGCGGCCGGGGATAGGCTTCGTCCAGCCACTCCATGATCGCCAGGCTTTGCGTCAGGTGGAGGCCGTCCGCGTCCAGCACGGGAACCCGGCCCTGCGGCGATGTGTCGCGATACGCAGGCTCCCGCTGTGCGCCGGTCCTGAGGTCATAAGTGATCTGGCTATACGCCAGTCCTTTGAGGTTAAGCGCGATCCTGACCCGGTATGCCGCGCTGGAGCGCCAGTACCCGTGCAGGACAAGGCTCACCGCGCAGGCTCCACCACGCCCGCGCACAAGCCGAAGCCGATGGCGCGGTAGCCGGGCTGCTCTGCCGTGGCGGACAGCACCAGTTCGTCGCCGTCCTCGAGGAAGGTCCGGCTTTCCCCGCCCGGAAGCGTAACCGGCTCGGTGCCCCCACGGCTCAGTTCCATCAGACTGCCTTCGCTGCCGCGCGTCGTGCCCGATATGGTGCCGGTGCCGAGCAGATCGCCGGGCGCCAGGTTGCAGCCGTTGGAGGTATGGTGCGTCACCATCTGCGCCAGGGTCCAGTACATCGCCGTGGCGCTGCCCTGGCTCAGCGTGACGGGCGGGAGCCCTGCGTCCCGCATGGAGCGGGTGGACAGTGTCACCGCCAGGCGAACGGCCAGCGCGCCGCATTGCTGGTCCGCCTCATCCGTCAGATAATCGAGCGGCGCGGGATCGCCTTCGGGCCGGGGCGGCTGAGGGACATGGAAAGGCGCCAGTGCCTCACGCGTGATCACCCAGGGAGAGACGCTGGACAGGAAATTCTTGGCGAGAAAAGGCCCGAGGGGTTGATACTCCCACGCTTGGATGTCGCGGGCCGACCAGTCGTTCAGCAGGCACAGCCCGCCGATCCGGTCCCACGCCTGGCCGATGGGCACCGACGCGCCAAGGTCGTTTTCGCCGGCAATCCACGCCCCCAGTTCCAGCTCGAAGTCCAGCCGCTGCGAGGGCGTGAAGCGAGGGGCTGCATCGTTGGGGCCTTTCAACTGCCCCTTGGGGCGCACCAGCGGCGTGCCTGACGGGCGGACCGAGGACGCCCGGCCATGATAGCCGATCGGCACGTGCTTGTAGTTGGGCAGCAGCGGGTTGTCCGGCCGGAACAGGCGCCCGATGTTGGTGGCGTGGTGGATGCCGACGTAGAAATCGGTGTAGTCGCCGATCTGGAACGGCAGGTGCAGCGCGCAATCAGCCGCGCGGTGCAGATGGGGTTCGACCTCGCCTCGCCGGGACGCATCCGTCAACAGCGCGAAAATGGCATGGCGCAGCGCCAGTCGCTCCTGAGGCGGGAGTGCGAACAGGGCATTGAGCAAAGGTACGGCAAGGGCGCTGCGGGTGGTTTCGGGCAGCAGGCTGGCCAAAGCGGCAAGGTCCAGGCACCAGTCGCCAATCGCCGTTCCTATGCGCGGCGTGCTGTCCACCGGGCTGAAGATGCCAAGCGGAAGGTTCTGCACCGGGAAGTGTTCGTGTGCATCCGCGCCAGCCACCCAGGTGCTGGCGGCGGCATCGTGGGTATGATCGATCATCGACGATTGTGTCCTTCCCGGAGACGGTATCTTTCCACGCTGCTATAGCCGATCCACGATGGCATTTTCGCGCCAACATGCAGGAAATATCGCAATTTCCTGCACGAATATCGCGCCGGCGGCGGGATTGGCGCGCGATACCTCTTGGGCACTGGGGTCGGCGGCGATTGCGCGTGCCGCCGCAGAACGTTCGTTGACGAGGCTAGCGGTGATCGCGATACGCGCACACGACATGGCGACACCGCTGCTGAGGGCTTCTTGATGACGACATATACGCTTCGCCTGCAATGCGACGATCGCCGGGGGCTGGTCGCCACGGTGGCGGGGTTCCTGCTCGGCGCGAACTGCAACATCATCGATGCACAGCAATTCAACGATGCGATCAACAACCGGTTTTTCATGCGCGTGGTGTTCACCAGCGATGACGGGGTTGGCCTCGAACCCTTGCAGCGCGATTTTGCGCCGATCGCCGATGCGCATGGGATGGAGTGGTCGATCCGGGACAATGCGGTGGCGCGCAAGGTCGTGCTGCTGGTGTCCAAGTTCGACCACTGCCTGGGCGATCTGCTGTATCGCTGCCGCATCGGCGAATTGAACATGGATGTGGTGGCGATCGTTTCCAACCACCCTCGTGAGGCGTTGCGGATCTCCGAAATCGGGGCGATCCCGTATCATCATCTGCCGATTACGCGCGATACCAAGCCGCAGCAGGAAGCGCAGATCAAGCAGATCGTCACCGAAAGCGGCGCTGAACTGGTGGTGCTGGCCCGCTACATGCAGATCCTGTCAGACGATCTGGCGCGCTTTCTTTCAGGGCGCTGCATCAACATCCATCACAGCTTCCTGCCCGGATTCAAGGGCGCCAAGCCCTATCATCAGGCGTTCGAGCGCGGGGTGAAGATGATCGGGGCAACGGCGCACTACGTGACCGCCGACCTCGACGAAGGGCCGATCATCCATCAGGACGTGGAAGCCATCACCCATTCCGACCGGCCCGAAGACCTGGTGAGCAAGGGGCGCGATATCGAGCGCCGGGTGCTGGCCACCGCCATCCATTATCACCTGGAGGACAGGGTGCTGATGAACGGCCACCGCACGGTGGTCTTCAAGCGCTGATCGTATGACCCGCCGTGGGGGCAAGCAGCAGGTCTCGCACATGGGACAAGCTGGGCAGCACGTGCGCCGCGAGCAATACCTGCTCTTGCGTGGGTGGCAGCATGTCGGGCACCAGAATGGTGGCGATGCCCGCAGACGTGGCGGAGCGCACCCCCGCTACGCTGTCCTCCACCGCCACGCATGCGGACGGGGCGAAGCCCAGTCGATTTGCGGCCAGCAGATACGGCTCGGGGTGCGGTTTGGGGTGAGTCACGTCGCTACGGGTGACCACCACGTCGAAATAGTGGAGCAGGCCCACCGTCTCCAGCCGCGCTTGCGCCGTGCCGCCGATCGTGGAGGTACATAGCGCCAGCGGCACGCCGGCCTTACGGAAATGATCGAGGATCAGCCGGGCGCCGGGGCGCAGCGGCAGGCCAGCTTCAACGTCGGCCTCGAACAGCACGTCGGCGTCGGCGAAAAAGCGCGCCAGGGGGAAGTCCGGACCCAGCCGCCGGCTCAAAAGCGCTTGGGCGGCGTCCCGGTTTACGCCGACCATTTCATGCAGGACGCTGTCCGCCACGGGCGCCCCGAGTGCTGCCGAGGCCTTGGTAAAGGCTTGGTGCTGCGCGGTTTCGCTGTCGATCAGCGTTCCGTCCATGTCGAAGATCACGCCGCGGATCGGATCGGGCAGGGCGGCTGGGGTTAACGAAGTCATAGGTCACATATGGCGCCTGTTCATGAAGGCGCCATTGCAAAAAGCCCAACCGCCGCGCCTTTTCATGAAAGTGCGGCGATGTTCAGAACGGCAGGCGGTCCAGTTCCGGCAGTTCCAGCACCGCGCACAACGCTGACCGGGCCGTCAGGCAGGTATTCCACAAGGCGGGATCGGACAAATCTTTCACCGCGATGCTCTCCGGCCACAATTGGCCCACGAGCGCTTCGATCCGGCCCAGCTTTTGCGCCGTTGCCATAAAGCGCGGGTCGATGGTGGCAGGATCGGCGACTACGCGCAGGCGCAGGCACGCCGGGCCGCCGCCGTTCGCCATGCTTTCGCGCAAGTCATGCACGAACAAGTGACGGATCGGGCCGTTGCCGGCAACGTGGCGCTCCAGCCAGCGCCAAACAGCGGGCGTATCGCGCGCTTCGCCGGGCAGCACCAGCGCCGCTTCGCCCGAGGGCAGGGTGACCAACTGGGCGTTGAACAAGTACGAGGCGATGGCGTCCTCAAGGCTTACCGCGTCCGCCGGCACCTCCACGATCTCGATCTCGGGCAGCTTGGCGCGCAACTCGGCATACAGCGCATCGCGATCGGCGAAAGCGAGTTCGTGAGTGAACAGCACCCGCTCGTTAGCCACCGCGACGACATCGTTGTGAAACGCCCCGGCGGCGATCGCCGCGTCGGACTGGCGGGCGAAGACCGTGCGCGCGGGGTCCAGGCCATGGATTCGCGCCACCGCCTCGCTCGCCTCGCGATGCTGGCGGGCGGGGAAGGGGCCGCCGGCCACGCCGTAAACGAACACCTCAATGCCGGGCGCGTCGTGGCGCGCGCACAGGCGCATGTGGTTCGCCGCGCCCTCATCGCCGAACGGGGCGGGGATCGGTGCGTGGACGGCAAAGTGCGCGGCGTCGGCAAAAGCGATGCGCAACTGCGCCAGCGTTTCGGTCCATTCGTGGCTGCGATGCGGCATCGTTACCAGATTGGCGACGGTCAGATGGCAGCGCCCGTCCTGCGTGTCGGGACCAGGAGACACCGTGGCTGCGTTGGCAGCCCACATCGACGAGGCGGACAAGGCATTGGCGCGCAGCGTGGCGCTGGCGTGCGCCGTCGTCGTTCCCAGCCGTTCAAGCCACGCGGCATCGGGGCGGCGCTGCGGCAGTAAAAACCCTTGTGCCAGTCCTCGCTCCAGATTGGCGCGCATCTTTGCCAGCCCTTGCAACGCGGCGGCGCGCGGGTGCGAAACTTTGCCGAAATTGCGGGCCGAGGCCAGATTGCCAAGGCTCAGCCCGGCGTAATTGTGGCTGGGGCCGACGATACCGTCGAAATTGATCTCGGTAAGCATGAGTTGCACGCCTTCATGATGCGAACGCTCGGACATGTCGCTAACGGCCGGTTATGCCGGTGCGTACGTAATGGCATCGCCGATGCCAACGCCCAGCAGCTGCGCGGCATCGGTGTCCAGCGCACCGTCTTCGGCCACGCGGCCAAGGCACGCGCGAAACTGCGCCAGCCGCCCGGTTGCGACCAGATGCGTCGGCTCCTCGCCGCTGGCCGGGCCTATCGCCGTGATGGTGGCGGTGCGGGCATCGCGGATGGTGCGGATCTGATCGGTGCGGGCGATCATCGTGGGGCCACCATCGAAGATGTCGATATAATTCTGGAAGGCAAAGCCCTCACTTTCCAGCATCCGCATCGCCGGGCGCCCGGAATAGTGCGGCTGGCCCATGACCTGCCGCGCGGCTTCAGACAACAGCGCGGTATAGATGGGGTGCTTGGGCATCAGGTCGGCGATGAACTGGTTGCCATGCTTGGCGTTGAACTCGTCGGCGTCGCGAAAGCTCATGTCGAAGAAGCGGCCCGCCAGTCCGTCCCAGAACGGGGAGTTGCCCGCATCGTCGATCGCGCCGCGCAGTTCGGCCAGCGTCATGTCATGAAACCGCTCGCGGTGCATGGCGATGAACAGGTAGCGGCTGCGCGCCAGCAGCTTGCCCACCCCGGCCGAACGCTCCGTGGCGTCCAGATACAGGCCGCCCACTTCGCTGGCACCATCAAGGTCGGTGGAAAGCGTCAGCATTTCGGCGCGGAAGGTGCGGTCCAGTTCCTTGGAATGCTGGGTGATGCGCCCGATGCGATAGGAATAGAACGGCAGCTCGGTGCCCACTTGCGAGAACGCCTGGCAGGTGCCGCGCACTTTGCCCTCGGTGGTGTCTTCCAGAATGAACACGAACAAGTCGTTGGCGATCTCGCCATCGTCGCGGGCAAAGCTTTTGGCGGTGCGTTCAAGCTTGCCTGCCAGCGTCGACTTGTCAGGTGGCAGGTTGGTGAAGCCGCCGCCGGTGCCCTTGGCCATGCGGTACAGCGCTTCCAGATCGCCTTCGCGGGCGGTACGCAGCAGGAAGGTCATGCCGGCAATCCTTCGCGGTCGAGACGGTGCATCACCAGCGCGGTGAGGCGGGCGCGGGCATCGAGGGAACTGGGAATCATGAACTCCTGCGGTGAATGGATGGCGCCGCCCAGCGCGCCCATCGTGTCGAGCACAGGCACGCCGCAGGCCGCGATGTTATTGCCATCGCATACGCCGCCGGTATCCTGCCAGCGCATCGGCTGGCCCAGATCGGCAGCAGCGCGGGACACCAGCCCGAAGAGGCTTTGCGCGGCGGGGGTGATCGGCTTGGGCGGGCGGGACACATGGCCATGTACGTGGATCTGCACGTCGTGTGCTGCGCTGACCTCGGCCACGATCGTCTCGATCAGAAGGCGGGCCGTCTCGGCCAGCTCGGGCGTGCGTGGGCGCAGATTGAAGTGCAGGATCGCAAGATCGGGCACCACGTTGTTGGGGCCGCCGCCATCGATGCGGGCCGGGTTGATCGACAGCCCGTCCTGGACGCCAGCGGACAGGCGCAGCGCCAGATCGCTGGCGGCGACAACTGCGTTGCGGCCATCGTGCGGGTTGCGGCCCGCATGGGCGGAGCGTCCGGTGACCACCGCCGCATAATTGCCGGACCCTGGACGGGCGCGCGCCATCGCGCCATCGGGCAGGCCCGGCTCGAACGTCAGCGCGGCCATCTTGCCTGTCGCCAGTTCAGCGATCAGGGCTGCGGACGAGAGCGATCCGGTTTCCTCGTCACTGTTGATCAGTACGTCATAGCCCAGCGTTGGCGCTGCCTCCTCGTACGCGGCAAGGCCCGCCAGCATCAGGGCAAGGCCGCCCTTCATGTCTGCCGTGCCGGGACCGTTCAGCGTATCATCGTCCACCCAGGTGCACTCCTGGAACGCGTGGTCGCGCGGATAGACCGTATCCATGTGCCCGGTCAGGATCACGCGGCGCGCGGCCTGCGGGCGGACCGACAAAACCAGATGGTGGCCATGCTCGACCGGCTGCAGCCTGCCACCGGCATCGACGCGCTCGACCGGGGCGGGCTCCACCAGCCGCACCTCTCCGGGCAGGCGCGCAAAGGCATCCGCAAGCTGGCCCGCCATCGCCGCCAGCCCGTCCAGATTGCCGGTGCCGCTGTTGATCGCGGCCCAGGCCAGCGTGTGCGACAGGATCGGCGCGCGCTCCACCGGTGCGAGCAGGGCCTGTTCCTCCGGGTTCAACGCGGTCATGCCGTGAGCTTGCCGGCAAGCGCGCCGATGTTGCCGGTGGCATCCGCTGCCTCGAAGCTGGCGACCGGGTAGGCGCAGTAATCGGCGGCGTAGTAGGCGCTGGGGCGGTGGTTGCCGCTTTCACCCAGGCCCCCGAACGGCATCGAACCGGCCGCGCCGGTGGTTGGCCGGTTGCGATTGACCACGCCGGCGCGGCATTCGTTGAGGAAGCGGGACCACAAGTCATCGTCGGCGCTAATCAGCCCGGCGGACAAGCCGAAGCGCGTGTTGTTCGCCGCTTCCAGCGCGGCGCTAAAATCGGGCACGCGGCTGACTTGCAGGACGGGGGCGAAGATTTCCTCGTCGGGCACGAAAACCCCGGTCACGTCCAGCATGGCCGGGGTGACGAACGACGCAGGGCGCCCCTCCACGCCGGTGAACGGCTGGATAACCTTTGCGCCGCGCGCGATCAGGGCGTCTACTTGCGCCTTCGCCCCGCTGGCTGCGGCCTCCGAAACCAGCGGGCCGATCCACGGCTCTGGCGTGTCGTCCCACGCGCCGATGGTGATGCGCCGCGCCATGTCAGCCACGGCATCCACCAGCGCCCTGCCGAACGCCGTGTCCGGCACGATCAGGCGCCGCGCGCAGGAACAGCGCTGGCCGGTGGTGATGAAGGCGGATTGCACGACGACAGCGGCAGCCTCTTCCACGTCCGGCGCATCCCAGGCGACCAGCGGATTGTTGCCGCCCAGTTCCAGCGCCAGGATCACGTCCGGCCGATCGGCGAAGATGCGTCGGAAATGTGCACCCGCGCCCGCTGAACCGGTAAACAGCAGCCCGTCGATAGCGCCCGCCACCAAAGCCTCGCCGGTTTCGCGCCCACCCTGGATGCACTGGAACACATGGGGGTCGTCGGCCAGCGCTTCGGCCCAGCATTCCGCCATCGCCGCGCCGGTGGCGGGCGTCATCTCGGAAGGCTTGAACACCACCGTGTTGCCCGCCAGCAGCGCGGGCACGATGTGGCCGTTGGGTAGATGGCCGGGAAAGTTGAACGGCCCCAGCACCGCCATCACCCCATGCGGACGGTGGCGCAGCACCGCCGCGCCGAACGGCATGTCCGTCTGCTTTTCGCCTGTTCGCTCCGCCTGCGCGGCGATGGAAAGCGCCACCTTGCCAATCATCGAGCCCAGTTCGGCGCGGGTTTCCCACAGCGGCTTGCCGGTTTCGCGCGCGATGATTTCGGCAATCGCTTCTTTGTGGGATTCAAGCGCGGTCTTGTATCGTTCCACAACGGCGACCCGTTGGGCAGGCGGCAGCGCGGCCCAGGCTGGAAACGCCTGGCGGGCGCGCAGCAGGGCGGCCGACACCGCGTGAGGGTCTGCCGCTGGCCCTTCCCATACCAGGTAGCCGTCGGCGGGATCGAACGATCGAAGCGTAGTCATGTCTTCTTCCCGTGGCGCATCGCCCAACACCAGAGCCCATCTCTGATCCATGTTAGGCTTTGTTCGTTTATTGCGCTGACATGAAACATAGGAAACGGCGGCGGGCAACCCTCTCAATGGAAGTTCGGCTTTTAGGCGGTTTTTCCTGGTACTGAGGGCCAAAACCGCAGGTGCTTGCGAGACTTGCCGCTGTTTTTGCAGTGCAGCACAAATCGCGACTGAAAATCCGCCCGCAGCGATTGGCGAGATTACTTTAGTGCACAAGTGCACGAAAAGACATAGGAGTAAGCCATTGGAAGGCGTACTGCGTCGGTCTGTCGCTTTTTTGCGTCGCAGCGGAAACCGAATTGCGTCCTGCGGATTGAGACTGTGACATTCATTTCTCGTTCACGGGGATCGCATGGCTCACCTGCCACTTTCACAAGATTTCGAATTCGGTCGCGAGGTGGCAGAGGTGCACTCCTTTTTCGAAGCGACCAACCCCGGATTTTCACGTGCTGCGCGTGTCGCCCTGATCGGCAACTTCGGTCCCCGTAAATGCGGGATCGCCACGTTCACGACCGATGTTTTCGACAAGCTTGCGGAATATCATCCTGAAATCGCCGTAGACGTCTATGCGCTGGATGACCCGGCTCAGCCTCTTTCCTATACCAACGTCGTCGATACCATCGCCTGGAACGATATCGCGGATTACGAGCGGGCCGCCAGGAAGATCAACGATTCTGGCGTAGACGTCGTCTGGTTGCAGCACGAATACGGCATTTTCGGTGGCGATGACGGGGAGATGGTCACGCATTTCGTCAATCGGCTAGCCGCACCGCTGGTTCTTACGCTGCACACCGTGCTTACCGATCCGTCCGAGCGGCAGCGCGCGATCCTGCGACATCTGGTGACGCGTGCCTCGCGGATCATGGTCATGTCGCGCACTTCGTGCGATCTGCTCGAAAACGCCTATGGCGCGCCCGCGGACATCCTTGAAGTGATTGATCATGGTGCCCCCGATCGCCCATTCGGTCGGCAGGAGGAGTTCAAGGCACGTCTCGGGCTGTCGGGTCGCAAAGTTCTCACGACGTTTGGTCTGCTTGGTCCCGGCAAGGGGCTGGAGCACGCCATTCGAGCGCTTCCCGCGATCGTGGAGCGCCATCCCGAAACAGTCTACCGCATTGTCGGCGCCACCCATCCCAATCTGGTCGCCCAACACGGTGAAGCCTATCGCGAAGGCCTGATCGCCCTGTCCCGCGAATTGGGCGTTGCCGATCACATCATTTGGGACAACCGCTTCCTCGACACACCCGAACTGCTGGATCAGTTGGAAGCCTGCGACATCTACCTGACGCCGTATCCTGGCATGCAGCAGTCGACCTCAGGCACGCTCAGCTACGCCGTGGCGCTGGGCAAGGCGGTGGTGTCCACGCCGTATGTCCACGCGCGCGAACTGCTGGCAAATGATGTCGGCTGCCTGATCGAGGTTAATTCCAGCAGCGCGATTGCCGACGCCGTGATCGGCTTGCTGGACGTTCCCGAAGACTTGGAAGCGATGCAGCGGCGCGCTTACATGCGTGGCCGTGAAACGATCTGGCCGCGTTTCGCAGACGCTTCGGCGCGGCTGGTGACAGGCGCGGTTTCGGCGCTGGGCAGCGAGCCGCGCATCAGCAAGGCGCCGTCACTTTTGGCCGTGCTGGCGATGAGCGATGGCACCGGCATGCTCCAGCATTCGGTAGGCGTCGTTCCTAATCGCCACCACGGTTACTGCCTTGACGATAACGCCCGCGCTCTGATGCTCATGAACGTCGCAACCGGCATTTCCCCGGTGGAGCGCACTAAATGGAGCCTGGTCTACGCTGCGTTCATCCAGTTCGCCTGGAATCCTGACCTTCGCCGCTTCCGCAATTTCATGCGGTTCGACCGCACGTGGTGCGAGGATGAGGGTTCGGAAGATTCGAATGGTCGCGGTATATGGTCGCTCGGTCAGACCTTTGAGCTTTCTCAAGACGAAGGCTTGTCGCGCTGGGCGCTGCATCTTTACAACGAGGTGATTGGCTCGATCGCGCCGCTCGGATCGCCGCGCGCTATTGCCTTCTCGATGCTGGGCGCCTGTGCGGTCTTGCGGCGCAATCCGTCTCACGCGGCAGCCCGCAGTGTGGTGGAGAACGGCGGCGATTTCCTGATGCGTCTGCTGGGGCAGGGCCGCCGTCCGGACTGGGCATGGTTCGAAGCTGTGCTGGGCTATGACAATCCTCGCTTGCCGCAAGCCTTGATCGAGGCGGGCGCGGCTTTGGACCGGAAGGACTGGACCGATGCCGGGTTGGAAACGCTGCGGTGGATCTGCGCGCAGCAATTGTCCGTCAAAGGGCAGTTCCGCCCTATCGGCTCGGAGAGCTTTTACAAGGAACACAGCTACCTGCCGTTCGACCAGCAACCGCTGGAAGCACAAGCGGCAATCGAGGCTGCCCGTTCGGCATGGCTGGTAACCAAAGACGCTCATTGGTCGGACCATGCGCGTGCCGCTTGGCGGTGGTTTTTCGGGGATAACGATCGCGGCGCTATCCTTGCCGATCTCGCAACCGGCCGCTGCCTTGACGGCGTGACCCCTCGCGGCGCCAACGCAAATACCGGCGCTGAATCAATCCTGGCCTTCCAGTTGTCGCATTATGCGCTTAAGGAACTGGAAGAGCAGGAGCTGAAACTGGCCCCCCTGTCGCCGTATGTGTCCCGCGAAGGAGGACTTCTTGAACCGGCCCGAGAACGTCTGGTCTGATCCGCTGCAAATTTTCGAAACGCGCCTCCACGCCGATCCGTCACGTGTAGTCATTCGCCCGTTTCATCTGGGCTGGCAATCCAAAGGTGCACCCGGTGGGCGCGCCTTGCGTCTGGTCGAGGACGTCACCGCGCTCACCGAAGATCGTGCGGCGCTCGAATACTCGCGGGTGTTGCAGGATTTCAAGGAACGGCATTGGCAGACCGAGCTCATTTTTTCCAACCGCTTCAACGAAGTGGCGCGCAATCTTGAGCTTTCCCCGGGCGATTACAGCCTCACCAAGCAGCGCCTGATTGGCGCCTATTTCTGTCACGAATATACGTTCGCGGCAGCCGCGTTGATGAACCCATCCATCGTGCCGTCGCCTGACCAGTCGGGCCTGCAGGACGGGTGTGTGCGCTTCATCATGTCGCTGCGCGCGGTGGGCGAAGGGCACATCAGCACCATCGCGTTTCGTGAAGGGATTGCGGATTGTGACGGCGGTTTCGACCTGTGGCCGCAAGCCTCGTTCGCGACGTCGGTCGAGCTTGACCAGGAAGACCAGTTCGATTCCGACGATGTGGTCTCTGTGCACCGCAACCCGGAATCCAGCCTGTCCAACACCGTTATCTTCCCGATCACCGAGCAACAGCGCGGGGGTCTGGAAGACCTGCGGCTGGTGCAGTTCGATCATGGCGGCGGCGATTTCGAATGGATCGGCACGTACACCGCATGGTCGGGCAGCTCAATTCGTTCGGAACTGCTGCGCACCCGCGATTTCCGCAACTTCGACCTCGAACCGATCCGGGGCGAGGCCGGGCGGAACAAGGGCATGGCCCTGTTTCCCCAGAAGATCGGCGGACAGTATGCCATGGTCAGCCGGCAGGATGGCAAGAATCTGTTCCTGCTGCGCTCCGATCAGGTTAACGTGTGGGACGATGAAGGCGTGCTGCTGATGGAGCCCAAGTATCCTTGGGAATTCATCCAGATCGGTAACTGCGGCAGCCCGATCCTGACCGACGAGGGCTGGCTGTTGTTCACCCATGGCGTGGGCGCGATGCGCAAGTATGCGCTGGGCTGCGCGCTGCTGGACCGCGACGATCCCAGCAAGGTCATCGCCCGTTCGACCGAGCCGGTGCTCACCGCCGAGAACGCGGACCGGTCGGGCTATGTGCCCAACGTGATTTACACCTGCGGTGCACTAAAGGTGCGGGACCGTTTGCTGATCCCCTACGGCATCTCCGATAGCACCGTGGGCTTTGCTACGTGCGACATCGCGGCGCTGATCGATTCGATGGAATAACGCGGACGCAGCGTGATGGAACTGGTTGCCCGCCTTGGGCTGGATGTGCCGATCATCCAGGCACCGATGGCGGGGACCAGTACGCCTGATCTTGCTATAGCGGTATGCAACGCGGGCGGTCTTGGCTCGGTCGCGGTAGGGGGTGCCGGCGCTGCCGATGTTCGCGCCATGATCGCGGCGGTTCGCGCAGGGACGTCCCGCCCTTTCAACGTCAACCTGTTCGTGCACCGCACGCCGGTGGCCGCTGCCTCGCGGGAATCAGCGTGGATCGAAACGCTGCGCCCGGTTTTCGCGCAGTTCGGAGCAGCGCCTCCGCCCGCATTGCAAGCGCCCTACCGCAGCCTTGCAGACAATCCTGAAATGCTGGCGATGCTGGTGGAGCGAGCCCCGCCTGTGGTGAGCTTTCACTTCGGCCTGCCGTCCGCCGATGCGATTGCGGCGTTGCGCGGATGCGGATCGCTACTGCTGGCCACCGCCACCAACGTAGAGGAGGCGCGCGCTATCGCTGCGGCGGGGCTGGACGCCATCGTGGCGCAGGGGATCGAGGCCGGCGGCCATCGCGGGATGTTCGACCCCGCCGCGTCGGACCCGCAGCTTGGCGTGATGCCGCTGGTACGGTTGCTGGTGCGCGAAGGCGGCTTGCCGGTGATCGCGGCGGGCGGGATCATGGATGGGGCCGGGGTCGCCGCCGCCCTCGATCTTGGCGCGGCGGCGGCGCAAATGGGAACCGCGTTCATCGCGTGCCCCGAGTCAGCGGCCGACGCCGCGTATCGTGCGGCCCTGACGGGGCCTAGCGCGCATCGCACGACGATGACATCGATCATCTCCGGCCGTCCGGCGCGCGCGTTGGCGAACCGATTCACCGCTTTGTCAGCGCAGTTGGATGAGCGGCAGGTGCCCGATTATCCGATCGCCTATCACGCCGGCAAAGCCCTGAACGCCGCCGCCAGTGCACGGGGCGAACATGGCTTTGGCGCGCAGTGGGCGGGGCAGGGCGCACCGCTGGCCCGCGCGATGCCGGCCGCCGAACTGATCGCCACCCTCAAAGCCGAACTGGCCGCCGCGCGCCCGCCCGCAGCCTGACCGATACGCGCTACCCGTGCGCGCCGAATTCGTTCGCCAGCGCTGTGGTGATGCGCAGCGATAGCGCATACGACCGCGCGATCGGATCGATGTACTCCTTGTGGATTTGCGCATAGCCGGTGGCGCTGGAATCCGGATAATCGCTGGGCGCGTCCACCGCGAAGTCGCTGATCGAGGGGAAATGGATCGGGAATGCGCGACGCAGCTGGGCCAGCCCATCTTCCACGCGCAGGGTGAAGAACATCTCCAACACGTCGTCCCGGCTGATGTCGTTGGCGCGGCTGAACTGCGGCACCATGACCGAGCGCAGGAACATGTGCTGGAACAGTGCGATGCGCAGTGCATGCAGCACGCCCAGCGAGCGGCGGGTCTGCTCCCGGTCGGCCAGCGGGGTTTCGTCGGGAATGAGGTCCAGCAGGCGATACAGCTTGAGCGCATCCACCCGCAGGCGCGAAGCGAGCCGGCGGTAGACGCCGGCGCGGTCATCACGGGTCAGGTATTCGGCCAGCTTGAGGCAGGCGTCCGCGATGCCTTCCTCACCGCCGCGATACGGGCGGCTGGCCCAGTAGGCGGAGTTGAACAGCTCGCCATAGGCCGACACCGTCTTGATCGAGGCCAGCGCATTGGCGGCACGAGCCAACCGGACGATCTGGCGCCCGCGCGCGCTTTCGCGCAGCAGCGCCGCCACTTCCTCGCGGTTGCCGTCCGCCGCCGTGCCGATGCCGGCGATCACGTTCACCGGATAGCCCAGTTGCTGCAGGATCGCGTTGTGGGGGATGGCGCGGATCTGGCGCAGGTTCATCGTGCGGTCGGAGGCCAGGTCCGACTGGCGGCGGGCCTTGCGGCTGCCTGTGTCGTTCAGCAGGCCCAGCCCGAAGGCGGTGATCGCGCGGCTGTATGTGGATGAGGCCAGGTGATCGTGCTGCACGCCGCGGATCGCACGATAGAAATCCAGCGACAGATCGGTGCGGCGATAGAACGGGTCGGTCGGCGCGCTGACGTCCGCGTTCCACAGCGGGCGTTCGACCATGCGGGTGAGCGTGGCCAGCGCCAGTTCGTCCGAGCCGAACCACAGATAGCCGTCACCGCCCTGGAAGCTGACTTCGGGTTCCAGGCGGATGCCGGCGCGCAGGAAGCGGCGGCGCGCCCACGGCGACATCTGCCAGTCGAACCGGTCATCGATGCTGGAAGGGTGGCAGCCGCGGCCCATAGATTCGCCGCCGGTGTTGAACACCAGCGCGGCCACATCGGACAAGCCGTTGGCGGCCATCGCCTCCGACAAGCGGCCCTGCAATCGCTCGATCCCCAGCGCGGCGGGCACCTGGCCCACGAAGCGCCCGGCATCGGAAAAGCCGGTCTGGATCGAAACGCGCCCGCGCCGGCGGGAGTATTCGCGATAGGCCGGTTCCGCCAGCACGGCGTCGAGCAGGCGGCCGCCATGCTCCAGCGCGTTCTCGGTCTCGAACAGGGGTGAGACATCGACCTTGTCGTCGATCCCGAACATGCGCGCGAAATACAGCGCGGCGAGCACCGTCGTAGGCTCCTCGCACTCGGCCACGAGCATGCGGATCGGCGCATCGGCGTCGATGTGCTCAAGGATCTGCGCCATGGCCAGGAACTGGCGCACGGCGGTGGAATTTTCGATGGCGAGCGCGGCGAAGTTGGAGCGCAGCGGCTTCACTTCGCCCAGCAGTTCGCGCATGCGCACCAGCGCGGCCTGGCTGGCCAGGCTGAGCTTGCCGTCCGGGTCGATACGGCGGCGGATCGCGTTTTGCAGCTGCGATGCGTTCACCCGGAAGTGAATCCAGCCCATGCCAAGGCCATCGGCGCGCATGGCCGCCGCGCTGACCAGGAGGGCGCGTGCCTGCTCGATGTCCGCATCGCGCGCTTCGTCCTCAAGCCGCGCGATGATGCCGGCTAGGCTCACCAGCTTGTCGGGATGCGCGGCGGCAAGGCCGTTGGCGGCGGCGGACAGGGCTTCGGGGTCGGACAGATCCTGACGGAAGGCGCTGGCGGCTTCGGCGGTATGGGCGTGCGCCCGCTCCAGCAGAGTGGCGATTTCAGGCGCGGCCTGTTTGAGCGCGGCGGCATAGCCGGCCAGGCGCTGCGCCTTTTCCTCAAGCCGGTAGCGGATCGAGGTTGACCAGGAAATGTCGGTGCGCCCGTCCATGTCGTAGCCGACCCAGTGGGCAAAGCGTACCGGCATCGGGGTAAGCGCTTTCCAGCGCTTGGGCCAGCGCGCGGCGGCCATATCAAACAGGCGTGCATTGATGCGGTCGCGCGCCGCCTGGCCCCGCGCCATCGCTGCCATCGCGGCATCGTGTTCGTAGTCCAGCGTGATCGTGTCACGCTTCGGCGAGGCGACGCACACCGATGCTTCGCTGAAATCGCCGCTGGAGGCGGACGCGGCAACCGCTTCGGCCTGAGCGGCGGTCAACAGGAAAGTGGGATGCGCGGTGAAGACCACGTGCGCAGCGGGGCGCTGCCAGCGTACGGCAAACGCGGCGAAATCCCCGTCGCTGGCGCTGTCATGAGCCAGCGCATCGATTGCGGCGTCGTTGGCCGCTGCCGCGACGGTGCCCAGCATTCGGTCGAGCCGGGCGGCGCGCGCGCGCAAGCCTTCGCAGTCCATCTCGGCGACGAGCGCCTCGATATCGTCGAGCGACATCGCGCCGTCCTCCAGCGCCCGCGACAGTTCCAGGCCAAGCTGGAACACGGGGTTGAACAACGGCGACACGGCGGTCAGCTTGTGCAGGTCCTGCAGCCGCGCGTCGAGTTGTTCGACCGTGCGCAGGGTTGCGTCCGCTGCGCCCACCCCCGCCGGCATCAGCGGTCGAGCCCTGCGGCGATGCGGGCTTCCGCCTCGATCTTGGCCACATCCGGCTTGCCCTTGGGCACCATCCAGCTGCCACCCACGCACAGCACCGCGTCAAGCGCCAGCCATTCGGCGGCGTTCTGCGGAGTGACGCCGCCGGTGGGGCAGAACCGGGCGTTGAACAGCGGCGCGGAGATCGCCTTCAGGGCCGGGGGGCCGCCTGCCGCCATCGCCGGGAAGAACTTCAGCCGGTCGAAGCCCATTTCCAGCGCCAGCATCACGTCGCTGGCGTTGGCGGTGCCGGGCAGGAATGGAATGCCGCTTTTGAGGGCGGCTTCACCCAGGGTGGGGGTGAGGCCGGGCGAGACGATGAACTCCGCGCCCGCATCGATGGCGCGGGCCAGATCGTCAGGCGTGAGCACCGTACCCGCGCCCACGACGGCGCCGGGCACCTGCTTCATCACCTTGATCGCATCGATCGCGCACGGGGTGCGCAAGGTCACTTCCAGCGCGGGCAGGCCGCCGGCCACCAGCGCTTCGGCGATGGGCAGCGCGTGGTCGATATCCTCGATTACCAGCACTGGGATCACGGGCGCCAGGCGCATCACCTTTTCGACGGCGGCGGAGAGGGAGGTATCGGTCATTGGTGCAGGTGCTCCCTTGCAAAAGCGGCGGCAGCGCCGAACAGGCCGGGCTGCGGATGCGTGATGAGCTTGACCGGCAGCCCGGCCATCAGCGCCGAGAAGCGGCCCTTGGCGCGGAATCTTTCGGCAAACCCGGACGACAGGATCGTTCCGCGAATACGATAGCCAAGCCCGCCGGCGATGACGACCCCGCCCGCGCCGTGCGCCAGCGCGTAATCACCAGCCGCCGCGCCCAGCGCGAGACAGAACCGGTCCACGGCGGCAGCGGCAAGACTGTCCTGTCCGCTGATGCCGGCGTTCCAGATGTCCACGTCGGTCATCTCGTGGATCGCCTCATGCTGCATCGCGGCCAGCGTGGCGTGGATGTCGACAATGGCGGGGCCGGAGACTACCCGCTCTACCGAGACGCGGTTGTGGCGCTTGCGCAGACGTACAAGGATCGCATCCTCAATAAGATCGAGCGGGGCGTAGTCTATATGGCCGCCCTCGGTCGCCTGCACGTGGTAGCTGCCCTTGCCGTCGCGATACAGGTGCGCCACGCCAAGCCCGGTGCCGGGGCCCAGTACGCTGAGCGTGCCAGTTTCGGGCAGCGGGATTTCGGGGCCGGTGAGATGCAGGAACTCGGTTTCATCGGCGCGGGCAACGGCATAGGCGACCGCCGCGAAATCATTGACGATGGTCTGGCGCGTGGGGCCCAGCATTTCCTGGATGCGGGCAGGCCGGATGATCCACGGGTTGTTGGTGAACTTGATCACCTCCCCGCCCACCGGGCCGGCGACGGACATCGCCACGGCGTCGGGCAAGGTGCCCCCGTTCATGTCGCGAAAGGCCTGCCAGGCCAACTGGAAACTGCCGTGGTCCTTGGTGTGCAAGGTGGCCGGCTCGCCCAGCGTGATAGTGCCGTCCGGCGCGATGGTGGCCAGCGCGAAGCGGGCATGTGTGCCGCCGATATCGACGGTTACGATCCGGGTGTCGCTCATAGCCCGGCCACCTCCAGCACCGCCGATCCGCCGGTCTCCGCGCTCGACGCACTATTGCGGAACATCGCGAACAATTCACGCCCCATGCCGAACGCTGGCGGCGGGGGCGGTGCCGGATCGCGGCCGGCAAGATCAGCGGTGGTCGACAAGCTGCCGTCCACGGCGGACAGGCGCACCACGTCTCCGTCGCGCAGATAAGCCAGCGGACCGCCTGCCAGCGCCTCGGGCGTCACGTGGATCGCCGCGGGCACTTTGCCCGATGCGCCCGACATGCGCCCGTCGGTGACGAGCGCCACCTTGTGGCCGCGATCCTGGAGCACGCCCAGCGGCGGGGTCAGCTTGTGCAGTTCGGGCATGCCGTTGGCGCGTGGGCCCTGAAACCGCACGACGACGACCACATCGCCGTCCAGTTCGCCCGCCGCGAAGGCCTGGATCACGCCTTCCTGCGTATCGAACACGCGGCATGGGGCCTCGATCGTCCAGCGCTGTTCGTCCACCGCGCTGGTCTTGAAGGTGCCGCGCCCCACGTTCCCTTGCACCAGCCGCATGCCGCCATCGGGCAGGAACGGGTTGGTCACGGGCCGCAGCATCGCATCGTCGCCGCTGTGCGCCGGTGCGGGTTTCCAGGTGAGGGTATCATTCTCCAGCACCGGCTCTTGCGCATAAGCGGCCATGCCGCCCTCGGCGATCGTCAGCACGTCGCCGTGCGCCAGCCCGGCGTCCAGCAGTTCGCGCACCACCCAGGCCATGCCGCCGGCGGCATGGAAGTGGTTCACGTCGCCCGCGCCATTGGGATAGACGCGGGTGATCAGCGGCACCACGGCAGACAGTGCGTCGAAATCCTCCCAGTCGACGATGATCCCCGCAGCGCGCGCCATGGCGGGTAGGTGGATCGCGTGGTTGGTGGACCCGCCGGTTGCCAGCAGCCCGGCGATGGCGTTGACGATCGCCTTTTCATCCACGACCTTGCCCATCGGGCGGTGATCGCTGCCCTTGCGGGTGATCTGTGCCAGACGGTGCGTTGCCGCGCGGGTCAGCGCCTGACGCAGCGGCGTATTGGGCGGGATGAACGAGGCGCCCGGCACGTGCAGGCCCATCATCTCCATCATCATCTGGTTGGAATTGGCGGTGCCATAGAACGTGCAGGTGCCTGCCGAATGGTAGCTGGCGCTTTCGCTGGCGAGCAGCTCCTCACGCCCCACCTTGCCTTCGGCATAGAGCTGGCGGACCTTCTGCTTCTCCTTGTTGGAGATGCCGCTGGGCATCGGCCCGGCGGGTACGAACACCGCGGGCAGGTGGCCGAATCGCAGCGCGCCGATGACGAGGCCCGGCACGATCTTGTCGCAGATGCCCAGCAGCGCCATGCCATCGAACATCGCGTGGCTAAGCGCGACGCCGGTGGAGAGAGCGATCACGTCGCGGCTGAACAGCGACAGTTCCATGCCGTCGAACCCTTGGGTCACCCCGTCGCACATGGCTGGCACGCCGCCGGCGACTTGCGCGGTGGCGCCGATTTCGCGGGCGAACAGCTTCATCTGCTCGGGGTAGCGGCCATACGGCTGATGGGCGCTGAGCATGTCGTTATACGCGGTGACGATGCCCAGGTTGATCGCCCGGCCCGATGCGATGGCGGGCTTGTCCTCGCCCGATGCCGCAAAGCCATGCGCCAGGTTGGAGCAGGACAGGAAGCTGCGATCGGAATGGCGGTCGGTTTCGCGATCGAGCATGTCGAGATAGCGCGCGCGGCTGTCTTTCGAGCGGCGGGCGATACGTTCGGTCACGCGTGCGACCACCGGGTGGAGGTTGGTCATGGGTCTGCTCCTGATCTTTTACGACATCCGGCATGCCTGTTGTCGAGGCGATGCTATCGGGCGTCAATCGCTACAGCGCGCCCTGCATGGAGACTCTTTCCGCGCAGGGCGTGCAGGCGGCACGAGGGGTCACTCGTGCCAGGTCACGCCGTTCCGTTCGGCAAGGGCGATCGCGGCGGATGGCCCCCAGCTTCCGGCGGTGTAGGGCTTGGGCTCAAGCTCGTGCTCCTCCCAGCCGGCGCGCACCGCATCGATCCATTCCCACTGCGCTTCCACCTCGTCGCGGCGGACGAACAGGGTCTGGTCGCCTTCGATGAGGTCGAGCAGCAGACGTTCGTAGGCGATGCGGCGCTGCGGCCCGGCGAACGCATCGGGCATGGTGATGGCCAGCGGCACCGAGCGCAGGCCAAAGCCATTGCGATCGAGCCCCGGCACTTTGGCCATGAGCGAGAGGGTGATGTTCTCTTCGGGCTGGATGCCGATGACGAGGCGGTTGGGCACCGTCTTGGCCCCGCGCCCGTGGAAGATCGAGTGGGGTACGTCACGAAACTGCACCACGATCTCGGTAGTGCGGCGGGGCAGGCGCTTGCCGGTGCGCAAGTAGAACGGCACGCCTTGCCAGCGCCAGTTGTCGATATAAGCCTTGATCGCAACGAAGGTTTCCGTGCCCGAATCCTTGCCCAGTTCGTCGTCGTAGCCCGGCACCGCCTGCCCGCCAATCGCGCCGGCGCGGTACTGGCCGGTCACGGTGTCGGACGCGACGGCCTTGCGCAGCGAATGGAGCACCTTGACCTTTTCGTTGCGCACGCTGGTGGCGTCGTAAGACACCGGCGGTTCCATCGCCACCAGCGCCAGCAACTGCAGTATATGGTTCTGCACCATGTCGCGCAGCGCGCCGCTATCGTCGTAATAGGCGACGCGCGATTCCAGGCCTACGGTTTCGGCCACGGTAATCTGCACGTGATCGATGTGGGCCGCGTTCCACAGCGGTTCGAACATCAGGTTGGCAAAGCGCAGCGCCAGCAGGTTCTGAACCGTTTCCTTACCCAGATAGTGGTCGATCCGGTAGATCCGGTCTTCCGGGAAGGCATGGGCCACGGCGTCGTTGATGACCTTGCTGGAAGTGAGATCGACGCCCAGCGGCTTTTCCAGTCCGATGCGGACATTTTTGCCCGCCAGCCCGCTTTTTTCAAGACCGTGAATGGTCGGCTCGAACAGGCTGGGCGCGGTGGACAGGAAGATCGACAGGCCTTCCTTGGGGGTGCCGACCTTCTGTGCCAGCGCCTGAAAGCTGTCGATGTCGTTGGCGTCCAGCGGTTGATAGCTTAGCCGGTTGAGGAACTGCGCCATGCCGCCGCGCCGGTTGGCAGGGAGGAACTGCTCCAGCGATTCCCGCGCGAAGTTGCGGAAGCCGAAGTCGTCAAGATCCGACCGGGCGGTGCCGACGATCTCGATGCGCGGGTCCAGCAGGCCTTCCGCGTCAAGCGCGCAAAGCGAGGGTAGCAGCATTCTGCGGGAGAGATCGCCCGTGGCACCGAAGAGGAGCAGGCGATCAGAAGTGAATTTGGTCACGGGTACCTTTCCACCGGACAACCGCGCTCCTCCACGCGGCCGTGATGTGCATTTCTGGCTGCACGCGGGCTGCATCCGCCAGGCGGCGCATCGTTGTGCGGGTGCGGCATACCAAAAGCATCCCGCACGCGCTAGGCCGCAACCGGGCCCAATGTGTGTTTTACGGCAGAAGCGAAGGCCGCAGTGGTGGCGATAATGCCATTTCGGCGGTTTTGAATGCGAATGTTGCAACAATAGTGTCGCACAGCCATGTCAACCGCCATGGTAAGGCCCGATGCAGGAGAGAACGGCGCATGACGATCGAGGGCGTTCACCTCCTTGAGCATCTGCAGACCCCGGCGATGATGGTATCGCGCGGACAGGTGCGCTTTGCCAACAGTGCCGCCAAGGCGCTGCTGGGCGCGCATATCGTGGGGCAGGACGTGCGCATCGCCATTCGCGATCCGCGCGCGGTCGCCTCGATCCTCAGCGCCGAAGGCGGCTCCGCGCAAGTCAAGGGGCTGTCCACCGGCGGCTCGATGTGGGAGGTGGACTGCAAGGTAGTGGGCCCCACAGAACGGCTGGTCAGCCTGTACGATCTGTCCGAACGGATCAGCGTCGCGAAGTCGCATGCGGACTTCGTGGCCAACGCCAGCCATGAATTGCGCACCCCGCTTGCCAACGTCATCGGCTATTGCGAGACGCTGACCAACCCCAAGGCCGGCGGCGACGAGGCGGTGCGCAACCGTTTTCTGGGCACCATCCGCCACGAGGCGCAGCGCATGCAGGCGCTGATCTCGGACCTTATGTCGCTGTCGCGCATCGAGGCGGTGAAGCACGAAGCCCCGCATGACAGCATCGATGTGGTGGCGCTGGCACACGAAGTGGCGGGCGAATTTCGCGGCGGCCCGCAAGTCACGGTGCGCGCCAACCGTGACGACGCCGTGATCGCGGGCGATCGCGGGCAGCTGTCGCAAGTGCTGCGCAATCTGATCGACAACGCACTGAAATACGCCAAGCCGCAAGGACCGGTCGAAGTCTCGGTCGAGGCGGCAAGCACCGGCTGGGTGCTGGTATCCGTGCGCGACGAAGGGGACGGCATTCCGCCCGAACACTTGCCGCGCGTGACCGAGCGGTTCTACCGCGCTGACACCAGCCGCAGCCGCGCGGTGGGCGGCACGGGCCTGGGGCTCTCGATCGTCAAGCACATTGTCGAGCGGCATCGCGGGCGTTTCGACATCGAAAGCCGCCAGGGCGTTGGCACCACCGCCCAGCTGATGCTGCCGTTGCGGGGCGAATGAGCGCGGCAGGGGCGGGGCGAGCCGTTGCCGTCGCGCTTGAAAACGGCAACGATGTCACGCCATTGTCATAGAAGTGTCATCGCAGGCCAATAGGGGCAGCGCTAGACAGAGCCCAAGGGGTATTCAATGCGCACGACCAAGACGTTCATCTGTGTTGCCGTATCCGCGATGGCGCTCAGCGCCTGCGGGGGTAGCGGTTCCTCCGGCGCATCGCGCGATTTCGTGCGCGGCGTGGGCTCATCCACAGTCTATCCGTTCGCCACCACAGTGGCCGAAGCATACGCCAAGGCCAGCGGCGCGAAGTCTCCCGTGATCGAATCGACGGGCACGGGCGCGGGCATGAAGCTGTTCTGCGCCGGTGTCGGCGCGCAGCACCCGGACATCGAGGACGCCTCGCGCCGGATCAAGAAGGCCGAGTATGATGAGTGCCAGAAGAACGGCGTCAAGGAGATCGTCGAGATCCAGGTCGGTATCGACGGGATCGCCTTCGCCGAATCCAAGAACGGCCCCGGTTTTCAGCTGACCCCCACCGATATCTACAAGGCGCTGGCCGCTACCCCGTTCGGCAAGCCCAATACCGCGAAGACCTGGAAGGACGTCAACCCGTCGCTCCCCAACGAGCCGATCCTGGTCTACGGCCCGCCCTCCACTTCGGGCACGCGCGATGCGCTGAAGGAGCTGATCCTGGAGGCCGGTTGCAAGACCGATGCGGCGACCAAGGCGCTCAAGGACACCGACAAGAGCAAGTACGAATCGACCTGCCACGACATCCGCGAGGATGGGCCGTATGTGGATGCGGGCGAGAACGACAACCTGATCGTCCAGAAGATTTCGCAGAACCCCAAGGCCATCGGCATCTTCGGCTATTCCTTCCTGGAGGAAAACCCCGAGAGTCTGAAGGGTATCCCGATGTCGGGCGTGACGCCTACGTACGCCACGATTTCGGACTACTCCTATCCCGGCGCGCGGCCGCTGTTCATCTATGTGAAGAAGCAGCACCTGGGCCCGATCAAGAGCCTGCAGGGCTATGTGGCGCAATGGGTGAAATCGTGGGGCCCCGATGGCCTGGCGCAGAAGAAGGGCATGGTCATCTCGCCCGAGGCCGTGCGCACCAAGAATGCGGAAATCGCCGCGAAGATGACCCCGCTCGATCCCTCCGAGCTGAAGTAAGGGGGGCGATCTGCCGCCGCTTGCCGAATTGCGCCGACGTTAGGAAAGGGCCGATGGGCCAGTCATGATACTCACCGCAGTTCTTCTGGCCGTGATCGGCCTTGGCCTCGTCGGCTGGTTCGCCGCGCGGGGCCGGGCCCGCCTGCTGTATAGCGGGCGCGGGTCGATGCACTCGATGCCCAGCTACCATGCCTGGCACGTCGCCTTGTGGATACTGGTGCCGGCGCTGCTGGTGTGGGGCTTGTGGCAGGCGGTGATGCCGGGCCTTGTCGAAGGTGCCGTGTTCGCCAGCCCGGCCGCCGCTCACCTGCCCACCGATCCGTTCCAGCTGGGCGCGATCGTTTCCGAGGCGCGCAATCTTGCCGCCGATCCGTCCGCCGCATCCTTCAACCCAGAGGCGGAAGCGCTGGTCGAACCCTTCCGTGCCGCGCAGACGCGCTTTGGACTGATGGGCGCGGCGCTGGTGCTGGTCGTGGCCTTTGCCGGCGGCGCCTTTGCCTTCACCCGCGTCAAGGCGCGCTTCCGTGCCCGCACCCAGGTGGAGCGGGCAGTACTGGCACTGCTGCTGATCGCATCGCTCAGCGCAGTGCTGACCACCTTCGGCATCGTCGCCTCGCTGGTGTTCGAGGCCGGGCTGTTCTTCAAGGACGTGTCGCCGATCGCCTTCCTCACCGGCACGCACTGGTCTCCGGCGAGCACGGCGGGTGACAATATCTCGAACAATTTCGGCGCGGTGCCGCTGTTCTGGGGCACGATCTACATCGGCGCGATCATCGCCATGGTGGTCGCCATCCCGCTCGGCCTGATGAGCGCGATCTACCTGACGCAATACGCCACGCGCGATGTGCGCAAGTGGGTGAAGCCGCTGCTCGAAATTCTCGCCGGTATTCCCACGGTGGTCTACGGCTACTTCGCGGCGCTGACGGTGGCGCCGGTGATCCGCGATTTCGCAGCTTCTGTCGGCATGCCCAACCCGTCCACCGAAAGCGCGCTCGCCGCAGGGCTGGTCATGGGGGTGATGATCATCCCGTTCGTCTCCTCGATGGCGGACGATGCACTGGCGGCCGTGCCGCGCGCGATGAGCGACGGCTCGCTGGCGCTCGGCGCAACCCGTTCGGAAACGATCAAGCGGGTGCTGCTGCCCGCCGCGCTGCCCGGCATTGTGGCGGGCGTGATGCTGGCGATCAGCCGCGCGATCGGCGAGACGATGATCGTGGTGATGGCCGCGGGCGCCGCGGCCAACCTGTCTGCCAATCCCTTCGCCTCAATGACCACGGTGACCTATCAGATCGTCCAGATGCTGACCGGCGACCAGGAGTTCAACAGCCCCAAGACGCTGTCCGCCTTCGCACTGGGGCTGGTGCTGTTCATCGTCACTCTCATCCTCAACATCGTCGCCCTGCGCGTCGTAAAGCGGTTCCGGGAAGCGTATGAGTAACCTTGACTGGAATTCGCCCTCCGTCAGCAAGCGGCTGGTCAAGCGCCACGCTGCCGAGCGGCGGTTCAAGTGGATCGGCTTTGGCGCGATCGTGCTGAGCCTGTCGTTCCTGGCGCTGCTGCTGGTCATCATGCTCAAGAACGGACTGGCCGGGCTGGACTATCGTTTCCTGACCGGCGCGGATTCCACTGATCCCACCGTTGCGGGCGTCTGGGGCGCGACCAAGGGTTCGCTGCTGACGATGGGCGTCACGCTGCTGCTGAGCTTCCCGATGGGCGTGCTGGCAGCGATCTATCTCGAGGAATTCGCGCCGCGCGCCCGCTGGATCGAGTGGGTGGAAGTGTCGATCAACAATCTGGCGGCAGTGCCCTCGATCATCTTCGGCCTGCTGGGCCTGGCGGTGTTCATCAACACGCTGGGGATGCCGCGATCCTCGCCGCTGGTGGGCGGGCTTACCCTGGCGCTGATGACGATGCCGGTGATCGTGATCTCGGGCCGCAACGCGATCAAGGCGGTGCCGCCATCGATCCGCGAAGCCGCCTACGGGGTGGGTGCGAGCAAGGTGCAGACCACGTTCCATCACGTGTTGCCGCTGGCGCTGCCCGGCATCCTGACCGGGACCATCATCGGCATGGCCCGCGCCCTGGGCGAAACCGCGCCGCTGCTGATGATCGGCATGCGTGCGTTCATCGCCACTCCGCCAGACGGCCTCAATTCCCCGTCCAGCGTGCTGCCGATGCAGATTTTCCTGTGGTCTGACGAAATCGACAAGGCTTTCGTCCAGAACACTTCCGCCGCCATTATCGTGCTGCTGGTTTTCCTGCTCACCATGAACGGCATCGCGATCTATCTTCGAAACAAATTCGAAGTCCGCTGGTAGGGACATGAACGAAACCAAGCTCACAGCCCGCAACGTCGACGTCTTCTACGGACAGAAGAAGGCGATCAACGACGTGTCGATCGATATCGACAACGGCCTCGTCACCGCGTTCATCGGCCCGTCCGGTTGCGGCAAGTCGACGTTCTTGCGCACCTTGAACCGGATGAACGACACCATCGCCGGGGCCCGCGTCACCGGCGAGATCCTGCTGGATGGCGAGGACATCTACGCCCCGGCGATGGATTCGGTCGCCTTGCGCGCGCGGGTCGGCATGGTGTTTCAAAAGCCCAATCCGTTTCCCAAGACGATCTACGAGAACATCGCCTATGGCCCGCGCATCCACGGGCTGGCCAGCGGCAAGGCGGACATGGACCGCATCGTGGAAAATGCGCTGACCAAGGCGGGGCTGTGGGAAGAGGTCAAGGATCGCCTGACCGATGCCGGCACCGCGCTGTCGGGCGGCCAGCAGCAGCGCTTGTGCATCGCTCGTGCGATCGCGGTCAGCCCGGAAGTCATCCTGATGGACGAGCCATGCTCCGCGCTCGATCCGATTGCCACCGCACGGATCGAGGAGCTGATCGACGAGTTGAAGGAAAGCTTCGCGATCGTCATCGTCACCCACTCGATGCAGCAGGCCGCGCGCGTCTCGCAGCGCACGGCTTTCTTCCACCTGGGCAGCCTGGTGGAATACGGCGAAACCGATCAGATCTTCACCAATCCGCGCGAAACGCGCACCAAGGACTACATCACCGGCCGTTACGGCTGAGGTGAGGGGGTAACAGGAAAACGCCATGGTCGATCATACCGTCAAGGCCTTCGACACCGAGATCGGGCAGCTTCGCGGCCTCGTCGCAGAAATGGGCGGGCTCGCCGAAGTCGCCATTCGCGATGCCATCACCGCGCTGGTCCATCACGATGAGGATCTGGCAGCGCAAGTAGTCGCCGCCGATGTCCGGCTCGATGCGCTGGAAGCCGAGGTGGACCGCCTGGCGGTGCGCACCATCGCGCTGCGCGCACCCATGGCCGACGATCTGCGCGATGTGATCGCCGCGCTCAAGATCTCGGGCGTGATCGAGCGGATCGGCGACTATGCCAAGAACATCGCCAAGCGCGTCAACGCGCTGGAGGGGCGCACCAAGATCGATCCCGTCACGCTGGTGCCCGCCATGGCCGAGATCGCCGAAAGCATGGTGCGCGACGTGTTGAACGCCTACGGTTCACGCGATGCGGCGCTCAGCGTGGAAGTGATCCGGCGCGACCAGAAGCTGGACCAGTTCTACAACACGTTGTTCCGCTCGCTGCTCACGCACATGATGGAAAACCCGGCCACCATCACCAGCGCGGCGCAGCTGCTGTTCATCGCGCGCAACCTGGAACGCATCGGCGATCATGCCACCAACGTGGCCGAGATCGTCTATTACGCGGCGACGGGCGAATACTGCACCGAACGCGATTCCCAGACCGACGACACCTCGGGGCCGCTGGTATGAGCGCCGCCGCGTCCGTCCTCGTCGTCGAAGACGATGTCGCCTTGTGCGAACTGCTGACCTGGAACCTGAGCGCCGAGGGGTATGACGTGCGTTCCACCGGCGATGGTGAGGAAGCGCTGGTCATGGTGCGCGAGCAGGTGCCCGACGCCATCGTGCTCGACTGGATGATCGAGCAGGTGCCCGGCATCGAGGTGTGCCGCCAGCTGCGCAAGGACAAGCAGACCGCGCAAATCCCGATCATCATGGTGACGGCGCGCGGTGAGGAGGAGGACATGATCCGGGGTCTGAAGACGGGCGCTGACGATTACGTCACCAAGCCGTTTTCCCCGCGCGAACTGATGGCCCGGATAGAGGCGCTGCTGCGCCGCGCGCGCCCTTCGCTGGCCGGCAACGTGCTGTCATGGGGTGATATCGAACTGGATGCCACCAGCCACCGCGTGCGCCGCGGCGGCGAAGCGCTGCACCTTGGCCCCACCGAATTTCGCCTGCTGCGCTATTTCATGGAGCGCCCCAACCGCGTGGTTTCGCGCCAGCAGATCCTCGACGGGGTATGGGGCATGGATTCCGATATCGACGAGCGCACCGTGGACGTTCACATCCGCCGCCTGCGCAAGGCCATCAACCGCGACGGCGACACCGACCCCATCCGCACCGTTCGCGCGGCGGGCTATGCGATGGACGTGGCCTGACGCGCTTCGGTGCATGGCCGTTTCCAAATTTCGCCATAGGCTTACGCAACCAGCCGGCAGAGGCAGGTGAAGCGCTGCAGCTGATCGGCGGCTGACGGTGTTTTGATTATGGTCGGCCGTCACGGCCCGCATTCGAAAGCGGCCCATCCCCAAAAGCTGGTCTCAAGTGGACTTGCCCGGCCAGACCGCATAACCTTTGGTCGGCAGATTGGGAATTACGATGTCCGTCAAGCAATGGGTTTTCGCGGTTGCCGTCATGGCGACGACCAGTATTTCCTTCGGGGCCGAGGCGCGAGACGAGGTTACTGCCGAAGCGCGGCACGATGCGCTCAAAGGCCTTCTGAAGACGATAAAACGCAAACCATTTTATGCGCTGGACTGGCATCAGCTAAAGTTGGCTGCGCTGGATGATGGCGCCGCGGATCAGCTCAAGAGTGCCTTGGCACAATCGGGCCGCTCCGCTGAGGGCATCAGAGAGCAAAGTTTGTGGGTGGATGCTGCTGCTGGCCACCCGCAGGCAGTGCTCGCATTTTACGACGGCAATGCTGCCGATGCTCCGCAGGATAAGACGCTCCCCAACGCCGCATGCTGGGCGCGGGCGATGCATGGACTGGACCTTGAGAACGTCATGGCGATTTGCAACGCTGCAATTTTGGCGAACAGGGCCAGCTATACATTTGTTTGGCGCGGTATGGCTGAATTGCAGCTGGGGCTTTTCAGGCAAGCGCTGGATGATTTCGACGAGGCGCTTGGCGATGTGAAATTTCGCACCCATCCGATGTTTGTCGATGCCGTATTCGGTCGTGGGGTAGCGCGCCTCAGGCTGGGCGACGCCGCAGGTAGCGCAGATATCGAGATCGCGAACCGAGCAAATAGAAATGTTGCGGCCAAGTTTGCCGATGTCGGCATTGCCCCATGATACAGCGGCTGGGCGAAAGGTACCCTGCCGCGCCCCTCACGCCGCCGTTAGCAGCCCTTGGTCGGTGTCCTCCAGCGCGCCGGTGATGGCGGTCAGGAACTGGTCGGTGGCGCGTTCCCAGGAATAGAGGCTGCCCAGCGCTGCTGCGTCCAGCCGTTCCGCCGTCAGCGCGCCGTCGATGGCGCGGGCAAGGCAGGTGTCCACAGCGCCAGCGGGCCGGCCTACCCGATGATCCACGCCGCGTCCGTCCTCGCCCAGGATGTCGATCGGGCCGGTGACGGGGAAAGCGGCGACCGGGGTGCCGCACGCCAGCGCCTCGATCACCACCAGCCCGAACGTATCGGTAAGGCTGGGAAACACGAAGCAGTCCGCCGCGCGATAGGCGCTCGCGAGCGCTTCGCCGGACAGCGCGCCCAGGAACACGGCTGCCGGATAGCGCCGGCGCAGGCTTTCCAGCGCGGGACCATCGCCCACCACGACCTTGGTGCCCGGTACGTCCAGCGCGAGGAACGCTTCCAGGTTCTTTTCGGGCGCTACGCGGCCCACGTTCAGCAGGACAGGGCCGGGCAGGCCGGTCATCGCCGGGTGGCGTGGACCCGCCGGGCGGAACAAGTCATGATCGATCCCTCGGCTCCAGGACCGGGTGGGGCCGATGCCGCGCTGCGCCAGTTCGCTCGCCAGGCTGCGGGTGGAGACCATCACCGCGCGGCTCTGCGCGTGAAAGCGCTGGAGGATCGGCCAGAAATAGGCCGGCGACAGGCCGGTGCGCAAGGCCGCGTAGTCCGGAAAGCGGGTGTGGAACGCGGACGTGAAGGGTACCGCCCGTGACAGGCACCAGCCGCGCGCCGCCCAGCCGATCGGCCCTTCGGTGGCGATGTGCACGATTTCGGGCGCAGCCGCGTCCAGCATCCGGCGCACCCCGAAGCGCGGCGCCATCGCCAGTCGGATCGAGGCGTAGCCCGGCATCGGCAGGGTCTTGAACCGATCGGGCGTGATCGTCTCAACCGCATGGCCGCAGCGGACCAGGTGTTCGACCGTCGAGGTGAGCGACCGTACGACGCCGTTCACCTGCGGAAGCCACGCATCGGTGGCGAGCGCCAGCTTCACGCGCCAGCTTCCACCAGAGCGTCGGCCTTGGCGGTGTGGCCGCCGGTTTCCGTTACCCAGTCGATGATTGCCATGTGGCCGGTGAAGTCTTCGGCCAGCGCGGTGCAGCTTTCCACCCAGTCGCCATCGTTGTAATAGGTGATGCCGCTGAATTCACGGATTTCTGCGCAGTGGATGTGGCCGCACACCACCCCGTCGAACCCGCGCGAGATCGCCTCGTTGGCCACGGCTTCCTCGTAGCTGCCGATGTACTGGACGGCGTTCTTGACCTTTTTCTTCATGTAGGCCGAGAGCGACCAGTACGGCAGCTTGAAGCGGCGGCGCACGGCGTTGAAAGCGATGTTGGCGCGCAGCAGCATCGAGTATGCCGCATCGCCCAGGAACGCGAGCCACCGGGCGTACAGCACCACCCCGTCGAACGCATCGCCGTGGGTCACCAGCAGGCGGCGCCCGTCAGCGGTGACGTGCACCGCTTCCAGTGCCAGTTCCACGCCGCCGAAGCTGAGGCCCGCATAATCGCGCAGCATCTCGTCATGGTTGCCCGCGACAAAGATAACGCGGGTACCGCGATGCGCCATCTTGAGGATGCGGCGCACCACTTCGTTGTGGGCATCGGGCCAGTACCAGCCCTTGCGCAGCCGCCAGCCGTCCACAATGTCGCCCACCAGGTACAGCGTCTGGCAATCCACATGGCGCAGGAAATCGACGAGCATACCGGCATTGCAGCCGCGCGTGCCCAGATGAACATCTGAAATCCAGATCGTGCGGTATTTGCGCTTGGGCCTGAAGCCTTTGGGATCGGGAATATCGAGCCAGGCGGGGATGCGCCCGCCGGCATCGGTTTCGCGGCTCAGAAGCGTGTCGAGTTGGTCGCGCATGGTCGTTCATCCCCGGTTCCCTGCGCTCCTTGCTCTGGCAGCCTGGCGTTGCGCCGGCGTGACGTTTGCCGGTCAGTTTGATGACAGCAATGCGGAGGCGGACGTTTCGCCGCGATGTCGCCCATTTGTCACCCGGTCGTCATATTGGGACGGCAAAGCCCGCCCGTACGCAGGGGCTGCACAAGTCCTCGCGGTGCGGGCGCAATGGCGGAAACGGGGCGGTTCAGGGGCGATGCGGCGGATCGATATATTGCTGGCGAGCGAACTGACCGGAGGGCACGCGCCTTTCCGGCACGATCAGTTTGATGTGGTGCTGCACCGCTGGAACGAGGCCTCCGAACTGCCGCTCATCGAAGGGGCGCTGTGGATCTTCATCGACTGGGTGTTGTCTGACATGTCCGGCCTGGAACTGTGCCGCCGCCTGCGCGCCGACAGCCTGACCGCGCACGCCCATGTCACGATGGTGCTGGAAGAAGATAACATCGACGATCGCAAGCGTGCGCTACGCATGGGCGCGGACGATTACATGGTCGGCCCGCTTACGCGCACGGCGCTGCTCGACCGGGTACTGGGTGCCAACCTTGGCGATCAGGACGCCGTGGGCATCCGCGTGGTGACGCAGGGCGAGCTGATGGTGGACGTGGGCGCGTTTCAGGCGCGCTTTGCCGGCAAGCCGATCACGTTGATGCCCAACGAACTGCGGCTGCTGCGCTATTTCATCGAACATCCCGGCCGGGTGTTCAGCCGCGCGCAGTTGATCGCCGCGTTGGGCAAGCAGGAGCCGCCGGTGGACGAGCGCACCGTGGACGTGTGGATCGGGCGCCTGCGCCGCGCGCTGAAAGGCGCGGGCGCGGGCAATCCGCTGCGCACGGTACGCTCGCTGGGGTATGTGTTCGATACCCCCTGAAGGCGGGCGATGGGTGCGGACCCGTGCCTAGCCGATCCATCCGGCAGTGACCGCCAGCAGCCACAGGCCGATCACCAGGAACAGCAGCGCGGCAATCGTGCGCACCACGTTGAGCTGCACCCGTTTGATGAGCGCGTTGCCTGCAAACACCGCCGGCACGTTGGCGATCATCATGCCGATGGTGGTGCCGGCCATCACCGGCAGCACGGTGTGGAAGCGTGCGCCCAGCGCGACCGTGGCGATTTGCGTCTTGTCGCCCATCTCGACAATGAAGAACGCGATCGCGGTAGCCAGGAATGGGCCAAAGCGGCTGGGTTTGGCTTCCTCGTTCTCGTCCAACTTGTCAGGCACCAGCGTCCAGGCGGCCATCAGGATGAAGCTGGCGGCCACGGCATAGCGGAACCACAGGCTGTCCAGAAACGCCGCAGCCTGTTCGCCCACCAGCGCGGCAAGGAAATGGTTGGCCAGCGTGGCCACGAAGATGCCGCCCACGATCGGCCACGGCTTCTTGAAGCGCGTGGCCAGCACGATGGCGAGCAGCTGTGTCTTGTCGCCGATTTCGGCGAGCGCGACCACGGCGGTGGAGGTGAGCAGGGCTTCCAAATCAGATACTCCGGGGCCGGGCGACGAGTGAACGCAACGACGCATGCAGCCCCCGCCCGGCCGGGCGGAACCGCGATGCGTCATTGGTCTCACCCGAACGGTTTCCCGTCCTCCTGCGCGCCACGGCCTCTCGACCGAGTATGTTGACGGCAGGTCCCGCAATAAAGCGCGGGCGGCTACTCCCCAGATGACCCGCAAGCGCCTACCCCCATGCGGCCAGGATGAAAAGGCAAAAAAGGCCCGGCCGCATGTCAACGTGCGGCCGGGCCATCAAGGGTGCGCCGGGCGGGCAGGTCCGCCCGGCGGGAAATCAGAACGTTATGGCGGCAGACAGCGAGAACACGCGGCCCAGTGCATACGTGTTGAAGTTCACCCGGCCGTCGTCGAACGTCTGGTATTCCAGATGCTTGCGTGCGGTCAGGTTGCGGCCCTCGGCCTTCAATTCGATCTGCTTGCCGGCAACCTGGATGCCTTGGCGCAGGACCAGATCGATGCGCAGGCCCGGATACTCGATCACGTCGGGCTGGCGCGTGACCCCCACGAAGCCGCGGCTGACGGTGCGCTTGCTGGCATAATTGATCAGCAGGGTCTGCTGCGAGAGGTGTTCGGTATCCTCAAGCCCCAGCTGCAGGTTGGCGATATGCTCGCTCTGCCCGGTCAATGGCGCACCATCCTGGAAGTAGATGCTGGCAAGCTGGTCGGTGCTCGCGCCGTAGATCTGAGTCAAATCCGTGTCGGACACTTTTAGCTTCGACTTGGTGTAAGTGTAGTTGCCCACCAGCACCAGCCGCCGGTTGGCGAAGAAGCTGCCGCCCAGCTTATCCAGATAGACGTACTTCTGCACTTCCAGTTCCGCGCCGTACAAGTCGGCGGCGGGCGCGTTGGCGTAGGACGTGATGAACGATTCCGTGCCCGTCAGGTAGGATTCGATCGGGTTCTTGATGTGCTTGTAGAACGCACCGATCGACAGCCGGTCGTCCCGGTTGACGTACCATTCGAAACGCCCTTCGGCGTTGTACAGCTGGCTGTCGATCAGGAACGGGTTGCCCTGATATGTCCGGTTGCTGTCCGGGTCGTAGAAGGTCTGGTACACCAGTTCGCGGAACTGGGGCCGGGCGATGGTCTTGGAGGCATTGGCGCGCAGCTGCATGCCTGGCTGCAGTTCATACGTCAGGGTGACGGCGGGCAGGAAGTATTCCTTCTTGAGCCCGGTGGCCGTGGACGGATCACCGCCGATCGGCTTGAGCACGGTCGTCTCGTTCGCCCATTCCCAGCGCACGCCTGCATCGATAGACAGCGCATCGGTGATCTGGCCTTCCACCTTGCCGTAATAGGCGTGGTTGAGCAGGCGCGAATCGAACAGGCCGGTGTTGGCGGTCAGATCGCGCAGTTCCAGGTTGTAGTTCACGCCCGCCTGGCCAAGATACCACAAGCCCGGCTGCAGCAGCACATCGGGGCGCAGCAGGCCAAAGCCGGAGATCAGCGTCTGGCTGCCGCTGGCATAGACACCGAACTGGCGGTTGGAATTGCTGCGGGTGTTGAGCTGGTAGGCATAGCCCACCGTGCCCTTCCAGTCCGGCGTGAAGCGATGCGCCACGTCAACGCCTGCCGACCATACGTCCTCGTTCAGACGCGAAAAGCTGATCGTGGTGGGCTGCACAGAGCCTGTGCCCAGCGTGTTGACATAGCTGGAGCCGAACTGGTCGGTGGCGCTGTTGGTGCGCACGTATTCGCTGTCGATCTCGAACGGGGCGTTGCGCTTGGAATTGGCATAGCCTGCGCGCACGTCGATGCTGGTGTTGTCGTCCGGCTTGAACTGGCCGACCACCTGCGAATTGATCAGCTGGCGTTCGTACCAGGCGGTCTTTTGCGACATGAAGTCGGCCACCTGGTTGCTGTCCTGCTTGCCCACGCGCAGGCGCGTGAACTTGCTGGTGTCGTGGATGTAGACGTTGGTCCAGCGGATCGAGTTCTCGCCGAATTCCAGCGCCAGCCCCAGCAGGCCGTTGGCGACCACGCGGTTTTCGGTGCTGACGGTGCGATAGTCCTCGTACAGCTGGTTTGCCGCTGCGCTGGAGCCTTGCGTCAACTGCTGGATGGCATCGCGGGTCTGCGTCTTGTTCGAATATCCCGCCGCCGCGATGACCCCCAGCGTGGCGCCGCCCAGGTCGAATGATGTGCCGGCTGACAAGTCCGCCGAGAAGTTGGGCTGGGTGTGCTTGATCTTCTGCACCACCGAATTACGGCCGGTGAATAGCGTGCTGCCGATCGCCTTGGCCTGGTCGGAAGTGGAGTTGAGGACGGTGTTCCCGTTCAGGTAATCCTTCAGCGCGGAAGGCTGGTTGCGGTTGCCATTGTCGTACCCCGTCCAGTCGGTCTTGCTGCCGTAATAGCTGTAGCTCAGCTTGTCGGTGGTCTGGGTGTCCCAGCCCACGCCGCCGCCGATCGTCAGGAAGCTTTCGGGCGGAATCGACTTTGTGGTGAGATTGATGACGCCGCCGCCGAATTCGCCGGGGAAGTTCACCGAGTAGCTTTTCTGGACGAGCGAGGAGGCGATGATGCTGGTGGGAAACAGGTCCAGCGGCACCACGCGCTTGAGCGGCTCGGGGCTGGGCAGCGGCGAGCCGTTGAGCAGCGCCAGCGAATAGCGATCGCCAAGTCCGCGCACGTAGACGTAGCCGTTGCCCACCACGGACAGGCCGGTGACGCGGCCCAGCGCGCCGGCGATGTCGCCTTCACCGGTGCGGGCGATCTGCTCGGTGGACAGCACCGAGATGACCTGCGGGGCGGTGCGCATCACGTTGCGGTTGCGCGAACCCGTCACGATGATCGCGCCACCCGGAACCGAGATGTCGGGCGCGGCTTCTTCGGGCTCGGGATTGCCGGGCGCGGCGGGCGCATCATCGGCGGGCGTGCCTGACTGTGCGCCCATGCTGCCCGATGCGGGCGGAGAAGTGCTGTCCTGAGCCCATGCGCCAGCGGGCGCGAGCATCGAAGTGGAGAGCAGCAGCAACGAGACGAGCCGCGGCTTGGTCATGGATTGTCCCCCTGGAACACGTAAGGAAAATGGCAGAAAGGGGGCGGCCGCGAACGGGCCGCCCCCTTGATCTGTCTTGGGCGGCCGGATCAGGTGGTCGGCAGCGCCGTGCAGGCGGTGGTCGAACCGAACGCGCCGGTTGCGGTGTTGCAGGTCCAGCCGCGATACCAGGTGTCGCTCGCCCCGGAGACCGCGCCGATGTAGGTCGGCTTGTCGAAGTAGGTCGAGATGGTCTGGATGTTGGCATACGCCACAACGCCGGTCTCGTTCGTGCCGTTGACGAAGGTGCTCGTCAGGGTCGAGGTGAAGGTGTCGTTGTTGGCGTTCGAACCCGAGCCGAACTGGGTCTGGACGGCGGCGGCGTTATACGTGCCGGTGCCCAGGAACTTCGTGGCGTTGCAGCTCAGCACGGTGGCATAGGCCTTGAGCGTGGCCTGCGCCGATCCGTTGGTGGTGGTGCCGTTCAGGCGGATACACTCGTTTGCGGGCGTGTTGATGATGCCGTTGACGAGAGTGATGTCCGAGTTGCCACGGATCAGGACAGCGGCCTGGTCGTTCGAATCGTTGTTCGTGCTGGCCGCCGGCTGGATGGCGGTGAAGTTGGCGATCGTGCTGGTCTGGCGCGGTGCGTTGTCTTCGTTGCCGTTGGAGTCGATTTCCATCAGCGCGTCGCCGCCGCCACTGCGTTGCAGCAGCAGGAGGTACTGGAAAAAGCCCTTGATGCCGGTGTCGATATCTAGGCTGTCATCGTCCGCGTTGACCGCGATGTAGTGCTTCATGCGCACTTCGCCGCCGAAGAATTCGACGCCGTCGTCCGAACTGTTGACCGACTGGATGTATTCCAGCGTGGTGCCGCTGCCCAGGCTTTCACCCGTTAGCGACTGCAGTTCGATGCCGGGCGAAAGCGAATAGCCCGAATAGCGGATCTGCACGTACTTCATCGTGCCCGCGTTGTAGGTGTTGTCGGTGCCGCCGAACACGGCCGGGTTGACCGAGCCTTCGGTGTTGCGCTCGCAGTTGTTGGCGGAGGTGGAGCCGGCAGCGGTGCAGTCGGTCGTGATGCCGCGGCCCAGCAGCACTACGCCGCCCCACTGGCCCATGTCGGTTTCCGAATTGCTGCCCACCACGTTCTGGCGGCTGGTGAAGATGATCGGCAGCGCGGCGGTGCCCACCGCGTTGATCTTGTTGCCGCGATTGACCGCGAGCCAGGCGGCTTCCGAGGTGTTTTCACCGTAGATGATGACGCCCGGATCGATCGTCAGCGTGACGTTGGTGTCAGCCGTCAGGCTGCGGCTGGCGCACGATGCGGTGGTGGTGACGCGCGGCGCGGCAGCGGTCGGGGCGGTAAAGCCGCCGTCGCAGCCCACGTCCACGCGTCCGTTGATGCGGTATACCACGCCCGCCACCTTGGGCAGGCTGGAGTTCACGTTGACCAGCGCGGGCAGGGTGCAAACGCGCCAGGTGCCTTCGGGGCCGGAAATCGTGCCCGAATCGGTCAATCCGCCGGTGGCGTTGAACGCGGGGCAGCTTGCGGCGGCAACGACCGTGCCGGTGCCCGAGGTCGGGGTAGCGGTCGGCGTGGTGCTCGGGTTGTTAACCACGACGCTGCCTGCGCCCGGCGAAGAAATGTCGTCAGCCCCGCAACCGGCGAGAGCGAGGGCGCTGCAGCCCACAAGCAGTAGACCAGAAAACTTGTTCACGAATTAGTCCCCCGTGTTCAGGCGGAACGGGGCAGCGATTCCGCCTCCGTTGCACAAGCCGGCATCTAGGGGCTGAAAATGACGATCTATGGGCGATACGATGACAGTTAATTACATAAAGACGACAATGGGATGACGAATTAACACAGGTAGTCTCCATCGCTGACCGCCGGCGGTAATCTGCGCATTCACAGGTTGATTGCAGTATTATGACACTATCGACATTTTATTGATGAAAGATCCAATCAGGCAGACGTTGCGGTCATAACCAAGCTGTACCGGGAGAACGTGCCATGTCCCTTTCCATCCTTGCCGCCGCCGTACTGACCGGCCAGTCAGCCATGTCGCTCACCGCCGCACCCGCGCCGCTTTCCACTGTCGATGTCGCCTATGTCGAGCTTACGGCAGGGCAACCCCTGCGGGCTGTACACAAGCTTGAGGCGGCAGGCGCTGCGCGGTCCGACGATCCGGCGACGCTCATCAATCTCGGCGCGGCTTACGCGCGGGCGGGGATGAGTGGCAAGGCGCTGGGCGCATACCGGGCGGCGGTCGCCAGTCCGGTGCGGTACGACTTGCAGCTGTCCGATGGATCGTGGGTGGATTCGCGCTTTGCCGCGCGTCAGGCCCTGGAAGCGATGGTCGCTGCCAACACGATGGCGTTGCGCTGAACAGGGTGTACGGGAGGCGGGCCCAGCAACGCCTCCCCACGTAATTGTCCCAAAATGTGCCGATAGCATTTCGGCCTACTCATCGCGCGGCTTGACCGGACTGCCGCACTTTCGTCACACACTTGTCATCCTATGACGGCACTGGCCTCATATACGGAGGGCACAGTGATTCGTTACGCTGATATTTCGAGCCGCTTTTTACGCGGTCTAGTGGCAATGCTCGCAGGCGTTGCCGCGTTGCTTGCGCCGGCGATGGCGCAGGCGCAGGCCGTTGCCCGCGATCCTGCCGGTTCCGGTCCGATCGTCGCCGCGCTGGGCTGGCTGCAGGGCACGCTGCTGGGCAATGTCGCCACCGCCGTCGCGGTCATGGCGGTTGCCGCCGTAGGCTTCATGATGCTGACGGGCCGCATGAACTGGCGCTTCGGCGCCACGGTCATCATCGGCGTATTCATCCTGTTCGGCGCGGGCGCCATCGTTACCGGCATCCAGTCGGCCGCGGTGGGCTGAGCCATGACGCTGGCCCGCTACCCGGTGCACCGCGCGCTCACCCGCCCGCAGATGTTCGCCGGGGTGACGTACAGCTTCTTCATCATCAACGCTGCGGTGACGACGGAAATCTTCCTCATCACCAAAAGCTTCTGGGCCTTGCCCGCCGCGCTCGCCATTCACGGCGCCGGCTATCTCGCCTGCCTGCGCGAACCGCGGGTATTCGACTTGTGGATCGCCAAGGTCAGCAAATGCCCGCGCGTCGCCAATTGGCAGCGCTGGGGCTGCAACAGTTACGCGCCGTAACGAAAAACGGCGCGGGGGGACTACGACATGGCCAGAAACTTCAGGACGGCATTGACCGGGCCGATGGCGAAATTCGCGGGCAAGGAAGTGCTTGCCGGCGACCGTCTGCCGTATGCCGGCTTCGAGGATGACACCGTGGTGCGGCTGCGCGACGGGTCGGTGATGCTCGCCCTCATGGTACCGGGCCTGGCGTTCGAGACCGCTGACAGCGATGAGTTGAACGCCCACGTCGCCACCCGCGAAGTGCTGCTGCGCTCCGCGCTCGATGCGCGTTTCGTGCTGTATCACCATGTCATCCGCCGCCGGGTGGAGATAGAGATGGCGGCGCAGTTCGATGATCCGGTCGCCGCGCATATCGACGCGCGCTGGCGCGAACGGACCGGATCGGGCGCGCTGTTCGTGAACGACCAGTTCGTCACGCTGGTGCGCCGCCCCGCGCGCGGCAAGGCCGGCTGGGCGGACCGGCTGGGCCGGATGATGAAATCCAAGGCTGCTGCCGTCGCTGCCGACCCGGCTGACG
This sequence comes from Novosphingobium sp. Leaf2, assembly GCF_001421325.1. Taxonomy (GTDB): domain Bacteria; phylum Pseudomonadota; class Alphaproteobacteria; order Sphingomonadales; family Sphingomonadaceae; genus Novosphingobium. The sequence continues at coordinate 337,902 of NZ_LMJY01000016.1, read as the reverse complement.
TGCGCGCCTTGCGCGCCGCCGCCACCGCGATGGTCGCCTCGCTCGGTGCTTATGGTGCGCGGATCCTGGGCGATTACGAAGCACCCGCCGGCCGGTGCTCCGAAGTGCTGGAACTGTTGAGCGCACTGTACAACGGCGAAATGCGCCCGGTGCGCCGCCCGTCCGACGATACCGACATCGGCCATATGCTGCCCTACCGCCGCGCCAGCTTCGGCATGGACGCGATGGAAGTGCGCGGCGCCACCGGCGGCGGCTTTGCCGCCATCGTCTCGCTCAAGGACTATCCCGATTCCACCGCGCCCGGCCTGACGGACGCGTTGCTGCGCCTGCCCTGCGAAGTGGTGCTGACCGAGACGTACGCGCCCGCCGACCGGCAGATCGCGCGCGAACGCATCGACCTGTCGATCCGCCGCCTGCGCAGCGCCGACGAGGAAGCGCTGGCCGAGCGCCGCGAGATGAGCGCGGCGCGCGATGCGCTGGGCACCGGCGCGGTCGGCTTTGGCGATCATCACTTGTCGGTGCTGGTGCGCAGCGAAACGCTGGAGCAGCTGGACGATGTGACCGCGATGTGCGCGGCGGCGCTGGCTGATGCCGGCGCCGTGGCCGTGCGCGAGGATGTGAATCTTGAGCCCGCGTTCTGGGGCCAGTTCCCCGGCAACGAAGGCTTCATCGTGCGCCGCGCGCTGATTTCCAGCGCCAACATGGCCTGCTTCGGCAGCATGCATGGCTTTGCGATGGGGCAGGCCAGCGGCAACCACTGGGGCGATGCGGTCACCTTGCTGGCCACCACCAGCGCCACGCCGTTCTTTTTCAACTTCCACCAGGGCGATCTGGGCAACTTCAGCGTCATTGGGCCGTCCGGTTCCGGCAAGACGGTGGTGATGAATTTCCTGGCCGCGCAGGCGCAGAAGTTCGGTCCGCGCACTATCCTGTTCGACAAGGATCGCGGCGCGGAAGTGTTCCTGCGCGGGATCGGCGGCACGTACAGCCGCATCGCCGCCGGCCATCCCACCGGCTTCAACCCGCTGGCGCTGCCCGATACCGCCGCCAACCGCGCGTTCCTACGCGACTGGCTGGGCGTGCTGCTGGCCGCCACCGGCCCGGAAGAACTGGCGACGATCGCGGGCGCGGTGGACGCGGCTTATCACAACGATCCGTCGCTGCGCCGCCTGTCCCATTTCCGCGAGCTGCTGGCCGGTGCGCGCCGCCCGCAGCCCGGCGATCTGGGCTCACGCCTGGACGCCTGGCTGCAGGGCGGCGAACATGGCTGGCTGTTCGACAACCAGCATGACCGGCTGGACCTGTCTTCGCGTGTGCTGGGCTTTGACATGACCGCACTGCTGGAAAGCCCGCGCTTGCGCACGCCGGTGATGATGTACCTTTTCCACCGCATCGAGGAGCGGCTGGACGGCGAGCCGACGATGATCCTGATCGACGAGGGCTGGAAGGCGCTGGACGACGAGGTGTTCGCCGCGCGCATCCGCGATTGGCTCAAGACCCTGCGCAAGCGCAACGCGCTGGTTGGTTTCGCCACCCAGTCCGCGCGCGATGCGTTGGACAGCAAGATCGCCACCGCGCTCGTCGAACAGACAGCAACGATGCTGTTCATGCCCAATTCGCGGGCACGGGCGGAGGATTACTGCGAAGGGTTCGGGCTTTCGCGTCACGAGCTTGACGTGATCCGTACGCTGCCAGCCCACTCGCGCTGCTTCCTGATCCGCCAGTCCGACGCGTCGGTGGTGGTGCGGCTGGACTTGTCGGGCATGCCCGAAGTGCTCACCGTTCTGTCGGGCCGCGAAAGCACGGTGCGCAAGCTGGACGGTTTGCGCGAACGCTACGGCGATGCGCCCGAAAGCTGGTATCCGGTCCTGACCGGGATGCCCTGGCCGGGCGAGCTGGGCGAAGATGCACCCTGGGTCGTGGCGGCGGAGTGAGCGTATGAGCGCGGCCTGCCAGCAGCTTACCGAAATGGCCTCGGGCGGCGTTGCCCCGGCGTTGCGCGCAGTGGACTGCGTGGCCAACGAAATGGCCGCGTCCGCATTCGGGCGCATGTTCGGTGCTGGCGGCGCGATGGGGCCGGTGCTTACCATCCTCCTCACGCTGTATATCGCCTTCTTCGCCTTTTCGCTGCTGACCGGGCGCTCCAGCCTTGGCATCTCGGCGCTGTCGCCGCGCATGTTGCGCTTGGGTGTGGTGCTGACGTTCGCGACCAGCTGGATCGCATATCAGGGCGTGGTCTGGAACCTGGCAATCGGTGGGCCGGACTGGATCGCGGGCCTGCTGATGGGCGCGAAAGGTTCGGCGACGCAGCTGTTCGGTGACCGGATCGACATCGTCTTCCAGGCCATCAACGACATTTCCGAAGCCACCTCCAAGGCAGGCGGTGCCGAGGCGGCCCAGCCTGCCGCCGGTGGCGCTGCCGTGGCGGCTGTGGCGGCCAAGGGGGCGGGCGGGCTGTTCACCCCCGAAAGCGTGATGTGGATGGGCGCGCTGCTGTTGCTGCTGGGCACGGTGGGCGTGCTGCTGACCGCGCGTATCGCGCTGGCGGTGTTGCTGGCGATCGGGCCTATCTTCGTGGTGATGGCGCTGTTCGGCGGCACCCGCGGGCTGACCGCCGGATGGCTGCGCGGCGTGGTGCTGACGGCGGTCACCCCGCTGTTTGTTGTACTGGGCGGCGGGATCACGCTGGAATTGCTGGTGCCGATCATCTCAGGGCTGGTGCGCAGTGCCAACGGCGGCGAGATTGACGGGCGCGGCGCGATGGCGTTCTTCCTTGTCGCCTCGGTGCATGTCGCGCTGATGATGATGGTGGTGAAGGTGGCCGCCACGATGGTTTCGGGCTGGCAGGTGTTCGGCCTTGCCGGCAGCGACAAGGACAAGGGTTCGGCGCCGGCGCAGGCTGGCGTCCCGGTTCCCGCGAGCGTTCAGGCACCCGCCGTTTCCGCATTCCAGAGCCGCACCTCCACCGTATCGGCCGCCGCAGCGGCGGCAACCGGCGCGGTGAACGTTGTGGGCAGCGAAGCGGCACTGCGTGGCGCAGACCGGCGCACGGTGATCACCCAGGTGACGGGCGGCGGCATCGAACCGCTTCGCCAGGGCGATTCCGGCCCGCGCGCCAGGGGCATCGGCAGCCGCTTTCGCAGTGCATCGAACGATCCCGGCAAGTTGCCGGCGAAGGAGACAATACGATGATCCGCGCACCCTTGCGCACCCTGGCGCTGGCGGGATGCATTGCCGCGATCGCGGTTGCTGGTCCGGCGCAGGCTGACGAGCGCCTGCTGTCCCATGCCTACAATGCAAACGAAGTCGTCCGCATCGATGGCAAGGCCGGGGTGCAGGCGACGATCGCGTTCGGCGATGGCGAGGCGATCGAGAATGTGGCGGTGGGCGATTCGCAGGCCTGGCAGATCACCCCCAACAAGCGGGCCGACCTGCTGTTCGTAAAGCCGCTGGAAGCGACCGCGCGCACCAACATGACGGTGGTGACCAACCGGCACACCTATTTCTTCGACCTTGTGGCCTCTGCCAAGGCGCGCCCGCTGTATATGCTGCGCTTCACGTACAAGGATGCGCCCAAGCCTGCGTCAGCGCTGGCGAACGCGCCGCTCAGCCCGGCCGAACAGGCGCTTGCCGCCGGAGACGCGGCAGCGGTGGCGGCGGCAGTGCCGGCCGATCCTGCCGCGCTCAACTTCGCTTGGAAGCGTGTCGGCATGGAAAAGCTGATGCCCGCGCGCGTCTATGACGACGGTTCGGCCACCTATCTGCTATGGCCGGAAAAGTCCCCGGTGCCCGCGATCCTGGTCACCAACGAAAAGGGAGACGAGGGCCCGGTGAACTACGCCGTGCGCGGGGCGACGATCGTGATTGACGATGTGCCTGACGTCATTGTGCTGCGTTCGGGCAAAGCGGTGGCGCGGCTGGTGAACAGCCATCCGCTGGCCGCGCGGCCCGCCGCCGTGCCGGCTGCGAGCGTCCCGTCTGCGCCCGCGCCGACCATGGCATCGGCATCGCCTGCCGCCTCCATCCCACCGTCCACCCCCACTGTCGAGGGACACTGATCCATGGCGCCCAACTCGTCACTGCGCGAACGTCTCGCACCCGATGCCGGCAAGGACCCGCGCGATGGCGAGGGCGCGCAGGTTATCGACCTGGCTACCCGCAACGTCCTGCCGCAAGTCTCGCAGCGCAAAAAGGCGGATGGGCTGGGCCTTGCCGCCGGCGTGCTGATCGTCGCGGCGCTGGGCGCGGTAACGTTGTGGTCGATGGATTCGGCGCGCAACGGCCCGGTCGCCTCCACGCCCGCCACGCCGGCTCCCGCCACCCCCATGCCGGCCGTCGCGACCCCCGCCGCGATCGCACCGGCGACCCCCGCAGCGATGCCAGCGCCGCTACCCGCCCCTGCGCCTGCGCCGGTTCTGGCCGCAGCGCCGGGTGTCGTGCCGGGTGCCGCCGCGAACCGCCTTGCCAGCCCGACCGTGGTGTTCGACGTGGGCACGGGCGCGGCGGTGCCGCTTACCGGGCCTGCGGGTGAAGCGGCGAAGGCGGGCCTTTCGGGCAACGACGATTTTGCCGCGCGCATCGGCGGCACCGGCTCCACCGCCGCCGCCGCGCGGTCTTTTGATCCGGCCACTACGGTGACGCAGGGCACGCTGATCCCCGCCGTGCTGGAAACCGCGATCGACACCGACGTGCCCGGCTATGTGCGCGCGATCGTGTCCACCGATGTGCGCAGCTTTGATGGCCGGCATGTGCTGGTCCCCCGCTCTTCGCGCCTGATCGGCCAGTACAAGAGCGGGCTGACTTCGGGCCAGAAGCGTGCGTACGTGATCTGGAGCCGGCTGATCCGTCCCGATGGCGTTTCGGTGAACCTGGGTTCGCCCGCGATCGCGTTCGGCGGCGAGACGGGTCTGGCGGGCAAGGTCAACAGCCACTTTTTCGAACGCTTCGGCTCGGCCATGCTGCTCTCGGTGGTCGGCGGGCTGACCACGCTGGCATCCAGCGGCTCCAACATCGTGGTGAGCAGCGGCGGGTCCGCCGCGTCCAGCGCGGTGCAGAGCGGATCGCAGATCAGCCCCACCGTGCGCGTGCGCCAGGGGGAGCCGATCCGCGTGTTCACCGCCAAGGACCTGGACTTCAGCCAGGTCCAGTGACGCACGATGGCCGACGTTCTCACCCTGCAAACCGCATCCGTCACGTCGGTATCCGCCGTGGCTGATGCGCCGCCGATCGCCGAGCCGCGCAGCGTCTATCTGGACGCTTACCTGGCGCCGCTACGCCCGTGGCTGGACCGCGAGACGGTGACCGAGATCCTGGTCAACCGCCCCGGCGAGATCTGGGTGGAGGATGCTGCGCTTGCGGGCATGCAGCGCATCGAACTGCCGCTGATGGACAACCGGCTGCTGCAGCGCCTGGCAGAGCAGGTGGCGCGCACGAGCCATCAGGGCATCAACCGCGAGCATCCGCTGCTGTCGGCCACCTTGCCGGCCTATGGCGGACAGGCCGGCGCGCGCATCCAGCTGGTCGGCCCGCCCGCCACGCGCAGCAACTGGGCGCTGGCGATCCGCCGCCACCGCCTGCTCAACCTGCCGCTCGACGCGTACGATCGTGGGCCGATCGCGCCGGTGGCGGAAGCGCCTGCGCCCGATCCGATGGCCGAGCCGATCGCGTTCCTGCGCGATGCGATCCACCGCCGCCGCACCATCCTGATTTCCGGCGGTACGTCCACCGGCAAGACCACGTTCCTGAACGCCATGCTCGCTGAAATCCCCGGCGAGCAACGGGTGGTGCTGGTGGAGGATACGCCCGAACTGCGGCTGCCCGGCGCCAACGGCGTGGGCCTGATCGCGGTGAAGGGCGAACTGGGCGAGGCGAAGGTTTCGGCGAACGACCTGCTGCAGGCCGCGCTGCGCCTGCGCCCCGATCGCATCGTGCTGGGCGAACTGCGCGGCACCGAAACGGTCAGCTTCCTGCGTGCGATCAATACCGGGCACCCCGGCTCGTTTTCCACGGTGCACGCCAATTCGCCGCGTGGCGCGCTGGAACAGATCGCGCTGATGGCGATGCAGACCGGCATCGGCCTGACCCGCGCCGAGACGCTGGAATATGCCGCATCGGTGATCGACATCGTGGTGCAACTCGATCGCAGCGGCGGCAAGCGCGGGATCAGCGCCATCGCGCCCAGCAGCACGCTGGTCTGATTTGTCGCCCGGGCGGGGTTTGGCCGCCTAAAGCCTGAGCAGTTCGCGTGCGGTGTTTTCCAGCCGGGGAACAAGGCCCAACCAGTCAGCCAGCGCTTTCAGGTCCTTCGCCACGCCGGGGCTGAACAGCGGCTGCGCGCTGTCTTCCAGCATCAGCACGAGGTCGCCGCCCCGGATTGCCAGGCCGGTGGTGTCCAGCCCGCGTTCGGCGCATCCGGTCAGGCGGCGGCACAAGCGGATCGCCAGCCCCCAGCCGATCGCGCGGTTGAGATCGGGCAGTGGCGCCAGCCGGTGGTAGGCGTGCGGAATCTCGATCTTACCGGCATTGGCCAGCACCGTCATCGCCATCATCCCGCGCCCACGCATATCCAGCCCCACCCAGCGCTTGCGCAGTGCCCAGGTCAGCGCTTCTTCGGTGCGCAAGTTGGGTTCGGTGCGCATCGCCGCCAGCGCGATCAGGCAGGCGGCCTGGTGCAGATCGTCGTCCGCCGGATCGTCGCGGCAGACCGGCGCGGTCCATTCAACGATGTGGGCCGCGTCTTGCGCGGTGGCCTTGGCGGCACCCGCGAAGGCCTCCACGCTGGCGAGCATCGGGCTGAGCGCCTGCACGCTGGCCGGTAGCTGGCGATGGAGCAGCCCTTCGCGAAGGCCCCAGGACGAGAACACCAGCCGCGATGGCCGCAGTTGTTGCACCACTTGTACCAGCAGCGCGGCAGCATCGGGCAGGGCGGCCACGCGCGGAGCAGAAATGCGCGGATCGGGATCCTCGATCGGGCCGCGTTCGAAGATGCGGGCAAGGCGCAGGGCTTCTGCGGGCGCAAGTTCGAAGGCGTGTGGATCGTCGATTGGCCAGTCCAGCACGCGCATCGCTTGCAGGGCCAGCGCCCGCCATGATCCGCCCACGATATACAACGGCATGCCACGCCCGCGATTCCAGCCGCGCGCTTTCAGCCCGTCGCGCACGGTGGCGGCAAATTTTTGCGGGCCCGCCGCGCGCAGGTCGGGCAGGCGCAAGGTGCCGAAGGGCAGGGTGATGCCGCCCGGGCAGATGCCGCTGGGTACGCGATCGTCTATCTCGACCAGTTCCAGGCTGCCGCCGCCAAGATCGGTGACGACGCCACGTGCGCCCGGAAAGGCGGCGATGACGCCGGCTGCGCTGGCGCGCGCTTCCTCCTCACCCGTCAGCAGGCGCGGGGAAAGGCCGAAGCCGCGCACTGCATCAAGGAACGCCGGGCCATTTGAGGCATCGCGCGCGGCGGCGGTGGCGACGCACTCCACATCATCCACCTCCAGCAGGCGCAGCAGCGCGGCAAAGCGGGCGAGCGCGGCCAGCGCGGCGCGCATCGCCTTTTCACCGATGGCCCCGGTGCGCCCGATTTCCTTGCCGAGCCGCGCGTTGACCTTTTCATTCAGGATCACCAGTGGCGCGCGTGGAGGGCCGTCGTAGACGACCATGCGCACCGTATTCGAGCCGATGTCGATGATGGCGCGCTTGCCGCCGGAGTGGCTCTTGCCGATCGTTGTGTTCAAGACGTGTCGCCGGTCCGGTTGTTCCGGGCGCTCCTATGTCAGATGTTGCCCCGCCTTAGCGAGAGCTTTGGCACTTTTCGTCCACTGTCCAGTGCCGCGCCGCGTCCGGAAAGCGAAGGATTGGTCATGAAATAGCGGTGCAGGTTGAACGGATGCGCAACTTCGCCCACCCGGTCATACGTCCCGTCCGACGAACACATCCACGATTGCTCGGAATCGAGCAGGTTGGCGAGCATCACCTGATCCAGAATCTGGTCATGCACCGTCTTGTTGCGGATCGGCAGCATTACTTCCACGCGCCGGTCCAGATTGCGGCTCATCCCGTCCGCCGAAGTGATGAACAGGCGGGCGCGGCGGTTGGGCAGATGTGCGCCGTTGGCGAACGCCCAGATGCGCGCATGTTCCAGGAACCGCCCGATAATGGATTTGACCGCGATGTTTTCCGACAGGCCGGGGATGCCGGGGCGCAGGCAGCAGATGCCCCGGATCACCAGGTCGATGTCCACCCCCGCGCGGCTGGCGGCATAGAGCCGGTCGATCAGCGCGGGATCAGTGAGCGAGTTAAGCTTGGCCCAGATCGCCGCCGGCTTGCCCGCTTCAGCGTTCGCGATTTCCGCGTCGATGCACTCGTTCAGCGTGGTGCGCAGCGAGATCGGCGAAATCGACAGCATTTCCGTGCTGGTCGGCTCGACATAGCCGGTAATGAAGTTGAACAGCCGCCCAACGTCGCGCCCCGCCGCCGGGTCTGCGGTGAAATAGGATACGTCGGTATAGATTCGCGCGGTGAACGGGTGATAATTGCCGGTGCCGAAGTGGCAGTAGGTGCGGTAACTGTCCCCTTCGCGGCGCACCACCATGGACACCTTGGCGTGGGTTTTCCAATCGACGAAGCCGTAGATCACCTGCACGCCGGCGCGTTCCAGCTGGCTGGCCCACAGCAGGTTTTGCTCCTCGTCGAAGCGGGCTTTCAGCTCGACCACCGCCGTCACCGACTTGCCATGCTCTGCCGCCTGGATCAGCGCGGAGATGATCGCGGACTGCTTGCCGGCACGGTACAGCGTCTGCTTGATCGCCACCACATCCGGATCGCGGGCGGCCTGCTTGAGAAAATCGATCACCACCTCGAAACTTTCGTAGGGGTGTTGGACGACGATATCCTTTTCGCGGATCGCTGCGAAGATTTCCCCGTCATGCTCCAGGATACGCTCGGGATAACGGGGGGAATAGGGCTCGAACTTGAGTTCGGGGCGATCCTCGTCACAGATCGTGGACAGGCCGGCAAAGCCGATGATCCCGTCCGTCTTCATGATCAATGCCTTGTCGAGGCCCAGCTGGGTGCGCAGCAGGTCTTCGGCCGCCGGGTCGAACCGGCCCTGAAGCTGTAGCACGATCACCCGGCCACGGCGGCGGCGCTGGATGGCAGTGCGGTAATAGCGCACCAGATCCTCGGCATCCTCCTCGATCTCGATGTCGCTGTCGCGCAGGACGCGAAACACGCCGTGGCCGTTGAACCGGAAGCCGGGGAACAGTTCGGCGGTGTTGCGGCAGATCAGGTCTTCGATGGAAATCCACGCCGCCTGCTCGCCCGGAATGCGTACGAAGCGTGGCAGCGGGGCAGGGATCAGCACCATCTCCATCACGCTTGCCTGGTCGGCGATGCGGGTGAGGGAGAACATCACGCCGATGCCCTGGTTAGCCACGAACGGGAAGGGGTGGGCCGGGTCGATCGCCTGCGGAGTGATCACTGGCATTACGTGTTCGATGAAGTAGGTGCGCAGCCAGCGTTCACGCTCACGGTCCAGCTTGTCGTCCTCGCCGACCACGGTGATCCCGGCTTCGGCCAGCTGGACCTTCAGTGCTTCCCAGGACTGCTGCTGGATCGCTTCGAGTTCCAGCACCTTTTCCTGAGTGACCGCGATGGCCTGTGACGGCGTGAGCCCGTCGATCGAGATTTCCTCGATCTGGCGGCGCACCTGCCCGGCAAGGCCGGCCACGCGCACGGTCAGGAATTCATCAAGGTTGCTACCCGAGATCGACAGGAAGCGCACCCGCTCCAGCAATGGATAATTGGGATTGGACGCTTCGGCCAGCACCCGCTCGTTGAAGGTCAGCCAGCTCAGTTCGCGGTTGAAATAGCGCGCAGGCAGGGTGGCCAGATCGGTGGCCTCACCATCGGGGATGGCGGTTTCGGGTTCGTCACGAACGTCCAGCATATCTCTCGTTTTCACGTCTGGCCTCTTGCATGGCACGATGACACGTTAGCGGCAATCGGGCCGTGATGGCGACCGCGACGCGTCATTTGTCATAATCGTTCGCCGCGGCGGTGAACGGCGTTGCGGTGCAGCATGGTTTGGCCCACACTCGCGCGCAATGATAAAAGCTGCACTACACCACCTCACCCGCTACCGCTATTCGCGACCCATCAGGCTTGGCCCGCAGATCATCCGACTGCGCCCCGCCCCGCACAGCCGCACGGCAGTGCCCAATTATGCGCTCAAGATCAGCCCGCCCGAGCATTTCCTGAACTGGCAGCAGGACCCGCATGGCAACTGGCTGGCGCGCGTGGTGTTCCCCGATCCGGTCGATCATTTCTCTATCGAGGTGGACCTGCTGGCCGAACTGGCGGTGATCAATCCGTTCGATTTCTTCGTGGAACCCGAAGCGGAGACCTATCCGTTCGCTTATTCGGACATGATGAAGGCCGATCTGTCCGCGTACTTCGAAGTGGAGGCGCAGGGACCGCTGTTCGAGGCGCTGGTGGACCAGCACCGGAACTACACCGGGCGCACGGTCGATTTCCTGGTCGACATCAACAGCCGCCTGCAACAGCGCATCGGCTACGTGATCCGCATGGAATCGGGCATCATGACGCCTGAGGAAACGCTGATCGCCGGGATCGGATCGTGTCGCGATTCGGCGTGGCTGCTGGTGCAACTGCTGCGCCGCCTTGGCTTCGCCGCGCGGTTCGTGTCGGGCTATTCGATCCAGCTGGTGGCCGATGTGCTGCCCAAGGAAGGGCCGGTCGGCGTGCTGGAGGACGTGACAGACCTGCACGCCTGGGCCGAGGCCTACGTGCCGGGTGCGGGCTGGATCGCGCTCGATGCCACCTCGGGCATGTTCGCCGGGGAAGGCCATATCCCCTTGTGCGCCACCCCACACTACCGCTCCGCCACCCCGATCGAGGGCATGGCCGAGCCTGCCGAGGTCAACTTCGACTTCGAGATGAAAGTCAGCCGCATCGCCGAGGCGGTGCGCATCACCAAGCCGTTTACCGACGCGCGCTGGCAAAGCCTGCTGGCCTTGGGCGACCAGGTGGACGCGGACCTGAACGCGCAGGGCGTCAACCTGACGATGGGCGGCGAGCCGACGTTCGTGGCAGCCAGCGATTTCGAGGCGGACGAGTGGAACAGCGCAGCGGTCGGCCCGACCAAGGCGGCCTATGCCGACAGGCTGATCCGCCTGCTGCGCGCGAAGTTTGCGCCGGGGTCCCTCCTGCATCACGGGCAGGGCAAGTGGTATCCGGGCGAAACCCTGCCGCGCTGGGGCTATTCGATCTACTGGCGCCGTGATGGCGTGCCGATCTGGCGCGACGATGCGCTGGTCGCTGGCGAAAAGCCGCTGCCCAAAGGCGGCGATCCCGATCCTCTGCCCAGCATCGATGTGGACTCCGCTGGCGAACTGCTGGTGCAGGCCGCGCAAAAGCTGGGCATCGCGCCGGACTTCGTGCAGCCGGTGTTCGAGGACGGCGAAGTATGGGCCAAGCGCGAGGGCGACCTGCCGGTCAACGTCACTCCGCTCGATTCGCATGTCGATGACGAGGAACTGGCCCGCCGGTTTCGCCGCACGTATCGGCGCGGGCTGGAAAAACCGCTGGGCTTCGTGCTGCCGGTCCAGCGGTGGAATACGAAGGACCAGTCGATCCCGCGCTGGAAAAGCGAAAAGTGGCAGGTGCGCAAAGGCGTGCTGACCGCCGTTCCGGGCGACAGCGCGATCGGCTATCGCCTGCCGCTGGGCTCGCTGCCGTATGTGCCGCCATCCGATTATCCCTACATTCACCCGCGTGACACTGCCGAGCCGCGTGCGCCGCTGGCCGATTACCGCACGCAGGGGATCGAACACGCCAGCCAGGACCGCGAGGCGGGCACCACGCCCGGCGCCGCCACCGGCCCGGCCCAACGCTCGCAAGCCGTGCCACAGCCCGCCAGCCGGGCCGAGGCGATGCCGGACAAGGATCTGATTGAAGGCGCGGTGCGCACCGCCGTCACCGTGGAGCCGCGCGGCGATTATCTCGCCGTGTTTATCCCGCCCACAGAGGCGCTGGAGGACTATCTCGAACTGGTCGCCGCGATCGAGGCGGTGGCCGAGGCGCAGCAGCTACCGGTGCGCATCGAAGGCTACGGCCCGCCGCCAGACCCGCGCCTGATGGTGCTGAAAGTCACGCCCGATCCCGGCGTGATCGAGGTGAACATCCACCCTTCCGCCAGCTGGCGCGAAACGGTCGAGATAACCGAGACTTTGTATGACTGTGCGCGCGAGATCGGGCTGACGGCGGACAAGTTCATGGTCGATGGGCGGTCCATCGGCACGGGCGGTGGCAACCATATCGTGCTGGGCGGGGCGACGCTGCTGGACAGCCCGTTCATTCGCCGCCCGGACCTGCTGAAAAGTTTCGTCACCTACTGGCAGCGCCACCCGGCGCTCAGCTATCTGTTTTCCGGCCTGTTCATTGGCCCCACCAGCCAGGCACCGCGTATCGACGAGGCGCGCCACGATGCGCTGTACGAACTGGAAATCGCGCTGTCACAAGTGCCTGGCCCCGATCAGGAGCAGCCCGCGCCGTGGGTGGTGGACCGCCTGTTCCGCAACCTTTTGGTGGACGTGACCGGCAACACCCACCGCACCGAAATCTGCATCGACAAGCTGTTCAGCCCCGATGGCCCTACCGGGCGTCTGGGACTGGTGGAGTTCCGCGCCTTTGAGATGCCGCCCGAGGCGCGCATGTCGTGCGCCCAGCAACTGCTGCTGCGCGCGCTGACTGCGTGGTTCTGGCGTGAGCCGGTGGAAGGTCCGCTGGTGCGCTGGGGAACCCAGTTGCACGACCGGTTCATGCTGGGCCAGTTCGTGTGGGCGGACTTCATTGACGTGCTGGATGACTTGCGCGGCGCCGGATACGATTTCGATCCCGCCTGGTTCGAAGCGCAGCGCATGTTCCGCTTTCCGGTGCACGGCGAGATCGCGGCGGGCGGCGTCACGCTGGAAATCAGCCACGCGCTGGAGCCGTGGAACGTGCTGGGCGAAACCGGCGCGATCGGGGGCACCGTGCGCTATGTGGACAGTTCAACCGAGCGCCTGCAGGTGAAGGCCACCGGCCTTGTTGCGGGGCGTCATGTCATCACCTGCAATGGTCGGCGCGTGCCGCTGACCACCACCGCGCCGGGCGAGGGCGTGGGCGGCGTGCGCTACAAGGCGTGGCAACCCAGCGAATGCCTGCACCCGATGCTGGAGGCCAACCCGCCGCTGACGTTCGACGTGTTCGATATGTGGAACGGGCGCTCGCTGGGCGGCTGCGTGTATCACGTGGCGCATCCCGGCGGGCGCAATTACGATACCGTGCCGATCAACGACTACGAGGCGGAGGCGCGGCGCAAGGCGCGTTTCCAGGAGCATGGCCATTCGCCCGGCCCGCTGCCAAGGCCTGCAGACGAACTGCCCGGGGAATTTGTGCACACCCTCGACCTCAGGCGGCCACTGGGTCTACACTAGGCGGATGGGAGAGGGGCCGCTTCATGCACGGGTAAGCGCCAGGCGACCGCGTCGTGGCACAGCGTTCTTGCGCGCGTGGTGGTGAGCGGGTCCGATCTGGCCCAGCCGGCGGACTGGCTTGACGGCTACAGCGCGCAGACATCGCGCGGCGATCTGTTCGGCGATGCGAGCCATCCGGTGGCAGCAAGCTGGCACACGGTGGCCGCCGGTCTTTCCGCTGCCACCGAAGGCGATCCGGCGGTGCTGCAGGACGCCGCGTCTCGCCACGCCGCGGACCTGGGGCTGGCCTTCCGCCTGACCGGTGACGAGGACGAGCGGGCGTGGCCGATGGGGGCGATGCCGCTGATCGTGGGCGCGCAGGAATGGGCGCAAGTCGAACGCGGCCTGATCCAGCGCGCCAATCTGCTGGAAACACTGGCGGCGGACATTTACGGCCCGCAAACGCTGGTGCGCGATGGTCATCTGCCCGCCGCCGTGGTTGCAGGCAGCCCGTTCTTCGCGCGCAAGATGATCGGGCACACACCGCCCGGCGGCCGCTTCATTCAGATTTACGCCGCCGATCTGGCACGTGGCCCGCGCGGACAGTGGCGCGTGCTGCAGGACCGCGTGCGCGCGGCGGGCGGCATCGGCTATGCGCTGGAAAACCGGCTGGCGATGTCCCGCTCGGTCGGCGACCTGCTGGCGGACGCGCATACCCGGCGGTTGTCCGATTTCTTCACCCAGATGCTGGCGGGCATGGCGGCGGCCTGTCACCGCGACAATCCGCGCATCGCCCTGCTGACGCCGGGCCGCTTCAACCAGACCTATGCCGAACAGGCGCATCTGGCGCGCTATCTGGGCCTGCCGCTGGTGGAAGGTCGTGATCTGACGGTGCTGGACGATAAGCTGTATGTCGGCACCATCGCCGGGCCCAAGCGGGTGGACGCGTTGTGGCGCTGGATCGATACGACTGCGCTCGATCCGCTGTCCTTCGATGCGCGCTCGCAACTGGGCGTCGCCAACCTGTTCGATGCGTGGGCCGGTGGCGGGGTGCAGATGGTCAACTGGCCGGGCATCGAAGTGCTTGAATCGCCCGCCTTCGCCGCGTTCATGCCGCGCTTGTGCCGGGTGCTGCTGGGCGAAGCGCCGATCCTGCCCAACATCGCCACGTGGTGGTGCGGGCAGGCGGTGGAAAGCTCCACCGTGGCCGCGCGGATGGACGAACTGGCGCTGGTGCCCGCGTTCGGGCAGATGGCCGAAGGCTTGCCGGGCCGCGATGCCGTGGCCGGGGCTAGCCTTGATGCCGCCGCGCGCGGGCGCGTGCTGGACGGCATGTGGCGCCGCCCGATGGACTATTGCGGGCAGGAGATCGTGCGCCTGTCCACCACGCCGGCGATTATCGACGGGCAGATCGTGCCGCGCCCGTTCACCGTGCGCGCATTCGTGGCGCGCACCGCCGATGGCGGCTGGACGGTGATGCCGGGCGGCTTCGCACGGCTCTCCTCGTCCAGCGCATTGCCCACCTCGCTGATCGGTGCGGGCGACTTGTCGGCGGACTTGTGGGTGATGGACGACAAGCCGGCAGGGCCGCACGTTTCCACTCGCATCGCCGCCGATCCGCCGATTTCGCGCGGCGGCGGCATTCTGGCGGCGCAGGCGGCGGACAACCTGTTCTGGTTCGGCCGCTATAACGAGCGCGCCGAAACCATGGTGCGCATCGTGCGCGTGATCCTTGCCAACCCTGCCAATGGCGATGGCAGTTCGGACCCGCGCGATGGCGGTGTCCTGCCCCGGCTGGTCGGGCTGCTGAAGCAGTGGGACGCGATCTCGGCGGAAACCGCAAAGCTGTCCGCCGCCCGCATCTGCGCGCGCACGCTTACCGAAACCAAGCTGACCGGCGGCGTCGCCAGCCTGATGCGCCGCCGCCAGCAGGTGGGCATGGCCCTGCGCGAACGCTTTGCCCGCGATTTCTGGCGGATCGTCAGCCGCCCGATGCCGTCGATCGCGGTGGACCGGCCCGAGTCGATGCTGGCCAGCGCGCGCTGGCTGACCGAGCATTTCAGCGCGTTGGCCGGATTGATCTCGGAAAACATGGTGCGATCCGCCGCGTGGCGCTTTCTGGAGATCGGCCAGCGGCTGGAGCGCGCGCAGGCGATCTGCCGCATGGCTCGCCCGCTGACCGATGCGCTGCCCGGCAGTGACGGTGAAACCGCGCTGGGACTGTTGCTGGACTTGTGCGACAGCCAGATCATCTATCGCAGCCGTTACTTGTCCGGCCCAATCATGGGCCCGGTGCGCGATCTCGTGCTGCTCGATCCGGACAATCCGCGCGCGCTGGTGTTTCAGGTGTCGGCCATCGTGGCGCACTTGGCCGCGTTGCCCCCGGCGCGCGACAACAACCTGCCCGAGCCCCCCTTGCGCGCCGCTCGCGCGCTGCTGGGGCAATTGCAGTCCGCCGTGGCGCAGGACATGACGGCGGAGCGGCTGGTGGAGGTAGAGGCGCAGCTGCTGGCCTTGTCCGACGCGATTTCGGCGCGGTATTTTCTTCAACTCGATACGCAAGAGGCGGAAAGGCGCACGACGCTGCTGTGATGCGATACGCGGTAAGTCACGTTACTACGCTGAAATACGCAAGCCCCATCGGCATGGCGCAGTTCAAGGTGCGCCTGCGCCCCGCCGCCTGGCCGGGGCAGACGGTGCGCGATTACGCGCTGATCCTCGATCCCGAGCCCACCCAGGTGATTGCGGGCACCGGCGGCTACCATGTGAACGAGGCGCGCTTTACGCTGCAGGAACCCACCCGGCGGGTGCGGGTGGAAAGCCGCTTCAGCGTTGAGGTGGAGCCGCTGCCGTTCTTCGTTCAGGACGCGGGCGGCCTTGGCCTTGCGGACTTGCGCGAAAAGGCAATGCGCAAGCCGGACTTGTCGGCGCTGGCGCCGGCTTCGTACATCTTTGCTTCGCCCTGGGCCGGGACGGAGCCGGTTATTGGCAAATGGGCCGCCTCATTCCTGGATGAAGCCATGCCGGTGATGGATGCGGGGCGCGCCCTGATGCAGGCCATCCACCGCGAGTTTACGTACGATGCCGACGCGACCGAGGCGGACACGCCCGCGATCGAGGCGTTCAACCGCCGCCACGGGGTATGCCAGGATTTTAGCCACGTCATGATCATCGCGGCGCGCGCGCACGGCATTCCCGCCGCCTACGTCAGTGGATACTTGCGCACCCTGCCACCGCCCGGAAAGCCCCGGCTGGTGGGCGCGGACGCAATGCACGCATGGGTGAACCTGTGGTGCGGCGATGAGCTGGGTTGGGTGGGCTTCGATCCCACCAACGATACGCTGGCGAATACCGACCATATCTTTCTGGGCATGGGCCGCGATTATTCCGACGTGGCGCCGCTGGACGGCACCTTGCGCGGCGGCGGGCGTCAATCGATGCAGCTGGCGGTGGACGTGGCGCCGCTGGACTGACGCTGCCCGCAGTTCACGCGATCCAGCGCCAGATTCCGGCGGGCCAGCCGGCCAGCGGCAGATGCGCCCAGGTTGCCCCCAGCCACACCACCAGCCCGCCAGCAATCGCGTGCATCCCAAAGCCGCCCAGTTGTGCCCGGCCCGCGGCAACGGCAGCAAATGGCAGGTAGCTGGTGCGCGCCTGCCACGCGGGCCAGCCTGCCGGGTCCAGCGCCGCCTTCTTGCGGTCCTGCAAGACCGCGCCCCCCAGCGCCAGCACGATGATCGCGCCGCACACGATCAGGTTCTTGGCCACCGGATAAATCAGGATGTGGCACAGGCCCCAGATCGCAAAGGACCACATCATCGGGTGGCGGGTAACGGCAAAGACGCCGCGTGCCTGCGCGTGCCCCGCCTGTCCTTCAGCGCCGGGCAACGCCGGATTGCGGATCAGCGAGCCCAGGAACAGGATCGAGGCGATCAGCATCAGCGCGCTGGCGAGGGCCCACAGCCAGTCGCCCACCGCCCACAAAGCTGCGCTGGCAGGCGCCGCGCGATAGGCCCAGACCATGGCGCCCAGGGTGGCGAAGGCGACCAGCGAGTACAGCCCGAGAAATGCCTTCTCCCCCACCGCGCGCACCAGCGGCACGCGCAAGGGATGCGACAGGACGAAATGCGTGCCGACGAAACTGGCGGCGGTCGCGAGAACGGCCATAGAACCCGACATGTGATGCTCCTGCTCGAACGTGGCTGGCCCATAGCGCGCGCATATGGCCGAACCGCGTCGACCGCCGATGTAGCGTCAGGAGGCGTGTGTTCACAAGTGCATGTCGGCAGGCGCACGTGGCGGGGCATGCCGCCACGGCGCAAACCTCACGCCCGACGCTGCCCGACCACGGGTTCGCCGGGAAAGATACCCGCGATCGCCAGGCTGGCGCCGATTCGCGATAGCGTTTCCAGCATGTCGCCCACGCTATCTTCGGCGATTACCAGCTCCAGCGTCGCGCGGGTGGCGGCGGGGCCGCGGTCACGCAGACTGGTGACGAGTTCGAGTATCACCGCCTCATGCTCCGACACGTTGGCGCAGCCCATGGAGCAGAACGCCAGGCGGTCCAGGGCATCGCGGTTGAACAGCACCATCGCGCGGTGGAAGGGCTGCAGGGCGCCGATCATGCGCCAGCGCGCAAAGGCGGGGGCCAGAAGCGGGGCGGGGCAGTGACCATGCCCGATGGCGGTGACCCACGCACGCATCGACCACACGAGGAACCGGCTGCCTTCATCCAGCGCGGCAAGGGGGCGATCGACATACTGATACATAGCGCGGGTCCTTTTTTGGCTTGCAGATGCGAATGATTATCATTAGCTACTGTTACGCGGCTTGCTCCTCTCGTCAAGCCTGCATCACGCTACGGATAAACGCTTGTCATGGGGCGTTTTTCCCATCCTGCACCTTGGCCGGGGCGGCTTCTTGCCTTGCCCGCCCCGGCCATTTTTTTGTGAATCAGGATACGGTCTGCCGGTTCAGCCCGGTCAGACGGAGGCGTGGTTTTCAGTCGCGACCCGCGCGCACGGCAGCGCCGCCCGCAAACGGCGCGATGGCGATCAGCACCAGACTGGCCGCTGCCGTCAGCGCCAGTCCGCTATTGCCGCCCGCGCCAAGGCTGCCCGCACCGAAGATCAGCACCGGCACCGCCATCGGGATCACCAGCAGCCCGGATAGCGCCGCCCCGCCGCGCAGGCCTGCGGTGAGCGCCGCCACCGTTACGCCCAGCGCGGCCAGACCGGGTGTCCCGGCCAGCAGCCCGATTTCGACCGTGCGCAACGTGGCGCCATCCAGCCCCAGCAGCGCGGATGCCAGCAGCGCGGCCAGCATCAGCGGCGGCCCGAAGCTGAGCCAGTGCGCCGCCACCCGCACCGCGATCGCGAGTTCCTCTGATATGCCGCGCAGTGCCCACTGGTCGAACAGGCCTTGCTCAAGGTCGGGCTCCACCAGCCGGTCAAGCGGCAGGATCGCGGCGAGCAGCGCGGCAACCCAGATTACGCCGCCACCAGTCCGCGCCAGCAACGCGGCGTCTGGCCCTACGGCGAAGGGATAGAGCATCGCCACCGAGACGAAGAACAGCACCGGCAGCAGCGCACCCCCGCTGCCACCTCGCAGCAGCCGCCCCAGATCGCGGCGCAGCAGGGCGGCGATGCGGTTCATGCGGCATGGTCCGCAAGCCGCAGGGTATACATGCCGGCAAGGTGGAATGGCTGATGCGACGCGATCAGCGCGATGCCGTCGCCCGCACAGTGTTCCCGCGTCAGCGCCTGCGCCAGTTCCACGGCGGGGCCGTCCAGCCCGTTGAGCGGTTCGTCCAACAGCCACACCTGCGCCCTTTGTCCCAGCAGCCGGGCCAGTGCGGCGCGCTTCTTTTGCCCGGTAGACAGATAGCGCACCGGCACATCGAGCAGGTCGGTAAGTCCGAGGCGATCAAGCTGCATATCGCCGGCGCCATCCAGCCGCTGCCAAAATGCCAGCGCGCGGCCCAGCGGCAGCGCCGGGTCCAGAGCGTGCCGTTCGTCCAGCAAGCCGACGGTGCCGTGCACGGTGACGCTGCCGGCAAACGCGGGGGCAAGCCCGGCGATGATGCGCAGCAGGCTGGATTTGCCGATGCCGTTAGGGCCGCTCACATGCAGCGCCGCGCCGGCTTCCAAGGCCAGAGACAGCCGCGCGAACAGCACCCGGTCGCCCCGGCGGCAGGCGAGATCGGTTGCGGAAACGGCGGCCTCTTGCATCGCGCGCCGGCTTAGGTGAAACGCGAAGGTCTGCCAAGGAGACGTGACGATGGCCACTATTGCCCGCCTTACCGATGCCGAGCGTGACGACCTGCTCGCGCAGTTCCCGCGCTGGACCTTGCGCGCAGACGGCGCGGCGATCGAAGCGGAATTTAAGTTCGCCGATTTCAACGCCGCGTTCGGCTTCATGACGCGCGTTGCGCTCTATGCGGACAAGGCGGACCATCACCCGGAATGGTTCAACGTCTACGCGACTTTGCGCATCACCCTGACCACGCACGATGCCGGCGGGCTGAGCGCGCGCGATGCGGCGATGGCGGTGTTTATCGAAAGTATCGTGTAACCGCGCCGTTTTCCTACACGCGCAAGGGATGTTAGTATCCCGCCGCTGTTATACCGCAAGGGAAACGCGGCGGCAGCGCTATCGTGATCCTGCGCATGTGTTTCATCAACTAAACCCCTTTATAGCGCCGCGTTATTATAGCAGTGCCAAGTGAAGATCGCTGCCGCGCCGCGATGCGGTCGCCAGTCTTCTGCAAGGGCGCGGGTCTCCTTTTCGCTCGGGCGCGCGTCTAGCCCCAGCAGCTTGTGCATGCCGGCCTGCACGGCAAGGTCGCCGGCGGGCCAGATGTCCGGGCGGCCTTCGGCGAACAGCAGGTAGATCTCGGCGGACCAGCGGCCCACGCCTTTGATGCGCACGAGTTGCGCGATGGCTTCCTCGTCGTCCGCCGGCAGGCTTGAGAAGTCCAGGCTGCCGGCCACGACCAGTTCGCACAGCGAGCGCACGTAGCCCTGCTTCTGGCGAGACAGGCCGCATCCGCGCAGGGCATCGAACTCGGCGGCGAGTAGGGCCTCGGGCGGTATGGTGTCGCCTAGCAGGCCCTCCAGCCGCGCCCATACCGACGCGGCGGAGGCGACGCTGACCTGCTGGCCGACGATGGTGCGCAGCAAGGTGGCGTAGCCGGTCGGCTGGATGCGCGGTTCGGGGTAACCAGCGACCGTCAGAGCGCGCGCGATCGCAGGCTCACGCGCGGCGATGGCATCCAGGCCCAGGCGAAGTTGATCGGCAGTCAAACCCATGATTTTCGGAACCTTGCAAAAGCAGGAAGCACCCGGTAGCAGCCAGCGCGAAGAGCGCCAGAACAGTATCGACACCAGGACGCACGAAGAGGAAACCCAGAGCCATGCCGCAGATTGTCGTCGTAAACCACTCAGGTGAAGAAACCAGCGTCGAAGCTGCTGAAGGCGTTAGCCTGATGGAAGCGATTCGCGACAATGGCTTCGATGAACTGCTGGCGCTGTGTGGCGGTTGCTGCTCGTGCGCGACATGCCACGTGCACGTCGACCCTGCGTTCATCGACAAGCTGCCGAAGATGAGCGAAGACGAAAACGATCTGCTCGACAGCTCTGACCATCGTAATGCATATTCGCGCCTCTCCTGCCAGGTGCCGGTGACGGCGGAACTGGAAGGCCTGAAGGTCACCATCGCGCCGGAAGACTGATAGCTCGATTTGCCATGCCAAACGCGCAAATCGTTTGCGCGTTTGGCATGGGCTTCCTACCTGTCGCGTCATGACTGCGACACAGGCTTGCGCCACTGCTTCCACGCCCCACGCCAGGGGCTCCACGCTCGATCTGATCGGCAATACTCCGCTGGTTCTGCTCAAGGGCCCAAGCGCCGCTGCGGGCTGCGAAATCTGGGGCAAGTGCGAATTTGCCAACCCCGGCGCCTCGGTAAAGGATCGCGCGGCGTTGTGGATCGTGCGCGATGCCGAAGCGAAGGGCCTGTTGCAGCCCGGCGGCACGATCGTGGAAGGCACGGCGGGCAATACCGGCATCGGTCTGGCGCTGGTCGCCAATGCGCTGGGCTACAAGACCGTGATCGTGATGCCGGAAACCCAGTCACGGGAAAAGATGGACACGCTGCGGGCGTTGGGCGCCGAACTGGTCCTGGTTCCTGCCGCCGCGTTTT
Organism: Novosphingobium sp. Leaf2; assembly: GCF_001421325.1. Classification (GTDB taxonomy): domain Bacteria; phylum Pseudomonadota; class Alphaproteobacteria; order Sphingomonadales; family Sphingomonadaceae; genus Novosphingobium. The sequence goes on along the minus strand of NZ_LMJY01000016.1, from coordinate 316,231 downwards.
CGAACCCCGGCCACTTCGTACACACCTCGCGCCGGCTTGCCGAGGAAACCGCGGGCGCGATCTGGGCCAACCAGTTCGACAACATCGCCAACCGCAAGGCCCATATCGAATCGACCGCCCCGGAAATCTGGGAACAAATGGGTGGCCGGATCGACGGCTTCACCTGCGCGGCCGGCACCGGGGGCACGATTGCCGGCACGGGGATGGGGCTCAAGGCATTCGACGATACCATCGTCATTGCCCTGACCGATCCGCACGGCGCAGCGCTTTACAATTACTACGCGCATGGCGAACTGAAGGCGGAAGGCAGTTCGGTTGCCGAGGGCATCGGGCAGGGGCGCATCACCGCCAATCTGGAAGGCTCGCCGATCGACACGCAATTTCGCATTTCCGACGAAGACGGGCTGGAGTGGGTTTCGCGCCTGCTCGATGAAGAAGGGCTGTGCCTGGGCTTGTCCTCAGGGATCAATGTGGCCGGCGCCGTGGCGCTTGGCCGCAAGCTGGTGGAGGAAGGGCGCACGGATGCGCGCGTGGCCACCATTTTGTGCGACACCGGTTTTCGCTACCTTTCGTCGCTCTACAACCGCGAATGGCTGGAAGCGAAGGGGTTGCCCGTCTTCCCCTGGCTCGCGGGTTAAGCTAAGCGTAATGCAGATAGTGGCAGGACGTTTTCTCACGATATGATCGACCCGCCCAGCATCCTCGAACCTCTCAAGACGGCGCAGCATTTTGCGCCACCCACGACGCGCGAACTGCGCTCGCAGGCGGTGTACCGGCTGCAGATCGGGTTGTTCGGGCTATGCGCGATGCTGCTGATCGTGGGCCTTGCCAACGTCATTCGCGATCGGCTGCGGCTTTCGGATACGCAGGACCCTGTACAGAAGGTCGTTGCGGTGGATACCAAGCCTACCAAGGCCGCCAGCGACCCGCTGGCCGATATCGGCGTGGTGCCGGCGGCCGATCCTACGCCGGTCCAGGCAACGAACCCCAAGGCCTCGCCCGAATCTACCGGCGAACCAGCGTCGCCTCCTCAACCGTGACAGGTTACGCCACGCGTGATCGGGGAAAGCCGGGGATGCTGGGCGTGATGCAGGTGCAGGCGCTGTTAAACTTTCCTCGGTTCATAACAGGCAGCGCCTATTCCTGCGGGTTTCACGCCAGATAATTCCTGGCTTTGCGCACTAACGGCGAAGCCGGTCATGGCTTCATCCCCAAACATCAATATCTGCCCGAAATCTCGTTGCCTTGTGGGGATGGCACGGGATCATCTTTGTGTGAAAAAAATCATTATAATTCATGAAGTTGTGTACACTTTCAATGCCTGTCGATGCGCGTTGTCCGTCAAAAGGCAAAGTTATCATCGACTAAATCATGCCTTGTCCCCAAATTTCCCTTTTATCCCCACTCTTCCCGATATAGAACCGCGGTCAATCGGTATGGCTGAGTCCCGCCGCGTCCGTCCGGGGCGCGGGCCCCCGGCGCGTTGCTGCGCCGCCGGGCGTCGGGTCTTGGTCTTGGTCCGGGTGGTTACTCAGGGGCGAAGTTGGCACCATGGCGGGGCAGCCATACATTTACAGCGGGCAGGGCTTTTCGCTTCTACGCGACAAGAACCGCTTCGTGCTGCCCAACGTCCTGCGTTCCACCGTGCGTGATTCCAGCGGCAAGGACGTGCTGTGCCTTGCCAAGCATCCGGAATGGAAATGCCTCGTCGGCTTCGGCGCTTCGCGCGTTGACGAGTTCGAAAGCCAGCTCGATGCCGAGCAGGCACGCGCGGACGCCGCCGGTCGGCCCTTCAATCGCGACAAGCGCGCCATGCAGCTTTACAACTTCCAGCAGGTGCCCTTCGATGGCAGCGGCCGTTTCACCATGCCCGAAGCGCTGACCAGCCTGGCGGCACTGGACGACGAGCTGTTCTTCCAGGGCATCGGCCGCACCGTGCTGATCTGGAGCCCGGACGAGCTCTACAAGCTGGCTGACGATCCCGACTTCGAGGCTGCCATCGCGACTTGCCGGTCGCTGCAGGAAGCCGAACGCGCCAAGGCCAAGAAGAAGTGAGCGGCCACTGCGTGCCTGTGTCGGCCCAGCCCCATGTTCCCGTGCTCCTCACGGAGGTGGTCGCCGCCCTGAACCCCCGGGGCGGCGACCTTATCGTCGATGCCACGTTCGGCGCCGGTGGCTACACCCGGCGCCTGCTCGACGAGGGGGCGACGGTGCATGCGTTCGACCGCGATCCCGATGCAATTGCGGCCGCGCAAAATAATCCGGGGAAATGGCCCGAACTTGCCGGTGATCCGCCGCGCCTCGTGTTGCACCCGCGCCGCTTCTCCGAAATGGTTGAAAGTCTTGGAGATGCTGGGATCGACAAGGTTGATGGCGTGGTCATGGACATCGGTGTGTCCTCAATGCAACTGGATCAGGCTGAGCGCGGATTCGCGTTCGGGTCGGACGGCCCGCTTGACATGCGCATGAGCCAGGATGGCCCCTCTGCCGCGGACTTCGTCAACGAGGCGGACGAAGCGCAGATTGCCGATGTCCTGTACGTCTATGGGGAAGAGCGTCAGTCACGCCGGGTCGCCCGCGCCATCGTGGCGGCGCGCCCGCTGGCGACAACCGGAGACCTTGCGCGCGCTGTGCGCAAGGCGCTGGGGTACAACCCGGCCTACAAGGGCAACTCTGCCCCCAAGGATCCGGCGATCCGCAGCTTCCAGGCGATCCGCATTCACGTGAACGGCGAACTGGACGAACTCGACGCCGGGCTTGCTGCCGCGGAAACGCTGCTGCGCGACGGCGGGCGGCTGGCGGTGGTGACGTTCCACAGCCTTGAGGACCGCAAGGTGAAGCATTTCCTGCGCGATGCCAGCAGTGCTGGCCAAAGCACCTCGCGCCACTTGCCTGTTACCGTCAGCGCGCCGGCGCCCTTTGCCAACGTGGCGAAGGCCGTGCGCGCCGGCGAGGCTGAACTTGCCGCCAATCCCCGCTCGCGCTCCGCCACCCTGCGCAGCGCGATCCGTACCGACGCTCCCCCCAGAAACACCGATGGCTCCCTCAGCCCAAGGAGTGCCGCATGAACTTCACCAGTGATCGTGTCCGATCAATCGGCTGGATTACCACGCTGGTGGTGTGCGGGGCGGTGACGCTTGGCCTGACGCTGCGCGTGAACGCGGTGAAAAGCCAGGTGCACGATACCGAAAAGCGCATCGTGTGGGTGCGCCAGGACATCGATTTCCTGCAGACCGAATTTCAGACCCGCTCCAACCAGCAGGCCCTGCGCGATCTGAACGACATCGAATTCGGCTACAAGGCGCCGATGGCGGGGCAATATATCGAGGGCGAGCGTCAGCTGGCCGCGCTTGGCATGCCCGCCGGGCCCGGCGCGCCGGCTCCGATCCGCTATGCCAATGCGGAGACGACGGGCAGCAGCGACGGATCGTCCTTGCTGGCGATGGTTTCGCCGGTAACCGGCGCTACGGCAGCGGCATTGCCGAGCGCTGCCAGTGCGGACGCGTCAGCTGCAGGTCGTGATCCTGAGCGCGACGCGCTGCGGCGCGACGCCGCCGCGCTGGGCAAGCGGCTGGCGCACATCGAAGTTGCGGAAGCCGTGGCGCAGTGAACGCACCGGCCTTTCCGCTCGGCGCGATGCCGACTGCCGTTTCGGTAGGGCGTCGCCGGCTGGTCAACGTGCGGCAACGCTCGCTTCTGGTGGCCAAGCTGCGCACGTTGTGGATCCTGGCCGTCTTCGCGCTGGTGGGCGTATTGGCCCTTGGGCGCATTATCTTTCTGGGCGTCACGGGTGCCGCGCCGCGGCATGGCGAGCTGGCGGACATCCTCACCCCCGATCGGGGCGAGATCGTGGACCGCAACGGCGTGCCGCTGGCCCGCGATTTTCGCGTCTATTCGCTGTGGTTCAACCCCAAGGCGATGACCGAAGGTTCCGCGCTGATCCACAGCCCGGAAGAGGTGACGGCCCGCCTACTGCGCATCTTCCCCGATCTTGATCGAGACGAAATCCTTGCCAAACTTCGGTCCGGCAAGCCGGGTTACTTGCGCAAGTCGCTGTTGCCTGAAGACGCCAACAAGGTGCACGCACTGGGCGAACCGGCGCTGGAATTCCCGCTGGAGGCGACGCGCTTCTATCCGCAAGGCTCGATGGCCGCGCACGTGCTGGGCTATGTGGACAGCTACGGCCACGGCAAGGTGGGCATGGAGCAAGCGTTCAACGATCAGCTGGTCAGCCCGCAGGGCCGCGCCACGCCCTCGGTGCTGTCAATCGACTTCCGGGTGCAGAGCGCCCTGGAAGATGAACTGGCCCGCGCAATGCAGCTCAGCCAGGCCAAGGGCGCGGCGGGCGTCGTGCTGGATGTGGACACCGGTGAGATTCTGGCGCTGGCATCATTGCCGTCCTTCGATCCCAATCACGTCAAGCCCACGGACATGATCATCACCCCGCAGGAAGCGGCGAACGGCGATGTGCCGCACGGTTTCAACCGGGTGAGCAACCAGGTGTACGAACTGGGCTCCACCTTCAAGCCGATCACCGTTGCCGCCGCGCTGGACGCCGGGACCATCACCGATCTCAGCCGCCGCTGGCCCGCCGCACCACTGCATGTGGCCGGGTTCACGATCCATGATACCCACCACTATGGCGCCTCGCTCAACGTTTTGGAAACGCTGATCCATTCATCCAACATCGTGACCGCCCAGATCGCCGATGAACTGGGCGGGGTGCGGCTGAAGAAAACGATGGAATCGCTGGGCATGAACCAACGCCCACCGGTGGAGCTGCCGGCCAAGGGCTTCCCGATCTGGGCCAGCGGACAGTGGCCGCGCCTGCGCACGATGACGGTGGGCTACGGCCACGGTATCGCGGTAACCCCGCTGCATCTGGCGGCCGCCTATGCCGCGCTCGTGAACGGCGGGATCTGGCGGCCATCGACGCTCAAGAAGCTGTCGCCCGATCAGGTGCCGGCGGGACGCCGCGTGTTCACCGCCGCGACCAGCGCGCGCATCCGCCAGTTGCTGCGCATGATCGTGCAGTACGGCACGGGTCGCAAGGCGGATGCCCCCGGGTTCCGGGTCGGCGGCAAAACCGGCTCGGCTGAAAAGCCGGGCGCGGGCGGGTATCGCCATCATTCGCTGATCTCCACCTTCGCCGCGGCGTTCCCCATGGACAAGCCGCGTTTCGTCATCATTTCGATGATGGACGAACCGCAGGGCACCGCTGCCACGCTGTTCCAGCGCACGGCGGCATACAATGCCGCGCCCGTGATCCAGCGGCTGGTTCCGCGCATCGGGCCGTTGCTGGGGATCATGCCGGACGAAACCCGCGACATCGACACATCCGACCTCAAGCCGCTGATCCCAGCGGGGGCGGCTGGCGAATGAAACTGTCGGGCCTGTGCGCCGCAGCGGGCGTTGCGCTGAACGGTGACGATGCGAACGTCACCGGCTTTGCGATCGACCATCGCAAGGTTGCGCCGGGCACGATCTTCGGTGCCTTTCGTGGCGGGCGTTTCAATGGCGAGGATTTCATCGCCGCTGCCATCGCCTCGGGCGCAGTGGCCGTGGTTGCCGCTCCCGACGCCAAGGTGGAGGGCGCGATCCACTTCGCCGATGCCGAACCACGCCGGCTCTTCGCTCGCCTGGCCGCGTCGTTCTTCGCGCCGGTCCCCGAAACGCTGGTGGCGGTGACGGGCACCAACGGCAAGACCTCCACCGTCGAGCTGACCCGGCAGATCTGGCGCATGTCGGGCGAGCGTGCGGCGTCCATCGGCACTCTGGGTGTGACGACGGGTGACGAGACGGTTTCCACCGGGCTCACCACGCCCGATGTCGTCACGTTCCTCGCCAACTTGTCCGGCCTTGCCCGCGAGGGCGTGACGCATGTGGCCTATGAGGCATCGAGCCACGGGCTGTCGCAATTCCGCATTGAGGGGCCCGCCGTGCGCGCCGGCGCGTTCACGAACCTGAGCCGCGACCATCTCGATTATCACGCGACGATGCACGATTATTTCGCCGCCAAGATGCGCTTGTTCGACGAAGTCGTCGGCGATGGCGGCACCGCCGTGATCTGGGCTGATGATGCATGGTCCGACAAGGCGATCGAGCATGCCCGCCAGCGCGACCTGACGGTGTTCACGGTGGGGGAAAGCGGCGCGGATATCCGGCTGATCAAGCGCACACCCAGCGCCTTGGGTCAGACGCTGGAAATCGAGCACGCCGGCATCGTGCGCACGATCGCGCTGCCGCTGATCGGGGCCTATCAGGCCGCCAATGCGCTAGTAGCGGCAGGGTTGGTGCTGTCCACCGGCGGGTCGGCGGACGCAACGTTCGATGCGTTGAAGCGCCTCGTTACCGTGCGTGGCCGGATCGAGCGGGCGGCAATCACGCCGTCGGGCGCACCGGTATACATCGATTATGCGCATACGCCTGACGCGCTGGAGGCGGCGATCGCCGCGCTCAGGCCGCATGTGACCGGCAAGCTCATCACCGTGTTCGGTGCGGGCGGTGACCGGGACCAGGGCAAGCGCCCGGAAATGGGCCGGGTTGCCAGCGCCGGGTCCGACATTGCGATCGTGACCGACGACAATCCGCGCGGCGAAGATCCTAGTGCGATCCGCGCGATGATCATTGCCGGGATGACTCCGGGCTTTCAGGAAGTGGCGGACAGGCGCGCGGCGATCGCGGCAGCGGTCGGCCAGGCAGGGGCCGGCGACATCGTCCTTATCGCAGGCAAGGGGCACGAACAGGGGCAGATCATCGGCAGCGGCGAGCATATGCGCGTCCTGCCATTCGACGACGTCACCGTGGCCAGAGAAATGGCCGGCGCACTGGGAAGGTAGAATATGAACGCTGTCGCCCGGATCATCGACTGGCCTGCAGAGGCGACCGATGGCAACACGCAGGTCCTGTGGGATGCGGCCACCGCAGCGCGCGCCATGAAAGGCACCGCCAGCGGTGACTTTGCCATCTCTGGCGTCGAGATCGACAGCCGCGAAGTGCAGCCGGGCGACCTGTTCTTCGCGTTGAAGGGCGAGGCGATGGACGGCCACCGCTTCGTGGAAGACGCGCTGGCGCGCGGCGCCGCCGCCGTGGTCGTGGACCGGTCGGTGGGTGGCCCGCACATTCTGGTGTCCGATACCATGGAGGCGCTGGAACGCCTGGGGGCCGCAGCTCGGCTGAGGGCACGCGGGCCCATCATCGGCGTCACTGGATCGGTCGGCAAGACGGGGGTCAAGGAAATGATCTTCGCCGCGCTCGACCGGCACAGCAAGGGCGATGCGCATCGCTCGGTAAAAAGCTACAACAACCATGTCGGCGTGCCGCTGAGCCTAGCGCGCATGCCGGCGCGCACACGCTTCGGCATATTCGAAATGGGCATGAACCACGCCGGCGAAATCGCCGGGCTGACCCGGCAGGTCCGCCCCAACGTGGCGGTGATCACCACCATCGCCCCGGCGCACATCGAGATGCTGGGGTCTGAAGAAGCGATTGCCGATGCCAAGGCGGAGATCTTCCAGGGCCTTGAGGCAGACGGCATCGCCATCATCCCCGCTGACAGCCCGCATTACCCGCGCCTGCGCGCTGCCGCGCTGGCGTGCGGCGCGAACGTGGTGTCGTTCGGAAAGGCGTCGCACGCCGATGTACGGCTGCTCGACATGGTGTCCGCCATCGGCGGCGGCTCTTTGGTGACGGTGGACATGGGCGATCGCCGGGTGTGCTATACCGTTGCAGCCCCCGGCGAACATCAGGTGGTCAATTCGCTGGCGGTCATGGCCGCAGTACGCGCCGTCAATGGCGATCTGGGCGCGGCGGGCGTGGCGCTGGCGGAAATGGACGGGCTGGCCGGACGCGGCGCCCGGATCGAAATCACCGTGGAGGGCGGCACCGCGCTGCTGATCGACGAAAGCTACAACGCCAACCCGGCATCGATGCGCGCCACGCTGGCGCAGCTTGGCCGCACCCCGGCGCAGCGGCGCATCGCGGTGCTGGGCGCGATGAAGGAGTTGGGCAGCCATGGACCCGATTATCACGCCGCGCTGGCCATCCCGATCCGCGAGGCGGGGGTGGATCAGGTGTTCACGGTAGGCGAGGAGATGATCGCGCTGGCAGCCGAACTGGGGAAATCCGATGGCGCAGCGCTTGGCAAACCGGCGGCTTTCGCCCATTGCGCGAACGTGCGCGAAGCCATCGATGCGGTGCGCGCCTTCGGTTTGAAGCGGGATGACGCCATCCTGGTCAAGGGGTCGAATTCGGTGGGTCTTGCAGCGCTCGTGGCAGCGTTCGGCAAGCAGGAAGGGTAGGGCGAAAGCCCGCGAGATGTTGTACCTAATTGCAGATTGGTTCCATTACGAGGGCCTCTCCAACCTCTTTCGTTACCAGACCTTCCGCTCTGGCGCGGCGTTCATGACCGCGCTTGTGATCGGCCTGATCATCGGCCCGCGCTTCATCAACATGCTGCGTGTGCGCCAGGGCAAGGGCCAGCCGATCCGCGAGGATGGCCCGCAGACCCACCTAGCCAAGCGCGGCACGCCCACCATGGGCGGCCTGATGATCCTCACCGCGCTGCTCGGCTCGATGATCCTGTTCATGGACATGACCAACCCGTTCGTCTGGGCCTGCGTGGCGGTGACGGCGGGCTTCGGCGCGATCGGGTTCATGGACGACTATGACAAGGTGACCAAGCGCCACCATGCCGGCTTGTCCAGCAAGCTGCGACTGGCGCTGGAGTTTCTGGTGGCGGGCATTGCCTCGTACATCATCGTCAGCCAGCTCAATACGAACCTTTACGTGCCATTCCTGTCGGGCCGCTACATCCCGCTGGGGCCGCTGTATTATGTCTTCGCGGCGGTGGTGATCGTGGGCGCGGGCAATGCGGTGAACCTGACCGACGGGCTGGACGGGCTGGCGACCATGCCGGTCATCATCGCGGCGGGCACCTTCGCGATCATCTGCTACCTTGCCGGGCGTATCGACTATGCGACGTATCTGGGCATTCCGCACGTGCCGCGCGCCGGCGAGCTGGCGATCTTCTGCGCCGGCATCATGGGCGCGGGGCTCGCGTTCCTGTGGTTCAATGCCCCGCCGGCAGCCGTGTTCATGGGCGATACCGGAAGCCTTGCCCTGGGCGGCGCGCTGGGCTGCATCGCGGTTGCCGCGCATCACGAGATCGTGCTGGCGGTGGTGGGTGGCCTGTTCGTGCTGGAAGCGGTGTCGGTCATCATCCAGGTGTTCTGGTTCAAGCGCACCGGCCGCCGGGTCTTCCGCATGGCCCCGATCCATCACCATTTCGAGCAGAAGGGCTGGCACGAATCGACCGTAGTGATCCGGTTCTGGATCATTTCCATCGTGCTTGCCGTGCTCGGCCTCGCCACCTTGAAATTGCGATAGGGAGCGATCGGGGCCGTGATCGTCTCTCCCGTCTTTGCCGGCAAGCGATACGCGGTGCTGGGCCTGGCTCGCTCGGGCCTCGCCGCTGTGTCCACGCTGGTGGAAAGCGGCTCGCACATCATGGCGTGGGACAGCCGGGACGAGGCGCGCCAGCAGCTGTGCCAGTGGACGGATTGCGGCAAAGTGGACCTGAGCGATCCGGTGACCGCCGATCTGGCCGGCTTCGATGGCGTGGTGGTGTCTCCCGGCGTTCCGTTGAATCGCCACCCCATTGCTGAGGCGGCGACGCGAGCCGGCGTGTCGGTGATCGGCGATATCGAGCTGTTCGCCTTGGCGCGGCCCAGCTTGCCGCCGCACCGGGTGGTGGGCATCACCGGCACCAACGGCAAATCGACCACAACCGCGCTGGTGTGCCATCTGCTGGACTGTGCGGGGATCACCGCGCGCGCGGGCGGCAATATCGGGGTGCCGGTCCTCTCGACCGAGCCGCTTCCGGCCGGCGGCGTCTACGTGCTGGAACTGTCCAGCTACCAGATCGACATCACCCGTAGCCTGGACTGCGATGTGGCCGCGCTGCTCAACATCACGCCCGATCACCTGGACCGTTACGAGGGGTTCGAAGGGTACGTGGCATCCAAGGCGCGGCTGTTCGCCATGCAGGGCCGGGATCGCGATGCGGTGTTCGGCATGGGCGACAAGGAAACGAGCGCGATCTCTCACATCGAGGCGGCGCGGCGCGCACCGGGCCGAGTACGGCTTGTCGATGGCGCTGACCTGACCGAACTGCAGAAGGAGTGGCCGTCGCTGCAAGGGCCGCATAACCGCCAGAACGCCGCTGTGGCGGTTGCCGTGGTAGAGGCGCTGGGGGTGAAGAAGGCGGTTTGGCGCAAGGCCATGCGCACCTTCAGCGGGTTGCCGCACCGTATGGAGCGGGTGGCGTTTGCCAATGGCGTCACTTTCATCAACGATTCCAAAGCCACTAACCCGGCCTCCGCCGCTCCGGCGATCGCAGCGTTTCCGCCCGACCCGCAGCCGCGCCTGCACTGGATTGTGGGTGGTTTGCCCAAAGGTGACGATCTGGACGAGTGCGCGCCGTTCTTCGGCAACGTGGCCGCCGCTTACACGATCGGCGATGCCGGCCCCCGGTTTGCGGAAATCCTGGCGCCGCATGTGCCGGTCCACAATTCCGAGATGATGGCCGAGGCGATCCGCGAAGCGATGGCGGCGGCAAAGCCGGGCGACGTGATCATGTTGTCTCCGGCCTGCGCCAGTTTCGACCAGTTCCGCGATTATGAAGCGCGCGGCCAGGCCTTCCGCCAGATCGTGGAGGCGCTGATTGCCGCCGGTGCCGGGTCTGACATCCAGCCGGGGGGCGCCGCCTGATGGTCACCGTCGCTACTGCCGCAGGTGCGCCGCGCTACAGCCGCAATCGCCGCAACCAGATCGCCATCTGGTGGCAGGAGATCGACCGACCCACGCTCGTGCTGGTGCTGATCCTGATGGCGATCGGCGCGGTGGCGGTGGCGGCAGGCTCTCCCGCCAGCGCCAAGCGCTTGTCCACGTCGAGCGAACAGCTACGCTCGCTCCACTTCTTCTACTTGCACATGCGCTGGCAGATGCTGGGGCTGGTGGCGATGTTCTGGGCGTCTACGCTCAACAAGGACAACGCCCGCCGCTTCGGCATCCTGATCGCCGGGGCGATGCTGTTCGCGCTGGTTCTGGTGCCGATCGTCGGTTCGGAAGTGAACGGCGCCAAGCGCTGGCTGCGTTTCGGTATCTCCTTGCAGCCGTCCGAATTTCTCAAGTGCGGGTTTCCGATCCTGCTGGCCTGGATCCTGTCGTGGCGCGCGCGCGATCCCAACATTCCGGTAGTCGGCCTTTGCTTTGCATTGATGGCGATGCTGGCAGGATTGCTGATGTTGCAGCCCGATTTCGGTTCGACGATGCTGTTTTCCGGCACGTTCCTGGTGCTGATCCTGCTGTCCGGCATCGATCTGCGGCGCATCGGCCTGTTCTTTGGCGCGGGGATCGTCGGGCTCGTCCTGATGTATTTCACCTATGACAACGGCCGCAACCGCATCGACAACTTCCTGTTCGGCGGCACCGCGTTCGATCAGGTCGATCTGGCGCAACGCACGCTGCTCAACGGCGGGTGGACCGGGCTGGGCTTTTGGATGGGCACGCGCAAGATGGCACTGCCCGAAGCGCACACAGACTACATCTTTTCCGTCATCGGCGAGGAGTTCGGCCTGCTCGCCTGCATGGTTATCGTGGTGCTGTATCTGGCGATCCTGACGCGGGTGATCCTGCGGCTGGTGGACGAGGAGGACCTTTTCACCGTGCTTGCGGCGTCGGGCTTTGCCGCGCAGTTCGGCGGGCAGGCGTTCATCAACGTGCTCGTCAACCTGCAGCTGTTTCCGTCCAAGGGCATGACCTTGCCGCTGATCAGCTATGGTGGCTCGTCCACTGTGGCGATGTGCCTGTGCATCGGGCTTTTGCTGGCGATTACCCGGCGCAATCCGTACATCCAGCGCGAGAAGTTTTCGCTACGCGCCATCGGAGAGGCTCAATGACCCTGGTTTCCCGCCATTACGTTCTGGCCGCGGGCGGAACCGGCGGACACCTCATACCGGCGTTCGCGCTTGCCGCAGAACTGCATGCGCGTGGCCATCACGTGGCGCTGGTAACCGACCAGCGCGGCGCCGCCATTCCCGGCAAGCCCGACTATCTGCCCGCGCATATACTGCCCCCTGGCCGCATCGCCGGGCGCAATCCCCTCGGCTGGCTCAAGGGCGTCAAGGGCGTGCTGGAAGGCCGGCGCATGGCGCTGCGCATGTTCGACACCTTCGCGCCCACCGCCGTCGTCGGGTTTGGCGGCTACCCCGCGTTGCCCACCTTGCTGGCAGCGCGCGCAGCAAAGCTGCCTACCGTGTTGCATGAACAGAACTCGGTGTTGGGCCGGGTGAACCGCTATTTCGCCCGCAAGGTCGATGCGATCGCCACCTCCGCGCAGCGAACCGAGCGACTTGACGCATCGCTGGCGGGCAAAGTGACGGTGGTCGGCAATCCCGTGCGCGAAAACGTGCTGCGCCTGCGCGATCAGCCGTACCCCGAATTCACCGAAGACAGCCTGTTCCGCATCCTGGTCACCGGCGGCAGCCAGGGCGCGCGGGTATTATCGGACGTGGTGCCCGATGGTCTGGCGATGCTCCCCCCCGCATTGCGATCGCGCCTGCAGGTGATCCAGCAGTGCCGGGCCGAGGACATCGAGCGGGTGCGTGAACGCTACGCTGCCCACGGCATCCCCGCCGAACTGGCCACGTACTTCGAGAACATGGCCGAGCGTCTTGCCAGCGCGCACTTGTTCATCGGCCGCTCTGGCGCGTCGACGATCGCAGAGCTTACCGCCGTGGGCCGGCCGGCGATCCTGATCCCGCTGCCGTATGCTACGGACGACCATCAAAGCGCCAATGCGCGCGAGGTGGTAGCTGGCGGCGGAGCGCGGGTGATCCGTCAGCCGCCTGTGACGACCGAGGATGCCGACGCGTACAAGGGCGACAAGCGCAACGCCCTGCTCAGCGAACAGGCGCAGGTGCACCAGCGCATGGCCAAGGATTTGTGCCTGCAGATCCAGGCTATCGCCCAGCATCCCGAAACGCTGGCGAACGCGGCCCATGCTGCCTGGAACTGCGGCTATCCCAACGCGGCGCGCGATCTGGCGGATCTGGTGGAAAGTTTTGGCGCCGCCCCGATCATGGACGTGATCCGGCTTGAAAAGGCCAGCGTACCGCACGGCGGCGAGGCTTTGGCCAAGGACGGCGCACGGTGAAGGGTGTCGGCATCGATATCGGCACGATTCACTTCGTGGGCATCGGCGGGATCGGCATGTCCGGCATCGCCGAAGTGATGCACAACCTGGGTTACGTGGTGCAGGGCTCCGACATTGCCGAAGGCTATGTGATCGAAGGCCTGCGTTCGCGCGGGATCAAGGTGATGATCGGGCATGACGCGCAGAACGTGGAAGGGGCCGCCGTGGTCGTCACCTCCACCGCTGTTAAGCGCGAGAACCCGGAAGTCGCCTACGCATTGGAAAACCGCATCCCCGTGGTGCGCCGGGCCGAGATGCTGGCCGAACTGATGCGGCTGAAGAACACGGTTGCGGTTGCCGGCACGCACGGCAAGACCACCACCACCTCGATGGTCGCGGCGTTGCTCGATGCCGGCGGGGTGGACCCCACCGTGATCAACGGCGGCATCATCAATTCGTACGGCTCCAACGCGCGGCTGGGCGCGTCGGACTGGATGGTGGTGGAAGCGGACGAGAGCGACGGCTCGTTCCTGCGGCTGGACGGCACGATCGCGATCGTCACCAACATCGATCCCGAACATCTGGACCATTACGGCTCGTTCGAAAGGATCAAGGATTCCTTCGTCGAGTTCATCGAAAACGTGCCGTTCTATGGCGCGGCGTTGCTGTGCATCGACCACGCGGAGGTGCAGGCGATCATTCCCAAGATCCGCGATCGTCGCGTGGTGACGTACGGCTTTTCCGCGCAGGCCGATATCCGGGGCGAGAATGTGACGCCAATTGCGGGTGGCAACCGCTTCGACGTGGCGCTGCGCCAGCGCGACGGCTCGTTCCGCCGGATCGAGGGGATCGAGCTGCCGATGCCGGGCCGGCACAACGTGCAAAATGCCTTGGCGGCGGTCGGCGTGGCGGTGGAAATGGGCTGCTCGGATGCCTGCATCCAGACTGGGTTCGCCAAGTTCACCGGGGTCAAGCGGCGCTTCACCAATGTCGGCGAGGTGCCAATCGATGGCGGCAGCGCGACCGTGATCGACGATTACGGTCATCACCCGGTGGAGATCCGCGCCGTGCTGGCCGCCGCACGCGAAGGCGTGAAGGGCCGGGTTATCGCCGTGGTCCAGCCGCACCGCTTCACCCGGCTGCGCGATCACATGGAAGACTTTCAGGGCGCGTTCAACGATGCGGACATCGTCTACGCCGCGCCCGTATATCCCGCCGGGGAAAGCGCGATCGACGGGGTGGACAGCGCCGCGATGGTGGATGGTATGAAGGCGCGCGGCCATCGCTCCGCACACGTGATCGCCGGCCCCGATGCGCTGGCGGACGTGTTGGCCGATACCATCCTGCCCGGCGACATGATCGTGTGCCTGGGCGCGGGTGACATCACCAAGTGGGCGGCGGGCCTGGCCGCGGCGATCACGGAGCGAAAAGGCTAAGTGGACGCTACAGCCTGCCTTCCTTCCGTTCGCGGCAAGCTGACGCCGAATGCGCCGCTGGCGCCGCTCGTCTGGTTCAAGGCGGGCGGGCGGGCGCAGTGGCTGTTCGAGCCCAAGGATCTGGATGACCTGCAGGATTTTCTGCGCAACCTTGACCCGTCCGTACCGGTCATGGCGCTGGGCCTTGGCTCCAACCTGATCGTGCGTGATGGCGGGGTTCCCGGCGTTGTGGTGCGGCTGGGCAAGGCGTTTGCCAAAGTGCAAAGCCGCGATGCCGTAACGCTGGATTGCGGGGGCGGGGCATCGGGCATCCTGGTGTCCTCCACCGCGCGGGATAGCGGCGTGGCGGGCCTTGAATTCCTGCGCTCCATCCCCGGCACCGTGGGCGGCTTCGTGCGCATGAACGGCGGGGCCTACGGGCGGGAGGTCAAGGACGTTCTGATCGATTGCGACGTCGTGTTGCGTTCCGGCGAGCACGTAACGTTGGGCAACGCCGCGCTCGGCTACACTTACCGGCATTCCGCGTTGCCCGAAGGCGCCGTGGTGGTGGCCGCCCGCTTCAAGGGGCAGCCCGGCGACCCTGCGGCGATCCAGGCCGAGATGGACCGCATTTCCGCCGCGCGCGAAGCCAGCCAGCCGCTGCGTTCCAAGACGGGCGGGTCCACGTTCAAGAATCCGGAAGGCCACAAGGCCTGGCAACTGGTTGATGCCGCCGGGTGCCGGGGCCTTACGCGGGGGGCTGCGCAAGTCAGCGAAAAGCACACCAATTTCCTGCTCAACACCGGCACCGCGTCCAGTAGCGACATCGAGGATCTTGGCGATGATGTGCGCCGCCGCGTGAAGGACCACAGCGGCGTCGATCTTGAATGGGAAATCCAGCGCGTGGGGCTGCGGCCATGAGCACCGCGGACCTCACCCGGTACGAGCGCCAGATCCTGGCCAACGTCGAGGAATTCGGCTGCCACATCACCGTGGTCGGCGCGTCACCGGACGATGACGACGAGGACCAGCCCGGCAATGCCGATACGTTGGGCGAGCGGTTCGCTTATTCGGTGGGCCTGCCGCGCACGGTCGGCCAGCCCGAGATCATCGTCTTCGGCTTTTCGACCGAGCTGTCCGCCGCCGTCATCAACACCGTGATGGCGATGTGCCGCGAAGGGCTGGAACTTGAGGAC
This sequence comes from Novosphingobium sp. Leaf2, assembly GCF_001421325.1. Classification (GTDB taxonomy): domain Bacteria; phylum Pseudomonadota; class Alphaproteobacteria; order Sphingomonadales; family Sphingomonadaceae; genus Novosphingobium. The sequence continues at coordinate 300,425 of NZ_LMJY01000016.1, read as the reverse complement.
TGGGCCGAGATCGACGGCCTGCTGAAAGGCCACCGATGCATCGCGCGCGATGTGCGGCCGCAATGCCTGGTGCCGGCCTATTTCAATGCCGCGATCTGGTTCGCCGAGCATGAGGGCTACGATTTCAGTCGCGCCATGCAGATCGTGTGGCCGGGGGTGGATGACGGTCTTTTTCCTTGGGACAAGGGCTGTTTGCCTGACGTCCGAGCCTTGCAAACTCCGCTTTATCGAACGAGTCTGAATTCATGAGCCTGCCCTCTCTTCATGTCGCCGTCCTGATGGGCGGCTGGTCGAGCGAACGCCCGGTCTCGCTGATGAGTGGCGAGGGCGTGGCTAAAGCGCTGGAATCAAAGGGTCACCGCGTCACCCGGATCGACATGGACCGCGATGTCGCGCTGCGTCTGGCCGATGCCCGGCCCGACGTCGTCTTCAACGCGCTGCATGGCGCGCCGGGAGAGGATGGCACCGTGCAGGGCATGATGGACCTGATGGGGTTGACCTACACCCACTCCGGCCTGGCGACATCGGTGATCGCGATCGACAAGGAGCTGACCAAGCAGGCGCTGGTCCCCCACGGCATCCCGATGCCCGGCGGCCGGGTGGTGAAATCCGCCGACATCCACCAGCGCGATCCGCTGCCGCGCCCCTATGTGCTCAAGCCGGTGAACGAGGGTTCCTCGGTGGGCGTGGCGATCGTCACGGCGGAGGGGAATTACGGCAACCCGATCGCGCGCGATGTGAAAGGGCCTTGGCAGGAATTCGACGCGCTGCTGGCGGAGCCTTACATTCGCGGTCGCGAACTGACCACAGCGGTGATCGGCGATCGCGCCCTGCTGGTGACGGAACTGAAGCCCAAGTCCGGCTTCTACGATTTCGATTCCAAGTATACCGATGGGTTGACGCAGCACATCTGCCCCGCCGAGATCCCGGATGACATCACCCAGGCGTGCAAGGACATTGCCTTGCGCGCCCACCAGTTGCTGGGCTGCAGGGGCACCAGCCGCTCGGACTTTCGATGGGACGATACCCAAGGGCTCGACGGATTGTTCCTGCTGGAGGTCAACACCCAGCCGGGCATGACCCCGCTCAGCCTGGTGCCGGAACAGGCCCGGGCCTGCGGCATGGAATACCCCGAACTGGTTGAGGCAATCATTGCCGAAGCGCTGGCAGATGCACGCGGACCGGGGGCGCCATGAGCCAGACGATCCGGCGCAAGGGGACGACGGCCCGCAAGGCGGCCGCGCAGCAAGGCCAGCAGCGCAAGGTCCGTGCGGCCAAGGCGCATACCGGCTCCGCGCTCGACATGGTGATGGGGTGGCTGCCATTTTCCGAAGCGCAGCTGCAAAAACTATTCCTGATCGCAATTCTGGGCGGGGCGGCGGTGCTGGTGTGCGTGGTCGCCTCGTTCGCCGGATTGCCGGGGCTTGCGGGCCACCAGATGGCGCTGATCGCGCAGCAGACCGGCTTCGAGGTCAAGCGGGTCGAAGTGCGCGGCGTCAAGAACATCGACGAGCTCAAGGTCTACGAAAAGGCGCTGGTGGAGCGGGATCGCGCCATGCCGCTGGTCGATATCGACGGACTGCGGCAGGATCTGCTGGGCCTGTCATGGGTCAAGGACGCGCGCGTATCGCGCCAGCTTCCCGATACGCTGGTGATCGATATCGTCGAGCGCACGCCCCATGCGGTGCTGCGCAAGGCGGACCGGTTCGTACTGATCGACGATACCGGCCACGAACTGGGGCCGGTCAGCCGCAAGGACGCGGGCGGCAAGCTGATCGTGTCCGGGCCGGGAGCGGGCCAGCAGGTGGTGGCGCTGGGGCATCTGCTCGAAGCTGCGCCCGCGCTAAAGCCGCGCGTGCAAGAGGCGGAATGGATCGGCAACCGCCGCTGGAATCTGACCTTCCAGACCGGCCAGGTGCTGGCGCTGCCCGAAGGTGACCGGGAATCGGCGGGCGCGCTCGTCACGTTTGCGCGACTGGATGGCACCAACCGGCTGATCGGCGGCAAAGTGACCGCGTTCGACATGCGCGCGGGCAATCGCATCTACATGCGCGTGCCCGAGCAGGAGAGCCAGGAGCTTGCGCTGAAAGCCGGTGCGGTGCCACATACCGCTGTGCCTGCAAAGGTGCCGTCCAGCACCCCGGTGGCTGCCGCAGAGGACGACCAGTGATGCAGGCAAATTGCTGATGCCCAATGCGCGCATCTCCCGCGTTTTTGGCGCGGTGAACATCGGCTCGTTCCGGATTTCCGCCATCGTGGCGGGGATCAACGAAGTGGGCGACATGGTCGTGCTGGGCTCCGGGCACCGGGCCAGCCAGGGCATCCGGCGTGGCTACGTGACCGACATGGCCGCCGCCACGTATGCCGTGCGCGATGCGATCGACCGGGCCGAGAAGATGGCGGACACCGCCGTGCAGAAAGTATGGATCGGCTGTTCCGGCGCCGGGCTTGCCAGCCGCATCGACCAGTTCGACGCCGAAATCGGCGGGCGGCGGATCGAGCAGGAAGACATCGACCAACTGCTCATTTCCGCCAAGGACGTCATTCAACCGGACGGACGGCTGGTGCTGCACGCGCAGCCCGCGCAGTACCGGCTCGATGGCGTGCATGGCGTCGGCAATCCCAAGGGGCTGCATGCCGAACGGCTGGGTGTGGACATTCACATCATGCTGGCGGACGGGGCGCCGATCCGCAATCTTACCGAAGCGGTGCAAAGCGCGCATCTGGAAGTGGAGGCCGTCGTCGGCTCCCCCATCGCAGCGGGGCAGGCGTGCCTTTCCCCGGAGGAGCGCGATCTTGGTGTGGCGCTGGTCGAGTTCGGCGGCGAGGTCACCAACGTGGCGATCTACGAGCAGGGCATGCTCAAGGACATGATGTCGATCCCGATCGGATCTGCAGACATCACCGACGCCATCGCATCCGCCTTCGGCATCCGCCGCTTCCAGGCCGAGCGGCTCAAATGCGTGAACGGTTCGGCGATCGCCAGCCCGCACGATCATCGCGAGATGATCCCGGTGAACGCCCCGGGTGAGGAAGGGGCGGGCCCCATCGCCCGTCACGCGGATGACAAGAACCGCATTCCCCGCGCCGAATTGATCGGTGTCATAACCGGCCAACTTGGCATGCTGATGGAAGAGGTGAACAAGGCGCTCAAGACGATGCGGTTCACCGGCCAGCGCGGCAAGCAGGTGGTGTTCACCGGCGGCGGCGCGGAACTGGTGGGGCTGGCAGACTATGCACAGGCGGCGATCGGCAAGCCCGTGCGCATTGGCCGCGTGGCGCAGTTGTCCGGGCTGGCCGAAGCGCATGTGAAACCCGGATTTTCGACGCTGGCTGGCCTCGTGCTGTATGCTGCGGCAAATCCGGTGGATATTCGTGCGCTTGGTCGCAGCCAGACCAGCACGGCCCGGCTGGGGCGCCTTGGCGTCGTGGGCCGGGTGTATCAGGCGCTGCGAGAATATTTTTAGGCGTGCGGGGCAGCGCGATGGTGCAGCCGCACAAGGTTAATGGATAAACCGTCGGTCCGGCGAAGGAATGTGTCACACTGGCGAAATCAGGCGTTTGCGCTGTGGACAAAGGCTTATCTTCCTTTGCCTAGGCGAATCGAAGCGTGCAATCACAGTGGTCAAGAAATTTTGTTCGCGCCACGGGCCTGCAGGAGAGCGACATGAGCATTAACATCGGACCGCCCGCGATCGAAGAGCTTCGGCCGCGTATTCTCGTGATCGGCGTGGGCGGGGCGGGCGGCAACGCCATTGCCAACATGATCCAGGCGCAGATCGAAGGCGTGGACTTCGTCGTCGCCAATACCGACGCGCAGGCTTTGAACAATTCGATCGCCGAAACCCGCATCCAGTTGGGTCCGGAAATCACGCAGGGCCTTGGCGCCGGTGCACGCCCCGAAGTGGGCCGGGCTGCCGCCGAAGAAACCCGCGAAGAACTGGAGCGGTTGCTGGACGGCGTGCACATGGTGTTCATCGCGGCGGGCATGGGGGGCGGCACCGGCACCGGCGCGGCCCCGATCATCGCGCAGGCGGCCCGCGAAAAGGGCGTGCTGACGGTGGGCGTGGTGTCCAAGCCCTTCATGTTCGAAGGCACGCGCCGCATGCGCGCCGCCGATTCGGGCATCGAGGAACTGCAAAAGCACGTCGATACCCTGATCGTCATCCCCAACCAGAACCTGTTCCTGGTGGCCAAGGCGGACACGACCTTCAAGGAAGCGTTCTCGCTGGCGGACGAAGTGCTGCAGCAGGGCGTTCGCTCGATCACCGACCTGATGATCATGCCCGGCCTCATCAACCTCGACTTTGCCGATGTGCGTTCGGTGATGGGGGAAATGGGCAAGGCGATGATGGGTACCGGCGAAGGCGAAGGCCCCAACCGTGCGCTCGAAGCGGCGGAGCGGGCGATCGCCAACCCGCTGCTCGACGGCGTGTCGATGCAGGGCGCCAAGGGCGTCATCATCTCGATCATCGGCGGCGACGACATGAAGCTGCTTGAGGTTGACGAAGCGGCAAACCACATCCGCGAACTGGTCGATCCCGATGCAAACATCATCTGGGGTTCTGCCTTCAACCCCGATCTTCAGGGAAAGATTCGCGTCTCCGTGGTGGCGACGGGTATCGAGCAGACTTCGGAAATGGCCGAAATCGCCTCACGTCCGCTGAACCTGGGTTCGTCACGCGGACCGGTTCGTCCGGCGGTTCAGGCGCCCAGCCAGGCGTCGGTGTCGTTCCAGTCGCCTGCTGCACCGGTAGCGTCGACCCCGCCGCCTTCACAGGCGGCCCCGCAGCCCGCGCCGGTGGCCTCGCCGCCGTCCTATCAGCCCTCTGCCGAACTGGAACTGGGATCGTCTGACGAAGCGGACAGCAAGCCGCCGCTGCGTGGCTTCACGGCGCCGTCTGCGGCGCAGGCGACCCCGCTCGATTTCGGCGCCGAACCCGCGCCCTCGCCGACTCCCGCGCAAACCCCGCGCGGCCAGGACGAACTGTCGCTCGGCGGCGGTCAAGGCGTGCCTCCAACTACTCCGCGTCCCAAGCCTGCGGGCGGCGGCAGCACCTTGTTCGAGCGCATGACCAACCTGTCGCGCCCCCGTCCCGGTGCGGGCGAACCTGCTCCCGAAGACGATGACAGCGGCTCGATCAGCATTCCGCGCTTCCTGGGTCGTCAGAACAACCAGTGAAACGTTCGAAGGCAAGGCGGGAAGCCTTGCCTTCGAAACGGCCGCAAGGTGATCCGGGTCCTGATTCCACAAATCACGCGAATTGCGTTAGAGCACGGTTCATCTGCTGCGCCTCATGGGCGGCGCGGCATGGGTGACGATAAGGACGTGTGGTGAATCAATTGGTTTCGCGATTGCTGGCCGGCGCGGGCATTGCCGCGGCTCTGGCATTCGCTCCGGCGTCGTGGGCACAAGGCAATGCCGGCGCATCCCGCCCGGTGGTGCAGCCGATTCCGGGCGTGGAACGCAAGAATCTCAACGCCGCGCTGGCCCGGATCGGGCGCGATCCGCGTGACGTTGCGGCGCTGACAGATGCTGGCGATGCCGCCCGACAGTTGCACGATTATGCCGCCGCGCTGGGGTTCTACAAGCGTGCCCAGGAGGTCGATCCGGGAAACGGGCGCGTGCAGGCCGGTCTTGCCAGCGCGCTGGTGATGACCGGCGATCCGGTCGGCGCGATAACCGCCTTCAATGCTGCTGAAAAGGCCGGGTTCGCCAGTGCGCAAGTGGCGGCGGACCGGGGTCTGGCGTATGATCTGGTCGGTGATAACGTCGCCGCGCAGCGTTACTATGCGATGGCGCTGCCCAGCGCCACGGGCGGCGATGCCGATGAACTGCGCATGCGCCTTGCGGTGAGCCAGGCGATAGCCGGAGATCAGACCAGCGCTTACGCAACATTGCTGCCGCTGCTGAACCGGCAGGACAAGCCGGGCTGGCGAACGCATGCCTTCACGCTGGCGATCGGCGGCGATACGAACAAGGCGGTCGAAGTTGTCGGCAAGATTTTGCCCGGAACGCTGGCCGAAAATATCTCTCCGTATTTGCGTTACATGCCGCGCCTGACCCGGGCGCAGCAGGCTGCGGCGGCCAACCTGGGCCGCTTTCCACGGGCGTCCGAGATTGGCCGGGACGATGAACGTATTGCGGCCTACACCCCGTCGCGCACGCTGGCTGCCGGCAATGGCCTGATCCCACGCGGCGAGCCGCTGGGCGGGCGTACGGCCAAGCCAACGCCTGCGCGCGGGCGACAGGCGCGTCAGGCGGCCAACACGCCTACGCAGCGCCCTGCGCAAGTGGCTGCGACCGATCCGGACCGTGTCGCGCCGCCAGAACCGCATCCCACCATCGAACGCGGAGCGGGCGAGTTGCCGCCGGTTGCCGGCGCCACGCCTGCAATCCGCCTGCCTGCCGCGCTTGAGCGTTCGGCGTCGGTAGCCCGTGAGTCCGCCAGAACCACTGTACCTGCGCGATCAGCACCAGTATCGAGCGCGCCTGCAAGAGTGGCCGAAGCGGGTGCGGGCAGGTCGGCCAGCCCCGGCTTCGACCTGGGCAGGTTGCCTGCATCGCAGGCTGCGACCCCGCCGCTGCCCGCATCGCCCGCAGTCGCCGCGCCGTCGCCTCAGCAGCGCCCCGCCATTATCTTGCCGAGCCAGGCGACCCTGACGGCGCTGACCCAGCGCTCTGTACCTGTGCCCGAAACCATGCAGAGCGCGCCGGCCACTGTGCCTGCCGCCGCCGCGACCCCGGCGGCGACGCCAGCAGCGCCGCCATCTCTTTCCCAGATATTCGCCGACCTTGGAACGCCGGCCGTAGAAGCTGCGCCCGTGCCCGGCGCGGTCGATGTCCGCACCATCACCCCGCTGCCGCCGGCACCGCGCGTCCAGATCATCAAGGCGCCGGCCAAGGCGGACGACGCGCAGGAGCCGGTGGCGGAACTGGCTGATGCCAAGACGAAGGGTGCCAAGGTCAGGAGCGCCAAGGGCAAACCTGCCGAAACCAAGCTGGCGGCGGCCGACGAGGCTGATGAGCCGCCGCTGACTGCCCGCGAAGCCAGAACGAAGGCCGCGCAAGCCAAGGCGAAGGCCGACGCGCGGGCCAAGGCCAAAAAGCCGGTGCCACCGCCGCAGCCAAGCCGCATCTGGGTGCAGATCGGGGTGGGCCGCAATGAATCCGCCATCGCCTTCGACTGGCGACGCAATCTTCGCGAAAATCCCAAGTTGCTCAAAGGCCGGCAGCCGCACATCGCGGACATGGGGCGCACGAACCGTATCCTGATCGGCCCGTTCCCCACGCAGAAAGCCGCCAACGCGTTTCTGGGAGAGGCGCGCAAGCAGGGCTTTGGCGATGCCTTGCCGTGGACCAGCCCGGAAGGGCAAGCGGTCGATCCGCTCTCAAAGTGAGGGTATAGGGCATGTGGGTTAACTGCCGTTCATGCTTATCCACACCCTGTGAACAGGCTTATGCAGTTATGCGCAGGGGATCGCAGAGGGGTGGATTGTGCTTACCCGCCCGAAGGCAGCATCCATGTCCGGTGTTTGCGGAGGCTTGATGTCACAGAGTATGAGGACGGTTCAGGACGATATCGACCGGGACGACGAGGCCGCGCCCGTGGATATGCTTGCCTCGCTGTTCGAAGCGCGGGACTGGCCTTTCGACTATACGGGCGAGGATGAAATCTCGGCTGAGATCAAGGGCGCCTGGGCCACCTACCAGTTGCAGGCGATCTGGCGTTCGGAAGACCGCGTCTTGCAACTGCTGTGCCTGCCCGACATCCGCATCCCCGACGACAAGCGTCTAGCCGTGTTCGAGGCCTTGGCGCTTATCAACGAGCAGCTCTGGCTCGGTCATTTCGATGTGTGGTCGAATGGCGGGGTGATCCTGTATCGCCACGGGCTGATGCTGGGGCCGGACGGATTGCTGGGGCCGGGCCAGGCGCAGATGGTGGTGGAAGCCGCGATCGAGGAGTGCGATCGCTTCTATCCGGTGTTCCAGTTCATCCTGTGGGGGGACAAGACCCCCACCGAAGCGCTGGCCGCAGCCATGGTAGACGCCGCCGGCGAAGCGTGAGCGCCCGGCCCCTTGGCACGATTGCGCCGCTGCCCTAAGCGCTGCGCACACAGTGCTTAGGAGGCATCATGGACCGGTTTCAGAACATCCTGCTCGTCGGCTGCGGCAATATGGCCGGTGCGATGCTGACAGGCTGGCTGGCTGGCGGCCTTCCGGCTGCGCGATTTACCGTGGTGGATCCCCATCGCGATGCCGTGCCGCCCGGCGTTTCGCTGCTGCCGGCTTTGCCGCACGACGGGCGCTTCGATGCCGTGCTGCTGGGGGTGAAGCCGCAGGGGCTGGACGACGTGGCAGCGCAGCTGGCTCCCATTGTAGGCCGCGAAACCGTGCTGCTGTCGATCCTGGCCGGCATTGAGTTTGCCAGCCTTGCGGCGCGTTTCCCACAGGCAGGCGCGCTGGTACGGGTGATGCCCAATCTTGCCGCGGCGATCGGCAAATCGCCCATTGCGCTCGATGCGCGCGGTCTGGACGAACTGGGCCGTGCTGCGGTCACCCGGTTGATGGAACCGCTCGGCACGCCGGAATGGCTGGCCAGCGAAGATCTGTTCGATGCGGTTACCGCCCTTGCCGGATGCGGGCCAGCGTTCGTCTATCGCTTCGTGGACGCACTGGGATCGGGCGGCGTGGCCCTGGGGCTGGACGAAGCGCAGGCGCGCCGGCTGGCTCTGGCGATGGTGGAAGGCGCGGCGCAGTTGGCGGCGGGCTCGGAATTTTCGCCGGCCATGCTGGCTGACAAGGTGGCCAGCCCCGGCGGATCGACGCGGGCGGGAATGGACGTGCTCGACGCTGACGGGGCATTTGCACGGCTGATTGCCAGGGCCATGCGCGCCTCCCGCGATCGCAATGCAGAGATGGCGGCGGCGGCCCGTTGAGGGCAACGGAAACAGGGGAACGAAACCGCCTGCAAGGCCTTTACACTTTGTCACATATGCAGGCTGCCGGTTCTCCTTGAAAGTTGCGGCAAGCAGGGCGATATTCGCATGGTGCGGAACCGCATTGTGCGCTGTTTTTCCGCAAAAGGAGTTTGAAATGGCGAATTGGAACGACCCCCAGCCCCGCAAGGGCTTCGGTGCGTCTCCGAGCCTGGACGGGCGTACCGCCGGCCGGACCACGTACGATGCGGGTCTACGGCGGCATATGCTGTCGATCTACAACTATATGGCGTCTGGTGTCCTGCTGTCAGGCATCGTCGCTCTACTGTTCATGCCGTACGCGCTGCAGATGATGCAGTCCCCGATCAAATGGCTAGTGATGCTGGCGCCGCTGGGCTTTGTGTTCGCGATCAGCGGCGGTGCGAACCGCTTCTCGGAAGGCACCTTGAAGGCGCTGTATTGGGCGTTCGCTGCGGTGATGGGTCTGTCGCTGTCTACGATCTTCATCATCTACACCGGGTCGTCGATTGCGGTGACCTTCTTTGCCACGGCGGCGGCATTTGCCGGCCTTAGCCTCTATGGCTACACCACCAAGAAGGATCTTTCGGGCTTCGGCACATTCTTGATCATGGGTGTTGTCGGCATTCTGATCGCTTCGCTGGTGAACATGTTCGTGGGTTCGAGCGCGTTGCAGATGGCGATCTCGGTGCTGGGCGTGCTGATCTTCGCGGGCCTGACCGCTTATGATACGCAAATGCTCAAGAATCAGTACTACCAACTGCAGGGCACCGATTTTATCGGTAAGGCTGTGGTTCTGGGCGCACTGAGCCTGTATCTGGACTTCATAAACATGTTCCAGTTCCTGCTCAGCTTCATGGGCCAGCGCAACTGATCGGTTTGCCCGCAAGCTGCGGAATTGCTGTGGAATTCGGGCGCTAAGCGATTAATCCACAGTGCATAATCGTCTAGCCATGATGCCCGGTGCGTTTCATCGCACCGGGCATTTGCTTTATTGAATCGCGGCGCTAGACCACGCGCTCGCGGTGGAGAACGATCGGTGAACTCAGGGATAGCGATGAAGGCTGGCGGGCAGGGGTTGCATCGCCGCCGTTCACTTCTGGCAGGTGCGGCAGTTGCCATGACCCTTGCGGTGCTGGCAGGCTGCGCCAAACCGCCGCCGCCCCCCGTCGCGCCGCCGCCGCCGCCCGTCGTCGTGATCCCGCCGATCCCGACCCCGCCGATGGGCGCGCCCACAACGATGAACATTCCGCCCGTTCAGGCGGACGGCACCCGGCATACGGTTAACTCGGGAATTTCCAGCTCGCAGACGATCTGGAACTTGCGCTCAGGCTACAATGTCGCCGCGCTCAACTGCATCGAGCCGGAATATATCCCCATTCTGGATGGCTACAAGCGCTTCCTGAAAGTCTATGACAAGTCGCTCGACAAGGCGAGCCGTGACATCGACGCCAGCTTCCGCACCCAGCATGTCGGCCGCGCCGCGATCGTGGCGCGTGAAACCTATCAGACCCAGGTCTATAACTTCTTCTCGCTGCCGCCGGTCGATTCCGCCTTCTGCAAAGCCGCAATGGACCTGAGCGTCGATCTGCAGACGGTAGACCCCGGCCAGTTCGAGGCGTACTCCTATACCGGCCTTGCCAAGCTGGAAGCGCCGTTCAAGGCGTTCTTCGATGCCTACGCGCAATACCAGGCCGATCTGGCGGCGTGGCAGGCCCGGTATGGCCCCAAGGGCATGATCATCGTGCGGCCCGATGCAAACCAGACCGCAGGACCGCCGGTAGCGCCGGCGGGTGGCCCGCCGCAAACGGTCACTCTGCCCTCGCTGCCCAGCCAATAAAGGCATTGGCGGTCGACAGGGCCCGCGGGGCGGCGGGAATTTTCCCCTTTCGCGAAGAAGCGCTCTTCGCTAAGGGGGCGCACGCGATGCGGCTTGGCCGCATGGCAAAGATACTGGAACGGGGCCGTAGCTCAGATGGGAGAGCGCGTCGTTCGCAATGACGAGGTCAGGGGTTCGATCCCCCTCGGCTCCACCAGTACCTGAATGGCGATGCGTGCCCGGACAAGCCGGGCATCACCCGGCCCGAGACACGGCCGGGTTTTTTGTTTATCTGCGGCCAGCGGCGCCCTGCAGGACGGTTCGCCGTCCCGGCGGCCGGGACCGGTCGCGATTGGGGCGCCATGACAGCGCCGGAAGCGACGGACGATGCATTTTCTCGACCAGGCCAAGATCTATATCCGTGCGGGCGGCGGCGGCCCTGGCGCGGTCAGCTTTCGCCGCGAAAAGTATGTCGAATACGGCGGCCCTGATGGCGGCAACGGCGGCAAGGGCGGCGACATCATTTTCGAGGCGGTGGCCGGCCTCAACACCCTGATCGATTTCCGCTACACGCAGCACTTCAAGGCGCCGCGCGGCGGCCACGGCATGGGCCAGAACCGCAATGGCGCGGCAGGCAAGGACCTGATCATCAAGGTGCCGATCGGCACGCAGGTGATTGCTGACGACGAGGATCGCGACACCGTTCTGCTCGACCTTACCGAAGCGGGCCAGCGCGTGACCTTCATCGAAGGCGGCATGGGCGGGCGCGGTAACGCCAGCTACAAGACCAGCACCAACCGCGCGCCCCGCCAGCACCAGCCCGGCATCGCGCCGGCGGAGCAGTGGGTATGGCTGCGCCTGAAGCTGCTGGCGGACGTTGGGTTGGTCGGGATGCCGAATGCGGGCAAGTCCACCTTCATCAACAAGCTGTCCAACGCCAAGGCGAAAGTGGGCGATTACGCCTTCACAACGCTGCGTCCGCAGCTGGGCGTGGTCATGCACAAGCACCGCGAATTCGTGGTGGCGGACATCCCCGGCCTGATCGCCGGTGCTGCCGAAGGCGCGGGGGTGGGTGACCGGTTCCTCGGCCATATCGAGCGCTGCCGCGTGCTCGTCCATCTCATCGACATTTCCAACACCGACCCGGTGGAAGCGATGCAGGTCGTCGAGGAAGAGCTTGAGGCGTACAGCGACGCGCTGGCCGACAAGCCCCGCCTTGTCGCGTTGAACAAGATCGACCTGGTGGACGATGCCCTGGCTAACGATTACGCCAAGCTGCTGATCAAGGCCGGCGCGCATGAGGTGTTCCCGATTTCCGGCGCGACCGGTAAGGGCATGTCCAAGCTGCTCGACGCCATCATCGACTATCTGCCTGCCGCCACCGTCACCGAACGCCCGACCGGCGAGCGGGAGGAAGCGGACGACACGCCCTGGTCGCCGATCTGAGGGCAGGGCAGGACGAGGCTCGCTTACGGCTGGCCGCAGGGACGGCCGGAATTAACCGCCCGCCCGTGCTTCCATCTATCCGTTCCTTACCCTAGAGGCTGGCGCTCCCATGACCATCGCCCGACTCTCCGATCTGTCCGATCCCGCCCTTGCGCGCCGCCTTGTGATCAAGGTGGGCTCCGCGCTGCTGGTGGGGCCGGACGGCGTACGCGGCGCGTGGCTGGCCGGGCTGGTCGCCGAAATCGCGGAGGCGCGGGCGCGCGGACAGGACGTGATCGTCGTCTCCTCGGGCGCGATCGCGCTGGGTGCAGCTACGCTGGGGCTGGAGAAGGGCGGGCGCGGCAGCCTTGCCGATGCGCAGGCGAGCGCGGCGGTGGGCCAGATCGCGCTGTCCGGGCTGTGGGCGCAACTGCTGGGCGGCCACGGCATCACCGCTGCGCAGATGCTGCTGACGCTGGAGGATCTGGAGGACCGCCGCCGCTATCTCAACGTCACGGCCACGCTCACCCGATTGCTGGATGCAGGCGCGGTGCCGGTCATCAATGAGAACGATTCGGTCGCCACACAGGAAATCCGCTTTGGCGACAACGACCGGCTGGCCGCGCGCGTGGCGCAGGCGGCACAGGCGCACGCGGTAGTGCTGCTGTCCGACATCGACGGGCTGTATGATCGCCATCCCAGGCTGCCGGGCGCCACGATGATCCCGCTCGTCAGCGGCGTCACCGCGGATGTGCAGGCGATGGCCAGCACCGATTCGAACTCCGGGATGGGTTCTGGCGGCATGACATCCAAGCTGCAGGCCGCGCAGATCGCCGAACTGGCGGGCATCTGCCTGGTGATCGGTAACGGCCAACACGATCGCCCGCTGGCGCGCATCATCGAAGGCGGCGTGGGCACGCTGTTTGTGCCACGCGGGAAGGCCGGCGCGCGCAAGGCGTGGCTGGGCGGCCGGCTCAAGCTGAAAGGCGAAATCATTGTCGATGCTGGCGCTGCGGCGGCGCTGGGCCGGGGGTCAAGTTTGCTTGCCAAGGGCATCACCGGGATCGAGGGTATATTTTCACGCGGGGATCCGGTGGCAATCGTGGACGCGGACGGCACGGTTCTGGCCCACGGGCTGTGCGAATACGACGCGGCGGAATGCGCCGCCATCGTCGGCTTGCACTCCAGCGCGCAGCAGGCGGTGCTTGGCTATGCGCCGCGCTCCGCCGTTATCCACCGCGACCAGATGGTATTGAAGTCATGAACAGGCCCCGCCCCGTCATCGCGCTGACCGGCGCCACCGGTTTCGTGGGCCAGGCGGTGCTGGATGCGGCGCTTGGGGCGGGCTACGCCGTGCGCGCGCTGACCCGCCGCCAGCAGCCTGCGCGGGCCAACGTGGAATGGATCGGCGGTGATCTTGCCAACGTGGCCTCGCTCGCCGAACTGGTGAAGGGCGCCGAAGCCACGATCCACGTGGCGGGCGTCATCAATGCCCCCGATGCCGCCGGGTTCGAGGCTGGCAACGTGACCGGCACGCTCAATCTCATCGAAACGGCGATCCTCAAAGGCGTACACCGCTTTGTCCACGTCTCGTCGCTATCGGCCCGCGAGCCTGACCTGTCGGCGTACGGGGCGTCCAAGGCCCGGGCCGAGAAGCTGCTGATGTCCAGCCCGCTGGACTGGACGATTGTGCGGCCGCCCGCGATCTACGGCCCGCATGACAAGGAGATGCTGGAGCTGTTCCGCGCCGCGCGCTGGGGCATTATGCCGATGCCGCGCAACGGGCGCGCCTCGGTGATCCATGTCGAGGACCTGGCCCGACTGCTGGTTGCGCTGGTTCCCGGCGACGGACGTTTGATCGGCAGCGTCAGCGGACGGATATTCGAGCCGGACGATGGCAAGCCGCAAGGCTGGGACCATTTCGAAACGGCGCTGGCCATTGGCTGGGCGATGGGCAAACGTCCCCGCGTGATCGGGCTTTCCGCCGCGATGCTGGCGCGCGTGGCGCGGCTGGACAACTTTTTGCGCAGGGAGCGCGCGAAAATGACACTCGACCGTGCCGCCTATTTCAGCCATCCGGACTGGGTGGTCTCGCCCGAGGCCGCAGTTCCGAACACGCTTTGGAAACCGCGGATCGAAACCCGCGAAGGGTTGAAGGCGACCGCGCAGTGGTATCGCGAGCACAAGTGGCTTTGACGGGAGACCGGCGGAAATGAAGGGATTACTGGCGCGGCTGAACGTGGACCCGTTCCTGTTGATGCTGCTGGGCACCGTTGGCCTGGCCTCCATTCTCCCGGCGCGGGGCATATGGGCAGGGGTTGCGGGCGGAGCGGCGGATGCAGCCATCGCGCTGCTGTTTTTCCTGCATGGCGCAAAGTTATCGCGCGAAGCGATCCTTGATGGCGCCCGCGCCTGGCGGCTTCACCTGACGGTTGCCGCGGTAAGCTTCGTGCTGTTTCCGATCATCGGCCTGGGCGTGCGGGCAATTCCCGGTATCGAGCCGTCGCTGGCAACTGGCGTCCTGTTCCTGACACTGCTGCCATCGACCGTGCAATCCTCCATCGCGTTCACGGCCATTGCCGGCGGAAACGTGGCGGCAGCGGTGTGCAGCGCGTCGTTTTCAAATCTGGCCGGCATCTTCATTACCCCGCTGCTGACGGCCTTGCTCATCACCGGGCGCACGCAGGGGTTCTCGACCGACCCCATCATCGACATTAGCGTGCAACTGCTGCTGCCGTTTCTGGCCGGGCATTTTCTGCGGCCCTGGATCGGCGGCTTTGTGTCCCGTTACAAGCAGATCCTGGGCTACGTCGATCGCGGCTCGATCCTGCTTGTGGTCTACACCGCGTTTGGCGCAGCGGTAATCCAGGGCTTGTGGCACAAGGTGACGTTGGCGGAACTGGGGCTGATCGCATTGATCTCGCTGGGGGTTCTGGCCATCGTGATGGTGGTGGCATCGGTTGCCGGCAAGCTGCTGGGCTTCTCGCGCGAGGACCGGATCGTGTTGCTGTTCTGCGGCTCCAAGAAAAGCCTGGCCACCGGCGTGCCGCTGGCCGGGGTGCTGTTTCCCGCAGCGCAGGTGGGCGCGATCATTCTGCCGCTGATGTTTTTCCATCAGATCCAGCTGATGGTGTGCGCCGTGCTGGCGCGTCGCTTTGCCGCTGATAAAGATGCGCCCACAGAGCCGGCCGTGCTGGCGCCCAAACCCTCTTAGGGAAATCTCCGGAGCGCCGCGTAGGCCGACTCGCAACCACGCGATGGTAAACGAGGCCTATGAGCACCGTTCACCATCCCCGCAGGGCTTCGGCCTGCCTTCGCCTTCTCGCCGCCGGGTCGATCCTGGCCGCCGGGATCGTTCTTTCTCCATCAGGCGCGTCGGCTGCGACGGCGACGGACACCATGACGGTGACAGCGACCGTGCAGTCCGCCTGCGTTCTGACGGCCAGCCCGCTGGCGTTCGGCAGTTATAATCCAACGTCTGCGACGAACCTGGATGCCAGCACCACCGTCAGCGTGACCTGCACGCTGGGCACGCCGTATAACGTGGGCATGGGCGCGGGCGCTGGCACCGGCGCCACCACCACCGTTCGCAAGCTGACCAGTAGCAGTAACACGTTGAATTACGCGCTGTATCAGAATGCCGGACGCACCACCAACTGGGGCAACACGGTAGGGACCGATACCCTGTCCGCCACCGCCGGGCTCACCGCCAACGCCATCAACGTCTACGGACGTATCCCGAGCGGCCAGAACACCATCGCCGGTTCCTACACTGATTCCGTAACGGTCACGGTCACCTATTGAGATGATCACCCGCCGGCCTTCGAGCGCCATGGTCGTGGCCGTCATGCTGCTGGCCGGCGCGGTGATCGCGGCTTGCGGCGTCGCCCCAGCCCGCGCTGGCGCCTTGACCGTGATGCCGGTGCGTATTGAGGTTCCTTCAACCCGCCGGTTTTGCGCGCTCACGCTGGGCAACCGGGCGGACCGGCCAGTGACCGTGCAGGTGCGTGGTTATGGCTGGACGCGGGACACGCAGGGTAACGATACGCTCACGCCCGATCCCGCATTCGTCATCAACCCGCCGATCGCCACGATCGCCCCGCAAACGGAAAGGCTCATCCGCTGCAGCCTGCCTGCCGCGCACCCGGGTGCAGCGCCCGAGCAACAATGGCGACTGATCGTGGATGAGCTTCCCGATCCGACGCTGGCCCGGCCTGGCGTGGTGCAAACCTTGTTGCGGATCTCGGTACCGGTTTTTCGGGCTGACGAGAAAGCCGCCCCACGGCTGACCGCCGCGATCACTGCAACGGGGGTTCGCTTGTCCAACGTCGGGACCCGTTACGTGCGGGTGCTGAGCGTCAGCACGCCCGCGCAAGATACGCCGACCCTAAGCGACCGCGCGTTCTACCTGCTGGCGGGAGGTACTCTGGATCTGCCTGTGGAGCGGACGCTGTTGGCCGCCTCTGCCGTGCACGTGAAGACCGAGGAGGGCGCGTTCGACGTACCGCTCTCCGCCGCGAAATAGCGTGGCGCGCCATGATGATCCGCGCGGTCTTCGTGCCCGTCCGGGCGGCCATCGCGGCTGCGTTGCTGGGCCTGCTGTTTTGCGCCCCGGCGGCTTTGCATGGGCAGGATAGTGTCGCGGCGGTCGACGGTCCGGTGCCGGTCGGCATTATCGTCAACGGGCAGGCCATGCCGGACCCCGGCCTGCTGATCGTGCGCAAGGGGCGCGTGCTGGCGCGGCGCACCGACGTGGAAGCGTGGGGACTGAGCGTGCGATCAGCCGCGGAAGAAACGGTCGCGGGAGAAAGTTACGTCGCGTTGGACACGATGTCTGGTCTTGTCGCGCGCCTTGAGGACGACGGCGCGACACTGCGGATTGAAGCGGATCTGGCCCTGTTTCCCCATATGCATGTACAACCCGGATACCGCGTAGTGCCCGTGGCGCCGGCGATCCCTGCGCAGTTCGTGGACTACGACCTCACGCTTGGCACCTGGGACGGGATAACGCGGATTACCGGGCTGGTCGATACTGGCGTGTCGGGCCGTTGGGGCGTGGCGGGCACCAGCGTGCTGGTGGATACCGCACGCGGCGGCCTGACCCGTCTGGACACCGCCCTGCGCCGCGATTTTCCGGATCGCCGCGTCCGCCTTGTGCTGGGCGACAGCGTGGGGCGGGGCGCACCGTGGAGCCGGCCGGTGCGGTACGGCGGCATATTTCTGGGCACTGACTTTTCGCTCGATCCGCAAAGCATCAACTTTCCGCTGCCCACGGTCTCGGGCAGCGCGCTGGTGCCGTCCACCGTTGAACTGATCGCGCAATCCTCCCGCCAGTCCTATGAACTGGGGCCGGGGCGGTTCGACCTCGCGCTGCAACCGCAGTTGACCGGGGCCGGGGCGGTGACGATGAGCGTGCGCGATGTGACCGGCCAGACGCGGCAGGTGACCCGCAGCTTTTACACCAGTATCGATCTGCTGCGCCCCGGCCTCAGCCAGTTCGCTTTCGAAGCCGGCGCGCTGCGGCGCGGCTTCGGGTATCGCAGTTTTGCCTACGGACCGCTGTTTGCCGCTGCCGGCCTGCACCGGGGCCTGACCAGCACCTTGACGATGGAGACACGGGCCGAACTGTCCGCCGATACCCGCATGGCCGGGCTGGGCGCCGTGCTTGTGGTCGCGCCGCTGGGGCAGGTGTCGGTGGCGGGCGCCGTCTCGCAAGGTCATGCCGGAACCGGCGCGCTGGTGCACGCGCAGGCGCAGCGCATCACCGCACGCTACACCCTGTCGGCAAGCTATGAGCGCGCCGATGCACGCTTTCGCCAAGTGGGCGAGCCCCGCATTAACGGCGGCGCGCGCAGTGAACTGGCGGTGGCGGGTGGGCTTTCGCTGGGTTGGATCGGCAGCGTGAACGCCAGTTATGCGCGGCTGGCGCAAGGACGCGGCAGCGCCGGCGCAACCCGCTTCGATCTGGCCTCGGCATACTATACGACCAGCATCCGCTCGGCGTTCGCCTCCATTGGCGTGCAATACACCCGCAGCCGCGACGTGAGCGCGCGTGGCCGCAGCGCCGGGATCTTCGGCAACCTGACCATGCCGCTCGGACCCCGCAGCCAGGTTGCCGCGCTGGCCGAGCCGGGACGCGGGGCGCTCGCCTACAACCAAAACCTCCCCGACGGCACCGGCAGCGGGATGCGGGCGCTCGCAGGCTATGATCGCGGGGCACAATGGCTGGAGGGCGGTGTTTCCTACCGCACCCAGGCTGGCGACATCCGGCTGGATGGCTGGCGCCGCCAAGGCGGGAACGGCGTGCAGCTCAACGCCCGCGGCGGGGTGCTGCGGATCGACAGGGCGGTGCTGGCCACGCAGCATGTGGATGACGGCTTCGCGCTGGTCGAGGTTGATGCCGATGCGCCGGTGACCGTCACGGTCGAAAACCGGCAGCGGCCACGCAAGGCGGGGCAGGGCCGGCGCGTTATCGTTACCGGCCTGCAGCCCTATGCGGAGAACCATATCGGCGTAGACGCCGCCGATGTACCGATCACCGCCGATCTGCCAACCGCCGTGCAGACGATCGCGCCTGGATGGCGGCAGGCCGCGCGGGTGCGGTTCGGCGGGGCGACCCGCCAGGGGCTGCGTCTGCGGTTGGTGGACTCGGCGAGTGCGGGATTGCCGGCGGGATCGGCGGTCACCTGGCCGGGCGGGGCGACGGTGGTGGGGTATGATGGGGAGGTCTGGATCGAGGACCTGCCAGCGACCTTGGTCGTGCTTCACGTTACCGGCAGCGCCGGTGCCTGCGATGTTACGCTGCCCCAAGGCCTGCACAATCCGGGGCCCGGCGCATCGATGCCGGTAACCTGCACGCCTGCACTATCGGAAAGGCCAAAGCCATGAGATCATCGCGCATAGCGCGGCTGGCGCTCGTCTTGGCGGCTGTCTCCACCGGGGTTTGCGCGCCCATGCCGGTATCGGCAGCAGGTTGCACCGTGTGCATTTGTGGCATGTCCACCACGGCCTTGAGTTTCGGCACGTACAATCCCAGCAGTTCGACGGCGCGCACGGCGACCGCCACCGTCAGCGTCAACTGCATATCGATCACCTTGCCGATCAATACGGCGGTGGACCTGAGCCTTAGCGCGGGCACATCCGGCACCGCGGCGGCGCGTGAGATGGCCAACGGCACGGCGCGTTTGGGCTACAACATCTTTCAGGACGCCGGCCACGCGACGATCTGGGGCAACGGCAGCAATGGCGGGCAGGCCCAGAGCCTGTCCATCACCAATTCCCTGAACTACACCGCGAACAGAACGGCCTATGGCCGGATTCCGGCGAACCAGTACGTCAGCACCGGAAGCTATACGGATCCGATCATCGTGACCTTCACGTTCTGAATGGGAGCGGTGAACGCCTGTCCAGTCCTTAGAAAATCGGCCCCTAGAAAATCGGCCAAGCCTTCCAGAGGCTGAACAGGCTGGTGGCGATCAGGACGAGGGAAACCGCCAGCAGCAGAACGCGGGGCTGCATGCGCTTTGCCATCAGCGCGCCGAACGGTGCGGCGATCACGCCACCGACGATCAGGCCCACCGTCGCGGTAGTGAAGGCAGCCAGTCCCAGCGTCGTGATGAAAGCGATCGAGATCGAGGCGGTCAGCAGAAATTCCGAGGTGTTGACGGTGCCGATGGTCTTGGCAGGCTCGCCCCCCTGAACCAGCAGGTTGGAGGTGACCACCGGCCCCCAGCCGCCGCCGCCGGCCGCGTCCAGAAAGCCGCCAGCCAGCGCAAGCGGCGCGGTGTAGCGGGGGTTGGCGAAGCGCGGCTTGTTGAGGCGCAAGGCCTTGATCAGCAGGTAGACCCCGATGCCCGTCAGATACGCCATCACGAACGGGCGGGCCACCGAGGCGTCGATGTTGGACAGCAGATACGCGCCGGTCACCCCGCCGATAATGCCAGCCGGGACAAGGCGCAGGAACAGCTTCCAGTCCACGTTACGGTGAAAGATATGGCTGATTCCCGAGGTACCGGTAGTGAACAGTTCCACGACATGCACGCTGGCCGAAGCCGCGGCGGGCGCCACGCCGACCACGCTGACCAGCAACGTCTGGGTGATTACGCCGAACGCCATGCCCAGCGCCCCATCGACGATCTGCGCTGCAAAGCCGATAGCGACAAACGGGGCGATGTCGGCAAGCTGGGCCGGCAACGTATCGAGCATTCAGGGTCCTCCCAGTGTAGGGTTGGAACTGGCCGGTCGCAGGCCGGACGGTAGCGTTTTGCGCGCACCAAAGTTCGGTATCTCGGGGCGAATACGGAGCATGGACGCGTTAGGAATATGCGCTTTGCAACGCGCCAGGATCGTCCGAGGCTTACCCGTCCGTAAAAATGTTCAGTGATTGAAGCGCCGGCGCTCGGTTACGTCAACCTGCATCAGCTTGCCGTCGTGAACGGTAAGCTGGATCACGCCGAAACGCAGATGTTGCAATGCCTCGATCACATGGCGGACGCCGTCGTTTAGCAGGGGATGCTCCTCGGCAATCGCATCGGCAGGTTTGGTAATTCTCATGTTGGCCTCGAAGACAGTGAGCGGGCTGGCTCTTTGCCATTGCCGGCAACCTTATTCTCAATCGGATAAGTTGACAATGCTGTTGTCGATAGGTTTGCTTTGTGGGCCGATAGCGCGATCTCAGCCGACTTCCAGATCGTCCGCCGCCTCAAGGCCATCGGCGGCAGGCACCGGATCGATCCGGTCCGCCAGGCGCACACCGTCCAGCAGGTTCGCCGTAGCATCGCGCACCTGCAACATCAGTGCGCGCACCCGGCAGTCCTTTTCCTCCAGGCAGTTCTTGCAGGTTTCGTGTGCGAAGCGGCTGGCGCACGGAACGAGGGCAAGCGAGCCACGCATGATGCGGATCAGGTCGCCGTACGTGATGTCGATCGGCGGCACGCCCAGCCAATAGCCGCCGTCCTTGCCGCGCTGCGACGCTACGATCCCGTATCGCGACAATTCCGATAGGATCACGGTCAGGAACTTGGCGGGAATGTTCTGCTTCTCGGCAATGTCCGTCAGGGGGATCGGACCCTGCCCGTATCGATCAGCCAAATGCTGCATCGCCCGGATCGCATAACGTGTTTTTTGCGAAAGCATGGGTGCAGGGTCTCGTTGAAACGCAGGAGCATCAGTTGCGCCCATTGCAGTCGATGCGTCAACCCACGCCGCCTAGCAGGCAAGCGATATCTACGGCTGTGGTTCGGGCGGCCAGTACCAGCCGTGGTTCTCGATCATGATCGCGGGTACCGGGCGTCCGGTTGCATCGCGCGATGGCTTGAAGCGAAAGCGTTCGGTGATGAGCCGGCACGTCGTCGCGTCTAGCTGGGGCCGACCGCTGGACACCAGGATGCGGCACTCGCTTACCCGGCCATCGATGCCGATGCGGTATCGCAGTTTCAACTCCCCGCCGGTTTTTGCCTCGCGAAGATCCTCCGGCAAATCGGAGAAATGCAGCCGCCCGCGGATCTGGCGGGGCCGGGTGACGGCATCATCAGAGCCGCCATCCCCATCGCCGTTACCGCCCCCGCCGTCGCCATCGCCAATGCCGCCGGCGCCTTCGCCCTGTCCCTTGTGATCCGAAGCCCCGTTCTGCGCGGCGGATCCGGTTCCTGCCTTGGGTGCGGTGGGCACGGGCGGCGGGACGATCAGCGGCGGCAGCATCGCAGGCGGCGCAACGACCTGGGTGGCTTTATTGCGCAGGTTCGCGGGAGAGGGGCGTCCCTTAGCAGCGGTGGAATGCGCTTTGGCTGGCGTTTCGCGTGGCTTGTGTTGTGGCGGTGGCGGGGTGGAGGCAATTACCGCCACGAGCGCGCCACCGTGCTGGTTTGAAGCGTGAGCGGCAAGCCCGGCGATGATCGCCGCAAGCCCACCGAGCACGATTGCGAGCGCGGCAAGTGCCGAGACTATCCGGTCCTGGGTTGAGCTGTGCACGCCGAGGATCTCCTCTGCAGTACATAACCCGGTCATACTATTTAAGGTTTCGGATCAATGCGATTCCATGTCGTGCCGACATATAAACGCAAAAAATGCGACAAACCGTTTCGGACCTGCGCGGAACCATGATCGCGATGGGCGGTTATCCCGATCAATCTAGCCAACTTTTTGGAGACGGCAACATGACCCTTCTTCTTATCCTTATAGTCGGCGGCGTTATCGGCTGGCTCGCTTCGATCGTTATGCGCACCGACGCGCAGCAGGGCATCTTCCTGAACATCATCGTCGGCATCGTCGGCGCTGTCATCGCCGGTTTCGTGATTACGCCGCTTATCGGCGGTGCACCGATCACTAGCGGAAACTTCGATATCCTGTCGCTCTTCGCCTCGTTCCTGGGTGCAGTGGTACTGCTTGCTATCGTAAACCTTTTCCGTCGCGGTTCGGTTCGCTAAGAACGCCTCGATCCTAAGTCTCCGTTTTGGAGACTTAGGGGGAGGCTGGCGCTCCTCCCGGTGCTAAAACGGCGCATATGTTTAACAGGGAAAGGGATTCTCTCCATGAAAGTCATCACCATGCCGCGTCTTGCGATGATTGCAGTAGCTTCGGCCTCGCTTGGCCTCGCTGCTTGCAACAACCCCAAGGACGACGCGACCGAAAAGGCCGCAGACGCCGTGGAAGCAAGCTCGGAGGCCGCTGCTGATTCGCTTGAGAGCCGTGCGGCAATGACCACCGGCGCCGCGTCGGAAGCCCTCGAAGACAAGGCTGATGCCGTGAAGAAGTCAGGCGAAGCCAAGGCTGACGCCCTGGAAGACGCGGCTGACGAAGCCAAGAAGAACTGATCAAGGCCGCTTGTGCCCCACGGATCGTGGTGGCCCTGACGGTCGATTGACTAACGCCCTCTCCCCTTGCAGGGCGTTGGCAATCAAGGGAGAGGATGGCGGAATGTCCGCCATCCTTTTTCGCGTTTGGGCCTGCGGTCCGCAACGCGCTTAAAATTGATCCATCATGTGCTTGAATTGTCGGCCCCAAGGCCAGACATAGGCCCAGAAAAGGGCAATCCCGTTCCAAGCGGGGCAGCCAAGTTCACTACAACAACAACAGGAACCATGCCATGACCATCGCCCTGATGCCGCTGCCTTACGCGCAAGACGCACTGGAACCGCATATTTCCGGCAAGACGCTCGAAATTCACCACGGCGCTCATCACAAGACCTATGTCGACAAGCTGAACGCTGCGATCGGTGGCACCGAAAACGAAGGCAAGCCGCTGGAAGACATCATCGCTTCCGCCTCTGGCCCGCTGTTCAATAATTCCGCCCAGACCTGGAACCACGGCTTCTACTGGCACTCGCTGTCGCCGAAGAAGACCGCACCTTCCGGTGACCTCGCCGCCGCGATCGACAAAGACTTCGGGTCGGTCGATGCGCTGCTGGAAGCCTTGTCCAACGAAGCGGTCAATCACTTCTCCAACGGCTGGGCCTGGCTGGTGTCTGACAACGGCACTCTGAAGGTCATCTCCACGCATGACGCTGACAGCGCGTTAGTGAAGGGCGTTACCCCACTGCTGACCGTCGACGTGTGGGAGCATGCATACTACATCGACCAGCTTAACAAGCGCCCCGCGTATGTGAAGGCCGTGCTGGAAAATATCCTGAACTGGGATTTCGCAGCGGAGAACTTCAGCCGCGGCACGCCTTGGGTCTATCCCGCCTGAAGCACTCTCGTTTCAGGCATTGAAAAGTCCCCGCTTCCATCTCGGAAGCGGGGGCTTTTGTTTAGCGCGAGCAGCGGTGCCGTGTGGCTAGACCGCCTTGCGGGATTTTACATCAATCGGCGGTTGCTGCTGGTCGCTGTCCAGCAAGCGGGCAAGGTCTGCACGCGCACGCGCAACGCGGCTCTTCATGGTGCCGATCGGGCATCCGGCGATTTGCGCCGCTTCTTCATAGCTGAAACCGGAGGCGCCGACGAGCAGCACCGCCTCGCGGCGCTCGGGCGCCAGCTTCTGCAAAGCGGTTTCCATGTCGCCCAAATGAAGCGGACCTTCCTGATCGGCTTCCATGACAAGCATGCGCTCCACCGCGCCGTCGTCCATATCCGTCTGGCGCTTCGATCGCCGCAGCTCAGACAGGTAATGGTTGCGCAGGATCGCAAAAGTCCAAGCCCGCATGTTAGTGCCAGCCTGATACCGCTCCCGTGCTGTCCAGGCCTTGATCGCCGCTTCCTGCACCAGATCGTCGGCAAAGTCCGACCGACCAGAGAGCCCGCGCGCGAATGCACGCAAGTGCGGCAACACCGACATCAGTTCTTTCCGAAACCCCTCGTCTGCCGGGGTATGACGGGTGCGTTCAGCCATCTTCGTCGTCGTCCAGCTTCTGGAGGAGATCCTTGAAGCTGTCCGGCAACGGCTCTTGGACGACCGAATTATAGAGTTTTCGCAAACCTCCGGCCCAGCCGGGTTCCGCTTCTCCGTTGGTTTGGGGTCGGACTTCGGGAGGCTGGCCTGACGGTCGGCCGGGATCACCACGTCCATTGGGCTGAGACAACACGAACTCCCTTTCACCGCCGCACCTGAAGGCCAATCGCCTTGCGATCAAGCCTGGCGCGCGGCCAATTTTCGGTGACCGGTTTCCTCCCCGGCGCGGGCCGACGGGAAGGGGCGCTTCACGGGCTTCGTCCGGGCTTTTGACCGAGCGAAGGTGGTTTCATCATGGAACAAACGACCTCGTTCATGGTTCCCCTAGCCGAAGTGTGTTGGCATAGCGATGTCTCTGTGGTCACAAGTGACCGCCAGTGCGGGCTTGGAGTTACGGGACTGTGAGCGTTGATTGACCAGGCGCTGCTCGACAGGGTGGGCAAGCAGGCGTGGTTTCACCGATATCCACGCGGCTGGCCATTTCTGCTTTTCATCATCGCTGGGATGACGACCGCAGTGTCGGTGATGGCGATCGAACGCGCTGACAAGCAGACGCGGGCGGTTGAACTCGATCGCAACCTTACTGAAATTTCATCGGCCTTGCAGCGCCGCGTGACCGAAAACATCGCGCTTCTGCGCGCCGGCAGCGCCTTATTCTCCACGCAGGGCGAAGTGTCCCCGGCGCAATTTACGGAGTTTGCCCGCGATCTGCAGGGCGATGGCACGCTTTACGGGTCCTTGGGGATGGGCTGGGCACCGCTGGTGCCGGTAGACAGCCTCGGGCAATTCGAACTGGACACGCAAAAGTCGGGTCGCATGGACTTTTCGGTCACGCCGCGCCCTGGCATTACCCAGAAATACGTCACGCCGGTCTATTATCTTGAGCCGCAATCGCCGCGCAATAGGTCTGTCATCGCGTACGACCTCTTCTCCGACGCCGTGCGACGGCAGGCCATGCAACGCGCCATCACGCGTCGCGGCCCGGCGGCGACAGGGCTGCTTCAGTTGACCCGCACCAGCGGCTATGGCGGTCCGACGACCGGGTTCATGATCTTCATGCCGGTGTTCGCCGAAGGGCGGGGCCGTGCGGTCAAAGGCTTCGTATTCAGCCCATTTAGGGCCCAGTCGTTCCTGACCTCGGCGAGCGAACTGTATCGCAACGAAAGCATCGACGTTGCGATATACAACGATCACGTGGCGCCCGACATGCTGCTTGCCGAACAGCGGGCAGGCGGCGCGGACGGCCCGGCGATAGAGCGCCGGATCGATGTGGCGGGCCAGGACTGGGTGGTGGAGGTAACCGATCGCAAGGGCGGGGTCCTGTCGCCGCTATCGCGCATCACGTTGTTCTTCGGCGCCCTGGCATCGCTGATGGTGATGGCGATGGGCCGGTTGATCACCAAGCGTGCGGCTGACGACCGCAGGGTGCTCGAATGGCTGACCAGCCAGGCCTCCATCCGCAATTCGCTGACGCGCGAACTCAATCACCGGGTCAAGAACACGCTTGCCAACGTATTGTCCATCGCCGCGCTGACCCGGCGGCGGGCGCGCAATATCGACGATTTTACCGAAAGCCTGACCGCGCGGATCCGTGCCTTGTCGGCCACGCACGACCTGCTTTCCCAGTCGGACTGGGGACATGCCGCGTTGGGCGATATCGTCAGCTCGGAACTCGCGCCTTACATGGAGGGGCATGAGAACCACGTGATCATGTCCGGCCCGAGCATAAAACTGGCGCCGAATGATGCCATGTCGCTCGGGCTTGCGATCCACGAACTGGCGACCAACGCGGCCAAGTACGGCGCGCTCAGCACGATCGAGGGTCGTATCCACGTCCATTGGGCGCTTTTGAGCCCGGAACTGGCGGAGCTTCACTGGCGCGAGGAAAACGGCCCGCCGGTGAGTGCGCCTGTCAAGCGTGGCTTCGGTCGGGACCTGATCGAGAAGATTGTCGCTCACGAACTCAAGTCCGAGGTGGACCTACGGTTTGAGCCTGGTGGCGTAGAATGCCGGCTCAAAGTGCCGGTACGCGTCAGCCGCGAGTTTGCACTGCGCGCGGAGAAGCGCTGAGGCGCCGGCGCGAGAAGCCCATCGTACGTCAGCGATAACCACACGAAAAGACGCCGTCGCAACCGGACTGGTCGCGACGGCGGTATATTGCTTGTCCATCTGGGAGCCTGCGGCGCCCTGTATCACAGCGCCGTGGTCAGCGCAGCGGCTTGCTCGATCCGAAGAAAAGGGCCTGGCTGATCTGGGCCCGCACGGTGGTTTCCTGGAACGGCTTGGTGACCAAATAGGTGGGTTCGGGCCGCTCGCCCGTCAGCAGGCGTTCGGGATAGGCGGTGATGAAGATCACCGGCACGTCGCCGAACTTGAGCAGATCCTCCACTGCGTCGATCCCGGAACTGCCATCGGCCAGTTGGATGTCAGCAAGCACCAGCCCAGCGGGATTGCGCTGGAAGATTTCGAGCGCCTGCGCATGTGTGGCGGCGGTTCCGACCACGGTATGGCCAAGGTCGGTGACCAGCCCTTCAAGCTGCATGGAGATGAGCGGTTCGTCCTCGATAATGAGTACGCGAGTGGCGCTTTCGCCTTCGATTTCGGCGATCGCCTGGGTTACCAGCGCGTCCACTTCCTCCACGTCCAGTCCAAGGATGCGGGCAGCTTCCTCGCGCGTGAATTCCTCCACCGTAGTCAGCAGCAGGGCCTGGCGGTGCGCGGGGGCAATCACGGACAAGCGTTCCTGCGCAGCCTGTTCGTGCAGGCCGCCGAGAGCGCCGCTGGTTTCGTCAACATGGCCGGTTGACCAGATGCGCGTGAACGCTTCGTACAGCGCCGCGCGGCTGCGGGCGATGGCATCGCGCAGGGACCGGTCGGCCAGTGCGGCTTCGAGCGTGGCCCGGACATACGCGTCGCCCGAATGCTGTGAACCGGTAAGTGCGCGCGCGTAGCGGCGCAGGTAGGGTAGCTGAATGGCGATCTGATCAGAGACGGACATCAAAATTCCTCGGGCCTGTTGGGGAAAGAGCTTCCCGATTGTGTTCTTCAAGGCGACCGTTCGCCTTTGGGCCGGCGTCGGTTGTCTGACTCCGTGCAAGGCATAGGGCAACTGGAAAATTTTTAGCGGCGAAATGCATTGCGGGGAACCAACGATAAAGCACTACGTTCCCATAGTATCACCGCTGGATCCCCCACCCCCCGCAACCAGCAGTGATCCAATCCCGAGGCCCTCGATCACTTCATTGTGATCGAGGGCCTCTTCCTTTGTGCGCAAAAACGAAGGGGTGGTCCAAATGCAAATTCAATGCCCGGGAACCAATTCGAATTGGGTGGCGTTAAGGTTGCAGTTAGATGGATGGAGGGTGTGCGATGTCAGCAGCTGTCGAGGCAGGTGTAGATGTTCAGGTTAAGCCTGAAAACAAGGTTGCTTTGAGCGACCGTGACTTTCGACGTGCCTTGGCCGAGGTTGCGCCGCATCTGCGTGCGTTCGCACGCGGCCTTTGCGGTTGCCGTGACCGCGCCGATGATCTTGCGCAAGAGGCCATGTTGCGTGCTTGGGCGGCACGTGAGCGTTATGCCGCCGGCACCAATTTCAAGGCGTGGACCTTTACGATCCTTCGAAACCACTTCTATTCCGAGGCGCGTCGTGCCCGCTTTCATGGTGAATACGATGAACTGGCGGCGGAGCGCATCCTGCGCGCCGAAGCCAGCCAGGAAAGCGCCGTCGAATTGGCAGACGTGCTCCGTGCGTTGACCGCAATCCCCGAAACGTACCGTGAAGCGCTCGTGCTGGTGGCTGCCGGAAACCTTTCTTACGAAGAGATTGCGGACATTTGCGGTATCGCGCTTGGCACCGTTAAGAGCCGAATCTGCCGTGCTCGCGCAATGCTGTGCAAGATCATCGAATCAGGTCAGCTTCCCGATTTCCGCCACAACTTCCTGCTCGATGGCGACGCGATCGATGCATTTTTCGCCGAGCTGACCAAGATCGCCAATCACAACGACCGTCCCAAGTTGGCTGCCTGAAGCAGCGCTTCCGGGGATTTTCAGATTGCAGCCGCGTATCTCACCTGTCGGAAAAGTTCTGATCGTCGAGGATGAGTTTCTCGTTGCGCTGCAATTAGAAGACATTGTGTCGGATGGGGGGCATGCCGTGATCGGTACGGCCCCCGATATGGACGCGGTAAAGCGGCTGGGTGAAGCTCCCGACGTTGCTCTCGTCGATCTGAATTTGCGTGACGGGTTGACCGGTCCCGCCATCGCGCGGGAAATTGCCGGTCGTTTTGGTGCGCGGGTAATCTACGTCACCGCGAATCCTGGCCAGATCGATATGCCCGCCTGCACCGCCGTTGGGGTAGTGCAAAAGCCATTTACGCGGCAGGCAATTCTGGCCGCAATCGCATTTGCGCTATCTGACGATGTCGAAGCTGACCGGCCTTGTGAACTTGAGCGGCTCCGTCAGTTTACCTGACGGCGCGGCCTCCCACTTACAATCGCTGATTAATAAAAAAGCGCGGTGGTTATCCCACCGCGCCCTTTTGATTTCATGCCTGGTATGCGTTCAGACAGCGCCAACAGCGTGATCGCCGGCCTCATGCCCCTGGATTGGCTTGCCGGTCAGCAGCTTGAACATGCCCTTCAGGCCCAGTTCTGCTGTCCACACTTCGCCGTCTTCAATATCGAAGCGCAGCATCTCCACCGAAGCATCGTCCTTGCCGCCGGGGAACCAGGCTTCGACGGCATTGTTCCACTGCGCTTCGCGGCGGGCCCGGTCAGTCTCCTCGACAAGAGTACCCGAAATGCAGGCAAACACATCGTGGCCCTTCGTCATCACCTGACCCATCGCCTTGCCACCGCCGGCAATGCGGTTGTCGCGCTTGGCGAAGAACCAGATCGCGTGATGCGCGTCCTTATCCAGCATCGCCGTCATCGGTTCGGCGTGGCCTGATGCGTCGTTCAACTTCATCATGATGAACGGGCTGGCGCTGAACGACTTCCAGAAAGTGTCGCTTATCTCTTTGTCCATCGTATGTCTCCTTGATCTATGTTGTGATGGTAATAGCTAGCGCTGCTTTTATTCGCGCGCGTCGCCTGGAAGTTCCTTTTCGGCGTTCGCCAGTTCCTTGGGCTTGCGAGCCTCGAAGATCTTGGCGAGCCGGGCTTCGTCTTCGGCGGAAAGCTTCTCGGAAGCCTCGGGGAACATGTCCTCCTCTTCCTCGTCGATGTGATGGAGGTAGCGGTGGCGCATTTCCTTGAACTTGGTCATCCAGGCAGAGGAGCTCATGTCCATTTCATACAGTTCCCCAAGAAAATCATCGATTTCCTTGTGTTCCGAAACTGAATGGCGCGCGTCCTCGCGCAGATCTTCCCGGCCCAGCATGGTCGCATACAGCGACTCTTCCTCGGCGGCTGCGTGCGCCTGCAATTCCTTGCGCAACGTTTCGAACAAGCTCTTGCGCTCGTCACTGGCACCCTTGGTGTCGCCCAGCTTTTCCAACAATTCACGGTGTTTGTCGTGATCGTTCTTCAAATCCTGGAAGATCTGCGCGTCTGCCATGGTCGTCTCCTGCGATGTTCTTGTCCGAGTGCTGGTCAAGGAACGGTCGCGGACGCATCCGGTTTCATTAGCGTGCGACAACTTCGCTTGCCGTCGCGCGTTGATGAAGACAATCACGTAACGGAAAACGCGCAACAATGCTGATGACGCGCATCGAAACATCGCTCAAGTTCGCTGAGGAAAGCGCGCCCGGAATTACGCGCAAGCGCGTCCGGGGCGATAAGTGGGCCTATTTCGCGCCAGACGGAGCGCGGATCAAGGGTCGCGACGAGATCGACCGGCTCAACCGCATCGCCTTGCCGCCAGCGTACGAGAATTGCTGGTTCTCCCCCGACCCGCATGTCCATCTGCTGGCCACCGGCTTCGATGCGCGCGGGCGCAAGCAGTATCGTTATCACCCCGACTGGCGTCAATCGCGCGAAGACAAGAAGTTCGAGCTTTGCCCGCGTTTCGGCGGTGCGCTGCCGGTGTTGCGGGCGCGTGTGGCGGATGACCTGCAGGGGCGGGGCCTGGGGCGGGAGCGGGCGATCGCTTCGGTCGTGGCCTTGCTCGATACCGGCGCGATCCGCATCGGCAATGAGCAGTATGCCAGGACGAACAAGAGCTTCGGGGCGACGACCTTGCGCAATCGTCACGCCCGGATCGAGCGGGGCACGTTGCGCCTGCGCTTCAAGGGCAAGTCTGGCAAGCTGCAGGAAATCGCGTGCGACGACCGCTCCTTGGTGCGGTGCGTGCGCAAGATGCAGGACCTGCCTGGTCAGCACTTGTTCCAGTACCTTGATCCTGACGGCGAGGCGGTGCCGGTGCACAGCCACGATGTGAACGCCTATCTTGCCGAAACGATGGGTGAGGGGTTTACCGCCAAGAATTTCCGTACGTGGGCGGCCAGCACGCTTGGCTTCGCGATGCTGTTTGCGCAGCCGGGTGTCTCGTTGCGCGCCATGCTGGAGGAGGTATCCGGGCGGCTCGGCAATACGCCTGCGATCGCCCGCAAATCCTATATCCATCCCGCGATCATTGCGGTGGCGAAAGGCGATACGGACGCCATAGCTCTGCCAAAGGCTCTGCCGCGCAGCACCCGGTGGATGTCGCGCGAGGAACGGGGGCTGCTGGCGTATCTGGAAAAGCTGTGAAAGGGTGGTTGTTGCGTATCGCCAGGGCATGGCGCTAAGGCACACGCCATGAGTCAGGCACCCATCCTCATCGTCACCACCGGTGGTACTATCGACAAGCAGTACTTCGATGCGCTCAGCGAATACCAGATCGTCGAAAGCGTGATCGAAAAGCTGCTCGTCACAGCCCGCGTCGCGCATCCTTTTCGCGTGGTCGAACTGTTGCGGAAAGACAGCCTGGAACTGACGGACGCCGATCGCGAATTGATCGCGCAAACCGTGACGTCCGCGCCGGAATCGCATGTGGTGATAACTCACGGCACCGATACCATGACCGACACTGCCGCCGCCCTTGCCGGGCTTACCGAAAAGACCATCGTGCTGTGCGGCGCACTGGCGCCAGCGCGGTTTGCCGAAAGCGATGCGGCGTTCAACCTGGGCATGGCGTTCGCCTGCTGCCAGGCCGCGCAACCGGGCGTTTGGATCACCATGAGCGGCTCGGTTTTTAACGGCCTGCAAGTGCGTAAGGACCGTGAAGCCGGAAAGTTTGTGCCGCGTTAACCACTGCACCTCGCATTTTTCTGCGGGTTTACGCGTGATCCCCTATCAGCTGTTCGGGTCTCGATAACAGCCGCTGTGTACCCATTGTCAAAGACAGGCGCCGAGTTTCCGGCCCTGACCGATTGGGCCATCCCCTCGCACCTATGTATGGGCTGGCCGCTGGCAAGGCGGACACGTGACACTGGCAATGCAACTCACACCCGACATCGAGGCTCCCCTGATCAAGGCGCCCGTCGCGGCGCTGACAATCGATAGCGCGGGGGTGATATCCTGGGCCAATGCAGCCGCCGCGAGTTTGCTGGCCGAGCCTGATCCGGCCGCCTTACGGCTGAGACTAATGGCATTGTGGTTCAGCGAGGAGGACGCCGCGACACTCGCGCACATGCTCGATGTGTACTTTGCCGTGCCTAACGACACGCGCGATGCCTGGACCCGCCAATTCACGCTGACCGCCACCGATGGATCGCGGCCGATAGTGGACATGACGTTGACCCCGATCCCCGGCGAGGACGGCTCCCGTGTGGTGGTCTATCTGGCGAACCACACGCGCGCCGTCACCGCCGAACGCCGCTTCACCCAGATGTTCGAAAGCCTGCCGCTCGGCATCCTCGTCATCGACGCGCGTGGCCATATCGCGCAGGCCAATGCAACGCTGGCCAACCAGTTCGGCTGGCGGGTGGAGGACATGATCGGTCGACCGCTGGGGATGCTGCTGCCCGAGCGCTACCGTACGCAGCATGTGCACCAGGTTGCCGGCTACGCCGCCGCGCCGGTTTCGCGCATGATGGGCATGGATCGTGATCTGACCGGCCTTCACAGTTCAGGCCACGAATTTCCGGTGGAGATCGCGCTGACGCGGTTCGAAAGTATCGCCCAGCCGCTGTTCATGGCGATCGTAAGCGACATCTCCCATCGCAAGCGGTCAGAAAGCGCGCTCCAGCAAACCAACGCCCAGCTGGAAGAATTCACGTATGTTGCCAGCCACGACCTGCGCTCACCCCTGCGCGGGATCGGCGATCTGGTGACCTGGGTGCGCGAAGATCTCGCCGAAGCGCTGGGCGAGGACAATGTTCCGGAAGCTGTCACGCACAATTTCGAGCGGATCACCCAGCGCATCGCCCGGTGTGAGCAGATGATCGACGACCTGCTTGATTACGCCCGCATCGGCGTGCGTGACCCGCAGGTTCATCCCATCAATCCACGCCAGCTGGTGGAAGAAGCCATCGCCCTCACCCGCATTCCAGACACGTTCCGGGTGGAGGTGGATATCCAGGGCGATGATCTGGTGGCTCCGCGCGCACCGCTCTCCACCTCGCTGCGCAACCTCATTTCCAACGCGGTCAAGCATCACGGCAAGGATGGCGGGCTGATCCGCATATCAATGCGCGAGGAGGGACGGTTCAGCGTCTTTACCGTGGAGGATGACGGGCAGGGGATCATGCCGGGCAACGAGGAGCGCATCTTCAAACTGTTCCATCGCGCCTCGCCGGGCACCGACGGCGACGGCGTTGGCCTGGCGTTCACCCGGCGCATGATCAACGCGCACGGCGGTATGGTCACCGTCCAGCGCGACGGCACGCTGGGGGGCGCCAAGTTCGAAGTGTACTGGCCACGCATCCTGCTGCGGGAGAACGATGATGATTGACGCAATGTCGCCGGCTCGCGCCCGCGCAACGGCTGCGCACAAGCCCAGCTCTACCGGCGTCACCGTGCTGCTGGTGGATGACGACGACGTGGCCATCGAGGGGGTCATGCGCAGCTTTCGCAAGCATGAGGTGCCCTGCCGTGTGGTTACTGCGGGCGAAGGGCGCGAGGCGCTTTCCGTGCTGAACGGCACGCACGCCACCAAGCATATCGAGACCCCGGTTATCGTGTTGCTGGATCTCAACATGCCGGTGATGGACGGCTTTCAGTTCCTCGATGCGCTGCGGGCCGATCCGGAGTTGAAACGCACCGTGGTGTTCGTGCTGTCTACCTCGGCGCGAGAACAGGATCGCTGCCGTGCGTACGATGGCCATGTGGCCGGCTACATGGTGAAATCGGCGGTCGGGCCCCAGTTCGCACGGCTGGCCGACTTCATCAGCAAATATACCCGCACGCAGGAACTGCCTTGAACGCGGTTTCCCACGGTTGCGCAAGGAGCCTTGTCATCATGGACCACCTGCATAACGGCACCCGCGATATTCACGCCCTGATCGTGGATGACGACGACGTAGATCGCGAAAAGCTGATGCGCATGTTGCGGCGGGGCCCGCGCAACATCACGTTCGAGCAGGCCGCCTCTCATGCGCAGGCGCTGGGCATGATCCGCCAGCCCGATGCCCATTACGACATCGTGTTCCTGGATTTCGGACTGAAGGACGGAGACGGGCGCGACCTGCTGCCCGAAATCCGGGCGGAGATTGATCCGGATTGCCCGATCGTGGCGGTCACCGGCAACGCGGACCAGCAAGTCGCCGCCGATTCCATCAAGTCCGGCATGACCGAATTCCTGACCAAGCGCACGCTGTCTCCCGAACGGGTCGCCGCTTCGGTGGAAGAAGGGATGGCATGGCGCAAATACCGCCAGGAACTGCGCCGTGCGGAGGAAGAACTCACGCACCGCTCGCTGCACGATCCACTGACAGACTTGCCCAACCGCACGCTGTTTGCCGATCGTCTGAGCCAGTCCTGCGCGCGGGCACGGCGCAGCGGCGATCCGTTCGCGGTGGTGATGATCGACCTTGATCGGTTCAAGGAGATCAACGACAGCCTTGGCCATGCCGCCGGCGATGCCGTCCTGGTGACGATCGGGCGGCGCCTTCGCGAGCATCTGCGCGAAGTGGACACGACCGCGCGTCTGGGCGGTGATGAATTTGCCGTGCTGCTGCAGAATGTGGACGGGAAGGATTCCGCGCTCGCCGTCGCGCTCAAGCTGACCGAGCTTATCGAGCAGCCGATCGTTTACGATGGCCGGCTGCTCTATGCCGGCGCATCCCTGGGCATCGCCCTGTGTCCGCAACTGGGCTACGATCCCGATGCGCTGCTGCACGCTGCCGACGAGGCGATGTACCAGGCCAAGCGCGGCCTGGAAAAGGTCGCCTTCGCCGAAGGGCGCGAACGCCGCCTGGCAGCGCCGCAGAACGAGCGCAGCCTGCTGCATGACATTGAGGACGCGTTGCAACACCGCGCATTCGACTGGCATTGGCAACCCAAAGTCGACATGCGCAGCGGCAAGGTGCTGGGCTTCGAGGCCCTGGTGCGCTGGACGCATCCCAAGACCGGACCGGTGCCCGCGGATGCCCTGATCGAAACGGTCGAGCAGTCGCATCTGCTGGAAGACTTCACCTACCTCAGCCTCGATGTCGTGTTGGAGCAGTTCGCCCGCCTGCAGCATGTGGTGGACGGCGCGGGGATCGCCATCAACGTATCGGCGCGGATGCTGGAACGGCCCGGCTTCGTGGGCCGGGTGGTCGAGGCGATTGCCCGCTACCGAGTCGATCCCGCGCGCGTGGTGCTGGAACTGACCGAAACGGCGCTGATCGCGCACCCCTCGCAAGCGAAAAGGGTGATCGAGCAACTTCACGACCACCAGATTTCCCTGTCCATCGACGATTTCGGCGCCGGCTTCACCTCGTTCGGGTATTTGCGCGAGTTTGCGGTGAGCGAGATCAAGATCGACCGGTCCTACATCTCACGTTTCACGGAAAGTCGGTTCGATCAGTCACTTGTCACCTCGCTCGTGGTGCTGTGCGAAAGCCTGGGTATCCCGCTGGTGGCGGAGGGCGTGGAAGATCCCGAGACGCAGGCGATGCTGGTGGCGATGGGCTGCATCTGCGGGCAGGGCTATGGGATCTGCCGCCCGATGCCCTATGATGACGTGCGCGGCTGGGTGAAGAGCTGGAACGCGGATCACGGCAAGCGCCGTCTCAGCGCCTGAGTTGCGCTATCATTCCTTGATCGTCTGCATCGCCACGAACGTTGAGGTGCTGGCGACATTGGGCAGCACGGAAATGCTTTCGCCCAGCGTCTGGCGAAAGTCCTTGATATCGCGCGACCGGATCTTGAGCAGGTAATCGTAACTGCCCGCGATCATGTGGCATGCCTCCACCTGGGTGATGGCGATAGCCGCCTTGTTGAAGGCATCGAGCGCCTGTTCGCGCGTGTCGGACAACTTCACTTCCACGAACGCGATGTGATCGAGGCCCAGACTGGCATGGTTGATCACGGCGCGAAACCCGCCGATCACACCGGCGTCAATCAATTTGCGCACCCGAACCTGGCACGGCGTTTTCGACAAGCCGACCTGCCGCGCCAGGTCCGTCATCGTGATGCGCCCGTCCACTGCCAGAACCGCGATGATCTTTTCGTCGAAAGCATCGATCTCGGCCATCACGACACCTCTTGCGCTACGTACCCTGCGGCTTTCGCGCCGAGGGCCGCGCATTGCAAGCACCGCGCGGAAATATGACATTGCCAGCGCTGGCACAACTTAGTAACCGGGCGCAGCGCCAAGGAGTTGCCCCGTAATGCCCAAGCTTTCGCTGCACCCCGATCGTCTGTTTCCGGCCGACCCGACAACCCGCGCAATCGCGCGTGAATTGTATGCGCAGGTGGCCGGATTGCCGATCGTCAGCCCGCACGGTCACACAGACCCGGAATGGTTCGCAACCAACGCGCCGTGGTCGAACGCCACTGAACTGCTGCTGGCGCCGGACCATTATCTGTTCCGGATGCTGTATTCGCAAGGGATCGACCTTGATGCGCTGGCGGTGCCGCGCAGCGGCGGGGTGTTCCCCGATACCGACCCGCGCGATGCATGGCGGACGTTCGCGGCGAACTGGCACCTGTTTCGCGGCACCCCGTCCAGCATGTGGCTGAACCACGTGTTTTCGGAAGTATTCGGCATCGACGTGGCGCTGGACGCCGGCTCTGCGGACCATATCTACGATGCCATCGGCGCGGCTCTGGCGACCCCGGCGTTTCGGCCGCGCGCGCTTTTCGAACGCTTCAACATCGAACTGCTGGCAACCACCGAAGGCGCGGCCGATGATCTGGCGCACCACAAGGCGATCCAGACGTCCGGCTGGTCGGGCAGGGTGGTGACCACCTACCGGCCTGATTCGGTGATCGATCCAGAACACGATTCCTTCAGCCGCGACATGGCCCGTTTCGCGCAGCTGTCTGGCGAGGATGTGAGCACGTGGCACGGCTATCTGGCCGCGCACCGCAAGCGCCGCGCCGATTTCCGCGCCTTGGGCGCCACGGCGACCGATCACGGCTTTCTCACGCCGCGCACCGCCAATCTGTCACGCGTCGAATGCGAGGCGCTGTTCGGCAAAGTGATGGGCGGCAAGGCGAGCGCGGACGAGGCGGAACTGTTCCGCGCCCAGATGCTGACGGAAATGGCCCGCATGAGCCTGGAGGATGGCATGACCATGCAGATCCATCCCGGCGCCACGCGCAACCACAACGCCCGGCTGTTCGCCAGCCACGGGCGCGACAAAGGGGCCGACATTCCGCGCGGCACCGAATATGTGGAAGCGCTGCGCCCGATGCTGGACCTGTTCGGCAACGAGCCGGACCTTACCGTGATCCTGTTCACGCTGGACGAGACCACCTACGCGCGCGAACTCGCGCCCTTGGCCGGGCACTATCCCTGCTTGCGGCTGGGACCGGCATGGTGGTTCCACGATAGCCCGGAAGGCATGCGCCGATTCCGCGAGATGACCACCGAAACCGCGGGCTTTTACAACACCGTCGGGTTCAACGACGATACCCGCGCGTTCCTGTCGATCCCCGCCCGCCACGATGTGGCCCGGCGGATCGACTGCGGGTTCCTGGCCCGTCTTGTGGCGGAACACCGCCTTGCCGATTGGGAGGCTGCCGAACTGGCGCACGAACTTACCGTGGGGCTGGTGCGCAAGGCCTACGGTCTGCAAGCCCCGGTTCGTGAAGCGGTGCCGGCATGACCCGCCTTTCGCAATCCACCCTGGGTTCCCTTCCCGCGCAGGTCGCGCGTCCGCAATACGATCGCGCGGCGGTCAAACCCGGCGTCGTGCACTTCGGGCCCGGCGCGTTTCACCGCGCGCATCAGGGGGCGTCGTTCGATATGCTGCTGGCCCAGGACCCGCGCTGGGGCATCACCGGCGTCAGCCTCAATTCGCGCGGCGTTGCCGATGCGCTGGCGCCGCAGGATGGGCTATACACGCTGGCGCTGCTGGACGCGCAAACCGAGTATCGTGTGATCGGCGCGATCGGCACGGTGCTGACGCGCGACGATCCAGCCGCCATCAAGGCCGCGCTCGCCCGTGCCGATACCCGCATCATCAGCGCGACGGTGACGGAAAAGGGCTACACGCTGGGCGCGGACGGTGGCCTCGATTTCGCGCATCCGGCCATTCGCGCCGATCTTGACGCTTCGCAGCAAGGCGATTGGACGCCGGGGTCTTTCGTGGGCTGGCTCGTGCGGGGCCTGCAGGCACGACGGCGGGCGGGCCATCATGGCGTCACCGTGCTGTCGTGCGACAACGTGACCGACAACGGCCGCAAGCTGGAAGCGGCCACTATCGCCTTCGCCCAGGCAATCGACCCCGAAACGGCGCGCTGGATCGCTGATACCACCACTTTCCCCAATGCCATGGTCGACTCGATCACGCCGGCCACCGACGATGCCCTGCGCGCCCGCATCCTGGCCGAAACCGGTCTGGAGGATGCCTGGCCGATCCAGCGTGAACAGTTCATGCAATGGGTGATCGAGGACCGCTTCGCCGGCGAACGCCCCACCCTCGAAATTGCAGGCGTGACGTTCACCACCGACGTACGCCCGTTCGAAACCGCCAAGCTGCGCTTGCTGAACGGCGCCCATTCCGCGCTGGCGTACATCGGGTTGGGGCTGGGGCTGGAAACCGTCGCAGAGGCGATGACCCATCGCGACCTGGCAGCGTTCATCGAACGGCTGATGCGTGAGGACATCGCACCCTCGGTCAACGCCCCGCCCGGGCTTGACCTGCCGGGCTACATTTCCGCCGTCTTGGGGCGTTTCACCAATCCGGCGATCCGGCATCTGCTGTCCCAGATCGCTTGGGACGGATCGCAAAAGCTGCCGTATCGCCTGCTGGGAACCGTGCGTGACGCGATGGCGGCGGGCCGTCCGATAGACCGGCTGGCGGTGCCGATCGCTGCGTGGCTGCGCTTCTTGGAGAAAGCGGAGCGGGACAACCTGCCGCTCACCGATCCGCTTTCCGATCGCCTGCTGCCGCGCGCCAAGGACTGGCAGCAGATCCTGGCGATGCGCGACATCTTCGGCGATCTGGGCGAAAACGCGCAGTTCGTGCGCGCTGTTGCCAGTGGCCTTGCGGCGCTGGAGGCAGGACGGTTGGAGCCGCTGCCCGCCTGACCTGCCCTGTTAAGGGGGCGCCGGTCCGGTGGACCCGCCTTCCACGATCTCCAGCACCGGATGGAACGGCGGCACATCATCGCCCCCCTCGATCCGGGCGATCAACTGGCTGGCGGCTGCGCCGGCCATGTCGGCAAACGGCCGCAGCACCGATGTGAGCGCCGGGGTCAGCATGCGGGTGAGCGGGCTGCCGTCGAACCCTATCACGGAGAGCGCGGCGGGCACCGCGATGCCGCGTTCGGCGGCTGCTTTCAGCACGCCTGCGGCCATGATGTCGTTCGCGGCGAAGATGGCTGTGGGGTGCGGCGGCGAGGCCAGCAGCGCCTGCGCACCCTCCACGCCCGAGGCAAAGCCATAGTCGCCGCGGGCCTCCGCAATCGTTGCGTCTTCGCACCGGCGGGCTTCATCGCAGAACCCTTCGCGCCGTTCGCGCGCCGAGGCGACCGACAGCGGGCCGTTGACGATGCCGAGCCGGCGATGGCCCCGCACAATCAGGTAGCGGGCCACTTGTGCGCCTGCCTCCCGCTCGGGGCTCACCACAACGCCATCGAAGCCGGTCGTCGGGATCGACGAGAGCGCAACGGCTGGCACCTGCACGGTGGCGAGCGCATCGGCGAGGCCGGCAAGATCGGAGATCGGCGGCAGCACGATCAGCCCGTCCACCCGCGAGCGGTCCACGAAGGCCAGCACGTCGGCGATGGCGGCATCGCGTTCCAGTGGCGTGGGGTGAACGACCAGTTCGTACCCACGTGTTGACGTGAGCGCGACGATGCCGCGCTGAATGGAATCGAGTACCAGCGCATTGCGATCATTATGCACCAGCCCGATTAGGAAGGACCGGCCCATCGCCAGCGCCCGCGCCCGCGTGCTGGGCCGGAAATGCAGCGCGGCGATAGTCGTCTCGATGCGCGCGCGGGTATTGGCGTTCACCTTGGGCGAACGGTTTAGCACGCGCGATACGGTGCGGATCGAAACACCCGCTGCGGCGGCCACATCCTCAATGGTGGGTTCGCCATCGCGGGGCCGGGTTGGGCGGGTTTCCATTGCGTAGCTGTATGCGTTGCGGCCCGCAGATCAAGCCACGGCTTGCCGCCCCTCAGCGGCAATCCTCGATTACCCGCGATACTTCGGTCCAACTGGGCACGTAAAGCGTGGGCCGGCCAGCGGAGGCTATCGCGAAGCGCCCACGGCTGAACGCCATCGCGTCCAGCAGCGGATCGCGTGCGGGGATGGTGACCACAAGGCCCGATGGGCCGGTAAAGCCCGGCACCGAACGCACCGTGGCGGCCGTGGTCAGGGTGACTGCGACCTGTCCGTTTGCGGCTCCGCCCCCTGCCGTCAAAACGATGGCCTGCCTGCCCGCGTCACACTGCAAGGTCAGCAGGCCATTGCCGAACGAGGCGAACGGGCCGGGGCCGTACGTCCACGTGCCCGGCGTTATCGCCGCGTCGCGCCAGTCGTTGGAGAGCGGCGCCATCGCCGGCGGCTGGACAGGGCCAGGCCGTGGGGGAGGCGCGGCGGTGGTCTGTCGCGGCGGGGCAGGGGCCGGGCTTGGCGCGGGCACGCAACCGGCCAGGGTTGCCGCGAGCACGAGCAGAGGGAAAATGCCGGTAAGCGGCGAGCGGGCGCGATCGCGCGAATTTGCCTTCATGACCATGGTATGGAATGAGGCGCACCCTATCTCAACCCCGCAAGCGAGCATGACCGACCCTTTCCCGCCCCGTTCCGTCGAAAAGAAGCCCGCCAAGGTGCGCGTCGATCAGTTGCTGGTCGATCGCGGGCTGGTGGAAAGCCGCACCCGGGCGCAGGCGCTGGTGTTGGCCGGGCTGGTGTTTTCCGGCGAAACCAAGATCGCCAAGCCGGGGCAAAGCGTGCGCGGCGATGCCCCGCTCGACGTGCGCGGGCGCGATCATCCGTGGGTGTCGCGCGGCGGCATCAAGCTGGCCCATGCGATCGCACATTTCGGGCTGGACCCGACGGATGCGGTGGCGATGGACATCGGCAGTTCCACCGGCGGCTTTACCGACGTGTTGCTTACGGGCGGCGCGCGGCACGTCTACGCGGTCGATTCGGGCACCAACCAGCTGGCGTGGAAACTGCGCACCGATCCGCGTGTGACGGTGCTGGAACAGACCAGCGCGCGGGTGCTGACGCGCGATCAGATTGACGCCGCGTGCAACTGGGTGGTGTGCGATGCCAGCTTCATTGGCCTTGCCAAAGTGCTGGAGGTGCCGCTGCGGCTCGCCGCACCCGTTTGCCGCGTGGTGGCGCTGATCAAGCCGCAGTTCGAGGTCGGGCGCGGAGAAGTGGGCAAAGGCGGCGTCGTGCGCGATCCTGCATTGCATGAGCGGGTCTGTGGCGAGGTGAGTGACTGGCTGGAAGGCGCCGGATGGACCGTCCAGGGCATCGTGGAAAGCCCCATCACCGGGCCGGAAGGCAACGTAGAATTTCTCGTTTCGGCACATCGCGGCATGCAGGGCGCGTCCTAACGATTGCGCAGCGGGCCGAGGCGCTCCACAAACCGCGCCACGTAAAGGTAAATTCCTGATTCGGGAGCGTTGCGCCTACAATGAACCTGCTTGCCTCGCCGGGCCAGTTGCGAGCCAGTCTGTTACGCTGGCTGCTTGTTTGCGTTCCCCTCGTTCTGGTGCTGGGCTTTGCGTCCGGCATGGTCGCGCAAAGCGGGCCGGGCAATGTCTGGTTCGATGAACTGATCAAGCCGGCTGCGTATCCGCCGCCCGCCGCCTTCGGCATCGTGTGGACGATCCTGTACGTGATGCTCGGCGTTGCCCTGGCGCTGATCTTGTCGGCGCGCGGTGCTCGGGGGCGGGGCACCGCCGTCATCGCTTTCGTGGTACAGCTGGCGCTCAACCTTGCCTGGTCGCCGGTGTTTTTCGCGGCTCACCTGATGACCGTGGCGCTGATCCTGATCGCGGTGCTGCTGCTGGCCGCCACCGTCACGGCGATGCTCTTTGCCCGCATTCGCCCCGTCGCGGGCCTGCTGATGGTCCCGTATCTGCTCTGGCTCGCCTTCGCGATGTATCTCAACTTCGCCTTTCTGGAAGCCAACCCCGCCATGGACGGCGTGCAGCGTTCCGGCGCGGTGGAGCGCTTCGACATCTAAACCCTCTTGCGCGGCGAACGCGGGCGCTCCATCTACACGCCATGCAAAGCGAAAACCCCATCATCGCCGATTTCGTCAAGCTGATGAACAGCGCCGCCGGCACGCTTGCGGGCGTTGGCCGCGAAGCGCGAGACGGCGCGCGCGAACGGTTCAAGGAATTCTTCGGCGACATGGACTTCGTCAGCCGCGAGGAGTTCGAGGCTGTGAAGGAAATGGCCGCCACCGCGCGCGCTGAGAATGAAACTCTCAAGGCCCGCATTGCTGCGCTCGAAGCGAAGCAGACTAACCTCTGAGGACCAGTGGGAACGCCGGGTGCGCCGGCGCATTGAGCGTTGCAGCGCCAAAGAAAGCACGCAATGTTCACGCAGCTCAATCCCACTATTCCGCTCCATGTTATCGGCAAAGGTGATGGCTATGCCATCGGTATGATCGATTACGGGCAGGAACATAATCTCATCTGGGTCACCGCGCTCGACGGGTCGGGCGAAATCTGGTGTGCGCCCAACCATTCCGTCCGGTTGGGCCGCAACTGGACGATGGGGCGGGGCGAAAATCCGCTCATCACCAAGGACAAGCAGGACGAACACGATGCGGCTGACAATGCCGACGATCCTGCCGCGCCAACCTCCGAAATTTGCAACTGACGCCGTTGGGCTGCACACCGGCACGCGATGAACTTTCGCGCGCCCGCCATCGTCTGTGCCGCTTTTGCGCACGGTGAAACCGCCGTCATTGCCCGCCTGCTGACAGCGGATCACGGTTTGGTCGCCGCGTATGTCGCCGGAGGCAGGGGGCGCCAGCTTCGGCCAGTCCTTATTCCCGGCAATGCGGTGGACACGGACATCAGGGCCAGGTCCGATTTGCAACTGCCCTTCGCCCGCATCGAATTGACCCGCAGCCGGGCTCCGTGGCTCAGCGAGCCGCTGCCCGCCGCCGCCATTGCCTGGACGACGGCGCTGGCGGCATCCGTGCTTCCCGAACGACAAGCGTTCCCGGCGGTCTTCGCGGCGCTGTCTGCGTTGCTGGATGCGATCTGCGTAGCG
This sequence comes from Novosphingobium sp. Leaf2, assembly GCF_001421325.1. GTDB lineage: Bacteria > Pseudomonadota > Alphaproteobacteria > Sphingomonadales > Sphingomonadaceae > Novosphingobium. The sequence continues at coordinate 257,063 of NZ_LMJY01000016.1, read as the reverse complement.
CCGTCCGCGCGGGGCTGGGCGGTGGGCCTGCTGCGCTACGAGGTCCTGGTGCTACGCGACCTGGGGTACGGCGTGCCGGTTCGCCCGCTGCCGGGCGAGGACTGGGGCGCGGTTCTCGACACCTTCGATGCCATTGGGCGCGAATTGGCCCGCTACCCGCTTGCCGATCGCCGAAGAGACGTTATGGCGTCGCGCGTCCTGTTGCGAGAGCGGCTGGGGCGGATCGGCAGCTAGGGAACACACGTATGCGCATCGCGGTTTTTGCGGGAGACGGGATCGGCCCCGAAGTTACGGAGCAAGCGGTGCGGGTTCTCGACGCCCTGGAGATCGCGGGGCTTGAACTGATCGAAGGCGACGTGGGCGGCGCGGCGTATCGCAAGCACGGCCATCCGCTGCCTCCCGTCACGCTGGACATCGCCCGCTCCGTCGATGCGATCCTGTTTGGCGCGGTCGGCGATTTCACACTCGATCACCTGGAACGCGCGCTGCGGCCCGAGCAGGCGGTGCTGGGCCTGCGCAAGGAGCTGGGGCTGTTCGCCAACTTGCGCCCCGCCACAGTGTTCAAGGGCCTTGAGGACTTATCCACGCTGCGCCCGGAAGTATCGGGCAAGATCGACCTGCTGATCGTGCGCGAACTCAACGGCGATGTTTATTTCGGCGAAAAAGGCACCCGCACGCTCGCGGATGGACAGCGTCAGGGGTGGGACATGATGTCCTACGCCGAGGACGAAGTGCGCCGCATCGCCCATGTCGGGTTCAAGGCGGCGCAGGGCCGGTCCGGCAAGTTGTGCTCGGTGGACAAGGCCAACGTGCTGGAAACATCGCAGCTGTGGCGCGACGTGGTGATCGCGGTGTCCAAGGATTATCCCGATGTCGAATTGACTCACATGTATGTGGACAACGCCGCGATGCAGCTGGTGAAGAACCCCGGCGCGTTTGACGTGATCGTTACCGGCAACTTGTTTGGCGATATCCTGTCCGACCAGGCCAGCATGTGCGTGGGTTCGATCGGGCTGCTTGCCTCGGCCAGCCTGGCCGATGGTACGCTCGGGCTGTACGAGCCGATCCACGGGTCCGCGCCGGATATTGCCGGCAAGGGTATCGCCAATCCGATGGCGACGATCCTTTCGGCCGCCATGCTGCTGCGCCATTCCTTCGGGTTGGAAGCCCAGGCGGCGCGGATCGAGGCGGCAGTCGCTGCGGCGCTGGCCGATGGCGTCAAGGGCGGCGATCTGGGCGGTAGTGCCGGGACGAAGGAAATCGGTGACGCGGTGCTCGCCCGCCTTTAAGGTGGGGCATCGACGATAACCGTATCTTGATCTTTACGACGTAGAACCGGGGCGCATGAACATTAGCAGTTCCGACATGGGGCAAGAGGCGCAGGCATCATGGTCGGTCTTGCCGAAAGGCAGGCCGCTTGAGCTTGCGGTTGTCCTGCCCACGTACAACGAGCGCAAGAATATCGCGACGATGGTCGAGCGGCTGGACAAGGCGCTCGAAGGCATCGTGTGGGAAGCGATCTATGTTGACGACAACAGCCCAGACGGCACCGGTGACGAGGCGCGGCGGCTGTCGTTGCAGGACCCCCGCGTGCGGTGCATCCAGCGGATCGGCCGGCGCGGGCTTGCCAGCGCCGCGATCGAGGGCATGTGCGCCACGGCTGCGCCGGTCGTGGCGGTCATGGATGCCGATCACCAGCATGATCCCGCGCTCCTGCCGGGAATGCTGCAGGCGATCACCTCCGGAGCCTACGACCTGGCTTATGCCTCGCGCTTTGCCGAAGGGGCCAGCACCGAGGCGTGGGGCCGGCCAGACCGGGTAAAGGCGTCCGGCTTTGCCAACCGCATCGCCAACAAGGTCACCGGGGTGGAATTGTCCGACCCGATGAGCGGCTTTTTCATGCTGCGCACGCAGACCCTGCGGGCCGACGCACACCGCCTTTCCGGCGTGGGCTTCAAGATTCTCTTGGACATTCTGGCGACGGTGGATACCCCGCTGCGCGTCAAGGAATTTCCCCTGAACTTCGCCGCTCGTGCCGAGGGCGAAAGCAAGCTGGACCAGACCGTCGTGTTTGAATTTCTTGTAGGACTTTACGACAAGTGGCTGGGGCGGATCATCCCCACCCGCTTCGCGCTGTTCGGCACGGTGGGTGCGATGGGCGTGCTGGTGCAGTTGGCTGCCTTGTGGGTGATGCTCCATCTGGTGATTGGCGAGCGTTTCGTGATGGGCAACTGGTCTGAAAGCGCCACGTTCAACATCGCCAACACTCTGGCGGCGCTGGTGGCGATGACCTTCAATTTCGTGCTGAACAACGAGCTTACGTATTCCGACAAGCGCCTGCGCGGCTTCGGACCGGTGATGCGCGGCTGGGCGCAGTTTGCGGTCACCTGCTCGCTGGGTCTTTTGACCAACGTGGGCTCGGCTGCCGTGCTGAAAACCATCGGCGTGCACAGCGCCATCGCCGTGGTCACCGGCATCGTGCTGGGTTCGGTGTGGAATTTCGCGCTGTCGTCGAAGTTCGTATGGGGCAAGTACTGATGCGGGCTGCCGGCATCGCGTCCCGCCACGGCCGGTTTCACCGCCAGCTGGGCAGCCACATCCAGAAGTTGTAGGCGTTCTTGAACGGCAGCGGCCACCCGGAAATGATCGGGTAGAACAGTACGAACATCGCGACCGATGCGATCATCACACCGCGTGCCACCAGCCGCCAGCGATCGCGCCGGTCCCACAGCGCGTCGACTAGCATCGCCAGCACCGCCATCAGGAATGCGCCGGGCAGCAGGTAGTGGTAGAAGAACTGCACCGGCTTGCCGTTGACGATCCACATGCCAAGGCAGGTGACGTACAATACGGCGAAGAACAGCGCGTCCCACCGTTTGCGCACAGGGATGGCCCACACGCTCCACCCCAGCGCGAACAGGCCCGCGATCATCGCCACCGGATTGCCGATGAGGATCACGCCGCGCTGGGCGCCATCCACATTGTCGAACAGGTACCAGATGCCCCGCCAGTCCAGCGCCCACTGGTACCAAACCGTCTTGTACGGGTGGAACTTTTTGACGCTGTCCTGCAGGTGGACCATCAGTTCGTGCTGCCCGATGAAGTCCAGCGGGGATAGCGTTCGGGTGGCGTAGAACATGGCCGGCAGATACGTGGCCCAGTAGACCGCGATCGGAAACACGCCCAGCCACAGCGCCGCTTCGACCAGGCTGATGCCCTTGATCGGCCCGGCCCCGCGCCGTCCGATGAAAACCGCGCCGGTTTCACGCACACGCAGGATCAGGAACACCAGCCCCGGCATGACGAGGGCCGGCGCGCAGCTCCACTTTGCGCCCAGCGCCAGCCCCATCGCCAGGCCGCTGGCAACAAGATGCAGTCGCGCGAAGCCCGTACGCCGGGCATGCAGGGCGGCGAAGAACTGCCACAGCCCGGTCATGCACATCCCGGCCTCGACCATGTCCAGCATGGCAATGCGGCTTTGCACGAACCACATGAAGTTGGTGGCCAGCAATACCGTGGCGAAGATTGCCACGCGGCGGCGCTGGGTCACGTGCCAGACCAGGCGCGAGAACGCGAACAGGCCAAGGCCGCCGAACAGCGCCGGACCCAGCCGCCAGCCCAGAGGACGGTCTCCCAGCAGGCGGATGAAGGCGGCGATCACTTCCTTGCCGAACAGCGGATGTTCGCGGTTGGCCGGGATCAGTTGCAGCAGCTTGAGCGCTGCGGGCACGTAATGCACTTCATCAAAGTAGTAGCGGGTGGGCAGGGTGAGCCGCCACAGCACCAGCGCCTCGAACGCCAGCGCCAGAACGATGGACCATCCCAAAGGATCGCGATTGTGTCTGGCAAGCGGGCGCATCGGAGCGGCGGGATAGGGGCGTTCGCGCCTTTGGGCAAGCGGGGAACCGCACGGGCGGCGCTTGCGCTTGGGGATGCGCGCTTATAGAGGCTGTGGCCATGAAACGCACCACCGGACAGGACCGCACCCAGACCCGCAACTGGCGCCCCGCCACCCGCGCGATCCGCGGCGGCACCTGGCGTTCGGAGATGGGTGAAACCAGCGAGGCGCTGTTCCTCACCTCCGGCTATTCTTACGACGATGCCGCCACCGTTGCCGCGCGCTTTGCGGGCGAGGACGACGGGATGACGTATTCGCGTCTGCAGAACCCCACGGTGGCGATGCTGGAGGAACGCATCGCCCTGCTCGAAGGGGCGGACGCGTGCCGTACGCAGGCCTCCGGCATGGCGGCGATGACCGCGGCGCTGCTGTGCCAGCTGTCCGCCGGCGATCATCTGGTTACCGCGCGTGCCGCCTTCGGATCGTGCCGCTGGTTGGGCGATCACCTATTGCCCCGCTTTGGGGTGGAGGTAAGTGTAGTGGACGCCGGCAACCTTGCTGAATGGGAAGCGGCGATCCGCCCGAACACCAAGGTGTTCTTCTTTGAAACGCCCGCGAACCCGACGATGGACATCGCCGACCTTGCCGCCATCGCGCAGTTGGCCAAGGCCCACGGCATCACCACCGTGGTAGACAATGCGTTCTGTTCGCCCGCGCTGCAGCGCCCGATGGAATTCGGCATCGACGTGGTGGCCTATTCCGCCACCAAGCTGATGGACGGGCAGGGCCGGGTTCTGGCCGGCGCTGTCTGCGGGTCTGAAGCGTTCATCAAAGACGTGCTGCTGCCGTTCCAGCGCAACACCGGCCCCAACCTGTCGCCGTTCAACGCGTGGGTCGTGCTCAAGGGGCTGGAGACCCTGGACTTGCGCGCCCGCAAGCAGAGCCAGAACGCGCTGGCACTGGGCAATTTCATCGAAGGCCGGGTGCCGCGCATGCTGCACCCCTGGCTCGACAGTCATCCCCAGCAGGCGCTGGCGATGAAACAGATGGATGCGTGCGGGCCGATCTTCAGCTTCGTGCTGGATGGCGGGCGGGCGCAGGCCCATGCTCTGCTCGACGCGCTGCAACTGGTCGATATTTCCAACAACATTGGCGATTCGCGATCACTGATGTGCCATCCCGCTTCGTCCACGCACCACAACATGGGTGCCGAAGCGCGCGAGGCGATGGGCATTGGCGAGGGGATGCTGCGGTTGAACGTCGGTCTGGAAGACATCGACGATCTGATCGAGGACATCGACCAGGCCCTTTCAAAAGCGGGCTTGTGACCGTTCATCACTTGGCCATCGCGGTGCGTGCAACATGGTTGTCGCCGGCTTGAATCGTCGTTAGGTTGGGTAGTGTCATGAAGGAACTGTTCCAGCATACCGCCATAACCGATGGCCTTACGGTCCGCGTGGCCGTGAACTTTCTGCCTGAGCAATCGCGGATCGAGGCGGGCAAGTGGTTCTGGGTGTATCACATCCGGATCGAGAACGGGACCGAGCGCACCTTGCAACTCATGACGCGGCACTGGCGCATCACCGATGCCACCGGCCGTGTCGATGTGATCGAGGGTGAAGGCGTGGTGGGCGAACAACCGGTGCTGAAGCCCGGCCAGAGCCATGACTATGTGTCGGGTTGCCCGTTGTCGACGGCGCAAGGCTCGATGGAAGGGCATTACATCTTCCGGGACGAAGGCGAACGCGCCTTCCAGGCCGATATTCCGTTTTTCCCCTTGGCCGCTCCGGCAACTGCTGGCTGAACGCGCGGGCGCTTACTTGCGCGCCCCCGTTGATATTGCCCTGCGCCGTTCACACGCTTAGGAACGCGCCATGAAGCGCACCCATCTGCCCCTTAACGCCTTGCGCGTGTTCGACGCTGCGGCGCGCCACCTTTCGTTTACCCGCGCGGCGGATGAACTGGCGGTAACACCGGCCGCCGTGGGCCAGCAGATCCGAGCGCTGGAGGACCTGCTGGGTGTCGTGCTGTTTCGCCGCACCAGCAAGGGCCTGGAACTGACCGAGGAGGCCGGATCGGGCCTCGCCGCGCTGCGCACCGGGTTCCTCCATTTCGAGGATGCGGTGCAGGCGATGCAGGCGGGCCAATCCAGCCACGTTTACACGATCGCCGCCCCGCGCGAATTTTTCGCCGCCTGGCTGGCGCCGCGTCTTGCCGCGTTCCGGGCCGCGAACCCGCAAGTTCAGTACGTGCTGGTGGACGGAGAGATGACCGACTTCACCGAAGCCAACCTCGACCTTGCCGTACGCTGGACGGACGGGCCGGGCGATCTGGAAGGCATCGCGCTGGGCGCAGCTGAGTGGGTGGAAGTGGGCAGCGGGGACTGGATCGGCTGGCCAGGCGATCCTTATCCCGACAATGCCGCCGGTGCGGAAGAAAGCGCCAAGCCCGCGATCATGGTGAGCGATGCCGGGCAGGCGATGGCCGCCGCGCTGGCGGGCATCGGGCGCGCGCATATCCCGGCGTTGCTGCTGGCAGGCGCAGCGACCAAAGGTATGGTGACTGGCGATCCCGAACCGTCACGCCGGGGTTACTGGCTGGTCGCGCCGCTGCCCCAATGGCGGCAGAAGAAGGTCCGGGAACTGGTTGCGGCTCTGACCGGCCACGGCGCCACAGGCTGAACGTCGGGCCATTGCTGCCGCACGTTTCGCCCCCTTAGCCCAGCGCGGCTTCCTTTTCCGCCAGCAGCCTGTCGATCTCGGCGCGGCTTTTCTTTTCCGCCGCCGTCTTCAACTGCCCGCAGGCTGCATCGATGTCGCGCCCGCGCGGGGTGCGCACCGGCGCGGAGATGCCGCCTTCGAATATGATGTTGGAAAAGGTTCTGATTCGCTCGGGCGACGAACATTCGTACGGCGCGCCGGGCCACGGGTTGAACGGGATCAGGTTGACCTTGGCGGGCAGATCGTACTTGCGCAGCAGCCGGACCAGCTCGCGCGCATCGGCGTCGCTGTCGTTCTTGTCCTTGAGCATCACGTATTCAAAGGTGATGCGCCGTGCGTTGCTGGCGCCGGGGTAATCGGCACACGCCTGCAGCAGGTCTTCGATCCCGTACTTCTTGTTCACCGGCACGATCTCGTCGCGCACGTCCTTGGTCACCGCGTGCAGAGAGACGGCCAGGTTCACGCCGATCTCCTCGCCGCACCGCGCCATCTGCGGAATCACGCCGGAGGTGGACAAGGTGATGCGTCGCTTGGACAGCGCCAGTCCGTCGCCGTCCATCACCAGTTTCAGCGCATCGCGCACGTTGTCGAAGTTATACAGCGGCTCGCCCATGCCCATCATCACGATATTGGTCAGCAGGCGCCCGTCCGGCGTATAATCGCCTCCATTTGCGTCATCGTCATCCTCATCGAGGTCAGCAGCGGCGGCGAGGCGGCGGCTGTCCTCGGCGGTCTTGGGCCACTCGCCCAGCGCGTCGCGCGCCAGCATCACCTGGCCCACGATTTCGCCCACGGTAAGGTTGCGCACCAGTCGCATCGTGCCGGTGTGACAGAACCGGCAATTGAGCGTGCAGCCCACCTGCGAGGACACACACAAGGTCCCGCGATCGGCGTCGGGGATGAACACCATCTCGAAATCGTGGGCGTCGGCGGTGCGCAGCAGCCACTTGCGCGTGCCGTCGCTGGAATGCTGCGCCTCCACGATTTCAGGCCGGCCCACCACATAGCGCTGCGCCAGCCACGGGCGCATCGTCTTGGCGATGTCGGTCATCGCGTCGAAGCCGATCACGCCGCGATGATACAGCCAATGGTAAACCTGCTTGGCGCGCAGCTTCGCGGCCTTGGCATCCAGCCCGGCGGTTTCGAACAGTTCGGCGATGCGCTTTTTGGGTAGCCCGAGCAGGTCGATGCGGCCATCCTCGCGCGGGGTGACGCCTTCGACGAGGGAAGGGCGTGGCACCGTCAGCGGGTCGATATGGCCGGGGATCGGCATGAGGCCGGCAGCGGTGGAAACCGCGTCCGCCCCGTCGAGCGTGATGTTCGTGTCTGACATGATCGGGTCCGATATACGGCATCGCGGCCCAAAACGGAAGATGCCCGCGTGTGGCAGTTTTTCAGCGCGGTCGCGCGCAGCCGATCAATGCGGCATCCATGGCGGACGCCGCACCGGCAAGTGTCCAGGTGCTGAAGAACGGACGGCGGCGGGTATCGCGTGCGTAGACCGTCATCGCTGGGGCAGAGCGCATGGCGGCGGTGATCGCGGCGTTGTCGCGCTCGTCCTTGGGCCAGGCATCGCCGCCGCCGCCGGTCAGCACGATCCGCTGGCTGCCGATGCGCAAGGTGATCGGCGTGCCCGGCGCGACAGCGCGGGACAGGCGGAAATGGACCTGACCGCGCGCGCCGCGCCGAGGCCAGATGCCGATGGCCGCGAACGGCTGATACTCGCGCCGCATCGCGTTCGGATCGGCCATGGCGATGGCATAGCAGCGCGGCACCAGCGGATCGCGAAACGCGCCCCACGTGCCATACAGGCCCAGGCTTTCACGGGCGTGGGCGGGCGGGGCCAGCATCGCTCCCATAGCGGCGGCGATCAGGAACCGCGGCCGGCTTTTCACAGCCAGTGCCACAGCGGATTCTTGGGATCGGACAGCAGCTTCACGGTCAGCGCGAAGGACACGATCACCAGCAGCGGCCTTACGCCTTTGCCGCCGTGGCGGATGGCGAGCCGCGCGCCGACCTGGTTGCCCGCGACATTGGCCACCGCCATTCCGGCGCCCAGCACCCACAGCATGTGGCCGCCCACGATCAGTGCGATCAGCGCGGACAGGTTGGTGGCAAAGTTCAGGAACTTGGTGGCCGCGATCGCGCGCACCAGTCCGAAGCCGCCCAGCGCCACCAGCGCGGTGGTGAAGAACGATCCTGTGCCCGGCCCGAAAAATCCGTCGTAGAACCCGATGCCGATTGCCAGCAGCGTCAGCCCGATGCGGTCCAGCCGGGCGTGGCGGTCGATATCGCTCATCGGCGGGGCGAGCAGGTAATACAGGCCCATCGCGATCAGCAGCACCGGCACGAAGGCGGCCAAGAACGAGGAATCGACGAACTGCACCACAGTGCCCCCGGCCAGCGACCCCAGAAACGCCCCGAGAGCGGGCAAGGCCAAGGCTTTCAGGTCGATCTTGCCGGCGCGCAGGAACGTGACGAACGCCGACCCAGTGCCGCACGCGCTTTGCAGCTTGTTCGTCGCCAATGCGGAGACCGGCGGAACGCCACAGGCGAGCAGCGCCGGGATCGTCAGCAATCCGCCGCCGCCGGCCATCGCATCGATACCGCCGGCCATGAACGCCACGGCCAGCAGGAACGCGAACGCATCGAGCGAGACTTCGATCATGACGGGTAGGTAACCGACACGACTTCCCATTCCTTTTCGCCCGAGGGCAGGCGAACCGCGCGCAGATCTCCCACGCCAGCGCCCCTGAGCGCCCGCGCGATCGGCGCACTCCATCCGATGCGGCCCGCCGAGGCGTCCTGCTCGTCATCGCCGACGATGGTGACATAGATGCGCGCATCGTTCTCGTCGACAAGTTCGACCTGGGCGCCGAAGAACACCTTGTCGCGCTCGCCTTGCGCAGACGGATCGACAACGCGCAGCGCCTTCATGCGGCGGGCGAGGTAGGACAATTCCCGGTCGATCTCGCGCATGCGCTTGCGGCCATACAGATAATCGCCGTTTTCCGACCGGTCGCCGTTGCCTGCCGCCCACGATACGATCTCGACGATGGCGGGCCGTTCGGTGCCCAGCAGGTGATCGTAGCGCGCTCGCAGGGCGGCCATGCCAGCGGGAGTGATCGGTGGGCCGGGTGGGTTCATCGCCCAGCCTTTACAGACGCGCTGCCGGTTGGGCCAGATGGCGGGCGGTTTTTCCCCGCCACCGTCAGCCGATCACCCTGGCGCGCGCTTGCCCGGCATGAGGCGGCTGAGCTTGTTGGACCCGGTGTAGTCCGACTTGTCCGGGTACATCGATTCGTAGACGACCGCGTTTTCCATGACGCGCTGGACGTAGTTCTTGGTCTCGTAAAAGGGGATCTGTTCCATCCAGTCGATCCAGTCCACGGTGCCAAGGCGCGGGTCGCCGTTGGCGCGCAGCCATTTGTTCACATTGCCGGCGCCTGCATTGTAAGCCGCGATTGCCAGCGGCAGGGCGCCCCCGAAATAGTCCTTCACGCGCTGGAAATAGGCATCGCCCAGCATCAGGTTGTAGGCGGGATCGGACAGCAGCCGGCTTTCGTCATAGGCAAGGCCAAGCTTTCCGGCCTGTTCGCGCGCGGTGGCGGGCATCAGCTGCATCAGGCCACGCGCGCCGGCGGAGCTGATCGCGTTCTGCGCGAACTGGCTTTCCTGCCGGGCCAGCGCATGGACCATTTTCCAGTCCGTGCCCGGCGGGGCGGGGACCAGCGGGAAGGCGATCCTGCCGAACTGGTCGAACCCGCCGGCATGCGCGCTTTGCCCCATGATGACGGCAAGGTCGCGCCGTCCGATCTGGCGCGCCAGATCGGCCACCAAAACATAGTCTTGCACGGTCTGCGCCTGATCGGAAATCTCGCGGTAGAACTGCACCCCGGTGCGCCAGTCCGCATCGCGGGCCACATCGCGCACGGCGCGGGTGATCGGCAGGCTGGCGAACGAGGTGCGCTCGGCCTCGCTGGGTACGGCCAGCGGGCGGGTGTCGAGGTTGGGGATCGGGCGGCCCAGCCGTTCGAGCGAAAGCTGGCCGTAGAAATACTGCGGATACTGCGCGGCCATCTCGAAATAGCGGTTGGCGCCGGCCATGTCGCCACCGATCACCGAGGCGCGGCCCGCCCAGTAAAAGCCCTTGGAGCGGGTGCCCGGCGTTTGCGCCGCCGCCCCGTAGCGATAGAACAGCGGCGCGGCGCGGCGCGCGTCTCCCATCGACCACAGCGCCTTGGTGCCGCCCAGCCATACCAGCGTGGTGTAATCATCGCGCAGGCGGAAGGACTGGCGGCTGACGTCGGTACCCGGCGCGAAGGCATCGTCGATCGAACTGGCGATGCGCACCGCGTTGGCGGCGTCTGCGCCCTTGGCCGCGTTAAGCAGTTCGCGCACCCACAACTCGGGCTGCAGGACCGGTCGCGACAGCGGCGGCCGGTTGGCGAGCAGCGCGATTTCGCCGGACAGGTTACCGGAGCGACGGGCCTGCACCGCGCGGTTGTAAACGTAGCCGGGGTCGGACGACACCTGCGGCGGCAGGACCAGCCCCATGCTACCCGGCTGCATGCCTTGGAGCAGGGACAGGCGCTCCATGAATTCCGGGCGGCGGGCGGCGGACACGAACGACACCTCGCGCTCGGCCTGCGCCGCTTGGCCCTGCCACAACAGCGCGTCCATGCGGGCATCGTGGTCTGCCGACGTGAAGCGACCAGCATACAGCGAAAGCAGCGCGGCTTCGTCCTGCGGGGTCAGGCTGCCCATGCGCCATGCGGTGACGGCGGTGCTGGTCGCCTCAGCGCGGCGCAGGGTGGACAGCGCCACCGCATAGCGCCCGGTCGCCTCGCTGGAGATCGGCGCGAACCGGTCGAAATACGCAACGATCGTGTTCGCGTCGGGCGATTCGGTGAACAGCGCCTTTTCGGCATAGCCCCGGATCTTGTCCTGCAGCGGATAGCCCGGGAAGGTCAGCAGGAACGAGGTGTAGGCCGCAAAGCCCATCCGATCGTTCGAGGACAGCATCTTCCAGCGGTCTATTGACTGGTGGACCGACATGTCGTGCGTCTGCATCAACTGCGCGCGCGCCGTATCCCATTCACGCCCGTCCGAATTGGCCGAAGGCACTGAGGCGGGCGGGTAGGCGGAGGGGTACGTCGCGGGATATTGGGCCGGATATTGCGGGGCATACTGGGCAAAAGCAGGCGGCGCGATAAGGGCGAACGAAATGCTCAGCAGAAGGTGAGAGGTGCGCAACATGCTGGACATTTTGGAAGGAGGCTCCTTATCAGGCGCTGAACGTGACGTTCGGGAGACGGGGGCGATCCCCCCGGCAGGACGATCATTGACCATCGTTACGAGGTAAAGTCCATGTTCTCCGGCTCGATTCCCGCGCTTGTTACCCCGTTCCGCGACGGGGCGTTCGACGAGCAGGCCTTCCGGCGGCTGGTGGACTGGCAGATCGAATCGGGTTCCTCGGCGCTGGTCCCGTGCGGCACCACGGGGGAAAACTCGACCCTTTCGAACGCGGAACATCACCGCGTGATCGAAGTCTGCATCGAACAAGCGGCGGGCCGGGTGCCGATCATCGCCGGGTGCGGCAGCAACGATACGATGAACGCGCTGCTGCACATGAATTTTTCCAAGAAGTGCGGCGCGGCCGCTGCGCTGCTGGTCGCCCCGTATTATAACCGGCCCAGCCAGGACGGCCTGCTTGCCCACTTCGGGTATCTGGCCGAACACAGCGACTTGCCGATCGTGCTGTACAACGTGCCGGGTCGCACCGTCACCGACCTGCTGCCCGAAACCGTGTGCGAGCTGGCGCGCCGGTATCCGGGGCGTTTCATCGCGATCAAGGACGCCAGCGGCGATCTCAGCCGCGTCACCGACCACCGCATGGGCATCGGCAAGGATTTCGTGCAATTGTGCGGCGACGATGAACTGGCGCTGCCGTTCAACGCCGCGGGCGGCGTGGGCTGCATTTCGGTCACCGCCAATGTCGCGCCGGCGCTGTGCGCACAGTTCCAGGCCGCTTGCGCCGCCAACGATCTGGAAAAGGCGCGCGAGCTGAACGACCGGCTCTATCCCCTGCACTACGCCATGTTCGAGGACAGCTCGCCGGGCCCGTGCAAGTATGCGCTGGCCCAGGTGAACGACTGGATCGCCAATGAACTGCGCCTGCCGCTGGTCCCGTGCGGCGAAAAGGCGCGCGCGGCGGTGGACGCTGCGCTGGTTCACGCCGGGCTGGTCTGACGGCGGGGCAGCAACCGATCGCGGCAAAGCGGAGCAAACGGGCGTTCCCTTTTGCCTGCGGCATGACTACATGGCTCTACCATGGCACGCCCGCAAAATTCCCTGTTCGACAAGTTCAAGACCGTCGCGGAAAACCGCAAGGCGCGGTTCGACTATTTCATCGAGGACAAGTTCGAGTGCGGCATCGCGCTGACCGGCACCGAAGTGAAATCGCTGCGGTTCGGCGAAGGCTCGATTGTGGAATCCTTTGCCGAGATTCGCGGCGGCGAATGCTGGCTGGTCAACGCCAACGTGCCCGAGTTCAGCCACGGCAATCGCTTCAATCACGTGCCCAAGCGGCCCCGCAAGCTGCTGCTGCACGAACGCGAGATCGCCCGCCTGCAGGGCGCCGTGGAGCGTAAGGGCATGACGCTCGTGCCGCTGTCGATCTACTTCAACTCGCGCGGACGCGCCAAAGTGGAACTGGCTTTGGCCAAAGGCAAGAACGCGGCGGACAAGCGCAACACCATCAAGGACCGTGAGTGGAAGCGGGACCAGGCCCGCATCATGCGCGACCACGGGTGATCCTCGTATGAGCGCGCTGCTGCATCGCCTGTCCCGCTGGCTGCACCGGCAGATGCCGACGCACGCGCAGCTTGAGGCCAATCGCTTCACCGCCCCGTTCGCACGGCGGCCGGAATTGTTCCGCTTCACCCGCCGCTCGGTGCCGCGCGGTGTGGCGGTGGGGTTGCTGGTGGGCATCTTCGCGCTGATCCCCGGCATCCAGATTGTGGGCGCGGCGCTGATGTGCGTGCCGTGCCGCGGCAACATCCCGATCGCGGCGGCGATGACTTTCCTGTCCAACCCGGCGACCACGCCGTTCATCCTGATCGCTTCGCTGTGGGTGGGCAACCTGCTGGGCTACCACGCGGACCTGGCGACCGTGAACATGCTCTATCAAGGCGGCGCGGGTATCGGCGAATGGAGTGCCTGGCTGCTGTCGGACGCCGCGCCGGCCTTGCTGGTAGGACTGTTCGTGATCTCCGTTGTCTGCGCCGCGCTGGGCTACCTGCTCTCCGCCTGGTTTTGGCGCTGGTGGATCGGGCACAAGCACCGCGCTCGTAAACTGCGGCCCATCCGCTTGCGGGCCGAGCCGCAACCCGAACCGGAATCCGCTGCATGAACGCACGCGCCGGTCTGGCTGGTACCGCACCGAAGGGGTCGAAAGAACTGCTGGCCGTCATCGGCGCGCTGGTGCTCAGCGTCCTGCTGGTATGGCTGGTTTCTGGCGATCTGCTGCTGATGGCAGTGTTTCTTGCGGCGATCGCGGTCTTTGGCACGATGGCATGGGCGCTCGCCCGGCGCCGCGCTCCTGCCGGCGAGGTGGAATTCGCCCAACCGGACTGGTCGGTTACGGTTGCCGGGATCGAGCGGCCTGACATGGCGATCGCCATCACCGACCGTGCCGGACGGCTGACATGCGCCAACGCCCGGTTCGAAAGCTGGTTCGGCGCATCCGCCGCACCGCCGCGCCTTTCGGTTACGCAGCCGTCCTCCGAACGCTTGGCCGAAGCCACTCGCCGCGCCTGGCGCGATGGCCACAGTACTGCCGAGATGACCAACGAGGACGGCGCGCATTGGCGTGCCGACGTGCGCCGCGTGGGCCGGGGCGACGATTTCCTGATCTGGCGGATCACCAGCATCGGTGCGAGCGATCCCGTCGGCGAGGTCGTCGCCGCGCTTGACGGCAAGCTGGGACGCGGTCTCGCCAAGGGTGGCATTGCGGCCGCCGTGGTTGATCCTGACGGCACCATCCGCGCCGCCAGCTCCGGCTTTGCCGCCCGCGCTACCGGCAACGCCCACTCCGATCTCACCGGCGTCGATTTCATCGGTCTGCTCAACCAGGAAGAAGGCGAACGGATCGGCTGGGCGCGCGAAGCCGGGCGCGGCGGCCCCTTGGTGCTGTATCACGTGCCGGTGGCGGACCCCGATTCGGTTGAGGATCCGGACCCGGCGATCACCCCCTCGCTGATGCTGGTGGTGGAGGCCGCGCAGGGCATCGGCTCGGGCGGCGGCGGTGTCGGCTCCGCGCCGCATCTGGAGGCGCTGCTCAGCCAGTTGCCGCTGGGCCTGGCGATGGCGGACCGCGACGGGCGACTGCTGTTTGCCAACCCCGCTTTCATGCGCGCGGCCGGCCACGAAGGCCACGAACCGCCGACGTATCCCACCGACCTGGTGGTAAAGGAGGACAAGCGCGCCTTGTCCGAGGCGATCCGCCGCTTTGCGCAAGGGCCTGCCGCCGCCGGCGATCTTGCCATCCGCCTTGCCAGCCAGTCCGATAATCCGGTGTCGCTCAGCCTTGCCGGCGTGCGCGGCCTTGGCGATGCCGCGGTGCTGCTGGGGCTGACCGACACGTCGGAGGAACTGCGGCTCAAGCGGCAGGTGGCGCAGGCCACCAAGATGCAGGCGGTCGGCCAGTTGGCGGGCGGCGTCGCGCATGATTTCAATAACGTGCTTACCGCGATTCTGGGCACCTGCGATCTGATGCTGATGCGCCATACCCCCGGCGATTCGGACTATGACGATATTCAGCAGATCCGCGCCAACTCCAACCGCGCCGCATCGCTTACCCGCCAGCTGCTCGCCTTTTCCCGCCAGCAAACCTTGCGCCCCGAAGTGATTCAGTTACCCGATGTGGTGGCGGATGTGTCGCAGATGCTGCGCCGCCTGATCGGCGAAAAGATCCAGCTCGTCGTCACCCATGACCGTGATCTTGGCCCCGTGCGCGCCGATCCCACCCAGCTGGAGCAGGTGATCGTCAACCTGGCGGTGAACGCGCGCGATGCGATGCAATCGCGCGGGGACGGCGCCGGGCGGCTGGTTCTCGCTACCCGCAAGGTCACCACCACGGACGTTCGGGCGATGCGTTCCGAGATCATCCCCGCCGGCGAATATACCGCACTCATCGTCGAGGACAGCGGCGGGGGCATCTCGCCCGAAGTGCTGGGCAAGATTTTCGAGCCGTTCTTCACCACCAAGGAGCAGGGCAAGGGCACCGGGTTGGGGCTTTCGACCGTTTACGGAATCGTTAAGCAGTCCGGCGGCTTCATTTTCGCCGAAAGCGAAGTGGGGCGCGGCGCGCGCTTCACGGTCTACCTCCCGGTTCATCACGTGGCGCCCGGCAGCGCGGCGGACCGCCCGGCCATCGCGCTCGAACCACCCCCCACGCAATGGGCCGGCGGCGGGTCCATCCTGCTGGTTGAGGATGAGGATCCAGTCCGCATCGTTGCCGAGCGCGCACTCACCCGGCAAGGCTATCAGGTAACCTGCGCGCGCGATGGCGAGGAAGGGCTGGAGCTAGTGCAGGAAGGCGGGCGCTTCGATCTCGTGGTGTCCGACGTGGTGATGCCTACTTTGGATGGTCCGGCCATGGCGCGCGAGATTCGCCGCTTCGCACCGGACCTGCCGGTCCTGTTCATGTCGGGCTACGCGGAGGAGCAATTGCGCAAGCAGATCGGCATCCCCAACGCCTGGTTCATGCCCAAACCGTTCTCCGTGCAGCAGCTGTCGGAAAAAGTCGGGGAAGTTCTGGCGCGCACGGCACGCGATTAAAAAACAGAAATCTGCTGAAGTTCCCCTCTTGTTCTGGTGGAACGAAATGCGTACATAGCGTTTCGTGACGTTGACCTTTCCGGTCAGGCAGGTAGCAGATGGGGAATGAATATGGCCGCTCAGCTCAAGCTGATCCAGGAAGGCAAGGAAAAGGAAGCAATGGACCGTCAAAAGGCGCTCGATGCGGCGCTGGCCCAGATCGACAAGGCGTTCGGCAAGGGTTCGGCAATGAAGCTGGGCTCGAAGGAGACGATGCAGGTCGAAGCGATCTCCACCGGCTCGCTGGGCTTGGATATCGCGCTTGGCGTCGGCGGCCTGCCGCGTGGCCGGGTGATCGAGATCTACGGTCCGGAAAGCTCGGGCAAGACCACGCTGGCTCTGCATGTCATCGCCGAGGCGCAGAAGGGCGGCGGCACGGCAGCGTTCATCGATGCGGAACACGCGCTCGATCCGGTCTATGCCAAAAAGCTGGGCGTCAATATTGATGAACTGATCGTATCCCAGCCTGACACCGGCGAACAGGCACTGGAAATCGTCGACACGCTGGTGCGCTCCAACGCGATCGATGTGCTGGTGGTGGACTCGGTTGCCGCACTAGTTCCGCGCGCAGAAATCGAAGGCGAAATGGGTGATAGTCACGTGGGCTTGCAGGCCCGCCTGATGAGCCAGTCCTTGCGCAAGCTGACCGGTTCGATCAGCCGCTCGCGCTGCATGGTGATCTTCATCAACCAGCTGCGCATGAAGATCGGCGTGATGTACGGCAATCCGGAAACCACGACCGGCGGCAACGCGCTCAAGTTCTACGCATCCGTCCGGCTCGACATTCGTCGGACCGGTGCGATCAAGGATCGGGACGAGGTGGTGGGCAACGCCACGCGCGTGAAAGTCGTCAAGAACAAGGTCGCGCCGCCGTTCAAGCAGGTCGAATTTGACATCATGTATGGCGAAGGTGTGTCCAAGATCGGTGAGATTCTCGATCTTGGCGTGAAGGCCGGTATCGTCGAAAAGTCCGGCGCCTGGTTCAGCTACGATTCTGTGCGCATCGGTCAGGGGCGTGAAAACTCCAAGGCCTACCTTAAGGCCAACCCCGAAATGTGCGATCGCCTGGAAAACGCGATCCGCACGAAAACGGATGGGCTCGCCGAAGAAATGATGGTCGGGCCCACCGAGGAAGACGACGCCTGATAGCTGGTTTCGAAGGTTCAAGCCCCAGCCGGGTGCCCGGCTTGAACCTTCGAAAGTCGGGGTCGTGGCTGGTTTGATTGAGCAAGCCCAAGTCGGCGCATGCTGACTATCGAACATGCGCGCTGCCCGTTAGATGCCGCACTTCGCCTTTGCAGGCCGCGCCTTATCGCATTTCCCGAACAGCCTGACCGCAGACTACGGCTTGCCGCCGCTCGCTGCGTGATTTATCGGCACAAACCATGCAGACGACCAACGAAATCCGCCGGTCCTTCCTCGACTATTTCGCGAGCACTGGTCATGAGCCGGTGCAATCCGCGCCGCTCGTGCCCTACAACGATCCGACGCTGATGTTCGTCAATGCCGGCATGGTTCCATTTAAGAACGTATTCACCGGTCTTGAAACGCGCGATCCACCGCGCGCAACCTCGTCGCAAAAGTGCGTGCGCGCCGGCGGCAAGCATAACGACCTCGATAACGTAGGCTACACCGCCCGCCACCACACCTTCTTTGAAATGCTCGGGAATTTTTCGTTCGGCGACTATTTCAAGGAGCAGGCGATCACCCATGCGTGGACCCTGCTGACCAAGGAATGGGGTCTGCCGGTCGAAAAGCTGCTCGTCACTGTCTACCATACGGACGATGAGGCGTTCGACTTGTGGAAGAAGATAGCCGGGTTGCCGGACCAGAAGATCATCCGCATCCCCACCAAGGACAATTTCTGGGCAATGGGTGATGAAGGGCCGTGCGGGCCTTGTTCGGAAATTTTCTTCGATCATGGCGATCACATCTGGGGTGGTCCTCCGGGGTCCGCCGAAGAGGATGGCGACCGCTTTATCGAGATCTGGAACCTTGTGTTCATGCAGTTCGAGCAGGCTGCAGGCGAAATCGTTGGCAACCTGCCCAAACCGTCGATCGATACCGGCATGGGACTGGAACGCATCTCGGCAGTCATGCAGGGCGTCCATGACAATTATGATATCGATACGTTCAAGGCGCTGATTGCGGCGTCCGAAAGCCTGACCGGGGTTATGGCTGAAGGCGATGCCCGTGCCAGCCACCGGGTGATTGCCGACCACTTGCGCTCCACCGGGTTCCTGCTGGCTGACGGCGTGCTGCCCTCGAATGAAGGGCGCGGCTATGTGCTGCGCCGGATCATGCGCCGGGCGATGCGCCATGCCCATCTGCTGGGCGCCAAGGATCCGCTGATGCACCGGCTGGTGCCGGCGCTGGTGGCTGAAATGGGGCAGGCTTACCCGGAGTTGGGCCGTGCGCAGCCGCTGATCGAAGAAACGCTGGAACGCGAGGAAATCCAGTTTCGCCGCACTTTGTCCAACGGCCTCAGGCTGCTTGACGAGGCCACCGCCGGTCTGGGTGAAGGCGGCGAACTTCCCGGCGATACCGCATTCCGGCTCTACGACACCTTCGGCTTTCCCTACGATCTGACCGAGGACGCACTGCGTTCGCGCGGCATCAGCGTGGACAAGGCCGGTTTCGATGCGGCAATGGCGCAGCAGAAGGCGGCTGCGCGCGCGGCATGGAAGGGCTCCGGGCAAGCGGCTGACAGCGAGGTGTGGTTCGATATCGCCGAGCGCGAAGGTGCCAGCGAGTTCACCGGCTACACCGCAACCGGCGGCGAAGGCCGGGTCGTCGCGCTGGTGAAGGATGGCATGGAAGTCTCGTCCGCAAATGCGGGCGAGCAGGTGGTGGTGCTGACCAACCAGACGCCATTCTACGGCGAGTCCGGTGGCCAGGAAGGGGATCGCGGGACGATTGCCGGCCCAGGCGGGCTGCGCATCACGGTTAACGACACGTCGAAGCCGCTGGGGCGCCTTCATGCCATGAGCGGGACGGTCGACGCCGGCACGATTACCGTGGGCGACGTGGTGCATCTTGCCGTCGATGCCGAACGGCGCGATGCGGTGCGGGCCAACCACTCGGCAACGCACTTGCTGCATGCCGCCTTGCGTGGCCGACTGGGTGAGCATGTAACGCAGAAGGGTTCGCTGGTTGCCGCCGATCGCCTGCGCTTCGATTTTTCCCATCCCAAGGCTTTGAGCGCTGACGATATTGCCGCGATCGAAGCGGAAGTTAACGCAGAAATCCGCGCGAACGAGCGCGTGCTGACCCGGTTGATGACGCCCGACGATGCTGTGGCGGCAGGTGCGATGGCGCTGTTCGGTGAAAAGTACGGCGACGAAGTGCGGGTGCTGTCGATGGGCCGCGCCTGCGGGGAGCGGACCTATTCGGTCGAGCTGTGCGGCGGCACGCACGTGAACGCCACCGGCGACATCGGCGTGTTCCGCATCGTGTCGGAAAGCGCGGTGTCATCCGGCATCCGCCGTATCGAGGCGATGACGGGCGAGGGCGCGCGCCAGTGGCTGGTTTCGCGCGAGGATGCGCTGAAAAATGCCGCCAGCCTGCTGCGCACTACGCCGGAAGACGTCGAAAACCGGGTGGCCGCGCTGCTCGAAGAACGTCGCAAGCTGGAGCGCGACCTTGCCGAGGCGAAAAAAGCGCTGGCCTTGTCCGGCGCTGCCGGCGGCGGGGCGGGCAACCCTCAAGCAGCCGACGAGGACGTGGGCGGCATCAAGTTCTCCGGCCAGGTGCTGGAAGGGCTGGACCCCAAGGATCTGCGCGGGCTTCTCGATCAGGCCAAGCAGCGCTTGGGCTCTGGCGTTGCGGCCATCGTGGCGGTGAACGAGGGCAAAGCCAGCATCGCCGCTGGGGTGACGCAAGACCTTGTCGATACCGTCAGCGCTGTGGAGCTGGTGCGGCGCGGTGTCGAGGCGCTAGGTGGCAAGGGCGGCGGTGGCCGCGCCGACATGGCGCAAGGCGGCGGACCGGATGGAACGAAAGCCGCCGACGCCATTGCCGCCGTCAAGGCAGCGCTGGCCGGGTGAGCGGAGGCCCGGCAAACCCGACGGGTGTGACCATCCGCCACCCCTTTTGATGACCGATCTTGCCGGCATCGTCGCGGCGATCGCCGATGAGATGCGGTGGGAGGGGCAGCGCGGTGTAGTCGCCAGCTACATTCCGCCGCTGGCCGCCGTGCCTGCAGACAAGTTCGGGCTGGCGCTGGTGATGGCCGATGGGGCTGTGCATCTGGCAGGTGATGCGGACGAGCCGTTTTCAGTTCAGTCGATCTCGAAGGTTTTTGCGCTTACCTTGGCGCTGGGTGCGGTGGGCGATCAGCTGTGGGCACGGGTGGGGCGCGAGCCATCGGGCACGGCTTTCAATTCCATCGTCCAGCTTGAAACCGAGCACGGCATTCCGCGCAATCCGTTCATAAACGCAGGGGCCATCGTGGTGTGCGATGTGCTGCTGGGCCGGTTGCGACCCCGCGAAGCGATCGGCCAGATGTTGCGCTTCGTGCGCGAACTGGCGGGCGACGACGCGATCGTCATCGACGACGACGTGGCGCGAGCGGAGCAGGAAACCGGGTTTCGCAACCGCGCGCTGGCCAATTACATGCGCAGCTTCGGCAACCTCAATGGCGAGGTGGAACGGGTGCTGGGCACGTATTTCCACTTCTGCGCGCTGGCGATGAGCTGCCGCCAGCTGGCGTTGGCCGGTCGATACCTGATGAACGGCGGCGCGGTGGACGGGCATCGCATCGTCACGGAAAATCGCGCCCGGCGCATCAATGCGCTGATGATGTCTTGCGGGCATTACGATAATTCCGGGGACTTTGCCTATCGCATCGGCCTGCCCGGCAAGTCCGGCGTGGGCGGCGGCATTCTGGCCATTGCGCCTGGTATCGCCAGCATCGCTGTATGGTCTCCCGGGCTCAATGCGGCGGGCAATTCGCAACTGGGCCAACTGGCATTGGAACGCCTGGCCCAGCGCACCGGCTGGTCCGTGTTCGAGCCGCGCATGCCCTAGGCGGTGCGCGCGGCGCGACAGACGCCTTTGCGCGTGTGGCGGAAGGTCGCTATCATGCGTGTCGTCCCTCCTTCAGGAGTCCGCACCGCATGTTCATGGATTTTCGCGAACCCTGGCCGCCCGAAGGCGAGACGCCGCAACCGCCAGCGCCCGGTCCGGTGATTTCCAAACGCGGCGAAAAAGTGCTGGCGATCATCATGGGCGTGAATGCGGTGCTGCTGCTGGTGGCGCCGATCGGCGGGGTGACGATGTTGCAGCCGTTGATACACTGGCTGACGAAATGATCGTCAGGTCCGCTCCGTCTCGCGCAGCTGGCCCGAACGGAGCGACGGTTTCTCGGCAAGCCCGCCGCGCTCCATGATCATTTCACGAAACTCGTCACGCTTTTCGTGGATCGAGGCGATAACCGGGCCCATCGCGACGCCGGTTTCCACCAGTGCGGCTTCGGATAGTTGCAGCGAGCTTTCCAGCGTTTCGGGTACGGCATAGCTGGCGCCAACGCGATAGAGTTGGGCCGCGTGGTCAGCGTCGCGGGCACGGGCCAGGATCGGCAAGTCGGGAAATTCGGCGCGCAGCTTCTTGACGATGCGCTGGGCGATCACGGGTTCGTCCATGGTGAGGATCACCGCCGCCGCTTCGCCCGCACCCAGACGGAGCATAGCATCGCCCCGGCCCGCATCGGCGAAGGCGACGGTGTAGCCGCCGCGCCGGCCTGCGGCGATCAGGTCGGTGTTGCTGTCCACCGCCAGATAGGGCCGATCGTGACGGGCCAGCATGTCGGCAACGAGATGACCCACCCGGCCGAAACCGACGATGATCGTGCGCGGGCGGCTCTCGTCCACCTCCGGTGCTGGCAGTTGGGGCGCATCGCCGCTATCGACCTGACGGGCCATGATCTTGCCGGCGAAGGCCATCAGCGGGGTGACGGTGAGCCCCAGCGCGGTGACGATCTGCCAGAACTGCGCGGTGCCGGGTTGGATCAACTGCGCGGTGCTGGCGGCGGTGAGCACGATCAGCGTGGTTTCCGACGGGCTGGACATCAGGATGCCGGTTTCCATCGCAGTGCCGCGCCGCGCGCCCATCATGCGCAACAGGACGCCGGTGACGACGGCTTTCAAAACGATGACGGTTGCGGTGGCGACCAGGATCGAGCCCAGGTTTTCCCACACCACCTGCAAGTCTATGCTCATGCCGATGGTGATCAGGAACACCCCCAGCGCCAAGCCCTTGAACGGTTCGATGATCTGTTCGACCTCGGTGTGGTATTCGGTCTCGGCGATGAGCAGGCCGGCTACCAGCGCGCCGACGATGGGCGACAGGCCGGTTGCGGCGGTGGCGAGCGAGGCGAGGATCACCACCAGCAGGCTGGCGGCCAGGAACAGCTCCGGGCTTTTGGTACGGGCGGCCTGCGCGAACAGGGGTGGCAGCAGATAGCGGCCCAGCACCAGCAGGGCGCCGATCGCCACCGTGCCCCACATCAGGGTGTGCAGCAGTTCACCCACACCGTCAGCGCCCGCGTGGGGGCCCAGCGCGCCCAGCAGGAAGATGATCGGCACCAGGGCGATATCCTCGAATAACAGCATGGCGAGCGCGGCGCGGCCCACCGGGGTGGTGGTGTCGGTGATCTTGAGCACCAGCGCGGTGGAGGACAGCGCGAGCGCGAGGCCCAGTGCCAGCGCGCCGGAAAACGTCTGCCCGATCGCGGCGAGGATGAACGTCAGCGAGGCGCCGATGAAGATGAGCTCCAGCGAGCCGAGCCCGAATACCATGCGGCGCATCTGCCACAGGCGTTGGAACGACAGTTCCAGCCCGATCGAAAACAGCAGCAGGATGATGCCGAATTCGGCGAACACCTCCAGCCCGTCAGGATCGGTGATCGTGAAGTAGGACAGCCAGGGATAATCGAACACATGCCGGCCAAGGCCAAAGGGGCCGACCAGCAGGCCCACCAGGATGAAACCGATCACCGGCGTGATGCGAAAGCGGTTGAACACCGGGATCACGATGCCGGCGGCGCCCAGGATCACCAGGGCATCGGAAAGGACGGGGGAATAAAGATCGCTGCTGCCTGCCATGCCGGGCAGGGTAGGGCACGCAAGGGCTTGCGACAATTGCATTGCGCACGGAATGCAACTTCACTTGGCGTTCAGCCCGGTGCTGGCTATAGACCCACCCATGTTCGCACGCTCGCCCTTGAAATCCGCCGTTCTCCTTGCCACCACGGGGGCGATCCTGCTCACCGCAGGATGCGGGGGGCGCGCCAAGAACAAGGACACCGCCTACGTCGCACGTGATGTCAACACGCTCTATGCCGCTGCGCAGGAACGGCTGGAAACAGGCCGAACCAAGCAGGCCGCCGCCCTGTTCGATGAGGTTGAGCGCCAGCATCCTTACTCGCCGTGGGCCCGCCGCGCCCAGTTGATGAGCGCGTTCAGCTATTACGCCGCGCGCGATTACAACAAGGCGATCCAGTCCGCGCAGCGCTTCCTGTCGATCCACCCGGGCAACAAGGACGCGCCTTACGCGTATTACCTGATCGCGATGTGCTATTACGAGCAGATCAGCGACGTGACGCGTGACCAGAAAACCACCGCGCAGGCCAAGCAGGCGCTGACGGACATCATGCGCCGCTATCCCGGTACGGTCTATGCGCGCGATGCGCAGCTCAAGATCGATCTGGTGAACGATCACCTGGCCGGTAAGGAAATGACCATCGGAAGGTCATACGAAAGCAGCGGCAAGTGGCTGGCGGCAACGCTGCGCTTCCGCACCGTGGTGGACGAATTCCAGACCACCAGCCACACACCCGAGGCGCTGTATCGCCTGGTCGAAGGCTATCTGGCGCTTGGCGTGCCGGACGAGGCGCAGAAGGCGGCGGCGGTGCTGGAGCACAACTATCCGCAAAGCCCTTGGTATCAACGCGCCTACAAGCTGATGCGCAAGCACGCGCCGCAGGATGTTGCCGCCTGACCGGTGGGCCGTCGGTGGACGATTCCCGTTTGAAAGCAAAGGTCTGACCGGGAGCTGCCGTCACGGCACACCCCGGCACCCGCTGGCGAATGCGGGATAACGCCGGGGATTTGCCTAACAACCCAAAGGAACATCGGGTCGGCGCCAAGGCGTCCTTTGCGGGACGCGAGGGGGGTGCATGCACGCGCGAATGGCCGGGTAGGAGCGTTCGCAGCCCGGCTCGGCCTTGGGGGAAAGCGGTTCCGGTCCGGCGGCGCAGGCTCGCAATCAGCGCCGGTCCGAGGCTTGGGGGCACAAGCGCCCCGCCACCGTGGTGTGAAGCGCGCAAGCCCGCTTTGTTACGCTCGCGTGCCGCCAGGGCGCCGACCCGAAACACCGTTCCCGGCGCGGCCGCGCCAGGTCAGGATGCTGCGGCGTATAACCTAAATGGTTCGTAAAGTCAAGGTGGGTCCGCGGGGCTGTCCGCAGCGTAGAGTCTGGCTTTATACCCTGATAGTCGAACTGTATTGTCCACTAAAATAGTTGACATTAGGCCGCCTCCAACGACACAAGTCTTCAGGGGGCAGCATCATGACATCCGCCGTATCGCGCACCAATGCCGCGCTCGACCATACTGCCCGCCGGCAACCGGCCGGGCCTGACGCGCTCAATACCCTTACGAAAGGATTTGACCACATGAACGGCCTTTTGCGCGGCGCCCTGCTGGGCACCACGATCCTCACCACGGCGCTGATCGGCTTGCCGGCAGCCCATGCGGAAACGGCGGATGCGCCCGCAGCCGATACCGTTGCCGCTGATGCAGCCGCGCCAGCCCAGGATTCGCAGACGTCGGTGGGCACCGGTGCGCGCGATCGTGGCAGCGATATTGTCGTCACCGCCCGTCGCCGCCAGGAATCGAGCCAGAGCGTGCCGCTGGCGATCTCGGTGGTGGGCGGCGATCACATCGATTCGACCGGGGCGTTCAACGTTGGCCGCCTCCAGCAGTTGACCCCCACGCTGCAGTATTATTCGTCCAACCCGCGCAATACCGCCGTCAATATCCGCGGCCTGGGTGCGCCATTCGGCCTGACCAACGACGGTATCGAGCAGGGCGTGGGCATCTATGTGGACGATGTCTACAATTCGCGCGTGGCGTCGGCCACGTTCGACTTTCTGGACGTGAAGCAGGTGGAAGTGCTGCGCGGCCCGCAAGGCACCCTGTACGGCAAGAACACCACCGCCGGCGCGATCAACATCACCACCAACCAGCCCACGTTCGATTTCGAGGGCAAGGCCGAGGTGTCGGTCGGCAATTACAACTTCAAGCAGGCCAAGGCGGCGGTGTCCGGCCCGCTGTCCGATACGCTGGCGGTGCGCGTGGCGATGTCCACAACCAGCCGGCGCGGCACGATCTATAATGTCACGACCGACCAGTGGATCCAGAGCCAGGATAACCTGGGCCTTCGCGGGCAGCTGCTGTGGAAGCCCATCGATACGCTGGAAGTTACCTTAGCCGGCGATTTCAGCAACCAGGACGCGAACTGCTGCGGTTCGGTCTATGTGCGTACCGGCGCCACCCAGCGCCCGCTCAACCGCCAGTTCGCCGCGTTGGCCGCCGCGCAAGGGTATGCGCCGCCCAGCACCAATGCGTTCGATCGGCTGACTGACCTCGATACCCCGCTGCAGGCCAAGAACAAGATCGGCGGCGCGTCGCTGCGGGTGAAGTGGGATGTGGGCGGCGGCACGCTGACGTCCGTCACCGCCTGGCGTTTCTGGGACTGGAACCCGTCCAACGACCGTGACTTTACCGGGCTGCCGATCGTCGCGCTCTCGCAGAACCCCTCGCAGCAGGACCAGTACACGCAGGAACTGCGCTACAACTACAGCAGCGACAAGATCGACTTCGTGGTCGGTGCGTTCGGCTTTTACCAGCGCATTGATACGCAGGGCACCGAATCGCAGGGTTCCGCGTCCAGCCTGTGGAATATCGCGCCGTCCAATGCGCTGTCGAAAGATCCCTCGGTCCTGAACGGTCTGGTGGCGTACAACACGCAGTACCTGAAGAATTCCAGCGCCGCACTGTACGGGCAGCTCAGCTGGCACATCACGCCTGAATTGACCATCCAGCCCGGCGTGCGCCTGAACTACGACAAGAAGGAAGGCTTTTACCAGCGCACGGTGTTCGACGGCCAAGGCAATCCGGTGCTGCTGACCGGCCCGACGAGCGCACGCAAGACCGCGCAGCTGGCCATTTATACGCCGCAGCAGATCGCGCCGGAATTCAGCGACTGGAACTTCAGCTACGATTTCAACGCCAGCTACAAGATCACACCTGACGTGCTGGTTTACGCCACGTACGCCAAGTCGTTCAAGTCTGGCGGCATCAACCTCAACGGCGTGCCTACCGACGCCAGCAACAATCCGATCCTGGCTGCAGCCACGGTAAAGCCCGAATCGGTCCACAACTACGAAGCGGGGATCAAGACCCAGTTCTGGGACCGCAAGGCCACCTTCAACCTGTCGATCTACCGCACCGATATCGGCAACTATCAGGCCAACGTGAACAACGGCCAGTACGGGGTGCTGCGCGGCTATCTGGCGAATGCGCAGAAGGTGCGCGTGCAGGGCGTGGAAGCGGACTTCTCGATCCGGCCGAGCGAGCGGTTCAACGCCTATGCCAACGGCGCCTACACCGATGCCAAGTACAAGAAGTTCGTAGACGCGCCGTGCCCGCCAGAATTGTCGGGTGGCACCGTGGCCACCGGCACCCAGACCCCGGCTGCGGCGGGTACGCCCGGCCTCAGCCCGGCCAACTGCGACATTTCCGGCCAGCGCCTGCCGGGCGTGTCGAAATGGTCGCTCTCGTTCGGTGCGGAGGCCAACACCCCGGTCAAGTTGCTGGGCAAGGACGGCCAGGTCTACGTGGGCTATGACGGCAGCTATCGCTCCAACTTCTCGTCCAACCCGTCGCCATCCGCCTATACCTGGGTGGCCGGCTACAGCCTGCACAACTTCCGCGCGGGCTTCCGGACGGATGACGGGTTCAACCTCTACGGCTGGGTCCGCAATGCGTTCGACCAGCACTACTTCGAGCAGCTGTTCGTTGGCCCCGGTAACACTGGCCTGATCGCCGGCCTGCCTGGCGATCCGCGCACCTGGGGCTTCACGGTCTCGTCCAGCTTCTGATCGGGAAAATTGCAGAAGCGATTGCTGAATGAACTTTTAGTAATTTCCCGATTTTTCGGAACAGCCTTAACGCTTGATGCACCAATAACGGTGCAGACCGGTCTGCTGGCGGCGCGCGCGATAAGCGGCGCCGCCGGATAGTATCGGCAGGAGAGGGCTGGTCGCATGGATATGAATCACGATTTCGCGCCGCGCCCCGATCTCCGGGCCGATCCGCGCTCTGGCAGTGCGAGGTCACGCATCTGGGTGCCCGAACGCATGGCGATTGCCGGCATTCTGGCGCTGGGCTGGCTGACCTTCATGGCACACCTCTTTTCCGGTTCGTGAAGCCGGCCTGACGTTGCGCGAAGCGGGGTGACGCGCGACTTAGCTTGGGCTAGAACGCCTCGCGAACATGCTGAGCCGGCTTTCCATCCGCAACATCGTCCTGATCGACGCGCTCGACCTTGATTTCGCGCGAGGACTTGGCGTGCTCACCGGGGAAACCGGCGCGGGCAAGTCGATCCTCCTCGATGCGCTGGGATTGGTGCTGGGCAACCGGGCGGACAGCGGCCTGGTGCGCGGCGGAGAAGACCGGGCCAGCGTTACCGCCAGCTTCGATTTCGCCGCATTGCCCGCCTCCGTGCGCGCCGCGATAGACGACGCCGGGCTTGAGGTGGAACCGGGCGAACCGCTGATCCTCAAGCGCCAGCTGCGGGTGGACGGAGGCTCGAAGGCCTTCCTCAACGATCAGCCGGTCGGTGTGGCGCTGCTGCGCGAAATCGCCCCGGCGCTGGTCGAGATCCACGGCCAGCACGACGATCGCGGACTGGTGAATGCGCGCGGCCACCGCGCCTTGCTGGACCGCTTTGCCGGCGGTGAGGTTGCAGGGGTGGAAGCCGCCTGGAAAGCGTGGCGCGCCGCGCAGGACGCGCTGGACAATGCCCGCGCGCAAGTGGCCCGCGCCGCCGAGGATCAGGATCTGCTGCTCGCCCATCTGGCCGAACTGGCCGCGCTGGCGCCCGAGGATGGCGAGGAAGCGCAGCTGGCGTCTGCCCGCGCGGACATGCAGAAGGGCGAAAAGCTGGCTGACGATCTGTCCGCCCTGCAACACGTGTGGACCGGGTCGGACTCGGCGATCGCGCGCCTGCGCGCAGCTTCGCGCCGGCTGGACCGGATCGCCGGCGAACACGACCTGCTGGCCGAGGCGCTGGCCGCGCTGGACCGCGCGGTGATCGAGGCGGACGAAGCCGAGGCTGCGCTGGACCGTGCCGCCGATGCGCTGGCGTTCGAGCCTGCCGAACTGGACCGGGTGGAAACCCGCCTGTTCGACCTGCGCGCCGCCGGCCGCAAGCATGGCTGCCAGGTGGATGACCTGCCCGCCAGGATGGCCGAAATGCGCGCCGCGCTCGACGCGATCGAGGGCGGGAGCGAGCATGTGGCGGCATTGGAACAGGCGGCACAAAAAGCCGCGTTGGCCTATCGCGACAAGGCGGGTGCGCTGCACGATCTGCGCCGCGCGGCGGCCAAGCGCCTGGATGCAGCGGTGGCCGCCGAACTTGCGCCGCTGAAGCTGGACGCGGCGCGGTTCCAGACCTCGGTGGTGCGCCTGCCCGAAGAGCGGTGGGGACCATCGGGCATGGACGCGGTGGAGTTTCTGATCAGCACCAACCCCGGCGCGGATTTTGCGCCGCTCGCCAAGATCGCCAGCGGCGGCGAACTGTCGCGCTTCATCCTCGCGCTCAAGGTCGCGCTGGCGGAAGAGGGCGGCGCGGCCACGGTGATCTTCGACGAGATCGACCGGGGCGTGGGCGGCGCGGTGGCCGATGCGATCGGCGAACGGCTGGCGCGGCTGGCCTCGGGCGGTCAGTTGCTCGCCGTCACGCACTCCCCCCAGGTCGCCGCGCGCGGGGACCGGCATTACATGATCGCCAAGTCCAGCCAGGGCACCGTCACGCGCACATCCGTCACCCCGCTCACCCCGGCGGACCGCAAGGAGGAAATCGCCCGCATGCTGTCCGGCGCGGAAGTGACCGACGAGGCACGGGCGCAGGCCGACCGCCTGCTGGAGCGGGTTTGAATGCAACGACGCAGTGGTGCGATAGCTGGCTTGCTGGCTTTGCTGAGTGGCTGTTCAACGCCCGTCATGTTCGCGATCTTCGTCGATGAAAAAGTTGAGGGCGGAACGCTCACTCTGAATGGAAAATCTGCGCGCCTGATGCAAAACGTCGATGGTGCGTATTGGGGTAGGTGGGATGGTTCCGATGCAAGCGGCAGCATTGAAATACGCTACCCGGATGGTGCGGTTTCCCGTTGCCCGGTGGGCTATGTCACCCACGATATGGGCGTTCAGCGGTTCTCGATCCAACATCGTAAATGTGCTCAAATCGGCATCTGATCCGTCAGGCACCTGCGCCTCGTCTTGTAGCCAGCGGGCAGGCGCGCAATGGAAACCCAGCGTGATGCTCATGCCGCACTTGAACAGAAACGATGACTGAAAAAACGCCTTCCAACGACGCCGCTGGCGAAGCCGAAGCCGCCAACGAACTGATGCGTCTGGCGCGCCAGATCAACCGGGCCAATCGCCTGTATCACGCGGATGATGCGCCCGAGATCACAGACGCGGAATATGATGCGCTGGTGCGGCGCAATGCCGCGCTGGAGGCGGCCTATCCCCTTCTGGTCCGCGCCGATTCGCCCGCTGCCAAAGTGGGGCACGACGTCGGCGCCTCGCCGCTGGGCAAAGTGGTGCACGAGGTGCGGATGATGAGCCTCGACAATGCCTTTGCCGACGAGGAAGTGGCCGAGTTTTTAGGCCGCATCCGCCGGTTCCTGTCTTTGCCTGCCGATGCGCCGCTGGCGATGACGGCAGAGGACAAGATCGACGGCTTGTCTTGCTCGCTACGCTATGAACACGGGCGGCTGGTGCGCGCCGCCACGCGCGGGGACGGGCAGGTGGGCGAGGACGTGACGCCCAACGTGGCCCACATTCCCGACATCGTGCAGCAACTTGCTGGCGATGATGTGCCAGAGATTTTCGAGGTCCGCGGCGAAGTCTACATGGAAAAGGCTGCGTTCCTGGCCCTGAACGCGCAGCTGATGGACGAGGCGCGCGGTTTGGCAGAGGCGCGCGGCGAGGCGTTCGACGATGCGAAAGTGCGCCAGTTCGCCAACCCGCGCAACGCCGCCGCCGGATCGCTGCGGCAGAAGGATGCGTCGGTCACTGCGCGCCGCCCCTTGCGGTTCTGGGCGCATGGCTGGGGCGCAGCCAGCGCGCTGCCCGGCGCCAGCCAGCACGAGGTGATCCGGCGCATCGAAAGCTGGGGCCTGCCGGTCTCCCCGCAATTCCGCCGCTGCGAAACGCTGGATGATATGCTGGAGGCTTACCGCGCCATTCGCGACGGACGCGCCGCGCTGCCGTTCGAGATCGACGGGGTGGTCTACAAGGTCGACCGACTGGACTTGCAGCAACGGCTGGGCTTCGTCGCCAAGTCGCCGCGCTGGGCGCTGGCGCACAAGTTTCCGGCTGAACGCGCCGAGACGACGCTGGAATCGATCGATATCCAGGTGGGCCGCACCGGCAAGCTGACGCCGGTGGGCCGCCTTCGCCCGGTGCTGGTGGGCGGGGTGACGGTGACCAACGTGACCCTGCACAACCGCGACGAGATCGCGCGGCTGGGGGTGCGCCCCGGCGATCGTCTGGTGCTGCAACGCGCGGGCGACGTGATCCCGCAAGTGGTGGACAACCTTACTCGGGATGCGGCGCGCCCCGCCTTCGTCTTTCCCGATCATTGCCCGCAATGCGGTTCGGAAGCGGTGGCCGAGGAGGGCGAGGTGGACGTGCGGTGCACAGGCGGGCTGATCTGCCCCGCCCAGCGGACCGAGCGGCTGAAGCACTTCGTCAGCCGTGCGGCGCTCGATATCGAGGGGCTGGGCGAAAAGACCATCGATGAGTTTTTCGCGCACGGCTGGCTGGAAAGCCCCGCCGACATCTTCCGCCTGCGCAAGCGCCGGTCCGAGATCCTGGCGCTGGAGGGATGGAAGGACAAGTCTGTGGACAACCTGTTGGCGGCAGTGGAAAACAAGCGTGCGCCCGATGCCGCGCGGCTGCTATTCGGACTGGGGATCCGCCATGTCGGCGCGGTGACGGCGCGCGATCTGATGAAGCGCTTCACCACCCTGCCGGCGCTGCGCGCGCTGGCCGAGCAGGCGCCTGTCAAGGACGGGGAGGCGGCCGGGCAAGCGGCTACGGACGCCTACGCCGAACTGGTGTCGATCGACGGGGTCGGGCCGGTGGTCATCGAGGCGCTGGGCGACTTCTTCCATGAAGAGCACAACCGCGCGGTGTGGGACGATCTGCTGTCCGAAGTGTCGCCCCCGCCTTACATCGTCGAGACGACGCAGAGCGAAGTCTCGGGCAAAACCGTGGTGTTCACCGGCAAGCTGGAGACGATGAGCCGCGACGAGGCCAAGGCGCAGGCCGAGCGGCTTGGCGCCAAGGCGGCGGGTTCGGTATCGCCCAAGACCGACATCGTGGTGGCGGGGCCGGGCGCGGGTTCGAAGCTGAAGAAGGCGGCGGAACTGGGGATCACCGTCCTGACCGAAGAGGAATGGGCGGCGATCGTCAAGGCTGCCGGATAGGGTGCGTCAGCTGTAGCGGCCGCGCCGCTCGTGGACCTGACGATAGTGCTGGACGCGCGTGGCGCGCAGGCCCGCCATCCCTTCACGCTCGATCGAGCGTTGCCACGAGGCCAGCTCCTCCAGCGTCAGGCCATAGCGTTCGCACGCTTCGGCGAAGGTCAGTAGCCCGCCGTTCACGGCGGCAACCACTTCGGCCTTGCGGCGCACTACCCAGCGCGATGTATTGGGCGGTGGCAGTGTGTCCTTGCTGAGCGGCTCGCCCAGTGGCCCGGTGACCACGGCCGGCCGGGCGGTATCGACGTCATCCATGACTGGTTTTCCGTTTCTGCGCCAAACCCCTGTCGCCCAAGTAGTATTGCGTAGAAGCGTTAATTTGCGGCAATCACGAAAGGTTAACGGGTATTTACGATATTTCCCCTAAGTGCCTGTAGAAACTGTGTAAAATGTACGCATTCGATCGCAGGAAGCATTTACAACCGATTCACCACTGTTAATGACCTTGCGGATGACCACCGACTCCGTTGCCATGACGGGCGCCAACGCCTCCACGCTGCAGGCCCAGCCTGCGCACGCATCGGCAATGGCACGTCACATCTCGGAGGACGGGTGCCAGCTGGTGCTGGAGGCTGAAAGCCTGGCGCAGGGCCAGCGCGTCAGCTTTGCGCTGGAAGGGGGCTGCGTGCGCGCAACCGTGCGCTGGATCGTGCAGGACCGCGCCGGTGTTGCCTTTGACGCACCGCTATCAGCCGCGCAGCAGGCGCTGATGGTCGGCAGCAGCCGCGCGCTTCAGCGGCTGGACCTTTACGCCGCCTAGTCCTGCCAACGGCGGCGCTTGCGTAGCCACAGGATCGACCAGTCTCCACTCACCATGCGTGCGGCCAAGCGCAGCCCGGCCCGCGCGCACGCGGCGCGCACCGCCGCTTCCTGCGTTTCCAGCAGACCGGCCAGCAGCAGATGGCCGCCGGGCACCAGCGCCTTGCCAAAATCGGGGGCGAGCGACACCAGTGGGCCGGCCAGGATATTCGCCAGTACCAGATCATAAGGCCCGCGCGCCGCGATCAGCGGGTTGTCCATTCCCGCCGCCACCGTCATCGTCAGCTGGCCCCGACCGGCTCCCAGGGCGATGCCGTTGGCGGCTGCGTTGTCTTCCACCACGCCTACGCACACCCCATCGATATCGCTGGCGATGGCCAGCGTATGCGGCCACAATTTGAGCGCGGCAAAGGCGAGCAGGCCGGTGCCGGTGCCGATATCGGCGCAGTTGCGCACGATCACGCCGTGCGCCTTCATGTGCGTCAGCATCGCCAGGCACCCCGCTGTGGTGGCGTGGTGGCCGGTGCCGAACGCCTGGCTGGCGGGGATCGTGAAATCGAACAGCCCCGGCTCATTGCTGGCGGGATGATCGGGCGTATGGACGTGGAACACCCCGGCGCGGATCGGCTCCAGGCCGTCCTGGCTGGCCACCAGCCAGTCGGTGTCGGGCAGCTGCTCGACACTCAGCTTGGGAGCAGGCGCAGTGCTACCGGCGAACAGGCGCGCAATCGCGGCCTTGTCAGCCCGGGTGGGTTTGCGATCAAGCCAGGCTTCCAGCTGCCAGTCGTCCGGCTGGTCTTCCGCTACTTCGCGGCCTGAGAGGACGATATCATGATCCCAGTCCCACGCGTCTTCGTGAGCGACCAGCGCGCCCTCGATCATGGGGCGCGGGGCAAAGGCGGTGACTTTCCAGCTCATCGCGGCTTCTGCTCTTCCTTGGCGAGCCGCGCCTCCAGCCGGACGCGCGCAGCATCGGCATAGGCGCGGCAGGCGCCGGGATCGACGAGCGGCTTATCACCGGCAAAGCGTTCCATCAGGTCGCTTTGCGAGGGGTGGGGCGTGATCAGGATATCGCACGGTAATTTGGCGATCTTGGGCAACGCGCCGCGGATGGCGCGGATGCGGTCGGCGTGGTCGCTGAAGCGGTAGTCGCCTTCCGAGATGGTCGAGGCGCTGTCGGCATAGGCGATGGTGCGGCATTGGCCGGGCGCTACGCATGATTGCCAGGTCCAGCTGGTGGACCCGAGCGCGTGGACAGGCGTGGCATGAGCGGTGACGATCACGGTGCCGGCCACGACTTTGCCGCCATCGGCCAGCGTCCGCGTCACCTTGAGCGGGCTGATCGGCTTCAGGCCCGCTGCCTGGGGGTCTTGGGCGGAGGCATGGCCCGCTTCCAGCGCGGTCTTCTGGGCGGGCAGCGCGGCCAGTAGCGCGCCGGTCGCGCGCTGGATCGTGGCCAGGGCGCCGGCATGGTCGTCATGTTCGTGAGTGGCGACGATCCAGTGCACGTCGCGCGGGTTGAACCCGGCGCGCCGGATGTTGGCCAGCACCAGCGGCGCCGCCGCAGCCGGGCCGCCGTCGATGAGAATGTGCGAACCGCGTCCCTCGTTCTGGCTGGTGATGAGGATCACGGTGATGCCGCACGTGCCCACATACCAGGTATTGCCGTAAACGCGGGCGGGCGGCGCGGGGTCGGTCCACCCATCCTTGCCCGCGCAGGCCTTGGCCAGAGCGGCGGGGGTGAATTGATCGGCGGCAGGGCGCGCGGCATGGGCGGCAGCAGGCAGCAGGGCCAGCGCAAAAGACAACGCCGCAGCTTTCAAACTAGGTTTCATATCCCCTGCTTTATGATCTTGCAGGCATTGCCGCTACCCTCTCCAGCACATTGGATAGGCGTAGTTTTGCGCCGCCGATGCTTGCACCGCGCTTCGATTTGTCTAAGGGGCATGCAACAGGGCGGCGTTGTCGCGCCGCCGCAGGCAAGGGGATTCGCAAGCGCCATGGCCAATGCCGGGACCAAGAACCGTCCGCTTTCGCCGCACCTCCAGATCTGGAAGTGGGGCCCGCACATGTTCGTGTCGATCCTGCACCGCGTCACCGGCGATGGCATGGCCTTTGCCGCGCTGGGCGTGCTGCTGTGGTGGCTGGGCGCGCTTGCCGGAGGGCCCGCGTCCTACGCGACCTTCGTAAGCGTGATGACCTCGCCGATCGGCTATCTCGTGCTGGTGGGCATCACGTGGGCGTTCTTCTCGCACATGAGCAGCGGCCTGCGCCATCTGGTGCTGGATACCGGCGCCGGCTATGAATTGTCGGTCAACAAGACCTGGGCGCTGATCTGCCCCATCGTGGGCGTGCTGCTCACCGTCGCCTTCTGGGCGATCGTGCTGCTTCGCTGAGGGTTGTGAATCATGGGTAACGGAACCTCCATCGGCCGCGTGCGCGGCCTCGGCTCGGCCAAGGGCGGCGTGCATCACTGGTTGGTGCATCGCTTCACCGCCATCAGCAACCTGCTGACGGTGCTGTTCCTGGTTGTATCGCTGCTGCTGCTACCGGACTTGTCCTACGCCACCGTGGTGGAATGGATCGCCCGGCCGGTGCCGGCGGTCATGATGCTGCTGCTGGTCGTCTCCACGTTCTGGCACGCGCGCCTCGGCCTGCAGGTGCTGATCGAGGATTACGTCCATGATGCCAACAAGCTCGTCCTGATGATTGCGCTGAACCTGGCCGCCATCGGCGGCGCCGTGTTCGGCGTGTTCTGCATCGTTCGCCTCGCGCTCGGAGCCCACGCCTGATGTCCGCCCCTTCCTACAAGATCATCGACCATACGTATGACACCATCGTCGTCGGCGCGGGCGGCTCGGGCCTGCGCGCCACGATGGGCGCGGCCGAAGCGGGCCTGCGCACAGCGTGCATCACCAAGGTGTTCCCCACCCGCTCACACACCGTGGCAGCGCAGGGCGGTATCGCGGCCAGCCTCAAGAACAACACGCCCGATCACTGGACCTGGCACATGTACGACACCGTCAAGGGGTCTGACTGGCTGGGCGATCAGGACGCCATCGAATACATGGTGCGCGAAGCGCCGCAGGCCGTGTACGAACTAGAACACGCCGGCGTGCCGTTCAGCCGCAACCCGGACGGCACGATCTACCAGCGCCCGTTCGGCGGCCACATGCAGAACATGGGCGAAGGCCCGCCGGTGCAGCGTACCTGCGCCGCCGCTGACCGTACCGGCCACGCGATGCTCCACGCTCTGTACCAGCAGAGCCTGAAGTATGCGGCGGACTTCTTCATCGAATACTTCGCCATCGACCTCATCATGGAAGGCGGCAAGTGCGTGGGCGTGATCGCGCTGTGCATGGATGACGGCACGATCCACCGCTTCCGCTCGCAGGCCGTGGTGCTGGCGACGGGCGGCTACGGGCGCTGCTACTACACCGCCACGTCGGCCCATACCTGCACCGGCGATGGTGGCGGCATGGTGCTTCGCGCCGGCCTGCCGCTGCAGGACATGGAATTCGTGCAGTTCCACCCTACCGGCATCTACGGCGCGGGCGTGCTCATCACCGAAGGCGCGCGCGGCGAGGGCGGTTACCTCACGAATTCCGAAGGTGAACGCTTCATGGAGCGGTATGCGCCGTCCGCCAAGGACCTGGCCAGCCGCGATGTCGTGTCGCGCTCGATGGCGCTGGAAATCCGCGAGGGCCGGGGTGTGGGTCCGCACAAGGACCATATCTACCTGCACCTCGATCACATCGATCCCAAGGTGCTGGGCGAACGTCTGCCGGGCATCACCGAAAGCGGCAAGATCTTTGCTGGCGTCGACCTGACCCGCCAGCCGCTGCCCGTGGTGCCCACCGTGCATTACAACATGGGCGGCATCCCGTGCGACTATAATGGCCGCGTGATGACCATCGGCCCCGATGGCGATCCCGAAACCGTGGTGCCGGGCTTGTTCGCGGTGGGCGAGGCGGCGTGCGTTTCGGTCCACGGCGCCAACCGTCTGGGCTCCAACTCGCTGATCGACCTTGTGGTGTTCGGTCGTGCGACCGGCCTGTATCTCAAGGAAAACCTGACGCCCAACGGCACCCAGCCGGAACTTCCCAAGGATTCGGCGGATCTGGCCCTCACCCGTCTGGATCACTTCCGCAACGCCAACGGCAGTTCGACCACGGCGGAAATCCGCACCGAGATGCAGCGCACGATGTCGCTGCACGCCGCAGTGTTCCGGACCGACGAACTGATGGTCGAAGGCAAGGAAAAGCTGGCCGCCACGTATCAGAAGATGAACGATATCAAGGTCACCGATCGCGGCCTGATCTGGAACTCCGACCTGGTGGAAACCATGGAACTGGACAACCTGATCGCACAGGCCACGGTGACGCTGCACGGCGCGCAGAACCGCCAGGAAAGCCGCGGCGCCCATGCGCACGAGGATTTCCCCAACCGCAACGATGCCGAGTGGATGAAGCACACCGCAACCTGGTTCAACGGCTGGGGCGGCAAGGGCGGCGACGTGAAGATCGGCTACCGTCCGGTGCACGAATTCACGCTTACCGACGACGTTGAGTACATCAAGCCCAAAGCCCGCGTGTACTGATCGCCCGCATCGACGGACACTTCGAAAAGGGCGGCGGGCCGGCAAGGCGCGCCGCCCTTTTTCGTGCGCGCAACCGGCGCGGGCCTTGTGCATTGTTCCGATGAAACCGACCGCTGCCGCACAGGACGCCTTGCATGGAACGCTCTACCATCGACCCGCTGCTCGAACCGCAGGTGGAGGCTGACCCGCTGGTCCGCCAGATGACCCGCGCGCCCGGCAACAGCTGGGGCTGGGTGCTGGGCTACGGCATCCTGCTGCTGGTGGTGGCGCTGGTGGTGCTGGTGAACCCGCTGGTCGCGGGCGTTGCCACCGGCCTGCTGCTAGGCGTCGTGTTGCTGGTGTACGGCGTGGCGGCGATCGCGGCAGGATGGACGTCGCTGTCGACACGCGCGCGGTGGGTGGAGATCCTGCTGGGTGTGCTGGCAGTGGTTGCCGGCATCTTCGCTATCGTTAATCCGGTGGCCGGTGCGCTGTCGCTGGTGTGGGCGATGGGCGCGTGGCTGCTGGTGTCGGGCGGATTCCAGATCGCGTTTGCGCTCAAGGCCCGGCACGATCGCGGCTGGCGTCTGCTGCTGGGCGCTCTTGACGTGGTGCTGGGCCTGGTGCTGCTGTTCGCGATGCCGGCAACCGCGCTGGCGTTTCTGGCGCTAATTGTCGCCATCAGCCTGACCGTGCGCGCGGTATTTCTGATCCAGCTCGGCATGGCGCTCAAGAAAGCCTGACCTGCAGGGCCTTCCGCTGCCGTACAGCGCCCGTTTCATTCATCGAGCGTTCATGTTTACAGACGTAATCGGTTACGTCTGTAAACGAGGACTCTTTAGTGCCGAAACTGCCCGAACAGACCGAGCGGATTTCCGAGGCGGAACAGGCCGTTATGGAAGCCTTGTGGCATCGCAGCCCGTTGACCGCACAGGAAGTGTGCGAGGAAGTGTGTGGCCCGCGCGGATGGACGCTGGCGACCGTCAAGACGCTGCTCTCGCGCCTTGTCACCAAGCAGGCCGTCACCACCGAGCCGGACGGCAAGCGGTTTCTCTATTCCCCGCGCATCGAGCGCGACACGTATGTCGGCGGTGAAAGCCGCCGGCTCGTCGACCGGCTGTTCGGCGGCCGGGCCGCGCCGCTGTTCGCCCATCTGGCGCAGGCCGAAAAACTCTCCGACGACGACATCGCCGAGATCGAAGCCCTGCTCAAGGAGCTGAAGTCATGATCGAATGGCTGACCGATACGCTGGTGTACACCGGCGCGCTGATGGCGCTGGTGCTGGCGGTGCGCCGCCCGGTTTCGCGCTGGTTCGGCGCGGGCGCGGCGTATGCCTTATGGGCGCTGCCGATGATCCGGCTGGTGCTGCCACCGCTCGCGCTACCGCGCGGGCTCTTGCCGCACCTGACCGTCGGGGTGCAGTCGCTGACCGCGTCGGCCGCCGATGTGCCCTCCGTCGAAACCATGCACACGGTTACTGGCGGTGCTGCGCTGCCATCGGCGGTCCCGCTGGCGCACGCTGCCCCACCCGTTACGGATGCGCCCGGCCTGCTGTCGCAGGTTCCCTGGATGAGCGTGGCGCTGACCGTATGGCTAACCGGCGCGCTGCTTTTTCTGGCCTGGCGCTTCGTCACCTATCGCTGGATGCGCCGGGATCTGCTGGCCGATGCGCGGCTGGTAGCGCGGTCCGGCGCCGTGCGCATCGTGGAAACGCGCGCGATCACCGCACCGCTGGCCTTCGGGGTGTTCGACAAGGTGATCGCCTTGCCGTGGAATTTCCTGGCCGAGGCGGACAGTGAAACCTCGGACTTCGTCATCACCCACGAGATGGAGCATCACAATGGCAGCGATCTGCTGGCGCTGATCGTGATGCAGCCGCTGTTTGCGCTGCACTGGTTCAATCCCTTGGGCTGGGCGGCATGGCGGGCGGTGCGCGCGGATCAGGAATCGTTCTGCGATGCGCGCGTGATGGCGGGACGCACCCGCGCCGAGCGCGCCAGCTACGGCCAGTTGATCGCATCGATGGCCGGCGGCACCCGGCTGGGCCTGGCGGCACCCATGGCCGGACCGCTGTCCGGCGCAAAACCGATCGTGCAACGCCTGAAGGCGCTGTCCGCGCATGATATCACGCCCGCACGGCGCGTGCTGGGGCGCAGCCTGTTCGCACTGGCCATCGTCGCCGTGCCGGCCACCGCCACGATCAGCTATGCCGCGATGGATGATGCCGGCGGCGTGCAGGTTCGCCCTACCGCCCCGGCGGTGCCAGCGCCGCGTGCGTATCGGGCGGTGCCGCAGGACGAGGCACCGATGGCCGACGTGCCGGACGTATCCGATGCCAGCGATCCTGTTGAGTCAGACGGGCGCGCCCCGCCGATGGACAGCAGTTATTCCGCAGCGCCTGTCGCCCCGCTTCCGCCCATGCCGCCACTCGCCCCGCTCACGACCGTTCCACCGATGCCGCCTGTGCCGCCTGTTGCGCCAACTGCCGCTGCATTGCGTGCCAGCGCGGAACGGGCCGCGTATGGCGCCAGAATGGCAGCGCGGGCACAGGCGCGCACGCCGCAAGTGCAGGACACTACGTCTGCCGACGGTACGCTGCGCACGATCCGCATCGTCCAACGCGAAGGCGGATCGGTGACGGCGCGAACGATGGTGCTGGATTCGCGCTGCCCGGCGGACAGATCGCCACCGCCCAGAAATGCGAACACGCGGGTGATTTGCACCGGGG
Organism: Novosphingobium sp. Leaf2; assembly: GCF_001421325.1. Classification (GTDB taxonomy): domain Bacteria; phylum Pseudomonadota; class Alphaproteobacteria; order Sphingomonadales; family Sphingomonadaceae; genus Novosphingobium. Next base: position 216,720 of record NZ_LMJY01000016.1, on the reverse strand, counting down.
AGCCCGAAGCGGCCAAACATGCCGCGCTGGATGCGCTGGGCGCCGCCCGGAATTCCATTGCCGCCAACACGGCCCTGGATGCGCATATCAAGGCGCAGACGCTGGCCGAACTCGACAGTGAAATCGCCGACGCCCGGCGCGAGGCTGCTGGTAGCTGACCTCGCGTCAGGCCGGGCGCAGCGCGGCGGATGCGATGTGCCAGCCTTGCGACAAGCCCATGCCCCGGTTGACCTGCCGCAGCGTGTAGGTACCGGCGAAGCGCTGACGGGTGCCATCGGTGCGTTGCGCATCGATCTTGACCGGCACCGTCACGTACAGCGAACCCGCCGCACCCTCGACCGGCGATACGGCACCGACTGTCACGTTCGTGCGCACTGTCTGCGCGAAACCGGCGGAGAATTGTGGCAGGGTCTTGCCGCTGGCCCCACCGTTCGGTCCCCACAATTCGTAGGCGGATGCGTAGTCATGCGCGTTGATGGCGGCATAATAGCGCTGGACCATGTCGGCGGCAGCGGCCCGACTGGTTGGCTCATAGCGGCACTGCGCGGTGTTTTTGGCATCGTCACCGATGAGCGCGCAACTGCGGGCGATCTCGTTGCGGATCATCGCGCAGGAATTGGCGGCGTTGCATGGTGGATGCGTGGCGGGAGACACCGCCACGCATTGCGACACCAGCGCCGCAGCGGCGGATTCGCCGATGTCGGACGAGCAGGCGATGGGCGCGGAGGCTGCGGGGACAGGCGCAGTGTCTGCTTGCGGCGGCGCACTGGCAAGGGTCTGGTCAGCCGGCACAGGGGCTTGCGACGCATTGCTCTGGATCGGCGCTTGCGAAGAACTTGACGATGCGCCCGCGATGCCCGCCTTGGCGGTGGTGGGCGACGCAGCCGGGTCGCCTTGTCCACAACCGGTTACCATCAGCGCCAGCGCGATGCCGGCGCTGCGCACGTATGACGCGGTCACGGCTGGGGGCTGGTCTGCTTGACGTCAGGCTCGGACTTGAACGCCAGTTCGCCATTATGCCCGGCGCCTTTGGCATCCCCCTTTTCCAGCTTTTCAAGCCGCGCCTGAACGACGCTGGCCGGGGCCGGGGCGGCGGGATAGCGGCACCCCTTCGCCTCGCCCACGCCCTTCAAAAAGCCGCGACGGGTGAGGCCCGCCTGGATCGCGGCGTTGACCTTGCGGTCCTGCGCGTTGGCGCCGGACACTTCGCGGATCAGGCCGCGAAACGGGATCAGCGAGGCGACGACCCACTTGCCCACGCGTCCGGCGCTGATCCGCTCGCGCTCGGCGGCGGGCAGGTCGATATCGGGGCCAAGCACCTCGTCCAGTTGCTGGATCGCGCCTGCCAGCTGGCGGCACTTGCCCAGATTCGCGAGTGAATAGGGGTGGTCTGTCGCCCGAATCAGCAAGGCCGGGATTTCCTTGTCCCGTCCGACGTTCAGATCGGTCATGGGCGTCTTGGCGATGTCTACCGCGTTCGGGTCCCGGTCGGTGATCGGTTTGTCCTGCGCCAGTGCCGGCGCGGCGATCAACGCCACGGCGCCCCAAACAGCCATTGCCCCCAAAGCCTTGCGGCGCATCGTCGTTCTCCCTGCAGGTCCATGTGAAACCGTGCCCGCTGTCGCCAGCCGCCTCAAAGGGCACCTTTCATTCAGCTGAACGTATCGCAGGCATCCTCGTTCCCGCTGTCGAGCCCGCGCTTGAGCCAGCTGACGCGCTCGGCGCTGGAGCCGTGGGTGAAGCTTTCGCGGTTCACTGCCTCGCCCGCGTTCTTCATCAAGGTATCGTCACCGATGGCGCTGGCAGCGGTCAAGCCTTCCTCCATGTCGCCCGGCTCGATCAGGTTGCGGTTCTTGCCTGCCCATACGCCGGCATAGCAATCGGCCTGCAGCTCCATCTTCACCTGCAGCGCGTTGGCCTGCGAGGGATTTTGCTGCTGGGCCTGCCGCACTTGCGCGTCAACGCCGGTCAGGTGCTGGACATGGTGCCCGTATTCATGCGCGATCACGTAATACCGGGCGAAATCGCCCTTGGCGCCAAGCTGCTTGTCCAGCTGGTCGTAAAAGCTGGTGTCGATGTAGATGCCCTGGTCCGCCGGGCAGTAGAACGGCCCCATCGCGCTTTGCGCCGCGCCGCAGCCGCTGTTGGTACCGCCGGAATAGAACGTCAGCGTGGGCTGCTGAAACGCGATGCCCGCCTTCTGAAATTGCGGCTGCCAGGTCTTGTTGAGAGAGCTGAGGGCGTTGCACGATTCCAGCGCATAGGCGTTGGCGCGGCACAGCTGTTCGGCATTCTGCGGCCCTTGCGCCGGGGCGGTAACCGGCGCCTGCTGCGTTTGCACGCCTTCCAGCGAGCCGAGCATCTGGCCGGGATCGACCCCGAACACCAGCGCCCCGATCAGCACGATCACCAGCCCGCCGCAGCCCAGTTTGCCGCCGCCGCCGAACGGAAACCCGCCGCCTCCGCCGCTGCCGCCCTGCGTAACCCGGATATTGTCGGGGTCGAAATCGTCTAGCCGCATCGCGGTATCCCTCCCTGTTGCGCGAAAGCGCCGTGTGCCCTGCCGCGATCAATGCGCCAAGCCGGCGCGTGTTCCGGCAAGGGCACAGTGTGGCTGTGCTGCGCCAGATCGGGAGCGATCGGCAAAAACGGTATGATCGGAGCGATAAGCGAAGAATTCCAATTGCGAGCGCAAGCGCGTCGTATAGGTGTCAAACCATGCAGGCGGGCGTTTGGGCAACACGGGCAAGGATGATCGGGGCGGCGGTGCTGTGCGCCATGCTGGCCGTTCCCGCGATCCCGGCCGGAGCCATCAGCCGTGCCGACCGCGATCTGGAACAGCAGTTGCGCCAGCATATCGAGGTGCTGGCGAGCGACGCCTTCGATGGCCGCAAGCCGGGGACGGACGGCGAGGCCAGGACCTTGCGGTATCTGGCGCGTCAGTGGTTCGACATCGGGCTGGTGTCCGGCACCAACGATCCCGGCAACGAGTGGTTTGCCCCCGTGAACATCGTCGCGCGCGAACCGGCGCAAGGCTCCGCGCAGTTCACGCGGCGCGGGCAGCGGATGCTGGTGGCGCCGGGCGATGTGCTGGTGCTGACTTCGGGGAAGCGCAGCATGGTGCGCAATGCCCCGCTGCTGTTCGTGGGCAAGGCGCGCCGTCAGGATTTCAGCCGCACCGAACTGGCGGGCCGGGTGGCCGTGGTGCTGGATGGCGATACGCCTGACAGCGCGCGCCAGAACGATCTGCTGACCCAAGGCGCGTCCGCTGTGCTAACCGTGCTGGACGGGCCGCGCACGCTGGAGGACGTGGTGCGCAAGCGCCGCCGGGCGGGCTATGCCTTGTCCGAGGATTCGCTTGGCGGCGATCTTGAGGCGTTCATCGGGCGCGCTACGATGGAAACGTTGCTGAAGGGCACCGGGCAGACCCTGGCGTCGCTGGAAGACGCCGCTGCGCAAGTCGATTTTACGCCGATCGTGCTGGACGTGAACGCCACGCTGGAGGCGACGACCCACGAAACCACGATCCGCACGCACAATCTGATCGGCAAGCTGCCGGGCCGCAACCGTCAGGCCGGCGCGGTGCTGTTCGTTGCGCACTGGGATCATTTCGGGGAGTGCGGGCAGGCCCCAGCCGCCGAAGTGATCTGTCATGGCGCGGTTGACAACGCCAGCGGCGTGGCGGCGCTGACCGAAGTGGCGCGCCGCTTGTCACGCGGTCCGCAGATGGACCGCGACGTGTATTTCCTGGCCACCACCGCAGAAGAACTCGGCCTGCTGGGCGCGCATGCCTTTGCCGACAATCCGCCGCTCCCGCCCGAGCGGATCGTCGCCGCGTTCAACATCGATTCGGTCGCCATCGCGCCTGCCGGCACGCCGATCGCCATTGTCGGGCGGGGGCTGACCGGGCTGGACAAGGACATTACCCGCGTTGCCCGGCAGAACGGTTTCCGCATGGCGCAGGACGGCGACGCGCAGGACTATGTGAAGCGCCAGGACGGCTGGGCGCTGCTGCAGCACGATATTCCCACGGTAATGGTCACCACCGCCTATGGCGACATGGGGCGCATGCGCGCGTTCTTCGCCGGCCCGTATCACAAGCCGGCAGACGATCTGGCCCAGCCGATGGAACTGGGCGGCGCAGCGGATGACGTGCGCCTGCTCACCGCGCTGGGGCGCTGGTTCGCCGATACCCGCGCGGTGCCGGTTGCGGCGAAATCCGCGCGCAAATCCACGGTGCCCCGCTGAGCGCTCCGGGCGTCTACCAGCCTCATATGAAATTGATGCACATCAGGCCCTAGCCCTTGCGGCCCCCTTTGATTACATGGGCCGCCACGAATCTCCCCTTGAAGGCATCGGTGGCGCACATGGACATCCAACTCGGACTCACTTTCGACGACGTCCTCCTGCGCCCGGCGAAGTCCGATATCGTGCCCACGCAGGCCGACACCTCCTCGATGCTCACCCGCTCGATCCGGCTGAACATCCCGGTCATATCCTCGGCGATGGATACCGTCACCGAAGCGGACATGGCGATCGTCATGGCGCAGATGGGCGGCATCGGCGTGCTGCACCGCAACCTCACGATCGAGGAGCAGGTGGCCGCCGTGCGGCAGGTCAAGCGCTTCGAAAGCGGCATGGTCGTCAATCCCATCACCATTTCGCCTGACGCCACGCTGGGCGAGGCCCGGGCGCTGATGATGGCCAACAAGATCAGCGGCATCCCGGTGGTTGAGGCGTCCGGCAAGCTGGTGGGCATCCTCACCAACCGCGACGTGCGCTTTGCCGACAATGCCGCCCAGCCGGTGCGCGAACTGATGACACACGAAGATCTGGCCACGGTGAAGGTCGGCGTCGGGTCTGACGAGGCGCGCCGCCTGCTGCACCAGCGGCGCATCGAAAAGCTGCTGGTGGTGGACAACAGCTTCCGCTGCGTGGGCCTGATCACCGTCAAGGACATCGAAAAGGCCGTCACCTACCCCAATGCCACCAAGGACGAAGCCGGGCGCCTGCGCGTTGCGGCGGCGACCACGGTGGGCGACAAGGGGTTCGAGCGTACCGAGGCGCTGCTGGCTGCCGAATGCGACGTGGTGGTGATCGATACCGCCCACGGCCACAACCGCGATGTCGCGCTGGCGGTGGAGCGGGTGAAGAAGCTGTCCAACTCCGCCCAGGTGGTGGCGGGCAACATCGCCACGGCAGAGGCGGCGCGTGCGCTGATCGATGCCGGCGCGGATTGCTTGAAGGTGGGCATCGGGCCCGGCTCCATCTGCACCACGCGCATCGTTGCCGGCGTTGGCGTGCCGCAGCTCACCGCCGTGATGGAAGCGGCAGAGGAAGCGGAAAAATCCGGCATTCCGGTGATCGCCGATGGCGGCCTGCGCACTTCGGGCGATGCGGCCAAGGCGCTGGCCGCCGGGGCCTCCACCATCATGGTCGGCTCTATGCTGGCCGGCACCGAGGAAGCGCCGGGCGAAACGTTCCTGTATCAGGGCCGGGCCTACAAGTCGTACCGGGGCATGGGCTCGGTCGGCGCGATGGGTCGCGGGTCGGCAGACCGCTATTTCCAGGGTGACATCAAGGACCAGATGAAGCTGGTGCCTGAAGGCATCGAAGGCCAGGTGGCATACAAGGGCCCGGCCAAGGACGTGATCCACCAGCTGGTCGGCGGCATCAAGGCGGCGATGGGCTACACCGGCTCGCCCACGATCGAGGATCTGCGCAAGAACTCGAAGTTCATCCGCATCACCGGCGCAGGCCTGCGCGAAAGCCATGTTCACGACGTGACGATCACGCGCGAGGCGCCGAACTATCCTACACGCTAAGCGCTTGGGCTGGCCTGCGGCAAAGGCGCCCGCACGATGACGCCGGCTGCGCGCGTGCAGGCTGCGATCGAGGTACTGGACCTCATCATCGCGGCTGCGCGCACCAACGGCGCGCCCGCCGATCGCCTGATTGCCGACTGGTTCCGCACCCGCCGCTGGGCGGGCAGCTCGGATCGCCGGGCGGTGCGCGAACTGGCCTACCGCGCAATCCGCGCCTGCGGGGAAATCCCGGAAAGCGGCCGCGCCGCGATGCTCCGGGTCGCGGCGGACGATGCCGATTTGGCCGCCTTGTTCGATGGTTCGCGCCACGCGCCTGCGCCCATTGCCTCGGACGAGACGGTTGCGTCAGGCGGCATCGCGCCGCGCTGGCTGATGGCGCGTCTGGCCGATAGCGGCATCGACGACACCCAGGCCGCCGCACTGCTGGACCGCGCGCCTTTGGACGTGCGCGTGAACACGCTCAAGGCGGCGAACGTGGAACTGCCGGAGGGGGGCGAGCGCACGGTCGCTGCGCACGGATGGCGGTTCGCACCCGAAACCCGCATCGAACAGTGCGCCGCCTATGCCGCTGGCGCGATCGAGGTGCAGGATACCGGCTCGCAGCTGACATGCGAGGCATTGCACGCGCAGCCGGGCGAAACCGTGATCGATTTGTGCGCCGGGGCCGGCGGCAAGACGCTGGCGCTGGCCGCCGCGATGGGCAACCGGGGCACGCTTATCGCCAGTGATGCGGACCGCGCGCGGCTTTCCCGGTTGCCGCCGCGCGCGCAGCGTGCCGGGGCCACCATCATCGAGACCGTGCTGCTCGATGCCAACCGCGAGAGGGAGGCGCTTGCCCGCTTCACAGGCAAGGCGGATGCCGTGCTGGTCGATGCGCCGTGTTCGGGCACCGGCACCTGGCGGCGCAACCCCGAAGCGCGCTGGCGGCTGACCGGGCCGATCCTCGATCGCTACGTCGCCATCCAGTCCCGCCTGCTGGACATTGCTGCATCGCTGGTGCGGCCCGGCGGGCGGCTGGTGTTCGTCACCTGCTCGCTGCTGGACGAAGAGGGCGCAGGCCAGGCCGATGCGTTTCTGGCGCGCCACCCGGATTTCCGCGCGCAGGCGCCCGCGCTGCCTGCCGGGATCCCGCGCGGGCCGGGCTGGCGGCTGTCTCCGCATCACGATGGAACGGACGGATTTTTCGTCGCGCGGTTCAATCGGCTGTGATAGCGTTACCGGCATGATGAGGACGAAGACCTCGGCCAAGGACCTGTTGATGCGTTATACGCCTGTTGCCGTTGCCCTTTCCCTTTTTGCCGCCACGTCTTCCAGTGTCCTGCTTTCGCAACCGCCCGAACAGCTTGATCCGCGCACCGTCGCGCTGCTGGAGCAGGGCCGCGCGGCGCAATCGGCGGGCAACCTGAACGCCGCGATCGACGCGTACGAATCCGCGCTGACGGTCGATCCCGGCAGCGTTACCGTGGTGCTCGCGCTGGCCGACGCTACGCGGCGCGAAGGGCTGCAGGGCAAGGCGCTGCATTACTATCGCGTCGCCCTTGCCAGTGATCCGCGCAACCTGGCGGCTGTGACGGGCGAAGGCCTGGCACTGGCCGAAAAGGGCGCGACCGAAAAGGCCGGCCGCAGCCTGGCGCGGCTGGAATCGCTATGCGGCAAGGACTGCGCCGAAACGCGCACCCTGGCCAGCGCCATCGCCGCCCGCCCGGCCCCCCGCGTTGCCACCGCAGAAGCCCCGCCGCAACAGCCCAAGCCGGCAACGTCGGAAAACTGATACACGGCGATTGGGTTTGGGTGCGCGGGTCGGTCAGGCAGGGCTGGACGGGCGGCAGAAACGGGTTTGCCCAAGGGTTCCGTGAGCGGCGCTTTTGGCGGGGAGCGGCTCGGCGGCGTTCGAGACATCACCACGGAAAAGCCGACACCGGATGCCAGCGTAAAAACGCATCAGATTTTTGCATCGGCGGATAACGCAATTTTCCGTCGTTCATTGGTCGATGCGAAACCTGTGAATTTTGCATCATGGACGCGAAAAGTTCGTGGAAAGCAGGCGTTGCTGCGGTAGCAATGTCTGCATGAGCGACACGCACAGCAGGATCATCGCTGCCGCTGCGAAAACCGAGCTAGCTTCGCTCGGTTTTCGTCAGAAGGGTCAATCTCGACTGTGGCTTGCAGATCGTGGCTCGTGGCTCAACGTGGTGGAGTTTACGCCAAGCAGATGGTCCAAGAGCGTATCTCTAATGAACGCGGCTCACTGGCTCTGGGTGGATGCTGGTTTCATGAGCTTCAATGAGGCCGTCTCATCGAACTGCTATGCGGAGTTTGAGACCGAAGACCAGTTTAGAAGCGCGGCCGGCGAGATCGCCAAGACAGCGCGCGCAAATGCCCTGGCGATGGATGAGCAGTTTGCATCCTTCGAGATGATCGCCGATTTCGTCATCGAACGTGCCCGAAGTAGCCCTGAGAGGATGGCACCCAGCTGGTGGGGTTACGAAGCCGGAATCGCCTCGGGACTGATCGGCAGCTTCGAAGAAGCAGGCACCTTCCTGCATGGCCTGACTGATGACAGGGTCACCGGACGTGCCGCGCCTCTGTTGGCGCTCATTGCCAATCCCGAGGGATTCAGGGGCAAGGTGAACGATGTCGTTGCGCAAGAGCGTACAAGACTGAAGCTCAAGGCGCTGGCGCGTCCAGCGTTCTGACGCCCGTAAATTGCCGTCAGCCAATCGTCGCTGCCTGATGCAAAACTTTTGATTTTTGCATCACGAATAGCAAGTTTTGGGAGTGCTGAGTCCGGTGTGGAACGACCGGCTACGGGGTGTGAACGGAGAGTTTGTTCGGGGCTTAAGGTGCCGCACGACAGATACCTTCTACCCAAACCAAATTCTCCCTGCTGCGCTCAAATCAAAGCGCGGAATTCTTCCAGAACGGCGCGGTAGACGCGTTTCTTGAAGGGGACGATCAGCTCGGGCAGCAGTTCCGCCTCGATCCATTTCCAGTCGCAGAACTCCGCCGGCTTGTGCGCGTCCAGTCGCACATCGTCGTCCGAGCCATCGAACCGGGCGAGGAACCAGGTCTGGCGCTGGCCGCGGTATTTGCCCTTCCACAGCTTGCCAACCAGTTCCTCCGGCAGGTCGTAAAGCAGTTCCTCGCGCGTTTGCGACAGCAGCTTGACGTGCTTTTCGGTGACGCCGGTTTCCTCCCACAATTCGCGCAGCGCGGCGTCGCGCAGGTCTTCGCCTTTGTCCACGCCGCCTTGGGGCATCTGCCACCAGTCCCCCTCCCGCGTGTCGATACGCTTGCCTACGAACACCTTGCCGTCAGCATTGACCAGCATCACGCCCACGCACGGGCGATAAGGCAGGGACGTAAAATCGTTCATCGGTTCGTGAGTGTCCAGGTTGCGGGGACGGTCGCTGGTGCGACTCGCCCCGGGCGTCGTTCATGGCCCCGGTTTTAGCGGGCGGGCTTTCGGCTCCACAACAACGAAGCGCGTTTGGAGGGGCAGGTAGCAGGTCTTTCGCAGGAGAGCGTTAACGTTGCGACGGACGGAAGCGATTTCGGCGGACGGCCCGGATCGCCGTTCTGGCTGTATTGCCGCTTGCGTTGCGCGTGGCCGCTGGCGATAGGCGCGGCATGACGATCGCTGTATCCCATGGATAACATCACGCACAGCCTGGTGGGCTGGGCGCTGGCCGAAACCGGCCTGAAGCGCCGCACCCGCAAAGGGCTGGCGGCCTGCGTGCTGGCCGCCAACATGCCGGACATCGACGTGTTCTTCGGCTGGTCGCCGTGGGCGCCGCTGGCGATGCATCGCGGCTTTACGCATGGCCTTGTCGGCGGGGTGCTGCTGATGCCGCCGCTGCTGGCCGCGTTGCTGTGGCTGCTGGACCGCTGGCACATGCGGCGCGGGGCGGTGTTCAAAAGCGGGCTGCCGATGCACGCCGGCTGGCTGGTGGCGCTGTGCTATCTGGGCGCGTTGACACATCCGCTGCTCGATCTGCAGAACACCTATGCGGTGCAGCTGTTCTCGCTGGCGAGTGCGCGGTGGTTTCATACCGATGGCCTGTTCATCGTATCGCCCTGGTTGCTGGCGACGCTGGGCGCGGGGATCTGGCAGGCGCGACGGCGGCGTTCGGGCGGGCCGGCGATCGCGGCGCTGGCCGGCGTGATCGCGTTCATTGCGCTCAACATCGGAATTTCGACGCTGGCCTGGAACGCAACGCCTGGCAGGCCCGACCGCGTGTTCGCCGGCCCGGAGCCTCTTGCCTTCTGGCGCCGCGCGATGGTGTGGCGGCAGGACGGACAGATGTTCTGGGGGCGCTATGACCCGCTGCACAGCGCCGCCACCGTAACGCCAACCGGCGCTGGGCGGGCGGACAACATGGCCAACCCCGTTGTCCAGCGAGCCGCGCGCGCTACGCCGCAGGTAGAGAAATTCCTGGCGTGGTCGCAAATGCCGATGGCGCAGGTGGATCCGCGCGGATGCACTGCCACGGTCACCTTTGCCGACGCACGGTATCGCGATGTGCCCACCGCAGGCAGCTTCACCGCTTCGGCCACGGTGCCGCTCAGCCGGCCGGGCTGTCCGGCTCGGTAAGCGTTTCGATCGCGCTGGCGGTGACTTGCGCGGGCCGGTGCAGCAGCGCGCTGGCCAGCAGCGCCCAGCCGGCGCCGCCCAGCCAGCCTGCGGTCACGTCGCTTGGCCAGTGGACGCCCAGCCAAACCCGGCTCCACGCAATGACCAGGGTGAGGAGCGCCGCCACGCCGATCAGCGTATGGCGCACCGACGCGCGCGGGCTCAAGGCCGCGAACGCCAGTGCCATGGCGATATAAACCACGGCGGAATTGAAGCTGTGGCCGCTGGGAAAGCTGTTGCCGCCCGCTTCGGTCAGATGCGGCACGATCTGGGGCCGGGGCCTGGCGACCAGCGCCTTGATCGCGCTGTTGACCAGCCAGCCCGACACGATGGTCAACGCGAAAAGCGCCGCTTCCCGTCGCCGCGCCATGAACACCAGCGCCACCACCGCGCCGATCGCGAACAGGTTGCGCAGTACCACGCCGCCCAGCGCCGTCACATCGCGCACCGCTTCGAGCAGCGCGGTGGAGCCTTTGGGCGCAAGCGTATCGTTGCGCCAGAACAGCAGCCCGGTATCATCCAGAGTTTGCGCGTGACCGGTGTGCACCGCCCACGCCACGATTGCAAAGCCGAGCCAGCACAGCGCCGCAGACACAACGGCGTGGCGCGGGTTGATCCTGAATTCTGGCGGGCGTGGTGTCATCGCTGGGGAACGCGCGTGCACAAAGGACGTTGCGCACCTCATGGATTCTCCCGTCATCGTCTGGCTTCGGCGCGATCTGCGCTTGTCCGATCAACCCGCCTTCGCGCACGCCGCCGGCAAGGGCCCGGTGATCCCGGTCTACATCTGCGACGATGAAACGCCCAAGCACCGGGCGATGGGGGCGGCCTCCCGCTGGTGGCTGCACCATTCGCTCAAAGCGCTGGACACGGAGCTGTGCGCACTGGGATCGCGGCTGATCCTGCGGCGCGGTCGTACCGACGAGGAACTGGCGAAGCTTGCCCGCGAGACCGGAGCCAGCGAAGTTCACGCCGTGCACCATTACGAGCCGTGGTGGCGCAATGCCGAAAAGGCGGTCGGCAAGCGGCTGACGCTGCACCTGCATCACGGCAATTACCTTGCCCCGCCCGGGTCGGTGACAACCGGCAGCGGTGCGCCGTACAAGATCTACACCCCGTTCTGGCGCGCGCTGAAGGAACGGATGCCGCCACCCGCGCCGCATCGCCGCCCCCACAAGCTCGATGCGCCATCCCAGTGGCCAAAGTCGGACGCGCTGGAGGACTGGGGCCTGCTGCCCACCAAGCCGGACTGGGCGGGCGGCATGCGCGATACCTGGCATCCTGGCGAGGAAGGCGCGCATAAGCGCCTGCGTGCCTTTGCAGACAAGGCGTCCGCGTATGAGGCGAAGCGCAATCTGCCCAGCGTCGAGGGCACGTCGATGCTGTCGCCGCACTTGCATTTCGGGGAGATTTCGGCGGCGCAGGCATGGCATGCGGTGGCCGATGCGGGCGGCTCGGTCGATACGTTCTTGGGCGAGCTGGGCTGGCGCGATTATGCGCAGAACGTGATCCTGCAATACCCGGACTATGGCGGCACATCGGCGCGCGATCCGTTTGGCGATTTTCCGTGGCGCACCTCCGCGAAAGACTTCACGGCGTGGCAGCAGGGGCGCACCGGCTATCCCATTGTCGATGCCGGGATGCGGCAGTTGTGGCACACCGGCTGGATGCACAACCGGGTGCGCATGATCGCCGCCAGCTTCCTCATCAAGCACCTGCTGATCGACTGGCGCGCGGGCGAGCGCTGGTTCTGGGATACCCTGGTCGATGCCGATTATGGCAGCAACGCGGTGAACTGGCAGTGGACGGCGGGATCGGGCATCGATTCCAACATGTTCGTGCGGATCATGGCACCGCTAACGCAGTCGGACAAGTTTGACGCCGCAGGGTACATCCGGGAATGGGTGCCCGAACTGAAAGATCTTTCCGACGCGCAAATCCACGATCCCGCGCCAGATTGCCGGCCGGATAGCTATCCCCCCCGGATCATCGAACACCGCGAGGCGCGTGAGCGTGCACTGTCCGCCTATCGCGATGCCAAGGGCGGCTGACACACGTTTGGATGATTGCCCATGACCGGTTTCGAGTCCATATCGTCGCCATGAACGCGCAAGTACCGGGCAGGGGCGGGGAACTCGTAGAAGGTGGCCGTGCGATCGGCGTCGGGCCCCAGTGGCTGGCGCGCTTGTGGTCGGGCGGGGTGCACCGAATGCTCGATCGCATCGATCGCGGGCTGGTGCGCGGCTCCATCCTGGCGACGCTGCCGGGCGGTGAGACCCGGATGCTGGGTGGGCGGCAGCCGGGCTTCGATGCCATCGTCAACCTGCGCAGCTGGCGCGCCCTGCTGCGCCTTGCCACCTCGGGCTCGGTCGGCTGGTATCAGGCGTGGGATGCGGGCGAATGGGAAAGCCCGGACCCGGTGCCGCTGTTCGCCCTGTTCATGGACAACGCGGTGGCGCTCGGCGACGTCGCCCGTTCACGCGGGCCGTGGCGGATGATCACCCGCGCCATCCACGCCATGCGCCGCAACACCCGCTCCGGCGCGCTGCGCAACATCCATGTGCATTACGATCTGGGCAACGATTTCTACGAGCAGTGGCTGGGCGAGACGATGCTGTATTCCAGCGCGATCTACGATGCCCCCACCGATGGGCCCAGCGCGTTCACCCAGTTCGTGACGGAGCTGGACGTGGCCCAGTCGACCAAGGTGGGCGCCATTTTCGATCGCCTGGCGCTGAAACCCGGCGGGCGCGTGCTGGAAATCGGCTGCGGCTGGGGCACCCTGGCAGCCTTCATCGCCAGCAGCGCCGATGCGCATGTCGACGCGATCAGTTTGTCCGACGAACAGCTTGCCTATGCGCAAACCCGCTGGTCCACGCGCGATGCCGGTGGCGTGGCGTTCCTCAAACGCGATTACCGCGACGTTCAGGGCCAGTACGATGCCATCGCGTCGGTGGAGATGGTGGAGGCGGTTGGCCGGGCTTACTGGCCCGATTTCCTGGATTGCATCGCCCGCAACCTTAAGCCCGGTGGACGGGCGGCCTTGCAGCTGATCACGATGCCCGATGCGATCTTCGAGCAGTATGCCCGCAGCGCCGACTTCATCCAGACTTTCGTGTTCCCCGGCGGGATGCTGATCAAGGAAAGCGAATTTGCCGCACTGGCCGGCGAGCGCGGCCTGGCGTGGGAAGACCGCGTCGGCTTCGGGCAGCATTATGCCCGCACCTTGCGCGCATGGCGGGTGAACTTCGACCTTGCGGTGGAGGAAGGGCGATTGCCGGCAGGGTTCGACGAGCGGTTCGTGCGCCTGTGGCGGTACTACCTGATGTATTGCGAGGGCGGTTTTCTGGGCGGCGGGATCGATGTTGCGCAAGTCACGCTGGTTAAAGCCCCGGCGTAAACCATGCCCCACTGAAACTCAGCGCGCGCCGCGCCGGTCGCTGGCCCACCGTGTTATCACGGCATCCAGTTCGTCAGGCTCCAGCAGGCGTTCGAACGCGCAGCCCACCAGCCCGTTATCCCACCACACCACTTTGGCCTGTAGCGCCTCTTCGCGGCCCGGCAGGGTGAGCCAGCACAAAGTGCGCGGCGCGATCTGGCTCATCGCGGTGGCGGAAAACCCGGACAGGGAGAGATCGCGCACGGCAGTCTGCAGGCTTTTCGAGCCTGAGGGCCGCAGCGTGGCAGGGATCGATATGCGATTGCGCACGGCGCTGCGATCTTCCTGCGCCGCTGCCGCGTAGCGTTCCTGCTGCGTATCTACCATGGGCACCTCTTCCGCGTTATGACGTTAGCAAACGCCTGCTTGGGGCAAAGTGTCCCGCTTCGGAGTTATTTCCAGGTTACGGCAGTTGGTTAACAGTTTCCCGGTGCCCGGTTTCGAAGCTTTCGCCCAGCAGCGCGGCCAGCCGATCCGCCACCACTTCGGGCGGCTTGACCGAGGCGGGCGGCTCACCCGGATAAGCGCGGGCGCGCATCGCGGTGCGGGTGGCGCCGGGATTGACGATGGCGACCCGGATCTTTGCGATGTTGCGGGTTTCCTGCGCGTAGCAGTCCAGCAGCACTTCGAATGCGGCCTTGGTGGCGCCATACGCCCCCCAGAACGCGCGGGGCGACTGGGCGACCGTGGTGGTCATGCCGATCACGCGGGCATCGGGGCTTTTCTTCAGCAAGCCGTCGAAATTGGCGATCAGGGCCTGCGTTGCCAGCACGTTGGTGGTCAGCGCCTTGTTGAACACGCGCTGGTCGATATCGGCAATGCTGGTCAGCTCGGGCAGGATCGCCGCGTTGATGACCAGGATGTCCAGCTTGTCCCAGCGCTGCTGGATGGCGGTGGCGAGCCGGGCGATCCCATCGGGCTCCACCAGATCGACCGGCGCGATGGTGGCCGCGCCGCCGGCCTGGAAGATTGCTTCCTCCACCGCTTCCAGCGCCTTGGTATCACGCCCGGTGAGCACCACGTGGGCGCCCTTGGCCGCGAGCGCCATCGCTGTCGCCGCGCCGATACCCCGGCTGGCGCCGGTGACGAGCGCGACTTGTCCTTCGAACGCTCCGCTCATGCCGCGTTGAGCTTGACCGGGAAGCGATCGGTGAAGTCGGTCAGCTTGGTGGGATAATCGCCGGTGAAGCACGCATCGCAGAACTGCGGGCAGGTCTTGCGGCGGCTTTCCTCGCCCACCGCGCGATACAGACCATCGATCGAAACGAACGCCAGACTGTCAGCCTGGATGAACTCGGCCATCGCCTCGCAGTCCATCGTTGCGGCCAGCAGCTTCGACCGCTCGGGCGTATCGACGCCGTAGAAGCACGAATGTTCGGTCGGCGGGCTGGCGATGCGCATGTGCACTTCGGCAGCGCCCGCATCGCGCATCATCTCGACGATCTTTTTCGACGTGGTGCCACGCACGATCGAATCGTCGATGAGGACGATGCGCTTGCCTTCCACGACCGCGCGGTTGGCGTTGTGCTTGCGCTTGACGTCTGCATGGCGCGCCGCATCGCCGGGCTGGATGAAGGTGCGGCCCACATAGTGCGAGCGGATGATGCCCAGTTCGAACGGGATGCCGGACTGCTGGGCATAGCCGATCGCCGCTGGCACGCCGCTGTCCGGCACCGGGATCACCACGTCGGCATCGGCATGGGCTTCACGCGCCAGTTCGACGCCGATCTGCTTACGCACCTGATAGACCGAGCGGCCGTCCATCACCGAATCGGGCCGGGAGAAATAGACATGCTCGAAAATGCAGGGGCGCGGAGCCGGGCTGCCGAACGGGCGGTGGCTGGAAATGATGCCCTTGTGATCGACCTGCACCAGTTCGCCCGGCTCGATCGTGCGGATGAATTCCGCCCCCACGATGTCCAGCGCAACCGTTTCGCTGGCGAACACGATGGCATCGCCGATGCGGCCCATCACCAGCGGGCGGATGCCCAGCGGATCGCGGCACACCATCATGCCTTCACGGGTCATGCAGATCAGCGAGTACGCGCCTTCGACCATGCGCAGGGCATCGACGAAGCGATCCAGCATCGTGGGATAGCGGCTGGTGGCGACGAGGTGGATGATCACTTCGGTGTCGGACGTGGACTGAAAGATCGAGCCCTTCGACACCAGATCACGCTTGAGCGTCATCGCGTTCGAGATATTGCCGTTGTGGGCGATGGAAAACCCGCCATCAGCCAGGTCGGCGAACAGCGGCTGCACGTTGCGCAGGCCAGAGCCGCCGGTGGTGGCATAACGCACATGGCCCGACGCCATGAGGCCGGGCAGGGTGTCCAGTTCCTTGGGGCGGAACACTTGCGCCACGTGGCCAAGGCCGCGGTGGGAATGGAATTCGGAGCCCGAGAAGCTGGTGATGCCCACCGCCTCCTGCCCGCGATGCTGCAGCGAATGGAGACCGGCCGCCGTGATCGCCGCCGCTTCCTTGGCACCGATCACGCCGAAAATACCGCACTCTTCGTGCAGCTTGTCCCCATCGGAATCGCGAAAGGGGTGTGTCATGTTCATGGTTTCGTCCAGCCCGCTGCCGCGTCAAAACGCATCGGGCCTTTGGCTGCGATTGCGTGGAAAAGCAAGGGGCAAGGGTGGTGCTGTGCGATGGATGGAAGCGTCCATAAAATTTACAGCGCTGGCGTGACGTATCGATGACGGCGGTGGAGGCCAAAGGGTCGATGCAGCGCATGGACAGCGCGTCTTGGCTGGAACCGGAAAAAAGTGATGGATCAAAGCTGTGCAATATCCGCGCACGCCGCTTCGCTGCTGCAAGGATACCGCGTTCACAGCGCGAAGCGCGTTCGCATGCGGATCGACGCCCGCCCGTGAATGCGGGTGCGCCTCATTTTTGCAATCGACTTGCAATAATCTTGCATGATATGTGCGATAGTGATCATAGCCAATAGCTAGACAGCAACTCACAACTTCGCTTTTGTGCATGCGCTTTTATGCATGCTGGGGACATTCACGTGCGCCTTTTGACCGTCCAGCCGCTTCTGTGCCGAATCAACCGGCACGCACCCCGCCGCCGGGAGGTGAAGTGGGACGGAATTTCCTTCGTGGGGCAATGCACCTGCTGCGCGGCGCCAGTGTACCGCGTCGCGCATAATCACTGGCGCGATGTGAAGGATCGGCCCGTAAAATGATGCCTGCGCTGCGCAGGCGCTGCCTGGCCTGTCGCTCGGTTGACCGGTCAGCTGCCCGCTGACGCAAAAGAGCGCGTTTCCGCCAGGCCACCCAGCTTGCCAGCGCGCGCGCGTCATCCTAAGGCCGGGCGTGTTTTATCCCGCCTGCAGACGGACCGGTCGCCCTTGATCCTCACCCCTTTCGAATGGACGATCGCCAAGCGCTACATGCTGCCCGGCAAAGGGGAGCGGTTCATCGCGCTCGTCGCCGGCATCAGCCTGGTGGCGGTGATGCTGGGCGTTGCCGCGCTGGTCATCGTGATGAGCGTGATGAATGGCTTTCGCGCCGAGATGTTCGAGAAGATCGTGGGCCTCAACGGTCATGCGATAATCCAGGCCTACGGGGGGCGGATGGACGACTGGCAGGACGTGCTGAAGGATGCGCGGGCTACGCCGGGTGTCACCAAGGCATCGCCGCTGATCGAGCAGCCGCTGCTGGTGACGTTCAACGGCCGGGTGGAGGCGATCCTGACGCGCGGCAACACCGCGCAGGATATCGGCGCGCTGAAATCCAAGGTGAAGGCGGGCGACCTGGCACAAGTGCAGCCGGGCACCGAGAACGTGGCGATCGGATCGCAGCTGGCCGAAAACCTGGGCGCGCAAGTGGGGGATGTCATCACCATCATCAATCCGGCGGGACGCGCCACCCCGTTCGGCACGGTACCGCGCCAGATCGCTTACCGCATCGCCGCGATCTTCGAGATCGGCATCTACGATTTCGACAAGAGCTACGTCGTCATGACCATCCCGCAAGCGCAGACGCTGCTGCTGACGGGCGATTCCATCGGCATGATCGAGGTGACCACTGCCAACCCGGACCGGGTCGACGAATACCTGCGCCCGCTGGCGCGCCAGTTGTCGGGCCGTGCCACGGTGACCGACTGGAAAGCGATGAACGCCTCGCTGTTCGAGGCGCTGGCGGTGGAGCGGGTGGCGATGTTCGTGGTGCTGTCGATCATCGTGCTGGTGGCGGTGTTCAACATCCTGTCCTCGCTGATCATGCTGGTGCGTGCCAAGACCCGCGACATCGCGATCCTGCGCACGATGGGGGCTACGCGTCGATCGCTGCTCAAGGTCTTCGTGACGGCGGGCTTCTGCATCGGCGCGGCGGGCACGCTGGCGGGGCTGGCGCTGGGCTTCATCTTCCTGTTCTTCCGCCAGCCGATCGTCCACGCGGTGGAGATCGTGACCGGCCAGAACTTGTGGGACCCCTCGATCCGCTTCCTCACCGAACTGCCGTCGCGCTCCGATCCGGTGGAGATCACCATTATCAGCGTGATGGCGCTGGTGTTCAGTTTCCTTGCCACGCTCTATCCGGCCTACAAGGCGGCGAGCACCGATCCCGTGCAGGTGCTGCGTTATGAATGACATCGCCACCACCGCGCCGGTAGTGCGGTTGACCGACGTGACCCGCAGCTTCGAGCAGGGCGGGGTGCGCATCGACGTGCTGCGCGGCGTCAACCTGGATGTGCGGCCCGGCGAAATCGTGGCGCTGCTAGGCCCCTCAGGCTCCGGCAAGTCGACCATGCTGCAGGCGATCGGGCTGCTCGAAGGCGGCTTTGGCGGCCGCATCGAGATTGCCGGGATCGACGCGAGCGCGCTGGGCAAGGACAGCCGGGCCGCGGTGCGCCGCGATCACATCGGCTTCGTCTACCAGTTCCACCACTTGCTGCCCGATTTCAACGCGCTGGAAAACGTGGTGCTGCCCCAGCTCATCACCGGCAAGCAGCGGCCCGCCTGCGAAGAGCGCGCCCGCGAACTGCTCACGGCGCTGGGCCTTGGCCAGCGGCTGGAGCACCGCCCCAGCAAGCTGTCCGGCGGCGAACAGCAGCGCGTCGCAGTGGCCCGCGCGCTCGCCAATCGGCCCCATCTGGTGCTGGCGGACGAGCCCACCGGCAATCTTGACGAGGCGACGGCGGACCGGGTGTTCGGCGAGTTTCTGTCGCTGGTGCGGGGCGAAGGCAGCGCCGCGCTGGTCGCCACCCATAACGAGCGACTGGCCGCCGCGATGGACCGCGTTGTGCGGCTGCACGATGGAATTTTGAAGTAATCGCGCAAGGGAACCTGTGTTGACCTTGCGGTTTTGGCTTCCCACATCGAATGTGTAAGTTTGAACAAAGAAGGACAGCGCCCAATGAGCGAAACTCCGTCCACCATTGATTCCGGTGACACACCTGCGCAAAGCTTCGGCTGGGACGATACCGCCGAATTGCACAAGTGCGCCGATGGCGGCGGGCTGTTCCACAACCTGATGACGATCCGGCGCGGCACCGTGGCCGACCTGATCCGCTACGTCGTCAGCCTGCCCGAGGAAAAGCAGGAAGATTACGCCATCCAGAAGGACGGCGACCACACGCTGAACATCGCCGAAATCCGCCGCCTGCGCCGCCGCGACGATTTCCCCGCGCCATGACCTTTGACGCGACGTCCGGCAAGAGCTCCAGCCCCCGCACGATCGCGGACTTCACCGCTACCCTGCCCAATGGCGAGACGACCAGCTTGGCGGACCGGCTGGGTAAGGTCGTGCTGGTGGTCAACACCGCCAGCAAGTGCGGCTTCACCCCGCAATACAAGGGGCTTGAGGCGTTGTGGCAGCGCTACCGCGATCGCGGGTTCGAAGTGATCGCCTTTCCCTGCAACCAGTTTGGCCACCAGGAGCCCGGTGACGCTGACGAGATCGCCTCGTTTTGCGAAGTGAACTTCGGTTTGTCGTTCCCGCTGATGGGCAAGGTCGACGTGAACGGTGCGCATACCGCTCCGCTGTTTGACTGGCTCAAAACCGAAGCGCCCGGCGTGCTGGGGTCCAAGGCGGTCAAGTGGAACTTCACCAAGTTCCTGATCGGCCGGGATGGCAAGGTCGTGCGCCGGTTCGCGCCGACCGACAAGCCGGAAGCCATGGCCAAGGATATCGAGGCGCTGCTCCACGCCGCCTAACGTCGCATCCGGGGCGCCTGCCGGGCCGGGTGTATCCGCGTGTCGGACCCGGGCCGGCCGCTATTGGTCCACACCCGGATAGTATCATACGATCATCGCCATCACTGCCGCTGCAGCTTGCGGTCGAGTACGGGAAATTCCATGCGCCATCTGATCGTTGCCCTCTCTACCGCCGCACTCACGCTTTCGGGCTGCGGATCCGCTCTGGCCGACGTGCCGGTGGTGGCCACGACGTCCGGGAAAGTCGCGGGTCAGGTCGATCACGGCGTGGTGAGCTTCAAGGGCATCCCGTTCGCCGCGCCGCCAGTGGGCGATCTGCGCTGGCGGGCGCCGCAGCCCGCGCGGGCGTGGCAGGGCGTCCGGCAGGCCGATGCCTATGCGCATGACTGCATGCAAAAGCCGTTCGGCGGCGATGCCGCGCCGCTGGGTACGCCGCCGTCCGAAGATTGCCTCTACACCAACGTCTGGAAGCCGCAGGGCGGAGCAGCCAAACTGCCGGTGATCGTGTGGATCTATGGCGGCGGGTTTGTGAACGGCGGCTCGTCACCGCCTACGTATTCGGGCGCGCAACTCGCCAAGAAGGGGGTGATGGTCGTCAGCTTCAACTACCGCCTCGGGCGGTTCGGCACGTTCGCGCATCCCGCGCTCAGCGCCGCGAAAGGCGATGGCGGGCTGCTGGGCAATTACGGTACGCTTGACCAGATTGCCGCGCTCAAGTGGGTGCATGACAATATCGCCGCGTTCGGCGGCGACCCCGCGAACGTGACAATTGCGGGTGAAAGCGCAGGCGGCATGTCAGTGCACATGCTGATGACTTCGCCGCTGAGCCAAGGGTTGTTCAGCCGCGCCGTCGTGATGTCCGGCTCCGATGGCAACACCATGTCCGCCGGTACGATCAAGGATGCCGAAAAGACCGGTGAGGCGTTCGCCGCCTCGGTGGGGATCTCCGCAAATGATCCGCAGGCCTTGGCAAAGCTGCGGGCGCTGCCGGCAGACAAAGTCGTCGGCGACCTTAACTTGATGGCGCTGTTCGGCGGCAAGCGACCGCCGTTTTCCTCGCCCTTCGTGGATGGGCGCATCGTGATCAATCCGATCCGGGCCTACAAGGGCGGGGCGTTCGCGCACGTGCCGGTGATGATCGGAGCCACCGATGCGGACATGGGCGGCGCGCAAGGGCCGATGATCAAGGGCGGGCGCGATGTAGCCGCAGCTTTGGCGACGGCGGGCGTGCCGGTCTACGCCTATCGCTTTTCCTATGTCGCCTCGTCGCTTGACGCGAAGGGCGCGCAGCACGCCACCGACATCCCGTTCTTTTTCGACACCCAGGCCATCAAGTATGGTGACAAGACCACCGCGCGCGACAATCACGTGGGGGATATGATCAGCGATGCGCTGGTGGCGTTTGCGAAGACGGGTAAGCCGGACAATCGCAAGATGCCGCCCTGGCCGCGCTACGACGCTTCACAGGACGTGATCATGGATTTCACCGCAGACGGTGACGTCCGCGTCGGTCGAGACCCGCTGACGGCGAACTGACGCGGGCAGGGCGTCAGGTGGCCAGCCGCTTGCGATCCATCCGCAAGGTCACGACGACCCCGGTTTCTTCCCAGGCGTAGCTGATCGATCCGCCCAGCTGGCCCGCCACGCTGCGGCGCACAAGCTTGCTGCCGAAGCCTTCCTCTGCCTCTGGCATCAGGACCTTTGGACCGCCCGTCTCCACCCAGGTCAGCACGATGTCGTTGCCAGCATCTGCGGTGGAAAGGTCCAGCGTACCGCCGGGGTCGGACAGCGCGCCATACTTCATCGAATTGGTCGCCAGTTCGTGGATTACCAGCGCCAGCCCCGTTGCTGCGCCTTCGCCCACGCCCATGCGGTCCACCGCCACCCGGATGCGGCCCTTGAATGCGCCCAGATCGTCATAGGGGGCCAGCAGCACCGTCAGCAGGTCCCCCAGCAGCGCGGCCTTGCCTTGGTTGTTGGGCAGCGGGCGGACAAGATCGTGCGCCCGGCCCAGCGCGGAGAGGCGCTCGGTCAGTTCGCGCGCCATGTCCACCGTGCTGGCGGCAGCGCGCGAGGTGATCGCGGTGAGGCCGGTAGCGATGGTGATCAGGTTCTTCACCCGGTGGCTCATCTCGCCGGCCAGCAGTTCGTGCCCTTCCTCGGCATTCTTGCGCCCGGTTACGTCCAGGAAGATGCCGAACATGGTGCCATCGACCATGCCCACATCGTCTCCCTGGCCGCGCCCGGAGATCCAGCGGATTTCATCACCCACGTTGATCCGGAAATCGGTCTCGTAGCGCCCCTGGATTGCCCGCGTCGCCTCGAAGGCGGAGCGCACCCGGTCCCGGTCCGCCGGATGGATATGCGCGGACAGTTCCTCGAACGTCACCGTCTCGCGCCAGGCCAGGCCCCATAGCGCGAACCCGCGCTCGTCCATGGTGAACGCATCGGTTTCAACGTTCCAGGCCCACAGGGCAACGCCGGCGGCATTTACCGCAAGCCGCAGATGTTCCGGCTTCCAGACGTGCGCGGCGGGGACTTCGGATTCCAAGCTGATGCCTTTTCTGAGCGATGCTGTGTGCGATTCTCACCGTTGCTTGCGCATCTACCCCAAGCATGCCCGCCTACCAAGGGCGACCCGTTAACGCTTTTGACGGGAGCACGCTCGGGCTTGTGTTTATGTTCTATATATGTTCTTTTGCGGCATGGCGAATCCTTCCGGTCGCGGGGCGACGCACAATCAGGTCAGCACACGTTTCAACCTGCCGGCAAGCGAGGACGATGGCGACTGGCTGGATCATCGCGAGGCAGTGGACGGTCCGCAGGCCCGCCTGCGCACCACCGTCACCGAACTGCACCCGCGCACCATCTTGTCATTCAACACCTCACCCGATGTGCCGTTCGACCGGTCGGTCAATGCCTACGGTGGGTGCGAACATGGCTGCATCTACTGCTTTGCCCGGCCTACGCATGCCTATCATGACTTGTCGCCCGGCCTGGATTTCGAAACGAAGCTGTTCGCCAAGCCCACCGCCGCGAAAATCCTGCGCACCACGTTTGCGAAGGCCGGATACAAGCCCGCGCCGCTGGCGATGGGCACTAATACCGATCCCTACCAGCCGATCGAGGCGCGCTATCGCATCACCCGGCAGGTGCTGGAATTGTGCCTGGAGGTGGGCCACCCGGTTACCATAACCACCAAGTCCGACCGAGTGTTGCACGATCTCGATGTGCTGACGCAGCTGGCGGCGCGCAATCTGGTGCATGTCGGTATTTCGGTGACGAGCCTGGACCCGGTCCTGTCCGGCAAACTGGAGCCGCGCGCCGTGTCTCCTGCCAAGCGGATGGCGGCGCTGGGCCGCCTGGCGGAGGCAGGGGTCCCCGCGCATGTCAGTGTGGCTCCGGTGATCCCGGCGATAACCGACAGCTTCATGGAAGGCATTCTGGAGGACGCGGCGGGCAGAGGCATCCGTGCCGCCTCCTGGATCGTGGTGCGCCTGCCGCACGAAGTGGCGCCGCTGTTCCGTGCCTGGCTGGACGTGCATTTTCCCGAGCGGGCGGGGAAGGTGATGGCCACCATCCGCTCGATCCGGGGCGGGCGTGACAATGATCCCGCATTCGGCACCCGGATGAAGCCGCAGGGCGTGTGGGCGGACCTGCTGCGCCGCCGGTTTCGTGTTGCCACCACCCGGCTGGGGATGACCGGCCCGCACGTTGCGCTGGATTGCAGCCAGTTTCGCCGGCCCGCGCTGGATGGTCAGCTTTCCCTACTTTGAGCGGGGGTGTGTCGCCCGGATGTGGCAACTTGTAACCGCGCCGCGCGTTTAAGCGCCATCAATCAGGGACATGAGGAGGCAATCATGGCAGACGAAGTTTACACCACGACCGAAACGCCGCAGGCCGTACCGTCGCACACCACGGTGATCCATGAGACGCGCTCGGGCGGCAGTGGCACCGGCATCGTACTGGCGGTGGTCCTGCTGATCGCGGTGATCGGCGGCCTGTATCTGTTCAGCCAGAATTCGGCGAGTGAAGCAGCCAAGAACAACGCCGTCGCCTCTGCCGCCAAGGACGTGGGCAAGGCCGCGACCAACATCGGCGATGCCGCCAAGGATGCCGTCAACACCGACAAGTAACGCGCGCGGCGTTTTCCGGGCCTGACGCGTCGGCCCGGAAAACGCTGGCAGCCGCAAAGGTTACGCCGCCAGCGCCATGCCTTCCGGCCCGCGCTTGGCGGTGAGCGAAACGTTTTCAATGCCTGCGATGCCTGCCAGATGTTCCGCAAAGTCGCCGTCCAGCGCGAAATCGCGGCCAAGGCGCATTTTTTGCGTGCGGCCCTCGCCCAGATGCAGGGTGGCAATCACCTCGCCCGCACCCGGTGCGCCGGGGCGCATCAGCAGCGCCAGTTCCTGCACCGCTTCCACCCGGTCGATATCGAGGGTGAGGACCATGCGCGCGTTGTTCTTCACTTCGGACAGTGGCCGTCCGCCGCGCACGGTAACGCGGGGCGGCTCATCGGTGCTGGGCGAATCGAGTTCGACGTTGAGCAGAATGCACGTGCCCTCGCGCGCCCAGCGTACGAACTGTTCCACCAGGCTTTCCTCGAAGCACGAGGCGGAGAAGTTACCGGACTGGTCGGAAAATTCGGCGACGACGAAATCCTTGCCCTTGCGCGTCTTTCGTTTTTGCACGCTTTCCACCATTGCGGCCATCACCGCGCCGGCGCGCCCGCCGCCGCCGCCCGTCATCAGGCTGGCATACGTGCGCGCACCGTTGGCGGTGGCGACTACGCGGTATTGCTCCACCGGGTGCGCGGCGAAATAGAAGCCGAAATTCTCGCGCTCCTTCGCCATCTGGTCCGCCCGGCTCCACGGCTCTGCGTCAACCAGGCGCAGGCCTTGTTCCACGTGGTCCTCGCCGCCGAACAGGCCGGCCTGGCTGGACTGGCGTTCGCGCGCGGCGCGGTCAGCCTCGGCCAGCAGCGTATCGGCATTCGCGAGGACTTTGGCGCGGTTCGGCTCCAGCGTATCAAACGCGCCGGCCGCGCCCAGGCTTTCGAGCTGGCGGCGGTTCATCGCGCCCGCTGGGGCACGGCGGAACACATCGTCCAGGCTTTCGAATGGGCCGTTCGCCGCGCGTTCGGCGACGATGGCGTCCATCGCCTTTTCGCCCACGTTGCGGA
Source organism: Novosphingobium sp. Leaf2 (assembly GCF_001421325.1). Classification (GTDB taxonomy): domain Bacteria; phylum Pseudomonadota; class Alphaproteobacteria; order Sphingomonadales; family Sphingomonadaceae; genus Novosphingobium. The sequence continues at coordinate 191,471 of NZ_LMJY01000016.1, read as the reverse complement.
TACCCGCCAGCGCATAGCGCACGGCATGGCTTTCGGCGGTTTCCTCGACGATGAACTCGGCCTCGGACCGGTTGATGTCAGGCGGGGCCAGCTCGATCCCGTTGCGCCGTGCATCGTCCACGAAGATCGCCAGTTTTTCGGACTGGTGCATGTCGAAGCACATCGCGGCGGCGTAAAACTCGTGCGGGTAATGCGCCTTGAACCACGCGGTGTGGTAGGCCAGCAGGGCATAGGCGGCGGCGTGGGACTTGTTGAAGCCGTAGCCCGCGAACTTGTCGATCAAGTCGAACAGTTCGTTGGCCTTGGGCGCGGCGATGCCGGACACGGTCAGGCAGCCATCGACGAAGCGCTGGCGCTGCATGTCCATTTCGGCCTGGACCTTCTTGCCCATCGCGCGGCGCAGCAGGTCGGCGTCGCCCAGCGAATAGCCGGCCAGGATCTGCGCGGCCTGCATGACCTGTTCCTGGTAGACGAAGATGCCGTAGGTTTCGCTCAGGATGCCGGCCAGCTTTTCATGCGGGTATTCGATCGCTTCCAGCCCGTTCTTGCGGCGGCCGAACAGGGGAATATTGTCCATCGGCCCGGGGCGGTAGAGCGAGACGAGGGCGATGATGTCGCCGAAGTTGGTGGGCTTCACCGCCGCCAGGGTGCGGCGCATGCCTTCCGATTCCAGCTGGAACACACCCACGGTATCGCCGCGCTTGAGCAGTTCGTAGACCGCCGGATCGTCCCACCCCAGCGTTGCCAGGTTGATCGCGATGCCGCGCCGGGCCAGCAGCTCGCCCGCCTTGTGCAGCACCGACAGTGTTTTCAGGCCCAGAAAGTCGAATTTGACGAGGCCGGTATCCTCGACATACTTCATGTCGAACTGGGTGACCGGCATGTCCGAACGCGGATCGCGATACAGCGGCACCAGCTGCGCCAGTGGCCGATCGCCGATCACCACACCGGCGGCGTGCGTGGAGGAATTGCGCGGCAGGCCCTCCAGCCGCACCGCCAGATCGACGAGGCGGCGCACTTCGGGGTCGGTATCGTATTCCCGGCGAAATTCCGGGATCGGGCCGTCCTTGGTGACGCCGTGCGCCTTGCGGCCCTGGATCGTCTCGGTAAGCGTCCACGGATCGGTGGGATGGTTGGGCACCATCTTGCACAGCGAATCGACGCGGCCATAGCTCATCTGCAGGATGCGCCCGCAATCGCGCAGCACCGCGCGGGCCTTCATCTTGCCGAAAGTGATGATCTGCGCGACGTGATCGTGGCCGTATTTCTTCTGGACGTAGCGGATTACCTCGCCGCGCCGGGTTTCGCAAAAGTCGATGTCGAAGTCCGGCATCGACACGCGCTCGGGGTTGAGGAAGCGTTCGAACAGCAGCCCCAGCTTGAGCGGATCGAGCCCGGTGATGGTGAGCGCCCAGGCGACCACCGAACCCGCGCCCGAACCACGGCCCGGCCCCACCGGGATGCCGTTTTCGTTGGCCCACTTGATGAAGTCGGCCACGATCAGGAAGTAGCCGGGGAACCCCATGCCCACGATGATCTGCACTTCGAAATCCAGCCGCTCGGCATACTGCAGGAAATCTTCGGTGACGCCTTTTTCGCGCAAGCCCTCATAAGCGGTGAGGCGGGCGTCGCCGGTGCAGGCCATGGCGTCGGCCAGTTCCTGCTCGGTCACTTCGGGCCAGTACAGCGCCAGCCGCTGCGCCAGGCCCACCCGCGCGTCAGTGGCGAGCATGCGCGCTTCGCCTTCGCGGTCACCGGCAAGGCTGGGCAACAATGGCTTGCGGCGGGGCGGGGCAAAGGCGCACCGCTGCGCGACGACCAGCGTGTTGGCCAGTGCCTCGGGCAAATCAGCGAACAGCTGCGCCATGTCCGCCGCCGGCTTTACCCAACGCTCGGACGAGGAGCGCGGGCGGTCTGGCGCGTCGATCTGGGTGGAATTGGCGATGCACAGCAAGGCATCGTGCGCGGAATGAAACGCCTTGTCGGCGAACTGGGCGGGGTTGGACGCCACCAGCGGAATGTCACGGCTGTAGGCCAGCGCGATCAGATCCTCCTCGCTCTCGTCCTCCTCCGGCTCGCCGGTGCGGGTGATCTCGATATACAGGCGATCGCCGAACAGCGATTGCAGCGTGTCGCAATAGCGCTCTGCCTGTTCATGCCGGCCAGCGGCATAGAGCCGGGCCAGCGCGCCTTCGTTGCCGCCGGTCAGGCAGATCAGGCCGTCCGTGTAGCCACGCAGCGAATCGAGCGCGACGTGGGGATCAAGCTGCAGCGGGCGGTCCAGATGCGCGCGGCTGACGTGACGGCACAAGTTCTGCCATCCCGCCTCGTCCTGCGCGAACAGGGCCAGCCAGTCGATTGGCAGGTCGCGCGCTTGTGCTGGCGCATCGGGGCGGGCGATCGCCAGAAACGTGCCGATGATCGGCTGGACACCGGCGCTTTTCGCGGCCCCTGCGAAAATGGGGGAGCCGTACAGCCCATTGCGGTCACAGATCGCGGCGGCGGGAAATTTGCGCTCTTTCGCCAGCTTGGCGATCGCCTTCGGCTCGATCGCCCCGTCCAGCATGGTGAAGCAGGAGAAGATGCGCAGCGGAACGAAGAGAGCATGGGCCATCGCGCAGATTTAGGCCTTCGGGCACGCGGTTATCAAGGGCATGGCGCGGCAAAGCCGGTGATAGCGGCTGACACAAAAAAGCCCGCCGCTCAGCCGAGCAGCGGGCCTTGTTCGTTCCGTCAGCGCGGGATCAGGCCCAGGTGGCCATTTCCGTGTCGAGGTTTTCGACGATCGCTTCGAAGAACTGCTCTGTGGTCATCCAGTTCTGATCCGGGCCGATCAGCAGCGCGAGATCCTTGGTCATCTTGCCGCTTTCCACAGTTTCGATGCAGATCCGCTCGATCGTCTCGGCGAACTTCACCACGTCAGGCGTGTTGTCGAACTTGCCGCGATAGGCAAGGCCGCGGGTCCACGCGAAGATCGAGGCGATCGGGTTGGTCGAGGTGGCCTTGCCCTGCTGGTGCTGGCGATAGTGGCGCGTCACGGTGCCGTGCGCGGCTTCGGCTTCCACCGTCTTGCCATCGGGTGAGAGCAGGACCGAGGTCATCAGGCCGAGCGAGCCGAAGCCCTGGGCCACGGTGTCGGACTGCACGTCACCGTCGTAGTTCTTGCACGCCCACACGAACTTGCCCGACCACTTGAGCGCCGAGGCGACCATGTCGTCTATCAGGCGGTGCTCGTAGCTGATGCTGGCGGCCTTGAACTTTTCGGCGAAGCCTTCGGTGTCGAACACTTCCTGGAACAGGTCCTTGAAGCGCCCGTCATAGGCCTTGAGGATGGTGTTCTTGGTGGACAAGTATACCGGCCAGCCAAGGTTGAGGCCGTAGTTGAACGAGGCGCGCGCGAAATCGCGGATCGATTCGTCCAGGTTGTACATCGCCATGGCGACGCCGGCAGCCGGGAAGTCGAACACGTCGAGGTCGATCTTCTCGCCGTTCTCGCCGTCCCACACCAGACGCAGCTTGCCGGGGCCGGGGATCAGCGTGTCGGTGGCCTTGTACTGGTCGCCGAAGGCGTGACGGCCCACGACGATCGGGTCGGTCCAGCCGGGGACGAGGCGCGGCACGTTGGAGATCACGATGGGTTCGCGGAACACCACGCCGCCCAGGATGTTGCGGATCGTGCCGTTGGGCGACTTCCACATCTTCTTGAGGCTGAATTCCTCGACGCGCTGCTCGTCAGGGGTGATGGTCGCGCACTTGACGGCAACGCCGTACTGCTTGGTGGCGTTGGCGGCATCGACGGTGATCTGGTCGTTCGTCTCGTCACGCTTTTCGACCGACAGGTCATAGTACTTGAGATCGACGTCGAGGTAGGGGAGGATCAGACGCTCACGGATCCACTGCCAGATGATCCGCGTCATTTCATCGCCGTCCATCTCGACGATGGGGTTAGCAACCTTGATCTTTGCCATTCGAGAAATACTCCCCTGGGGTGAGAAATTGCGCCCGTCTCTAGGCAGGGGATCGGCCGATGGCAAGGCGGCAGTCGGCTTTAAGCGTGGCCAGGGCGCTAGGGAGCGTGAAAACGAAAAAGCCCGCCTGGTCACGAAGACCGGCGGGCATTTTCTGGAATGGTGGGCGTAGCAAGGATTGAACTTGCGACCCCTACGATGTCAACATAGTGCTCTACCACTGAGCTATACGCCCATTCCAATCGAGCATTCCGATGGGTCGCCCCGCCGGAGGATGGCCCTCTAGCCCCGGTCATTTGCCGTGGCAAGGGGTGTTCGCAGTAATTTTTGCGTTACAGAGTGGCGTGTTCGGCCAGCCCGAATATACGCTGCACTTCCATCACGATATCGCGCAAGTGGAACGGCTTTGACAGGATCTTCGCCTCGGGCGCCTCGCGGCTGGCGCGCAGGGTGACGGCGGCAAAGCCGGTGATGAACATGACTTTGGTGGAGGGTGAAATTTCGGCGCAGCGCTGGGCCAGTTCAATGCCGTCCATTTCGGGCATGACGATGTCGGACAGCAGCAGGTCGAAATCGTCGTTCTGCAGCAGGGGCACCGCCTTGGTGCCGCGATCGACCGCGACAACGCTGTAGCCCGCATTCTGCAGGGCCCGCGCCAGGTACGTGCGCATGGCGTCGTCGTCTTCGGCCAGGAGGATGCGGATCATCGCGGAAAGGTCCAGTCTTGAATCAGGGCGCAAGGTCTAGCTGCGGCATTTTGTTCTGTCCGTATCCTTACCGTAGCGGCGGTTAAAATTCTCGTGCCCTTTCACGGGTGACCGGTAACGGGACGCTTTGACATGCGCGCGTGAAACGCACAGCTTTATGCGATGGCCGGACGGTTGGATCACGACGAATCACAAGGGACGCCCGGCGCGTCTTCCAGCAAAAAAGCGCGCGGCGCGTTCGTGCTGGAGGCCGGCGCCCCCTCTGCGTTGCCCATCCTGATCGCGGTTCCGCATGGTGGCCGCAGCTACTCCGCCGCGCTTCTGGCTGACTTGCGCCACGGCGCATCCGCAGCCGTGCGGCTGGAAGATCGTCATGCCGATACGCTGGCCCGTGGTGTCGCTGCCGCTACCGGCGCGGACCTGCTGATCGCCCACGCGCCGCGCGCGCTGGTGGACCTGAACCGTTCGCCCGACGATGTGGACTGGGAGATGTTCACGCGTGATGCGCGTCCGGCAAGCGGGGTGCCGCCGCCGGGGGGCAGGGTGCGCAGCGGGCTCGGCCTCATCCCGCGCCGGTTGGTGGGCACGGGCGAATTGTGGCGACGCCGGTTCGGTCGGGCCGATCTGGAGTTTCGGTTGCGCAATGTGCATGAGCCGTATCACGCCGCGCTGAACGCCGCTTTGAAGGCGCTGCACGCGCGCTGGGGCGCGGCGCTGCTGATCGACCTGCATTCGATGCCGCCGTTGTCCGGACGGCCCGGCGGTCCCGGCGCACACGTGGTGGTGGGGGACCGGTTCGGCGCCAGCAGCAACGGCACGCTGGTTGCGGCAGCGTTCGCGCATTTTGCTCAGGTCGCGCGTGAGGCTGCGCACAACCGTCCTTACGCGGGCGGCTATGTGCTGGAGCGTCACGGCAATCCGCAGGCTGGCTTTAACGCGTTGCAGATCGAGATCGATCGCAGCTGCTACCTGGATGCACAACTGATGGAGCCGGGGGCGGGCATGGCGCGCATGGTGGAGGATCTTGCCGGGCTGGTGCGCCGGCTGGCGCCGATCGTGGCGGACCTTGGCGGCGAAGCGAATGCACGGGTCTGGCCACAAGCCGCCGAATGACAGGGTGCCGGAACTTTTGCTGCAGCCAATAAAAAACCACCTCGCGCGATGCGCGAGGTGGCCAAGGTTCAGGGAGGAGGTGCACGAAGTGCACCAACCCGAACGGGCCATGAGGGTAGCGCCGGCCGGGCAGGACCTACATAGGGCCACCCATTTCGACAATCAAGCGATTACTGATGCAGATCGCCCGAGAAAAGTCCAGAAAAGTGTATCGACCTTGGTACGAATCGGCGAAACTGTGACAAAAGTGTCATAACTCCGCCGATTGCCGTGGTTGATCAGGCGTTTACCGCTTCCGGGGCGGGCAAATTGGGCACTTTGCCCTGCACGGCCTGGCGGTTGAAGATGTCGCGCACCAGTTCAAGTGAGAACAGGTGAGCGTAGATCAGCGGCAGTAGCCCGCTTTGATTCCACTGGCGCAGCACATCGCCGCGCACTTCGCGCAACTTGTTTTCGTCCACCATCTGGAACCCGCGGTACGTGAACGGCTGGCCGCCGCCGGTATCGATGTTGAGCTCACCGTCCATCAGCAGCTTGTGCTTTTGCAGTTCCGCCATGAACTGCGCGGTCTTGGTGCCGGCAATCTCGAAGTTTTCGCAGAACTGGAGCATGTTGGTGGTGGCCTCGGTGGGCTGGCCATCGTCGTTGAACAGGCGCTCGCCTTCGTCCATCTCACCCACCAGGTCGCTGGTGGGATCCACGCACAGCGAAAGCTCGTCACTGTCCGGGCGCAGCTTGGCCAGCATGAACGGATAGCGGCGCACGTAGGCCGGCACATACACCGTCTCGGTCATCGTGCCTTCGTCGTCGAAGAATACGTTGGCGCCTTCGTTCATGCCCATCAGTACCAGCGGGATAGGGCTTTCGCCGGCGGTGAAGATGATTGGGAAGTTGCGCTGGGCCTGCGGAAACTCTTCGACCGTCAACGGCACCGAATTGATGCCGGCAACCCAGGTCGCCTTGTCGGTCGGGCGCGTCTTCCAACCTGCATGCTGCTGCGAATTGAGAGGAATGAGGTCCTTGTAGAACAAGGGCAGGGCAGGATCTTGAGGCGCGCTGGCCATGGGTACTCTCCGCAAGGATGGGCAGTCTTGGTGTAAGCCGCCCGCTTTAGGGCCTGCCCGCCGCCCGCGCAAGCCGGGGGCGGCACCGGTTTGGCACTACACCAGCTTGCCGGGGTTGAGCAGGCCTTGCGGATCCAGCGCCTGCTTCACGGTGCGCAGCAGGTGCAGCGCCACCGGATCGCCCAGCCGCGCCAGTTCGTCACGCTTGAGCTGGCCGATGCCGTGCTCGGCGGAGATCGAGCCGCCCCACTGCGTGACCAGATCGTGCACCCGCCGGCTGATCGCCTTGCCCGGCCCTGCGTTCCAGGCCCGCGCATCCGCCTCGCCGGGGGCGATCACGTGATAGTGCACGTTGCCATCGCCCAGATGCCCGAAGGCGATGGCCTCGGTGCCGGGAAATTCCGCCTCGATCAGCGGCGCGGTTTCTTCCACGAACGCGGGCATCATCTCCACCGGTACGGAAATGTCGTGCTGAACGGCGGGGCCGCGCGCGCGTTCGGCTGACGGCACCGTTTCACGGATCAGCCAGAACGCCTCGGCCTGCGCTTCGTTGGCGGACAGCACGGCGTCCTCCAGCAAATCCGCTTCGAAAGCGTCGGCCATCATCGTCTCGCACCGTTCGCGCAGGGTGGCAACGCTGGCGCGGTCTGCCACCACTTCGATCAGCACATGCCATGCGTGCCGGCCCGCCAGCGGCAGGCGCACCGTGGGCATATGATCGACTACCGCGTCGATGCTGGCCTGCGGCATCACCTCGAACCCTTCAAGCGCGTCGCTCACCGCATCGTCGCAATGCAGCAGCAGCGCGCGCGCGGCGGGGAGGGACGCGACGCCGGCCCAGATTACCACCCGCTCCGCCACGGCGGGAGACAGCGCCAGGGTTGCGGCGGTGACGATCCCCAGCGTGCCTTCCGAACCGATCAGCAACTGCTTGAGATCGAAACCGCGATTGTCCTTCTTCAACGGGGTCAACTGTGAGAACACCTGCCCGTCCGCCAGCACCGCTTCCAGCCCCAGCACCATCGCGCGCATCGAGCCGTGGCGCAGCACTTGGGAGCCGCCCGCGTTGGTGGAGATCAGCCCGCCGACCGTGGCCGATCCTTTGCCGCCCAGCGTGAGGGGAAAGCGCAAGCCTTGCGCCTCCGCCGCCTCGTGCAGGGTCTGCAGGATCACGCCGGCCTCGCACGTAGCGCGCCGGCCCTCGACATCCACGCTGCGGATGGCGTTCATCCGCCGCATCGAGAGCAGCAGCGCCGTGCCGCTTTCATCCGGTGTCGCCCCGCCGGACATGCCCGAATTGCCCCCTTGCGGCACGATCGGCACGCCGTGCTGCGCGCACAGGCGCACCAGCGCCGAAAGCTCTTCTACGTTGGCGGGTGAAGCCAGCGCGCAGGCCTTGCCGGTGTAGCGGCCGCGCCAGTCCGTCAGCCAGGGCTCGACGAGTTCGGGGTCGGTGGTCAACCCGCGCGGGCCAAGCAGGTCGGCGGCGGCGCTGAGAAAGGTATCGGGCGTGATGCTGGCAGGTGCGTTCATGACGGCTGATATGGCACAGCGAGCGGCAGGTTTCATCACTGAAGCGCGGTGGAAACATACTAGGCGCTGGTATTCGAGTTAAGCAAGGGTTCAAGCGATCGGGGTAAGCCGGGGCAATCTGCACGCCGATCGTCGAGGGAACGTATCGCGAATGAGTTTCACCACCGCCTTGCTGTATCCATTGCTCCTGCTGCTGCCCGCAGCGGGCGCAGGGGACGATGCGCGCATGGCACCGGTAAAGGACGAGCCGGCCACCGCTCCCGGCAAAGAGACCGAAAACGCGCCATTGTGGCCGCCGCAGGACATCGACGGCATGAATGCCGAATGGCCGTTTCCGCTCGGAATTCTGGGCGCGGTCGGCCCTGACGACGCGGCGCAGATCCGCATAGAACAGCGCATGACAATCCGCATCAGCCCGCGCGGTTCGCTGCCGATGCCCCCGATGATCGTTGGCACACCGTGGTCCGTCGATCAGTTGTCGGAGCGCAAGATCGGCAAGTGCGTTCCGATTGCCGGCATTGCCAGCGTGCGTCCCGACCGCGACAATCGCCTGCTCCTTTTCATGCGTGACCGCACGCTGGTGCGGGCCGAAGTGGGCCGGTCCTGCAGGGCGCGCGATTTCTATTCGGGGTTCTACCTGGAGCGCAGCGAAGACGGGCGGTTGTGCGCCAATCGCGACACCTTGCTGTCACGCAGCGGGATGAACTGCACCCTGACCCGGATACGCCAACTCGTGGCGCCTGACCGGTAAGGCTGCCACAGGCGGAATTCCTTGACTTTGGCGCATTTTGGCGACTAAGGGGCGCAGGCGCCCGGCAGGTGTCGCGGGCGGGGCTGCCCCCATTCGTTTTCCTGCTGCGCTGGCGATTTCAAATATTTATCGGAAAATTACACTGCCTATGAGCTTTGCCGATCTCGGCCTGTCTGACGAATTGCTGCAAGCGGTTATATCCGCGGGCTATACGGAGCCGACTCCGATCCAGGCGCAGACGATCCCGCCGGTGCTGATGATGAAGGACATCATCGGCATCGCCCAGACGGGCACCGGCAAGACCGCCGCCTTCGTCCTGCCGATGATCGACATCCTGGGTCATGGCCGTCGCCGTGCCCGCATGCCCCGCTCGCTGATCCTCGAACCGACGCGCGAACTCGCCGCGCAGGTGGCTGAGAATTTCGAGAAGTACGGCAAGAACCACAATCTCAAGATGGCGCTGCTGATCGGCGGCGTGCAGATGGGCGATCAGGTCAAGGCGCTGTCCGACGGCGTCGATGTGCTGATCGCCACGCCGGGCCGCCTGATGGACTTGTTCGAGCGTGGCAAGATCATGCTCAGCGGTTGCGAGCTGCTGGTCATCGACGAGGCGGACCGGATGCTCGACATGGGCTTCATCCCTGATATCGAGACGATCTGCTCCAAGCTTCCGGCCAATCGCCAGACGCTGCTGTTCTCGGCCACGATGCCGCCGGTAATCAAGAAGCTGGCCGACCGCTTTCTGACCAACCCCAAGTACATCGAGGTTGCGCGCCCGGCCTCCAACAATCTCAACATCGTCCAGCACAAGGTGGCCGTCACCACGCGCAAGAAGCGCGATGTGCTGCGCGAACTGCTGCGCACGGACAACGTGACCACCGCTATCGTCTTCGCCAACCGCAAGACCACCGTGCGCGAACTGGCCAAGAGCCTGAAGCAGTCCGGCTTCTCCGCCGGCGAAATTCACGGCGACATGGACCAGGCATCGCGCAACGCCGAGTTGGACCGGTTCAAGGCGGGCGAGATCAGCATCCTGTGCGCCTCCGACGTCGCGGCGCGCGGTCTGGACGTCAAGGGCGTCAGCCACGTCTTCAACTTCGACACGCCCTGGCACCCGGACGATTACGTCCACCGCATCGGCCGCACCGGTCGCGGCGGTGCAACGGGCCGCGCGTTCACCTTCGTAGCGCCGGAAGATGCCGAGGCAATTGCCAACGTCGAGAAGCTGACCGGCGGCCCGATCCCCATCTACACCATGGGTGCGGACGATACGCCGGTCGCGCAGGACGAAAAGCCTGCGCGTGCGCGCAAGACGCAGCGCGCGGACAAGCCGGCCCGCGAGGACAAGCCCGCTCGGGAAGAGCAGCCCGCACGCGAGGAACCCGCACCACGTCAGCAGCGTCGTGCGAAGGCGGAAACGCCGGTCGCTGCTGAGCCTGTTGTCGAAGATACGGTGCAGGAGGCCGCACCCGCCCCGCGTCGCGCTCGCTCCGAAAAGGCGCCATCCGTACCACGCCGCGAACCGCGCAGTGGCCAGCGCGCAAAAGAACCCGTCGCCGCTCCGGGCGATGACGACTGGAACGGGCCGGTGCCCAGTTTCCTCGGCGTATCGGCCTTAAGCTGAACTGCAGGCGTTAAACGGCGCGGCGCAACCCGGCGCCGGGCCGATCACGCCGGTTTGACGAAGCTGTCCAGCACGCGCTTGCGCCCGGCGTGCTCGAATTCGATCTCCAGCTTGTTGCCTTCCTGCTCGATCACCGCGCCATAGCCGAATTTTTCATGGAATACGCGCGCGCCCACGGCGATGTCGCCGCGCGGTTTGGCGGCGAAGCTGGCGGCGCTGCGAGTGCTTTCGGCCACGCGGCGCGGAGCGGGGTCATAGTCCTGCGCGGCAGCGCGCTGCCAGCCGGGCCCGCGCGTAGCGGTGCGCGAAGGTTGCAACCGCGCCACGTCAGCAAACGGATCGGCATGTTCCGACCATTGCGCGCGCCACAACGATGCGCCGCCGGACAGCGTGGTTTCGCTCTCAACGGGCTGATCCGGCAGTTCGGCGATGAAGCGCGAGGGGATCGAACTGGTCCACTGGCCGTAGATGCGCCGGTTCGCGGCATGCAGGATCGTGCATTTGCGCCGGGCGCGGGTGATCGCGACATACGCGAGCCGGCGTTCCTCCTCCAGACTGGCAAGCCCGCCTTCGTCCAGCGCGCGCTGCGAAGGGAACACGCCTTCCTCCCAGCCGGGCAGGAACACATTGTCGAATTCCAGGCCCTTGGCCGCATGCATGGTCATGATCGTGACCTTTTCCTCGTCCGCCGCGTTCTCGTTGTCCATCACGAGGCTGACGTGTTCGAGGAAATTGCCCAGACTGTCGTATTCCTCCATCGCGCGGGCCAGTTCGACGAGGTTTTCCAGCCGCCCGGTGGCCTCGGCGGTCTTTTCGGCCTGCAGCGCATCGGTGTAGCCGCTCTCGTCCAGCACGGTGCGCAGCAGGTCTGCCGGGCCTTCGGTGGCTGCCAGATCGCGCCACCGCGCAAAATCGCGCATGAGGGCCAGGAACGTGTTGCGCGCGCGGGCCGGCAACTCGTCAGTGTCGGCGATCTCCAGCGCGGCGTGGGATAGCGGGATGGCGCGTGCACGGGCCAGTCGGTGCAGCGCTTCCAGCGCCTTGGCGCCAAGGCCGCGCTTGGGTGCGTTGTAGATCCGCTCGAACGCCAGATCGTCCGCCGGCTGGGCGATCACCCGCAGATACGCCAGCGCGTCGCGGATTTCCGCGCGCTCGTAAAAGCGGAAACCGCCGACGATGCGGTACTTCATGCCGATCGAGATGAAGCGGTCCTCGAACTCGCGCGTCTGGTATTGCGCGCGCACCAGGATGGCGATCTGGTCCAGCGGTGCGCCTTCGCGCTCCAGCCGTTCGATCTCGTCGCCCACGCGGCGCGCTTCCTCCGGCCCGTCCCACACGCCGATGGCGCGCACTTTGTCGCCGGCGTGCCGCTCGGTCCACAACGTCTTGCCAAGGCGCTGGCTGTTCTCGTTGATGAGGCCGGAAGCGGCAGCCAGGATTTCCGGCGTGGAGCGGTAGTTCTGCTCCAGCCGGATCACCTTGGCACCCGGAAAATCCTTTTCGAAGCGCAGGATATTGGCCACTTCCGCCCCGCGCCAGGAATAGATCGACTGGTCGTCGTCGCCCACCACGCAGATGTTCTGGCGGCCTTGCGCGATCAGGCGCAGCCACAGGTACTGGACCTGATTGGTGTCCTGATATTCGTCCACCATCACGTATTTGAAACGCTGTTGGTACTGCTCCAGCACCTCGCGATGGGTGCGCAGGATGTTCAGCATGTGCAGCAGCAGATCGCCGAAATCGCAGGCGTTTACCGCTTTCAGCCGGTCCTGATACAGCTGGTAGAATTTCTGGCCCTTGCCGTTGGCATAGGCCTCGTTTTCGCCGGCATCAAGATCTGCCGGGTTGAGTCCGCGGTTCTTCCAGCGATCGATGCACCCGGCCAGCTGGCGCGCGGGCCAGCGCTTTTCGTCCACCCCTTCGGACTGGATAAGCTGTTTGAGCAGACGCAGCTGATCGTCAGTATCGATGATGGTATAGTTGGGCTGCAGGCCGACCAGTTCGGCGTGGCGGCGCAGCATCCGCGCGGCGATGGCGTGAAAGGTGCCCAGCCACGGCATGCCTTCCACCGCCGGGCCGATCAGCCGGCCCACACGTTCGCGCATTTCGCGCGCGGCGCGGTTGGTGAAGGTGACGCAAAGAATCTCGCTGGGCCAAGCCAGCCGCGCGCGCACCAGATGGGCCAGCCGCGCGGTCAGCGCCGCCGTTTTGCCGGTGCCGGCGCCGGCCAGCATCAGCACGGGCCCCTCGGTCGTCAGCACGGCTTCGCGCTGCGGGGCGTTGAGACCGTCGATCAGCGGGTCGGGCGGGGTGCCCATGCCCGGCGGGGCTTGCAGAGTGTTCACCGTGAACAACTAGGGAACGCAGCATCGTGGTGCAAGCCCGCTTCGTCGCACACACGGAACAATTCCCGCGATGGATCGTCGTTTGCTTCAACAGAACAGATGGAGAGTTTCGATGCGTAGATTTTTGATGGCGGGTTCCGCTGCGCTGGCGCTGCTGGCCATCCCGGTGATGAGCCAGGCGCAGGACGTCCCGCCGCCGCCCGCCCCGACCACCACCGCAGCGCCGATGATGACGCCCGAGCAGAAAGCCACGTATGAGGCCTGGGAAGCCAGCCAGAAGGCCGATTACGATGCGTGGCCGAACGAATACAAGGTCTATTACTGGACGCTGACGCCCGAACAACAGAAGGGCTATTGGGCGCTGACCGCTGACCAGCGCGGCCAAATCTATAAGATGACGCCCGAACAGCGTCAGATCGCGTGGAACTCGGTGATGCAGCAGATGAACGGGCAGACCCCCACCACCCCACCGGGGCAGGCGAATCCTCCGGGGGAAGGCATGCCAACCGCCGGCGTTCCTGATCCGCAGTCCGCCGCGCAGCCGGTGCCGCCGGCGATGCCGGCCGACCCCAGCTATCAGGGGGGGCCGTACAAGGGCGCGAACACCCCGCCGCCCGCCACCGAAATGAACAAGACCTACCCGGTCTGCAGCAAAACGGTGACCGACAACTGTCGCAACCGCGGCGGCAAGTAAGTCCGTTTAGCGCAAGGAAGGGTGCCGGGAAACCGGCACCCTTTTTGCGTAATTGGAGCCGTCAGGCCTCGGCGGTGCGGCGCAGCAGATGCAGGCATGCCTTGCCGACATCGCGCGTGGCGTCGGTTTCGAAGCCTTTGACGGACACCTGCTCGCCCTTGCCGGTTTCCAGGCTCACCCACGTGCCCTCGCCGATCCAGCCCAGCCGGGCCAGTTTGTCGATCGCGACAGCGCCCGCGCCGGTGGCGTACGGCGGGTCGAGCAGCACAAGATCCAGCGGTTCCTTTGCCGTCCCCAGCGACAGGACGGAGGAAGCGCGCACGTCCGAGCGTCCTTGCGCTTGCAGGTTGGCGATGTTGGTGCGGATCGCCCGGATCGCGGCGGAATCCTGCTCTACGAACAGGCAATGCGCGGCCCCGCGTGACAATGCCTCAAGCCCCAGAGCGCCCGAGCCGGCAAACAGGTCGGCGACCTTCAGTCCCTCGAAATCGCCCAGCCGGCTCACCAGCATCGAGAACAGCGTCTCGCGCGTGCGGTCGGTGGTGGGGCGGGTGCCTTCGCCTTCGGGCGCGGCAAGTTTGCGGCCGCGCCACTGGCCGGCGATGATGCGCAGGCCCGTACTCAAGCCTCGGGCTCCCCGGTCGCGCCACGGTCTGCGTTTTTCAGTGCGGGCAGGGTGCGGCGGAAGTTATCCAGATCGCGCTGGGCCACTTCGCCAGCCGCGCCCTTGGGCAGATCACCCAGCAGGAAGGGGCCGTAGGACACGCGGATTAGGCGACTTACCTGCAGGTCCAGTGCTTCGAGCACGCGGCGCACTTCGCGGTTCTTGCCTTCGGTCAGGGTCATCTCGATCCACTGGTTGCGTCCGGTGCGGCGCTCCATGTTGGCGTTGATCTTGCCATAGATCACCCCGTCAACCTCGATGCCTTCCATCAGATCCTCAAGCCGGCCTTGCGTGATGTCGCCGAAAGTGCGCGCGCGGTAGGTGCGCGGCACGCCGGTGGCGGGAAGTTCCAGCTGGCGCTTGAATTCGCCGTCGTTGGTCAGCAGCAGCAAGCCTTCGGTGCTAAGGTCAAGGCGGCCGATCGGCATGACCCGCCCGGTGCCCTCGGGAAGCGCGTTGCGCAGCGCGGCGTAGATCGTGGGCCGTCCGGCGGGATCGCGCTCGGCGGTGATCAGGCCGGCGGGCTTGTGGAACAGGAACAGGCGCGTGCCTTCGGGTTCCTGCACGGGGTTGCCGTCTACAGTGACGCCGGCCAGACTGGTGAGCACGGTGGACGGCGTCTCGATCACCTGATCGCCAAGCTTCACGCGGCCTTCGATGATGATCCGCTCCACTTCGCGGCGGCTGGCGATGCCGGCCCGGGCCAGCAGCTTGGCGATTCGCTCACCCTCGCGCGCGGGCAGGGTGGGGTCCTTGGGGGTAGGGGCTGCCGCGCGCGGAGCGGGTCCGGGCTTGTGCACAGGGCGTGGCGCATCGGCACGACCGCGTCCACTGCCACCGCCGTAACGCTGATCGCGCGGGGTGTACCGGTCGTTGCGCGCACCGTAAGGACGCTCGTCGCGGCCACGGGGACCGCGCGCGTTACTGCCGGCGCTGTTGTAGCTGCCGCGCGTGGTGTCGCTACGCGGCCGATCGTCACGCGGTGCGGTATCGCGTTCGCGCTCACCGGCGGATGCACGCAATCCACCTTCGCGCGATCCCTCGCGGGTGCCGGGCCGCTCGCCGCGTTGCGGGCGATCGCCCTGTGGCCTGTCGCCATACGGCCTGTTGCCGCGAGGCTTGTCGCTGCGCGGCCGGTCTTCACGGGGCCGGTCGCCATAAGGCTTGCCGCTGCGGGGCGCGCCATCGCGTGTGTCAGCGGAACGGGGGCCTGCCGAACGGGGGCCGGAGCGCGCAGGGCCGCGCGGGCCGTCTACGAACGACGAGCCATCGCGCGGGGTGCCGCCGGGGCGGCGGCCACGACCGGAGCCGCCGGACGTTCCGTTGAAATTGCCGCCGGATCGGCCACCGGACTTGCTGGGAGGTTTGGACATGGATCGCCCCTTACCTGTTGATCGCTGCTTCATCCAGCCTTCCCTTCACGCGCCGGGCCGCTAAAGTTGGTGGGAACGGCAATCGAGGAGACCGGCGTGGACGCCGACTACAAGGCACAGCGGCGCAGCGTCCTGGATTCCATCACACCGTATTTCGAGCGCGAGTCCATCGCCGCGTTCATGCTGGGGGTGTCTTCCGGCTTTCCGTTCGCGATGATCGGCGCCACGTTGACCACGCGGCTGGCTCAAGACGGGATCGACAAGAAGACCGTCACCGCCTTTACCCTCGCGTTCCTGGTCTACAATCTCAAGGTGTTCTGGGCCTGGATCATCGACGGGGTGCGCCTGCCGCTGCTGCATCGGCTGGGGCAGCGGGTGTCGTGGATGCTGGTGTGCGGCGTCGCGGTGATCGCGGCGGTTTGCAATCTGGCGTTGGTGGACCCCGCCGCGAACATCGGCGCCACCGTGCTGGCGGCAGTGCTGGTCGGCATCGCCGGCGCGAGTTTCGACATCGTGATCGACGCATACCGGATCGAAACGCTCAAGCCTTATCAGCTGGGCACCGGCTCGGGCATGAGCCAGTACGGCTGGCGCATCGGCTCTGCCGGCGCGGGCGCCCTGGCGCTGGTCATGGCGTCGCGCTACGGATGGAGCGCGGGGTACATGGCGTGCGCGCTGTTTGCCGTGCCGGCCATGCTCACCGCCGTGCTGCTGGGCGAGCCGGAACGGCGCAAGGTGGTCGTCCAGAAGCGCGGTGTCGCCGAAGTGTGGAGTTCCATTATCGGTCCGTTCGGCGAATTCTTTCGGCGTAACGGCGCGTTTCTGGTGCTGCTGTTCATCCTGGTGCACAAGATCGGCGACACGCTGGCGAACCTGACTTTCCGCCTGTTGTTCGACGACCTCAAGTTCACCAACGACGAAATCGCCATCTATGACATCGGGCTGGGCTTCTGGGCCTATCTGATCGGGGTATTCATCGGCGGCATCGCCTATACCCGCATGGGCCTCAAACGCTCGGTCATGCTGGCCTTGTGGCTGATGGGCATCTCCAACCTCAGCTTTGCGGCGCTGGCGGCGGCCGGGCACAGCAACTGGGGCATGGCCGGCGCGATCGGGTTCGAGAACATCGCCTCGGGTTATGGCGGCGTGGTGGTGATCGCCTATTTCTCCGCGCTGTGCGACTTGCGCTATACCGCGTCGCAGTACGCCCTGATCTCGGCGGGGGCGAGCGTGGTGGGGCGGCTGGTCACGGGCACGACCGCCGGCGCGCTGATCGAGGCGATGGGCTATGTGAATTTCTACCTGCTCACCACCGTGGCGGCATTGCCGGGCATCGCATTGTTTTGGTGGATGAGCCGCACCGGGCTGGTGGATCAGGCGATGGGATCGGCAGGCGAGCCGGAGCCGGTCGAGGATACGTTCGCCTGACGGTCAGTCCGGCAGCTCGCCGTTATCGCGCAGCACCGCGCCGGCAAGATAGAGCGAGCCTGCGATCAGCACCGCGCGGGCCTTGCGCTGCTCCAGTGCCCTCAGCGCGGTTGCCACATCGGGCGCAGTGGTGGTGTCCACCGGCCAGCCGGCGAAAGCCTCGGGTGGCAGGCAGGCATGGCCCGGCACGGGGACAAGCGTGACGCTTTCCACCTGGCGATGCAGCGGCTCCAGCAGCGCGCCGGGATCCTTGCCCTCGATCATGCCCAGGATCAGATGCGGGGCGATTTCCCGGGCGCGCAGGAACGCTTCAAGCGCCAGCCCGGCGTCGCGGTTATGGCCGCCGTCAAGCCACACCGCCGTGCCGGGCACCAGCCGGGTCAGCGGCCCATCGCCCAGCAATTGCATGCGTGCGGGCCATTGCGCGTCGCGGATGCCTTGCGCGTAGGCCTGCGGATCGATCCGCAGCACGCTTTGCCGGCGCAGCATCGCCACCGCCAGCGCGGCGTTCTCCGCCTGATGCGCGCCGGGCATGTGCGGCAGGGGCAGGGTGAGCGACCCGTCATGATCCTCGAACCAGATCGCATCGCCGGTCACCTGCGCTTTCCAGGCTTCGCCCCGCATCCACAAGGGAACCTCTTCGGCCTGCGCCAGTGCGTGCAGCACCGCTTCGACATGCGCAGGATACGCCATGGTGACGAGCGGAACGTGGGGACGGCGAATGCCGGCTTTCTCGAAGGCGATGCGCGCCAGCGGCTCTGCCGGGGTGCCATCCTCGGGCGCCAGCAGGAAGCGTTCGTGGTCGATCCCCAGTGTGGCGATGCCGCATACCAGGGGCGTGGGAACCACGTTGGTGGCATCGAAGCGCCCGCCAAGGCCCACCTCGATCACGCAGACATCAGCCGGATGCCGGGCGAACGCCAGGAAGCTGGCAGCGATGGTAACTTCGAAGAAGCTGACCTGCAGGCCACCAGCGGCATCGAGAACCTCGCTCAGCAGCGCGGCCAGTTCCTCATCGCCCACCAGTTCGCCGGCGACGCGGATGCGTTCGTTGTAGCGCACCAGATGCGGGCTGGTGATGGCGTGCACCCGGTAGCCTTGCGCCTCCAGAATGGCGCGCAGGTAAGCGCAGGTGGAACCCTTGCCATTAGTGCCGGCGACGTGGAAGACGGGCGGGATCGAAAGCTGGGGGTCGCCCAGCCGCGCCAACAGTTGCCGGATCGCATCAAGCCCGATGCGTCCCTGCGGCAGCGACAGCGCGGCGAGCCGATCAAGCTGGGCTTGCACCGCGCGCGAATCGGACACGGCGAAGTCTCGCACGCTCAGCGCGCCGCGTGCACCGCTTGGGACAATTGCGCGGTATACGCCTGCAACGCTGCCGGGGCATCTTCGCCATGCTTGGCGACCAGTTCCACCAGCGCTGAACCAACTACCACGCCGTCCGCGACCTTGGCGATGGCGGCGGCTTGTTCGGGCGTGCGCACGCCGAACCCGACGGCAACAGGCACGTTGGACGCGGCCTTGAGCCGGGCCACCGCATCCTCGATCGAGCCTTGTGCGGCCTGCTGCTTGCCGGTGACGCCCGCGACCGAGACGTAATAGAGGAACCCGGACGACCCCGCCAGCACGGCGGGCAACCGCGCGGTATCGGTGGTGGGGGTGGCAAGACGGATCAGCGACACGCCCTGTTCGCGCAGCGCGGGGCCGAGCGTGGCGTCTTCCTCGGCGGGAATGTCCACGCAGATCACGCCGTCAACCCCGGCGGCGGCGCATTCCTGCGCGAACCATTCCGGGCCGCGGATCGTCATCGGGTTGGCATAGCCCATCAGCACCAGCGGCACGGTAGGGTGGCGCTGGCGGAAATCGGCGGCGATGCGGAAGATATCGGCGGTGCGCACGCCCTTCGCCAGCGCGCGCAAGTTGGCTTGCTGGATCACCGGGCCATCCGCCATCGGATCGGTGAAAGGCATCCCCAGTTCGATCACGTCCGCGCCGCCCGCGACCAGCGCGTCGAGGTTGGCCGCGGTATCGCCGTCCCCCCCGGTTATGAAGCACACGAGCGCCGGGCCTTTGGCAAAAGTGGTTTCGAAACGCGTGGTCATATCAGAGATCGAACCCCAGCGCGTCTGCCACCGTGAATATGTCCTTGTCGCCCCGGCCGGACAGGTTGATCACCAGCAGCTTGTCGGCATCCATCTGCGCGGTCAGTTCCGGCAGCGCTGCCAGCGCGTGCGCCGTCTCCAGCGCCGGGATGATGCCTTCCAGCGCGCAGCACAGCTGAAATGCTTCCATCGCCTGATCGTCGGTGATCGGCACGTACTTTACCCGGCCATTTTCGTGCAGCCACGAATGCTCCGGCCCGAGCCCCGGATAATCGAGCCCGGCGCTGATCGAATGAGCTTCGGTGATCTGGCCGTCCTCGTCCTGCAGCAGATATGTCTTGTTGCCGTGCAGGATGCCCGGGCGCCCGCCGGTGAGCGAGGCGGCATGCTTGCCGGTTTCGACGCCATACCCCGCCGCCTCGATGCCGACCATCGCCACTTCGGGATCATCCAGGAACGGATGGAACATGCCGATCGCGTTGGACCCACCGCCCACGCACGCCACCACCATGTCCGGCAGGCGGCCTTCGACCTCAAGCATCTGCGCCTTGGTTTCGATGCCGATAACGCTCTGAAAATCGCGGACGAGTTCCGGATAGGGATGCGGGCCGGCGGCGGTGCCAATGATGTAGAACGTGTCGTGCACATTCGCCACCCAGTGGCGCAGCGCCTCGTTCATCGCGTCCTTCAGGGTTTCCGCGCCGCTGGTTACGGGCAGCACTTCAGCGCCCAGCAGCTTCATGCGGAATACGTTGGGCTTTTGCCGCTCAACGTCCTTGGCGCCCATGAAGATCGTGCAGGGCAGGCCGAAGCGCGCCGCCACGGTGGCGGTGGCCACGCCGTGCTGGCCCGCGCCGGTCTCGGCAATGATCTTGGTCTTGCCCATGCGCATGGCCAGCAGGATCTGCCCGACGCAGTTGTTGATCTTGTGCGCGCCGGTGTGGTTGAGATCTTCGCGCTTGAGGTAGATTTTCGGGCCCTTGCCTTCTGGCGCGAGCTTGCGGAAATGCTCGGTCAGGCGGGGCGCGGGATACAGCGGGGTGGGCCGGCCGACGAACGTCTTGAGCAGATCGTCCATCTCAGCGTGAAACGCCGGGTCTTCCTGCGCGCGCCGATATTCCGCCTCAAGATCGAGAATCAGCGGCATCAGCGTTTCAGCGACATACCGCCCGCCGAACTGGCCAAAGTGGCCGGTCTCGTCAGGCTGGGAGCGAAGTGAATTCACGGGCGTTTGTACGGTCATGCGTGGGCGATTGGCAGAGGGCAGGGCAGAAGTCCAGAATGCTTTGCATGGCCCATCAGGATGCCCCGCGAACGGCGGCGCAAAACGCGGCGATACGGGTGTCGTCCTTAAAGCCCGGTGCGCTCTCGACGCCTGAGGATGTGTCCACCAGCGGTGCGCCGATGAGGCGGATGGCGTCGGCCACGTTGCCGGCATCCAGCCCGCCGGCCAGCCCCCAGGCCATTGGGCCTTTCCAGTGTGCCACCAGGGTCCAGTCGAAGCTGAGGCCCATGCCGCCTGGCAGCGTGCCCTTGGGCGTCTTGGCATCAAACAGGATCAGGTCCGCCGCGCCCGCATAGGCATCGGCGCGCCGCACGTCCGCCGCGCTGGCAACCGCAAGCGCCTTCCACACCGGCACCCCGAAGCGGGCCCGTATGCTGGCCGCGCGCTCGGGCGTTTCGGCGCCGTGCAACTGGATGGCATCAAGCGGCGCGGCAGCCATCACATCGCCCAGCAGCCGGTCGTCCGCATCGACGAACAGACCCACCCGGCCAATGCGCCCACCCGCCTGCTGCGACAGCGCCGCAGCCTGCGCCGGGGTTACCGCGCGCGGGCTTTGGGGGAAGAACACCAGCCCGATGTGCGCGGCCCGGGCCCGGATGGCGGCTTCCACGGCGGTGGGCGTGCTGATGCCGCAGATCTTGATGGCGGCGGTGGGCATGGGCGAGATCCTGGTTGTGGGAGACGGGGATGTTCGGAGTCCCGGTGTATCTAGCGTCATTGTCGCGCGCTGCAATCGCGGCGCTTTGCAGATGGACATGCGAGGCGCTAAGCGTGCAATGGGGTAAACAGGAGCTTGAGCCACGATGACAATCATTGCCCGCACCGTTTTGGTCGTTCTTGCCGCAAGCGCGCTGGCGGCGTGCAACGTGCAGGAATCGATCAGAAACGCCGACGCGGAAGTGGCCCAGTTCCACCGCAGCCTGGACGCCGGATCATGGGGCGCGGTATGGGATAGCAGCGATCCCGCCCTGCGGCAGGCAACGCCGCGCGCGCAGTGGGTAAAGCTGCTGGAAGCGGTGCATCGCAAGCTGGGAAACGTGAAGTCCACCAAGCAGGTGGGCTGGAACGCCAATACCAGCACCAACGGCTCGTTCGTGACGGTCACCACCGAGACCGTATTCGAGCGGGGGAAGGGCACGGAGCAGTTCGTGTTTCATAAAGGCGAAGCCGACAAGCTTGCGCTCGTCGGCTACTCCATTCAATCGCAGGACATGATGCTGAACTGAAGGGCGGTCATGCGCCCAATTCGAACTGCACCGTGACGTTGACGTTGGTTTCCAGCTCGCCCGCTGCAACTGGCGCTGGCGCTGCGTCCATCGTCTCCTTGCGCGCGGACATCATCATCATCTGCGGGCGCGGGGTGTAGCCGCCGCTTTCGCTGATCGACACGATCCGCACCACCCGCAAGCCGGATGCACGCGCGTAAAGGTCGGCGCGGGCGCGGGCGGTCTGCATCGCGTTGGTGCGCGCCTCATCCTGTGCGGCCTGAGGCTGGGACAGCTGGAAGCTTGGGCCGTCCACTTGGTTGGCGCCGGCGGAAACCAGCGCATCGATGACCTTGCCCATGTCCGCCAGCTTGCGCTGACGCACCGCCACGGTGTTGTTGGCGGTGTAGCCCACGATGCGCTGCGGGCCGTCCTCGAGGTTGCCGTCCGGCAGGCGCTTGGGCTGCGCGTACATCGGGCTGATGCTGATGTTGCTGGTCTGGATGTCTTTGTCGGCAATTCCCGCTCGCTTCAATGCGGCGATCACCTGGTTCATCTTGGCCGAGTTGGCGGACAGCGCCTCGCTGGCAGTGGTGCCCTGCGTGGTCACGCCGGCATTGTAGCTGGCGAGATCGGGTTCGCGGGTCGAGGATCCTTCTGCGGATACCGTAAGCAGCGTGTGGCCAGCCTCGATCATGGGCATCTGTCCTTGCTGGGCAAAAGCAGGGGCGGCGCTGAGCGCCAGGGCGGTTGCGGCAAGCAGGCTGAGATGTTTCATTCGGGGTCGCACTCCCATTGTTGTCAGTGACAGGGCAACGAACTGGACGCGCGCCGGTTGCCGGCACCTGAACGGCAAGGTGTGCAAGAGTTAAGGTGAATTGAAAATCGCACCCGAGAGGCGCGATCTAAAGCGTCGCCTCGATGGCGCGGGCGGCGGCCAGCGGATCTTCGGCGCGGCTGATCGGGCGGCCGATCACCAGCACGCTGGCCCCGGCGTCCCGCGCCTCACGCGGCGTGACTACGCGCTTCTGGTCGCCGCTCGCTTTCGCACCATTGGCGGGCCGCAGGCCGGGAACCACGAAGTAACCGTCTTTCCACTGCCTGTGCACCGCGCCCACTTCATGGCCCGAGCATACGATGCCATCCAGCCCGGCCGCATGTGCCAGTTCGGCCAGGCGCAGCGCCTGGTCATGCGGATTGGCGCTGACGCCGATCGCGGCCAGATCGTCATCGTCCAGGCTGGTGAGGACGGTGACGGCCACCACCTTGCAGTTTTCGCCCGCAGCGGCCTTGGCATCTTCCATCATCGCGCGTCCACCGGCGGCATGGACGGTGACGATGGCGGGCTGCAGCACGTGGATCGCCTGCATCGCGCCGGCCACCGTGTTGGGAATGTCATGCAGTTTCAGGTCAAGGAAGATCGGCAGGCCTACCTTGTGCAGTTCGTGCACGCCGTGGTGGCCGTGGGCATAGAAGAATTCCAGCCCCAGCTTGATCCCGCCGACGTGCCCGGCAACCTTGCGCGCCAGCGCTTCGGCAGCGTCCAGACGGGGTAGGTCGAGAGCGAGATAGACCGGATTCATGGCTTTGCGACATCCGAGATAACGACATGATCGGCGGGACTTGCGCCAAGGCCCGGTGTGCCGACACCTGGCGAAGAGGTTGCCCGGAGCGAGTTTTCCAGGGTGGCGATCCGGCGTTCAAGCCGCCAGCGCACCGCGCGCAGGTAAAGCCAGACGGGCAGCATCCCAAGCCCGAAGAACAGCAGCGCAACCACGCCCACCGGCCAGTCGAAATGCAGGTAGTTGCCATCCTGCAGCGGCCAGAAGTTTATCGGTGCCTTGGTCCAGTTCATGGCGATGAACGCGACCAGCACTGCCGTAAGCAGAACCCACGTTATCGTGCGGATGATCTGCATGTATCCTCCTGTTTTCCCCGATAACGCAGGATGCTAGGCGCGAAAACGACCCAAGGGAAGCCCCGTAGCCGAAGCGTTTCAGCCAAAAACGCGCGCGAAGATCGTGTCCACGTGCTTGAAGTGATAGTCGAGGTTGAACTTGTCCCCGATCACTGCGGCGGGCAGCGCGGCGGATACTTCGGGATCGGCCTTGAGCAATTCGAGCAGCGAAAGTTCGCCGTCCGATTCCCACACCTTCATCGCGTTGCGCTGGACCAGACGGTAGCTTTCATCGCGCGACAGGCCGGCCTGGGTCAGCGCCAGCAGCACCCGCTGCGAATGAACCAGCCCGCCCATGCGGTCGAGGTTCTTCTGCATGCGGGCAGGGTAGATCAGCAGTTTGTCGATCACCCCGGTGAGCCGCGCTAGCGCGAAATCCAGGGTGATGGTGGCGTCCGGGCCGATGAAGCGCTCAACCGAAGAGTGGGAAATGTCCCGCTCGTGCCACAGCGCCACATTCTCCATCGCCGGTACTACTGCGGAGCGCACGACGCGGGCCAGGCCGGTGAGATTTTCGGTCAGCACCGGGTTGCGCTTGTGCGGCATGGCCGACGAACCCTTCTGGCCGGGCGAGAAGTATTCCTCCGCTTCCAGCACTTCGGTGCGTTGCAGGTGGCGCACCTCGATCGCCAGCCGCTCGATAGCGCTGGCGATCACGCCCAGCACCGCGAAGAACATGGCGTGCCGATCGCGCGGGATGACCTGCGTGGAAACCGGCTCCACCGCCAGACCCAGCTTGTCCGCCACGTATTGCTCCACCGCCGGGTCGGTATTGGCGAACGTGCCCACCGCGCCCGAAATCGCGCACGTGGCCACGTCCTCGCGTGCGGCGACCAGGCGCTTGCGGCAGCGTTCGAACTCGGCATAGGCCTGCGCCAGCTTGAGGCCGAAGGTCACCGGCTCGGCGTGGATGCCGTGGCTGCGCCCGATGGTGGGGGTATATTTGTGCTCCTGCGCGCGGCGTTCGAGCGCGGCGAGCAGCGCGTCGAGGTCTGCCAGCAGGATGTCGGCCGCCTTCACCAGCTGGACGTTGAGCGTGGTGTCCAGCACGTCGGAGCTGGTCATGCCCTGGTGCATGAAGCGCGCTTCCGGGCCCACCTGCTGCGCCACCCAATCGAGAAACGCGATGACATCGTGCTTGGTCACCGCCTCGATCGCGTCGATCGCGGCCACGTCGATGCGCGGGTTGGTGGCCCACCAGTCCCACAAGGCCTTGCCCGCGCTTGGCGGCACGGTGCCCATTTCGCCCATCTTCACAGCGGCATGGGCCTCGATCTCAAACCAGATGCGATAGCGCGCTTCGGGTTCCCAGATCGCGGTCATCGCGGGGCGGGCGTAGCGGGGGACCATGTTCGACTCCTGTGGCTGCGCCGGTGCCGCTAGGGGGCGGGGGCGCGAAAGGCAAGGCCGGGCATGTTGCGCGCCGTCAGATCAGGCCCTTGGCCTTCAGCGAGACATGGCCTTCGCGCCCGATCACCAGATGGTCGTGGACGCTGACGCCCAGCAGGCGGCCCGCCTCGGCGATGCGGTTGGTGATGTCGATATCGGCGCGGCTGGGCTGGGGCGAGCCGGACGGATGGTTGTGCACCAGGATCAGCGCGGTGGCGCCAAGGTCCAGCGCGCGGCGGATAACCTCGCGCGGATGGATCGCGGCTTCGTCGATCGAACCTTCGCCCACCAGATCGTCAAGGATCAGCATGTTGCGCGCGTTGAGATACAGCACGCGCACGCGCTCCACGGTAAGGTGCGCCATGTCTATCGTCAGGTAATCGATCAGCGCCTGCCATGAACCGATCACCGGCGCCTCGCGCACTTGCTGCCGGGCCATGCGGGTGGCCGCCACCGTGACGATGCGCAGCGCCGCCGCGCTGGCCTCGCCCATGCCGGGGTGCGCGGCGAGGGTGCGGGCGTCGGTTTGCAAAACCCCGGCCAGCGACCCGAACCGCTGGATCAGGGTGCGGGCCAGCGGCTTCATGTCACGGCGGGGAACCGCCTGCATCAGCAGCAGTTCGATCACCTCATGGTCGCCCAGCGCCTCCGCGCCGCCATCCAGCAACCGCTGGCGCAGGCGGGCGCGATGGCCGCTGGGGTCGGTCCCGGCGGGGGATTCGCGCGGCGGCACCGGGGCGCCGGGTTCGTCGAAAAGGGGGGGCTGGTGTGACATGGTGGTGATCAAGCAATTGCCTTTCCGCCGCGTCCAGCGCAAGTGAAGGATCGCATGTCGCAGGAACAGGACCTTTTCCCGGAGACCCGTGGGGCCGCGACCGGGACAATCCCGCGGCGTCGCCGCTGGCGCTGGCCGGTCGTGGCCGTGCTGGCGCTGCTGGTGGCCGCACTGGTCGCGCTGTGGCTGGCGCGCGTCGATATCGCCGAAGACGTGATTGCGGGGCAGCTTGAGGCGCAGGGCCTCAAGGGGCGTTACGAGATCGTCAGCATCGGCCCGGCAGAACAGGTGATCCGCAATCTATCGATCGGCGATCCGGCGCGCCCGGACCTGACCGTGCAGGAAGTGCGCGTCGCCACGCGGCTATCGTGGGGATGGCCGGGCATCGGGCGGATCACTCTGGTGAAACCCCGGCTTTACGGGACATACAACGGCGGCGTGGTCAGCTTTGGCAGTCTCGACAAGGCGCTGTTTTCCGGCAAGGGCGGGCCCTTCCAGATGCCCGACCTGGATCTTGCGATCGAGGACGGGCGCGCGCTGATCGACAGCGACCATGGTCGCGTGGGCGTGAAGCTTGAGGGCACTGGCGCTTTGCGTGGCGGCTTCTCCGGCCACCTGGCTGCGGTAGCTCCCACCGTGCAGGCTGGCGGATGCCAGACCGGGCGCACCACGATCTACGCCGCCCTGACGACCGCATCTGCCCGCCCGCGCTTTACCGGGCCGGTGCGCATGATGGACTTGTCATGCCCGGCGCGCGGCTTTGCGCTGGCGCAGGCCGGCGTGCAGATCGACGCTACCCTGGACGAGGCGCTGGACGGCGCCGCCGGCACGCTCGGTTTCCGGGCCGCAGGCGCGCGCTACGGTGCGCAGCGGCTGGCAGCGGCAAGCGGCAGTACGCGCTTCACGTATCGCAAGCAGGCGCTTAACGCCACGTACCGCATCGCCGGTGAAAAGTTGACAAGCCCGCAAGCGCGCATCGACCATATCGTTTTCGATGGCCGCGCCCGCTCGTCGCAAGGCTTTGCGCATCTCGATGTGGAGGGCGATCTTAGCGGGAAGGGCATTGGCATTGGCAGCACGGTGGACCGGGCGCTGGCGTCAGCCGAAAAGGCAGGCGTGGGAACCCTGGCTGCCCCCATCGCCTCGCGCATCCGCCAGGCGCTTGCGCTTGAGATGCAGGGCAGCACGCTCGATGCCAGCCTGATCGCCCGCACCACGCCCGATGGTTTCAGCGTGGTGATGCCGCGCGGATCGCTGCGCGGCGGCAGCGGCGAGGCGCTGGTGGCGCTGTCGCGCGTGCAGGCGCTGCTGGGCAAGGGTCCGCCACGCGTCACCGGCAATTTCAGCACCGGCGGAAAGGACTTGCCGCAGGTCTGGGGCCGGATGGAAACGGGCGCGGACCGGCATCTGGCCCTGCGCGTGTCGATGGCGGACTACCGCGCCGGCGATGCCAGCATCGGTGTGCCCCGGCTGGCGCTGATCCAGGACCGGCAAGGCGCGCTGGGCTTTACGGGTCAGGTTTTACTTAGCGGCGCGCTGCCCGGCGGCGCGGGGCGCAACGTGCTGATCCCGCTCGACGGGCGCTGGGCCGCCGATGACACGCTGGCGGTGTGGGCCAAGTGCACGCCGGTGTCCTTCGATGCCCTGCGGTTTTCCAGCCTGACGATAGACCGGCGCACCCTCACCATTTGCCCCGCGCGTGGTGGCGCGATCCTGCAAGGCCGACCCTACGCGTTGCACATCGCTGCCGGGGCGCCGTCGCTCGATGTGTCCGGCCGTCTGGGCCAGACCCCGATTCGCGTGTCCAGCGGTCCGCTGGGCTTCGCGCTCGGCGGATCGCAGCCCGGCGTGCTCAAGGCTGGCGGCGTGAAAGTCGCGCTCGGCCCTGAGCGAACCGCGTCGCATTTCACCCTCAGCCGCATCGATGCGCGGCTTGGTCGGGACATTGCCGGCACGTTCCAGGATGCCGACGTGCGGCTGGCCGCGGTGCCCCTCGATATACTGCAGGCCGCCGGGCAATGGCGCTATGCCGGCGGCGTCGCTTCGATTGCGGACGCGCATTTCACGCTGGCGGACCGTCAGCCGGTGCCCCGCTTCCAACCGCTGGTCGCCCGCGATGCCACGCTGCGGCTCGTCGCCAACCGCATAACCGCGCAGGCCCTGCTGCGTGAGCCGACCAGCGACCGCGCCATCGTGAATGCCGATATCCTCCACGACCTTTCCAGCGCCGCCGGCCATGCCGACCTGACGGTGAGTGCCATCGCGTTTGACGACAAGCTGC
Source organism: Novosphingobium sp. Leaf2 (assembly GCF_001421325.1). Lineage (GTDB taxonomy): Bacteria > Pseudomonadota > Alphaproteobacteria > Sphingomonadales > Sphingomonadaceae > Novosphingobium. The sequence goes on along the minus strand of NZ_LMJY01000016.1, from coordinate 163,213 downwards.
AGCCAGCCGCCTTGTCCAGCCTTGTGCTGGGCGTGGTGTCCGATCTCAAGGGTGCGGTGCGGGGGACGGGGCGGATCGAGTGGGACGCGCGCGGGGTGACCAGCCACGGGCGTTTCGCCAGTGACGGGCTGGACTTTGCCGCCGCGTTCGGTCCGTTGAAGGGGCTATCGGGCGAAATCGTCTTCACCGACCTGCTGGGCATGGTCACCGCGCCGCGGCAGAGAGTGCATATCGCCTCCATCAACCCCGGCATCGAGGTGACCGATGGCACGCTGACCTATCAGCTGGAACCGGGCTACGAACTCCAGATCGCCGGGGCGAAATGGCCGTTCATGGAAGGAACCCTGACGCTGGACCCGGCGCGCATGCGCATCGGCGTGGCGGAAACGCGCCATTACACCTTGCGGGTAGCTGGGTTGAACGCGGCCACCTTCGTCCAGCGGCTGCAAACCGCCAACATCAGCGCCACCGGCATCTTCGATGGCGTTGTGCCGATGGTGTTCGACCAGAACGGTGGCCGCATCGAAGCGGGGTATCTGGCTTCGCGCGATCCGGGCGGCAGCGTGTCCTACGTGGGGGAACTGACGTACAAGGACTTGTCGGCGATGGGCAATTTCGCTTTCGACGCACTGAAATCCCTAAATTACAAACACATGGAGATCGCGCTGAACGGGTCGCTTTCGGGTGAGATACTGACGCGCATCGCCTTCGACGGACTGAGTCAGGGCAAGGGCGCGAGCCGCAATTTCATCACCCGGCAGATCGCCCGGCTGCCAATCCGTTTCATTGTCAACATCAAGGCGCCGTTCTTCGGCCTGTTCGGCTCGGTGCGCTCGCTCTACGATCCCAGTTACGTCACCGATCCGCGCGTGCTGGGCTTGCTTGACGCCCAGGGCCAGCGCACGCCGAACCTGCCTGACGTGATGGTCAATCCCGCGCCGCCTCCATCCACCGACATTCAGCCTCCAGTCAGCGAGAAAGTGCCATGACGTTCTGTGAATTGACCGGAAGACCATCGCTAGCAATGATTCCCGCCAACGACAGTGCCGGCGTGATCGTGCAGCGCGGTGGTTCAAGGTCCGGCAGGCGCGCCGTATGCGCCGCAAAGGTTTCTGCGATGCTGGTGATCTGCTCAGCGTTCGGGATTTCTGGGTGCATTCAGGTTGCTGCACCGGACAAGCCGATCGTGATCGAGCTGAACATCAACATCCGGCAGGAAGTCGTTTATCGTCTTGCCGCCGATGCGGCCAAGACGGTGGAAAAGAACGAGGGCATATTCTGATGCGAAAGTTTCCAATGGCCGTCAGCGGCTTGGCCGCGATCCTGCTGGTTGCCGGCGCGCCTGCGGCTTATGCGCAGCGCAGTCCGGAATACGCCGCCGCGCGCAGCACCGGCAAAGTGGGCGAACAGCGCGATGGGTATCTCGGCGTCGTGGGCAATCAGAGCGCCGACATCGCGGCGATGGTGCGTGATATCAACAACAAGCGCCGCTCGGTTTATACCGGTGCCGCAGCTGGCAAGAGCACGATCGAGGAATTTGCCTTCACCACCGGGTGCAAGCTGATCCGCGATACCCAGCCGGGCGAGAAATATCAGGGCCTTGATGGCTCGTGGAAAACACGGGGCCCCGGCGCGCCTGAACTCGATCCACGCTGCCCCTGACGCGGGTGTTGGGGTGCCGCAGGCGTCCTGCCTTTTCATGCGCTTGACGGTAATTGGGGTGCCAAGTTCGCCTTGTTGATCAACGGTCCGTAGGGCGTGGCGGGCGTGCGATGGTTGACTCGGGAAAAGCCCCACCCTAAGGGGGCGGCGCTCTTGGCGGGTAGCTGTCGTGCGTGTTGTGTGTTCCTGTCAGAACGAGAGGAACGCAACATGACCGACGAGCCGTCCGCACGAGACCCTGTTGGTGAGGATGCGCGCATCGAATCGCTCGACGAAAGGCTGAAGGCCCTTCGTGCGCGTGAGGAAGGTCGCAGCCAGCCGAAAGCGGGAAAGGAAACCGACGCGAGTTATCGCCTCGGCAACCGGGTGCTTTCGGAATTGCTGGGCGGGGTCGCGGGCGGTCTGTTCCTGGGATGGCTTATCGGCCATTTCAGCGGATACATGGCCTTGAGCCTGATGGTGATGCTGTTCGTGGGAATAGGCGTCGCCTTCAGAAACATTATTCGAATTACGAGCCAGCGGCCCGACTGACCCGATACGTGCGGGGAAGGGGGCGCTCATGGTTCAACAGGCGACAGGGGTAATCGCGTGGCAACCGAAGCGAAGCTCGATCCGATGCACCAGTTCCAGCTCGAAAAGCTGGCGGGCGCGGACTGGAACATTGCTGGTTACAATATCGCTTTCACCAACAGCGCGTTGTGGATGGCCATCGCCACGATTGCGTTGATCGTGTTCGTCGCTGGCGGCATGAAGCGCGCCGTGGTGCCCGGTCGCTGGCAGATGGCGGTGGAAACCTTCACCGGCTTCATCGACGGTATGCTGGCCGCCAACGTGGGCAAGAACGGCAAGAAGTACGTTCCGTACATTTTCTCGCTGTTCATGTTCATCCTGTTTGCGAACTTCCTAGGCCTGATGCCGCTGGGCGTGGTGGGCGTTCATGCCTTCACGTTCACCAGCCACTTTTCGGCCACCGGCGTGCTGGCGATCCTGTCTTTCGCGATCGTTCTGATCGTTGGCTTTTCCAAGCATGGCCTGCATTTCTTCTCGCTCTTCGTGCCGCACGGCACGCCGGTGGCGATGATCCCGATCATCTTCGTGGTCGAGCTGATCTCGTTCCTGGTGCGCCCCTTCAGCCTCGGCCTGCGACTGTTCGTGGCGATGATGGCCGGGCACGTGTTGCTGGAAGTGCTGTCCAGCTTCGTGATCAGCGGCGGCAATAACGGACCCGTGATGTTCGTGATCGCCGGCGTTCCCAGCTTCGTGCTGATGATCGGCATCTGCGCGCTGGAACTGCTGGTCGCCGGTATCCAGGCTTACGTTTTCGCTCTTCTCACTTGCGTCTATCTCAACGACGCCGAGAACCTACACTGATCCTTATCGTCACCTAGATTTACCAAAGGGAGTTTTTGAAATGGACGCAGAAGCTGCAAAGATGCTTGGAGCCGGTTTTGCTGCAATCGGCGCGGGCCTCGCTTCGATCGGCGTGGGCAACGTCTTCGCGAAGTTCCTCGAAGGCGCGTTGCGCAACCCGGGCGCCGCTGACGCCCAGCAGGGTCGCCTGTTCATCGGCTTTGCCGGTGCGGAGCTTCTCGGCCTGCTGTCGTTCGTCATTGCCGCGCTGCTGATCTTCGCCTGATCGCACGCGTTTGACCGGACCCGCCCCGGCTGCCCGAACCTTTGGTCGGGCGTCCGGGGCAATCCGGTCACACAATTTCCCGGCTTCCTCGAGACAGGGCTGAACCCATGCCTCAGATTGCTCAGCTAGGCGAGTTCTACGCAAGCCAGATATTCTGGCTGCTCGTCTTCTTCGGCATCACGTTTTTCGTCGTTGGACGCGGCATGGTGCCCAAGGTCATGGACACTGTGGCCAGTCGCGACAACCAGATCGCCACTGACCTCAAGGCAGCCGAAGCCGCGCGCGCGCAAGCCGATGCGGAAGAAGCCGCCTGGCGTGCCCGTGAAAACGCCAACCGGGCGCAGGCGCATGGCTTCATCGCCGACGCGCGCGCCAAGGCCGCTGCCGCCACCGCCGAACGCATCGCCGGTACGCAGGCGCGTCTCGACGCCGAAATTGCCGCTGCGGAAACCCGCATTGCGCAGGCCCGTCGCAATGCCGCCGCCGAGATCGAGGATGTCGCAACGGACGCAACGCGCGACATTCTGAGCCGGGTCGCAGGCCTGTCGCTTGACGACACGGCGGTGCGTGGCGCTGTTAAGGAGAACCTGGTCCATGGCTGACACCGACGCCGCCGTCGCCCACGGCCTTGACCACGAAGGTGCCGAAGTGAGCGGCGCTGAAGCCCACACCGCCAGCACCGAGCATCACGCCGAGCCGCTGTTCCTCGGCTTCGCACCGCCAGTTGCGATCGTCAGCACCTCGATGATCGTGCTTCTGGCGATCCTGGCCTGGAAGGGTGTGCCCAAGCTGGTCACCGGTGGTCTCGACGCCAAGATCGCCGAGATCAAGACGCAGCTAGCCGAAGCCAAAGCCCTGCGCGCGGAAGCCGAAGCCCTGCGCAAGGAATACGCGGACAAGATCGCTGGCGCCGAGAAGGACGCCGTGTCGATGCTGGAGCATGCTCGCCACGAGGCTGAGGCGATCGTCGCCAAGGCGGAGAAGGACACCGCCGAAGCGATCGCCAGGCGTGAGAAGATGGCGCAGCAAAAGATCGCCGCCGCCGAACTCACCGCCGTCACCAGCCTGCGCAATCAGGCCGCCGCTGCCGCTGCCGCTGCGGCCACGCACCTGATTTCGGCCAACCACTCTGCCGATGCGGACAAGGTGCTCGTCGATCAGGCCATCGCCGGGATCTGACCCGCTTCCCACGTTCGCGCGACGTGTACCAAACAGCCCTCGTCCCTGCGACGGGGGCTGTTCGTTTTTGTATCGCCGCGACACTTTGACAAACGCTGGCGAGCGCTTAGGCTGGTCTTCCATAACAAGGAGAGGCGAGGCATGTTCGTGAAATTCACCGGAGCCGACCGCACTGCAACCGCCGTTAACGCCGCGCAGGTCACCTTCATTTCGCAAGTGACCGAAGGCACCCGCATCCGCTTCGGCGAAGGTCGTTCCGTAACCGTGATCGAACCGCTGGAAGAAGTGATGGAGCGGCTGAACTACACGCTCTATCCGGAAAAGTAGCGGCTACGTATGATAAGGCGGCGTGCGTAGATTTATCCGATTGACTGGGGCCGGAAAAAGTTGATGGATTGCCACGTAGGCTGCCGGGGGGCAGTTTGAGCGGGGCAATTTCAATGAAAATGGTATCTGTTGTTTGCGTCGGCTTCGCCGCGCTTTGTTTGTCGACCCCCACTGTCGCCAAGCCACTGGACAAGGCGTCCGTGCTGCAATTGACTGGCATGGGCCTTGGCGATGATGCGGTTGTCGCCAAGATCCAATCGGACAAGGTGGATTTCGACGTGTCCACCGACGACATGGTCGCGTTCAAGAAGCAGGGTCTGTCTTCGCCAGTGATTGCGGCTTTGATTACGAATCGCTACGTCGCGCGGGTTGAATCCTCGCTGGTGTCGCCAGATCCCGCAGTTCCGCACCCTGCCGGCTTCTATGCATTGCAAACCGACGGTGACCCACGCATGCAACGGATGGAACCGACGGTAACCAACCAAGCGAAGACGGGTGGTATTCTCGGTTATGCGTTGACCGGCGGCATCGCGTCGATGAGCGTCAAGGCGGCGGTTCAGAACGAAACCTCCAAAGTGCCCGTATCCGCCCAGCCGCGGTTCTATTTCTTCTCGGCCGAATCCAACGGCGATCAGGCCGGCGCATGGGCCAGCGGCACCAACACCACGGTCTCGTCACCCGCCGAATTGACGCTGGTTCGTTTGACCGCCAAATCCGGCCGCCGCGAAGCGCGGGTTGGCAGCATGAATATCGGCGGTGCCAAAACTGGCGTGATGGATAAGGACCGGATCGCGTTCAACCACACGCAGGTTCGCCCCGGTGTTTTTGTGGTGGAGCCCGTCGCGGCGCTTCCGGCGGGTGAGTATGGGTTCATCTACTCGTTGGCGGGTGGTGGCGCAGGCGGTGCGATGACCGCGCGCATCTTCGATTTTACGGTTCGCTGATCCGACTATGGGCCGAACCCGAGTTGCGGTCCGGCCCATCGCTTCAAAACCCGTCTTTGGCGCTTCTGAGCGCAGCGAATGTCGCCACGGGATCGCCGGTAGCGGCCCAGCGCGCCTGCATCTGCGGATCGTCCGCGCGCAGGAACGGGTTGGTGGCCAGTTCGCGTTCAAGCTTGGTGGGCACGGTGGGCAGGCCCTTGTCACGCCGCTGTGTGATCTCCTGCGCGTAGGCGGTCAATTCCTCGTTGTCAGGGTCGGCGTGCAGCGCGAAGCGGGCGTTCGCGGCGGTATATTCGTGCGCGCAGTAGATCATCGTTTCGCCCGGTAGCGCCTTGAGCCGCTGGAGCGAGCCCCAGAATTGATCTGGCGTGCCTTCGAACATACGCCCGCAGCCCAGCGCGAACAGCGAATCGCCCACGAATGCCATGGACGCGCCGGCAAGGTGGTAGGCGATGTGGCCCATTGTGTGGCCGCCGACATCCAATACCACAGCCTGCCGATCACCGATGGTGACGATATCGCCGTGCCGCGCTTCGCAATCGACGCCTTCGATCTTCGCAGCATCGCCGGCGGGCGCCGTCACCCGGCATCCGGTGATCGCCTTGATCGCCGCGTTGCCGCCCGCATGGTCAGGGTGCCAGTGGGTGTTCCAGATCTGCGTGATCTGCCAGCCCTTGCGCGATGCCTGCCGCAGATATTCGTCCGCATCTGGCGTATCGATGCACACCGTCTCGCCGCTATCGGTATCGTGCAGCAGGAAGCCGTAATTGTCAGACAGGCAGGGGAACTGGTGGACTTCGAGCATGCGGACCTCTCCTTGACGGCCTGAATGTAGGCGTTCGCTCGCCATCCTGAAAGGCTGGCGGCAAAGCAAAAGCCCGCCCGGATCGCTCCGGACGGGCTTTGCATTTTCGCTAGGCCGGGATCAGCCTGAAAGGGCTCTTACGAGCGGCCCTTCAGTGCCTCGCCCAGGATGTCGCCGAGCGATGCGCCCGAATCGGACGAACCGTACTGCTCCACCGCTTCCTTCTCTTCGGCCAGCTGGCGGGCCTTGACGGAGAAGTTGGGCTTCTTCGAACGGTCGAAGCCGGTAACCATCGCATCGAGCTTCTGGCCGACCTGGAAACGGTCGGGACGCTGCTCGTCACGATCGCGGCCAAGGTCCGAACGCTTGATGAAGCCGGTCGCGCCATCGTCGCCAGCCTGGACTTCCAGACCGCCGTCGCGCACTTCGAGCACGGTTACGGTGGTAACCTGGCCACGACGCAGGCCGCCTTCGCCGCCGGCTGCTGCCGCGGCAACGCCGCCCGCTGCCGGAGCGCCACGCTCAAGCTGCTTCATGCCAAGGCTGATGCGCTCCTTCTCGACGTCGACATCGAGAACCACGGCCGAGACTTCCTCGCCCTTGCGGTGCAGCGCCAGCGCGTCTTCACCGGAGATGCCCCAGGCGATGTCGGACATGTGGACCATGCCGTCCACGTCGCCATCGAGGCCGATGAACAGACCGAACTCGGTCGCGTTCTTGACTTCGCCTTCGACCTGGCTGCCGACGGGGTGCTTCTCTGCGAAGGCTTCCCACGGGTTCTGCTGGGCCTGCTTGAGACCGAGCGAGATGCGGCGCTTGTCCGAATCCACTTCGAGGACGACCACTTCGACTTCCTGCGAGGTCGAGACGATCTTGCCGGGGTGGACGTTCTTCTTGGTCCAGGACATTTCGGAAACGTGGACAAGGCCCTCGATCCCGGCTTCCAGTTCCACGAAGGCGCCGTATTCGGTGATGTTGGTGACAACGCCCGACAGCTTGGCGCCGACCGGGTACTTGACCATCGCGCCTTCCCACGGATCGCTTTCCAGCTGCTTCATGCCGAGGCTGATGCGCTGGGTTTCCGAGTTGATGCGGATGATCTGCACCTTCACGGTATCGCCGATGGCGATGACTTCGCTGGGGTGGTTGACGCGCTTGTAGCTCATGTCGGTGACGTGGAGCAGGCCATCGATGCCGCCCAGATCAACGAACGCACCGTAGTCGGTGATGTTCTTGACGACGCCGTCGATCACCTGACCTTCGGTCAGCTTGTCGATCAGTTCGCTGCGCTGTTCGGCGCGGGTTTCTTCCAGGACGGCACGGCGCGACACGACGATGTTGCCACGACGACGGTCCATCTTGAGGATCTGGAAGGGCTGCGGCACGTCCATCAGCGGGGTGACATCGCGCACGGGGCGGATATCGACCTGCGAGCCCGGGAGGAACGCCACGGCGCCGTCGAGGTCAACGGTAAAGCCGCCCTTGACGCGGCCGAAGATCACGCCTTCCACGCGCTTGCCTTCGCCGAACTCGCTCTCAAGCTTGTCCCAGGCGGCTTCGCGGCGGGCGCGGTCGCGCGACAGCATCGCTTCGCCGTCAGCGTTCTCGACGCGGTCGACATAGACTTCGACTTCGTCGCCGACCTTCAGGCCGTGGTCGTCGTCGCCACGCGCGAATTCGCGCAAGGACACGCGGCCTTCGCTCTTGAGGCCAACGTCGATGACGGCCTTGTCGTTTTCAATTGCGGTGATTGTGCCCTTGACCACGCGGCCTTCGAAGCCGTCGTCGGCGGCGCCGCCGAACTGGTCGTCGAGCATTTTCGCGAAATCGTCGCGAGTCGGATTGGCAACAGATGCCATGTAAGACGTATCCTTCGTTCGTTTTTTCCGGCCTGGCGGTTGTATCCGCCGGTCTTTTCTCCGCCCGATCCGCACCATGCGAAAAGGCGGGCCAAAGGGCCGAACTGCCGCGGCGGCCGTATGCCGGTCGCGGCGTCCTTTCAGCCGTGGCTGTCAGGACTGGCGGCCGATACGCCTGAAGGGCCTTAAACGCAAGGGAATTGGGCGACGGGGGCTCGCACGCGAACGGTCTGGTTTACGCGTTCCGTGCGTCGACCAGGGCGATGGCGGCGGCGATCGCGCCGTCACGGTTGAGCGCCGAAGTATCCAGCACCACGGCGCCTTCGGCCACGACCAGCGGCGCGTCCTTGCGGGCGGCGTCGCGCGCGTCGCGCGCGGCGAGGTCGGCGGTGATGGCATCAAGGGTAATGGCGCGGCCCTGCGCCTGCATTTCCGCATAGCGACGCTGCGCGCGTGCAGCCGTACTGGCGGTGACGAACAGCTTCACGTCAGCGTCAGGCGCGATCACGCTGGCGATATCGCGCCCGTCCAGCACCGCGCCGCCGGGCTGTGTGGCGAAGGCGCGCTGGCGTTCGTACAGCGCGCGGCGCACGGCAGGATGGACCGAGACGCGGCTGGCAAGCCCGCCGCTCGCTTCCGAGCGCAGTTCGGGGTCGGCCAGCAGGGCTTCGGGGAACGCGCAGGCGGCGAGCGCGGCCACCGGATCGTCCGGGTCGCCGCCGTCCAGCAGGCACTGGCGACCGACGGCGCGATAGAGCAGCCCGGTATCGAGGTGTGGCAGGCCGTAATGCGCGGCCAGCGCCTTGGCGATGGTGCCTTTGCCCGAGGCGGTCGGCCCGTCGACGGCGATGATCATGGGTTAAGGCCTTCCAGCAGCGCCTCGAACATCGGGAAGCTGGTGGCGATGGGGCGGGTGTCGTCCACTTCCACGCCGGCGCGGCTGGCGAGGCCGGCGATGGCCATCGCCATGGCGATGCGGTGGTCCAGGTGCGTTGCGATCGGCGCGTGCGTGCCGGGCAGCGGATCGCCGCCGGTGCCGGTGATGACCAGACCATCCGCCCGCTCTTCGACGTGCGCACCCGCCGCGCTCAGCGCCGCTGCCATAACCGCGATGCGGTCCGATTCCTTGACGCGCAACTCGTCCAGCCCGCTGGTTGTGGTGATGCCCTGCGCCAGCGCAGCAGCCACGAACAGCGCCGGAAACTCGTCTACCATGCTGGGCACAATCGCCGGATCGACATCGATCCCCGTCAGCACGGAATGGCGCACCATCAGGTCGGCGACCGGCTCGCCGCCCACCTCGCGCCGGTTCACTTCCTCGATCGAGCCGCCCATCTGGCGCAACACCTCGACGATGCCGGAGCGGGTTGGGTTGAGGCCCACGTTTTCGATCAGCACTTCGCTGCCCGGCACCACCAGCGCGGCGACGATGAAGAATGCAGCGGACGAGGGGTCGCCCGGCACCTCGATGACCTGGGGCTGCAATTCCGCCTCGCCACGAATGGAAATGACGCGCGCGCCGTCATCGTCGATGGCGACGGAGATGTCTGCGCCAAACCCGCGGAGCATGCGCTCGGAATGATCGCGCGTGGGCACCGGCTCGATCACCGTGGTGATGCCCGGCGTGTTAAGGCCGGCGAGCAGGATCGCGCTTTTCACCTGCGCCGAAGCCATTGGCAGACGGTAGCGGATCGGCACCGCAGGCGACGCGCCCTTGAGGATCAGCGGCAGGCGGGCGCCGTCACTGGCCTCGAAGCTGGCTCCCATGGTTGATAGGGGATCGATGACCCTACCCATCGGCCGCTTCGAAAGCGAGGCGTCGCCCACGAACGTGGCGGTGATCGGATGGCTGGCGACAAGGCCCATCAGCAGGCGCGTGGAGGTGCCCGAATTGCCCATGTCCAGCGCGGTTTCGGGCTGGAGCAGCGCGCCCACGCCAACGCCGTGCACCGACCATGCGCCATCGCCCGTGCGCTCCACTTGCGCGCCCATGCTGCGCATCGCGGCGGCGGTGGCCAGCACGTCCTCGCCTTCGAGCAGCCCCGTTACGCGCGTCTCCCCCACCGCCAGCGCGCCCAGCATGATCGAGCGGTGGCTGATCGACTTGTCGCCCGGCACCCGGATTCGCCCTTTGAGCGGCCCGGCAGGCAAAAAGCGGCGCGCGCGCATGGTGTCGGTATCGTGGCTCACGGCGAAAGGCTCTTTTCGATGGGACGTGGACAGGAGGTTGGGGGCGGTAAAACCGGGCGGCTTTTGACAGCGCGGGCCGGCTATGGCAAGGCGCGCGCCCTGATACGGTTCGCGTGCTTTGTCCTGTCACGCTTGATTTAACACGCGGGCCTTACCATCAAGACACGCTATTCATGCGCCTGCTCCATTGGGGAGGGGCAACACGAGGACTTTTCATGGCCAAGCCTGAATGGGGCGCCAAGCACGGCTGCCCGAAATGCGGCACCCGTTTCTATGATCTGGGCCGGGATAACCCCGTCCACTGCATCGAGTGCGGCAACGAATGGACGCCTGAGCCGGTGCTCAAGTCCAAGCAGCCGATTCCGTATGAGGAAGTGCAGAAGAAGGAAGTCGTCGAGACGGCTGACACGGATCTCGCCGAAGAGGATCTGGACATCGACGAGGATGGCGATTCGCCGGACAACGACGTTGACCTTGGCGGTGACGACGATCTGGGCATCGGCGCGGCCGACGACGATCACGAGCACGACACGTAATGGATGCGGGCGCCGGTTTTCGAAAACGCCGGCGCCCCTCAAATTTCCTCTTGCCAACATTTCAGGCCGTCCCTAGAGGGCGACCTCCCGAGCGGGGCCGCTTTTACCGGCGGCCAGATGCAAGGGAAACGGGCTGCCCCTCCCAGGGGTCGGTTCGCTGAAATGGACGGGGCCTTAGCTCAGCTGGGAGAGCGCCTGCATGGCATGCAGGAGGTCAGCGGTTCGATCCCGCTAGGCTCCACCATTTCGATATTGCAGTTTCGCATGATTGCGATCCGCGCTGGCTGACGAGGTTTCGTCCGCCGGCGTTTTTCGCATATAGTCGTGCACGCCGGTCCGCGAGGTTTCGCGCACCGGCGTTTTTGGCGTTTCGTATGGCCAGGCCTGATCAGCCCGGCCAAAGATGGAGTGAGCAGCCATGTTCGACAGCCTTTCAGATCGCCTTGGCGGTGTGTTCGACAAGCTGCGTGGGCGCGGTGCGCTCAAGGAGCAGGACGTTCTGGATGCCATGCGCGAAGTGCGCATCGCATTGCTGGAAGCCGACGTGGCGCTGCCCGTCGTGCGCCGCTTCATCGATCAGGTTACCGAAAAAGCCATTGGCCACAACGTCCTGCGCTCGGTCACGCCGGGCCAGCAGGTCGTCAAGATCGTCAACGACGCGCTGGTCGAGACGCTGGGCGGCGAAGACACCCCCGGCCTCGATCTGGAAGCGGTGCCGCCGATCGTCATCATGATGGTCGGCCTGCAGGGGTCGGGCAAGACCACCAGCACGGCCAAGATCGCCAAGCTGCTGAAGGAAAAGCAGGGCAAGAAGGTGATGATGGCCTCGCTGGACGTCAATCGTCCCGCGGCGCAGGAACAGCTTCAGGTGCTCGGCACCCAGGTCGGCGTGGCGACGCTGCCGATTATCGCCGGCCAGCAGCCCACGGAAATCGCCACCCGTGCCATGCAGGCCGCGCGCCTGCAGGCGGTGGACGTGCTGCTGCTAGACACTGCCGGACGGCTTCACGTCGACCAGCAGCTGATGGACGAGATGAAGGCGGTCGCCGCCATCTCCACCCCGCGCGAAACGCTGCTGGTGGTCGATTCGCTGACCGGTCAGGATGCGGTGAACGTGGCGCAGTCGTTCGCCGGGCAGGTGGACCTGACCGGCGTCGTGCTCACCCGGATGGACGGCGATGCGCGCGGTGGTGCGGCGCTTTCCATGCGCGCGGTCACCGGAAAGCCGATCAAGTTCGCCGGCACCGGCGAAAAGATGGACGCGCTCGAAGTCTTCCATCCCACCCGCGTGGCCAACCGTATCCTGGGCATGGGCGACATCGTCTCGATGGTCGAACGCGCCGCCGAAGCGGTGAAGGTCGAGGACGCCGAGGCGCTCGCCAAGCGCATGGAGCAGGGCAAGTTCGACATGAACGACTTGCGGATGCAGCTCAAGCAGATGCAGTCGATGGGCGGGCTGGGGATGCTGGCGGGCATGATGCCGGGTATGAAAAAGGCCAAGGCCGCGATGCAGGCGTCCGGCATGGACGACCGGGTGCTGCTGCGCATGGACGCGATCATCGGATCGATGACGCCCAAGGAACGCGGCAACCCGGCGCTGCTCAACGCCAAGCGCAAGATCCGCGTCGCCAACGGGTCGGGTACGCAAGTGCAGGACGTGAACAAACTCCTGAAAATGCATCAGGAAATGTCCAAGGCCATGAAGCAGATCAAGAAGATGGGCGGCATGAAGGGCCTTGCCGCACTGTTCGGCAAGGGTGGTCTGGATGCCGCGATGCCGGGACTTGGCGGGCAGGGCCTTGGCGGCGGCGCCGGCGGGCTCGGTGGCCTGATGGGCGGCGGCAGCGGCGGTCCGGATCTCAGCAAGTTTCTCAAGAAGTAATCGCAAGTTTTCGATAAATCACAGAAAGGTACATTCACATGGCAGTTTCCATTCGTCTTTCGCGCGGCGGTGCCAAGAAGCGCCCGTACTACAAGATCGTCATCGCCAACGCGACCGCGCCGCGTGACGGCAAGTATCTGGAGCAGGTCGGCACCTACAACCCGATCCTCGCCAAGGATGACGAGAACCGCGTGCGCCTGATCGAAGATCGCGTGCGTTACTGGCTGGGCGTTGGCGCGCAGCCGACCGACCGCGTTGCCCGCCTGCTCGACAAGGCCGGCATTAAGGAGCGCGCTGCCACCACCAACCCAAACAAGGCCGAGCCTGGCAAGAAGGCCAAGGACCGCGCTGAGGAAAAGGCCGACAAGCAGCGCGAAGCTGAAGAAGCTGCCGCTGCCGCTGCAGCCGCTGCTGCCGCTCCCGCCGAGGAAGCGCCTGCGGAAGAAGCTGCGACCGAGGAATCGACCGAGGCATAAGCCTTGGCCCAACTCGGTCAGAACAAGGCCGGTGAGGATCGCCCCGTCACGCTTGCCGCCGTCACCGGCGCGCACGGCGTGACGGGCGATGTCCGCCTCAAGCTGTTTGGAGAAGGTGTGGCGGCGCTCAAGCGCTACCGCACCTTCAACGATTCCAGCCTGACGGTCACCAAGCTGCGCGATGACGGCAAGGGCGGCGCGATCGCCCGCTTCGCCGAGGTTAACGACCGGACGGCAGCCGAAAAGCTGCGCGGCACCGCGCTCACCGTCGCCCGCTCGGAAATGCCGGCGCTGGAAGACGGCGAGTATTATCACGCCGACCTCGTCGGCCTGCCAGTCGTGTCCGACACTGGCGAGGCTGTGGGCACATGCGTGGCGGTGGACAATTTCGGTGCCGGCGACGTGATCGAGATCGAACGCCTGGCAGACGCTGATGGCAAGACCAGTCGCTTCATGGTGCCGATGAACCCCATCGCGGTGCCGCAATGGGATGACGTGCGGATCGTGATTGCCCCCGGTTTCGTGCAGTAGCTTTGCCATGACCTTCGCCGCCACCGTGCTCACCCTTTACCCCGAAATGTTTCCCGGTCCCTTGGGCGTGAGCCTGGCGGGCAGGGCGCTGGCAGAGGGTAAGTGGGCGATCGATCCCGTCCACATCCGCGACTTTGCGACTGACAAGCACCGCACGGTGGACGACACGCCTGCGGGCGGCGGTGCCGGCATGGTGCTCAAGGTCGATGTGCTGGCTGCGGCCATCGACCATGCCCGTGCCCGCAATCCCGGCGCGCCGGTGCTGGCGATGACGCCGCGCGGCAAGCCGATCTCGCAGGCGCGCATCCGCGAGCTGGCTGGCGGGCCGGGCGTCATCGTGCTGTGCGGGCGGTTCGAAGGGTTTGACGAGCGTATTTTCGCCGGTCGCGATGTCGAGGAAGTGGCGGTGGCCGACATCGTCCTTTCCGGCGGCGAATGCGCGGCGCTGATGGTGCTGGATGCTTGCATTCGCCTGCTTCCCGGCGTAATGGGCGCCCCTTCCAGCGGGACCGAGGAGTCGTTCGAGGACGGCCTTCTCGAATACCCGCACTACACCCGTCCCACCCAGTGGGAAGGGCGCGCGATCCCTGAAGTGCTGCGATCGGGGGATCACGCGAAGATCGCCGCCTGGCGGAAATACCGGGCGGACGACGATACACGGTCACGCAGGCCGGACCTCTGGGAGCGTCACAGGGACGCTCGGGTTCGACCTGCCTCTGATGCGCGGCGACAAAACGAGGACTTGGGTTCATGAACCTGATTCAGCAGATCGAGGCCGAGGAAATTGCCAAGGCCGCCAAGGAAATTCCGGCATTCCGTCCGGGCGACACCGTCCGCGTCGGCGTGAAGGTTGTCGAAGGTACCCGCACCCGCGTCCAGAACTACGAAGGTGTGTGCATCGCACGCTCCAATCGTGGCATGGGTTCCAACTTCACCGTGCGCAAGATGAGCTTCGGTGAAGGCGTGGAGCGCGTATTCCCGCTGTATTCGCCCAACATCGATTCCATCGCAGTGGTTCGCCACGGCGTGGTGCGTCGTGCGAAGCTGTATTACCTGCGTGGTCGTACCGGCAAGCGCGCGCGCATCGCCGAACGCCGCGTCAACGACACCAACGCCTAAGCGCTAAGGTGGCGTCCCTGCCACGGCGGGGAACGGCAATAGAAAGGCGGCTCGGTTTCGGGCCGCCTTTTTTCGTGTGTGCACGCCGTCTGTCCCTGTCAGGCCGCTAACCAGTTCAGGAGCTAACCGCAACACGTGCTACCCTGATAGTGCGTCGCACAATTGTCATGGTCGCTCCACACATCGCAAAAACGCGGTTAATCGCGGATTTGCAGGCACATTGGCTCTTGCCACTGGGGTGAAAAGCCGCTCAATTCCTGCGCTCTTTGCAGGCGAATCCGGTTTGGCTCGTTCGTCTGCCGAAAAATTCAGGGGGTTCCTTACATGAACAAGAACGATCTCATCAGCGCGGTCGCCGATACAAGTGGATTGACCCGGGGCGATGCCACCAAGGCGGTGGAGGCAGTGTTCGATGCGATCTCAGGCACGCTGAAGAAGGGCGACGAAGTGCGCCTCGTCGGTTTCGGCACGTTCTCCGTGGCGAAGCGCAAGGCATCGACCGGTCGCAACCCCCGCACTGGCGAGCCCATGGAAATCAAGGCGTCCTCGCAGCCCAAGTTCAAGGCCGGCAAGGGCCTGAAAGACGCGGTCAACTAAGATCGCGGCTGTACAAGGTACTATGTCCAAACCCCGCCGGTCTCAAAGGACCGGCGGGGTTTCATGCCACCATCAGTCCGCTGCCATGTCGCGCGTCGCGGCGGCGTACAAAGCGATCGCGGCGGCGTTGCTGACGTTGAGGCTTTCCATCGCGGCCTCGATCGGCAGCTTCGCCACGGCGTCGCAATGCTGGGCAATATTGTGGCGCATGCCGTCGCCTTCTGCGCCCAGCACAAGCGCCACGGGTCCCGCGGGCAGGGCATCGGCCAGCGTGCCCTCCGCCGCGCCGTCCAGCCCGATCCGCCAGTAGCCCGCTTCGGCGATCTCCTCCAGCGCACGCGCCAGGTTCACCACCCGCACCCACGGCAGCACTTCCAGCGCGCCTGACGCAGACTTTGCCAAGGTGCCGGACTCCACCGGCGCATGCCGATCCTGCGTCACGATCGCGCACGCCCCGAACGCCGCTGCCGAGCGCATGATAGCGCCCACGTTGTGCGGGTCGGTCACCTGATCGAGCACGATGACCGGCCTGGCCGGGTCGCCATCCAGCACGTCGGCCAGGAACACGTCTTCCAGCGGCGCGCATTCCAGCACCAGCCCCTGGTGCGGCGCGTCCTTCGCCACCAGCCGGCCAAGGTCCGCCGGCTGCGCCCACTCCACCGGAAAATCCGCCGGCAGCTCGCCATCGAGCGATTCGACGCCCTCACGCGTCGCCCACAGCTTGCGATGGCTGCGATCGGGGTTCTTGAGCGCGGCCTCCACCGCGTGGCGGCCCCACAGGCGCACCGCCCCGGTGCTGGCGCGCCCACTGCCACGCCCGTTCTTCATCCGGCCCGCACGCCCGCGCAGGGCCTTTGTCGGGCGCCCACCACTATCGGTGCCATCGCCAGCGTCACGTGCTCCGCCACGCTTGTTCATCCATCGTCCTTTCGCAAACTGCGTCTTATTCCGAAAATTCTGGCCCCCTGTGGCAGCGAGGGCATTGACAGGCAAGGCCCGCTTCGGCAAAGGCCCGGCTCCTCGGCAACGGGGCGCCTTCGGGAGCCTCGACCAACGCCGGACTTTCCCGCTTTTTGCGTGACTTTCCGGCAGCCAGCAACTGGTGTGGACAGGTGGCCGAGTGGTTAAAGGCAGCAGACTGTAAATCTGCCCGTGCAAGCGTACGCTGGTTCGAATCCAGCCCTGTCCACCACCACCCCTTTCGCTAGCATCCGTGAGAGATCATAGAGGTCCGGAAAACTTCCGTCCGCCGGGGCAGGGTACATATCGTGCCGCTGTCTGATGCGGCTCTGGCGGTGCTGGCAAAGGCAACGTTGCGGCTGGGGGCGGCATGTCTTTCCCGGCACCAATGGCGGGGCGACGTTCGACATGACGCTGCTGAAAGCGCTGCGCGACATGAGCGAGCCATACCACGTCCACGGCTTCCGGTCCGCATTTACCGATTGGGCAGCGAACGAGGACATCGCCGATGCAGTCGTGGAAGCCGCGTTCGCGCACAGTATACCGGACGCGCTGCAGGCGGCCTATCATACATCCTCCGTTTCCGAAGGGAGCCTGAATCACGACAATGCCGACAGCTCAACTCAATTTATGAGTTCGCGCCCTAGATTGCGTTGGCGATAGATTGCCGGATCGATGGAGCGTTTGATGATGCGACGCGAGCAACTCGGGATGCTGGCGAGCGCGCCCGAGCCGGTAATCAGTTCGAGTACGGCATTGGAGTCGTAGCCCCGGTCGGCGACGACCGCAGTCGGGATCGGCAACCCGGCGAGCAGTTGCGGGACCGCGCCCATCTCGGATGACTGACCGGGCGAGAGCAGCAGGCGCACCGGCAGCCCATCCTGATCGACGACCGCGTGGATCTTGGTGCTCAGTCCGCCACGAGAAGGGCCAATGGCGTGATCCGGCCCCCCTTTTTACCCCCGGCCGCGTGCTGGTGCGCGCGAATGATCGAGCTGTCGATCAATTGCATCCACTGAGGTGACCGAGCCGCCAACGTCTCGAACACGCCCAGCCAGATACCTGCCTTCGCCCAGCGGTTGAAGCGATTGTAGAGCGTCGTGTACGGACCGTATCGCTCCGGCAGGTCACGCCACGGCGACCCTGTTCGCAGCACATAAAAGATACCGTTGATCACCCGCCGGTCATCGACCCGCGCAACCCCGCGTGGCTTGTTCGGCAACAGCGGCGCGATCAGACGCCACTCCTCTTCGCTCAAATCGTATCGCGCCATCCCAAGGCTCCCTTCGGAAACCTTGAATCAACCTCACGCTCAATCCGCAAGCTTAATGAATACAGAACCTAGGATAATTTCCCTTGCGCCAAAGTGCCCGGCTATTGCGACGGGGGGGCGATCCAGCGACCGGAGTTGGCGTACTCCGCCTTGACGCCTTGCGTTCCTGGCAGATTTTGCGCGGTATACAGCGCATCGCCGCCACGCTGTTGAACGTCGCGCGCATAGACCGGCGCAGGGGCCGACGTCGCCGCTGCCGACGTGACGGGTACAGGAGCATTGGCCGTGGCCGGGGCGGCGTTGGCAAAAGCGCGCTGGATCGCCAGCGGATCGGCTACGGCAGCCGCTGCGGCGGCATCGCGGGTATCGTCGCGCGGGTGCGGTGCGGCCATCGGCTCCCCGCCCAGATAGGCGAAGCGGAAAGTCGCCGGATTGCCGGCAGCACCACGGAACGCATAGAACCGGTGCGCGCCGATCGTGCCCAGATACTGCAGGCTGGGCGCCCAATAGGGATTGACCTGCACCGTATGGTAGTGGGTGGCGAGGCCCACCGGCGTGTAGACATATCCGCTAAGCGCCTGGCGGGCGACATTTTCGGCACGCTCCCAGAACATGCGGTTGGGGCGGCGCGCCAGTGCGCCATCGCATGCGAACGAGAACTGGCAACCGGTCGGCTTTTCCGATCCCTGATACACAACACCGCACACGGATTTGGGGTAGGCGGGATGCGCCACGCGGTTGAGCACCACCTGCGCCACCGCGCGCTGGCCTGCGTCAGGCTCGCTGGCCGCTTCGTAGTAGATCGCCGCAGTCATGCACTGCAGGGCGCGGGTGCGATCGACGCCGGAATTGTCGACGATCATCGGGCGGGCCATCGGCAGCGGGCCGGACACCTTGTCGTCCGCGTCGGAATGGATGCCCTCACCGATCTGCAAGGGCACGCTGGCGGCGTCGAGATAATAGAACGCCGAACCCGGAAAGCTGGCGCCGGCCTGCTCGAACGGCATGGGCAGGGTAGCGTTACCTGCGTTGCCCGCATCGGCTATGGCGAAACTGCCCCAGGTTTCAGGCGCGGCCAAGGCGGGCAGGGCCACGGCAGCGAGCGCAGCCACGCCCACGCTCCAGCGTCGGCGTAGCACGATGGGCCGGCGTCCTGCGCCATGTGCGCGGCGCGCGAAGCGGCCCGTAAAATCACGCGGGCGTACAAATGCCCAGTCCCCATCGTCCGACGTAGCCGGGCTGGTGGCAGAAGGGGCAATAGGCAGGAGCACGCGTTTCCTTTTCGTGGATAGTCTTGTCAGCGCAGTGGGGCGGCACGCCCTTAGCCCGGTATGCCCTATGGCGCACCGTGCCATTGCGCGCCGTCCCGTTGCGGTACACAGCCTTTGCGATACGCTTAAAGTGCTTAAGACTTCGTCGCCGCACCACGCCGCTTGCCAATCAGCGAGGCGGGCTTTATCGGCGCGGGCACGTCATGGGTTGTCCGGTTCGCCGGACCTAAGAGGGAAGTCGGCTGCAATTGCCGGCGCTGCCCCCGCAACTGTGACCGGGGAGGCCCTTTCCACCAAGCCACTGGCTGCGTCTTTTTGCAAAAGGCAGGCCGGGAAGGCGGAAAAACAGGCCGTTGATCCGGGAGCCAGGAGACCTGCCCAGGACGGTCGTTCCGCAGCCGGACGGGGTGTTTCCGGATGCAGCGGCCCTGTGCGCCATGAGGGGTGCGCAGTGCTTCCGCCATGAACGGCGTCACGTCGTTCAAGGTTCGGAAGGAATACGCATGAAGTCTTTGTTTTTGCTGGGCACCGCGCTGGCGGTGAGCACGCCTGCGTTCGGCCAGGATGCCGCAACCGATGCAGCGCCGGTCGATCCGTCGATCGTCGTCACCGCCAATCGTGAGCCCACCCCGATCACCCAGGTCGGCCAGTCCATCAGCGTGATCACCCGCGACCAGATCGACCGCGTGCAGGCCGTCAGCGCGGTCGACGTGCTCGCACGGGTGCCGGGCGTTTCGGTGGCGCAGGCTGGCGGCTTCGGCCAGCCTGCCAGCGTGTTCATCCGCGGTGCCGACAATGCGCAAAGCCTGGTCCTGATCGACGGTGTGCGCATCAACGATCCGGGCGACGTGGGCGGCGGTTTCGATTTCGG
Source organism: Novosphingobium sp. Leaf2 (assembly GCF_001421325.1). Classification (GTDB taxonomy): domain Bacteria; phylum Pseudomonadota; class Alphaproteobacteria; order Sphingomonadales; family Sphingomonadaceae; genus Novosphingobium. The sequence continues at coordinate 143,095 of NZ_LMJY01000016.1, read as the reverse complement.
CAATCTCACTATCGGCCAGTTCGACCGGGTGGAAGTGCTGCGCGGTTCGTCCGGCGTGCTGTGGGGCAGCCGGGCGATCGGCGGCGTCATCAACTTCATCACCGCCCGGCCGACCGAGCAGTGGACCGCGCGGGCGCAGGCTGAATATGGCTGGCGCGACCAGAAGCAGGTCAGCGCATCTGCGGCCGGCCTGGTGGGCCCGGTTGGTCTCACACTCGGCGGAAACTGGTTGAAAGGCGATGGCTTTTCCGCTTTCGACGAGAATCTGGGCGGCAAGGAGCGCGACGGCTATGAAAGCAAGAGCGCCAACGCCCGCGCCTCCGTGGATCTGGCGCAGGGCCTGTCTGCCGACATCGGCGGGTTCTACACCAAGGCCAACTACGACTATGACAACACCGGCGCCGATGCGCTGAACGTGGGCATGAAGCGCGACGCACAAGGCTATGCCAACGTGCGCTACACCGGGCTGGACGGCCGCTTGAACGCGCGTGTGGGTTATGGGCTGACCGACAACCGCCGCATTTCCGACGATGCGGTGTTCGGCCCGTACATCACCAACGGGCGAACCCAGCGTTTCGAAGGCCAGGCCAGCTTCACTCCGATTGAGGCCGCCAGCCTGCTGATCGGTGCGGAAACCGAGAAGCAGAAGTTCAACGACAACTTCGGCTCGCGCGATTCCACCAATATCGACAGTGTGTTCGGCAACCTGACCGTGCGCCCGCTCACCGGCCTGACGCTAAACGGCGGCGTGCGGTACGATGACAACTCCGACTTCGGCCACAAGACCACGTTCGCGGCGAACGGCGCGTGGGTGATCGGCCAAGGCGTTGATGCACCGGTGCTGCGCGCCAGCTACGGCGAAGGGTTCAAGGCGCCGTCGCTGTATCAGCTGTACACCAACGCTGGCTTCCGCGCGCTTGATCCGGAAACGTCCACCAGCTGGGATGCCGGGGTGGACCAGCCCTTCGCGCAAGGCATGGGCCACTTCACGGTCACCTATTTCGACCGCAAGACGAAAAACCTGATCGATTATGACCTTACGCAGTTCAACTACTATAACGTAGGCAGGGCGCGGGCCAAGGGTCTGGAAATCGGCATGCAGGTGGTGAATTGGGAAGGCTTCGACGTAAACCTTGCGTACACCTATCTCGATGCCAAGAACGAGGATACCGGCAAGCAACTGGCGCGCCGGCCCAAGAGCAACATGTACGCCAGCATCGACAAGGCGTGGGCTGTCGGCCTGAAGCTGGGCGCGGATCTGCGCGTTGGCGGCGGTCGCTACGACGATGCGGCAAACACCCAGTATGTCGACGGCAACCTCGTTGTCGGCGCCCGCGCGGCATTCGCCGTAACGCCCAAGATCGAAGTGTACGGTCGGGTCGATAACGTGTTCGACGAGCACTACGAGGTCGTGCGCCTTTATGGCACGCCGGGCCGTTCCGCCTACGCCGGCGTTCGCGTAAAACTGTGACGATACGGGCGGCTCCCTCGTCTTGCAGGCGGCGGAGCCGCCGGGTCGGCGCATGGGCATGCGTCGCCTTGCTGCTGGGCATGCCAGGCTGCCAGCGCCAGCCTGCGGCCGTGCCGGAGCCGGCGGGCGCGCCGCGCATCGTGTCGCTCAACCCGTGCACCGATGCCGTGCTGGCGCAAGTGACCGCACCGGGCCAGTTGCTGGCGATATCGCATTACAGCCACGATCCGTCCTCGAGCTCGATGGACGCCGATGTGGCGGCGCGGTTCGGTGACGTGTCGGACGCGGTGGAAGATATCGTGGCGTTGAGGCCGGACGTTGTTGTCGCCAGCAGCTTTCTGCCCCCGACCACCGCGCAGGCGCTGCGAGACCTGGGAATGCGGGTGGTGTTGGAACCGATCCCTGCCAACTTGGCGGCGGCGCGGGAGCAGGTCCGTCGGCTGGCGGTGCTGGCGAAGAATCGGTCTGCCGGCGAGGCCCTGGTTGGCCGTATCGATGCCGCGCTGGCCCGCGCCGCACCGCCGCCCGGCAGCGCGCCGATTCCAGCCGTTGTGTGGGAATCGGGCGGCATCGTGGCGGGTCGCGATACGCTTATCGCGGAGTTGATGCGCCGGGCGGGCTTCGCCAACGCTGCGGCTGCACGCGGGCTATCGCAGGCACAGTATCTGCCGCTGGAGCAGGTCCTGGCCGATCCGCCCCGCGTGATTCTGACCGTGGGCTCGCCTGCAGCGGAGGAAGACCGCATGCTGCGCCATCCCGCACTGGCGCGCGTAAAGGGCATGCACCATGCCGCGCTTGACCGTTCGCTGATCTGGTGCGGCGGCCCCACCATTCCGCGCGCGCTGGACCGCTTGGCGCAAGTGCGGCGCGCGCTGGCGCTTTTGGGAAGCGGCGCATGACCCATCGCCGCCTCGTGATCCTGCTTGTCGCTGCGCTGGCGCTGGCGGTGCCGCTGTCGTTGCTGGCTGGCCGTGTCTGGATCGATCCGCTGGCACCCGATACCCGCAATGCGGCGGTGATCCTGCTGCAACTGCGGCTGCCGCGGGCGGTGCTGGCCTTGGTGGTCGGCGCGGCGCTGGGCATGGCGGGGGCGGCGATGCAAGGATACTTGCGCAATCCGCTGGCCGATGCCGGCCTGTTCGGCGTCGCGCCCGGCGCTGCATTGGGCGCGGTGCTGAGTTTCTGGACCGGCTATGCAGCCTCGCTCTGGCTGTTGCCGGTATTCGCCTTGCTGGGCGCGGCAGGCGCGATGGCGCTGCTGGCGCTGATCGCCGGGCGCGACGGGGGCATTGCCTTGTTCACGATGGCGGGGCTGATGATCTCAAGCCTGGCCGGCGCGATCACCAGCCTGGCGATCAGCCTGTCACCCACCCCGTTCGCGATGAGCGAGATCGTGACCTGGCTGATGGGTTCGCTGGCCGATCGGTCGTGGCGCGAGGTGGAGATCGCCGCGCCGTTGTCGCTCGCGGGGATGGGCATTCTCTTGCTGGGCGGACGCGGGCTGGATGCGCTGGCGCTGGGGGATGCCGCCGCCCGTTCGCTGGGCCTTGAGCCGCGCAAGCTGCAGGCGGTTATGATCGCCGGCATCGGCCTGACCGTGGGCGCGAGTGTCGCGGTGGCGGGTGTTATCGGCTTCGTCGGGCTCATGGTGCCGCATCTGGTCCGGCCGCTCACTGACCGCAGACCGTCCATGCTGCTGGTGCCCAGCGCCTTGGCGGGGGCGTTGCTGCTTCTGGTGGCTGACATGGGCTGCCGGGTGTTGCCGCTCGCGGGCGGTGAACTGCGCCTTGGCATTGCGCTGAGCCTGCTGGGCGCGCCGTTCTTTCTGGCGCTTCTGCTACGTATGCGCGGGGGGCACATGTGACCGCGACGTTGAGCACTGTGGACCTCGCGCTTGCCCGGCGGCTGGTCGACCTGACGGTATCCGTCCATGCCGGAGAGGTCACCGCGATCTGCGGACCGAACGGGGCTGGCAAGTCCACCTTGCTGTCATGTCTTGCCGGGCTGGTGCAGCCCGATACCGGGGTAGTTGCGATCGGCGGGCGGATGATGCGCCAGATTCCGGCACGTGAACGGGCGCGGTCCATCGGCTATCTCCCGCAGTCTCCACACGTGGCGTGGGACATGACGGTGGAGGTGCTGGTGGGGCTAGGGCGTCTGCCGTGGGGAGATACGGCAACTGCGGATGGGCGCGCCGCGATAGACGAAGCGATCGGGATCATGGACCTCCATGATTTTCGCTCCCGTCGGGTCATGGGATTGTCAGGTGGCGAGCGAGCGAGGGCGCTCATGGCGCGAGTGCTGGCGACCCGCCCGGCATGGCTGCTGGCGGACGAGCCACTCGCCAACCTTGACCTTACCCATGCCTTGACGTTGATGCGCCGTTTCCGCGCGCAGGCCCGGCTCGGGCGCGGGGTGGTGCTGGTGCTGCATGATCTGGCGACGGCTATGAACTTCGCCGACCGGGTGCTTGTCATGTCCGGCGGTCGTATCGTCGCTGATGGTGAACCGGCCCACGCACTTGACCCGGCGATTATCGCCAAAGTCTGGCATTGCCCCGCGCGCTGGCTGGGGGAGCCGGGTGCGCGGGCTCTATCATTGGGATAACGTGAGTGGGATAACGTTACTGGGGTAACGCTCAGGCCGGAACAAACCGCCCGTGCGACCACACGCGCATCGCGTCTCGATCAGCGTTGGCGCCCCGCAAATATTCGCTGCGTTGACGATCGAAAATCAGCGAACCGGTGGCGCGGGCAAACCGGCTGCGGCGAAACGGAATTTCGGCTCCGATATTCATGGCTGTCTCTCCTTGCCGATCGAACGCGTCGACCGGCAGGCAGGTTCCTCAGCGCGGATCCACACCGCGCACAAACTGCGCTCGCAGACTGGAGAGGGTGGCGGGCGAAACAGGCGGCAACTGGCGCGCCGGCTTGCCCTTGCGCAGCGCCGCACGGTCTTTTTCTATCGCGTCGATTACCCGCACCCGCACCGGCGCTTTGCCCCGCGCTGCCACACCCAGCAACTGCGCCGCGCCTTTTGACAAGTCCAGGATCAACGCTGGATCGCCGTACGGCCCGCGATCGTTGATGCGCACCACGATGCGCCGCCCGGTATCCAGCGCGGTAACCTCCACGTAAGCAGGGAGAGGCAGGGTGGTATGCGCGCCGGTTATCCAGCCAGGGCGGAACCGTTCGCCGTTGGCCACGCGCGTGCCGCTCTCGGTGCCGTACCACGTGGCATAGCCCAGCATGTCGTAGCCTGGCTGCGCGGCGGGCGTATATGTCGTCCCCCGCACTTTGTACGGCGCGCCGATACGCACCGGCACGTCGCTGACCGGTCGATAGCGGCCACCTCCGCCGCACGCGGCCAGCACCGCGCACAAAGTGAGGAGGGATGCCTTGCGGATCAAACGTGCCATTCCCACCACGGTAACGCTGCCTGACGCCGCATGCCAAACGTCGGGATCGGCCTATCCACAAGCGTCTTGGCTGCATGGGTCCTTATCGATCGCAGTGGCCGTAATCGCCGGACTGGCAGGCGGCGACATCCGCGCGCCAATCGCGTATCGCCTGCTCGTATTGCTTACGCTGCCGCGCGTAATCGTTTTGCGCGGCGCGATAGCTAAGCTGGTCCGCCGGATAGGCGTTATCGTCCTGCCGCCGCGTGTCGGCGTAATCGTGCCACCCTTGCGCATATCCGGCGTCGCGGCGTTGCACGGACGCGAGTTGATCCTGGTTTAACTGGCGAATGGCAGCGCGATCCCGCGCAAGCGCGTCGGCGTTCATCCCGCTCGCCAGCGGATCGTCGGCATGCGCTAGAACCGCGCTGAAGGTGGTACAAAGCACCATCGGCGTCATCCATGCACCACGCCATCTACCCATGCAAATACCCCTCGCTCCGATCAGCGCAGTATGCCTGATCGGGCAATGGGTTCAAACGGCTTGCGACAAGCGGATCATCCACCGGACGTTTCAGGGTCCGGCGGGCAGCGAACGGGATCGCCTTTGCGGCAATAGGGATTGGCTTGTTCCCACGCCGCCCGGGCGGCGCGATAGTCGCTCTGTGCGCGCTGGTATTCGCGCAGGGACTGATGATAGGCTGCCCGTTGCTGATGCACTTCGGCGTGGTCTGTGGCCACCGTGGCATCGTAAGCGGCCTGGTTGCGGGCATCTTGAGCAAGCTGGCGCTGCGCCCTTTCAGCCTGACGGGCGTTCAGGATCTCGCGCTTTGCTACCGGGTCGCCAGGTTCCGGCGCGCTTGGCGCTGCAACCTCGTCAGACTGGGCAAAAGAAACAGCCGGGCTCGTCGCGACGAGACCGGCCAGCGAAATTGCAAAGAGGGCAGTAGTGCGCATGACGGTATTCTCCGTATCCGACCCCTGTTGATGGCCACGATAACGTCCGCTCGCAAAAGGGGTTTCCAGCGGTGGCTCACGCAAAAGTATATTCCGGAACACTGACGTAGATCAGGGTTGCGCAGATCAATGCGGGCGTTCGTGCGTTTCCCGCTTCGTCTTAGGAGAATGTACGATGGGCACGATGACATTGCAGGCTACTTTCGCAACGCGCCGCGACGCAGACATGGCGATCGAACATCTGGTGCAGGAGCACGGTATTGAGCGTACCGATATCTTCGTGGCTGCCGAAGGCGCTAGCAATACTGCCGGCGATCATGCGGCAGGCGGGGATACCCAGGCCGGAGAACCGACTCCGGAAAGTCGTGGCGATGCTGCGCTTTACGGTCGTATCGCCGTGTCGGTAGATATGGCGGACGATGCGAAGGCCAGGGCAGTGCGCGCCACCTTTGCTGATTTTGCCGGGCAAGTGGATCAAAGTTGATGACCGAATGCCGAGGCGCCCCGCAGCGGAAAAGCAACGCGACTGAAGCGGTGGAACGTACCGACATGACTGTGGCGCGGGCAACGGGCACGCAGCGCAAGACCCGCGTGGTGCGGGCAATGGGCGTAGCGAGCGACTTGGCCGATCAGCCCCCTCTGCGCGCCTGGTCGGCGCTTGCGTGCGCGATCGGGCTGCTGCGCGGCGATCGTCGTCTGGTCCGCACTGGGGTGCGCATGCTGGCAAGCCACACGCTCGCGACGCTGGGAAAGTCCTCCATCAAGCACCGCATCGATCGTACGCGCCCCTTCGTGATGCTCGATGGCGGGGATTATCACGCGCGCGAAGGGGATAGCTCCGAGACGCGCGAGAACAGCTTTCCCTCTGGCCATACCGCCGGCGCAATGGCTGTCGCCGGGGCGGTGGCCTGCGAATACCCACAACATGCGATGACGGCATACAGCATTGCCGCTGCGGCGGGCGCCATCCAGATCCCGCGTGGCAAGCATTACCTCAGCGACGTATTGGTTGGCGCCGTCATCGGACTGGCGGCGGATGTTGCGGTGCGGCTGGTGTTTCCGGCGGCGCGCGACCACTGAAAGCCCCCAGCTGGGCAATTGCGGCAACACCGCCTTGCGCCTATGCAGCCGATACCTACCTTTTGCGGCGAACCGTGGCGCATTGTCGATTGCGCATCAAGAACAAATCTGGAACACACCGCCCCCATGAGTCTCTCTCACATCACCGTGCGCGGAGCGCGCGAGCATAACCTCAAGGGGTTCGACATTCAGCTTCCGCGTGAGAAGCTGATTGTCATCACCGGGCTTTCGGGTTCAGGCAAGTCCAGCCTCGCGTTCGACACGATCTATGCCGAGGGGCAGCGCCGCTACGTGGAAAGCCTTTCCGCTTATGCGCGCCAGTTCCTGGAAATGATGCAGAAGCCCGACGTTGAGCATATTGACGGCCTGTCTCCCGCCATCTCGATCGAACAGAAGACCACCAGCCGCAACCCGCGCTCCACCGTCGCCACGGTTACCGAGATCTGGGACTACATGCGCTTGCTCTGGGCGCGCGTGGGCGTGCCCTATTCGCCTGCCACCGGGCTGCCGATCGAAGCGCAGACGGTTTCCAACATGGTGGACCGGGTGATGGCGCTACCCGAAGGCACGCGGCTGTATCTGCTGGCCCCCGTCGTGCGCGGCCGCAAGGGTGAGTACCGCAAGGAACTGGCCGAGTGGCAGAAGGCGGGCTATACCCGCGTGCGGATCGACGGCGAATTCTACCCGATCGAAGATGCCCCCGCGCTCGACAAGAAGTTCAAGCACGACATCGAGGTCGTGGTGGATCGCATCGCGGTGAAGGATGGCATCCAGACTCGCTTGGCTGATAGTTTCGAACAGGCGCTCAAGCTGGCCGAGGGGCTGGCCTATGTCGATCTCGCCGACGGCGTGGTGCCGGGGCGGGAAGATGAGGGCCAGGGCAAGAACCTGAAAGGCGCGGGGCTGGCCGCCAACCGCATCGTCTTTTCGGAAAAGTTCGCCTGCCCCGTCAGCGGTTTTACGATCGAGGAGATCGAGCCGCGCCTGTTCTCGTTCAACGCCCCGCAAGGCGCATGCCCGGCGTGCGATGGGCTTGGCGAAAAGCTGCTGTTCGATCCGCAACTGGTGGTCCCGAACGAGCATCTGACGCTCAAGCAGGGCGCCATTGTGCCTTGGGCCAAGTCTAACCCCCCAAGTCCCTATTACATGCAGGTGCTTTCCAGCCTTGCCAAGCACTACGGCTTTGACCTGACGACGCCGTGGGAAGCGCTGCCGGGCGAGGTGAAACTGGTGATCCTGTATGGCACCGGCGGCAAAGCGGTGCCGCTCACCTTCAAAGACGGGCGCAAGGAATACACGGTAAACAAGGCGTTCGAGGGGGTGATCGGCAATCTTAACCGTCGCCTGCTCCAGACCGACAGCGCCTGGATGCGCGAAGAACTGGCCAAGTTTCAGAACCCGCAGCCGTGCGAGACGTGCCACGGCAAGCGCCTCAAGCCTGAGGCCTTGTCGGTCAAGATCGCCGGATCCGACATTGCCGATGCGGCACGCTTATCGGTGTCGGACGGCTACGCGTGGTTCGGCGAACTGGAAGCGAAGCTGACGGCGCAGCAGCAGCAGATCGCCAAGGCGATCCTGAAGGAAATCAACGAGCGGCTGGGCTTCCTCAACAACGTGGGGCTCGATTACCTGAACCTTGACCGCACCAGCGGCACCCTGTCTGGCGGCGAAAGCCAGCGGATCCGGCTGGCCAGCCAGATCGGCTCGGGCCTGTCGGGCGTGCTGTACGTGCTGGACGAGCCCAGCATTGGCCTGCACCAGCGGGACAACGACATGCTGCTCGCAACGCTCAAGCGCCTGCGCGATTTGGGCAACACCGTGATCGTGGTGGAGCATGACGAAGATGCGATCCGCACCGCCGATCACATCGTCGATCTTGGCCCCGGTGCGGGCGTACATGGCGGTCAGATCGTCGCGGAGGGCACCTTGAAGCAGGTGCTCAAGAGCAAGGACAGCTTGACCGCTGCGTACCTCAACGGGACGCGGCGGATCGAGGTGCCCGCCAAGCGGCGCAAGGGCAACGGCAGCTTCGTGACAGTGGTGAACGCGCGTGCCAACAACCTGACCGGAGTTACCGCCAAGTTCCCGCTGGGTACGTTCTGCTGCGTCACCGGGGTGTCCGGCTCGGGGAAGTCTTCGCTCACTATCGACACGTTGCAGGCCGGCGCCAGTCGTCAGCTAAACGGGGCGCGGGTGATCGCGGGCGCGCATGACAAGATCACGGGTCTGGAAAAGTGCGACAAAGTCATCGAGATCGACCAGTCGCCGATCGGCCGCACGCCGCGCTCGAACCCGGCCACCTATACTGGCGCGTTCACGCAGATCCGTGACTGGTTCGCCGGCCTGCCGGAAAGCCAGGCACGCGGCTACAAGGCGGGGCGCTTCAGCTTCAACGTCAAGGGCGGTCGCTGCGAGGCGTGCCAGGGCGATGGCCTGATCAAGATCGAGATGCACTTCCTGCCGGACGTCTACGTTACGTGCGAGGAATGTCACGGCAAGCGTTACAACCGCGAAACGCTGGAGGTGAAGTTCAAGGGCCACTCTATCGCCGACGTGCTGGACATGACGATTGAGGATGCCGAGGAGTTCTTCAAGGCTGTGCCGCCTATCCGCGATCGCATGCACATGCTGAACGAGGTGGGGCTGGGCTACGTCAAGGTCGGGCAGCAGGCAACAACACTGTCCGGCGGCGAAGCGCAGCGCGTGAAGCTGGCGAAGGAACTTGCCCGCCGCTCCACTGGTCAGACGCTATACATCCTCGACGAGCCGACTACCGGTCTGCACTTCGAAGATGTGCGCAAGCTGCTGGAAGTCCTGCACCGTTTGGTGGATCAAGGCAATTCGGTGATCGTGATCGAGCATAACCTCGACGTCATCAAGACGGCGGACTGGATCATCGACATGGGTCCGGAAGGCGGCGTGCGCGGTGGCGAGATCGTGGCCGTGGGGACGCCCGAGAAAGTGGTGAAGGAACCGCGCAGCTTCACCGGACAATACCTCAAGCCGCTGCTGGGTAGCTGGGCGAAGTAGCCGCGGCGAGGGTGCTGGGGAACGACTGGCTGCAAGGCCCGCACGCGATCACCATGCAATTCGTCGATCGCAGAGAGCAAATCGACCAAACTAACGGTGGTGCTGGAACGCTTTTGCCGGCTCGCTGTTATCTCTAGTGAAGGTCGGCGCAGCGCTTCCCCCACCCCCTCCCATCGCTGCGTCGGCCGACATCTTTTCAGACATCACCAGCAGCGTGGAAACCCGGTCAGTTGTCGAGAACGGCCAGTTCGACCTTGCCGCTGCCAGCGTTGCGGATGCCGATCTGGTCGGCAGCGGCGTCGGACAAGTCCAGCACGCGGTTGGCGTGGAATGGGCCGCGATCGTTGATCGTAACGATAACCGAATTCCCATTGCGCGGGTTCGTCACTTGCAGGCGTGTGCCGAAGGGCAGGGTGCGATGTGCGGCAGTCAGCGCATCAGGTGCGTAACGTTGGCCGCTGGCAGTCCTTGCACCGGTGAACTGGCGACCGTAAAACGTTGCGATGCCCCCAGCGATCGCACGCCCCGAAGGCGTAGCAATCGGCTGTGACACAGTCTTCTCGATAAACTGGGGAACTTCTGCGGAAGCGATAGCGTTGACCGCTACGACAGGAGCAATCGGGGCGTCAGCCTGGGCGGGTCCTGCAACTGGCAGGATTGCGACGGCAGCAAACGCTGCCATCAGGCTGATCGGTCGAATGCTCAAGGTATACCCCGCTACGTCGTTGACGATGGCGGACTCGTACCCGTGGTCACATGCTAAAGCCATAGAACCAAAAGCGGCCCGTCGCGCTACCGCAACGGGCCGACCGACTCTGTTAATATCGCAGCAAGCTATTTTCGGGAATCACGCTGGGCCAGCAAGCGCAGGCGAAGCGCATTGAGCTTGATGAAACCGGCCGCGTCCTTCTGGTCATAGGCACCGGCGTCGTCTTCGAATGTGACGTGCCGTTCCGAATACAGCGAGTCCGGGCTACGCCGCCCGACCACCGAAACCGAACCCTTGTACAGCTTCAGCCGCACGGTGCCATTGACGCGGGTCTGGCTGTGATCAATCGCGGCCTGCAGCATCTCACGCTCCGGCGCGAACCAGAAGCCGTTGTAGATCAGTTCGGCATACTTGGGCATCAACTCGTCCTTGAGGTGCGCCGCCCCCCGGTCCAGCGTGATCTGCTCGATGCCCCGATGCGCCCGTGCGTAGATTTCGCCGCCGGGCGTTTCATACATGCCGCGCGATTTCATACCCACGAAGCGGTTCTCGACAAGATCGAGGCGACCGATGCCATGCTTGCGACCCAGTTCGTTGAGCTGGGTAAGCAGGCTGGCGGGGCTTAATGCCACCCCGTTGAGCGCCACGCCGTCACCTTTTTCGAAATCGACGGTGATGTATTCGGGCTGATCCGGCGCGTCTTCGGGATTTACCGTGCGCGAATAGACGTAGTCCGGCGTCTCATCCCACGGATTTTCAAGCACTTTGCCTTCGGACGAGGTGTGCAGCAGATTGGCGTCGGTCGAAAACGGACTTTCACCGCGCTTGTCCTTGGGTACCGGGATCTGATGCTGTTCGGCCCAGGCGATCAATGCGGTGCGGCTGGTAAGGTCCCACTCACGCCAAGGGGCAATGACCTTGATGCCGGGATCGAGCGCATAAGCGGACAGTTCGAAACGGACCTGGTCGTTGCCCTTGCCGGTTGCGCCGTGGGCGACGGCATCGGCGCCGGTTTCATGCGCGATCTCAATCAGGCGCTTGGAGATGAGCGGGCGGGCGATCGAGGTTCCCAGCAGGTAATCGCCTTCATAGCGGGCGTTGGCGCGCATCATCGGGAACACGAAGTCCCGCACGAATTCCTCGCGCAGATCGTCGATGTAGATGTTTTCGTCCGGCAGGCCCATAAGCTTGGCCTTGGCGCGCGCCGGCTCCAGTTCCTCGCCCTGGCCAAGGTCGGCGGTGAAAGTCACGACCTCGCAGTTATAGTTGACCTGCAGCCACTTGAGAATGACGCTGGTATCGAGACCGCCCGAATAGGCGAGAACGACCTTCTTGATGTCGGACATGGGCACGGACTTTCGCGAAGTGGAGCGTTATACGGAACGGGCGCGCGGCTAGCAGGTGCGCCCCTGCTTCGCAATGCGGATCAGGTGCCGAGCAGGCGTTGCTCGTTTTGGGCGAGATAGTCGCGAGTAATGGGCAGGGCTTCGCGCAGGCGGGCGTACTGGATCTGGTAATTGCACATCCCGCCGCTTTCGAAGGCCGCTGTCGCGCCAGAAAGGTAGAAAATCCACATGCGGTAGAAACGCTCATCCTGCATGGCGATGATCGCGTCCTTGTTGGCAATGCACCGCTTATACCATTCGCGCAGCGTCTTGGCATAATGCAGGCGCAGCGTTTCCACGTCGGTGGCGATCAGGCGGACTTTTTCGCTCGCCTCCAGCGTTTCGCTGAGCGCCGGAATGTAGCCGCCGGGGAATATGTACTTCCGGGTGAACGCGTCGGTGGAGCCTGGCCTGCCCATCCGCCCGATGGTGTGAAGCAGCATGACACCGTCGTCCTTCAGGATGGTGGCGCAATCGCGGAAGAAGCGCGCGAATTGCGCTTGTCCCACATGCTCGAACATGCCGACCGAAACGATGCGGTCGAACTTGTCGCCGCGCGCGGCAAGGTCGCGGTAATCGACCAGCTCGAAATCTATGCGCCCCGCGACGCCGGCTTCCACGGCCCGCTGACGGGCGAGGGTGAGTTGTTCTTCGCTCAGCGTAATGCCCTTGACGAACACGTCGAAGTGCTTTGCCAGGTAGATCGCCATGCCGCCCCAGCCGCAGCCGATATCCAGAACCCGCTGGCCCGGCTCGATCGCCAGCTTGGCGGCGATGTGCGCCAGCTTGGCGGTTTGCGCCTGTTCGAGAGTGATGTCATCGGATGGCCAGTACGCGCAGGAATACTGCATGTGCTCGGTATCGAGGAACAGGCGGTAGAGATCATTGCCGACGTCGTAATGGTGGGCGATATTGCGCTTGGCACTAGCGGCGCGATTGACCCCGTCGGCCAGCGTCACCAGCTTGTCGAACGCGACCTTTAGCGGCCCGGTTTCCTTCAGCTCGCCGCCCTTGTCCCAGCGGGAATTGGCGCGCAGCAGCTCGACGAGGCCCATAATGTCGCCGTCCTCGACGACCAACTGGCCATCCATGAAGGCTTCGGCGGCGCCAAGCCGCGGATCGCGCAAAATGCGGCGCTCGGCCGACTTCGTAAGGCTTATTCGGACGTTCGGAAAATCGGGGTGGGGCGTGCCGAAACGGCGAAGGGTGCCATCGGGGCGGGAGAGTTCGAGGACGCCGTGACGGACGCCGCGTTCGAGGAAGCGATCGATGATGCCTAGTGCCATGGGGCGGCTTTTGAGCGGGTGTCGTGCGTCGCGCAAGACCTTTTGTGCGCAATTATGCGCAGGTACATCCTGATGCGGATCGGCTTATTCCCGCGCCAGAAACAGGACATCGCGAGGTTGGGGCGTCAGGTGCTGGCCCGAATCGACGTACAGCGTCTCACCGCTGGCCAGCCATCCATCGGCCAGAAAAAGCGCCGCATTCGCTACATCTTCGGGAGTGGCTCGGCGACCCAAGAGGTTCATGCGGTGGGACACCTCGGCCTCAGCCTCGGACTGATCGTGGCTGGCAAGGATAGCACCCGGTGCGATCGCGTAAATGCGATCACGCGAGTCGTCACGCGCCATCGACAGCATCGGTACGGTGGCGGTGAGCGCATGTTTGCTCATCGTATAGGAGAAGAAGTCCGGGTTAGGATTGAGCAGCTTCTGGTCGGTGATGTTGATCAACCGTCGGCCCGTAGGCGCCTTGGCGTGGGCTAAGAACGTCTGCCCGATCCGGGTCGGCGTAGCGGCGTTCACTTGCATCGCGCGCTCGAAAACGGCGGGGTCGAGCTCCTGCGCTGCATCGAGATCGAACACCCCGGCGCAGTTGATCAGCACCCGCCAGTCGGCCAGTTTATGCGCCAGCGCGTGAATCATCGCAGGGCCTTGTTCCCAGTCGTCAAGTTCGCACGAGATGATTTCCGCCGACGGCAATTGCGCCGCGAGCGCCTGGGCCTGATCGTGGGACTGGTGGTAGTGGATCACGACGTGCCATCCAGCTTGGCCGAACGCGCGCGAGATGGCAGCGCCAATGCGCTTGGCACCGCCGGTCACCAGAACGGCAGGGCGGTCAATGCGAGTCATAGCGCTGCCGGGCCTTTCATCGATAGTTCGGGCTGCGAGAACATTGCCAGGATAGGAGCATAGCCGATAGGCTTAGGAAAGGGCGCAGGCTCCAAGCCTGGCAGATGCCCGACGATAAACGCCGAAGGGCGCGCCATCCTTTTGGGATGACGCGCCCTTTTCAGCGGAGCTTCTGCTGAAATCAGCGGCAGCGCGAACGCGAGCCGCCACGGTCGATTTCGCGGCCCAGCACGGCACCACCGGCAGCACCAAGAAGAGTACCGACTGTACGGTCGCCGCGGGTATCGATCGCACGCCCGGCAAGCGCCCCGCCGACGCCGCCGATCAACAGACCGGTCGTGCCGTTGTTACGCTTGCAGCGATAACGCCCGTCATTGCCGCGCCAGTAGCGCACACCATCATGTGTGCGCTGATAGCGACGTTCGTGGCGGTCACGCGCCTCAGCGGGGCCTGTAACGGCCAAGGTGGCGGGAAGGGTGATCGCCATCATGGTGGCGGCGAGAATGGCTTTACGCATGAAATTTGCCCTCAGGTTGTTGCGGTGTAAATTGATAACGCCGCTTTTCGTTCATCGATCCACAACGTCAGATGAACGGATCGTTGTGAACACAAATCCATGACGAGGCGCTCGGCGCGCGCGACGAAACGAAAGATTGTGTGGAATGAGAATATTCCGGCCGCCCTTTTGTTCCTCCGCAAAGGCGGTTTGCCGGCTAGTCTGCGCCAAAGGGCACGTCCAGGGTTTGAAATCACCGATAAAAATTTGAATATTATCGGGCCAGCGTTTGCAGAATATGCTTGCTGGCAACAAAGATGGCGCACCATCGATCGTGGCGCGCCGCTCTTAGGTCACACGTCTGGTTCGAAAATTCAGCTTATCGACACTGAATGTCGCCGCGATCAATCCGCTGGCCCAGCACGCCACCCAGGACCCCGCCAAGCACGGTGCCGAGGGTGCGATCACCTCGGCCGGCGATCTGGTTGCCGGCCAGCGCGCCAACGCCCGCGCCAATGATCAAGCCGGTCGTGCCATTGTCTCGCTTGCAGTAGTAGCGTCCGTCCCGTCCGCGCCAGACGTACGAATCGCGCGTGATCCGGCGCGGCTCGCGATAGCGACCGCGCGAATCGTACAGCTGTGCGGCGCGGTAGTCCCGTCCGCCTCGGTAATCTCGCCCGTCCTGCCTGTCGTGATCCCGGCGACCGTTTGCCGGCGCCCATGGCGGCGGGTCGCCAAGTGCGGGTGCGATAGGGACGGCGGTGATCGTCGCCGCGAAAGCTGCAAACGCCATCAAGGACTTTTTCATGGTTCCTGCTCCTGCGATACCGTTGTCTTGCGAGCGCCATCGACAGTGGTACGTCGATGAGGCAATTGCCTCATCGAAACGCGCACGCGTTCAATAGGCTGCATAACGAGGCTCATCATGTTGCTTGACCTGATCGATGTGTTCGGCTCCGGAGTGATGAACGGCAACCCGCTGGCGGTCGTGCGAGGCGCGGAAAACCTGGACCCCTCTGCGATGTTGCTGCTGACCCGCTGGCTGGGATTTTCCGAAACGACGTTCCTGCTGCCCCCGAACGACTCGGATGCCGATTACCGGGTACGCATATTCTACCCTGGTGGTGAATTGCCGTTCGCCGGCCATCCTACGCTCGGCACCGCGTGCGCATGGCTTGCCGCCGGCGGCATTCCCCGCCGGCCCGGGGTCGTGGTGCAGGAGTGCGGGATTGGCCTGGTCGATGTGCGCACGGATGATGACAAGCTGGCATTCAGAGCGCCGCCCTTGATCCGATCCGGTCCGCTGAACGATCGGGAACGGGCGCAGGTTATCGCCCTCACCGGGGCGTCGCCTGAACAGGTTGTCGCCGCCGTTCACGCGTCAAACGGGCCGGATTGGAAGCTGCTCCATCTGGATTCTGCGGACGCAGTGTTAGCGGCAGAGCCAGCAACGCACGGGCCAAAGGGGGCGGACGTCGCCTTGCTTGGCACTTACCCGCCGGGCAGCACTGCTCAATACGCGGTGAGGGCATTTTTCGTCGATGGCAATGGCAGGCTGTGCGAAGACCCGGTTACCGGTAGCTTGAACGCCGCTATCGCCCAATACCTATTCGCAAGCGGGCAGGCCAGCTGCGCTTATGTGGCGGCGCAAGGCTGCAAGGTCGGCGCAGACGGGATGGTCTACTGCTCGCAAAGTGCCGATGGCGCCGTATGGGTTGCCGGGCGGGTAACTGTCGTATCATCCGGTGGAACACTCTCCCGCGCGGAGTAGGATCCTACGCATTGCTGCGGGGTTCAGGCCACGCGATATGCCTGAGCATCGTGTCCACGAAGGCTTCGTGATCCACGCCGCTTCGATCCGGTTTCATAATCAGGTCGGAGCGATACCCGGTCACGGCCGCCACCATGAGCTGCGTGAGTGCGTGAGCGTCGTCATCGTCGAAAACGGTGGCAAAAAAGCCGGCGACACGGGTGCGCAGCTTGATTGGACCCCGCGTATAGAATGCTTCCCGCAACTCCGGGAAGCGATCGCCTTCGCTCATCACCATGCGATACAGCAGGATCGAGCTTTCGCGCAGCAGACAATCGATGAAACGCAGGCACGCGCGGCGCAGCGCAGGCACGGAAAAAGTCTGGCCGGTCAGCACCTCGTCGATACTTCTGGAAAAGGTATCGACATGCCGATCCAGTACGGCGGAAAACACATCTTCCTTTGAGGAGAAATGCGCCCAGAGCGTCGCCTTCGAACCGCCCAGCGTATCGGCGATCGCACTCATCGTGGTGGCGGCATACCCTTGCTCCAGAAACATGGAGGCGGCAACCTGCACGATCTCGGCGCGTTTGCGGGCCTTGTTGAGTTCCCGTTTACCAACCCCACATTTTTCCGTCATCATGTACTGTATGGTACAGTTTTCAATTGACATTCGCAACCCGCGAAAGGATAGAAACCGTACCAATGTGTACAGTTCCTAAATCTCGAGTCTCGGCAGTGTCGATGCTGGCCGTCACCCTTTCGCTCGCTGGGTGTGGTGCGCCGGATCTTGGCCCGCTTCCCCAGCTACGGCCACCCGCTAACCTTCAAAGCTCGGCTTCCATCGCGCCGACAGCGGCCCAGGATGCGTGGCCAGTTCAGCGATGGTGGACCGCCTATGGCGACGCGCAGCTTAATGGGTTGGTGGACGAGGCATTGCAGGGCTCCCCTGATGTGGCGACGGCCCTTGCCCGTATCCGGCAGGCGCAGGGTGCGATGGAAACATCGCGCGCTTCGCTGTTGCCGCAAATCAACGGTCAGGGTTCGGCTGACGTAGAGAAGCAAAGCTATAACAACGGCACGCCTGCTGCGGTTTTGCCGCAAGGGTGGAAGGGCTATGGATCACTGGCGCTGTCAGCCAGCCTGGACCTGGACTTGTGGGGAAAGAAACGCGCGCTGCTTGCCGCTGCGACTTCAGCAACCGAAGCCGCCATCGCCGATGAGCGGCAAGCCGAACTGACGTTGTCCTCGCAAGTCGTATCGAGCTATTTCGATCTCGCCCGTCTGCTGGAACGCCAGAAGGTGCTCGACCAGACGCTGGCTGCGCGCCAGCAATCTGCCAAGCTGGTAGGCCAGCGGGTATCGCAAGGGATTGAAAACCAAAGTCCGCTGCGTCAATCGAATGCCGAAGCTGCGCGCGCAGCAATAGATGGCGCCGCCAATCGGGAGCAGATTGAACTGCGGCGCCATGCGATCGCGGCGCTGCTGGGAGCCGGGCCGGACCGGACTCGCGACCTGGTTCCGCAGCCTATCGCTACCATCCCCACCACGCCGGTGCCGGCAGATGCCGGAATCGCGCTGGCAGGTCGCCGGCCCGACATCGTTGTGCAGCGCCGCCTGGTGGAGGCATCCGACAAGACCTTGGAATATGCCCGTAAGTCTTTCCTGCCGGACATTTCCCTTAGCGGCCTCATCGGGCTCAGTTCGCTGGGCCTTTCGCGGCTGTTCGATAGCGGATCCGACTATGGCAGTGCCGGGGCGGCGATCAGCCTGCCGATTTTCCAGGGTGGCAAGCTGTCCGGGCAATATCGGCTTTCGCGCGGCGGCTACGATACCGAGGTCGCGAGCTACAACAAGACTGTGGTGACGGCGCTTCAGGAAGTGGCGGATGCCTTGTCCACCCGCGCGTCGGCCGCCGAACAGGAACGCCACGCAATCGATGCGCGCAACCAGGCCGACGCCGCGCTCAACCTGGCGGGGCAGCGCTATCGCGGCGGTCTCAACACCTACATCGATACGCTGTCTGTCGAGGATACCGCTTATCAGGCGCGGCTGGCCGCAGTTGACGCCCATTTCTCCACCCTCGCCAGTGAAGTCGCGCTCAAGCGCGCCCTGGGCGGGGGTTACACTGACGAATCCAGTAAGAAAGCGCCTCTTTGATGACTGACACCGAGCAGGCCGCGCCGGCCGCCCACGACGACGAGGCCAACGCGGAAAACGCCAGCGCCAACACCGGTGGCGAGCGCGTTATCGCCAAGCGCAGCCGGAAAAAGCTGCTGATCGGCTTGGGCATCGCAGTGGTCGCGATTGGCATCGTGTGGTTCTTGTACGAGACGTTCATCGCAAGTCGGAGCGTTTCGACGGACAATGCGTATGTCGCCGGCGAAAACGCGCAAGTCACGCCACTGACATCGGGTCGCGTGGTGGAGGTATTGGTGACGGACACGCAGCCGGTGCGGCGTGGTCAGCTGCTGTTCCGGATCGAGTCCTCCGATCAGGAGATCGCCGTTCAACAAGCGCAGGCCAATCTTGCACAGGCCCAGCGCAAGTACGGGCAGTCGCTCGCCAACAACGCGGCGCTTGGTGCGGCAGCCGGTGCTAACGAAGCGCAGATCAGCACGGCACAGGCCAACCTTGCGTCGGCGCGCGCCACTCTTACACGGGCGCAGCAGGATTACAGCCGCCGTGCTGCGCTTGCGGGCAGCGGTGCGGTGTCGGGCGAAGAACTGACCACGGCGCGCCAGGCACTGGAGTCGGCACGCGCCGGCTACGCGCAGGCCGAAGCCGCGATTGCCCAGGCGCAGGAAAATGCGCGCAGCGCGCGCCGCCAGGAAGAGGCGGCTAAGGCGTTGACCCGTGGCACGACCGACCGGACGGCGCCCGAGATCTTGCTGGCACAGGCGCAGCTTGCCCAGGCCAAGCTCGACCTCGAACGCACCATCGTGCGCGCGCCGGTTGACGGCGTCATCTCGCGCCGCACCATCCAGGTTGGGCAACGCGTGCAGAGCGGGCAGGTGGCGATGATGATCGTGCCGGTCGGCCAATTGTACGTGGACGCCAACTTCAAGGAAAACCAGCTCGGCAAGGTCCGCACCGGTCAGAATGCCGTGCTGACGTCCGACTTTTACGGCGGCGATGTAAAGTACCATGGCAAAGTCGTGGGCTTTTCCGGCGGAACCGGCGCTGCGTTCTCGCTTATTCCGGCACAGAACGCGACCGGTAACTGGATCAAGGTGGTGCAGCGCCTTCCTGTGCGCATCCAGCTTGATCCGCGTGAACTCAAAGAGCATCCCCTGCGTGTCGGCTTGTCGATGGAAGCGGAAATCGACCTGACGAGTGAACGCTGATGGCGTCGAAGCCGGCAACCGCTGGCGGCGGGGAAAGCGCCGACAAGCCGATGACCGGCGCCAAGCTCATCCTTGCCGGCTTCGTGCTGGCGATGGCGAACTTCATCGTCGTGCTGGATACTACGATCGCCAACGTTTCGGTGCCCCATATAGCAGGGGGACTGGCCGTGGCGACGTCGAGCGGAACGTGGGTCATAACCTCGTATGCGGTCGCAGAGGCGATTTGCGTCCCGCTTACCGGCTGGCTGTCAAAGCGCTTCGGCACCTTGCGCGTGTTCATGTTTTCGCTGGTCGGCTTTGGTGTTTTTTCGACATTGTGCGGCCTTTCCCACACGCTGCCGATGCTGGTGGTATTCCGATTGGGCCAAGGGTTTTGTGGTGGTCCGCTGATGCCGCTTACGCAAACGCTGTTGGTGCGCATCTTTCCCAAGGAAATGCAGCCAAAAGCGATGGCGCTATGGGCGATGACGGTGGTCACCGCGCCGATCGCAGGTCCTATCCTTGGCGGCTACATCTCCGACAACTGGTCGTGGGAATGGATTTTCTTCATCAACGTACCCATCGTGGTGCTGATATTCATCGGGGTATTTGCCCTGTTGCGCGGTGTTAAAACCCCTATCGAAAAGCAGCCGATAGACAAGATCGGCCTCGCTTTGCTGATTGTATGGGTCGGCTCGTTCCAGATGATGCTGGACCTTGGCCGTGACGACGACTGGTTTTCATCACCAATCATCGTGGCGCTGGCTTGTATCGCCGTCGTTTTCTTCATCGCGTTCATCATCTGGGAGCTTGGCGAGGAAAACCCTGTCGTCGATCTCGCGGTATTCCGGCATCGGGGATTTTCCGCCGCTACGTTGTCCCTGACCATCGCCTTCGGCACCTATTTTGCCTCCATCGTGATCATTCCGCAGTGGCTGCAATCTTCAATGGGCTACACCGCGACTGAAGCAGGAAGGGCAATGGCGTTCAGCGGTGTGCTGGCCGTCGTTGCATCTCCCTTTGTGCCTAAGCTGATGCAAAAGTTTGATGCGCGACTGCTTGTATTCGTTGGCGTATCCTGGATCGCCGTCTGTGCATTGATGCGCATGACGTGGTCCACGGAAAGCACGTTCTGGACAATCGCCACGCCGCAGTTGCTGCAAGGCGTGGGCGTTTCCTTGATGATCGTGCCGTTGACCACGATCAGCATGAGCGCAGTGCTGCCGCGCGAAACGGCATCGGCTGCAGGCATCGCCAGTTTTGGCCGCACCCTTGCCGGCGCCATTGCCACAGCTATCGTCACCACGGTTTGGGGCGACATGTCACGCGCGCGGACCGCTGACCTGTCCGGCATATTGAACAATGCGCAGATGACCTCGCAGACCCTGCAGGCGCAGGGTTTGAGCGCCGAGCAGGCGCGCGGCACCATCGCGCAAATGGTGGAAACCCAAGGCTCTGCGGTTGCGACCGGCGAACTGTTCGTCGCCTGCGCGATTGCCCTGTTCCTTGCCGCAACGACCATATGGCTCGCTCCGCGTCCGCCCAAGAACATAAAGCCCTCAGCCGGGCATTAAGCTTTGCCATAGCCAGTTTGCCGCCTGAAATCGGCAGAATGGCACCGTCCCGCTCGGTCGGACGAATGACAGGAACGGCCCCCCAGCTCCTCACGCATTCGTTCGGCCGGGCACCGGTCAGGGATTGGCAAAGCTGCGGCGGATGAGGCGCGGCAGCATCACAGCCTGGCTGATGGCCCGCGCCGCGAACAGCGCAGCGAACGCGGCCCATAGCCCATGGTTTTTCAAAGGCTGCAACGCGCACAGCAGCGCAAGGTAGATGATGCTCGCGACCACCATCGTTCCGAGCATCGCGCGCGTCCATGCTGCGCCGACGAACACTCCATCGAACACGAAAGAGGCCACGCCCAGGATCGGCAGGAGGGCAAGCCAAGGGGCATAGTCAGCGATCGCCGCGATCACTGCGGGGTCGGCACTGAATGTCGCGGCCAGCGGTTGGCCCGCAAAGGCATACAACGCACCCAGCACAACGCCGGTAATGCCGCCCCAGATCAGGGCTGTGCGGGTGGCGGCGATGAAGCGGCTTTTTGACCGTGCACCCATCGCCTCGCCACACAGCACCTGCGCGCCGCTTTCGAACCCGTCGAGCAGAAGTGTGGAAAGCATGAACAGCTGAAACAACACGCCGTTGGCCGCCAGCGTCACCGGCCCGGCTTGCGCACCGATCCGGGCAAAGACCAGGATCGCGCCGGTCAGCAGCAGCGTGCGGATGAACAGGTCGCGGTTGAGCGCGAAGAGTTTCGCCATG
This sequence comes from Novosphingobium sp. Leaf2, assembly GCF_001421325.1. GTDB lineage: Bacteria > Pseudomonadota > Alphaproteobacteria > Sphingomonadales > Sphingomonadaceae > Novosphingobium. The sequence continues at coordinate 121,040 of NZ_LMJY01000016.1, read as the reverse complement.
TCATGACGAGCCCAGGTGTGCTGGTCTTTTGCGGCGGCAAAAGCCTGCCCGGAAGCAGGGTCGCGCAGCGCTATCGCGGCAAGCAATGCCAGCTTGAGGGATTCGGACGTCACGGTGGCGATCGCCACGCCCGCGACACCCCGGTGCACGGCCAGCACCAGCGCCAGATCCAGCGCGATATGCACGATGTTGGCCATAACTTCGACGATCAGGACATGACGCACCTTGCGCTTGCCGATCAGCCACCCCGTCAGCACGCAATTGGCAAGCCACATCGGCGCGGCCCAATAGCGGATCGCGATGTAGGCATGCGCGTCCGGGCGCACCGGACCGGTCGCCTTCAGCAGATTCAGTCCCGCCGGTATGGTCAACGGCATGGCAAGCAGCAGGATGGCCCCGATACCCAGGGCGACGGCCATCGCGCGCGCCAGCGTCTGGCCTTGTTCGTTCAATGCGCCACGGCCCGATCCCTGCGCGGTCAGCGCCACCGTGCTCATGCGCAGAAAGTTGAATACGTTCAGGAGCCCGAGCATGAATTTTGCGCCCAGTTCCACGCCGCCTTGGGCCGGCGCGTCTCCCAGACGACCGATCACCCACATGTCGGCGATGCCGAACAGCGCGGTGGCTACGTTGGTCAGCATGGCGGGCAAGGTGATGGCCCACAGCTGCGCGCTCCAGCTTTGGGCCTTGGGCGGGATGGCGTGCAAGTCAGTTACCTATGGCGTTGGATCTGGACGCCAGGCGGGCAGACGCGTCTTGACCGAGCCGGATACTGATTCGCCGGCTGTGCCTGCCTTTAAAGCACAAATGCAACAATGTTGCAGTGCAAAAACCTTGCGGTGTAAACATCAAGAACATGTATTGCATCAGGTTGGAAAGTCATGGATGATCGCAATCAAGGCAGCAAACTCATCTTGCTGCAACTGCGAGAAAATCGGCGCGCCGGGGTGATTACTCTGCCCCGGCGCGCTCTCTCCCAACGCGGGTAAGGTCAATCGACCTTTCGCACATATATTGCCGTACAAATTCGTGTTCGAAAAGAAGGAATTGCTCGTTGCGTCGTGCAATGTGCGTGATTTTGTCTCGCGGTGAAACTTCTATGCAACGCTTATGATCGCGGCGTTTCCCTTACGTGGCGAACGGTGAACGGCTACTCGTGGCGTTTGCCCGGTTGTTGCGCTGGCATCAGTGGCGCGGCTTTGGCCTTTCCGAACAGGTAGCCCTGGCCTTGCGTGCATCCTTCGTCCCGCAAGTAATCGCGCTCGATGCCGCGCTCTACACCTTCGGCGGTAACTGCAAGCCCCAAGCTGCGTCCCAGCCCGATGACCGCGCGGATGACGGCCCGCGAACTGGCTTCTTCGTGAAGGTTGAGCACGAAGGACTTGTCGATCTTTATCTTCGTGAACGGGTAGTTGAGCAGATAGCTGAGCGACGAATAGCCGGTGCCGAAGTCATCCAGCGATATGCCGATACCGAAAGCGCGCAGATTTCGGATGATCGCCGCCGGGCGCGGGCCTTTTTCCATCAGCACCGCCTCGGTGATTTCCAGTTCCAACCGTTCCGGCGCGAGGCCGGAGGTGGACAAGGCGTTGACTACGGTACTGAGCAGATTGCCGTGGCGAAACTGGAGCGGCGATACGTTGACTGACACCTTGATGTGCACCGGCCAGCGCATGGCTTGCGCGCAGGCGGAATTCAGCACGAAGCGGCCAATCTGATCGATCAGGCCGATTTCTTCCGCCAGCGGCACGAACGTGTCTGGCGGCACTGCGCCGCGTTCGGGATGGTGCCAGCGCAGTAGCGCTTCGTAACACTCGATCGCGCCGGTCTGCAGGTCCACGATGGGCTGATAATGGACCTCCAGCATGTGTTCGCGCACGGCTTCGCGCAGGTCCTTTTCCAACCGGTTCTTTTCCTGGGCGGCGGCATCCATGCCCGCTTCGAAGCGGCGGCACGTGCCGCGTCGCTCGCCTTTGGCGGCATATAGCGCCAGGTCGGCATAGCGCAGCAACGTCTGCGGATCGCTGCTGTCACCTGGGCTCGATGCAAAGCCTACCGTCGCCCCGATGTGGATGAGGTTGCCCTGGATGAAGAAAGGTTCGGACAAGGTGGAAATGATCGACTTGGCGACCAGCTCGGTCTGCGTCGCGCTGGAGCGGCGGAATATTATGGCAAATTCATCGCCGCCGATCCGGCACAGCAAGGCGTCTGCGGGCAGCAGTTCGCGCATCCGTTCGGCAGCTTCGGACAGCAGAAGGTCGCCAAAATGATGGCCGAACGTGTCGTTGACCGGCTTGAAGTGATCAAGATCGACAAGCGCCAGCGTCACCGCTTCGGGCGCAGCGGGGGATTCCAGCAAGCTGCTCAGATGCTGGCGGCAATGCGCCCGGTTGGCCAGGCCCGTCAGCTCGTCGTGACGGGCCATGTGCGCCAGACGCTTTTCGATGCGGCGACGTTCGGTAACGTCGAAGATCGAAACGATCGTTCCGGCGTAGTCGTCCAGATCGGAACGGCATGTGGAAATGACGGCGTCGATGCAGCTGCCATCGGCGCGCAACATCTGCCAGCAGTCATTTTCGTTGGTATGATCAGTGGAAAGAAGGTGGGCGGCGGCGGGTCGCACAGCCTGGGGGAAAAGCCCCGCCGCCGCCATCCCCGGGATGTCGTGCGCCGCGTACCCGAGCAGGCTGCAGGCGGCGGCGTTGGCGGCACGGATGAGGCCGGTTTCGTTATCGTGCACCAGCATCGCGAGGGGGTTGCGCTCGAACAATAGGCGGAACGTCTCTTCCTTTTGCTTGAGGTCTGTGATGTCGACGCGAATGCCGATAGTGCCGCCGCCCGCTATCCGGCGTTCCTCGATCAGGATGCACGTGCCGTTTGAAAGGCGTTGTTCGTGGCGCAAGCCCGGTTGGTGCAACTGGGCCATACGATGGGTCAGCCATTCATCTTCGTTGCCGATCGCCTCGGGATAATCACCGCGCGCGATTCCCACGCGCAATACTTCTGCAAGGCTGGCGCCCGGCTGCAAAAGGTCGGCCGACTTTTCATAGATCTGGGCGTAGCGCTTGTTCCACAGGATGTAGCGATCGTTCTCGTCCAGAAACACGATCCCTTGCGGAATCGCCTCGATAGCTTCGCGCAGGCGCTTCTCCGCAAGCGAGGCTGCCTCAAGCGCTGCCGCAAGCGTCGGCAGGTCCGCATCCGGCTCGGGGCCGCAGGTCTGTTCGTGGTCTAGCCCCAGATACACGCGCGATTCCTGTTTTGGTACGGGCGATGCTATCGGTGAGGCGTTAATTTTCCATGCTCGCCGGCAGCACTGCAAAACCGGGCGTCGGGTGTGTGCTATGGGGCGCTGCAGGGCGACCGAAATAGTACCCTTGGGCCTCGTCGCATCCTTCCGCGACCAGCAGGTCACGCTGGGCTTCGGTTTCGACGCCTTCAGCAAGCACCGGGATATCGAGGCTGCGGCCCAAGGCCAGAACCTCGCGAATGATGGCCACGGCCTGCGCGCTGGTTTCCGATCGCAGCAGAAAGGACCGGTCGATCTTGATCTTGTCGAACGGGAAAGACTGCAGCGTGTCGAGCGAGGAATATCCGGTACCAAAGTCATCGAGCGCCACGCTTACGCCCATTGCCTTGATCTGGCGCAGGCAGTGCAAGGCGCGAAGCTTGTCAGCAATGATCGCGGTTTCGGTAATCTCCAGTTCCAGCCGGCGCGGCGGTAGGCCAGTTTCCAGAAGGATCGTGCGGACCCTGTCGATCAGGTCCGGCTGCATAAACTGAACCGGAGACAAGTTGACCGCCACTTTTTCCTCGCCCGTCCAAGAACGGGCCTCAAGGCAGGCCTGTCGCAGCACCCATTCACCCAGCACGATGATCTCGCCGGTTTCCTCGGCAATGGGGATGAATTCGGCCGGCGATACCATGCCGCGCTGGGGATGCTGCCAGCGCACGAGCGCTTCGTAGCCAGACAATTCATCGGAATGCAGCGAACGTTGCGGCTGATACAGCACGCTCAATTCCCCGCGTTGCGCCGCATCGTGCAGGTCGCTTGCCAGAAGCCGCCGCTCGCGCGCGTTTTCGTCCATGCCGGGCTCGAAAAAGCACACTGTCTTGCCCAGCGTCGCCTTGGCACGATACATCGCCAGATCGGCATTGTTCAGCAGCGCCTCGCGTTCCAGTCCATCCTGTGGGTAGATCGCAACGCCCAGGCTGGCGCCCACGACCAAAGGCTGCCTGGCGTCCGCCACGGGGGTGGTTATGCATGCTTCGATGCGGGTCAGCAGATCGTCCAACTGGCTGAACGTGCAGAAACGCACGGCAGCGGCGAACTCATCCCCGCCGAGCCGCGCGATCGCCTCGCCAGGCTTCATGCCCGTCATAAATCGGCTGGCCAGCGTTTGCAGCAGATAGTCGCCCGAAGCATGGCCGAAGGTATCGTTTATCTCCTTGAAGCGGTTGAGATCGATGGCGATCACCGCAACGTTGTTTCCCCCTTGCGTTTCCTCCTGGGCGGCTAGCTCCATCATCGTGTCCAGCGACTGGTAGAAATGATTGCGGTTCGGCAGGCCCGTCAGCGCGTCATGCATGGCCATGTGCGCGATCCGTGCCTCGCTGCGGCGCTGCAACGTGATATCGTCGAATACCGTGATCCACCCGCCGCCGGGCACTGCCCGGTTGGTGACGGATACGATAAGGTTTTCACGCGCTTCCACGGTGTAGGACGGACTGTCATCCGTCTGCATCGCGTGCCTGACTGTATCGCGGATGAAACCCAGCGTCTCTGCCATTGGCGCTTCGCTGGGAAATATCCCTTTCCAAACCATCTCCTCAAGCGTCAGTCCGAGTGGGCAAGTTTCAGGCGCCACGGACCAGATGCGGAAAAATGCGCGGTTCGCCAGCACGAGTCGCTCGTCCGCGTCGAACATGCACAGGCCCTGATGCATGTGTTCGATCGCGGTATCGAACTGCTGCGTCTTTTCGGCCAAGGCGTCTTGTGCGGTCTTGATGCGTGTGATGTCGCGGGTAATTAACGAATAGCCGATCGGCGTCTCGTTTTCGTCGTACAGTTTTTCGACGGTGCCCTGCGCCCAGAAGGTTGAGCCGTCACGGCGCTGGCACAGCCACTCGCCTTTGCCGATACCATGCTCGTCCGCTTCTTGGAGGGCACGGGCAGGGCGCCCGTCCGCACGATCCTGCGGCGTGAAGAAATGCGCGAACGGCAGGCGGGCCGCTTCGTCGGCATCGTAGCCCGTGAGCGTCAGTCCACCCGCGTTCCATTGCGCAACGCGGCCATGGTTGTCGAGCATGCAAATCGCGCTGTCGGACGTGCCGCGCAACAGTTGCGCGAACTGGCGGCTGTTGAGTTGTTGCGCGCGATGTGCGCGGCGGCGCAGATAATGCGCAGTGGCACCGGCGATGATTACAGACCCGCAACCGATACATATCCATAAAGCCAGCGTGCTTTGTGACATCGGTATTCCAGGTTCGTTGATGCGTGAGGGCGTCAGCGATAGCGCGGCAGTGCCGGTAAAATGCAGCACCAAGATTGCGGTACAGATCAGGGCAGCGCCAGCGGCAACCGAAACCGAGGCGCGTTTGCATTTCGTCAGCATAAACGCTGCGTGGAACAGGGGAGCGGGAAATAGGACCGATGCAACAATCAGGTGCCAGTCGCCGTGCAATAGAGCCGGCACGTCCATCGCTGCCATGCCTACATAGTGCATTGCGGCGAGCCGAGCTGACAATAGCGCACCAGCCAAAAGGTTTCCAACTCGGCCAGAGGTTTGCAGGGAAAACCACAGCGCAGCCTGGCTGCCAAAAACGCCTATGAGCAGCGACGCTATGGTCTTCGGTGTTGAAAAACCTGCCACATACCCGCTGTCATAACCCAGCAGGATGAGGAAATGCGCAGCCCATCCGCCAAATCCGAGCATCGAGCCGGCCAGCAACCCCCATCGCCAGCGCTGAGCCCGAGGCATGCCTAAAGCATGACGGACCTGGGTCAGCGCCATGCTGGTCGTCATCACGCACACCACGGCGGCCAGCAGGACCATGCCGGGCTGATGGCGGTCCTGCGCACATGCGACGACCTGCAGGAAATGATCGATGCCAGACGAGCCCATCGCTCGGCATTAATGGAACGTCATTTATGCCAACTGATCGCTGGACTGCGGACAAATACTGTAGCGGCGCCCGAATGCGACCGGGCCGCCGCAACGCGTGCGACGGCCCGGCTTTCCTCCCCAGGAAAGGTCTTTTCTATCTGCGCCCGGCACTGCTGAGGCGATGATGGAGGTTCACGTATTTCGAGGTTGCCGGATCGTCTTCATGCGCCTTGATGTAAAAGACCACGGCCTCCTGCAGCAGTTTGAAGTCCTGGTTCGAAAGCACTGCGCGCGCGCGCGCCGGCTCTGCGGAAACGGTAGCGGTCATCGGTGATCCTTTCTTGGCAAGCAGCCGCGCGTCAGGCGGCGAACTGGTTCATGGTGTTGTGCGCGCCGCCGGCCTTGAGCGCCGCTTCGCCGGCAAAGTATTCCTTGTGATCGTCGCCAAGGTCGGAGCCGGCCATGTTCTGGTGCCTGACGCAGGCGATACCCTGCCGGATCTCCTGGCGCTGCACGCCCTTCACGTAGCCCAGCATCCCGGCATCCCCGAAGTATTCGCGCGCAAGATTGTCGGTCGACAGCGCGGCGGTATGATACGTTGGCAGCGTTATCAGGTGGTGGAAAATGCCGGCCTCGCGGGCCGAATCACGCTGGAAGGTGCGGATGCGTTCGTCCGCCTCGTCCGCCAGCGGCGTACCGTCATACTCCACGCTCATCAGCCGGGCCCGGTCGTATGCCGATACATCCTTGCCGTCCGCCGCCCAGGTATCGAAAACCTGCTGGCGAAAGTTCAGCGTCCAGTTGAAGCTGGGTGAATTGTTGTAGACCAGCTTGGCGTTCGGGATCACCTCGCGGATGCGCCGCACCATGCTGCCGATCTGGCCGATATGGGGCTTTTCGGTTTCAATCCACAGCAAGTCCGCGCCGTTCTGCAGTGCATGGATGCAGTCAAGCACGCAGCGATCCTCGCCGGTTCCGGGGCGGAACTGGAACAGATTGCTGGGCAGACGCTTGGGCCGGACCAGCGCGCCGTCGCGGCTCAGCAGAACGTCGCCGTGGCCAAGGCGCGTTGCATCGACTGCCTCGCAGTCGAGAAAGCCGTTGTACAAATCGCCGATGTCGCCCGTCGTGCGGGTGAAGGCGATCTGCTTGGTAAGGCCCGCACCCAGCGAGTCCGTGCGGGCGACGATAATGCCATCGTCCACGCCCAGTTCCATGAAGGCGTAGCGGACGGCGCGGATCTTGGCGATGAAGTCCTCATGCGGGACAGTGACCTTGCCGTCCTGGTGGCCGCACTGCTTTTCATCGGAAACCTGGTTTTCGATCTGGATGCAGCATGCGCCCGCCTCGATGAACTTGCGCGCCAGCAGGTATGTCGCCTCCGCGTTGCCGAACCCGGCGTCGATGTCGGCAATGATCGGCACCACGTGCGTTTCATAAGTGTCGATCGCGTGTTCGATGCGCTTGGCTTCCAGCGCGTCACCGGCATCGTGTGCTGCGTCGAGATCGCGGAACAGCATGCCCAGTTCGCGTGCATCTGCCTGGCGCAGGAACGTGTAAAGTTCTTCGATAAGCGCCGACACACTGGTCTTTTCGTGCATCGACTGATCGGGCAGGGGGCCAAAATCACTGCGCAGCGCTGCGACCATCCAGCCCGACAGATACAGATACCGGCCCTTCGTGGTGCCAAAGTGCTTCTTGATGCTGATCATCTTCTGCTGGCCGATGAACCCGTGCCAGCAGCCGAGGGACTGGGTGTAATTCGCCGGATCCGCATCGTAAGCGGCCATGTCCGCCCGCATGATCGCGGCGGTATAGCGGGCAATGTCGAGCCCGGTGCGGAAGCGGTTCTGCAGGCGCATGCGAGCCACGGATTGGGGTTCGATCCCGTCCCAATGGCTTTGCGCGCCGATGGTCTGGTTAGCTTCGGTGATCTTGCTCTGGTACGTCACGGCTTCAGTTTCCTTCATCGGGCCGGGCGGCTTGGATGACCTGTCGGTAACCGCAGCGGATGGATGGCAAAACCCGGCGCGAAGTACGCTTGTCAAACTTGACAGAACTTGCTTGTAAAGTTGTGTGACTGTGACAAGATGCTCGTGTCATGGCCGAAAACCGTCCCCTGTATCTTGGTCCGCGCCTGCGCCGTCTGCGCCGCGAACTGGGCCTCACGCAGCAGGCGATGGCGCATGACCTTGAAATCTCGCCAAGCTACGTCGCGCTGCTAGAGCGCAACCAACGCCCGGTCACCGCAGACATGCTGCTACGCCTGGCGCGCACGTATCGCCTCGACATCGCGGAAATCGCGGGTGACGAGGGTGAGGGCTATGCCCGGCGCCTGACGGACGTTCTGCGCGACCCGTTGTTTTCTGATATCGATCTGCCCCGGCTGGAAGTGGCCGACCTTGCCACCAGCTTCCCGGGCATCTCCGACGCTCTACTGCGCCTGCATCAGGCCTATGTCCGCGAAGCCCAGGCCTTGGCAGAGCAGCGCGTGGCAGGGCCGCTGGCGCAAGACAACGAACCTGTGCAGGAGGTGCAGCGCTTTCTGGCTGCCAACCGCAACTACTTTCACGACCTCGATACGGCGGCGGAAAGTCTGGCCGCGGAGATCGCGCAAGCCGGTGGCGGCACCGCATGGCTGGCGGCCAAAGGGGTGCGGGTGCGCTTGCTTCCGCCGGACGTCCTAGTCGATTCGCTGCGCCGGTTCGATCGCCACAACCAGCAACTGCTGATCGCCGATACGCTGCCCGCAGCCAGCCGGTCTTTCCAGATCGCCACGCATATCGCGCACACTGCGCTGCGAAGCCAGATCAAGCAGGCGATCCGCGTTCAGGGGTTCTCCAGCCCCACCACGGCTACGCTGCTGCTGCGCGCGCTCGCCGGGTATTGCGCCGGGGCGATCGTCATGCCCTACGCCCAGTTCGCGCGGGCGGCACAACAACGCGGGTATGATATCGACGCCCTGTGCGCGCTGTTCGGTGCCAGTTTCGAGCAAGTGGCCCATCGGCTGACGACCTTGCAGCGACCGGGTGAGGAAGGTGTGGGCTTTTTCTTCATCCGGGTTGATGAAGCCGGCAACGTATCGAAGCGGCTGGACGGTGCGGGCTTTCCGTTTGCGGCGCATGGCGGTGGTTGTCCGCTATGGAGTGTGCACCAGGTTTTTCGCTGCCCCGGTGAGATCATGACCCAGTGGTTGGAACTGCCGGGGGGTGAGCGGTTTTTCTCGATCGCGCGCACGGTGGTCAGCGGACAGACGGCCTACGGCGGGCGCAGGATATTACGCGCCGTCGCCCTGGCTTGCGCCGCACAGCAGGCAGACCGCGTGATCTATGCCGGGAACGGAGAGCCAGCCGCTGCCAGCGTAACGCCGATCGGGGTTACCTGCCGTCTGTGCCAGCGGGCGCAGTGCACCGCCCGGTCGCTTCCACCTATCGGCAGAGACGTGATGGCGGACGAATACCGGCGTGCAGCACAACCCTATATTTTCGCGGAAAGCTGAACGTCTGTCGGCAGGTAGGGGCTTGTGCAGGATAGGCAGCCGGAACGGTTTGTCGTTTCGATACCTTTTATCTTCGTTCTCGAAGAAACATTCGAGCGATGTGAGAAGGATAGTACATGAAAAAGGCAATGATGCTTGCCGCGGTTGCGGCACTGGCTCTGCCGTTTGCAGTGCAGGCGCAAGATAGCATAGGCGGCACTGGAACCACCACCGGGACCGGAACCACGACCAGCGGGACGGGCACGGGCACGACGACCGGTTCGTCCACCACAGGGTCCGGCACCATTGACGGAACATCGTCCTCGACCGGAACCGGGATGCGCCATCATAACAGCATGAAGAACAAGTCTATGCGCGGCTCCAAGTCATCCAGCGGCACAGTGACCGGAAGCACCTCGACGCACGGCACCGATGACACCACCCCCTCGAAACCTGCCTCGCCGAGCGATGATGGCGGCGCAAGCCTTGGCCCGTCGGGCTCAATGGGCAATCCGGCGGGGGCGCCGGGCTCGACCATGCCGGGCAACCAGTCCGGCACCGGGCTGAACAGCACTCCCGGCGGCGGCACCGCAGGCACTACGCCGTGATCCCTATCACCTTTGATAAGGGGTGACTGTGAGAACCCGGGATGTCTCTTGGGCATCTCGGGTTTTTGCGTTCACAGTCTAGTCGCCGCGTTCCGCATACTTGCTAGAGCCTTGGCGACCATGTCATGCCGAATTCATGCTTTTTGCGCGTTTTTCCCCTGCCCGTAAGCCGCAATGGAGGATCGCCGCTATTGTGCTGCTGCTTCACGTGGCTGCGATTTTGGCGCTCATTCGCGCGTTCACGCCGGATTTGCTGGATCGTGTGAGCCGGGCCATGACGAGCGTTGCTTTTACAACCCAGCGTCCGTCTCCTGCACCACCTAGTCCAGCGTCGACAATCCGGAAGCCCAAGGCAGCTCTGGCTAGCGGCTCAGCCGCACCAGCAGGGCGCAAAGATGCGACCGCCGAGAAGGCTACTGCCGCCGCGCCACAACCCCTGATGACCACCCCTGTCGCGCCGCGTGCAGATGCAGGGCACGCCGATACCGCCGGCGGCGCTGGCACGATCGGCACAGGCAGTGGGGCGGTGGGGGAAGGCCACGGGACCGGCGCGGGCTTGGGCGGGGATGGACCGGGTGCCGGTGGCGGCGCGGCGCCGACCGTAAAGATCGCGGGTGATATCAACGCCGCCAGCGATTACCCCCGCTCCGGCCGAGCACGGCGCGCCGGCGCGTCGGTGATCATCGACCTGACAGTTGGCCCGGACGGCCGCGTGGACAACTGCCGCGTTGTCCAGCCAAGCCCTGACCCGGAGGCAGATGCCATTACCTGCAGGCTGGCGACGCAGCGCTTTATCTTCCGCCCGGCGCGCGGCCCTTCCGGAGAGCCGGTGCGCGCCATATATCGCTGGCGGCAACGATGGTTTTCGTGATGTATTTCTTGAAGGCCCTGCCGTTGCATTGCAGCAAAGCGCAGCTATGACAGTTACACATCCGTCTGCCTCTGGCGGGCCGGACCGTTCGAGCGAAAGATATTCATGCCAACTATTGTCCCGGTGATTTTGTGCGGCGGCAGCGGCACCCGCCTTTGGCCGCGCAGCCGTGCCGACAAGCCCAAGCCGTTTCTCCCGCTCGTGGGCGATTCAACCCTTTTCGAAGCGGCCCTGCGGCGCTGCCCCGCTGATGGCGGGTTCGCACCGCCTGTCGTCGTGACCGGAACCAAGCACCTCGATCATGTCGAGGCGCAGCTTGGCGACATCGCCGGTGCGCAAGTCATCGTCGAGCCCGCTGCACGCAACACCGCCGCCGCTATTGCCTTGGCGGCGTATCGCCTGCCCGAGGACGCGGTAATGCTGGTGTGCCCCAGCGATCACCACATCGGCAATGCGGACGCGTTTGCTGCCGCCGCGTGCGCCGCCGCCGATCTGGCAGAGGAAGGCTGGCTGGTATCGTTCGGGATCGAGGCTACCGCGCCCGAAACCGGTTTTGGCTATCTCAAGCGTGGTGAACCGATCTCCGATACTGGCTTTCGTACCGCCCAGTTCGTTGAAAAGCCGGATATCGAGCGCGCCAAGGCATTTCTGGCCGAAGGGATATATGCCTGGAATGGTGGCATTTTCGCGTTCAGGGTGAAGGATTTCCTGGCCGAATTGTCCGCACATCGCCCGCAGATTGCTGCCGGGGTAGCCAAGGCGGTTGAACAGGGCCGGGTCGATGGTCAGCGGTTCCATCCCGATGCAGCGATCTTCGGCGCGGTCCCCAGCGATTCGGTGGACTACGCGGTGATGGAAAATACCACCCGCGCCGCCATGGTGCCCGCTGACATGAACTGGTCCGACATCGGCAACTGGCACGCCTTGCACGAAGCGCTTGAGCGCGATGCAAACGGTAACTCGATCCGCGGTAAGGGCGAGGTCGAGATGGTCGATTGCCGCAATGTGCTGGTGGACACTGACGGTCCGCGTGTCTCGGTGGTCGGGGTGGAGGACGTGATCGTCGTGGTCGATGGGAACGACATCATGATCACGACCGTTTCGGGCGTGCAGAAGGTTGGCAAGCTGTCGGGCGCAGTGAACCAGTGACCGCGCGTCCAAAGGAAATTTGCAGATGACCGCCATATTGCCGATCCGTGAGGTAGAAAAGCCCTGGGGCGTGGATACGCTGCCCAAGCCGTTCACCGCGAAGGAAGGCGAGCGGATCGGCGAAATCTGGTTCGAGCCGCCCAAGGCGCTTCCCGGTTTGCTGGTGAAATACATATTCACCAGCGAGGCGCTGTCCGTGCAGGTCCACCCGACCGATGCGCAGACCATGGCCAAGGGGCTAGGCCGGCAAGGCAAGGAAGAGTGCTGGCTCATCGTCGCAGCCGAGCCCGACGCCAAGCTGGGGATCGGCTTCGACAAGACCATTTCCCCAGACGAAATGCGCGCCGCCGCGCTCGACGGCTCCATCGAAAAGCTGATGACGTGGTTCACGGTGAAGCCCGGTGATTTCTTTTACATTCCGGCCAACACCGTCCACGCTATCGGGGCCGGGGTCAGCCTGATCGAAACGCAGCAGAACAGCGATATCACCTATCGCCTGTACGATTACGGGCGTGGCCGCGAACTGCATCTGGACGATGGCATGGCAGTCGCCAAGGGCGAGCCTTATGCGCAGGATCGCTGGCACACGCACGTGGACACGCAGGAAACCAAGACTCTGGTGGATGGGCCGCTGTTCCTGCTCGATCACGTGGCCGGCCAGCCGCCGGAGCATATCGCCGCGCGCTACACGGGTGGCTTGCTGGTGATCCCGCGCGAAGGCACCGTCACGGTTTCGGGCGAGCCCGTCGCGCCGGGCAGTTGTGCGCTCGCACCTTCACTATCCGCCGTTCATTTTGCTGACGATGCCGTCTGCCTGATCGCAGTGGCCTGTTCTGACGAGACCTGACCGTCCATGAAGGGCGACATGATCGTCCAGACCATTCAACTCGCCCTGACGCCGGTGTTCGTGCTGGTTGCGATTGGCAATATCCTGAACATCCTGTCGTCACGGCTGGGGCGCGTGGTGGATCGTGCACGCACGTTGCAGGATCGCCATCCTGCCACCGAGGGACCGGAACACGACATGATCGTGAGCGAGCTGCGGTTGGTGCATCAGCGCATGACGCTGATCACCAAGGCCGTGCGCATGATGGTGTTGTCAGGCCTGGCGATCGGCGTGACTGTGGCGATCCTGTTCCTGTCCGGGCTGGGCGGCTTCGACTGGCATCTGGCCGCCGCCCTGACATTTCTTGCCGCGATCTTGCTGCTGCTGATCGCTATGGTACTGTTCCTGCGCGAAACACAGGTTGCCGCCGAAGCCCTGCGCATTCCCACCGATTACCTCGAACTGCACCGCAAGATCTGATGGTTAAGCCGCCAGGTTGAAAGGCTCGATCTCACCGGACAGGTAGAGCTTCTTGGCCTTCGCCCGGCTCAGCTTGCCCGAGCTGGTGCGCGGCAGACTCTTGGGCGGGATCAGTTCCACCACGCAGTTCATGCCGGTGATCGAACGCACCTTGTCGCGGATCAGATCGCGCAGTTCGAGGCGCTTTTCCGGGTCGGAGACGCGGCAATGGACCAGCACCGCCGGGGTTTCCTCGCCGTTGTCCATCTCCACCGAGAACGCGGCGATATCGCCGTGGTTGAACCCGGGCAGCTGTTCCACTGCCCATTCGATATCCTGCGGCCAGTGGTTCTTGCCGTTGATGATGATCATGTCCTTGGCCCGGCCGACGATGAACAGGTAGCCGTTCGCCATGTAGCCCATGTCCCCGGTGTCCAGCCAGCCATCGACGAGGCAGGCAGCGGTCGCTTCCGGATCGCGGAAGTACGAGTGCATGACCGAGGTGCCGCGGCACCATACTTTGCCGATCTTGTGATCGCTGAGCGTATCGCCGTTTTCGCCGCGGATCACCACTTCCATGTCACGCACGGGCTTTCCGCAGTTGACGATGGCGCGGTAGCGGGCCGGGCGCGAAAGATCGCGGGGGCTACCCGACAAGCGCTCCTCCTCGACCAGTTCAACGCGGATGCCTTCGCCCGGCGGCATGATGGTGACGGCCAGCGTCGCTTCGGCAAGGCCGTAGCTGGGCAGGAACGCGCTCGCCTTGAAGCCGGCATCGGCAAAGGCGTTGACGAAGCTTTGCATGACATCGGGCCGGATCATGTCCGCGCCGTTGCCCGCCAGCCGCCAGCGCGACAGGTCGAACCGGTCGGCGACCGAGGTCTGGCTGGAAATGCGGCGCGCGCAGATATCGTAGCCGAACGTGGGCGAGTACGATGCCGACGTGCCGGGATTGCGCGAGATCAGGTCAAGCCAGGCGAGGGGGCGGCGCGCGAAATCCTCGGTCTTGAGGTAATCGCCGGAGATCTGGTTGGCGATGAGCGACAGGAAGCAGCCCACCAGGCCCATGTCGTGATACCAGGGCAGCCACGAAATGCATCGATCGCTCGGCTGCACCTGCATGCCGTGGCTATGGCTGGCAAGGTTCGAGAGCAGCGAGCGATGCGTCACGGCGACGCCATGCGGGAAACGGGTGGAGCCGCTGGAATACTGCAGATAGCAGATGTCGTCCGGGCTGGCGGGTGGCAGGTCCACCACTGGCGCATCGCCTGCCGCAAAGTCCGCCCAGGTGGCATGGGCACACCCTTGGCGCTCTGCCGCAGCCTGCGTCATCGTGGCGATCTCGTCGGGCCCGACAAGCAACACCGGATCGGAGCTGGCAAGTTGCACGCCCAACTGCTCGATGTAATTGCCCTTGCCGCCAAAGCTGGTCGGCAGCGGCAGCGGCACCGGCCAGGCGCCGGCATAGATCGCCCCGCAGAACAGCGCGGCGAAATCGGTGCCGGTTTCGGCGATCAGAGCGACGCGGTCGCCTTTGGCGACACCGCGCGCGATCAGCGCATATGCGGCCTTGAGCGCATCTTCGCGCAGTTCGGAAAACGGATAGACGCGGGTCAGCGTGCCGCGTGGATCGTGAAAATTGAAACCGCGCTGGCCGCGCGCAGCATAATCGAGCGCATCGCCGAACGTGGGAAAGTCGGCAAAGATGCGCTCCAGCGTATCTTCGTTGGGGGTAGGGACCAGTGTCCGGTCCGTGTTCGGCACCAAGTGGATGGTGTCGGTCATATGTTCTAGCCCGTTGCTGTTATACCATAACATCGTAAAATCAGGCGCTTACCTGCCGGGGCGACCCGCCTGCAGCCGCCACACTTTCCTGGCACGTCCCCAGCGGTTTCGCGCACTCTCCCCAATCCGATCCGAGTGTGGCACGAATAGGGCAGCATGTCGGACAAGCGTCGCAATCGCCCGGAAGGGCCACCGCCTATCAGCCCGTCGCGCCTGGAGGAACTGGCGCTGGCCTATGTCGCGCGCTTCGCCACGACGCAAGCCAAGTTGCGCACGTATCTGCAGCGCAAGCTGCGCGAACGCGGCTGGGGCGGCGAGGGCGCGCCACCGATCGACGATCTTGTCGAACGCTATGTCACGCTTGGCTATGTCGATGACGCATCGTGGGCGCGTATGAAAACCGGCAGCCTGCTGCGGCGCGGGTATGGCGCGCGCCGGGTGGGCGTGGCGCTGGGGCAGGCCGGGGTGGCCCAAGACCTTCAGGTTCGCCCGGCGCAGGGCGAACAGCGCCGCGCCGCGCTGGTGCTGGCGCGGCGGCGGCGGCTTGGCCCGTTCGCGTTGCAGCCACTGGATCGCCCGCTGCGCGAAAAGCATATCGCGGCGATGCTGCGGGCCGGCCACCCGCTCGACATCGCCCGCAGGATCGTCGAGAGCGATGACGCCGACGCGCTCGAAGAATGGGCCGAGTCGGATTTCGGAGACACCTGAATGCGTTTGACCCGCAGTTCGTTCGCCGCCGCTTTCCTGCTGGCCTTCGCCGCCTGTTCGCAAGGCGGCACGGACGCCACCGCCAAGCCTTCCGCCACCCAGCCCGCCGTGCATCCGATATCCGGGCTGCCGATCGTGCCGCTCACCGTCAAGACGGCGAAGGGCAAGCACGTCTTCCGGGTCGAAGTGGCGAAAACCTTTGCGCAACAGGAAAAGGGCCTGATGTTCCGCACCGCGATGGGTCCGAACGAGGGCATGATCTTCCCTGAGGAAACCCCGCGTCGCGCCGCCTTCTGGATGCGCAACACGGTGATTCCGCTCGACATCATCTTCATTGGCACCGACCACCGCATCCTCAACATCGCGGCAAACGCGGTGCCCTACGATGAAACGCCGCTGCCGTCGGCGGGGGTGGCTTCGGGCGTGCTGGAGCTCAACGGCGGGCGCGCGGCGCAGTTGGGCATCGAGGCGGGAGATCTGGTGACATGGTAAGCGCCGGTTGCCCACGTTACGCCTTGCCTTCGGGTGGCAGGAAAGGCTAACGCGCGGGCCATGGGAATCCTGTCCAATATCTTCACCTGGTGGGACGGCGCCACCATTGGCACCTCGCTCTGGAGCAGGCGCAACGGCGCGCATGTCGGCACCGACGTGTACGGCAACATGTATTTCCGCTCCAAAAGCGCGAAGGTCAGGACGACCGAGGGGTATGAGCGCCGCTGGGTGATCTACAACGGCGCCAACGATGCCAGCAAAGTGCCGGCCGAATGGCACGGGTGGCTGCACCACCAGTATGACGGCGTGCCGGAAAGTCACCTGCCGCCGCCGCGCATCTGGGAAGTGGACTACACCCCCAACGCCACCGGCACCGGCGAGGCGTATCGCCCGCAAGGCGCGCTGGAGCGTGGCGGTCGACGCGCGGCTGCTACCGGCGATTACGAAGCCTGGTCGCCGGAAGCCTGAGGGCGGGCCGGTGGTTCGCCTGAGGGTATGGACGGCGCTGCTGGTGCTGTCGGCTCTGGCCGGCTGCAAGGGCGAACCTGCGCCCGAAACGCAGGACACCGGCGTTCCCGATGCCATCGCCGGGATGCAGGCGGGGCCAGCACAGGTTGCGCGCGGCGCGCAGATCGGCACGCCCAACAAGGATCGCGTGGCCACGCTGGGCGTGCTCAACAAGCGCAACAACCTGACGCAGAACCTGGTGATGAAGCCCGGCGAATCGCGCCGCATCGGCAATCTGGTGGTGAAGCTTTCGACCTGCGAAAAAACGCTGCCGTGGGAGCATCCGCAGGAAGAAGGCGCATTCGTGCAGGTCTTCGTCGAAGAACGGCGCAGCACTGCGGAAAAGCTGGCGTGGCACAAGGTGTTTTCCGGCTGGCTGTTCAAGAACAACCCCGCCGCTAACGTCGTCGAACACCCGGTTTACGACGTGTGGGTCAAGTCCTGCGCGATGAGTTTTCCGGGTGAGGAAGCCAGCCCGCAGGATGCGGCGTCTGACAGCAGTGCGCGAAAGGCTTCGGGCAGCGGCAAAAGCCCTGAGCCGGCTGCATCGCCATCCGTATCGGCCTCGCCGTCTGCCGCGCCGGCCCCGGCGGCTCCAGAACCTGCTGATGCGCCTGCCGCCCAGTGATGTGACGCGCTGGCCAACCCGGCACGTGCATTCTCGGCCTCGGTCCCCGGCGTGTCCTGCGCCGCCTGCAGCAGCTTGAGGTAGCGTTTCTGCGGAATTTCCACCGCGCCGAGCGAGGCGAGGTGGGGGGTCATGAACTGGCAGTCCAGCAGCATCGCGCCGCCACGGCGCAAGCTGGCGACCAACCAAGCCAGCGCCACCTTGGACGCATCGCTGACGGTGGAGAACATCGATTCGCCGCAAAATGCCCGGTCGAAGCCGACGCCGTAAAGCCCGCCGACAAGGGCGTCTTGCTGCCACACTTCGATGGAGTGCGCATGGCCCAGGCTGTGCAGGTTTTCGTAGCTAGCCTGAATGCGATGGCTGATCCAGCTGCCGCCGGTTTCCTCATCATCGCCAGCGCGCACGCGGCGCGGCGCGGCGCAGGCATCCATGACCTGCGAGAACGCCCGGTTGCAGGTCACCGTGAAATGTCCGCGCCGCAGCGTGCGGGCCAGCGAGTGAGAGACGCGCAAGCCGTTCAGGGGCAGGATGGCGCGCAGGCGAGGCTCTATCCAGAAGATTTCCGGGTCCTCGCGGTCATCCGCCATCGGGAATATCCCGCTGCGGTACGCCAGCATCAGCAGTTCTGATGCGATGGGAGATGTGGATTGCCGGCCCTGCACGGTGCGTGTCCTAGCAGAAGCGCGTTGCCAGCGGTATCGCGGCTTTTGCGCAAAGGAGGCGCATTTCGCTTCTTGTAATCGGCCGCATCTGCCTTTAGAGGCCGCGCAGCCCGCAGGAGTGTAGCTCAGTTGGTAGAGCATCGGTCTCCAAAACCGAGGGCCCACGGTTCGAGTCCGTGCACTCCTGCCAGCGTCCTTTCCAGACATCGCGATGCTATAAGCCTGGCGTCAGCCGCCCGGACTCGAAGCGGCTTGCGACCGGCCGCTGGCGGCGATAGCGTTGCCCGGCTTGTCAATCGCGGTATCCGCTTTAGGACAGCGCGTCCGGCGAATCGGATGCACGGCCAAGGCCCGGCCTGCCGGTTCGCATCGCGCACATCGGGGAAAGATCCAGTCTTACATGCATGCCAGCGCGCACTCTGAACCAGATACGGGCGCTCCGGATGCCGCGCTGTCGCCGCGCAAGCGCGAAAGCTATCTGAGGATCCGCCACGAAGCGGTGTGGATGGGCTTTGTCCTGTCCTGCCTGGCGATGTTGCCTGCGATCGTCGCCTGGACCCCGCAGATGACGGACTATCCCTCGCATCTGGCGGGTTACAAGGTCATGCTGGACCATGGGCACGACCCGTTTCTGACCCGCTATTTCCTGTTCAAGTGGGAATGGACCGGCAACCTTGGCGCCGAATTGCTGATGGTGCCGCTCACCCCGATATTCGGGCTGGAAGAAGCCGGGCGGTTGATCGTGGCGATGATCCCGTTCCTTACCGGCATGGCGATCATGGCGGTGGAATGGAGCCTGCGCAAGCGCGTGGGAGTGGGCGCACTGCTGGCCTTTGCGATGATCTGGTCACCCTCGCTGCTGATGGGCTTTCTGAACTACTCCCTATCGCTCGCCTTCGCGCTGCTGGCGTTTGCGGCGTGGGTGCGGCTGGAGAACTGGCGCTGGCGTTGGGCGGTGATGATCCCCGCCGGTTTCGTGGTGTGGATCTGCCATGTGTCCGGCTGGGGCGTAATGGGCGTGCTGGTTTTCGGATACGAATGGTCCAAACGCGCCAGCTGGCGGGACTGGCGGCCTTTCGTGAAGCCATGGCCGCTGATCTTCCCGCTTATTCCGATGCTGCTGGGCATGGGTGCCAACGGGAAGGTGTCCTACGGTCGTTACGGCGTCTTCGAATACAAGTGGACGATCCTTTACAAGGCCATGCGTAGCTACGATCAGGTGTTCGACGTGACCAGCCTGTGCGTCGTGCTGGCGGTCGTGCTGGCGGCATTGGTGCTGCGCAAGTTCGATGGCCGGGTAGGGTGGGCCGCGATCATCCTGTTCCTCTTGACGCTTCTCGTCCCGCGCCAGATTTTCGGCGGCGATTATGCCGATTACCGGCTGAGCACGGCAGCGCTGCTGGTGGCATGCCTGGCGATCGACTGGGCGGTCCCGCGCTGGGGCCTGGCGCTGGCCGGGCTGCTGTTCACCGCGCGCATCGCGGTCACCACCACGGTCTGGTATCAGGATGCGCAGACCGCGCGCCAACTGATCGGCGCGCTGGACTACGTGCCCGAAGGCGCGCGGGTGGCAACCGCCGTGGCGATTCCGCGGGCGCAGTGGCTGTTCGGCCCGTTCGAACATTTCGGCAGCTTCGCGGTCGTGCGGCGCAGTGCGATGGAAAATTCCAACTTCGCGCTGCCCGATGTGCACATGCTGTCCATGCGTGAAACCCGCTACCGTTTCAACGACCCCACGCAGCGAATCCTCTATTCCCCACAGCAGCGCATTGACCTTCGCAAGTTCAAGCCCGCGCGCCATGCGGATTACTTGTGGTACATCGGCACGCGCCGGCCCGTCGCCATTCCGGATGGCGCGCGGATCGTCTACGCGACCCCCAACTCGTTCCTTGCGCGGCTGCCCGATGCGGTGGATCTTGCAAATCCTGCAGACGGAAGCTAAATCGCCACTTCTTTCCGACAAGCGGACCTCACTTGCTCCTCCCGGCCCTGGCCGGGGCGGCGATGGCCCCTAGCCGGAAGACACGACAATTTTTCCGCGGCACGCGACACGAGAGAGCGACGTAAGATGGCCAAGATCACTCCGGGCGAATTCATGCGCCAGGTTCAGGCGGAAACGCGCAAGATCCATTGGCCCACGCGCCAGGAAACGGTGACGACGGCGATCTTTGTCGGCATCATGACCGTGATCCTGGCGGTATTCTTCCTGGGCATCGACGCGCTGTTCGGCTGGGTCGTCAGCTCGCTGCTGTCGCTGCTGTGATCTGAATTAGGACGAGAAACGAAAAATGGCCCGCTGGTACATCATTCACGCCTACTCCGGCTTCGAAAGCAAGGTGAAGGAATCCATCATCTCGGAAGCCGAGCGGATGGGTCTTTCGCAGCTGGTGGAGGACGTGCAGGTCCCCTCGGAAGTGATCACCGAGGTCAAGCGCGGCAAGAAAGTGCAGACCGAGCGCAAGACCATGCCTGGTTACGTGCTGGCCAAGCTGACGCTGAACGATGACGTCTATCACCTCGTCAAGAACACGCCCAAGGTCACCGGCTTCCTGGGCTCCAGCGGCAAGCCGCAGGCGATCAGCGAGACCGAGGCCTCTCGCTATTTTGGCGCTGCCGAAGCCGCTGCCGCCACGCCGCGCAAGACCGTCAGCATCGACTACGAGATCGGCGATTCGGTCAAAGTGCTGGACGGTCCGTTCGCCAGCTTCAACGGCATCGTCGAGGAACTCGATTTCGACAAGAACCGCGTCAAGGTTGCGGTCTCGATCTTCGGTCGCGCCACGCCGGTCGAGCTCGAATTCGAGCACGTCGAACTCGCCAAGTAAGCTGCCGGCGGGGCTGCGAAGCCCTTGGCCACTGTTGCATACGCCCCGCACGCCCCCCGGCGCTGTGGGGCGTTTCGCATCCGGCGCGGGCCAGAATATTCCTCAACCCGGCCTTAACCACTGCTGTGCCATAGCCGCCACATGCGGATAGGGCGGTGGATGACGGGCGTGAAAACTGGCGAGCATGAATCGCACCCCGCGCGTCTCGCCGCATTGGATGGCTTGCGCGGTGTGGCGGCCTGCGGGGTTGCGTTTCTCTATCACCCGCTGCTGGAACTGAGCGCCCCGGTCGCAGCGTCCGCCCCTGCCGCCGTGCTGTGGTTGCGGGCATGGGCGTGGAGCTGCGTCGATCTGTTCTTCGTCATTTCGGGCTACATTTTTGCGCATGTTTATCTGGGCACGAAGCGACTGGACCGTGCGCATTTCGGATCGTTCTGGCGCGCACGTTTCGCCCGGCTGTATCCGTTGCATTTCGTGATGCTGATCGTTTGCGCATTCCTGTTCGGCGCTGCGCAAGTGAACACCAGCACGGCTTTCGTCGCACATCTTTTCATGCTTCAGGCGTTCGTGAATCCGGAAGTGCGCCACTTCAATGGGCCTGCATGGTCGGTGTCGGTAGAAATGGCGTGCTATGCGCTGTTCGCGCTGGGCGCGGTGCGCAGCGACAAGGTGATGCGCTGGATCACGGCCGTGGCGATCATTATACCCCTGATTTACCTGGCAGTGATGGGCAGACCGGGAGGGCCGTGGTTCGGCGAATGTTTCCCGCGCGGCCCGCTCGGCTTTTTCATCGGGCAGGTGCTATGGCGCTGTCGCCACCGCATCGCCCGGATTCCCCTGCCGGTGCTGGTGGCGGCGGCCCTGCTGGGGTTCAGTCTCGTGGGCGAGGGCCCTGCCAGTCCGCTGTTCGTGCTGGACCTGCTCGCCTGGCCGGCAGTGGCCTGCTTGGCCTTGCGTCTGGCGTTCCTTGAAAGCCGCGCCATGCTGTGGCTGGGGGACCGCAGCTACGCCGTTTACATGATCCACTTCCCGATCCTGTTGTATTTCCTGCCTTGGCTGCACCGCGCTGCCAGTGGTTGGGAAACCGTGCTGATCATCGCCGGGTTTGCCGCCGTGGTGCTTTTCTACGCCGACCTTGCGTATCGGTGGATCGAAGTGCCGGCGCGCAAGGCAATACGGCGGGGCTGGAAAAGGCCCGCAAGGCCCGCTGCGCTGCCAGACGTAACGGCGGCTTGATGGCCCGCGGGATGGTGCTTTCCTTTCCAAACCAATTCGTGTAGGCGCCCCCACTTCGGAGGCACGGCATTGCCGTACCCGATTCCCTGCGGGAGGGTGGCTGCTCACACGGTCGCCCGCCAAAACCGCTAGACATGAGCGCCGGGCAACTGGCGCGACAGTGTGAATAAGGAGCGGCCCCATGGCCAAGAAGATTACCGGTTACATCAAGCTGCAGGTTCCTGCAGGCAAGGCCAACCCGTCGCCGCCGATCGGTCCGGCGCTGGGTCAGCGCGGCGTGAACATCATGGAATTCTGCAAGGCGTTCAATGCCGCCACGCAGGAACTTGAAAACGGCATGCCGATCCCGACCATCATCACGGTGTACGCGGATCGCAGCTTCACGTTCGTCACCAAGACTCCGCCCGCAACCTTCCTCATCAAGAAGGCTGCCGGTCTCAAGTCCGGTTCGAAGGAACCTGGCAAGGTCACGGCCGGAAAGATCAAGCGTTCGCAACTGGCCGAAATCGCCCAGGTGAAGATGCCCGATCTCAACGCCAACGACATCGAGGCCGCAACGAAGATCATCGAAGGCTCCGCACGCGCGATGGGCCTCGAAGTGGTGGAGGGCTGAGATCATGGCCAACGTTTCCAAGAAGCAAAAGTCGCTGGCTGAAAAGCTGGGCGACAACACAAAGCTCTATGCCGTGGGCGAAGCGCTGCAGACGCTGCGCGACCTCAAGACCACCAAGTTCGACGAGACCGTGGAAGTTGCTCTGAACCTGGGCGTCGATCCGCGCCACGCAGACCAGATGGTTCGCGGCATGGTTTCGCTGCCCGCCGGCACTGGCAAGGACGTTCGCGTCGCTGTGTTCGCCAAGGGTGACAAGGCTGCCGAGGCTCTGGCTGCCGGCGCCGACAAGGTGGGCGCCGAAGACCTGATGGAAGACATGCAGGCCGGCAATCTCAACTACGACCGCGTGATCGCAACGCCCGACATGATGGGCGTCGTGGGCCGTCTGGGTAAGCTGCTGGGCCCCAAGGGCCTGATGCCGAACCCCAAGCTGGGCACGGTCACCCCGAACGTCACGCAGGCCGTGAAGGACGCCAAGGGCGGCCAGATCGAGTTCCGCGTGGAAAAGCAGGGCATCATCCACGCCGGCATCGGCAAGATGTCGTTCTCGGACGCCGACCTGCGCAGCAACTTCTCGGCCTTCGTTGACGCGATCGTCAAGGCGAAGCCCACGGGCGCCAAGGGCAAGTACCTGCGCAAGATCTCGCTGTCCTCGTCGATGGGCCCTGGCCTGAAGATCGATACGACAGAGATCACCGGCGCCTGATTCTTCAGCGCTGACGCATCAATAGAAAAAGCCGGGAGGGAAACCTTCCGGCTTTTTCGCGCATGCTATCGCCGGGCGGCGAGATTGGCGGCGGTGTAGCATTCCACCAGATAGGCCAGGGCCCGCCCGTCCGGCAGTACCAGCTTGGCCTGGTGGGTCGAGATCGTATCTGCCGGGCAATTGTTCGCGGGGCCGGCAGTGATGGAAAGCGCAACACGGCGAAAGCCGAGCGGCGCGATAACCTTGCCAAACGGCACATTGCCTTGCGCCAGCGCCGCGTTCATCTGCGGGGTCAGCAGGGCAGACGCATACCAGTTCCACGCGATTGAGAGCACCGTGCCCCCGCAGCTAAGACGGACGTGGCGAAGGCTAAGGGCTTCCTTGCCGAACACGTCAGCCAAGGCAGCCGGCGTTTGCTGTGTTGTGGGTGGCATCAGCGTGGCGGTTACTGTTGCAGGCTTGGCCAGCCTGCGCGCGTCGCACCATTCCTCCAGCGCGACGGTCGCGCTGTCATGACGGGCCAGAACCGCTTCGAATTCTTGCAGCGTCGGTGCGGAAGGGTTGGCGATCATCGAAGTAACCAGCAAAGCCAGCGCGCCCGGCATTTCAGATGCCACCAGCCACGGCTGTCCGACCCGTGGCTTCCAGCCCTTGCGTCAATGCCTGGACGCATGCCGCAAGGTCCTCGGCACTGACCGAGCGAACCACGAAGTTCGCGCCCGTGCGTCCCTCGCCCCAGAACGGGTACGAGCCGATCTGGCACGTCTCGAACGCCTTTTCGGTCTCGCGCAGCAGTTCGGCGACTTCGCTCTCGCCCACCCAGCAGCCGATCGTTTCCGATAGCAAGGGCGCGCCGCCCTCAAGCTGGCCCGAGAGGGCATCGAGCATGCCTGCCGTGATGCTGGGCACGCCCGCCATGATCATCACGTTGCCGCAGCGGATGCCAGGAGCCCCGGTGTAGCGATTGGCGATGAGCGTGGCGCCCTCTGGCGTACGGGCCATGCGCAGGCGTGCATCGGTGAGGCCACCGCGGGTCTCGTAATAGGTTTCCAGGATGGCGCGGGCTTCCGGGTGCACGATCACCGGCACGCCGAGCGCCTGCGCCACCGCGTCAACGGTGATGTCGTCGTGGGTGGGCCCGATGCCGCCGGTGGTGAACAGATAGTCGTTGCGGGCCCGCAAGGTGTTCACTGCCTCGACGATAGCGTCGGTATCGTCAGCGACCACGCGCACCTCCTTGAGGCGTATGGCCTGCACCTGCAGCCAACTGGCGACTTGCGCGATGTTCTTGTCGTGCGTGCG
Source organism: Novosphingobium sp. Leaf2 (assembly GCF_001421325.1). Taxonomy (GTDB): domain Bacteria; phylum Pseudomonadota; class Alphaproteobacteria; order Sphingomonadales; family Sphingomonadaceae; genus Novosphingobium. The sequence goes on along the minus strand of NZ_LMJY01000016.1, from coordinate 96,075 downwards.
ACCGGACAGGATTTCATCGCCGATGACGATGAGGGCGGCGGTGTAGATTCGCTGCTGGGATGCCATGCGGTATGGCTAGGGCAAAACACCGCGCGCCGCTAGCCACGCTATTGGCGCGAGCGGCGCAAAAAAAGGGCCGGTCCGAAGACCAGCCCTATGAAAGTTTTGGGAGAGGATGCCTGAAAAGGCGAGTTCGTTTTGTGCGATTGCGAACACCTTCGCAAACGCGAAAACCGAGCTGTGCATTGCGTAAAACTCAACGAACGCAAAGTTGTGCGCGGTAAGTCAACTTGACGTACACGCACCAAACAGATCGTGTTCGTCAGCATCTTCGATAAAAACGTCAACGATATCACCGACTTGCAGATCATTTCCGACATCGCGAAGGAACACGTTGCCGTCGATTTCCGGAGCATCCGCTTGCGATCGGCCAGTTGCGCCGACGTCACCTTCATCGTCGGGCTCGCCGATTTCGTCGATGATCACCGGTAGCACGCGGCCCACTTTCGCCCGCAGCTTGGCGGCGCTGATCGCGGCGGTCTTTTCCATGACCCGTGTGTAGCGGTCTTCCTTGACATCTTCCGGCACGGCGCCGGGCAGATCGTTGGCCGCCGCGCCTTGCACAGGCTCGAACCGGAAGGCGCCCACGCGATCGAGCTGGGCTTCGTCCAGCCAGTCAAGCAGATACTGAAAGTCCGCTTCTGTTTCACCGGGAAAGCCGACGACGAAACTGGAGCGAATGGCGATGTCTGGACAGATTTCACGCCAGGACCGCAAGCGGTCCAGCACTTTGGCTTCATTGGCCGGACGCTTCATGGCTTTGAGCACCGAAGGCGCAGCGTGCTGGAATGGAATGTCGAGATACGGCGTCAGCAACCCTTGGGCCATCAGCGGGATCACCGCATCGACATGCGGGTAGGGATAGACGTAGTGCAACCGCACCCACGGCTGCCGGCCTTGCGCATCGCGCAAGTGCCCCAGCTCACGCGCCAGGTCGGTCATGTGCGTGCGCACCGAATGATCTTTCCAGGACCGCTCCTCGTGTCGCACGTCCACCCCGTAAGCCGAGGTGTCCTGGCTGATCACCAGCAGTTCGCGCGTTCCGGCCTGCACCAGCTTTTCCGCTTCGCGCAATACCGCATCGATGCGCCGGCTGGCCAGCTTGCCACGCAAGGAGGGGATGATGCAGAAAGAGCAGGCGTGATTGCAGCCTTCGGAAATCTTGAGGTAGCTGTAATGGCGCGGCGTCAACTTGATGCCCGCATCATCGTAAGCCTGTGGGATCAGATCGACGTACGGCGACAGTTCGGGCGGCGCCGCTGCGTGCACGGCTTCGACCACCGCTTCGTACTGATGCGCTCCGGTCACCGCCAGTACCTGCGGGAAGCGCGCGCGGATCGCATCGGCCTCGTTGCCCATGCAGCCGGTGACGATGACGCGACCGTTTTCGGCGATCGCCTCGCCGATGGCGGCAAGGCTTTCTTCCTTGGCGGAATCGAGGAAGCCGCAGGTGTTGACCAGCACGACATCGGCGCCGGAATACTCCGCGCTCATATCGTAACCGTCTGCGCGCAGACGCGTGAGGATACGCTCTGAATCAACGAGCGCTTTGGGGCAGCCGAGGCTGACCATGCCGACTTTCGGCGGGGTGGGGATTGCTATAGCCATGGGATTGCGGGCCGATACTCCCAAATGCTGCACGAGTCACGAGAAAGGAGCGTCATGCGGTCAGGGGCGGGGTTGCATATGCCGGTGTGGCCTGCAAGACAGCTGCCTTGAACCAAAAAGGATGGCGCAATGGGTCCTGTGAACTGGCTGGCGGTGGTGATAGCCACCGTGATCGCCGTGGCTATCGGGGTTCTGTGGCACGGATCGCTGTTCCGCAGCGGCCGCAAGTTCATGCCCGATGGGTCGGAACGGGCCGGCAACACGATCGTCATGGCCGTCGTATTTCTGATCGGCGCGATCATGCTGGGGCACAACTTCGCCCGTATCGGCGCGGCGGCCCTGGCGGCCAAACCGTGGCTCTACTTCATGCAAAGCGGCGGCATCGCCATCGCCTTCGTCATCCCCGCCGTGTGGCTGACGCATCTGCGCGGACGGACCGAGCCGCTGCGCCGGGTGATCGATTGCGCCTTCTGGCTGGTGGCGTACCTTGCCATGGGGCTGGTGTTCTGGATTCTAGGCTGAGGATGCCGGGCTTTCCCTGAAGGCCGTCGGGGTAATCTCAACGATTGTGTCGCCGGCCTGCAACTGCCCAGCCTCCGGTTCCCAAAAGCCAATGGCGCGGCCCGCACGGTAAATGCGCAGGCCCTTGCCGGTGGTGATCTGGGCCAGCGGAATGCCGATTTCGCCGGCCTCCACAGCCCGCTCCACCAGTTGCACCCGCCCGCTGACCGATGCCAGATCGGCAACGTACTCGGCGATATGTTGGCCATTGGCCGAACCGGCGAGCAACCGACCGGTGAACCGCACAGGATTGATCACGTTATCGGCGCCGGCCTGCCGGGCCAGCACCTCGTTGTCATCGGCCCGGATCACGGCGGTGATCGGAACGCCGGGGGCAAGATGGCGCGCGGTCAGCACGATGAGGATCGTGGTATCGTCTCGCCCGGCAGATACCAGGATCGTGCGGGCATCGGCGATCCGCACGGCGGCCAGCGTTTCATCGCGCGTGGCATCGCCGTCCAGCACGATGCAGCCGGTCTGCTCGGCCACTTTCAACCGGTGGTCGGCAGGATCGACGACCACGATGCGCGCCGGGTCGGTGCCCCGTGCGATCAGCTCCTGCACCGCTTCCGCGCCGCTGACGCCATAGCCCAGCACCACGATGTGGCCTGCCAGGCGTTCCTGGATGCGCTTCATCCGCCATGTCTCCCAGCTGCGCTTGATGAGGAAGTTGTACGCGGTGCCTACGAATATGAAAATCACCGCAAAGCGGATGGGCGTGACGATCACCGCTTCGATCAACCGCGATCGGTCGCTGACGGGGGCGATGTCGCCGAACCCGGTCGTCGTGATCGAGATCATCGTGAAATAGAACACGTCGAGAAAGCTGACGGTGCCATCGTGCGCGTCTTTCAGCCCGTCGCGGTCGATCCAGTGGATCACCACCACGAACATCACCAGCGCGAACGCGCCGCCCAGCCGCAGCGAAAGGTCCGCCCAGACCGGCAGCCCCACCGCGCGCTTGAGCGGATGGGGCAGGGTGGGGCGAGGGCGCCGCGCCGCCACGACGGTCAGGACACCTTGGGCAATTCGCTGACGGGATCGACTGGCTTGCCTTCGCGCCGAACCTCGAAATGCAGTTCGTCGCCCTTGGCCTTGCCGGTGTTGCCGACCAGACCGACGCGTTCACCGGCGACGACGCTGGCGCCCTGTTTCACGGTTATGCGGCTCAGAAAAGCGTAGGCGGTGTGCCATCCGTCGCCGTGATCGATGACGACGAGGTTGCCGAACTGGTCCTTTTCCTTGCCCGCGAACACCACCGTGCCCGCACCAGCGGCGCGCACGGTGGTGCCTTTCGGGGCGGCAATGTCCAGCCCGTCATGATAATCGCCGGAGCTGGAAAAGCCGCGCCGCACGGGGCCGGTCAGCGGCCAGGCGAAGCGGGCGGTTTTGGTGACGGCAGGCGCTGGGGTCGGCTTTGCGGGCGACGCCGGCGCGCGTGATACGGGCGTGGGCGGATTGAGCAACGTGGGTATCAGCAAAACCTGCCCGGGTTTGACCGAAGCGGAGGGACTGAGGCTGTTGGCCAGCGCGATCTGTTCCCACGGCACCGCATAATCCATCGCAATGGAAAAGCTGCTGTCGCCTGGCTTGACCTGATGGCGACGGGTGCGCGGGATCTTGAGCGTCTGGCCCACCCGCACGGCATAGGGCGCGGGAAGGGCGTTGGCTTCGATGATCAGGACGCGCGGAACGTGTGCGCGCTCGGCGATGACGCCCAGCGTTTCACCCGGCGCCACCAGATGCTCTGTTTCGGTTTCCGGACCCGTGGTCTTGGATAGGGGCGGCTTGCCCTGGATGACCCGCACTGCGTTGGTGGCAACTTTCTTCGCGGCGGGGGCAGCCGTGGCTGCCGCCTTGTCCAGCGCGGCCTGATCGGCCTTTTCCTCCGCGTCCGCTTTGGCCTGATCTGTAGATGCTGCGGGAGCGGCTGCCTTGCTGGGCGCGGCGACTTTCGCGGGCTCGGCTGCTTTTGCAGGCTTGGTGGGTTTCGCCGGCTTGGCGACGTGCGGGATTTTCAGTGTCTGGCCGATTTTCACCACGTAAGGGGCCTTGAGACCGTTAGCAGCCATCACGGCCTGCGCGCTGACGCCGGCCCGATTGGCGATGCCGTTCAACGTCTCGCCCGACGCGACGACGTGCTCGCTTTCTTTTTCAGGCGCAGCGGTCGCAGTGACCGGCAGCATCAGGGCGGCAAGAAAGAAAAGGCGCCTCACGCCTCGAAACGCTTTGCCAGCGTCTTGAGCGAGGCATCATGGGTAAGGTCGAGATGAAGCGGCGTCACCGCAACGAAGCCGTTCGCAACCGCTTCGAGATCGGTCTCATGGCCCGGCGTCTGTTCAATGCCGTGCAACCCGAACCAGAAATACGGAAATCCGCGCGGGTCGGTGCCTTCGATTAAGGAGCCGCGCGCATAGTCGTGGAAACCCTGCCGCGCCACGCGGATACCTTTTACCGCGTCCGCCGCCAGAGCCGGGAAATTGACGTTCACCAGCGTGCGCGGCGCGAACGGCTGGTCCAGCAGCGGGCGCAGGACTTTGGCCCCCCACGCTTCCGCAGCTGCAAAATTCACCGCGTCGCCAAGACCTTCCCTGGAATAGACCTGGCTGAGCGCGATCGAGCGGATACCGGCCAGCGCGCCTTCCAGCGCGGCCGATACGGTGCCCGAATACGTCACGTCATCGCCCAGGTTCGCGCCGCGGTTGACGCCGGACAGAATGAGGTCCGGCGCGCCGGGCAGCACTTTGCGCAAGGCCATCGTCACGGAGTCCGTTGGCGTGCCGGTCACCGAAAAGCGGCGTTCAGCATGCTGGCGCAGGCGCACCGGACGATTGAGCGTCAGCGAATGGCCGGCACCCGACTGTTCCTCGCTGGGCGCGCAGATCCAGATATCGTCGGACAACTGCGCCGCGATCTTTTCCAGCACGTACAGGCCGGGAGCGTTGATGCCGTCGTCATTGGTCAGGAGAATGCGCATGATCGGTCTTTAACCATAACCTTCCAGCGTCGGCCATGAATAATGCCGACGCCGCGTTTCATTTTGGGTCTGTACGCAAACAGACCGGTCAGGGCTGCGGCGTGAGCACGTCGATCCCGCCCATCCAGGGCTTGAGCGCGTGGGGCACCAGCACCGACCCGTCAGCCTGCTGGTAATTTTCCAGCACCGCCACCAGCGTGCGTCCCACGGCAAGCCCCGACCCGTTGAGCGTATGCACGAACTCGGTTTTCTTTGCGCCTTCCGGCTTGTAGCGCGCGTTCATGCGGCGGGCCTGGTAATCGCCGCAGTTAGAGATCGAACTGATTTCGCGATAAGCGTTCTGGCCCGGCAGCCACACTTCAAGATCGAAGGTCAGCCGCGCGGTGGCGCCCATGTCGCCCGCGCACAGCAGCATCTTGCGATAGGGAAGGTTGAGCGCCTGCAGAATACCTTCGGCTGCCGCGACCATCTTGTCATGCTCGGCCTCGCTCTGATCGGGCGCGCAAACGGTCACCAGCTCGACCTTTTCGAACTGGTGCTGGCGGATGAACCCGCGCGTATCGCGCCCCGCCGCGCCGGCTTCAGACCGGAAGCACGGGGTAAGCGCAGTCATACGCAGAGGCAGTGCGTCGGGATCGAGGATGCTGCCGGCAACGGCGTTGGTCAGCGACACTTCGGCGGTGGGGATCAGCCAGCGTCCGTCCGTGGTACGAAACAGGTCCTCGGAAAACTTTGGCAGCTGGCCGGTGCCAAATACCGCCTCGTCGCGCACCAGCAGCGGCACGTTGCATTCCATGTAGCCATTGGCGGTGGTCTGCGTATCGAGCATGAACTGCGCAAGCGCACGGTGCAGCCGTGCCATCTGGCCTTTGAGGAACGTAAACCGCGCGCCGGAAATCTTTGCGCCGGTTTCAAAGTCCAGCCCCAGCGCGGGCCCTAGATCGGCGTGCTCCTTTGCCATGAAGTCGAACGTGCGCAGCGTCCCCCAGCGCGCGACCTCGACGTTCTGTGCCTCGTCCATACCGTCAGGCACGGCGTCCACCGGGATGTTCGGAAGGGCTGCGAGTGCGTCCTGCAACTGCGCCGTCAGGCTCTTTTCCTCAGCCTCCAGCGCCGGCAGCGTATCCTTGAGCAGCGCGACTTCCGCCTTCAGGGCGTCTGCCGTTGCCGTATCGCCCTGTGCCATCGCTTTGCCGATCGCCTTGGATGCTTCGTTGCGGCGGTTCTGCCCGTCCTGCATGCGGGTGGCGATTGCACGGCGCTGCTCGTCCAGCGCGACGAGCGTGGCGGCGACGGGCGCGACCCCGCGACGGGCAAGGCCGGCATCGAAGGCTGCGGGATTTTCACGGATCTGGCGGATGTCATGCATGATGCCCGCGCCTATGCCGCCTGACGCGTTCGCTCGCAAGCCGGCGCGCTGCAATATACCGTCGATGTGGAGGTGAAAACCGCCCATTCCAACCGGAATGGTGGGCGCGGCAGGGATTGAACCTGCGACCCCACCCGTGTGAAGGGTGTGCTCTACCACTGAGCTACGCGCCCGCTGCCCTTGCGGAAGCGCGCCTCTAGACAAGTGGGATCGAATTGACAAGCTGCGATCTGCATTTAAACGCAGGCGCCATGACCGACCAGAACACCCCGCCCGAAATGCCCGAAACGGATGCCGCTGCTGTGGCGGATACGTCCGCCGCTGCGCCCGCAGCCTCGGCAACCGACGTTCCGCCCGATCATCTGGCGATCAACCCGCGCAGTCCGTTCTTCGATGAGGAAAAGCTGCGGCGCGGCATCGGTATCCGTTTCAAGGGGGCGGTGCGCACCAATATTGAGGAATACTCGATCTCCGAAGGCTGGGTGCGCGTGCAGGCCGGAAAGTCCATGGATCGCAACGGTAACCCGCTGACGATTAAGCTCTCGGGCCCGGTCGAGGCCTGGTACGAAGACTTGGGCGATAATCCGCCGGTCGCAAAGAAAGACTGATGCTGGCCGCTCGCTCTCGGAACGGATCCGGAGCGAGGCTAGATCAGTACCGTCCCGAAATGATTGCGCCGATCGGGTCGCGGTGGCGGCTTGTCAGGCTTGCGGGCTTTGCCGTCGAAGGCTTCATGGCCGCCGCCTGCATCAGCCTGGCTTGTCCCAGATCGCGCATCCGCCCCGGTCTGGCGTTGTAGATGAAGCCGGACACCGGCCAGTGGGTGCCGCCCAAGCTGTGAATGGGCGCGTACCAGATGCGCACTTGCGTCCAGTCATTGTTCGGCGATACGTCCAGCGCGGTCACGTTCCGCTCGATCTGGCCGGGCGAGGACCAGTTCGCATGGCTGAGCAGCACGGTGCGCGAATCGATGATGCGGCTGACGGTGGCGACGTGGCCGAGGCGCGAGTTGTTGAACGGCTTGATCGCCATCACCGCGCCGGGCTTCGGTGTGTTTCCGGTTGCATAGCGGCCACGGGCCTGCTCCCACCAAGTATGCGCGTCACCATAGATCTGGATTCCGGACGTGGTCCTTGCAAACGGCACGCATTCCAGATGTCCGGGCGCTTTGGGCACGGTCAACGTCGATCCCGCGCCTGCATCATTGGCGCTGTCGATCACGGTTCGGGCAGACGCCGGCGCGATGCACGCGACCGCGAGCCCGATAACGATTAAGCTGTGGTGAACCCTCATGTCCGCCCTTTTGCCCGCAGAAGGTTATCGCCAATCTTCCGCGGTTGGTTAACGCCGGAGCAAGGAAAGGTTCCTGGCTTTTTCGCGATTTGATCGCAAAAATATGGGCAACGGTCCGGCAATTACGATCTCGCAGGCAAGGCTTCAGAGATGCCGCCCGCGCGCAACGCTTGCCAAAACCGCCCGAAAACCCCATGCGCTGCGGACATGCTTCCCCAAGTCATCATTATCGGTCGGCCCAACGTCGGCAAGTCCACGCTGTTCAATCGGCTCGTCGGCAAGAAGCTCGCGCTGGTGGACGACCAGCCGGGCGTCACGCGCGATCGCCGGTTCGGCGATGTCGAACTGCTCGGCCTCAAATTCCAGATCGTCGACACCGCCGGGTGGGAGGACGACGAGGTCGAAACGCTGCCCGGCCGCATGCGCAAACAGACAGAGGCGGCGCTCGATACCGCAGACGTGGCGCTGTTCGTGGTGGACGCGCGCGCCGGGCTGACGCCGCTGGACGAGGAGATCGGCAACTGGCTGCGAGCCTCGCCGGTGCCCGTGATCCTGCTGGCCAACAAGGCCGAAGGGCGTTCGGGCGAGAGCGGCGTGCTGGAGTCCTATTCGCTGGGGCTGGGTGATCCGATCGGCTTTTCGGCTGAACACGGCATCGGCATGAGCGACCTGTTTGAAGCCCTGCTGCCGCATCTCGATCCGCTGCAGCCCGAAGAGCCCGAATTCGTTGAGGAAGAAGACGAGGAAGCACGGTTGCTGGCCCCGCTCAAGCTGGCGATCGTGGGCCGGCCCAATGCCGGCAAATCTACCCTCATCAACAAGCTGCTGGGCGAAGACCGGCTGCTGACCGGGCCGGAAGCGGGCATTACACGCGATTCGATCACCGTGGCCTGGGAATGGACCGATCCGAAGACGCAGAATGTGCGCCAGGTCCATCTGATCGACACCGCCGGCATGCGCAAGCGCGCCAACGTGGTCGAAAAGCTGGAGCGCATGGCCGTTGCCGACGCGCGCCATGCGATCGACTTTGCCGAAGTGGTGGTACTGCTGCTCGATGCCACGCGCGGACTGGAGCATCAGGACCTGACCATTGCCTCCAAGGTGCTGGAGGAAGGGCGCGCCCTGATGATCGCGATCAACAAGTGGGACGTAGCCGAAAACGCCTCGGGCCTGTTCAATGGCATTCGTGCAGCGCTTGACGAAGGGCTGGCGCAAGTGCGCGGGGTGCCGCTGCTGGCGGTGTCCGCGCGCACCGGCAAGGGACTGGACGAACTGATCGGGGCCGGCTTCACGATCCGCGAAGCCTGGAGCCGGCGCGTGCCCACCGCCGCGCTCAATCGCTGGTTCGATGATGCGCTGTCCGCCAATCCGCCACCCGCGCCGGGCGGAAAACGCATCAAGCTGCGCTATATCACGCAGGCCAAGACCCGGCCGCCGGGCTTCGTGGTGTTCGGCACGCGGCTGGATCTGCTGCCGGAAAGCTATAAGCGCTATCTGGTGAACAGCATGCGGCGGGAACTGGGTTTCGATTCGGTGCCGATCCGCATCAACCTGCGCAGCGCCAAGAACCCCTTCGCCAAGGATTGATGGGGCGCCGGCCGCAGGAGTGCGGGCGATTCTTTGGCAATCAGGACGGGTGGGCCACGGTTTCCTGCGCCGCGTGCTCAGGGCTTATTCGCTCTTCCACCGACGGGGCATCGCCCGATAGCGTTTGGGTGCGGGCTTCACGCTTCTGGCGGTGCTGGTTCCACACCGCGATGAACAGTGCGGCAATGACGGGGCCGATGATGAAGCCGTTCAGGCCGAACAGTTCCAGCCCCGCGACGGTCGCGATCAGCACCACGAAGTCCGGCATGCGGGTGTCACGGCCCACCAGGACCGGGCGCAGTACGTTGTCAACCATGCCGATGATGAACACGCCGCAGAACACCATGATCCCGGCCTTCACCATGTCACCGGTGGCGAACAGGTACAGCGCCACCGGCACCCAGACGATGGCCGTGCCGACGGCCGGGAAGAGTGAGAAGAAGCCCATCATCACCCCCCAGATGAGCGCACCTTCGATGCCCAGCACCGAGAACAGCAAGCCGCCCAGAACGCCCTGCACGATCGCGACTACCACAGTGCCGCGCATGGTGGCGCGCACCACGCGCAGAAAGTTTTCGACCAGCGAATCGCGGGTATCGGTGTGCAGCGGCAGGCTGGTGACGACCATCTCGCCGTAGCGCTTGCCGTCACGCAGCAGGAAATAGCTGAGGTACAGCATGATGCCCAGCGCCGCCACGAAGCTCAGCGCGCTTTGCCCCACCAGCAGCGCACGCCCGGCCAGGGATTGCAGGCCGCTGGAGATGCTGGAGCCGAATTGACGGCGGATAGAATCGAAATCGTTCAGCCCGGATTCCGCGATGAGGTTGCGTAGCCGGGTGGGCAGGGCGTCCATCACCTGCTGGAAAATCCGCCCGAAGTCGATCTGCCCGCTGGTGATCTTGCCGTACAACGCGGTCGCCTCGTTCACGAGGCTGATGCTGAGCAGCAAGGTGGGGATCACGAATACCGCGATCAACGCCAGCAGGACGATCGACGTGGCCAGGTTCTTGCGGCCGTTCAGCCGTGTGGCCAGCTTGGCGGTCAGTGGCTGGAACATGATTGCGGCGACCACGCCCCACAGTACCGCCCCGAAATAGGGGGTCATGAGGTAGGCAGTCGCCAGCGTGATCACGACCACGAGGATGGCAAAGCCTATATCCTCGGTGGTCGGACCGGACTGGCCGGTCGGTGTGCCAGGTCGTGAATTCATGATGTCCCCCGCAGTGCCCCGACGCACGGACGCGTCGCTTCGTCCGTGCATAAATGATCGCAGGGCCCAGGGTTCCCGGCGATTACTCCTCGCCGGAGGCCTTGCTTTGCAACTGGCAGTAGTTCTGAATGCCCATGCGTTCGATCATGTCGAACTGGGTATCGAGGTAATCGACGTGCTCTTCCTCGCTTTCGAGGATGCGCGCGAAGATTTCACGGCTCACGAAATCACGCACCGCCTCGCAGTGGGCGATGGCTTCCTTGAGCATCGGAATGGCGTCGTGTTCCAGCGCGAGATCGGCGCGCAGGATTTCCTCTACCGATTCGCCGACCCGCAGTTTGCCCAGCGCCTGGAAGTTGGGAAGCCCGCCCAGGAACAGGATACGATCGGCCAGCACGTCTGCGTGCTTCATCTCGTCGATGGATTCGTGGCGCTCGTATTCGGCCAGCTTGCGGATGCCCCAGTGGTGCAGCATGCGGTAATGCAGCCAGTACTGGTTGATCGCGGTAAGCTCGTTGAACAGCGCCTTGTTCAAGAAATCGATGACTTGTGGGTCGCCATTCATCGCGCAAAAACTCCTGTGATGCAGGGGCGGCGTATAAGCGGCGTGGCCAGTCTAGGCAAGCGAGTGGCCAGAAGTGATACTTGCCGGGAGGGCGGGATCAGGCCGCTGCGGCCATCCCCGTATCGCAGCTGGAAAGTTCGTCGGCGATGATGTCTTCGGCGTCGTCAAGGCACTGGCGGCACTGCGGGGTGCGTCCCAGCGCGCCATAAATCGCCTCCGCACTGCCACGGCACCGACGGGCGGCACAGCGCAGGTCTTTTTCGCGAATGGCATTGCAGATGCACACGTACATGAGCGAATCCTCTTATCCGCGGTCAGTATATGCAAGTGAGAATGGATCGCAATAGCATAAATTCGGGTCAGGTTCGTCGGTTGGCCAGAGGCTTGCCTTCCACCAGCGAGCGCCAGGCCCATTCCAGCGGCCCGCGCCGGAAGCGGTGCAGCCAGGGCTTGCTCCACGCCAGCATGATCGCCCACCCGCCGATCACGAACACCCACTGGGTCGCGGGCCGGATCTGGCCGTACAACCCCAGACCCCAGCCGTAAAAGGTGAACGTCATCGCCAGGCTGGTCAGCGCATAATTGCTGAATGCCATCTGGCCCGCCGCCGCCAGCCGCCGTCCGAAGCTGCCGCGCGCCAGGCGAGGGGCGGCCAGAACGATCAGCCCGGCATAACCGACCCCGCCCAGCACATGCGGCATGGCAAGCCCCCACACGATGGCCGCGTCCATCGCAACGGGTGGAAAATGCCGGGACCATGCCCACCCCAGAAACAGTGCGGTCAGCACGAACGCGGCGAACGTGCAGGACAGCGCGATATCCCGCACCCGCCAGCGCGGCATGCGTCCATCGAAAAAACCCCGGCGATAGAGCACCATGCCGATCAGCATCAAAGGCAGGGTTTCCGACCATGCCCCGGTGATCATCTGGATCTGCCAGAACGGGCGCTCGACGATCTTGATGCGCACGAGTTCAAGATAGGGCAGCGTCGCTTCGTGCAGTTCCTGCGCGGCCCATTCCCGGACCGGCGCCAGGCGCCCGGCCAGAAGCTCCATGTCCGCCGGCGTGGCGAGATGGCGGCGCAAGGCGGTTTCGGCATGGATCGCGGGGGCGGCGTCCACCATCCCCCAGATGTGCCAGCCGTAATACAGCGACAGCGCGATCCACAGCAGCATACGGTCATCCAGCGGACGCATCAGCAGAACGATGATCCCGCAGGCCGCATACAGAAACAGGATGTCCCCCCACCACAGGAATACGTAGTGCAGGAAACCGAACATCAGCAGCCACGCGAGCCGCCGCATTTGCAGGACATCGCCGTCGCGCCCGGCCGCTTCGGTCCGTTCCCAGAACAGCACCAGTCCCGCCCCGAACAGCAGCGTGAACAGCGCGCGCATCTTGCCCTCGAAGACCAGAAACGAGAGCGCGAAAGCTGCCTCGTCCATAAGACGTGCGGGAGCGAGCAGGTTGGGGGTGGTGGCGGTGACCATCGGGCCGGAAAAGCCGGCGATGTTGATCGCCAGGATGCCCAGTATCGCCACGCCGCGAATGAGGTCCAGCGTCGCCAGTCGTGTCTGTGTCGCCCCCGGTGCAAGAGCGGGTTCGGCCTCCCCGGCAGACAGGGTGGCCGGATCGCTCAGTCGCGTGTCGCCAGGCAGGTGAAGCCGCCAGCCCGCAACCGGGCGCAGGCGCTTTGCGCATCCGCGCTCGATGCAAAGCCGGTGGCCTGAAGCTTGGTCAGCTTCCCGGCGGGCGCCAGCACGCGCGTGCGGCCTGACAGTTCGGAACGCCCCTTGATCCGCGCCCACAGCGCTTCGGCGTTGCCCGGCACCCCGAAGGCGCCCAACTGCACCCGCCAGGGGCCAGAGGCTGCAACCGGTGTGGGACGGGGAGCTGGCTTGGCGGATGGCGCGGGCTTGGGAGCAGGCGTGGCAGGTGGGGCGGGAGGACGCCGCTCGCGCTCCGGTCGCTCGGTCGAAGATTGCGCTGGATGCACGGTGACGGCGGGGCGCGCGCTAGCGATGACGGCGGGCTTGCGATCAGGCGTCGGTTGGCGAGCCGGCGCGGGCTCAGCCAAGGCAAGCTGCGTGCCCAGTTCGGCGGAGGCGTTGAGGCGTTGGCGATTGGCCTGCGTTTGCGCCGCGATCTGTTCGGCCAGCACTACGCTTTTCTCACGGTCCGGCAGCGGGATGTGCTGGTCCATCTGCTGCAGGGCGCTGGTGGCCTGGGGCAGTCCCGCCTGGCGGGCGAGGCTAGTGAGGGCATAGGCGCGCACCCAGTCCTTCGTCGCAATGTCGCCGTTGAAGTGCGCCACGCCCATGATGTACTGCGCACGCGGATCGCCGCGCGATGCCGCCGCCTCGATGTAGGGCAGCGCCTTTTGCCGCTCTCCGCGCTGGAACAGCAGCAGCCCGTAGGCGTCGGCAGCCTGCGTGTGCCCCTTTGCTGCCGCCCGCCCATACAGCGCTTCGGCCCTCGCCAGATCCAGCGGAACGCCGCGACCCATCTTGTAGGCTTGCGCCAGATTGAACTGCGCGTCGGGATCACCCTTGTCGGCCAGGGGCTGCCAGATGCGCACGGCGGCATCATAGTTGCCGGCAGACCAGGCATCGACGCCGGACTTCACGTCGCCCGCTGCAGGAGCCTGCGCGATGGCGGGCGCGGTCGACAGCGTCAGGCACGCCGCTGCCACCACGGCCAGGACGGCCCTTGCAGAAAGACCCTTGTGCATCGCGATTCTGCTCACTGCCCTGCCTTCACACCCCGCCCGCCTTGGTTAACCTGCGCCTTGCGCCGGCCTTACGAAGGGATGGTTGCACTTTGAACTCAGGAACGCCCTAAAGTCGAACAGTTAATGCACGGTGCACGCACAAACCGGGCTGCGCGATCCCGTTTCCGGCCGTCTAGGCAATTAACCTTAAATTAGGAGCAATTTGGCATTCGTGCGGTGTGGGGGTGACGCCCCGTCATGGACGGATCGGGGGAACGCTGTGCGCGTATTGGCATTGGCATCGCAGAAAGGCGGATCGGGCAAGACGACCCTGTCCGGCCATCTGGCGGTGCAGGCGCAACGCGCGAACGCGGGGCCGGTCGTGCTCATCGACATCGACCCCCAAGGATCGCTGACTGACTGGTGGAACGAGCGCGAGGCCGAAATGCCCGCTTTCGCGCAGACCACCGTCGCGCGGCTTGCAGCGGATCTGCAGACATTGCGCCAGCAAGGGTTCAAGCTGGCAGTCATCGACACTCCGCCCGCCATTACCATGGCGATCCAGAGCGTGATCGCGGTGGCCGAACTGATCGTCATACCCACCCGGCCCAGCCCGCATGACTTGCGCGCGGTGGGTGCGACGGTGGATTTGTGCGAGCGGGCGGGCAAGCCGCTGGTGTTCGTCGTCAACGCCGCAACGGCAACTGCGCGGATCACGGCGGAAGCTGCGATCGCCTTGTCGCAGCATGGCACCGTGGCGCCGGTCACCGTGCACCAGCGCACCGATTTTGCCGCCTCGATGATCGATGGCCGCACGGTGATGGAGGTGGACCCGCGCGGGCGCTCGTCCGCCGAAATCGCGGTGCTGTGGGATTACGTGGCCGATCGGCTGGAAAAGAATTTTCGCCGCACCGTCTTTGCCGCTCCGCCCACGGGCCAGGCAGCGCATCCCGGCGCGCTGCGGCCCACCGGTGGTTTCGGTCGGCGGGTGAACGCATGAGGATGGGAATACACATGATGGATCGCAACGCGCGCGGCGCCGGCTTCACGCTGTGCTCGGCGATGGTGGCCGCGCTGCTGGGCGGATGCTCGGGCCATGCCTCGCTGGCAAGCGCGGACAAGGCGCAAGTGTCCGGTCGGCGCGGCGGCGAGGCGGGACAGGTCACCGGCGATGTGGCCTTGGCGAAAGCGGAGGCGCGTGTCGCCAAGGCGCGCACGGATGGCGCGGCGCGGGCAGACCTCGCACAAACCTATCTGGCAGCAGGCCGCTTTGCTTCGGCGGCCACCACGTTCGAGGATGCCGTTACGCTTGGCAACACGTCGGCCCGCACCGGCCTGGGGCTGGCGCTGGCGTATATCGGATCGGGCCGTAATGCGGAGGCGCAGGCCGCGCTGGCTCGCTGGCAGGCGCAGCTTCCGGCCAGCGATTACGGGCTGGCGCTGGCGCTGGCCGGACAACCGGCAGCGGGGGTAGAGGCCTTGTCCGCCGCACTGCGCGCCGGGGCGAACACCCCCAAGATGCGCCAGAACCTGGCCTATGCCTATGCGCTGGACGGTCGCTGGGCCGAAGCGCGCGTGGTCGCCATGCAGGACGTGCCCGCCGACCAGATCGACGCCCGTCTTGCGGAATGGGCAGCGAGCGATGGCGCTGACACGGGCCGCATGCGCATTGCTGCGATGCTGGGCACGGAGGTGCGCAGCGATCCCGGCCAGCCAACGGCGCTGGCGTTGAACCGGCCGGCGGTGGCCGCGCCTGCCCTTGCTGCTGTCGAGGCTCCGATGCCGCCCCAGGCTGCCGCCGAGTTGCCTGCCGTGGCGCAAGCTCAGCCTCAGGCCGCGCCGGAGGCGGCAGTCTTGGCGCAGGCACCCGCGGTGGCGCCGAAACTCGCCGCGCGACCTGCAATGGAAGCGGCGAATTTCACGCCGCCACGCACGTCCATCGAGCGTGCGTTCGACCATGGCATCGCGAAGGCCCAGGCGCCGCGTCCGGCTGCCAAGGGCAACCATGTGGTGCAGCTGGGCTCGTTCGGGACGATGGAGGGCGCCAAGCGTGCGTGGGCGATTTTCCAGCGCCGCGATCCGTCGCTGCGCGGCCATGCCTTGCGCATCACCGAAGCGAATGTGAACGGCCGGCGGTATTTCCGGGTGGCTGCCGAAAATTTCGCGCGCGGCAGTGCGCAGTCCCTGTGTTCCGGCGTCAAGCAGCGCGGCGGGGAGTGCTTTGCCTATGAAGCACCCCATGCACAGCCGGGCACCGCGCCGAAGGGCAAGGGCCCACAACTCGCCCTGCGATGATCGCAGCGCGAGTTGGTACGCTTAGCGCGCGCGCACTGCCGTGCCGCCTTTGAACAGCGCCAGCACCCGACCTTGCACCGGCTGACGGTCGAACGGGGTATTACCGGCACTGGCCGCCATCTTGTCCGCGTTGACGATCCACGGACGCTCGGGGTCGATCACCGCGATGTCCGCCTCTGTGCCCACAGCCAGTCGCCCCGCATTCACGCCCAGCAGCCGCGCCGGGTTGCCGGCCAGCAATGCGAACGCGCGGTCCATATCGATCGCCCCATCACGCACCAGCGTGAGGGTGAGCGGCAGCAGCGTTTCCGCGCCTGACATGCCGGGCGCCGAATCGGCGAACGGTAGACGCTTGTCTTCCGGCCCGCGCGGATCATGGCCGGACGCCACGATGTCTATCGTGCCATCGGCGATGGCGGCGACGACGGCGTTGCGATCTGCCTCGCTGCGCAGCGCCGGGGAGAGGTGGGTGAACGTACGGAACGCCCCGATCGCCAGGTCCGACAGCATGAAGTAGGCTGGGCTCACCCCTGCTGTCACCTGCACCCCGCGCGCCTTGGCCGTGCGCACCAGATCGAGCCCTGCCGCTGTCGTCACGTTGCGGAAATGGATCGCGGCCCCGGCCATGTCGGCCAGTGCGATGTCGCGGGCAATGGCGATGGCCTCGGCCTGCGCCGGGGCGCAGGGAAGGCCAAGCCGTGTCGCCATCTCGCCGGCGGTGGCGACCGCGTTGCCGACGATCCCAGCGTCCTCTGCGTGCGCGATCACCACCATGCCCAGCATGCCGGTGTATTGCAGCAGCCGCAGCATGGTGCCCGAATCGCCGATCCAGCGCCGCCCCGTGGATACCGCGCGCGCCCCGGCATCGCGCATCATAGCGATCTCGGCCAGGGCCTTGCCGTCCAGCCCCTGCGTGGCGGCGGCCAGGGGGTGAACCCAGAAGTCCGGCTTGCCGGACTGGGCGGCAAAGCGCACCCGTGCCGATACGTCCAGCGGCGGGTTCTGGTCTGGCATCAGCGCGGCGCGGGTGATCCCGCCGAAGTGAAAGGCCGGCTTGTCGATCGCGAACACGCCGATATCGACGAGCCCCGGCGTCACTAGCGCGCCGCCCGCATCGTGCACGATGTCGCCGTCCCGGGGCGTCACATCGCTGCCGATGGCGGTGATGAACCCGCCTTCGCACCGCACCGCGCCAGCGGCGATGGTTCCGTCCGCCAGCAGTCCCCGGCCGCCGGTGATGGTGAGGGGGGCGTGCATGCTCATGCCCAGCCCTCCAGCTTGCGGCTCTTGCGGGTCAGCACGTCAAGGCAGGCCATGCGGATCGCCACCCCCATTTCGACCTGCCGGGTGATGAGCGAGCGATCGAGATGATCGGCCACGTTGCTGTCGATCTCGACCCCGCGGTTCATCGGGCCGGGGTGCATCACCAGCGCATCGGGCTCCGCCTTCGCCAGCCGGTCCAGCGTCAGGCCATACAAGTGGCGGTATTCGCGCGGGGAGGGGATGAACTGGCCCTCCATCCGCTCCATCTGCAGGCGCAGCATCATCACCACGTCCGCGCCTTTTAGCGCCGCATCGAAATCGTGGAACACGGTAACGCTCATCCGCTCGATATCGGCGGGCATCAGCGCGGGCGGCGCGCAGACCCGCACATCGGCGCCCAGCGCGTTGAGGCACAGGATGTTGGAGCGCGCCACGCGGCTGTGCAGGATGTCGCCGCAGATCGTCACGCGCAGGCCGTTGAACGCGCGCTTGGCGTGGCGGATCGTCAGCGCATCCAGCAGGGCCTGCGTGGGATGTTCGTGCTGCCCGTCCCCTGCGTTCAGCACCGGACAGTCCACCTTGTCGGCGATCAGTTGTACCGCACCCGAACTGGCGTGGCGGATGACGATGGCATCGGCGCGCATCGAATTGAGCGTCATCGCCGTATCGATCAGCGTTTCGCCCTTCTTCACGCTGGAATTGGCGACGGCCATGTTCACCACGTCGGCCCCAAGCCGCTTGCCGGCGATCTCGAAGCTGAGCAGCGTGCGCGTGGAGTTTTCGAAAAACGCGTTGATGATCGTGAGGCCGGAGAGCAGCTCGCGCCGTTTCTGGGCGCCCCGGTTCATCTCCACCCACTGCTCCGCCTCATCCAGCAGGAACCAGATCTCGTGCGGGGCTAGGCCGGCGATGCCCGTGAGGCCGCGATGCGGGAAGGCGAGAGCGCCATCCGGATAGGTGTATTCTGGCGGTGTCATTAAAGACCACGCCATAAGCGGCGGATCGGCGGCGGGCAAGGGGCGTGGAGCGGCGATACCCCCGGCGCGTTGCGCGCCCGCGCAAGCAACGCTTTCCTACACCGCACTGCAACAGCTAAGGCGGCAGGCGAAAGGTGATCCCCCCATGAGATTCGCGCGCAAGGTCTGGAAGCTGCTGGTTGCCGTCAAGGACGCGCTGGCGCTGCTGTTTCTGCTGGGCTTCTTCGGGATCATCTACGCCGCGCTTGCCGCGCGCCCGGCGCCCGGACGGGTGGAGGACGGCGCGCTGCTGCTCACGCTGGACGGCACCGTGGTCGAGGAAAAGAGCCGCCCCGATCCGCTGCGCCTGCTGATGAGTTCGCAAGGCCCGGCGCATGAATTTGCGGCCAGCGACGTGGAGCGCGCGCTTCGTCTGGCGGCCACGGACGATCGCATCAAGGTGGTGGTGCTCGACCTGTCGCGGTTCGTGGGCGGGCGCTACGTCCACCTGCATGACATCGGCGCGGGCATCGACGCGGTGCGCCGCGCGGGCAAGCCGGTGCTGACTTTCGCGAACGTCTATGCCGACGATGGCGTGCAGCTTGCCGCCCATGCCAGCGAAGCGTGGGTCGATCCGATGGGCGGCGCGTTCGTGGCAGGGCCGGGCGGTAACTATCAGTTCTACAAGGGCCTGTTCGACAAGTTCAAGGTGAACGCCCACGTGTTCCGGGTCGGCACGTACAAGAGCGCGGTAGAGCCGTACATGCGCGCCGATTTTTCGCCCGAGGCGCGCGAAGACCTGAAGCTGGTGCTCGATTCGCAGTGGAGTGCCTACCGCGCCGAGATCGCCAAGGCCCGCCCGCGCGCGCAGCTTGACCGGATGACCGGCGATCCGGTGGCGTTCATCAAGGCATCGGGCGGCGACATGGCCGCAGCGGCCAAGGCTGCCGGCCTGGTCGATCGCATCGGTGACAAGACCGAGTTCGAGGCGCGGGTGGAAAAGCTCGTCGGCAAAAGCACGATCGGCCACGGCGATGCGGATGACGTGCCCGATTACGCCCACACCACGCTGGCCACCTGGCTGGCGGCCAATCCGGTAAAGACCGACGGCGCCGCGATCGGCGTGGTCACCATCGCGGGTGAAATCGTCGATGGCGATGCCGGTCCCGGCACGGCAGGGGGTGACCGGATCGCCCGGCTGCTCGACGATCATGTGGACGACGGGATGAAGGCGCTGGTGGTGCGCATCGATTCGCCCGGCGGGTCGGTGATGGCATCGGAACGCATCCGCCGGGCTATCATGCGCTGGCGCAACGCGAAGATCCCGGTCGTGGTCTCGATGGGCTCGATGGCGGCGAGCGGTGGGTACTGGGTGTCAACGCCGGGCCAGCGCGTGTTTGCAGAGCCGGCCACCATCACCGGCTCCATCGGCGTATTCGCGGTCGTCACCAGCTTCGAAAAGACCCTGGCGGACTTTGGCGTCACCAGCGACGGGGTGCAGACGACCCCGCTATCCGGCCAGCCCGATGTGCTGGGGGGGCTCAGCCCGCAAGCGGAAGGTCTGCTGCAAAGCTCGGTCGAAGGCATATACGGGCAGTTCCTCGCCCGGGTGGGCGCCGCCCGTGGCAAGACCCCGGCGCAGGTAGACGCCATCGCGCAAGGCCGTGTGTGGCCGAGTTCGGACGGACAGCGGCTGGGTCTGGTGGACCAGATGGGCGGGCTGGATGCCGCGCTGGCGTATGCTGCAAAGCTGGGCGGCGTTGGCAACGGTGCGTGGCATGCTGTGCCGCTGAAGGACAAGCCCGATACCTTTGGCGCATTGCTGGCGGGGCTCGCCTCCGATTCGCAGGACGAGGCGAGCGCGTATGATTTTGCCGGGCTTCTGGCCACGCGCCAGCGGCTGCAGATGGCGCAGGCGATTACCCGGCTGGATGCGATGCTGGGCGCGCAGGGGGTGCAGGCGTATTGTCTGGAGTGCGCCGTGGCCGGCGATTACCGAGCGGGGCAAGAAAAGCCCGTCAGCGGTTCAACGCTGGCGCTGTTGGCGCGATTGGCTGGAAGAAAATAGCGCGGTTGTGAACACGCGGACCACTTGGGCCGCCATCAAAAAATAAGACCCGCCGCCGTATGGCTGCGGGTCTTATTGCGTATCAGGCCGGGTCAGTCGGGTGGGGGCAGTTCCACCGGCACGCTATCGGGCTGATCGAAATCGGGGCCTTCGGCGGGCGCTTCCTGCGGTCCGCCGGGCGCATCGGGCGAGCCGTCGGGGGTGGGGAATTCCGCCGGGGTATCACCGGGATTGTCGGCAGGGGGCTGCGATGCCATCGGTCTTGCTCCTCTCGCCCCGTCCCACAGTTCAACTTGGGGGGCAGGGGCGGTGTGCGCAACCCCTATACCGACTCGTGGCGCTTGCCCTTTTTCGCGGCGGGCTATAAGGGCCCGTCCCTTGAGTTTCAGGCTTCTCTCTTTGCGGGCGTGGCGGAATTGGTAGACGCGCTGGTTTTAGGTACCAGTATCGAAAGATGTGGGGGTTCGAGTCCCTTCGCCCGCACCAGTTTACGCCGCCCTGGGGAGGGGAGTCGCGTCGAAATCGGCCGAAGAGGCCCTTTGGATTGCACAGGAAGGCATTCGAAATGCAGATCGTCGAGACCACCAACGAGGGCCTGAAGCGCGCCTACACGGTGACTATCCCCGCCAAGACCATCACCGGCAAGATCGAGGGTGAGGTCAAGAAGATCGCGCCGCAGGTCAAGATGCCCGGCTTCCGCCCCGGCAAGGTGCCCGCCAACCTGGTGAAGAAGCTGCATGGCCCGGCCATCCATCAGGAAGCGCTGAACACCTCGATCCGCGAGGCGATGGATACGCTGATGGCCGACAAGGCGCTGCGCCCGGCGATGAACCCGGATATCGCGCTGGCTGACGGGTACGAGGAAGGCAAAGATGCCGAGCTGACCGTAAACCTGGAAGTGCTGCCGCAGATCGAAGCACCCTCGCTGGACGGCCTGAAGCTGGAAAAGCTGACGGTTCCGGTGTCGGACGATGCCGTCACCGAAGCGGTGGAGCGCATCGCCAAGCAGCAGCAGCGTTTCGAAACCAAGGATGGCGCCGCCGAAGACGGCGACCAGGTCATCATCGACTTCACCGGCAAGCTTGACGGTGTCGAGTTCGAAGGCGGCAAGGCCGAAAAGGCCCCGCTGGTGATTGGCGCGAACCGCTTCATCCCCGGCTTCGAAGAGCAGCTCACGGGTATCAAGGCCGGTGAAGAGCGCACCATCACGGTGACCTTTCCCGAGGATTACCAGGCCGAAAACCTGGCGGGCAAGGAAACCACCTTCGATATCGTCGCGCACGAAGTGAAGGCGCCTGCCGAATCGAAGCTGGATGACGATTTCGCCAAGGAACTGGGCCTTGAAAGCCTGGAGCAGCTGCAAGGCCTGCTGCGCGGCCAGCTGGAGCAAGAAACTGCCGGCCTGACCCGTACCGCCATGAAGCGCTCGCTCCTGGATCAGCTGGCCGCCGGTCATGACTTCGACGTTCCGCCCACGATGGTGGAAGCCGAGTTTTCGCAGATCTGGCAGCAGCTGACGCAGGAAGCCGCCAACGAGGAAGATCCCGCCGCCGCGCTGGCCGAGATCGAGGCCGAGAAGGACGACTACCGCAAGATCGCCGAGCGCCGGGTGCGTCTTGGCCTGTTGCTGTCCGAAATCGGCCAGGTGAACGGCGTGGAAGTGACCGCTCAGGAAATGCAGGCGCTGATGGGCCAGGCCGCGCAGCAGTACCGCCCGGAAGATCGCCAGCGCTTCTTCGAATACGTGCAGCAGGACCCGATGGTCGCCGCGCAGCTGCGCGCGCCGCTGTACGAGGACAAGGTCGTCGATTTCCTGATCGAAAAGGCTGACGTTACCGAGCGTGAAGTGACCCGCGAGGAACTGCAGGCCGCGATCGAGGCCGACGCTGACGGCGAAAAGCCTGCCAGCGAGGCCAAGCCCGCCAAGAAGGCTCCCGCGAAGAAGGCGAAGAAGGCTGACGATGCGGCCGACGAGGCTTCGCCTGAAGCCGCTGACGGCGAAGACAAGCCGAAGAAGGCCCCGCCCAAGAAGGCCAAGAAGGCCGACGATGCCGCTGAGGAGGCTACTCTTGAAGCCACTGACGGCGAGGCTGACGAGGCCAAGCCCGCCAAGAAGGCTCCCGCCAAGAAGAAGGCTGCGGCCAAGGAGGATTGATCCTTCGCGGCGCGTGCCAGATCAAACAAAAAGCCCCGGTGCATCGCTGCACCGGGGCTTTTTGTGTCTCTAAACCAGTGCTTCAGTTCATGACTTTGCCGAACGGCATGAGCTTGCGCGCCAGTGCCGCCGCCGTTTTCCCGTCGTTGGCGCGCAGTGCCGGCAGGATGGCGAGCGCCGCGCGTTTCATGATGCCGTCGATCGGGGTGGGCGTGCGGGCATTGGCGGCGGCTTCGGCCAGCCGGCGGGCCGGGGCCACATCGTCCTGATTCAGCCTTATCTGCAGCAGCGCGGCAAACCCCGGGTAAAACGCGTTGTTGCCGCCAAGCGCCACGGCGCGGCCGAGGGCCGTTTCGCCGACCTGCTCGCGGGCGCCCAGCGCGGTGCGCGCCAGGAATGTGCCAAGCTGGTCGATTGCGCCCAGATGCCATCCGGCGATGACCATCTGCGCTTCGGCATCGCGCGGGTTCTGGTCCGCCAGCTTCTGCGACATATCAAGCGAGGCGCGCACGTCGGATCGGCTGCGCGTCAGCTTGCCGCGATAGCCGATGGCGATGGCGCGCTGCAGCATGGCTTCATGATCGCCGGGGCGGCTGGTCAGGATGCGGTCAGACGCGACGATCGCCTGGTTGACCAGCGCCAGCGCCTGCGGCTTGGTAGGGGCCTGGAAAGCGGCAACGATCAGCAGGTCACGCGGCGTTTCCGCCACGGCGAGCGCAGGTGCAGCCATCGCCAATGCGCTGGCTGCTATCAATAGGGATCGGTACACGCGTTCTCCGGGCAGGTCGTTCAGGTGTATGATGGAACAGGATTTTCCATATCGCCAGCGGTTATTGCCGGCCCGTGCGACCTTCGCGTTCTGCGCCGTGTCAGTCGTCTATGGGTCTGCGGCAGCTTTCACTCGTGCCAGTTGCGCAAGTCAGGCGTTGCCAGCCGTGCGCGCCGGGCCCGCTCATACGCTGCGCCGATCCGCAGGACCTTGGCGTCATTCCACCGCCCGGCCATGAACGACAGGCCGACCGGCAATCCCTCGACCGCGCCCATCGGCACCGACAAGTGCGGATAACCGGCCACGGCGGCCAACGTGCCCGCGCCGATATCCAGGAAATGATCGCCCAGCACCGGATCGATGGGAGATGCGGGGCTGGCGGTGGGGGCGATCAGCACGTCCACCTTGTACCTGGCCAGCAGCGCGTCGATCCCTTCCGCGCCGGCAAGCCGCACCGCGTCGGCGCGGGCCTTGGCATATTCCGCGGGGTCTGTGCTGGTCAGCGCCTTCTCGAAGGTTTCCTGCCCGTACCAGCGCAATTCATCGCCTGCGTGCGCCTTGTTGAAGGCGATCAGCCCCGCAAGGTCGCGCGCTGCGGGATGCCCCGGCAGCGCGGCCAGATAAGCGTTGATCCCGGTGCGGAACTCATGCGCGAGAACGGTGAATTCGGCCTCGCCAAGCCGATCGTCCGGCTTGAAGTCGATCTCGACGACTTGCGCCCCGGCGCGCTTCATGTCGGCCACGGCCTTGTCGAACAGGGCTGTCACTGATGGCATCGAGCCCACCTGCCGCCGCAGCACACCGATGCGCACGCCCTTCAAACTGGCCTTGGCGAGGCCAGCGGTGAAATCGACCATATGCGATCCGGCCGTGGCGGTGGTCGGGTCCGCCGGATCCGCGCCGGCGATGGTGTTGAGCAGCAGGGCTGCGTCGGCAACGCTGGCGGCCATCGGCCCGGCGGTATCCTGGCTGACGCTGATCGGCACGATCAGGGCGCGGCTGACCAGCCCCACGGTCGGCTTGAAGCCGACGATGCCGTTGACGGAGGCGGGGCAGGTGATCGACCCGTCCGTCTCGGTGCCGATCGCTGCCCATGCCATGCCCGCCGCCACCGCCGCGCCGCTGCCGGCGGACGAGCCGCACGGGCTGCGATCCAGCGCAAAGGGGTTGCGTGTCTGGCCGCCGACCGCGCTCCATCCGCTGGATGAGCGGTCACCGCGAAAGTTCGCCCATTCGGACAAGTTGGTCTTGCCCAGGATGACCGCCCCCGATGCGCGCAACCGGGAAACTAGCGGCGCATCACGGCCCGTGCGGTTGTCCTTCAACGCCAGGCTGCCGGCGGTCGTGGGCATGTCGCGCGTTTCGATGTTGTCCTTGATCAGCACCGCGTGCCCGGCGAGCGGGCCTTGGCCAGTCGCTCTCAGCGATTCGTCCGGCGCGACCACCAGCACCGCGCGCAAGGTCGGGCCAGCCTTATCCATCGCCGCGATCCGCCCCAGATACGTCTGCACCGTTTCGGGCGAGGCAATGGCCGCACACGGGCCAAGGGCGAGCAGGGCCCCAAAGGTCGCAAGACTGGATTTTCGCATGAGTCGCCGTGGTCCCCCCGCGCCGCCGAAACGGCGTCGCCCTGGGGTTGTGGCCGCAGATGCGGGTGCATGCAATATGGCGGTGCGGTGGCCGGCAAGATCGCAATTACACCTGCAGCGGGGCGCGTCATCCCCGGCCCATTGCGGTCAGGCCGGGTTAACCCCCTTGAACATCGCGTGCTGCCACGCGACATAGGCGAGGCAAATCACATGAGGACTCCCATGCTCGACCTGTTCGGCGCATCCAACGCCCAAGGAAAGTTCACCACCGATCCGGTAACCGGCGCGCTCGTGCCGATGGTCGTCGAGCAGACCAGCCGGGGCGAACGCAGCTTCGACATCTATTCGCGCCTCCTTCGCGAACGCATCGTGTTCATCACCGGCCAGGTGGAAGATCACATGGCCTCGCTGATCGTGGCGCAGCTGCTGTTCCTGGAATCGGAGAATCCGTCGAAAGATATTTCGATGTACATCAACTCACCCGGCGGCGTGGTGACGGCGGGCATGGCGATCCATGACACGATGCAGTACATCAAGCCGCGCGTGTCCACCGTGTGCATCGGCCAGGCCGCTTCGATGGGCAGCTTCCTGCTCGCCGCCGGTGAGCCGGGCATGCGCATTGCGCTGCCTAATGCGCGCATCATGGTCCACCAGCCCTCGGGCGGTGCGCAGGGCATGGCCAGCGACATCGAGATCCAGGCGCGCGAGATCCTGCGGATGCGCAAGCGCCTGAACGATCTTTATGTGAAATATACCGGCAAGACGCTCGACTCGATCGAGAAGGCGATGGACCGCGATACGTTCCTTGAGGCCGAGGAGGCCTTGGCTTTCGGCTTGGTGGACAAGGTTTTCGAAACGCGTCCCGAAGCCGACAAGGCGGACGCCTGATCATCGAAACGCGGGGGCGGCGCTTCAGGCTATCGCAAGCATTTGGCGCTAGGATTGCAAAACCCGCTCCCCCCGGAGTAGAGTGAACGAGTCGCCTCAGCAGGAGGCTAAGTACGGAAAATGACGAAATTGAGCGGATCTGACGCGAAAAGCACCCTTTACTGCAGCTTCTGCGGTAAGTCGCAGCATGAAGTGCGCAAGCTGATCGCGGGACCAACGGTGTTCATCTGCGACGAATGTGTCGAGCTTTGCAATGACATCATTCGCGAAGAAACGAAGGCCGGGATCGCGGGGCGCAAGGACGGCGAAGTCGTCTCCCCCCGTGAAATCTGCGAGACGCTGAACGACTATGTGATCGGCCAGGAACGCGCCAAGCGCGTGCTGTCGGTGGCTGTCCACAACCACTACAAGCGCCTGAAGCACAGCGGCAAGCAGGGTGATGTCGAGCTTTCGAAGTCGAACATTCTGCTGGTCGGGCCAACCGGTTCGGGCAAGACGCTGCTGGCGCAGACCTTGGCCAAGACGTTCGACGTGCCCTTCACCATGGCCGACGCCACCACGCTGACCGAAGCCGGTTATGTGGGTGAGGATGTGGAGAACATCATCCTCAAGCTGCTGCAGTCTTCGGACTACAACGTCGAAAAGGCGCAGCAGGGCATTGTCTATATCGACGAGATCGACAAGATCAGCCGCAAGGCCGAAAACCCGTCGATCACCCGCGACGTGTCCGGCGAAGGTGTGCAACAGGCCTTGCTCAAGCTGATGGAAGGCACCACCGCCTCGGTGCCGCCACAGGGCGGACGCAAGCATCCTCAGCAGGAATTCCTGCAGGTGGACACCACGAACATTCTGTTCATCTGCGGCGGCGCGTTTGCCGGACTGGACAAGATCATTGCCGACCGTTTGCAGAAGCGTTCGATCGGTTTTGGTGCCCATGTCGCCGATCCGGACAAGCGCCGGGTGGGCGAACTGCTCCAAAAGGCGGAGCCTGAGGATCTGCTCAAGTTCGGCCTGATCCCCGAATTCGTCGGTCGTCTGCCAGTGATCGCCACCTTGAACGACCTCGATATCGAGGCGCTGGTGAAGATCCTTAAGGAGCCAAAGAACGCGCTGATCAAGCAGTATGCGCGTCTGTTCGATCTGGAGGACGTGGAACTCACGTTCACTGATGAGGCGCTCGAAGCGATTGCCCAGAAGGCGATCGAGCGCAAAACCGGTGCACGCGGCCTGCGTTCCATCGTGGAAAGCCTGCTGCTCGACACCATGTTCGACCTGCCGACCGAGCGCGATATCGCCGAAGTCGTGGTGGACAAGGACGTGGTCGAAGGCCGCAAGCAGCCGGTTAGGGTGCTCAAGGGCGACAAGACCGAAGCCGCCGCCTGACGGGTCCAAGTTACGCACGAAAAGCCCGGCCGGGAAACCGGTCGGGCTTTTCGTGTCCGCGCTCAGTTGACTGGCGGGCGTTCTCCGGCGCGGTCGATTGCCAGGCGGATATCTCTCACGAAGCGCGAATGCCGCACGCCGAACAGGAAGGTGTTCTGAATCAGGTTGCCAAGGCCCCGGCATGGGCGCTTGATCTGAATGAGCAGGATGTAGCGGTCCTCGTCGGTGTCGTTCCACACTTCATGATTGAACATGTCGTCGAACAGGAACGACTGGCCCTCGTCCCAGTGCAGCACGTGCAGCTTGTCCGGCCCTTCAAGGTGCATGCGGCAGTTTTCCCGATCGCGCGGGGCTTTCAGCGCCAGATGATAGGTCAGCATGCCCTTGGTCATGCCCCAGTGGCGCGGAATGTGGCCCCCGGCCTCGATCACCGAGAAGTTTGCGGTGACGAGCCCGGGCACTTTCTCGATCAGCGCGGCGGTCAGCGGTGCGCGCGCAGTGTTCGCCTTCATTCGGTAGCCATAGCCCTTGAGGAAGAACGCCCGCCAGCGCCGGTCAGCGGCGATGCGCCCGTGATCGAAGGAGATATCGCCCAGGGAGGGAATATCCTCGGCCCGGATGCGCAATGCCTCGTCGCGGATCGCCTCCCAGTGCTGTTCCAGCTTGGCGATCCACGGGAAGAACGCCTTGTCCTGCACTGCCGCGTCGGGGATCAGCGAGGTCCGCATGATCACGGCATCGATCTTGGGGCGCAGTTCCTTGCCGATCTGAAACAGCGACTTGTTGACGAAAGGCACTTTCCAGCCGCGTGCGTTGACGGTCTGGTTCCAGTTCACAGGCAATCTCCTTCAGCGCGGCAGTGCACACGCGCGTTGCGTCCGACATAATCGCAAGGCCCGGTGCCATCCAGCCCCAAGACCGGAAATTTCGGATGGAAGGGCTGGTCGTTCAGACGACGGCTTTGCTCTGCAGCGCACAGGCACTGTGCGGGTTGGTTTCGATCTGCACGGTGGGGTGGCCGATGCCGAATTCGTGGTCGAGGTCATGCGCCAGCGTGTGCAGGAAAGCGTCGCCCGGCTGCCCTGCCGGCATCACCAGATGCGCGGTCAAGGCGGTTTCCGTCGTGCTCATCGGCCAGATGTGCAGGTCGTGCACGCGGGTGACGCCGGGACGCGATTCGAGGTAGCTGCGCACTTTGGTGCTGTCGATGCGATCGGGCACGCCCAGCATACCCATGCGCAGCGAATCGCGCAGCAGACCCCAACTGGACCATGCGATCACCAGGGTGATGACGATCGACGCGATCGGATCGACCAGCACCCACCCGGTGGCCGCGATCAGGAAGCCTGCGCCCACCACGCCCACGGAAACCAGCGCGTCGGCCATCAGGTGCACGAACGCGGCCCGCAGGTTGAGGTCGGATTTGGAGCCTTTGGCGAACAGCAGGGCAGACAGAGCGTTAACCGCGATGCCGATGGCTGCCACGATGATCATGGTGGTGCCGCCCACCGGCGCCGGGTCCGCGAACCGGCGGATCGTCTCTACCAGAATCGCGCCGATGGCGACCCACAGCAACGCCGCATTGGCGATGGCGGCCAGGATCGAGGAGCTTTTCAAGCCATAGGTGAAGCGTTCGGACGGCGGGCGGGCCGACAATATGGCAGCGGCCCAGCCAAGCGAAAGGGACAGGACATCGGACAGGTTGTGCCCGGCATCCGCGATCAGCGCCATCGACCCACTGCTGAAACCCGCGATCGCCTCGCCGATAACGAACAGCAGATTGAGCGACACCGCGATCGCAAACGCCTTGCCGGCGTTTACGGACGGGGTCGGGTGGGCATGGGAGTGCCCGTGCCCGTGCGAATGTCCATGGCCGTGGTGGCTATGATTATGATGTCCAGCGCTCATTCCGGTCGCTTGGCACGAGGCCCTCCACGTCAGCAAGCTATGACGTAACATATCCTCCAAGCATTCGGATCGTGCAAGGCTCCGCAACAATCGGATTACGTTGCGTGTGGCATTTGTGCCGCATTGCCAAACGGGTGCTGGTTAGCAACACACTGATAAAAATGGGATATTTGGATATATCAATGGATATGTGACGGTAGTGTCACTAAAATCATCAATGCTGGAACCAAATGAGT
This sequence comes from Novosphingobium sp. Leaf2, assembly GCF_001421325.1. GTDB lineage: Bacteria > Pseudomonadota > Alphaproteobacteria > Sphingomonadales > Sphingomonadaceae > Novosphingobium. The sequence continues at coordinate 66,625 of NZ_LMJY01000016.1, read as the reverse complement.
CCCCATTGACAGAAAGTTGTCATATTTCGCTGCTCTTAGCGGGTGCAGCAATCCTGCGATGTTCTCGAAATATTGTCGCACATTGTCACTCGATCGTTCTGACAGGCTCAGGGGCAAACCATGAAGTTTCACGCCATCCTTTCCGCCGCGACCAGCACGCTGGCTGTAGGCACCGCTTTCATCGCAATGCCTGCGTTCGCGCAGTCCACCGGTTCCACCGCGTTCGATGACGACACGATCGTCGTCACCGGTCAGGTCAACCGTGACATCGGCGGCGTCAAGCTGCCCGATTCGACCAAGTCGAAGCAGGTGTTGACCCAGGCCATCATCGGCAATCAGCGCGCTGGCCAGTCGGTTTCGGAAATCATCAACCTGGTGCCCGGCGTCAGCTTCCAGAACCAGGATCCCTATGGATCTTCGGGCGGCACGCTCAACATCCGCGGGTTCGATGGCAGCCGCATTTCGCTGACCGTTGACGGCATTCCGCTCAACGATACGGGCAACTACGCGCAGTATTCCAACCAGCAGCTTGACCCTGAGTTGATCGAGCAGATCAACGTCAACCTGGGCACCACCGATGTCGACAGCCCCACCGCAGCGGCAACCGGTTCGACGGTGAACTACCGCACCCGTCTGCCCAAGGAAGATTTTGGCGCACGCATGGTCGGCTCGGCCGGCCAGTTCGGCTTTTTCCGCATGTTCGGCGTGATCGACACCGGTGAGTTCACCTCGATGGGTACGCGCGCGTTCTTCGCGGCCAGCCATGCCGAAGCGGAAAATCCGTATCAGCGCACGAGCAAGACCAACAAGAACCAGTACAACGCCAAGATCTACCAGCCGCTAGGTGACAACGGCGATTTCATTGCGATTGCGGGCAATTACAATGAGAACCGCAACGGCAACTTCTCGTCCGTTCCCTTGCGCACCGACCCGTACGTTTACTCGGTTACCGGAACGTCCCCGCGCCAGACGCTGGTGCAGACCCCGCGCGTTGTGGGCAGCACCTCCAGCAATCGCTTCCCCACTTCCAAGGGTGAGCGCGACTACACGTTCGGCCCCTGCCAGACCGACGCCCCGCAGGGCGGCGTTGCGGACACGCCCAACAGCTGCGGCGTCCCGTTTGACTACAGCTTCAACCCGTCGAACACCGGCAACATCCGCGTCAACTCCAAGTTCACGCTGAGCGACAGCCTGGTGCTGACCGTTGACCCGAGCTATCAGTACACCAAGGCCAACGGCGGCACCGGCGCGGTCAAGGGCAACGAAGGCTTCTACAGCCGCGCTGCTACCGGAACCTTGCGTGCGGTTACCCCGATCTATGGCTACATCGGTGGCCAGCCGTATTTCGGCGGCGTGGACCTGAACGGTGACGGCGATATCCTCGACACCCCCGGTCGCAACGCCGCTACCAACGCGCTGACCAACACCACGCAGGGCGTGGAAGTGTACGCGCCCAGCGAAACCAAGACCAACCGCTATGGCGTGATTGCCAACCTGATCTGGAATGCGGCTGATGGCCAGACCTTCCGTCTGAACTACTCGTTCGACTATGGTCGTCACCGTCAGACCGGCGAAGTCACGCTGCTCCGTCGTAACGGATACACCACCACGTATTTCCCCGAGGACAATCCGCTGCTCGACGCTTCGGGTCTTCCGATCCAGAAGCGCAACCGCAAGTCCATCGCCATGCTCAACCAGCTGTCGGCGGAATACACCGGCAAGTTCATGAACGATCGTCTTTCGGTCAACCTGGGGCTGCGTTCGCCCTGGTTCACGCGCAAGCTGAACAACCTGTGCGTCACCGAAGCTGGCGGTTCGTTCGTGGATTGCTTCAATGATGCAGCATCGCAGGCTGCATTCCTGGCAGCCAATCCGACCTACGTCGCGCCGATCAAGCGCACCTACAAGTTCCACAAGTTCCTGCCGACCGCAGGCGTGAACTTCCAGGTTGTCAACGACGTCAGTCTGTATGCCAACTACACCAAGGGCATCCAGGTTCCGGGCACCGACAACCTGTATCAGTCGCTTGGTTTCGCACCGGGCACCGCAACGCCCAAGCCCGAAACCACCGACAACGTCGACGTGGGCGCGCGCATCGTGTCAGGCAAGTTCCAGGCGCAGCTTTCGGGCTGGTACACCTGGTTCAGCAACCGTCTGGCATCCTCCTACGATCCTGAGCTGGATCTGACGATCTACCGCAACCTGGGCAAGGTGCATAAGTACGGCCTGGACGGCAGCGTCGGCTACTCGCCGATCCCGGAACTGACCATCTATGGTTTCGGTTCGGTCCTGAAGTCGAAGATCCTCGACAACGTGCAGACGGGCACCGCAGGCGGCGTTCCCGTTTACGCGCTGACCGCCGGCAAGCGTGAAGGTGGCGCGCCCACCTACATGTTCGGTGGCCGCGTGCAGGGCAACCTGGGCCCGGTCGAACTGGGTGTGCAGGCCAAGCGCACCGGTCCGCGTTACGTGAACGACCAGAACCTGCCGATCGTGTCGACGTACACCCTGAACGGCGTCGTCACGCCGTATCAGGTCTACGGCGCCAAGGCTCCGGCCTACACCGTGGTCGATCTCGATGCGAAGGTGAGCCTGGCGTTCCTGGGTCTGAACGACCAGACTTACCTGCAGGTCAACGCGACCAACATCTTCAACAAGCTGTACGTCGCAGGCTTCACCTCGAACACGGCGACCAACTCGATCCCGTTCGCATACGTCGGCGCGCCGCGCACGATCAGCGGCACGATCTCGATGGGCTTCTGATCGAAGCACGTCCGTCGTCAGACAAAAAAAGGGGGAGGGGCCGCAAGGCTCCTCCCTTTTTTTATGGGCAGAGCGGAGCGCCCGGCTTAATTGTAGACGCAGGCGTCGTAGCCCTGGCGCTTCACCATGCCGATGCGGCCGGCGATGGTGTTGCCGTAGCGGCGGGTAAAGCCAGCGGGGTTGATCACCGAGCGGGTCTTGGGGCTGGGCAGGGCGGCGGCCATGCGACCCGCCTCGGCGGGACTCAGGCTGGCGGCGGACGTGCCGAAGTATCGCTGGGCGCCGGCTTCCACGCCGTACGTGCCGATGCCGGTTTCCGCCACGTTGAGATACACTTCCATGATCCGGCGCTTGCCCCACAGGTTTTCGATCAGGAACGTGAACCACACCTCAAAACCCTTGCGCAGATACCGCGTCCATCCGTCGCCCTGCCAAAGAAACACGTTCTTGGCGGTCTGCTGGCTGATGGTGGAGCCACCGCGCACGCGCCCGCCCTTGGCGTTGCGCTCCATGGCCTTTTCGATGGCGTCAGTGTCGAAGCCGTGGTGCGAACAGAACTTGCCGTCCTCGGCGGCGATGGCGGCGGCCACCATGTTGCGATCGATCCGGCTGAGCGGCACCCAATCCTTGGTGATACCGTTGCCGTCCACCAGCATGGTTACGGTCACCGGCGGGGGCACGAAGCGATACAGCAGGGTCAGGCCAACACTGATCGCAACGAACCACACGATGACCTTGGCGATGATACGCAGCATTCGATGACAGGCTCCGCTAGGTAGGCACACAAAATGGTGGCGCACCCTGACAGGCGTAGCGGGGTTTTCGCGTCCGCTCCAGCATGGTCATGGGCTAACAAAAAACCGGAGCGTCCTTGCGAACGCCCCGGTCTTGTTTTCTTGCAGTGCGCCGTGTGTCAGGCAGGCAGCAGCTTCTTTTCGCCGGCGATGCGGTTCATCGCCTTCTGCAGCTTTTCGAACGCCCGGACCTCGATCTGGCGCACACGTTCGCGGCTGACCGAATAGACCTGGCTCAGTTCTTCAAGCGTCTTTGGATCATCCGTCAGGCGGCGTTCCATCAGGATGTCCCGCTCACGCTCGTTGAGCGAACGCATCGCTTCAAGCAGCATGTCATGCCGAACCGAGGCTTCCTCGGCGTCTGCGACGGTTTCATCCTGCAGCGGACGATCGTCCTGCAGAATGTCCTGCCACTGGCCTTCGCCTTCTTCGCGCAGGGAGACGTTAAGCGAAGCATCGCCGCCCATCATCATGCGCCGGTTCATGTTCACCACTTCCTGCTGCGAAACCCCCAGCGTGGTGGCGATCTTGGCCACGTCCTCAGGATGCAGGTCAGTGTCCTCGTACGCGTCGAGGTTCTTCTTCATGCGGCGCAGGTTGAAGAACAGCTTCTTCTGTGCAGCGGTGGTGCCCATTTTGACCAGCGACCACGAGCGCAGGATGTATTCCTGGATCGAGGCCTTGATCCACCACATCGCATATGTGGCGAGGCGGAAGCCGCGCTCCGGCTCGAACTTCTTTACGCCCTGCATCAGGCCGATGTTCCCTTCGGAAATCAGCTCGGAAACGGGCAGGCCATAGCCGCGATAACCCATCGCGATCTTGGCGACGAGGCGCAAGTGGCTGGTGACGAGTTGCGCAGCGGCCTGCGGATCCTCATGTTCCGAATAGCGCTTGGCGAGCATATATTCCTGCTCGGGAGCCAGCACGGGAAACTTGCGGATTTCGGACAGGTAGCGGTTGAGGCTCTGCTCACCGCCGAGCGCGGGCACGCTCAGATTTCGATTGTTGCTCATGGTCATCCGTCCTTTCTAGGTCGGCACACGGTCAAAGACCCTTGAAGGCATCTTAGCTTGTGGCCACCTGTTCACGATAGCACATAAAAACGATTTCAGTGTCGCAGTTCGTCGATCAGTGTCCGCATGTCGTCGGGCAGTTTGCTCACGAAATGGACGCTTTGTGAGGTAACGGGGTGAACGAAGCCAAGTTCCGCCGCGTGCAACGCCTGGCGGTGAAATGACAGCCGTTGCAGGATCGGCCGAAGAGAACTAATCGTTCGCCCATAAACAGGATCACCCAATAGCGCATGACCGATTGACGCCATGTGAACGCGCACCTGGTGGGTTCTGCCCGTTTCCAGCCGGCATTCGATGAGGGTGGCGCCCTTCAGCGGTTCCAGCGTGCGGAAATGGGTGACCGCGTGCTTGCCGCGCCCGTCTTCCACCAGCGCCATCTTCTTGCGATCGTGATTCGACCGGGCGATCGCGCCCATCACGGTGCCGGCGGCGGGGACAGGGCGCCCGCCCACTACGGCGCGATAAGCGCGGGTGATCGAGTGATCGGCGAACTGCGCCGCCAGCCCTTCGTGCGCCGCGTCGGACTTGGCAACGACCAGCAGGCCGGAGGTGTCCTTGTCGATGCGATGGACGATGCCGGGCCGGGCCACGCCGCCGATGCCGGACAACTGTCCGCGGCAATGGTGGAGCAGCGCGTTCACCAGCGTCCCATCCAGGTTGCCGGCGGCGGGATGCACCACAAGGCCGGCCGGCTTGTCTACGATAACGAGATGTTCGTCCTCGAACACGACGGTGAGGGCGATATCCTGCGCGACTGCTTCGGCAGGGATGGCTTCGGGCACGGCGATGGCAAACGCGGTGCCGGCCTCCACCTTGAGCGAGGCTTGCGCCACCGGCTTGCCGGCAAGCTGCACGCGCCCCTCGGCCATCAGCGCCTTGACGCGTTCGCGCGACAGACCGCTGGCGTCGGCAAGCGCCTTGTCGATGCGCCCGGCGGACGCGATCGTGCCTTCGATGATGTTTGCGTGTGCCCCCATTGCGGGTAGGATTTGGGGATGATCATCGAGGTGACAAGTGGCGCGCTGGCCACACTGCACCGGGAAGCCGCAAGAGCTGCGCCGGAAGAATGTTGCGGCTTGCTATTGGGCTCAGGCGCGCGGATCGAGACGGTGGACGCCACGGCGAACGTCGCGGCAGACCGGCGCGTGCGATTCGAGATTGACCCGCTGGCGCTGCTGGCCGCGCACAAGGCTGCGCGCAACGGTGGCCCACAGGTGCTCGGCTATTACCACTCGCACCCCAAGGGCCATCCCGTACCGTCGGCCACCGATTGCGAACATTCCACCGGGGATTCGCGCGTCTGGGCGATCATCGCGGACGGTGAGGTTGCTTTCTGGCGCGATAGTGCCAATGGATTCGCGCTTCTAGATTTCCGCGTCCGGGATTGAGGCGCGGCACGCAAGACGTACGGAAAGCAGCCATACCCATGACCACGAGTTCGCTCGAACTTGCCAGCCTCCTGTGTTCGCGCCTGTGCCACGATATGCTGAGCCCTGTGGGCGCGTTGTCCAACGGGCTGGAACTTCTCGCCGACGAGAAGGACCCCGAAATGCGGCAGCGCTGCTTCGAACTGCTGGACCAGAGTGCACGCATCTCTACCGACAAGCTCAAGTTCTTCCGCCTAGCGTTCGGCGCGGCTGGCGGGTTCGGGGAGATGGTGGCGGTGAGCGAGGCCAAGGTGCTGATCGAAGCGCTGGTGGCCAACAATCCGCGTGTCCGGCTGGCGTGGGCGCTGCCCAGCGAATCGCTGCCCAAGGCGGCGATCAAGACCCTGCTCAACTTCGCGCTGATCGGGCTGGAGGCGCTGCCGCGCGGCGGCACGCTGGATATCGCGGCGGAATATCGTGAGGATCACAGCGAGCTGGTGGTACGCTCATCCGGCCCGCGCATCGCGTTCGACCGGTCGGTGGGCGACGCGCTGGAAGGGACTTTGCCCGAAGGTGACTTGTCCAGTCGCACGGCCCCTGCCGCCATGCTGCATCAGCTTGCCACCGAACTGCACGGACAATTGCAGTACGTGCTGGCCGAAGACGCGCTGGTGCTCGGCGCGGTGCTGCCACGAGGCTGACGATGGGGGGAGGGCAGGGCCGATGAACCGCTGGCTCATCAACCGTACGGTTGCCTCTCCCAACTGGAACGAACGCCTGCTGCCCGTCAGCATGGTGGTGCTTCACTACACCGGCATGCGTTCGGGGGAAGAGGCGCTGGCCCGGCTGTGCGATGCGCAAGCGCAGGTTTCCGCCCATTACCTGATCGACGAGGACGGCACCGTCACCTCGCTGGTGCCGGAGGACAAGCGGGCCTGGCACGCCGGCGCCGCTTACTGGCGCGGGATCACCGATGTGAACTCCGCCAGCGTAGGGATCGAACTGGTCAATCCCGGCCACGAATGGGGATACCGCCCGTTTCCCGAACCACAGATGGATGCGCTGCTGCCGCTGCTGGCCGACATCGTCGATCGGCACGACGTGCCCCGTGCCAACGTAGTGGGCCACTCCGATGTCGCGCCGGCCCGCAAGCAGGATCCGGGCGAATACTTCGATTGGCCGCGCCTTGGCCAGCTGGGCCTGGCGCTGGAGATCCCGCGCGCGAAGATGAACCTGTTCTACGACAATCCCGGCGCGTTCTACCTAGCGCTGGAACGCTTCGGCTACGACATCACCGATGGCCGAGCCGCTGTCACCGCGTTCCAGCGGCGCTGGCGGCCCGAGATCATCGACGGCATCCTTGATGGTGAGCTTGGCGGAATCCTGTTCGAACTGCTGTTGGAGCGCGACATCGGTCGTGCTAGGTGACCTGCGCGCCGGGGAGCCGGGCAGCCGCGGGGTCCTTTCAGGATCGCGAGGAAAGTCCGGGCTCCACGAAACAAGGGTGGCGGGTAACGCCCGCCGGGCGAGCGCGGTTTTCAGGCCGTGCGAAGCCTAGGGAAAGTGCCACAGAGAGCAGACCGCCGATGTCCTTTGCGGAACAGGTAAGGGTGAAAGGGTGCGGTAAGAGCGCACCGCGCTGCCGGTAACGGTAAGCGGCATGGTAAACCCCACCCGGAGCAAGACCGAATAGGGGCTACGCGCCGGCGCTCGTGCAAACGGGTAAGATCGGCGGGTTCGTTTCGAACCCAGGTAGCCCGGGTTGGTCGCTTGAGCGGGGCAGCAATGCGTCGCCTAGAGGAATGGCTGCCGCCGCGGCGTAAGGTCCCTCGCTTGGGAGACCACGCCAGGTACAGAACCCGGCTTACAGGCTCCCCGGCGCATCCGGTGGCCCTGGCTTTAGGCCGCCACGCTGGCGTTTACGCCGTCGGTCGCTTGGAGAAACCACCGGTCGGTGCCTTGCAGGCCGATGGCGGTCAACGTGCCGTGCATAAACGCGCCGGTGTCGATACCGATGCGGTTGTCGTACACCTCCGGCTCCGGCGTGATGGTATGTCCGTGCACGACGAACGCACCGAAATCGCCGCGATGGCTGAGGAACGGTTCGCGAATCCACCGACAATCCCGGGCCATCTGATGTTCGAGCGGGGTATCGGGACGAACTCCGGCATGCACGAAGGCATAGTCCCCCACGCGCACCATCTTGCCGAAGCTCTCCAGAAAATCGAAATCCTCACGCGGGATGGCGGCATTCATCAGCCGCTGCACATCTTCGATTTCGGCATTCGCGAGCACTTGCGCGTCGATGCCGTAGGACATCAGAGTTTCCATCCCGCCGAACCGCAGGAAGCTGCGCAGGGCCTCGGTATCGTTGCGGCTTACCAGCAGCATTTCTTCGTGGTTGCCCTGGATGATGTCCACCTCGCGCGCCTGCGCCCAGCGCCGGGCGCGGTCCACCACGCCGGCGCTGTCCGGCCCCCGGTCGATCAGGTCGCCCAGCAGAACGATCTTGGTGTGCGCGGTGGGTCTCGCGGCATCGTCCGCCTCGATCTGGTCGATCAGTGCCTCGAACAAGTCCAGTCGACCGTGAATGTCGCCCACCGCGTAGGCGCGCTCACCGTGGGGCACGGAAGGGGCGCTGCGAATGTCGGTGCGGCCCATGAACTTACGGATGATGCTCAGCATTTGTTGCGCTGCAATATAACTCTTGCGGGGAGTCTACAAGCGACGACGGACCGGTTTGGTTGCAGTGGTAAAAAATCCACACTTAGTTTCTCGTTTATTGCCAGATTGAAATTTTTCTTGTGTGAATGTTTGGTGCGGTGCAGCAATAATACACCGTGACAAGGCAAGCCCGATACGAGGTTCGCAGGTGCGGTGCAGGCGGAACAGAGCATTATAAAAATCGTGAGGGAATGATTATGCTTCTGTCCATGCGCGGCGCGCTTGCCGCTACTCTGCTTGCTGGAACCGCCCTGTGCGCCGTGCCTGCCTTCGCGCAGGATGCCGCGCCTCCCAAGGATTTCACCGTCACCGGCAGCGCTGCCATCACCACGGACTATCGTTTCCGCGGCGTCTCGCAATCACAGGGCGACATCGCTGCGCAGGCCGGCATCACCGTTTCGCACAAGAGCGGCTTTTACATCGGCACTTGGGGTTCCTCGATCGACCTTGGCCCCGTCTACGGCCACACCGAGCTTGACCTGTTCGGCGGCTGGACCGGCAAGGTTACGCCCGCGCTGACCCTGGACGCTGGCCTGCTGTATTACGCCTATCCCAACGGCCACGTCGGCCACGCCGAATTCTTCGAGCCTTACGCGTCTGTGTCCGGCCAGTTCGGTCCCGCCAAGATTAAGGTGGGCGGCAACTACGCTTGGGATCAGCGGGCGCTGCCGAATTTCGCGGGCAACAAGAAGTCCGATAACCTGTATGTCTACAGCAACGTCGACATCGGCATTCCCAAGACGCCACTCACGGTTTCGGGCCACCTTGGCTACACCGACGGCGTGCTGGCTCCCAGCTATTACACCACGGTCGACCGGACCGGTTTTGACTGGTCGATCGGTGCTTCGGCCACGATCTACGGTCCGCTCTCGCTGGGTGTGTCGTACATCGGCGTCACCGGGCCTAGCGTGAAGAGCTACACCAACGACACCGTCGTGGCGACGCTGACCGCCGCGTTCTGAATTACCGGAATTTGCAGGAGGAACCCGTCTGGAGCGATCCGGGCGGGTTTTCGCGTGTCGGCAGCTTCCCTATATGGGCAGCGCTGCATCCCCATAGCCAAAGGCTCGCCATGACACGCTACCTGCATACCATGATCCGCGTAACCGATCGGGACGCGACGATCCGTTTCTTCGAGATGATCGGGCTGAAGGAAACGCGCCGTTTTTCCAGTGAGCAGGGCCGTTTCACACTGATCTATCTGGCCGCGCCGGGGCAGGAGGATGCGGAAGTGGAACTGACGCATAACTGGCCCGCCGAAGATGGCACGGCAGAGGAATACACAGGGGGCCGCAATTTCGGACATCTCGCCTTCCAGGTTTCCGACATCTACGAAACCTGCGCGCGGCTGCAGGACGCAGGGGTAATCATCAACCGCCCGCCGCGCGATGGGCACATGGCGTTCGTGCGCACGCTGGACGGCATTTCCATCGAACTGCTGCAGGATGGTCGGCTCGAACCTGCCGAGCCTTGGGTCAGCATGCCGAACGTGGGAACCTGGTAACCCACTCCGAACATCCAACGCTAACTACCTACGGACATTAACTTATTGCAATAGCGCGGATGATCGCTGGCGCATCCGCGGGTGTGCGCCATAGACTTGCCCTGTCGGTCCAGGGGTTGGACCGATCACCGGCCGTGCACGGCCAAAGGGGGCATGGTGGAAGTGTCGGACGCCTTGGCCGCCGCCGCCGCATGCCTGCGGCTGGTAGAGCGGGAACTGCTGTTGTTTGCGGCGTTCTGGTTCGTGATCGGCGCGCTGGACGAACTGGGCGTGGACGTGTGCTGGCTCTGGCTGCGCCTGACCGCGCGAGCACGCGACCAGACAATCACGGCACGCGCTGCCACCGCGCCGTTGCGTGGGTGCATGGCCGTATTCATCGCCGCCTGGCAGGAAGCCGAGGTCATCGGCCACACTGTCGTTCACGCGCTGCAGGCCTGGCGGCAGGACGATTTTACCCTCTATGTCGGCTGCTATGGCAACGATCCGGACACAGTCGCGGCGGTAATCGCCGCGACTGGCAACGATCCGCGCGTGCGCATCGTCATTTCCCGGCAATCAGGGCCCACCACCAAGGCGGATTGTCTCAACCACATCTACGCCGCGCTGCATGAGGATGAGCGCCGGCGCGGAATGTCCTTTCGCGCGATCGTGCTGCATGATGCCGAAGACATGGTGCATCCCGCCGAACTGGCGGTGATCGACAGCGGGCTGGATCACGCCGATTTCGTGCAACTGCCGGTGCGGCCCGAATTGCAGCCGGCCTCGCCGTGGGTGGGCAATCATTATGCCGATGAGTTCGCCGAATCGCATGGCAAGGGGCTTGTCGTGCGCGATGCGTTGGGGGCGGCGATCCCGGCGGCGGGGGTCGGCTGCGGTTTCTCGCGTGAGATGGTCGCGCGTATCGCCCGGCGGCGCGGGGGCGAAGGCGCACCGTTTTCCGCAGAGTGCCTGACCGAGGATTACGAACTGGGGCTGCTGGTCCGGCGCGAAGGTGGCAGCGCCCGGTTTCTGCGGGTCCGGGACGAGGCGGGGGCGCTGGTCGCGACGCGGGCCTATTTCCCCGCAAGCATCGACACTGCGGTGCGCCAGAAATCACGCTGGATCCATGGCATCGCCTTTCAGGGCTGGGACCGCATGGGGTGGGGCCGCGGATATGCCGACTTGTGGATGGCGCTGCGCGATCGGCGCGGGCCGCTCACCGCATTGGTGCTGACCTGTGGTTATCTGCTGGTGGTGATCGAGGGTATTCTGGCGCTCGCCGGGTTTGCTGGCGCCCATGCGCAACTGGCCGCATCGCCGGGTTTGCGCGCAATGGTGCATGCGTGCGCCGCCGCGCTGCTGTGGCGCTGCGTGATGCGCTTCGCTTTTACGACGCGGGACTACGGGGTAGTCGAAGGGCTTGGTGCGCTGATGCGCATCCCCGTCGCCAATTTCATCGCCATCCTGGCAGGCCGACGGGCCTTGTGGGGGTATCTGGCCACGTTGCGCGGCGATCCGGTCACCTGGGAGAAAACCCGGCACGATCATCACCCCGCGCAAGCGGCCAGCAGCGGCGGCGTGCGATGAGCGCAGGCGTCATCTCGCGCGGGCATCCCGTCGTCGCGCTGCTGGCGCTGATCCTGGGGTGGGCGGGCGGGCGTGCGGCCACCTGGGACGCGCCGCTGGCCGCTGTGCGCCCGGCCTTGGTGCAAAACGAGGGACCGCAATCGCTACCCGGATCGCAGCCGCTCGATACGGCAGACCTGTATGCTGAAGGGGTGACGATGGCGGGTGCCGCGCCACCGTTGTACGTGCGCGGGTCGCCGCCGCCTTACGGTCGATACCGACCCGCATATCGCCCTGCTCAATGGTGGGAGCCGCAGGCGGGATTTGCGGCACGCGATGCCGGCGGCCCTGCGGCGCGCTATGCGCCGCACCTTGCGGGCGAATTCGCGCCATACGGCAATGTCCCGCGCTTTTACGCGCCGGATGCCGCTCCGTCCGCCGTCGCCCCGGTATCGACCGGTGTGCCGAGCGCCGAGCGCCCGGCCCGGCTGCGGCGCTGGTCTATGGATGCCTGGGCGCTGCTGCGCCGGGATGATGCCGGCGCGCCCAATTCCGCTGGCCTGCTTCCCGCGACTTACGGCGCCAGCCAGACCGGCGCGGTGCTGCGGTACCGCATCAAGCCGTCGAGCCGTTATGGTCCCTCGATCTATCTGCGCGCCACGTCCTCGCAAAGCTATGCCGCCGAAACGGCGCTGGCGCTGGGCGTATCGGCGCGTCCGTTTCCCGATCTGCCCGTGATCGCAGCGGTGGAGGGACGGGTCACCGATCAAGGCGGTGAGCGGCGTTATCAGCCGGCGGTCATGGCCATCACCGAATTGCCCCCGTTCGCGCTGCCCGCCGGCTTGCGCGGTGAGTTTTACGGCCAGGCCGGCTATGTGGGCGGACGCTATGCCACGCTGTTCGCCGATGGCCAGTTGCGGGTGGACCGCCCGCTGTTCCGCTTCGGCAAGTTCGATGCGCGCGCCGGTGGCGGCTTGTGGGGCGGGGCGCAAAAGGGCGTGATGCGCATCGATGCCGGGCCTTCGGCGTCGATCTCGATGCCGCTGGGGCGCGGGCTGTTCGGACGGGCGGCGGTGGACTGGCGCTTTCGCATGGCCGGCGATGCGGTGCCGCGTTCCGGGCCGGCGCTGACGCTATCTGCAGGTTTTTGATTAGGCGCTTTTCGCGAACGCCTGCCTGCGGTAGCGAGCAAGGCAGCAATGGACGTTTATCTTCCTATCGCCAACCTTTCGGTCAACGGCATCATCATCGTCCTGCTGGGCGCGGTGACCGGGCTGCTGTCAGGCATGTTCGGCGTGGGCGGCGGGTTCCTGACCACGCCTCTGATGATCTTTTACGGCATCCCTCCCACGGTCGCCGCCGCATCTGCTGCCAGCCAGGTGACGGGCGCCAGCGTTTCCGGCGTCTTCGCACATACCCGGCGCGGCGGCGTGGATTACCAGATGGGCGGCGTGATGGTGGCCGGCGGCATCATCGGCACCGGATTGGGCGCGGTGCTGTTCAACCTGCTCGAACGGCTGGGCCAGATCGATACGGTAATCAACATCCTGTATGTTGTGCTGCTGGGCTCGATCGGATCGGTGATGGCCCGCGAAAGCATCCAGTCGATTCGGGCTGAGCGTTCGGGCGTACCTACTCCAGCGCGCAAACGGCGGCATCACCCGATGGTGGCCAGCCTGCCAATGCGCTGGCGGTTCTACCGCTCGGGCCTGTATATCTCGCCGCTCGCCCCGCTGCTGCTGGGCATCGGCACCGGCATCCTGACAATGCTGATGGGGATCGGCGGCGGCTTCATCCTGGTGCCCGCGATGCTGTATATCCTGGGCATGAGCGCGAACGTGGTGGTGGGCACATCGCTGTTCCAGATCCTGTTCGTGACGATGGCGACCACGATGATGCATGCGCTGACCACCCATGCAGTGGATCTGGTGTTGGCATCGCTGCTGCTGCTGGGCTCGGTCACCGGGGCGCAAGTGGGGGCGCAGTTCGCGCAGAAGGCCAGCCCGGTCAAGCTGCGCCTGCTGCTGGCGGTGATCGTGCTGCTGGTGGCGGGGCGCATGGCGCTGGGCCTCGGCTATCGCCCGGACGATATATACACCGTGGCGCCCCTGTGAGGGTGCTGCTGGCCCTGATCGCGTTGACGATGCTGACCGGCGCGCGCGATCCCATTCTGGTGCCCGAAGTCTCGCAGCACGAAGTCGCCCTCCAGCAGGGGTTTACCGGCACCGAACTGCTGCTGTTCGGCGCGATCCTCAGCCCCGAAGGCTCACGCGCGGCGCAGGATTACGACATCGTCGTGGTGCTGCGTGGGCCCACCCAGTCGGTGGTGCTGCGCGAAAAGCAGAAAGTCGCCGGCTTGTGGATCAACGCAGCCAGCACGCAGCTGCGCTCGGCGCCCGGATACTATGCCATCGCCTCCAGCCGCCCCATCGCTGACATCGTGGATGACAAGACGGCTGCCATCTACGAGCTGGGGCTCAAGTGGCTGCAACTCTCGCCCATCGGGGCGATCGACCCGGACGAACAGGCGCGCTTTGCCGCCGGGCTGGTCGATCTCAATCGCCGCAATGGCCTGTACCGTGAGGAGGAGGGCGGCGTTAAGATCAACGAGCAAGTGTTGTACCAGGCGCGGATCGGCCTGCCCTCGCGCGTGCCGACCGGCACGTACACCGCAGAGACATACGCCATTTCCAAGGGCCGGGTGGTCGCATCGGCCACCAGCCAGGTCGAAGTGCGCAAGCTGGGCGTGGAACGCGCCATCGCCGATTTCAGCGCCAACTACGGCTTCGCATACGGCTTGCTCGCCGTCGCCATTTCCGTGGCGATGGGCTGGCTGGCCGGCAGGCTTTTCGCACTGATCTAGCGGTGGCGGCACCCAGAACGGGTGCATCGGGAAACGCTTTTAGCCGGAAATTAACCGGATCGCCCTATCGCCGCGTATCGAAGGGGCAGCGGTTCAACACTCCATGCAGATCGAAGCAACAGGTCAGTTTCAGCCGTCGCAGTCGGCATCAGCGCCCCCGCCGCTGCCGATCGAGCCGATCGGCGTCGTATTGGAGATCAGCGGCGCCGGCAGCCGCATCGCCTTCGATCTTGAGCGCCTGAACGATATCGCCGGCGATGCCGATCCGTCTGTCGCGCTGTCCGGCCAGGTCAGCAGCCAGGTCAAGATCCGTGCGGGCACCGGCTGGCTGCTGGCAAGCATCCGCAACCAGAAGCAGGATGGCCGGGTCGCCGGGGTACTGTCGGACGCCGATTTTCTGGGGGAAGGGCTGGAGGAACGCGGCACCGGGCGCATCCACGGTTTCCGGCGCGGGGTCACCCGCTTCCCGATACCGGGCGCGCTGGTCTATCCCGCCACCAGCGACGACTTGCGCCAGATCTACGCCAGCGACGGCCGATCCGCGATTCAGGTCGGCAATGTCTATCCGACGCGTGACATTCGCGCCGGGCTTTACGTCGATGCGCTGCTGGGCAAGCATTTCGCGCTGCTGGGCTCCACCGGCACCGGCAAGTCCACCAGCGCGGCGCTGATCCTGCACCGTATCTGCGAGCATGCGCCCGAAGGCCATATCATCATGGTCGATCCGCACGGCGAGTATGCCGCCGCATTCCGCGACACCGGCGTCATCCTCGACGTATCGAATCTGCAGATGCCCTACTGGTTGATGAACTTCGAGGAACACTGCGAAATCCTGCTGACCTCGCGCGGGGACGAGCGCCAACTGGATGCCGAGATCCTGGGTCGGGCGCTGCTCGAAGCGCGCTCCAAGAACCGGCTGGCCGAGCAGATGGGCAGGATCACGGTGGATTCGCCGATCCCCTATCTGCTCTCGGACCTGGGCATGATCCTCAACAACGCGATGGGCAAGCTGGACAAGGGCCATACCAGTGCGCCGTACTTGCGCATCCGCAACAAGCTGGACGAGATGAAGTCCGACCCGCGCTACCAGTTCATGTTTTCAGGCATGCTGGTGGGCGATGTGATGGCCGATTTCATCTCGCGCATATTCCGCCTGCCATCGCGGGGCCGGCCGATCTCGATCATTGACGTGTCCGGCGTGCCGACGGAAATCACCTCCACCGTGGTGGCGGTTCTCAGCCGGATGGTGTTCGATTTTGCGATCTGGGCGCGCGAAGAACGCACCCGGCCGATCCTGTTGGTGTGCGAGGAAGCGCACCGCTACGTGCCCAACGAGAAGAACGCAGATGGCTCGTCGGTCGGGCGCATCCTGTCGCGCATCGCCAAGGAAGGGCGCAAGTACGGGATTTCGCTGGGCCTGATCACCCAGCGCCCGTCAGATCTTGCCGAAGGCGTGCTGTCGCAGTGCGGCACCATCATTTCCATGCGCCTCAATAACGAGCGCGATCAGGCCTTCGTGCGCGCGGCGATGCCTGAGGGCGCGCGCGGGTTTCTCGATTCGATTCCCGCCCTGCGTAACCGCGAATGCATCATCTGCGGCGAGGGCGTGGCCATTCCCATGCGCGTTTCGTTCGACGATCTGGAAGAGCGCAAGCGCCCCGCCTCCGCCGACCCTTCGTTCACCGAGCTGTGGAACGGTTCGGGCGGCGAGGAGGAAATGGTGCTGCGTACCGTCCAGCGCTGGCGGGCGCAGGGGCGGTAGTGCGAGTCACCGATGAAAGGCGGCGCGCCATTTCCCGAAGCGGTAGTACGCCAGGGTGATGATGACGGTCAGCACCGAGCCTACCGGATAGGCCCACCACACTGCTTCGCTGCCGATATGCGGCTCCGCCAGGGCGTAGAACCCCAGGCGGCCGGGATAAAGGCCTAGGAATAGGATAACCAGAGGCGCAATCACCGCCCCGTACGCCCGCATCGTGCCGGTGAGGATCATCGTAACGGACACGATCACGAACGAAGCGGTGCAGATCAACTGGATATGCTCGGCGATCGGCATGGCCGGGCTGGACCCTCCGAGGAACAGCGCCAGAAGCTGATGATCGAAGCCGACTATGGCTGCGGCAACACTGACGGACATCACCAGGTTGGCGCCCAGCCCGGTCATGGTGACTTTGGCCACGCGCCCGTGATCGCCGGCGCCGATGGATTGCGCCACCATCGCGCTGACCGCCGAGCCCACGGCAAAAGCAGGCATCTGCAGGTAGTTCCACAATTGCAGCGAAGCGCCATACGCGGCGGCGGCGTTCAGGCCTTCGCGATTGACCAGGCTGACCATGACCAGCCCGGCGGACGAGACGATCAGCATCTGCGCGCCCATCGGCAGGCCTTTGGACACCACATAGCGCAGCTCCACGCCGCGCGGCCGCAGGTAGCGCAGTTCCGCGCCGCGCAGGCGCAGCGGCAGATCCTTGCGGTAGATCACCCAGATCTGGAACAGCATGCCCGCGGTGTTGGCCAGCGCGGTAGACAAGGCCGAACCGGTAACGCCCAGCGCGGGCAGCGGACCGGGGCCGATGATCAGCAGCGGGTTGAGCGCGATGTCGATCACCACCGCCAGGATCATCGCATACAGCGGGGTCTTGGAATCGCCCGCGCCGCGCATGCCCATCGACACCATCATGTTCACGGTGGCGAGCGGGATGGTCACGAAGATCACCCGCAGATAGTCCAGTGCATCCACCCGGCTGGCCGCCGGGGTGCCGAGCGCATCGAGCAGGTGGCCTGCGCCAAACCAGCCGATCACGCCGGTGGCGATGGAGATCAGGATGCAAAAGCCAAGGCCGGTGCCGAACGTGCGGCGTGCCGCTTCGATGTCACGCGCGCCGAAATGCTGGCCTACCCGCACGGTGGTCGCCATGCCGAAGCCGAATACGGCGGCGAACACCAGGAACATCACGATATTGGCGTTCGCCGTGGCCGCCAGCGCCGCTTCACCCAGCAGCCGCCCCACCCAGATCGCGTTGACCGAGCCGTTCAACGTTTGCAGCACGTTGGACAGCAGCATAGGGATCGAAAACAGCAGCAGCGTTTTCAGGATCGGCCCGCGCGTAAGATCGCCGCGCATGGCGGGCCGGGCGGCGGCTTCGTCCTGCGGACGGTCCGCCGAAGCGGTGTCTTCGCACAGCGGGATAGGCGATGCTTCGTTCATGTGCCCCTCGTGTCCCCCCACAAGTGGATATGCAAGCGATCCGTGAACCGAAGCCCGTTCGCCGCGCAAGTATCCGCCAGCCAGCCAGACCGTTCCCGCAATACCGCGCTGGATCGCCCCTCCGGCATCAGGAACAGCCGTTCGCCGGCAATGCCGTAAGTGTCCTTCAGCGCCATGACTTCGGCAACGTCGGCGGGATCGGCGATCACGAACTTGAAGAACGCGCGCGGCTCATCGGCCCAGGCGGCCAGGCGACCGGGCACGAGGGCGAGCTCCGCTGGATTGCCGCTGTGGGCCAGCTTGGGGCTGACGTTGTACTGGTTCACGCGGGCATCGAGGGTGTGGTGCGGCGCGACGGTGCCGTTGGTTTCGATTTCTACGTGCATACCGGAGCGCACGGCGTCCAGCGCGGCGAGCATCCGGGCCAGCGCCGGTCCTTGCAGCAGCGGCTCGCCGCCGGTGATGACGAGGCGATCGGGCGCCAGCGCGGCGATGGCTTGCGCGACGCCTACCTCGTCCATCGTGACCTGGTTGGCCTCGCGTTCGAACGTCACGCCGTCACGGTGCGGGCGGTTGTCGCCATCAAAGCGCCAGGTGTAGGCGGTGTCGCACCACGCGCAGGCCAGGTTGCAGCGCGACAGGCGCACGAACGTGCTAGGCCGCCCGATGGACGGCCCTTCGCCCTGCAGGGACGCGAAAATCTCCGCCTCGCCGGGCGTGGTGGTGGCGAGGGTTATCGGCATGGTCGCCCCGCCGCCGGCTGGGTGCGCATCACCCCAACCGGGCCAGCGCCGCGCCCAGCCGCTCGGCTTCGGCGGCGTGCGCGGCGTGATCGGCGCGCGCCTTGTCTACCGCTTCGGGCTTGGCTTTCTGGGCGAACGCCGGGTTGTCCAGCCGCTTGGCGAGCGCATCGCGCTCCTTGATCGCGGCGGCTTGCGCTTTTTCCAGACGCGCCTTTTCGGCGGCTATGTCGATCACGCCGTCAAGCGGGATGGCCAGCATCGCATCACCCGCACCTACTTGCATCGCGGGGCCTGCGGGCGCCGGCTCGAAGCGGATCGCATCAAGGCGGGCAAGCCGGTCGATCGCGCGGGCGTTGCGCGCGATGATCGCGCTTGTAGCCTCGGACGGCTGGGCAAGGAACGCGGTCAGCCGGGCGCCGGGCGCAATGCCAAGTTCGGACTTGGCAGCGCGCAAATTGCCCACCAGCGCGATCAGCCATTCGACCTCGACCTTGGCCGCCGGGTCCACGCTGGCCTGAGGGTCGGGCCATGCCGAGACGATCAGTTCGCGTTCGCGTGTGCCGGTCTTGCTCCACAATTCTTCGGTGACGAAGGGCATGAAGGGGTGGAGCATCACCAGGATCTGGTCGAGCACCCAGCCGGCAACGGCTTTGGTTTCCGCGCCCAGGTCGGGATCGTCGAATTGGCCCTTGATCAGTTCGATGTACCAGTCGCAGAACTGGTTCCACACGAAGTGGTAGATTGCGTTGGCGGCGGCATCGAAGCGCAAGTCGGCCATCGCCTTGTCCAGCGCGACCACGGTTTCCACCACTTCGCCGATGATCCAGCGGTTGACGGCGGAGGTGGCGGCGGGCGCAGCGATCGACGTGCTGCCGACGCTGCCGTTGGCCTGGCAGAAGCGCGCGGCGTTCCACAGCTTCGTAGCGAAGTTGCGATACCCCTCGACGCGCTTTTCATCCATCTTCACATCGCGCCCCTGGCTTTCCATGGCGGTCATGAAAAAGCGCAGCGCGTCGGCGCCGTACTGGTCGATCAGGCCCAGCGGATCGACGACGTTGCCCTTGGACTTGGACATCTTCTGCCCGTCGGCAGCGCGCACCAGCCCATGCAGGTAGAGCCGCTTCCACGGCACCTCTTTCATGAAATGGATGCCCTGCATCGCCATGCGCGCATCCCAGAAGAACAGGATGTCGAAGCCGGACACGAGCAGGTCGTTGGGGTAGTGCTTGGCGAGCAGCGGCGCGTTCTCGTCCGGCCAACCGAGCGTGGCGAATGGCCAGAGGGCGGAGGAGAACCAGGTGTCTAGGACGTCGGGATCGCGCTCTAGAGTGACAATGTCAGGATCAAGTGACGGCAACTCATTGTTGAAGCATGAGCCCGTCTTCAAATTTCCATAATCTATAAATTCCACGTCTTTGATGGGGCGCCCAGCTGCCGTGTAGTGGTTGATGGCAACTTCACGGGCTTCTTCCTCTGTCTCGGCGACGAAGATCTGGCCATCGCCCGCAAACCACGCCGGAATACGGTGCCCCCACCACAGCTGGCGCGAAACGCACCAAGGCTGGATGTTCTCCAGCCAGTTGAAGAACGTCTTCTCCCAACTTTTGGGCACGATCTCGATCGCGCCGGAGCGCACCGCCTCCAGCGCCGGGCCGGCCAGCGTCTTGGCATCGACATACCACTGGTCGGTCAGCCACGGTTCGATCACCACGCCGCCCCGGTCGCCGTAAGGCGTGGCGATCACCCGGTCCTCGACTTTTTCGAGCAGGCCGTCCTCGTCCAGCAGTTCGATCACGCGGGCGCGCGCCTTGAAGCGGTCTAGCCCCAGAAATTCGTGCGGGATCAGGCCGTCCGCCGTCTGGCACACCTTCGCTTCGGCATCGAGCATGTTGAGCATGTCACGCGCCTCGATCCCGGCGCGCTTGCCCACCTCAAAGTCGTTGAAATCGTGCCCCGGCGTGATCTTCACGGCGCCCGAACCCAGTTCCGGGTCGGCGTGTTCGTCCGCGATGATCGGAATTTCGCGGCCGGTAATCGGCAGCGTCACGGTCGCCTTGCGATCCAGCAGCGACTTGTAGCGCTCGTCCGCCGGGTTCACCGCCACGGCCATATCGGCCAGCATCGTTTCGGGCCGCGTGGTAGCGACGCGGATGAAGCCCGAACCGTCAGACAGCGGATAGCGCAAGTGCCAGAAGTGCCCCTGCACCTCGCGCGTTTCCACTTCCAGATCGCTGATCGCGGTCTTGAGCTTGGGGTCCCAGTTCACCAGTCGCTTGTCGCGGTAGATCAGGCCCTGCTTGTGCAGTTCGACGAACACCTTGACCACCGCCGTGGTGAAGTGCGGGTCCATCGTGAACTGCTCGCGGCTCCAGTCCATCGAACAGCCCAGGCGGCGCAGCTGGCCGGTGATGGTGCCGCCGCTTTCCCGCTTCCAGTCCCACACCTTCTCGATGAAGCCTTCGCGCGTGTAGTTGCTGCGCTTGTCCTGAGACGCCTCAAGCTGGCGTTCCACCACCATCTGCGTGGCGATGCCGGCATGGTCGGTCCCCACCACCCACAGCGCATCCTTGCCGCGCAGCCGCTCATACCGGATCACCACGTCCTGCAGCGTATTGTCCAGCGCGTGGCCGATATGCAGGCTGCCCGTGACGTTAGGCGGCGGGTTGACGATGGTGAAGGGGGTGGCATCAGGCCGTTCGGGCCGGAACAGGCCGTTGCGTTCCCAATGCGAATACCACTGCGCCTCGATCCGCGCGGGGTCGAACGTCTTGTCGAGCGCGGGCTCGCCCGAAGGCGTGGTCGCGGGCGTAGCGGCGGGCTGGGATGCGGTGTCGGTCATGGCGCCGCGCCATGCCAGCGCGCGGGTTTTCACGCAAGGCGGTAGCGTGTCCCGCGCATCTCTGGCTGGTTGCGTTCTTTGCACGCATAACGGCCTGTCGCCATGTCGGAACATCTTGCCGATCCGTGTATTATCGCTCACACGAACGAATATGCGGGAATGGGCTGACTTCACCCTGTCGGAAAACGACCAAGGCGGCGACCATGTGCTCGCGCTGAAGGGGCCGTTGCGCGTTTACTCTCTTGGCGACATCGACAGGAAGATGGGCGCGCTGCACGGCAAGTTCGCCCGCATCGACATGTCCGGCGTCACGGACATCGACACCACCGGTGCCTGGCTGGTTTCCCACTATGCGCGGGAACGCGGGCTGGAAATTACCGGCGAGAGCGACAAGGCGCGCCGCCTGCTCGCCGCCGTCGAAGATATGGACGCCCATGAGGCAGAGCTGGAGCCGGAACCCGCGCTGGCCACCCGCACGCTGGGCGAACTGGGCGATCTGATTACGCAGTGGGGCCACGGCATCGTGCGCATCCTGGGTTTTCTGGGCGAACTGATCTCGGCATTCGGCCAGGTTATCCGCCACCCGTCGCGTCTGCGCGGCACGGCGCTGGTGTTCCACATGCAGTATGTGGGCATCAACTCGCTGTGGATCATCGGCCTGATGAGCTTCCTGATCGGCATTGTCATCGCGCAGCAAGGCGCCGTCCAGCTGGCGCAATTCGGCGCCGAAATTTACACGATCAACCTTACCGGCCGCTTGTCGATGCGCGAACTGGGCATCCTGATGACCGCGATCATGGTTGCCGGGCGTTCGGGTTCGGCGTTCGCGGCGCAGATCGGCACGATGAAGCTGACCGAGGAAGTGGACGCCATGCGCACGATCGGCGTCTCGCCGATGCAGGCGCTGGTGGTGCCGCGCGTGCTGGCCTCGATGCTGATGATGCCGCTGCTGGGCTTTTATTCCACCGCGCTGTCCATCGTGGGCGGGGCGACCATCGCGAATTTCGCGCTCGACATTCCGTTCTGGACGTTCCTGCAGCGCATCAAGGAAGTGGTGCCGATCACGGACGTGTGGGTGGGCCTGATCAAGGCGCCGGTGTTCGCGCTGATCGTCGCGCTTGCCGGGTGCTATCAGGGCATGCAGGTGACGGACAACGCCGAGGAAGTGGGCGCGCGCACCACGCAGGCGGTGGTGACGGCGATCTTCACGGTGATCGTGCTGGACGCGTTCTTCGCGATATTCTTTACGAAGATCGGTTGGGCATGACGGATCTTTCGAGCGATTATGACGGCGAATACCCGATCGTCGTCGAAGGCCTTCGCAACAGCTTTGGCGATCACGTGATCCACGAGGACTTGTCGCTCAAGGTGCGCAAGGGCGAAGTGCTGGGCGTGGTGGGCGGATCGGGCACCGGCAAGTCGGTGCTGATGCGTTCGATCATCGGGCTCCAGCAGCCCACCGCCGGCGAAATTACCGTGCTCGATCACAAGATGGGCGAATCGACTGAGGAAGACTCGATCGACCTGCGCTCGCGCTGGGGCGTGCTGTTCCAGGGCGGTGCGCTGTTTTCCACCCTCACGGTGGGGGAGAACGTCGAAGTGCCGCTGCGGCAGTTCTACCCGGAATTGTCCGACATGCTGCGAAGCGAAATCGCGCGGTTCAAGGTGCGCTTGTCCGGCTTGGCCGAAGAAGCTGCGTTCAAGTACCCCAGCGAGCTGTCGGGCGGCATGAAAAAGCGCGCCGGGCTTGCGCGCGCGCTTGCGCTGGACCCGGAGTTGCTGTTTCTGGACGAGCCGACCGCCGGCCTCGATCCGATAGGTGCGGCTGCGTTCGATGCCTTGACCCGTGAACTGAAGGAAACGCTGGGCCTGACCGTGTTTCTCATCACCCACGATCTCGATACGCTTTACGCGATCTGTGACCGGGTGGCCGTGCTGGCGGACAAGAAGGTGATTGCGGTGGGCACTATTCCCGAGCTTCTGGCGCTGGACCATCCGTGGATCCAAGAATATTTTAACGGCCCGCGTGGCCGGGCGGCGCTTGCCGCGAAAGACGACCCGGCGATCGCGCCGGAGCATGACACTGCGCCACAGGCTGAACGGCCGCTGGCGCCTCAAGGGTCCGGCATGGACACCAGCAGGACAGGGGCATAGGGCGCAGGCCATGGAAACAAGAGCCAATCACGTCTGGGTCGGGGCTGTAACCCTGCTGCTGCTGGCAGCGCTTGCCGCCTGTCTGCTGTGGATCGCCAAGCTAGGCGAGGGGGACCGCAAGGAGTACGACATCTTCTTCACCCAGTCGGTTGACGGTCTGGCGAAGGGATCCGAGGTCGGCTACGCGGGCGTGCCGTCCGGGCAGGTGACGCAGATCGAGCTGTGGCCCAAGGATCCCAGCTTCGTGCGCGTGCGCATCAAGATCGACGACAAGGTGCCGATTACCGTTGGCACCGTTGCCACCATCCAGGCCAGCTTTACCGGCGTATCGGACATCCAGCTGGAAGGCGCCGTGAAGGGCGCACCGCCGTTGACCGAACCCGGCCCCGAAGGCGTGCCGGTGATCCCCACCAAGCGTGGCGGTTTCGGCGAAATCCTGTCCAACGCGCCGTTGCTGCTGGAGCGGCTGGCGACGCTGACCGAAAACCTCAACCAGCTGATGAGCGATGAAAATCGCAAGTCCATCACCGGCATCCTGGCCAACACCAACAAGATGACCAAGGACATGTCGGACGCAACGCCGCAGCTGCGCGCCACGATGGCCGAGCTGCAGGTCACCTTGAAGCAGGGCACGCAGACGCTGGCCGCGTTTGAAGGGGTGGCGAAGAAGGCCGATAACCTCTTGGGTGACCAGGGTAATTCGCTGGCGGACCAGCTGCGCAAGACGCTGGCGTCTGCGCAGAAGTCAATGGACCAGCTGGACAAGACCATGCAGCACGCCCAGCCCGCGCTCGATCAGGTGTCGCAGCAGACGCTTCCGGCTGCCGATGCAGCGATCCGGGATCTGCGGGCCACCAGCAAGGCGCTGCGCAATCTGACCGAGCGTGTCGACGAGCAGGGCGCAGGCGCGCTGCTCAAGGGCCAGAAGCTGCCGGACTACAAGAAATGACAGTCGCGAAAAGGAACGACCGGATGCGCACGATGGTCAGGGGCCAAGCCTGCATCAGCCATGGCCTGCTAGCCGCAGTCGCGGCATTGGCCTTGTCGGGGTGCGTCAGTTTCGGGCCCAAGACGCCGAACGAACTGCTGCGCCTGACGCCGCAGGAAACCGCGCCGGCGGGTGCCACGACCAGCGGCAAGCTGGCAGATGCGATCGTCGTTCTCGATCCCGATGCCGATCGCGGTCTCGATGTGTTGCGCGTGCCGGTGTCGGTCGACAATTCCAGCGTGGCGTATCTGAAGAACGCACTGTGGATCGAAAAGCCCACGCGTCAATTCCGCTCGTTGCTGGCCGAAACGCTGCGTGCCCGCACCGGTCAGCTCGTGGTGGAAGGCGGCGATTTCGAAACGACGGGGCGCACGCTTGTCAGCGGTCGCCTGCTGCAAATGGGCTACGATGCGCAGCGCAGCGCGGTGGTGGTGCGCTTCGATGCCATGCAGACGCACCGCGGCGATGGCCCGGTTCAGACCAAGAGGTTCGAAGCGGTGGTAAACGGCGTAGCTGCCGAAGCCAAGCCGGTTGCTGCAGCACTGAACCAGGCGGCCAACGATGTGGCGCGGCAGGTATCGGACTGGGTGAAGGGCTGATTACGGCCCTTCATCGCGCCCGTTAGCGCGAAAGTTGCGCCAGGCTTATCGCCAGCTGGAAGGCTGAGAATCGCGTCGCGCGTAATTCCGCTGCTTCTGCGTCCTCACCCCACAATTCGACCTGCCAGTCCGCCTCAAGCTCGCAGGCTTGCCACAGGCCTTGCGCGTCTGCTGCCGGTCGGACCGCTTCCAGAGCGATGACGAGCGAAGCACTCAGGCTCGCCAGCATCTTCAACGCAGCGAGCTGGAAGGCATCAGCAGCGTCCAGCTCGCGCCGGAGGGCCACCAGCGTCGCATCGGGCTGCGGCTTGTGAATCACCCCGGATATCCGCACGAAGGTTACGCCCAGCCGCTGTTCTGCCGCTTGCAAAACCGGTTCCCAAACGGCCATCTGGCGCTTGTAGAGCGCCTCGTCCGGGTCGGCCCGGTAGCACAGCGTATCGGTTTCCGCATAAGGCAGCAGTTCGGTTACGGCTGTCTGCGGGGATGGGGTGATGGCATCGATCGCGAAGTCTACAAGGTCGCGGTACGGGAAGGTGGTCGGCGCGATCGTCTCGCCCTGCTGGTCCCATTCGTCCGCGAGCGCCTGGGCCAGAGCGCGTGTCGGCACCACTTGCGGCCGGCCGCCAGCAGTACGCACCGCCCGGCCATCAAGCGTTACCCGCCAGCCGTCGTCCGTCGCCTCTACTGCGACGGTCTTGTAAAAGCGCTTCATCGCGGCGTGCGCCACTTGCGCACCAGGATCGCGGGCAGCACGAGCGCGCCCACCAGCCCGGCGATGAGCAGGATGTAACCCGCCCAGGTGGGCAGGGCGGGCAGGATGCGATGAGTGGAAACCAGCATACCCACGATCACGGCAGCCACGCCGCCCAGGCGCACTGCATTGATCGCGGCAAACCGCGCTGCGGCCGGATCCCTGTCGCTCATGCTAGCAAATGCTCCAGAAGCTGCGCAGGCGTGTCGACCACGATCTCCGCCCCGGCTGCGGTGAGTTCGCTGGGCATGTGATAGCCCCATTCCACGCCGATGCCCCGCACATGGGCCGACTTGGCCATCTGCATGTCGTACACCGTGTCACCGATCATCACCGCCTCGGCAGCCGTCGCGCCGCCTTCGGCAAGCGCCTGCTCCAGCATGGCAGGATGCGGCTTGGACGGGTGGTCGTCAGCGGTTTGCAGGGTGACGAACACGTCGCCGACCCCGTTGGCCGCCAAACAGTGGGCGAGGCCGCGATTGGACATCCCCGTCGCGACGCCCAGCGTCCATCCGGCGGCATGGAGCGCGCGCAAGGTCTGTTCCATGCCCGGAAATAACGGCTGCGCTACGCGGCCCTGCTCGCGTGCGGTGCGGAACGCGGCCTTGTAAGCTTCGGCCATCGCGTTGTGTCGCACCGGGTCGGCGGACGGGAGCAGCTGTGCGATGGCTTGCGGCAATGACAGCCCCACCGCGCGCCGGATCGCCCCGCGTGAGGGTGCGGGGACCGAGAATGCCGCGAAAGCTGCCTCCATCGCCTCGCAGATGGACGCCTGCCCATCGACGAGTGTGCCGTCGCAATCGAAGACGGCCAGTTTCATCGCGCGCCGCCGCGCGGAGCGCCGCGGGGCGACCCAGCCGGCCTGCGCGCCGCGCCCGCCCCGGGACGAGGCCCTGACGGCTTACCGCTTGGCTTGCCAAACGTCTTCGCGGCGGGCTTGCCGAGTGGCTTGCCGCCCAGCTTGCCGGTGGCCTTGCTGCCCGGCTTGGCCGTGGGCTTGCCCGAACGGGTCTGGCCAGACGGGCTCTCGGTCCGCTTGCGGCGCTCGCCCCGGCGTTCCTTGCGGTATTCCTTGGCGTGCTGCTTGGCGGCCTTCTTGCGCTCCTCTTTCGAGAAATCGACCGGCGCCTCGTCGCGCGCTTCGCCTTCCGATTCCTCGAAGCCCAGCTGTTCCAGCGAGTTGGCGAAATGCTCGGGCAGCGGCGCGGTCACGTCCAGCGGCGCGCCGTCGGGATGCTCGATGATCAGGCGGCGGGCATGCAGGTGCATCTTGCGGCTGATCGACCCGGTCAGGAACGCTTCCTGACCACCGTATTTGCCATCGCCCACGATCGGGTGGCCGATCGCGGCCATGTGCACGCGCAGCTGATGGGTCCGCCCGGTCAGTGGATGCAGCTCCACCCAGGCGGCGCGGTTGCCGGCCCGGTCGATCACGCGATAGCGGGTGCGCGCGGTCTGGCCTTCCTTTTCATCGACATGCATCTTCTCGCCCCCGGTGCCGGGCTGCTTGGCCAGCGGCAGTTCGATCAGGCCTTCGTGGATGCCGGGCACGCCCACAACCAGCGCCCAGTAGATCTTGCGGGCGGTGCGCCCGGAGAAACGCTTGGAAAAGAATGCGGCGCTGCCGGGCGTGCGCGCGATCAGCAGGACGCCGGAGGTGTCCTTGTCCAGCCGGTGCACCAGGCGCGGGCGCGGGCCTTTATCCACATAGGCGTCGAGCAGCCCGTCGACATGCTCCTTCATACCCGAGCCGCCTTGCGTGGCAAGGCCGGGCGGCTTGTTGAGCACGATCGCGGCGCGGTCCTGCGTCAGCACCATCGAATCGGCCAGGGCGATCTCGGCCTCGCTCAGTTCGCGGCGCGCGATGATGCCGCCGATGCCGGGCTTGAGTTCGCCGCCCGGCGGCACGCGAAGGACCTGCCCGGTCGCCAGCCGGGTATCGACGTCGGCCCGCTTGCCGTCCACGCGCAGCTGCCCAGTGCGCGCCCAGCGTGACACCATGGCGAAGCTGACTTGCGGCAGGTGGCGCTTGAACCAGCGGTCCAGCCGCACCCCGTCATCATCGCTGCCCACGGTGAACTGGCGCACGGCATCGGCATTGCCGAACCCCGCGCCCTTGATGTGACTTTCAGTGCTCATGCGACGCTCCGCATCATGATAAGGCCCGCAAACAGGCTGGCGAAACCGGCAAGCAGGGTGAGGCCGGTATAGAACGCGGCGGTGCCGATCTGCCCGCGCTCCACCAGCATGGCGAAATCGAGGCCGAACGAGGAAAACGTGGTGAAGCCGCCCAGCACGCCCACGCCCAGCAGCAGGCGGATCGGCTCCCCGCCCGGGCCGAACCGCGCAAGCCAGCCGACGAGGAGGCCCATCGCCAGGCAGCCGAGTACATTGACGGTAAACGTGCCATACGGAAAGACGCCGGCGCGCACCGGGCCAAGCGCCGCGGTCCACGCCCATGCCACCACGAAGCGCAGCCACGAGCCCAGCGCGCCGCCCAGGCCCACGTAAAACGAGGCGGCAAGGAATGAAGGTTGAGGCATGGCGTTCGCCTTAGCCACGAATCGTCGGAAAATCCAACCGCGCGACACGGTAGACAGTGCGGTAGCAGATATATCGGGCAAATCGGCAGGGCGCGGCGTGGCGCGGGCAAACCAAATCGCACGCCAAGCCTTGTCTTGTGGCCATCCTTTTGCTAACGGGCCGGCCATTCGCGCTATTTGTCGCTTTCGGCGATGGCCTGTTCTTTTGAAGATTCGCGGTTCGCCTCGCCAGTCAGGGTGTGGGGCGGGCTTCGTTCGTTTTTTGTGAGGTGTGTCGGTTTTATGCAGATTCTCGTCCGCGACAACAACGTCGATCAGGCTCTTCGGGCGCTCAAGAAGAAGCTGCAGCGTGAAGGCGTGTACCGTGAGATGAAGCTGCGCCGTCACTTCGAGAAGCCGTCGGAAAAGCGCGCTCGCGAAAAGGCTGCTGCCGTGCGCCGCGCCCGCAAGCTTGAGCGCAAGCGCGTTGAGCGCGACGGCGGCAAGTAAGACTTCAGGTTCCTGCGCGATAGCGCAGGGATTTGCGCCAAACTTGCGGCTCGCGGCTTGAACGCTGCGCCGCCTTGAGCCATGAGGGCGTGGAAATTCGCTTTTCCGCGCTCTTCTTGCATCCGCCGTCCGCACGGTTCCTTACCTTTTGTCGAATACGAGGCCAACGATGACCGAGATCACCCGTGTCCCGCTTCAGCCCATCGCCAAGGGCGCCCTATCCAAGCTATGGATCGGCGTGGCTGCTGTTGCGCTGGTTGCCGGCGGCGTTGCCTACGCCGCGCTGCCTGCCACGCCGACCGTCCGCACGCTGACCGCGGGCACCGGCGAATCGCCGACGATGCAGGACGTGGTGCTGATCAACTACAAGGGCATGCTGGAAAACGGCGCGGTGTTCGATCAGAACAAGAACTATCCCAATCCGGTGGCGCAGTTCGTGCCCGGCTTTTCCAAGGCGCTGATGAAGATGCAGCGCGGCGGCAAGTACGATGTCACGATCCCCGCGTCGCTGGCTTATGGCGCCACGCCGCCGCCAGGATCGCCGATCCCCCCGAACGCCGATCTCAAGTTCGAGGTCGAACTGGTGGACTTCAAGAGCCTGGCCGAGATCCAGCAGCAGCAGCGTATTCTCCAGCAATTGCAGCAGATGCAGGCGCAGCAGGGTGGCGCACCGGGTGCGCCCGGTTCAATGCCTGGCGGCATGCCCGGTGAAGCGCCGGGCGCGGTTCCGGGTCAGCCGTGATCATGGTTCGCACGTTCGCGCCGCTGATCGCGCTGGCGGCTGCCGTGTCCGTGCCGGTGTTCGCCATCGTGCACGCCGCGCCGGCCACTGCGCCTGCCGCCCCCGCTATTGCCGAGCCGCAAGTCAAGGTTGAGGCCATCAAGGCCGGCACCGGGGGCAAGCCGCCTGAGCATTCGTATGTGCTGATCAATTACAAGGGCATGCTGCAGAACGGCACCGTCTTCGATCAGGCCGATCGCGTGCCGATGGCGCTGGACGAAGTGGTGCCCGGCTTTGCCAAGGGTCTGGTGCAGATGGAACGGGGCGGACGCTATCGCCTGACCATTCCGCCGCAGCTTGGCTACGGCGATAAGGTGACCGGGCCGATCCCCGCCAACTCCACGCTGGTGTTCGAGATCGACCTGATCGACTTCAAGACGCCGCAGGAACTGTCCGCAATGATGGCGCAGATGCGTGCCCAGCAGCAGGCGCAAGGGCAGGGCGCAGCCTCCGCCGCTCCTGCAACCCCCGCAACGCCCGCGCCCTAGCCGGCAACGCACGTGTGCGGCGCTTGAAGCCGCGCCGCGCCGATGCTAGCTGCGCGGCTGGATCAAGGCCCCGATTGCGGGCCCAATCATGAAGGAAAGCCATGTCGGTCGATACCGCAACCGTGGCGAAGATCGCCAGCCTCGCGCGCATCAAGGTGAGCGATGCCGAGCTTGAGGCGATGGTGCCCGAACTCAACGGCATCCTCGCCTGGGTTGAGCAACTGGGCGAGGTCGACGTGTCCGGCGTTGAGCCGATGACCGCGGTCATCCCCAACACGCTGCGCCTGCGGGACGATGTGATCGGGGCCGATCCGTTGACTGGCGGCGACAGGCGCGACGCGGTGCTGGCGAACGCTCCGGCGGCCGAGCACGGCTTCTTCGGGGTGCCCAAGGTCATCGAATGATCCCCGTAGCCGCGCGTGCCATACTGATTTGCGTTGTCCCCGCACATGCGGGCGAGGATGAAGAAACATGACTGATATCACCGAACTGGGCGTCGCCGCCATTCGCGACGGGGTTGCCGGGGGCACGTTCTCCGCCATCGAAGTGGCGGAGGCGTTCAACGCCAATGTCGCGGCGGCGCAGGATGCGCTGAACGCGTTCATCGTCGCCACGCCCGAAAAGGCGCTGGCAGCGGCCAAGACCACGGATGCGCGCCGTGCCGCCGGCGAACCGCTTGGGCCGATGGCCGGCGTGCCGATCGGCATGAAGGATCTGTTCGCCACCGCCGGCGTGCAGACCACGGCGGCCAGTCACATCCTGGAAGGGTTCGTCCCGCAGTACGAATCGACAGTGTCGCAGAAGTTGTGGGATGCCGGCGCGGGAATGCTGGGCAAGCTCAACCTTGACCAGTTCGCGATGGGGTCCTCCAACGAAACCAGCCATTTCGGCAACGTGATCTCGCCTTGGAAGCGCCCGGGCAGCAACGCGCAACTGGCGCCCGGCGGCTCATCAGGCGGCTCGTCCGCCGCGATCGCCGCGCGTCTTGCGCCTGCGGCCACCGGCACCGACACCGGCGGCTCGATCCGCCAGCCCGCCGCGTTCACCGGCATTAGCGGCATCAAGCCCACCTACGGGCGCTGTTCGCGCTGGGGCGTGGTGGCTTTCGCCAGCTCGCTTGATCAGGCCGGCGCGATGGCCCGCGACGTGACCGATTGCGCGATCAT
Organism: Novosphingobium sp. Leaf2; assembly: GCF_001421325.1. Taxonomy (GTDB): domain Bacteria; phylum Pseudomonadota; class Alphaproteobacteria; order Sphingomonadales; family Sphingomonadaceae; genus Novosphingobium. The sequence continues at coordinate 35,237 of NZ_LMJY01000016.1, read as the reverse complement.
GCTTGAGGCGATGGCGGGCTTCGATCCCAAGGATTCCACCAGCCTCGACCTGCCGGTGCCGGCGTGGACGGCGGGGCTTTCTGCCAACATGAAGGGCAAGACGGTCGGCATCCCCAAGGAATACCGGGTCGATGGCATGCCGCCTGAGATCGACGCGATCTGGGAGCAGGGCATCGCTTGGCTCAAGGATGCTGGCGCGAACGTGGTCGAAGTGTCACTGCCGCATACGCGCTATGCGCTGCCGACGTATTACATCATCGCGCCCGCCGAAGCCTCGTCCAACCTCGCGCGGTATGACGGCGTGCGGTATGGCCTGCGCGATCTGCCCGATGGCGCGAACCTGCAGGACATGTACGCCGCCACCCGCGCCGCGGGTTTCGGGGCCGAGGTGAAGCGCCGCATCATGATCGGCACCTACGTGCTTTCCGCCGGGTTCTACGATGCGTATTACACGCAGGCGCAGAAAGTGCGCACGTTGATCTCCCAGGACTTTGCCAAGGCGTTCGAGCAGGTCGATGTCCTGCTGACCCCCACCGCGCCAAGTGCGGCCTTCGCGCTGGGCGAGAATGTGGACGATCCGCTGGCGATGTACCTCAACGACGTGTTCACCGTGCCGGCCAGCCTGGCCGGTCTGCCCGCGATGTCGGTGCCCGCAGGGCTGGATGCGCAAGGCTTGCCGCTGGGCCTGCAGATCATCGGCCGCCCGCTGGACGAGCAGGGCGTGCTCAACGCCGGGCTGGCGATAGAACGCCGCGCCGGGTTTACGGCCAAGCCAGAGAAGTGGTGGTAAGATGAGCGCACATCGCATCCAGGGCGCTACCGGGGACTGGGAGGTCGTGATCGGCCTTGAGGTCCATGCGCAGGTCACGTCCAATTCGAAGCTGTTTTCGGGTTCGGCGACGGCGTTCGGCGCGGAGCCGAATACGCAGGTATCGCTGGTCGACGCCGCAATGCCGGGCATGTTGCCCGTGCCAAACCGCGAATGCATCCGCCAGGCCGTGCGCACCGGCATGGCGATCGACGCGCAGATCAACACGTGGTCGCGGTTCGATCGCAAGAACTATTTCTACGCCGACTTGCCGCAGGGCTACCAGATCAGCCAGCTGTATCATCCGCTGGTGGGCGAAGGTTCGCTCACTATCGATGCTGATGAGAAGGCCGGCATCCCCGCCGACAAGGTGATCGGGATCGAGCGCATCCACGTTGAGCAGGATGCGGGCAAGCTGATGCATGATCAGCATCCCACAATGTCCTACGTCGATCTCAACCGGTCGGGCGTGGCGCTGATGGAAATCGTCAGTCGCCCCGACATGGCTTCTCCTGCCGAAGCAGGGGCTTACCTGGCAAAGCTGCGATCCATTCTGCGCTATGTCGGCTCGTGCGATGGCAACATGGATCAAGGCTCCATGCGCGCCGACGTAAACGTCTCCGTGCGCCGTGCCGGCGAGGAACTTGGCACCCGCACCGAAACCAAGAACGTCAATTCCGTGCGCTTCGTGATGCAGGCGATCGAGCATGAGGCCAGCCGGCAGGTGGATGTGCTGGAAAGCGGCGGCAAGATCGTGCAGGAAACGCGACTGTTCGATCCTACGACCGGGTCCACGCGTTCGATGCGATCGAAGGAAGACGCGCACGATTACCGCTACTTCCCCGATCCCGACTTGCTGCCGTTGGTGCTGGACGATGCGTTTCTGGCAGACTGCCGCGCATCGCTGCCGGAACTGCCTGACGCCAAGCGGGCGCGCTATGTCGGCGAACTAGGCCTTTCCACCTATAACGCGGCGGTGCTGACGGCGGACGTGGAAACCGCACGCTGGTTCGAAGCGCTGCTGGAGCAGGCCGCCTCGGCGCAGAACAAGCAGCCGGCTGACGTTGCCAAGCAGGCGGCTAACTGGCTGATCTCGGAATTTTTCGGCGCGCTGAACAAGCTGGGTAAGGGGCTGGAAAATTCGCCGGTCAGCCATGCGCAGGCCGCCGAACTCCTCGCCCTGATCGGCAAGGGCACCATCTCGGGGTCCATCGCCAAGCAGGTGCTGGAAATCATGCTGGATACCGGTGACAGCCCTGCTGCCATCGTTGAGCGTGAGGGACTGAAGCAGGAAAGCGACACCGGCGCGATCGAAGCGCGGGTGGATGAAATCCTGGCTGCCAACGCGGACAAGGTTGCGCAGTATCGGGACGGCAAGGTTGCCTTGTTCGGCTTCTTTGTGGGTCAGACCATGAAGGCGATGCAGGGCAAGGCCAACCCGCAGGTTGTGAACGAGATACTCAAGGCCAAACTCGGCTGAATGGCACAGATCGTCTTGGTGAACATCGCGTAAAGCAATAATCGCTTGTCAACGCGAAGCTCGGTGTTATTCCGATGCGTATATACCTTAGGGTATGCAGTAATTCCGGCACTCCGCTTTGACCGAGTGCCATTGCCAAGCTCACTGGGGGGTGAGGGGACCCGGCGCCGCGCTGCCGCTACGTGAGGCGTGCAGCGCCGGGTTTTTCCATCATCCCTGCTGATCAGGCCGCGCGGCGCGTTCCGGTCAGCGTCATGGTTCCGAACATGCCGGCCTTGATCGTGCCTTCCAGCCGATCACCCTCTACCGTGGCCTTGCAATCCAGATCCATCGGCATCGGCATGGTCATGCGCATGTTCCACGCCAGCGCGTTGCCGCTAAGGCGACCGTCCTTGATGGCCATCGACCCCAGATCGCCTGAGATGTTGCCAGTAAAGCTGTCCACGCCCTCAGGCGTGATCGTCAGCACGCCTTTCTGTCGGCCCAGCGGGGTGTCGGTCACGCAGTCGTAAGTTCCGGCAACGCTCATGGTCCTGATATTCCCTTATTCGCCCGGCGCGCCAGCGGCATCCGCGGATGCGGCCGCTTCGCGCACTTCCACGGGGAAACCCAGGTTCTTGAGCTGGGGTTCCACGATCTTGCGGTCCCCCACCACGACCCAGGTGAAATCCTTGGGCTGCAGATACTGCCCAGCGGCGGCGCCGATGCGCGCCGCGTCGATGCCGCGATAGGTCTGCGCCAGGCGCACATAGTAGTCTTCCGGCCGGCCCAGCCGTTCGTTGCGCACGATCGCGGCCAGCACTTGCGTGTTGGTTTCAAAGCTGTTGGGCAGCCCCCGGATCGCGCCTTCGGTTACGCGCTGATATTCTTCGGCCGAAACCGGCTGCTTGGCGGGAAAGGCGGTCATATCGGTCATGATCGCCCGGATCGTATCGCCGGTGCGGTCCGCTTGCACGGGCGCTGCCACTTCCAGCACGCGCGGGCCGGTGAACTGCGTGACGTGGGAGCTGACGCCGTAGCTCCAGCCCTTCTCCTCGCGGATATCGCTGTTGAGGCGCGACAGGAACCCGCCGCCTACCACATCATTCGCCAGCGCCAGTGGCTCCTGACCTTGCGAGCGGCCTGTCAGCGGCAGGATACGTCCGGCCAGGATGACCGACTGGGGCGAATTGGGCCGGTCTATCAGGACGATGCGGGCGGCAGGCACGGGTGTGGCGCTGGTGAGCGGCTTTACCGGCTTGGGCATGGCCGGCGCCTTCCAGCTTCCCAAGGCCTGTTCCAGTAACGGCTTGAGCTGCGCCATCGTCACATCGCCCACTACCGTGATGTGCGCCAGGTCGGGCCGCAGCCATTGCGCGTGCGCCGCCCGCAACGCCTGCGGCGTGAGCGCGGCGAGCGACGCTTGCGTGCCAAGGCCGTCCGATGGCTGCGCATAAGGGTGCGTGCCGAATAGCTCGATGCCCAACGTGCGCGAGGCGAGGGCGGACGGGTTCGATTGCACTTGCGCCAGCTGCGCCTCTGCCTGTCCGCGGGTGCGGGCAAAGTCTGCCGGAGCGAAGGCGGGGTGCAGCAGCACGTCGCTCATCAACGCCAGCGACGGCGCGAGATTGTCACTGAGCGCGCTCAGGGTCACGCTGCTGGTGTCGAGCGTGGCATTGGTGCCGATGTCTGCGCCCAACCGCTCCTGCGCTTCGGCGATCTGCTCGGCGGTGCGGGTGGTCGTGCCTTCTTCAAGCATGTCCAGCATCAGGCCCTGGGTACCTGGCGTATCCAGCGCATCGGCGGCATAGCCCGCATCGAAATCGACAGACAGGACCAGCTTGGGCACGGCGGTGCGGCGCGCCAGCGTGACCGGAATACCGTTGGACAGCGTGGTGTGTTCGATGGCGGGAAAGGCCAGCGCGCCGACCGGCGCTACCGGCGGCGCGGTGCGCTTGGGCGCGGTCAGTGCCGGAACTTTGGCGTGCGGATCTGCCGGGGGCGCGGGCCGGGTGTTTTCATCACCCCAGCCGCCAAGCGCATCGCCGTTGCCCGAACGCGGACCCGGCACGATGGCCAGTTTGTAAGCCGGCCGGCCAAGCCACTTGCGCACGGCGGCGTGCACCGCCTCGGGCGTCAGCGCGGCGATGGCGGCAAGGTCTGCCTTGTATTTCGCCGGATCGCCGGAATAGACTTCGCCTTCCGCCAGGGTCGCGCCCTTGCCGGAAAAGCCGCCGACCTGCTCAAGCCCGCCGATCTCACCCGACACCGTGCTGACAACTGCGCGGCGCACTTCGTCCGCGTTGGGGCCTTTAGCCACGAAATCGGCCAGTACTTTGTCGAACGCGGCTTCGGCGGCGGCGCGCGCGACGCCCGGCTTCACGTCCATGCTCGCTTCCAGAAAGCTGAGTTGCGCATGCTGTTCGGACGAGGCGGTGACGGCGACCGCGACCTGCGATCCGCGCACCAGCGCGTTGTCCAGCCGCGAACTGGCGAGGCCACCCAGGATATGCATGCCGATGCGCAGCGCCGGCGCGTCAGCATCGTTGAGACCGGGTCCGGTCCAGTCCCGCATCAGGCGTACCACGGGCACCTGATCGGTCATCTCGCGCGATCCGGGTGCCGGCAGGGTTACCGGTTCAGCCACTACGGGCGCGACCTGCGGGCCGCGCGGGATCGCGCCGAACCACTTTTCCACCTTGGGCCGGGCAGTGGCGGCGTCGATGTCTCCAGACACCACCAGCACCACGTTGTTCGGGCCGTAATGGTCGGTGAACCACTTGCGCACGTCAATCAGCGTGGCGGCATCAAGGTCGGCCATCGAACCGATTGTGGAATGGCGATAGGGATGCCCCACCGGCAACAGACCATCTGCAATCGCATATGGCGCCAGGCCATACGGCTGATTGTCGCCCTGACGCTTTTCGTTCTGGACTACGCCGCGCTGCTTATCCAGCTTGTCCTGCGTGACTGCAGGCAGCAGCGCACCCATCCGGTCGCTCTCCATGAAGAGCGCCAGATCGAGCGCGCCGGTCGGCACCGTCTCGACATAATTGGTGCGATCGTACCACGTCGAGCCGTTGGTCGAGGTGGAGCCGGCGGCTTCGAGGGGAATGTCGAAGTTGGGCACATTGGCCGAACCGCCGAAGAACAAATGCTCATACAAGTGCGCAAAGCCGGTATGGCCGCGCGGTTCGTTCTTGGAGCCGACCTTGTAGTACAGCGTCACCGCAACGATCGGGGCCTTCCGGTCAGTATGCACGATCGTGGTGAGGCCGTTGGGCAGCACGAACTTCTCGTACGGAATATCGACCTTGCCGACCAGTTCCTGCGGCGATGCGGGCGCGGGCGCGCGGTCGTTCGCCGCCGTTGCGGGCGTGGGTGCGAAGGCGGACAGAAGAAGGGCGGCGGAAAGAGCGGTCAGGCTCGTCGTCAAGGCAATGCGCATACACGGACGGTAGCAGCTTGCGCGGTGGTTGCCAGCGGCAAAGCACGTTCGGGCAGGCGCTTTACACCATACATTTGCGTGCGCTGCGCGCTCTGGCAATTCGCCTTCGCGGTCCCATCTTTCCTGCTGCCGGCATGGGCCGGACTGCTCAGAGCAACAATTTTGCGAAAGCCACTTGTGTTGTAAATGTGCAACACCATATCGACGGGATCAGGAGGCACGACTACCGATGAATCTCGAAAAGTTTACAGACCGGGCCAAGGGCTTTCTCCAGGCCGCGCAGACCGTAGCGATCCGGCTCAATCACCAGCGCATCGCGCCCGAGCATGTGCTCAAGGCGCTGCTGGACGATCCCGAGGGCATGGCGGCGGGCCTGATCAAGCGCGCCGGCGGCAACCCCGTGTTCGCGGTGGAGGAACTGGACAAGGCGCTGGCAAGGATCCCGGCGGTGTCCGGCAGCGGCGCGGCCAGCGCGCCGGGTCTCGATAACGATGCTGTGCGCGTGCTCGACGCCGCGGAACAGGCGGCTACCAAGTCCGGCGACAGCTTCGTCACGGTCGAGCGGATGCTGCTCGGCCTGGCGCTGGCGACGACGACACCGGCGGGGCAGGCTCTCAAGGCCGCCAATGTTACCGCGCAGGCGCTTGAGGCGGCGATCACCGAATTGCGCGGTGGCCGCACCGCCGATAGCGCGGGCGCAGAGAACGCCTACGATGCGATGAAGAAGTACGCGCGCGATCTCACGCAGGCGGCGAGGGATGGCAAACTTGATCCTGTGATCGGGCGCGACGAGGAAATCCGCCGCACCGTGCAGATCCTCGCGCGCCGTACCAAGAACAACCCGGTGCTGATCGGCGATCCTGGCGTTGGCAAGACCGCGATCGCCGAAGGGCTGGCGCTGCGCATCGCCAACGGCGACGTGCCTGACAGCCTCAAGGACCGCAGCCTGATGTCGCTCGACATGGGCTCGATGATCGCGGGCGCGAAGTACCGCGGCGAGTTCGAGGAACGGCTGAAAGCCGTGCTTGACGAGGTAAAGGGCGCGGACGGGCAGATCATCCTGTTCATCGACGAGATGCACACGCTGATCGGCGCGGGCGCGTCCGAAGGATCGATGGATGCGGGCAACCTGCTCAAGCCTGCCCTGGCACGCGGCGAACTGCACTGCATCGGCGCGACCACGCTGGATGAATACCAGAAGTACGTGGAAAAGGACGCGGCCCTGCAGCGCCGGTTCCAGCCGGTGTTCGTGGGCGAGCCAACCGTGGAGGACACGATTTCGATCCTGCGCGGGCTCAAGGAAAAGTACGAGTTGCACCACGGCGTGCGCATTACCGATGGTGCCCTGGTGGCGGCGGCGACCCTGTCCAACCGCTACATCACCAACCGCTTCCTGCCGGACAAGGCGATCGACCTGATGGACGAGGCCGCCAGCCGCATCCGCATGGAAGTGGAGAGCAAGCCCGAGGAGATCGAGAAGCTGGATCGCCGTATCATCCAGCTCAAGATCGAGGAGATGGCGCTTGGCAAGGAGACCGACGATGCCTCGCGCGATCGCCTGGCGACCTTGCGCGGCGAACTGGCCAACCTTGAGCAGCAGTCAAGCGAACTGACTACGCGCTGGCAGAACGAGCGTGACAAGATCGCCGCCGAGGGCAAGCTGAAGGAGCAACTGGACGCCGCGCGCAACGAACTGGAGCAGGCGCAGCGCAATGGCGATCTGGGCCGGGCGGGCGAGTTGTCCTACGGCACCATTCCGGCGCTGGAAAAGCAGTTGGCCGAAGCCCAGGCGCAGTCCGAAAACGCGCTGCTGCGCGAGGAAGTGACCGACGACGACATTGCCGGTGTCGTCAGCCGCTGGACCGGGGTGCCGGTGGACCGGATGCTGCAGGGTGAGCGGGAGAAGCTGCTGCGCATGGAAGAGGCGATCGGCGCGCGCGTGATCGGCCAGAAGAACGCGGTCGCTGCCGTATCCAAGGCAGTGCGCCGTGCCCGCGCAGGTCTGCAGGACCCCAATCGGCCGCTCGGCTCGTTCCTGTTCCTGGGCCCTACGGGTGTTGGCAAGACCGAGCTTACCAAGGCGCTGGCCGGGTTCCTGTTCGACGAGGACAGCGCGATGGTGCGCATCGACATGTCGGAGTTCATGGAGAAGCACGCGGTCGCTCGGCTGATCGGGGCGCCTCCGGGCTACGTGGGCTATGAGGAAGGCGGCGTGTTGACCGAAGCGGTCCGGCGCCGGCCCTATCAGGTGGTGCTGTTCGACGAGGTGGAAAAAGCGCACCCGGACGTGTTCAACGTGCTGCTGCAGGTGCTGGATGATGGACGCCTGACCGACGGACAGGGCCGGGTGGTGGACTTCACCAACACGCTGATCATCCTGACATCCAACCTGGGCAGCCAGTACCTTGCAGCGCTGGACGAGGATCACGATGTCGCCAGTGTGGAGCCGCAGGTGATGGAGATCGTGCGCGGGCATTTCCGGCCCGAGTTCCTGAACCGTCTGGACGAGATCGTGCTGTTCCACCGGCTGGGCCAGGAACACATGGCACCGATCGTCGATATCCAGGTGGCACGGGTGCAAAAGCTGCTCAAGGATCGCAAGATCGTGCTCGATCTGTCCGAAGCCGCGAAGCGCTGGCTGGGGCGCGTGGGCTACGATCCGGTCTACGGAGCAAGGCCGCTCAAACGCGCGGTGCAGCGCTATGTGCAGGATCCGCTCGCCGAAAAGCTGCTGGCGGGCGAAGTCCCGGACGGCGCGCATGTCCACATCGAGGATGGGGACGGTGCGCTGGTGATCGAGGTCACCTGAACGCGCGATAATGTGAAAAGGCCGGTGGGAGCGATCCTGCCGGCCTTTTCCATAGGACTCATACGAAAAGGGCGGCCTCCCCAAGGAGACCGCCCTTTCAGTTCAGGTGAGCCGGATCAGCTTAGAAGCCGAACTTTACGCCCGCCTTGAAGTAACGGCCCAGGATGCCTTCGCCGCCCTGGATCGGGTTGTAGGCGTGGGCACCGTAGGTGACGGTGTCGATCGGAGGCAGGCGATCGAAAACGTTCTGGCCAGTGAAGTAGAACGTGAACTTGTCGTTGATCTTGACCTGCAGGTTGAGATCGAAGGTGATGTAGCTCTTGACCCGGCAAGGCAGGCTGCCGTCGTCAAGACCGCAATCCTTGTAGCCAGTGCCCTGATCCATCGCCGACAGGTCGTACCCGTCGAAGAAGTTCAGCGTGCCTGCCAGGGTGAACTGGCGATAGGCAAGAGCCGTCGTCCAAGTGCCCTTCCACTTGGGCGTGCCGCTGCCGGCCGTCAGGTTGAAGTTACCCAGCGTGCCGTCGTAACGCTCCACCGTACCGTCAGGGAATACGGTTTCCAGCTTACGAATGTACGTGGCGTCAGCCATCGTGGTCAGCGACAGGTTGTCGGTGATCGGCAGGTTCAGTTCGGCGCTGAAGTCGAAACCATCCGTCTTCATCGTGTTGGCGTTGATGAAAGCCGACTGCACGAAAGCGATACGCGGGGTAGCGTTTTCGTTGTTCACGTCCGGAGCGTCCGCGATGACCTGATACCCGGCCGGGATTGCCTGACCCGAGTAGTACGCCGCGATTGCCGGAGCGTTGTTCGCGGTGGTGATCACGTTGGTCTTGCGGATGTTGTAGTAGTCAGCCGACAGCTTGACGCCGCGCATCGGACGCAGTTCGATACCTGCGGTGAAGCTGCGCGACTTTTCCGGCTTCAGGTTGGGGTTGGACACCGAGGTCGCACCATAGGTGGCGCTGGTGAGGTACGTCGGGCAGCTGGTGAAAGTCGCCTTGGAGCAGCCATACTGCGCAAGGAAACTGTCCGTGTATGTTGCTGCGTTCGCCGTCACGTAACCGGTGGTCGGGAACGTTGCGTTCGCTTCACCGAAGCTGGGGATGCGGAAACCGCGCGAGTAGGTGCCGCGAACGATGACCCGGTCGTCGGACAGCGGACGCAGGATGGCGCCGATCTTGGGCGAGAAGTTGTCGATCCCGTTCGGGTAACGGTCATACCGGCCCGAAGCGTTGACCGTCAGCTGGTCGACGATCGGCGCGTTCACTTCGGCGTAAGCCGAATAGACCGAGCGGCTGCCCTTCAGAGCGAAACCGTTGAGGCGGAAGTAGCGCTGGGTCGGACCATTGAAGTCTGAGTTGAGGCTCGGCGAATCGACGGCTTCGTAGCGGTAGGATACGCCAACTGCGACCTGCAGCGGACCACCGGGAAGGTCGGCCAGCTTGCCCGACACGTTGGCGTCGATCTGGGCCAGATCGGACGTCGACGTAGCGCGGGCCTCGGGCGCCAGATAGTCCAGGGTTTCCTGGGTGTTCGCCGAAGGATTACGGAAGTTGTAGCTGCCGTCCTTGATCACGTCCAGCAGGTGCTGGATGTACACATAGCCGTTGCTGCGACGCTGCAGGTCCATGTGCATCGCCGTGGCGTTGACGGTGTAGTTCCAGTCGTCGCTGATCTTGCCCTTGATACCGATTGCGCCGCGGAAGGCACGGGTACGGCTCTGGTCGTATTCCTGCAGATCGGGAAGACGACCGATGATCGCCGCAGTCTGACCCTGGGCAGCGTACGGGTTGTTGGGGTTCAGCGTGCCGTTAGCCGCAGTGCAGGCACCGATCGTGCTGCGTGCGCAGACATAGACGGGCAGTTGCAGAACGGTGTTGTTGCCATAAGCGGCAACGTTCGCCGAGGTGCTGTAACGCGGATAGTAGAACGGTGCCGGAGCATTGGCACGGATCGTTGCGGGTAGACCCGAATACTGCGTGGTCGCCTGCGTGAAGTTGAACGACGCATAGGCTTCAGTGTCATCGTTGACACGCGCAGTCATGCGTGCCGACAGACCATAGCGCTCGATCTCGGGGTTGATGACGCCATACAGGTTGGTGACGTCTTCCTGGCAGACCGGACCTGACGCAGGGGCCGATGCGTTGGCGCCAAGGGCCAGCTCTGCAGCGGTGGGCGTATAGGTCGGCAGACCCTGACAGCCGTTCAGGTAGGTGTAGCGCGAGGAAACGCCTGGGATCGCGCCGCCGGTCAGCGGATTGCGCGGACGCACGGCGAACGGGGTGGCAGCACCGAAACCGCCGGTGTAGCCGTCGGTCTGTACGCCGTTGACCACGCCGTTCACGCCGCAGGTGCCATCATTGCAGATCTGGCGGTAATCATCCGAGTTGTACGGATACGGACGCTGGCGGTTGTACAGCGGGTCCTGATGATAATAGAAGCCGCTGACGTATGCGTTCAGGCCGTTGGTTTCCAGATCGCCGAAGCCCGCGGTCAGCGAGAGGCGCTGGGTGGCGGCATCGCCGCGATCGGAAATGCCGGCTTCCGCGCGGCCCGAGATGCCCTGGATCTGCTTCTTGGTGATGATGTTCACAACACCGGCGATAGCGTCGGCACCGTAGGTTGCCGATGCGCCGTCACGCAGAACCTCAACCGATTCCACGATATCATCGGGGATCGTGTTAAGGTCGACGAAGTTGCGCGTGCCATCGTCTGCCAGCGGGTAGAACGCAGCGCGCATACCGTCGAACAGCGTCAGGGTGGAGTTCGTGGTCAGGCCGCGCAGCGACACGGCCGAGGCACCAGCGGCGAAAGCGCCGTTGGCGGAGAAGGAGTTGGTCAGCGCCGGACCGTTATTGGCCGAAAGACGCTGAATGCCTTCCTGCGTGGTGCTGATGCCGCGCTGGTCAAGGTTGTCGGTGGAGATCGAGGTGACGGGCGAGGTCAGGACCGGTGCGCGCAGCAGCGAGCCGGTTACGACGATAGTGTTGGCGTCGTCGGCAGTATCTGCCGCCTGGGGGGTGGCATCTTGTGCATAGGCAGTGCCGCACAGCAGGGCGACAGACAGGCTGGTCGCACCGCACAGCGCGGCCTTCTGGATGGTTGATTTCACTTTTGTGTCCCTTGTTGCTTCGTTCGCTTACAGGGAGCGTGACCAAACCCTGTAAGTGACCCGTTGCCGGCCCCCGCACGCTTTCACGCCACGACGCCATGCGATGGTTGTTGCGCCACCTGCGGCCGCTTTCAATGCAATTTGCCATGTTGCGCAAAATAGACGCTACGTTGTTGCAATGTCGCAACAGCCCGGTTGCGGTGTCGGCGCGAGGCATTGAACCTGCGCGCTTTTCGGGCTCGGAGCCGAAATGAAGCAAGTGTTGCACAACGATCATTCGGCATAGTCATTCTTTCGCAAAGTGAACCATTTGAGACAGTTTGTTACATCCTGCTATAGCTTCCAGTGCGCCATTGACGGCGTTCGATGCCCGCCTTAACCGCTTGCTTAAACGGGCTGTGTTCTTGCCACCGCAAGGTCCACAGAAGAAAAGTTTCAGGATCTAACAAGGACCCGCACATGAAGCTGGACAACACAATCGCTGCCATCGTCACCGGCGGGGCCTCGGGCCTGGGTGCGGCCACCGCGCGGGCGCTGGCGGGCAGGGGCGTCAAGGTGGCCATCTTCGATCGCAGCCTGGAGGCCGGCGAGGCCCTGGCGGGCGAGATCGGGGCCACGTTCTGCGAAGTGGACGTGACAGACGAAGACAGCGTGGTGTCCGGCTTTGCCAGGGCGCGGGCAGCGAACGGGCAGGAGCGGGTGCTGGTCAATTGCGCCGGCATCGCGCCCGCCGCGCGCACCGTGGGGCGGGACCGGGAAACCGGCGCCACGCGTGCACACGATATGGCGCTGTTCGAAAAGGCGATTGCGATCAATCTGGTCGGCACTTTCCGGTGCATCAGCAAAGCGGCAGCCGGCATGGCGACGACTGAAGCGCTTGACGCGGACGGCGCGCGCGGGGTGATCGTCAACACCGCCAGCGTTGCCGCGCAGGATGGGCAGATCGGCCAGGCGGCCTATGCGGCCTCCAAGGGCGGGGTGCTGGCGATGACGCTGCCGATCGCGCGCGACCTGATGAGCGACGGCATTCGCGTCAACACGATCCTGCCGGGCATCTTCGAAACCCCGATGATGGCTGGCATGCCGCAGAACGTGCAGGACGCGCTGGCGGCGGTCGTGCCGTTTCCCAAGCGCCTGGGCAAAGCCGACGAGTATGCAACGCTCGCGCTGTTCCTGATCGAGCATGACTATATGAACGGGGAAGCGGTCCGGCTTGACGGCGCGATCCGCATGGGTCCGAAATGACGGCCGAACGATGAAAGAGCGACTCAAGCCCGCCACCGTAGCCGCCGTCCCGGCCCCGCCGGCCGCCCGCGCGATCCTGTTGGATAATGCCAGCGCGATAATGCGCGAGGGCGACGTGATCGACATTTCTCTGTCCGAACTGTCGCTGCGGTCCGGCCTGAACTCGGCGCTGGTGAAATACTACTTCGGCAACAAGGCGGGTCTGCTCAAAGCGCTGCTGGACCGGGACTGGCAGTCCATCGTCAGCAGCGTGGGCGCGCTGGTCGCCAAAGACGGGTGGGAGCCGGAAGCAAAGTTGCGGCGGCATTTGTGGAAGGTCGTCGATACCTTTTACGCAGTGCCGTATCTCAATCGGCTGACGATGCGCATGGTGCGCGAAAGCGACGATGCCGAAGCGCGGCGCATCGCCGATTGTTACTTGTCGCCGATCTATCGTGCGTATGAGCAGTTGATCGGGGAAGGGGTGCGGGCGGGCGTGTTCCGTGAAATCGATCCGCAGATGTTCTATTTCACCGTGACGGGCGCGGTGGACCGGTTCTTTTCCGCGCGTCTCGTGCTCAAGCACTGCTTCGATCAGGATACGCTGACCGAGGAACTACGCGACCGGTATCGCGAACACACGCTCGATATCATCATGGCCGGCATTCTGGCGCGCTGATTCTCGCATGGCGCGCCGCAAACGTTACCTTACGGCGACGATGCCCGACGGCTACGTCAAGACCATCGGCCCTACGGCAGATACCTTCACCCACTACTGGCGGGTGGTGGCCACGCTTGCGGACGGCAAGACCGAGGTGTTTTGGGGGCATTCCCGCTCACTGGCCGAAGCCCGGAAGAAGCGTGCGCCGTTGGGCGATGCCGCGCGGATGCGGGGCTGGGCCAGCTTTGCGTTCGAGATCGCGGAACTGATTGAGACTCCGGCCTGAGGATCGATACGTCTCGGGATTGCGATGTATCGACCATGCCTGCCACGCCCTTTCGTCGATTGTGGGGGTGTGCGGGCTTGGCAGGGGCCGGCACCGCCCCCATCTACGCTGCGTCCCGAATAGCCCGTTCGCATTGTCCGGAAGAACGCCACATGAAATACACGACGCTTCTTATGGCCGCAGCCGTCACGCTCGGCGGGGCAGGATCACTTTCGGCGCAGCAGACGCCGGCAGCCCCGGTTTCCGCCGGATCGGCAGCGGGAGAGAAAGCGCTGGCCGACCCGGACGTCGTCACCGTGCGAAACGTCAACCGAGTGGAGTTGACGCAGGGCCTGCCGATCGTGGACGATAACGGCCAGCCGGTCGGCACCGTCTCGCGTTTGGCGGGCAATGACGTAATCCTGACGGACGGCACGGCGGAGTACCGCGTGCCCTTCACCAAGATCTATGCCTTCAACCGCGATGGCGCCGATTATTTCGCCAGCCGGTTGTCGCTCGCCACGTTGAAAGGCAAGAAGCCGCGCCGGCATTGAGCGGCGTGCTTGGCGGCGGCAGGGTTCAGCCGCGCAGGGACTGCATGCGCTGCAGGTAGCGGGCCAAGACGTCGATCTCCAGGTTCACCTGGTCACCTTCGCGCAGCCCTCCGAATGTCGTGACTTCGGCGGTGTGGGGAATGATGTTGAGCGTGAAACGGCAGCTGCCATCCGCCTCGTCCATGACCTTGTTCACTGTCAATGAAATGCCATCCACAGTGATGGATCCCTTGGGCGCAAGGTAGGGCGCAAGTTCGTGCGGGGCGGCGATGACGGTCCGGTGCGAATCGCCTACCGCCGCGATGCTGACGATTGTACCCACGCCATCGACGTGCCCTGTAACGATGTGTCCGCCCAGTTCATCGCCCAGCTTCAAGGCCGGCTCCAGGTTAAGCCGCTGGCCCACCTCCCACCGTCCGGGAACGGTTCGGGCCACCGATTCGCCGGAAATATCGACCGCAAACCAGGCGTCGCCGGCAACGCCGCCCTTGTCCACCACGGTCAGGCACACGCCCGAACAGGCTATGGAAGCGCCGATCGCCATGCCTGCCGGGTCGAACGGACAAGCGATCATGGCGCGCAAGTCTCCGCGCCGCGTCGCTTCGCGTATTGTGCCGATAGCGGTGACGATGCCGGTGAACATGAAAGCCAGGCCCTTATAGAAAATCGCGTGCGTCGTAGGCTTCGAGGGTGTCGTTGCCAAGTTGCCGCCGCTCCGTCAGTCGCCAGCGACCGTGCGCGCCGGCGAGATCGTGAAGCCCGAAGTCACCCAGCCCCTGGCGTCCACCCAGCAGGATCGGCGCGCGATAGATCAGCAGGCGATCGACGATGCCGCTGGCGAGGAACGCGCTGGCGGCCCCTGCGCCCCCTTCCACGAACACACGCAGCACGCCGTCCATGCCGGATACCGCTTGCGGCGAGGGCAGGGCGCGCCACCCGTCGGGAGCGCTGCCGCGCGTTAGTACCCAGCGCTGCGGGCTGCGATGTTCAAGACCGGGCAATCGTGCGTCGAGCCGGGGTGCGTCGGTGCGCAGGGTTGTGCCGCCCACCACGATCGCATCGGCACGGGCACGCATGGCATGGGTATGCGCGCGCGCTTCGGGCCCGGTGATCCACTGGCTTTCGCCGCTTGCCAGCGCGATGCAGCCATCGAGCGAGAGCGCCAGCTTGAGCACGACTTCCGGCCGGCCCTGTCGTTTGACCGTGAGATAGTCTGACAGGCTCCGGCGGCAGGGGGGCGACTCCACGAACTTAGCCGGGGTACCCGCGTCGCTGATCTTTTTCAGCCCCGCGCCCGCCGTGCGCGGATCAGGGTCCATGCAGCCGATCACAACCTGCGCCAGTCCTGAGGCCGCGACCAGATCGGCGCAGGCCGGGCCGCGCGGGGACGTGTGGGCGCACGGTTCCAGCGTTACATACAGCGTAGCCCCACCGGCTTGCTCACCAGCGGCGGCGAGGGCGACGGCTTCCGCGTGCGGACGGCCTCCAGCCTGCGTCCATCCGCGAGATACCACGCGCCTGTCCTTGACGATGATCGCGCCGACACCGGGGTTGGGGGCACTGGCCGGGCGCGCGCGGGCGGCAATGGCAGCTGCCGCTGCCAGCCAGCGCGCGTCAGCACTCACTGAAAAATGCTCACTGGCCGTCGATATCCGGCGCCAGTGTAGGGTTGGCGATGCCGCCGCGCTTTAGCGTGGCGATGACGCGCTCACGCTCCGCCTTCGCCTTGGCGGCGTCTTCGGCATCGGCTTCACGCGCGATCTTGTCCACGTCCATACCGGACATGCGACCGATGGATTTGTACAAGTCCCGCACGTTCTTGTCGCGCCGGGCCAGTTCGCGCGCGTTGGATTCTTTCGCTGCCTGGTTGGCCACGTTCTCCGCCTCGATCTCGGCGTCGCTGCGATGCGACTTGAGGATCGAAATGTAGGTGACCTTGGGCGGCGGGTGCGGTGCGCTCGCCTCCTGCGTGCTCATCAGATAGAACACCGCGAATGTGCAGGCGCCGGACACGGCGGCGATACGCCAGCGGTTCTGCCCAGCCTGCTTCCAGACCGCGATAAAGTCCGCCACCATGCCGGTGGGGCTGACGTCTTTCCAGTAGCCGGAGCGCTTGAACGGGGACATGATCGTTATCTAGGGGCTATCGCCGCGTAAAGCTACCCGAACGGCACATACAGCGACCGGCCATTGGCTTTCAGCCAGCGATTGGCCTCATGGACAGAGCCTTCGAACAGTGTCTTGAGGCAGTGGTGGAAGGCGGGCGAATGATCGAAGTGGAGCAGATGCGCCACTTCATGCGCCACGACCGAGCGGCGCACTGCGTCCGGCGCCATGATCAGCCGCCAGTTGATGCGGATTGTGCCGTCCTGCGCGCACGACCCCCACCGCCGCTGCGCGCTGGATAGCGACAGGGCGGGGCACGGTTGATCTGCACGGGCGCAGTAATGCGCCAGATCCTGCGCGACGTGCGCGCGTGCCTCCCCCTGCAGCCAGCGCAGCAGGCGCGGGGCAAGCGAAGCGGCAGGGCCGCCGACCCGCAATTCACCCGCCAACACCACAGGCTTGCGCGGCGTGGCGGCATCGTGCGCCAGCACCAGCGGTTCACCGTGAAAATGCACCACTGCCCCAGGGCCAAGCGGGGTTGGCGCGGGCAGCGCAGCCAGCTGGCGCGCCAGCCAGTCTTGCCGGCTTTGCGCGAAGCTGAGCGCCTCGTCCGTGCGGGTCCAGCGCGGGATCGAGATCCGCACTTCGCTGCCATCGGGGGCCAGCCGCATGGTCATGCGCCGCGCCCGGTCCAGTCGCCGCACCACGATCGGCAAGGTTCGTCCGGCGATTTCGACGGCGGGGTCTTGCCGGGGCGGGCGCAGCAGCCAGTCCAGCATCAGCGGCCCCGGTCGCCAGGCAGAACCTCCCACGGCGCGGGATCGTCCGTCTCTGGCGCGTCGTCCTCGTCGCCGTAAGGCCACACGATGTGATTTTCGAGCGGGCCTGCCACCGTTTCGGAAATGACCTTGCCCGCCACTGAGACGCCGGCGGCATGCACCGCGTTGCGATCGCCGCACACCAGGTAGTGCCATTCCGGCAGCGGATCGCCATCGGCGCGCAGGCGATAGGCGCAGCTGGGCGGCAGCCACGCCAGATTGCCGGCCGTTTTGGGGGTCAACTTCATGCAATCGGGCACGAAGCGGCGGCGGTGCGCGTAATCGCTGCACTGCGCGGTTTTGAGGTTGAGCAGCTTGCAGGCGACGTTGGTGTGATAGATCTCGCCGGTGTCCGCATCCTCCACCTTGTGCAGGCAGCACTGGCCGCAGCCATCGCACAGCGCTTCCCATTCGTCGCGGGTGAGGCGGTCCAGCGGCAGTTCCCAGAACGGCTTGGGTCCGCTCATTGCACCCATTTCGCCAGTTCTGTGGCCACCGCATCAGGGCCCTTGTCCACTGGCAGCATGGCAATCGGCTTGCCGTCCGGGTCCATCAGGTAGGCGATGCGGGTGTGGTCCATCAGATAGCCGCCGTCCGGCGTGACCGTGCCCTTGCGGTAATAGACGGCAAACGCCTTGGCGGCTTTGTCCACTTGCGCTTGCGTGCCGGTAAGCCCCAGCAGTCGGGGGCCGAATGCGCCGGTCCATTCGCCCACCACCTGCGGCGTATCGCGCGCCGGGTCGATGGAGATGAAGATCGGCTGCACTTTGGCCGCGAGCGCACCATGCGCTTTTTCGAACTTGGTAAAGCCCTGCATCAAGGCCTGGACGTCCATCGGGCAGGCGTCCGGGCAGTAGGTGTACCCGAAATAGACGATCCGCCAGCGGCCCTTGAACTGGTCCCACGTCACCGTCTTGCCGGCCTTGTCCACAAGCTGGAAAGGCCCGCCGATGGCCGCGCCTTCCAGCGGCGGCGGCTGGGTGTTTTGCGCCTGGTTGCACGCGGCAAGGGGCAGGCCCAGCGAAAGGCCCAGAAACAGGAAAGCGAAACGGCGTAAAAGGTAGGTCATGGCGCCGTGGGTCATGACCTGCTAGACGATTCCTTGCAAGGCGCGGAATGGCGGGGCCGCGCGAAAGTCGTGTTCCTGGAGGAAGTTGACGTGTTGAAGATTTCTGGCCGCGCTCTGCTGAATGGTGCGCGCGCACTGGTAAAGGCCGCCGTTCCCGCGCTTGCCCTCTCGCTGCTGTCCGCCACGCCTGCCCATGCGGACTTTTCGGAAGGCTACAAGTTCCTTGAAGCCGTGAAAAAGCGCGAGGGTGACAAAGTTGAAAAGGCGATCTTGGACTCCTCGCAGATCGTGAACGCCAAGGATGTGACGACGGGTGAAACCGCGCTGCACATCGTCGCTAGCCGGCGTGACATCACCTGGCTGGGCTACCTCATCGCCAAGGGTGCGAACGTGAACGCCACCGATGACCGGGGCCACACGCCGCTGGAAATCGCCGTGAACCTGGGCTGGCGCGAAGGCGTGCAAATGTTGCTCGACAATCGGGCCTCGCCCAACACCACCAACGATGCCGGCGAAACCCCGCTGATCTTTGCCGTCCATCGCAAGGACGCGGTCCTTGTAAAGTCGTTGCTGGATGCCGGCGCCAATCCCGACCGGGCCGACAATTCAGGCCGCAGCGCCCGCGATTACGCCAAGCTTGAGGGTGGCAGCGCAAACCTGGTCGCCACGATCGAGGGCTATGCCAAGAAGAGCCCGGCCAAGAGCACGGCACCTGTCTATGGCCCCACGTTCTGAGGCGCAAAGCATGACTGATGACACCGCCTCGCTGCACGACCTGCGCCGCCAATTGGCCCCCGCCATCGCCGATGCCGCCGTGTTCGACGGCTGGTCCAGTCAGGCTGTTGCCCAGGCGGCGGCCGCCAGCGGCATGGACGCAGACCTTGCCGCCTACGCTTTCCGTGATGGTCCAATGACCATGATCGCGGCGTGGATCGATCATGTCGATGCGGCGATGAACGACGCGCTGGCCGGCGGCGTGCTGTCGAACCTGGCGATCCGGGAGCGCATCCGGCGCTTGGTATGGGCGCGCCTGGATGCCGCCGCAGGGCGCGAGGAAGCGCTGTCGCGCGCTCTGTCGATCATGGCGATGCCGCAGAACCTCGTTGCCTCCGCCCGCCTGGGCTGGCGCAGCGCGGACCGCATGTGGCGCCTGGCGGGCGACACGGCGACCGATTACAACCACTATTCCAAGCGCGCGATCCTCGCCGCGATCTACGCCGCCACGCTGCAGGTCTATGCCAACGACACCAGCGTGGACAAGGCCGCCAGCCGCGCGTTCCTGGATCGCCGCATCGAAGGCATCATGCGGTTCGAAAAGGCAAAATCCCAACTGTTGCGTCAGCCCGACGAACGCTTCAGCATGACTCGGCTGCTGGGGCGGATACGCTACCCGGCCCGATAAGCGCGAGTCCTCCAGACGGCATACTTGGTATCTTCGTGTCGCGAGCTATTGCGAGCCAGTTGCAATTAATGACGTTATCTGGCAGCGCCGCCGCATGACCCTGGATACGCTCCCTGTCGGACAGCGCGCACGCATCGTGGCCGTGGACTGGACGGCGCTCGTTTCGGAAGAAGCGCGCCGTTTGCGCGCGCTGGGGCTGGAGGAAGGCGCGCGCATCGCCGTTGCCCATCGCGGCATCCTGATCTGGCGCGATCCCATCGCGATTACCGTGGGCCGCATGACGGTGGCCGTGCGCCGGGTGCATGCCGCGGCCATGCAGGTCGAACCGCTATGAGCCGGCAACGCAAGATCGCGCTCGTCGGCAATCCCAATGCCGGCAAAAGCGCGCTGTTCAATGCGCTCACCGGCGCACGGCAGAAGATCGCCAATTACCCGGGTGTTACGGTAGAGCGCAAATCGGGCCGCTTCGTGCTGCCGACCGGCGAACCGGTGGAGATGACCGACCTTCCCGGCGCCTATGGCCTGGATCCCACCAGCCCGGACGAGGAGGTGACATCCAAGGTCATCCGCGGGTCGTTCCCCGGCGAAGCGGCACCCGACGTGCTGGTCATCGTGCTTGACGCGTCCAACCTCGAACAGCATCTGGTGTTCGCGCAGGAACTGCTGGCGCTGGGCAAGCCCACGGTGGTTGCGCTCAACATGGTGGACCTGGCTGAGCGGGACGGGCTGATTCTGGACCCGGCGGTGCTGGCGCAGGAACTGGGCGTGCCGGTTATCCCCACGGTGGCTGTGCGGCGCCGGGGCCTGGCGGAACTGGGTGAGGCGATCGCCACGGCATCCAGCGGTCATCCGGGGCCGGGCATTACCGAGCTTGGGCAGACCGAGCGGCGCGTTGCGGCCCATGCCATGGCTGCGGCCACGATCCTGTCGGAATCGAGCCGCCACCGCCTGCATGCGCGGCTGGACCGGCTGCTCCTGCATCCCTGGCTGGGTTTCATTATCATGCTGGGCATCCTTTTCGTGGTGTTCCAGGCGGTGTTCGCCTGGGCCACGCCGTTCGCCGATGCGCTCGACGCCGGGGCGAAAGCCTTGCACGATGGCGTCAAAGGTGCGTTACCACCCAGCCTGCTGCGCGACCTGATCACCGAGGGCGTGATCGCCGGCGTCGGCGCCGTAGTGGTGTTCCTGCCGCAGATCGTGATCCTGTTTGGCTTCATCCTCGCGCTGGAGGCCTCGGGCTACATGGCGCGCGCAGCGTTCCTGATGGACCGGCTGATGGCGTTCGTGGGCCTTTCGGGACGCAGCTTCATCCCGCTTCTCTCCAGTTTCGCCTGCGCGATTCCGGGCATCATGGCCACGCGATCGATCAGCGATCCCAAGGACCGGCTGACCACGATCCTAATCGCCCCGATGATGACCTGCTCGGCGCGGCTGCCGGTCTATACGGTGATCATCGGTGCCTTCATTCCGGCCACAACCGTGGGGCCAGGCGTCGGCTTGCAGGGCCTCGTACTGTTCGCGCTGTTCCTCGCCGGCATCCTGGGGGCCGTCGTGGTGGCGCTGGTGCTGCGCATGACGGTGACGAAGGGCGATGCCTCGGGCTTCATCATGGAACTGCCCAAATATCAGCTGCCCCGGCTGAAAGACATGGCGATCGGCCTGTGGCAGCGCGCCTGGATCTTCCTGCGCCGGGCCGGCACGATCATCTTCATGGTCACCGTGGTGCTGTGGCTGCTGCTGAACTTTCCCAAGGCCGCGCCCGGCGAAAGCCAAGTCAACGCCTCGATCGCGGGCAGGGTGGCCAATGGCCTGGCCGTGGTGGTCAAGCCGATCGGATTCAACCGGGACATGGCGCTGGCGCTGATCCCGGCGATGGCGGCGCGCGAAGTGGCGGTGGCCTCGCTCGCCACGACATACGCGGTGGATGCGGGCGATAACGAGGATCTGCAGGCCGCCGAGCTGGGCGACCAGCTCAAGCGTCACTGGACGTTGCCGATGGCGCTGGCTTTCCTGGCGTGGTTCGTGTTCGCGCCGCAGTGCATGTCCACCATCGCGGTCACCCGGCGCGAGACGAACGGCTGGAAGTGGCCGGCGTTCATGCTGACGTACCTGTTCGGCCTGGCGTATATAGCGGCGGGCGCCACGTATTGGATCGCGGTGGCAGCGGGGCTGTAACGTTGCGGAAAAGCGCTGCGCGTGACTCGCAGGTGCGGGCACATTTCGCTACCGCTGCGCGCAAGTTTAAGAGGAAAGCGATTCCCGCATGGCAGGCAGCGTCAACAAGGTCATCATCGTCGGCAACCTGGGAGCAGACCCGGAGGTCAAATCCTTCCAGAACGGCGGGCGCATCGCGAACTTGCGCATCGCAACGTCGGAAACCTGGAAGGACCGCGCCACCGGTGAGCGCAAGGAGCGCACTGAATGGCACTCGGTCGTCCTGCAGTCCGATGGGCTGGTCGGCGTTGCCGAACGCTTCCTGCGCAAAGGCTCGAAGGTCTATATCGAAGGTCAGCTGCGCACCCGTAAATGGCAGGACCAGAACGGTAACGATCGCTACACCACCGAAGTGTCGGTTGGCGGCATCGGTGGGGTGCTGACCATGCTCGATGGCGCGCAAGGCGGCGGTAGCGGCGGCGGTGGCCAGCGCAGCGGCGGCGGCTGGAACGAAGGCGGCGCATCGGGCGGCGGCGGCGGCGGCGGCGCTCGCTCAGGCGGTGGCGACTGGGGTGGCGGCTCTGGCGGCGGTTCCGGCAGCAGCGCGGGCGGCAGCGAATGGGGCAAGACCGGCGGCGCATCGGGCGGCAGCTCCGGCGGCTACGGCGATGATCTGGACGACGACATCCCGTTCTGATCGCGCTTGTCGCTCATGCAACGGCAAACAAAAGCCGGGCCGGCGCATGTCGGCCCGGCTTTTGTTTGTGCTGACCTTATTTCACCACGTCAGCCTCGTGCCAGACCACGGCCTGCGCTGCCTTCATGCTATTTTCAGCAGTATCCCACGCCAAGGTGGGTGAACCATAGAGCCGCCAGCCCTGCGCAAGCGCTTCGGACACCCGCTCGCAAAATGCGCGGTCGTCGGTGCCCGTCAGCAGGCGATACACGGGGCGGTCTTCCGGGGTTTGAAACAAGGTCGCTCTCCATTCGGCAGGGTCAGATGCCTAGCCATTCCAGTCCGGCTGGCAAGTGCTGCGATGCATAGTCCACCTGCAACACCCGGCGCCGCCGGCCCGGCCTCGCCGCGCGGGAAGCATGCACGACCGGCGTGTGATAAATCCAGACATCGCCCGCATCTGCCAGGCAAGGACGGATCGTGCAGCGTTCGACAACCGCGCCCACGTCTGTCACGGCAATGCGGCCCAGGCGATGCGAACCCAATGCGACCAGCAGCGGCGCATTGTCTTCGTCAACGCGATCAATGTGGATGCGGACCGTCAGCATCGCGGCGATCACTGCGAACGGCGGTTCGACGTGCTGGATGCCCCGTTTTACGGACCAGGGGCCAAAGCCTGGCGTATCTACTCGTTGGCGCACGGCAATCGTGCGGTCCTGATGCCAGCCCAGCGCCCAGTTCATATCGCCGGCTTTGTTGAAAAGGACGGCGCGAACCGGGTGTGCCGGCACGCCGCCAAGATCGGTCACTTTTTGGCCGATCAGACTGTCAGGCCCCAGCATTCGAGCAAGTGGCGCGATACCGACCATCCGTAGGCCCGCCTGATGTGAAGGCTGGGATGTCAAAACCTCGGCGAGGGCGGGCAACAGTTCGGCGGCAAGCCCACCATAGTGACATGCCCCATCGGCGTGCAGATCCCAGTCTGCTCCCGGCGGTAAGCCCACCGCTTGCGTCAGCCTGGATAGCGTGCGAACGCGGGCAAAGCGTCCGCACTTTCCATCCAGCCGACGCGCTCCGCCGTCTGGATATGGACTTGCGGCGGCAAGGCATCGGGATCGTCCAGCGTGGCGACCTGAATGTCTACCAGTCCAGGCAGGACAGCCTCGTTCACGAAATACAGACCGGTGCCGCAAGTGGCGCAGAAATGCCGGATGGATGATCCGTTGGAACTGTACGCTGCAGGATCTCCGGCCAGCAGGGCGAAATCTGCGGCGGCGTAGGCCGCCCAGGCAGTGACCGGCGCGCCTGATGACTTGCGGCAATCAACGCAGTGGCACAGGGCCACGTGCGCCGGCTGCCCCTTCACCGCGTAGCGCACCGCGCCGCACTGGCATCCACCTTCCAACGTCATAGGTGATCTCCTTGGAATCCAAGGTAGCCCATCACGCGGAACGTTAAAAGAACAAAGCGTCAGAGGATATACTTGGAAAGGTCCGCATTGGCGGCAACACCTTCCAGTTTCTGGCGCACATAAGCCTCGTCGATCGTCACGGTCTCGCCCTTGCGGTCTTCGGCCTCGAAGCTAAGTTCCTCAAGCAGCTTTTCCATGACCGTCTGCAACCGGCGCGCGCCGATGTTCTCGACGCTTTCGTTCACTTGCGCAGCGATGCGGGCGACTTCGCGGATCGCATCCGGCGTAATTTCGACGGTCACCTGCTCGGTCGCCAGCAACGCCCGGTATTGCGCCACGAGATTGGCGCGCGTTTCCGACAGGATGCGCACGAAATCGTCTTCGGTCAGCGCCTTCAGTTCGACGCGGATCGGCAGGCGGCCCTGCAGTTCGGGCAGCATGTCGCTGGGCTTGGCAACGTGGAAGGCGCCGCTGGCGATGAACAGCACGTGGTCGGTCTTCATCGGTCCGTATTTGGTCGCCACCGTTGTGCCTTCGATCAGCGGCAGCAGATCGCGCTGCACGCCTTCGCGGCTGACTGAACCCCCGCGCACGTCGGACACCGCGATCTTGTCGATCTCATCTAGGAAGACGATGCCGTTGGCCTCCGCGTTCGCCAGTGCGACGCGCGCCACATCGTCCTGGTCCATGCGCTTGTCCGATTCCTCGTCGACGAGCTTGTCCCACGCGTCCGGCACTTTCATCTTGCGCCGCTTCATGCGCTGGCCGCCCATCTTGCCCATGATGTCGGACAAGTTGATCATGCCTACCGAGCCGCCCATACCGGGGATTTCCATCGCCGAGGACGGCGCTTCCTCGACCTCGATTTCCACCTCGGTGTCGTTCATCGCATTTTGCGTGATGCGCTGGTGGAAGGCTGCGCGGGTGGCTTCGGAAGCCCCGTCTCCGACCAGCGCGTTGAGCAGCCGGTCCATCGCCGCCTTGCTGGCCGCATCGCGCACGGATTCGCGGCGGCGTTCTTTTTCCAGCCGGATCGCTTCTTCCACCAGGTCGCGGGCGATCTGCTCCACGTCGCGCCCGACGTAGCCCACTTCGGTGAACTTGGTGGCTTCCACTTTGACGAACGGGGCATCGGCCAGCTTCGCCAGACGGCGGCTGATCTCGGTCTTGCCGCACCCGGTCGGCCCGATCATCAGGATGTTCTTGGGGGTGACCTCGTCGCGCAGATCCGCGTCAAGGTGCTGGCGCCGCCAGCGGTTGCGCAACGCGACCGCGACCGCCTTCTTGGCATCCGCCTGGCCGATGATGTGTGCGTCAAGCGCGGCGACGATCGCCTTGGGGGTAAGATTGTCGTTCATGGGTGTCCGATCAGACGGTCTCGACCGTCACGCGGTCGTTGGTGAAGACGCAGATGTCAGCGGCGACCTGCATGGCCTTGCGCGCGATCGTTTCCGCGTCCTGTTCGTAGGCATCGATGGCGCGGGCGGCGGCGAGCGCGTAATTGCCGCCGGAACCGATCGCAGTGATCCCGCCTTCGGGCTCCAGCACATCGCCGTTGCCGGTGAGCACCAGCAGCGTTTCGGTATCCGCCACGATCATCAGCGCTTCGAGATTGCGCAGGTATTTGTCCGTGCGCCAGTCCTTCGCGAGTTCGACGGCGGATCGCATCAGCTGGCCGCGATACTGCTCCAGCTTACGCTCCAGCCGTTCGAACAAGGTGAACGCGTCTGCGGTCGCACCAGCGAACCCGGCGATGACTTTTCCGCCTTCGCCGATCCGCCGGACCTTGCGCGCATTGGGCTTCATCACGGTGTTGCCCATGGAAACCTGGCCATCGCCGGCGATGACGGTCTTGCCGCCCTTGCGCACGCCGATGATGGTTGTTCCGTGCCACTGGATAAGGCCGTGGCTCGCCGCGTCGTTGTTCATGGGCGCGGATATATGACCGCGCCGGGCAGCTTCAAGCCACCCCCATCACACAGCGGCGTACCTTGGGCGATCAGCTGCCGTTCGGACCGGGGCCGGTGTTGCTGCCGTTGCCACCCGGGCTTGCGCCCATGCCGGCCGCACCGACCGATCCGATGTTGCCGAACAGGTCTTCCAGCAGGCTGCGATGGCGGCCCAGCGTTGGCGTGACATGGCCGTCAGGGCTCAGACGCGCGACCTGTTCCATGCCGCGCTTGTCAACCGCCACGACGTTGTTGGCGGCATCGAAGCGCACGCGCAGGATCGTCTGCTCGGTAGTGCGCGGCCCGCGGAACGGCGGGGTCTTCACCGTTTGCGAAATATAGTACCAGTCCTTCTGGCCGAACTGGCTTTCGAAGGTGGGACGCCCCAGCGTCTTTTCCACAGACTGGCGATTGTCGATCCCCGGCTGCACCGAATCGAGCAGCGTCTGATCGATCAGGTAGCCGCGATGATCGCGGATCGAGGTGCAGCCGCCAACCGACGCGGCCAAGGCCAGCGCCACCGCCGCTGTCTTCACCTTGATACCCACCTTGCGCATTTTCACACTCCAAACCGCAGGATCGTGCGCCGCAGCCATTGCCGCCGCGCCCGGTCCCCTATATCGCCTGAAGGCCTTACGGCCCCGATAGCGCCCGCGCAATGGGCGTTGGGATGCCGCGCTTGAATTGCCGCTTAACGATGCTCTCGTGCAAAGGTCTGCCTTCTGTGTCTCTGATTTCCCGCCTGTTCTCCCGGCACCCCGATCCGCGCGAAGCGGTGCGCCCCTTGTGGCACCGTATTGTCGAGATTGCGCGGGAACGGTTCTGGTATGCCGATTGCGGCATTGCGGACACGGTGCCGGGCCGCTTCGATGCGGTCACGCTGGTGCTGGTGCTGGTCCTGCTGCGGATGGAGCGGGACCGCGAGACCGACGATTCGCTCATCGCCCCGTCGGCTGCGCTGACCGAGCTGTTCGTCGACGACATGGACGGACAGCTGCGCCAGTCCGGCGTGGGCGATCTTGTGGTCGGCAAGCACATGGGCAAGCTGATGAGTGTGCTGGGCGGCCGCCTGGGGGCGTTCCGCACCGCGCTGGCGCAGGATGACGCGGCGCTGGGCGAAGCGCTGGATCGCAATGTCAGCCTCACCGATTCGCCGGACCGGGCGCTGCTGGTAAGCGCGGTGCGCCGGCTCGATGCGCAGATCGCCGCGCTGCCCGGCGATGACTTGCTTGCCGGCAGGATCGTGCGATGACGCCGGAGTTTTCCCGTCCCTTCGACGTGCGCCACGTGGAAGGCCTGCACGTGCGGCTGGAGCCTGATGCTGCTGAGCGCGCGGCGCTGGCGCGGCGTTTCGGACTTGTGTCGGTCGATAGCCTGGCCGCCGATCTCGATCTTGCCTGCAGGCAGCGGGCAGGGGGCTTCCAGATCGAGGCGAGCGGGGTTCTCACCGCGCAGATCGTGCAGTCCTGCGCGGTATCGGCGGAAGACCTGCCGGTAACGGTGAACGAGCCGCTGTTCTTCCGCTTCGTGCCGCAAAGCACCACCTACGCGGCGGACGAGGAAGTGGAGCTGACCGCCGAGGAACTTGACGAGATCGAATACGAGGGCACGCATTTCGATCTGGGCGAGGCGGTGGCGCAAAGTTTGGCGTTGGCGATCGACCCGTTCCTGGTGGGTCCGCAGGCAGAAGCGGCGAGGCGCGCTGCCGGCATCGGCATACCAGAGGATGCAAGCCCGTTCGCCGCGCTCAAGGGCCTGAAGCTGGGCAAGGACTGAAGTCTTACAACCCGGCAAGGGCGGTTGCATGGGCGGCGGCGCGTTGCCATAGGTGCGCCCCGCGAAGACAGGCGCTTTTCAAGGACGGTCATGACACCCGGCGCATCCCCGCCCCCAGCGCATATCGGTAGCGCCAGCATCCGCAGCGCCGGCATCGATTTTGGCACCACCAACTCCGTGGTCGCGCTTGGCGACGGGGATGGCGCTGCGCGGATGGTGGACTTCGCCGCGCCGGACGGCACCGGCTCGGTCTTCCGGTCGGCCCTGTGCTTCTGGCAGGACGACGGCCCGCGCGGCGCGCTTGCCCATGAGGCCGGTCCGTGGGCGATCGCGGAGTTCCTGGATTTTCCGCAGGGCAGCCGGTTCCTGCAGTCCTTCAAATCGGTGGCGGCCAATCCTCTGTTCGAAAGCGCGCCCTTGTTCGAGCGGCGCATGCGCTTCGAGGAACTGGGGCAGGTGTTTTTGCGCCATCTGATTGGCCACGGCGGTGAGGCGCTGGCGAACCTGCCCGAACGTATCGTGGTGGGCCGGCCCGTGCGCTACGTCGGTGCGCGGCCCGATCCCGCGCTGGCGCGCACCCGGTACGATGCGATGTTCGCGCTGCTGGAGCGCGAGGTGCACTACGTGTACGAGCCGATCGGCGCGGCCTACAGCTTCGCGGCGCGCCTGACGGAGCCTGCAACGCTGCTGGTTGCGGACTTCGGCGGCGGCACCAGCGACTTTTCGGTGGTGCGCGTGGCCGCGCCGGGATCGACGCCGCGCTGCACGCCGCTGGGTTCGGCCGGCGTTGGCATTGCCGGCGACCGATTCGATTTTCGCATCATGGACAAGCTGGTGCTGCCGATGCTGGGCAAGGGCGGCACCTATCGGTCGTTCGACAAGGTGCTGGAAATCCCCGATGGCCACTTCGCCGATTTTGCCGACTGGTCGCGGCTGGCGCTGCTGCGCAACCGCCGCACGCTGGAAGAACTGGCGCGTCTGCAGCGCGCCGCCACCGATACCGCCGCGATCGGCCGCATGATCGCGGTGGTTGAAAACGAACTGGGCTATCCGCTGTACGATGCGGTCGGCGGCCTGAAGCGCGCCTTGTCACAGGACGAGGTGGCCACGTTCCGGTTCGACAGCGCGGACTTGTCCATCGCGGCGGAAGTGACCCGTGCCGACTTCGAGAGCTGGATCGCCCCCGATCTGGCCCGGATCGCGCAAACCGTTGACCTGGCTCTGGCCCGTGCGGGGCTGGGTGCCGAGGCGATCGATCACGTCTTCCTGACGGGTGGCTCATCGTTGATCCCGGCGGTGCGGGCGCTGTTTACCCGGCGCTTTGGCGATGCCAGGATCGACAGTGGCGGGGAATTGACCTCGATCGCGCACGGCCTGGCATTGATCGGACAGGAGGATAACCTGGCGGCATGGACGGTCGAGGACGAGATGGCCTGAAGCGCGCGGCGGCTTACTCCGCCGCTTCGATCATCGCTTCGGCTTCGTCCGCCTGGCGCGCCCACATCTCTGCGTAAAGCCCGTCCTGCCGCAGCAACTGCGCGTGCGTGCCGCTTTCCGCCAATCGTCCTTCGTTGAGCACGAGGATACGGTCCGCATCCGAGATCGTGGACAAGCGGTGCGCGATGGACAGCGATGTGCGGTGTTCGGCAACGCGGTGCAGGGTGGCAAGGATGTCCTGCTCGGTGCGCGTATCCAGCGCGCTGGTCGCCTCGTCCAGAATCAGGATCGGCGGGTTCTTCACCAGCGTGCGGGCGATGGCCACGCGCTGCTTTTCACCGCCCGATAGCTTGAGCCCGCGCTCGCCCACCTCGGTGTCAAAACCGTGTGGCAGGCGGGCTATAAGGTCGCCCAGCGCGGCGCCGCGCGCGCCCTCGGCAATGTCTTCGGCGCCCGATCCTTCACGTCCGTAGCCGATATTGTAGCCGATGGTGTCGTTGAACAGCACCGAATCCTGCGGCACGATGCCGATCGCGGCGCGTAAGGACGCCTGCGTCACGTCGCGGATGTCCTGTCCGTCGATCAGGATGCGCCCTGCTTGCGGATCGTAGAAGCGGAACAACAACCGCGCGATGGTTGACTTGCCGGCGCCGGACGGGCCGACGATGGCGAAGGCCTGGCCCGCCGGCACGTGGAATGACAGGCCGTGCAGGATCGTGCGGTCCGGGTCATACCCGAACACCACGTTGTCGAAGGTGATCGACGGCTGTCGGATCGCCAGCGCGGGCGCGCCGGGCGCGTCGGGCACTTCGACTTCGGTGTCGAGCAGGCGGAACATTTCCGCCATGTCGATCAGGCCCTGCCGGATCGTGCGATAGACCATGCCCAGCATGTCAAGCGGGCGGAACAGCTGCGTCAAATAGGTCTGCACGAACACCAGCTGGCCAGCGGTGTATTGCCCGCGCCACCAGCCGTAAACGGTCCACGCCAGCGCGCCGGCCATCAGCAGGTTCACCACGATGCCTTGCGCGATGTTGAGCAGGCCGAGCGAGTTTTCGCTTTTCACCGCAGCATTGGCATACGCGCTGGTGGCCTGGGCATAGCGCGCTTCCTCGCGCTTTTCAGCGGAGAAGTATTTGACCGTCTCGTAGTTCAGCAGCGAATCCACCGCGCGCGACAGGGCTTGCCCGTCCAGCCGGTTCATCTGCTCGCGCAGCTTTGTGCGCCATTCGGTGATCGTGCGCGTCACCCAGATGTAGGCCGCCACGGCCACGCCGGTGGCGATCACCAGACCGACGCCGAAATTGACGTAGAAGATCACTGCCACCACCAGCAATTGCAGGATCGTGGGGGCGATGTTGAACAGCATGAAATACAGCATCGTATCGATGCTTTTGGTGCCGCGCTCGATCGTCTTGGTCACTTCGCCGGTGCGGCGCGCCAGGTGGAAGCGCAGCGACAGACGGTGCAGCTGTCCGAACACGTTTTGCGCCAGATCGCGCGTTGCGTCCTGTCCGACCCGCTCGAACACGATGTTGCGCAAGTTGTCGAACCCGGTCTGGATGAACCGGCCTGCGGCGTAACCCAGCACCATCAGCATCGTCAGCTGGATCATCCGGGGTCCGGTGGCGCCCATCAGGTCCACCGCCCATTTCATCAGATAAGGCAGGACCAGCTGCGTGGCGGTGGATAGCACGATGAACACGCAGGCCCATACGATCCGCCAGCGCAGGCCCGGATTATCGCGGGGCCACAGATACGGCATGAAGCGCAAAAGCGTGCGCCAGCCGTCGTGGCGCGCCTTGGGATCGTTGATTGCGGTGTCTGGCGGCATCGGCGCTATTTAGGGACGTGCGCGCCAGAAACAATCGCGATCACCGGCATCCGGGATGGTCGGGCATCATCCCGGCAGCGGCGAACGCGTCTTGCAAGGGCGCATCGGGCGTGAAGCGCTGCGGATCGAAAGCCACCGCGTCCCACCGGTTTTCCTTCCAACCATGCGAAATGCCGCGCATGTGACGGTATGCAAACTCCTGCGAAATGCGCCGATTACGCCGCGTGCCGAACAGGTTGTGGACCGACCAGCAATGCCGGGTGCGGCTGGTTTTCGATGGCACCACGCACCACTTGGGCGGGCAAGTGTCCGTTTCCAGCGCGTCTTTCAGCCAGAAGTCGGCGTGCCGGCCCTGACCCGGCGCGATGCCGTGGGGCGTGGTCGCGCTGATCCAGTTTCCTGCGAACTTGATGAACCCGCCCCGCGACCGCTCCGTGGCATCGAAGATTGCGCGCCCTTTATCCGACAAGACCAGTTCGTCGATATCGACGTTGAGCACGCTGCGGGCCTTGCCCAGAAAACGGAATCGGGCGTGCTGGAGCGACCCGGTCTGGCAGAAATCAGAATCCCACGGCGTTTCGCGCCCATTCACCGCGCCGGCCATGCCCCCTTGCGGGCCGTAGGGAAACGGCCAGTCCACCACTTCGCTGACGATGGCGGGAAAGGTTTGGGCCAGCGCCGCGCGCAGATCATCGGTGCTGTAGGCGTCGGAAGCGTTGTCATACAGAAGCACCGCATCCGCGCCATGCACGGCCACGTAGAAGCGCACCCAATCCAGGATCCAGGCGATGTCGTTGTTGCGCGAGAGGGTATGCAGCACCCGCCGCCCGGCGAATGTCGCCACGCCACTGGGCTGGACCGTGACTGCCGCATCGCCCATCGCCCCGCCCAGCACGACCGTATCGGCATCGTCCCGCACCCAGTATTCGCTCGACCGGTTGCGTTCGATGAGGCGTGCCTTGGGGAACAGGCCGCCAAGATGCTGCGCGAAATAGTCGCACTGCTCCGCCATGTCCCGCAAGTTGAGCAGGGGCGGCCCCTGGAACACGATGTGCGGGCCTGCCCGGTAGACATCGTAGAACAGCGTCTCCCAATCGAAGTGTGCGCCATACGTCGCGTTGCGCTGTTCCGGCGGGCGCGGCGGTTCGCGCCGGACGGGGCTATGCACGGTGGACAGCGGCGTCATGCGGCGCGGCCAAGGCGGGCGGCGAGCGGGCGCAAAGGCGGCACCGCCGATGCCATCGCCAACAGTTCGTCCAACGCGGGATGGCGCAGCAGCGCCAGCGCCGCCAGCCAGCAGCCGGCGCCGAGCGCCACGGCCAGCAGCAGCGCGGGGATGCCGATGGTCGCCGGCCCCGCCCAGCACAGGTACGCGATCGCCAGCGGACCTATCGCCGCCGCCGTCGCTACCGCGCTGCGCAGGTAGATGGACAGCAGCCCGCGCCGGTCGAACCCGACCAGACGGTGCATGAACCCGGCATACAGCGCCAGCCACGCTACGGCATAGATAATTCGCGATGCCGCCGCGCCTTCCACGCCGCCCCACCATGCCCCCAGCGCCAGCAAGATCAGCGACATGGCGGTATCGACCGCGTTGTAAGCCAGCAGCCGGTTCATCCGCCCCATCAGGATCGGAATGTCGCTCACCAAAGGCAACGAGACCAGCCCAATCTCCGCCACCGAGATCATCAGCAGCAGCGGCGCCACGCCCATCCACTTGTCTCCGTACAGAACGCGCACGATCGGCTCGGACGCCAGCGCAAGCCCGGCCATGCCCGGCCACACGACGGCGGAATAGCCGGCGCATACCCGCAGGTATGGTGGCCCCAGATCCTCACCCCGATCGCGGATCCGGGCAAAGGCGGGAAAGAACACGCTGCCGATCGCGCCAGAAATCAGGGTGCGAAACTGATCGGACAGGCTGGAAGCGCGGCTGTACAGACCGACCGAGGTCAGCGTCACCAGCTTGCCCAGGATAAGGTCGGGGGTGCGGGTGCCCAGCGCACCGGTCAGGTACAATACGCTCGATCGGGTGCCAAAACCAATCACGGTGCGCAGCCCGTCAAGCCGTGGCGGCCAGGGCAGGGAGGGGCGCAAAACCTGGGCGATAAGCCCGCGCGCCAGCCCGGCGGCCACCGTCGCCCACGCCAGCGCGAAGGCGGAGTAGCCCATCGCCGCCAAGGTGATCGCCACCCCGCCTTGCGCCGCTGCGCCGCCAACGTTGATCAGGAAATGCCGGTCGAAGCGCATCTCGCGCGCCATCAGCGCCATCGGCACCACGGCCAGCGGCAGGAACAGATAGCTCGACGCGATGATCGTCAGCAGCGGCGTCAACGCGGGCAGATGGTATAGCTGCGCCAGCGGCCACGCCAGCGCGGCGATCATGGCGGCGACCAGCAGCGAAAACAGCAGCGCCACCGAGCTGCACCGGCGCACTTCGCCGTCGTCTATATCCCGCAAGCCCGAAATATAGCGCGACAGTCCGAAGTCCTGCAGGATCGCCACCAGCAGCGCGGCGGCGAGCGCGATCGAAAACAGCCCGACTTCGCCCGGCGAGAGGA
This sequence comes from Novosphingobium sp. Leaf2, assembly GCF_001421325.1. Classification (GTDB taxonomy): domain Bacteria; phylum Pseudomonadota; class Alphaproteobacteria; order Sphingomonadales; family Sphingomonadaceae; genus Novosphingobium. The sequence goes on along the minus strand of NZ_LMJY01000016.1, from coordinate 1,701 downwards.
ACAGCCGCGAGATCACCACCGAGCTTGCGAATTGTATGGCGAACGACAGGTACTGGCCCGCCATCGCCCACACCGCGGCACCGCGAACGCTCATCGGCGGGCGGGGCACGCTCATCGGTGCGCCACGAGCGTGGCGGCCAGCTTGGCGGCGCGCACCGGCTCGCCGAAGCGGACCAGCCGGGCGACCACGCGCCACATCCCGTCGCGCCCACCGCCCTCGCGCAGGTGACGACGCAGCAGGTCGAACCCTTCGTCGCGCAGGCCGATGCGGGAATAGAGCAACTGCGGGGCGACGCGTGCCCGCACATCGCGTGCCACGCCGTCGCGCCCGAACAGCGCATCGAGGCCATCAACCGGAGGCAGCCGATCCAGCGTTGCGGTGGGGTCGGGCCGTCCGGCACGGCGCTCACGGTACGCAAGGTAGGATACTGCCGCGCCGATCTGCTGTTCGGTGGCGTGCCGGCTCGACACCTGATTGGGATAATGGCGATAGCGCAGCAGGCGCTCGGGGATGCTTGCCAGCCGGGTTACAGAGGCCAGCCGCAGCCACAAGTCGTAGTCTTCGCAATGGCGAAACGCGCCGTGATAGCCGCCTACCGATTGGACCACGTCTTTGCGAAACATCGCAGCCGGATGGCAGAGCAGGGGCCAGCCGTTCTCGATCGCCTCCAGGAAAGCCTCGTGCGTCGGCGGATGGTCCTTGCCGGTGATGTGGTAGGGTTTGTCGAACGCGTCGATGTCCGCAGTCCAACTGCCTACCACGCCATAGTCCGGGTTCTCTGACAGGAAACGCAGCTGCTTGCCGAAGCGATCGGCGCGGCAGATGTCGTCCGCGTCCATGCGCGCCACGATGGGCGCGCGGGCAGCGTCGATCAGTTCGTTGAGACTGGCGACGAGCCCGCGATTCTCGCGCACGATGGGCCGGATACGCGCGTCGTTCGCAGCATAGCCGCGCACGATCGCCGCCGTGGCGTCGGTCGATCCATCGTCGAGAATCAGGAATTCGAAATCGGTAAAGTCCTGCGCCAGCACGCTCTCGATGGCGGCCGCCAGAAATCGCTCGCCATTGTAGACGCTCATCGCAACGCTGATGGCCGGTGTCGGCATGAAAAATCCTGATTATGGCCTGCGCCGAGGGGGCACGCATTCATACGCGCACTAGCCGCCGCGTGGTAAACAAAGCGTGTGGGGCAGGCGAGAGGATTACCGCGCTGCCAATCTTTGGCCGATTTTTCGCCTTGGTTCCCGGGCATGAAAGTTTTTATGAAAAGGGGAGTTGACCGACTCGGTTTGTGGTTTTAGAGGGCGTTTCACCACGAGGGACTGGACGGTTTGACCGGGTTTTGGTGGTCGCAGACACGACGGGCATAAGGCGTATCCCCAAATCGCGAGAGGNGCATACGCGAAGATCAGCGAGTTGGCGTGCGCTGTGGATGGTATGATTGAGTGGTGTCATTTTTCTTTCATTGGGGAGTTGACCGACTCGGTTTGTGGTTTTAGAGGGCGTTTCACCACGAGGGACTGGACGGTYTGACCGGGTTTTGGTGGTCGCAGACACGACGGGCATAAGGCGTATCCCCAAATCGCGAGAGGYGGGGGTTGYCTGGTTGTCCGGGTTTTTTGTCTGTTGGTTCTTTGACATTGTTGGAAATTGATGAAGGGACATGTGGGCGACGGCGCCTGGTCCGGGGGTCTTTGGGC
>NZ_LMJY01000015.1 GCF_001421325.1 Novosphingobium sp. Leaf2 | reverse complement strand
GGGGGCCCCCATCGTGATGGACACTAGCTGTCCGGAGCGTGCAGGGGCCGCAGAGACCAGGGGGAAGCGACTGTTTACTAAAAACACAGGTCCGTGCGAAGTCGCAAGACGATGTATACGGACTGACTCCTGCCCGGTGCTGGAAGGTTAAGAGGACCGGTTAGCCTGTAAGGGCGAAGCTGAGAATTTAAGCCCCAGTAAACGGCGGTGGTAACTATAACCATCCTAAGGTAGCGAAATTCCTTGTCGGGTAAGTTCCGACCTGCACGAATGGAGTAACGACTTCCCCGCTGTCTCAACCATAAACTCGGCGAAATTGCAGTACGAGTAAAGATGCTCGTTACGCGCAGCAGGACGGAAAGACCCCGAGACCTTTACTATAGTTTGGTATTGGTGTTCGGAGTGGCTTGTGTAGGATAGGTGGGAGACGTTGAAGCCCGGACGCCAGTTCGGGTGGAGTCATCGTTGAAATACCACTCTGGTCACTTTGGACATCTAACTTCGGCCCGTAATCCGGGTCAGGGACAGTGCCTGATGGGTAGTTTAACTGGGGCGGTTGCCTCCTAAAAAGTAACGGAGGCGCCCAAAGGTTCCCTCAGCCTGGTTGGCAATCAGGTGTCGAGTGTAAGTGCACAAGGGAGCTTGACTGTGAGAGAGACATCTCGAGCAGGGACGAAAGTCGGGACTAGTGATCCGGCGGTACATTGTGGAATGGCCGTCGCTCAACGGATAAAAGGTACCTCGGGGATAACAGGCTGATCTTGCCCAAGAGTCCATATCGACGGCATGGTTTGGCACCTCGATGTCGGCTCGTCGCATCCTGGGGCTGGAGTAGGTCCCAAGGGTTGGGCTGTTCGCCCATTAAAGCGGTACGCGAGCTGGGTTTAGAACGTCGTGAGACAGTTCGGTCCCTATCCGCTGCGCGCGCAGGAAATTTGAGAAGGGCTGTCCTTAGTACGAGAGGACCGGGACGGACGAACCTCTGGTGTGTCAGTTGTACTGCCAAGTGCACCGCTGATTAGCTACGTTCGGATGGGATAACCGCTGAAAGCATCTAAGCGGGAAGCTCGCTTCGAGATGAGATTTCCATACACTTTATTGTGTGAGAGGCCCCCAGCCAGACCACTGGGTTGATAGGCCGGATGTGGAAGCGAGGACTAACGACTCGTGAAGCTGACCGGTACTAATAGGCCRAYAACTTACA
>NZ_LMJY01000014.1 GCF_001421325.1 Novosphingobium sp. Leaf2 | reverse complement strand
ACAGCTAGTGTCCATCACGATGGGGGCCCCCCTTCTCCCGAAGTTACGGGGGCATTTTGCCGAGTTCCTTAACCATAATTCTCTCGATCKCCTTAGTATTCTCTACCTGAYCACCTGWGTCGGTTTGGGGTACGGGCGGCTARAACCTCGCGTCGATGCTTTTCTYGGCAGCATAGGATCACCRAATCCCCCCWWACGGGRGTCCCATCAGATCTCAGGCATCATGAGTGGCGGATTTGCCTACCACTCGCCCTACATCCTTAGACCGGGACAACCATCGCCCGGCTCGGCTACCTTCCTGCGTCACACCTGTTAATACGCTTGCCTCCCAGGATCAGGTCCCGCGCTCCACCAAAACCCTCACACCACAAGGGYGATCGGGCAGGTYTCGGGCRGTTAGTATCCCCTGTTCARCATGGGCGGTTTTTCGCCGGTACGGGAATATCAACCCGTTGTCCATCGACTACGCCTGTCGGCCTCGCCTTAGGTCCCGACTTACCCAGGGCAGATTAGCTTGACCCTGGAACCCTTGATCATTCGGCGGACGGGTTTCTCACCCGTCTTTCGCTACTCATGCCTGCATTCTCACTCGTGTAGGCTCCACCGCTGGTTTCCACCGCGACTTCACTGCCCACACGACGCTCCCCTACCMMTCCARACGCCTGAACCACAAGGGCTTGGCTAATGTCTGAAATCCACAACTTCGGCGGTGTACTTGAGCCCCGCTACATTGTCGGCGCGGAATCACTTGACCAGTGAGCTATTACGCACTCTTTTAAGGATGGCTGCTTCTAAGCCAACCTCCTGGTTGTCTTCGCAACTCCACATCCTTTCCCACTTAGCACACGCTTAGGGGCCTTAGTTGGTGGTCTGGGCTGTTTCCCTCTCGACTATGAAGCTTATCCCCCACAGTCTCACTGCTRCGCTCTCACTTACCGGCATTCGGAGTTTGGCTGACGTCAGTAACCTTGTAGGGCCCATTAGCCATCCAGTAGCTCTACCTCCGATAAGAAACACGCAACGCTGCACCTAAATGCATTTCGGGGAGAACCAGCTATCACGAAGTTTGATTGGCCTTTCACCCCTACCCACAGCTCATCCCCTCCATTTTCAACTGAAGTGGGTTCGGTCCTCCACGACGTCTTACCGTCGCTTCAACCTGGCCATGGGTAGATCACTTCGCTTCGGGTCTAGGACATGCGACTGAATCGCCCTATTCAGACTCGCTTTCGCTACGGCTGCCCCACACGGGTTAACCTCGCSACRTAWCACTAACTCGCAGGCTCATTCTTCAAAAGGCACGCCGTCACAACTACAAGGT
>NZ_LMJY01000013.1 GCF_001421325.1 Novosphingobium sp. Leaf2 | reverse complement strand
CGGGTGAGTAACACGTGAGTAACCTGCCCTTGACTCTGGGATAAGCCTGGGAAACTGGGTCTAATACCGGATATGACTSMTCATCGCATGGTGGKKGGTGGAAAGCTTTTKCGGTYTKGGATGGACTCGCGGCCTATCAGCTTGTTGGTGAGGTAATGGCTCACCAAGGCGACGACGGGTAGCCGGCCTGAGAGGGTGACCGGCCACACTGGGACTGAGACACGGCCCAGACTCCTACGGGAGGCAGCAGTGGGGAATATTGCACAATGGGCGGAAGCCTGATGCAGCGACGCCGCGTGAGGGATGACGGCCTTCGGGTTGTAAACCTCTTTCAGTAGGGAAGAAGCGWAAGTGACGGTACCTGCAGAAGAAGCGCCGGCTAACTACGTGCCAGCAGCCGCGGTAATACGTAGGGYGCAAGCGTTATCCGGAATTATTGGGCGTAAAGAGCTCGTAGGCGGTTTGTCGCGTCTGCCGTGAAAGTCCGGGGCTCAACTCCGGATCTGCGGTGGGTACGGGCAGACTRGAGTGMKGTAGGGGAGAYTGGAATTCCTGGTGTAGCGGTGRAATGCGCAGATATCAGGAGGAACACCGATGGCGAAGGCAGGTCTCTGGGCATTAACTGACGCTGAGGAGCGAAAGCATGGGGAGCGAACAGGATTAGATACCCTGGTAGTCCATGCCGTAAACGTTGGGCACTAGGTGTGGGGGACATTCCACGTTTTCCGCGCCGTAGCTAACGCATTAAGTGCCCCGCCTGGGGAGTACGGCCGCAAGGCTAAAACTCAAAGGAATTGACGGGGGNACGGGGGCCCGCACAAGCGGCGGAGCATGCGGATTAATTCGATGCAACGCGAAGAACCTTACCAAGGCTTGACATGAACCGGAAACGCCTGGAAACAGGTGCCCCACTTGTGGTCGGTTTACAGGTGGTGCATGGTTGTCGTCAGCTCGTGTCGTGAGATGTTGGGTTAAGTCCCGCAACGAGCGCAACCCTCGTTCTATGTTGCCAGCRCGTTATGGYGGGGACTCATAGGAGACTGCCGGGGTCAACTCGGAGGAAGGTGGGGACGACGTCAAATCATCATGCCCCTTATGTCTTGGGCTTCACGCATGCTACAATGGCCGGTACAAAGGGTTGCGATACTGTGAGGTGGAGCTAATCCCAAAAAGCCGGTCTCAGTTCGGATTGGGGTCTGCAACTCGACCCCATGAAGTCGGAGTCGCTAGTAATCGCAGATCAGCAACGCTGCGGTGAATACGTTCCCGGGCCTTGTACACACCGCCCGTCAAGTCACGAAAGTTGGTAACACCCGAAGCCGGTGGCCTAACCCCTTGTGGGRGGGAGCYGTCGAAGGTGGGACTGGCGATTGGGACTAAGTCGTAACAAGGTAGCCGTACCGGAAGGTGCGGCTGGATCACCTCCTTTCTAAGGAGCACCTACAGCTTTCTGTCCTGGATGTATGTCCGGTGGTGGGGGTTGTCAGGAGAATGCCCGTTGCACGGACGAATGTTTCGTGGCGGGTGCTCAAGGGTGGAATATCAACAAATAGGTGCCTG